>JAUDUO010000001.1:0-535810 GCA_032468405.1 Staphylococcus chromogenes
TCAACGACCCTAGCAACACACACGCCGTGTGGTGTGCTAAGACCGCAAAAACAGGATAAAAAAGCTACGGCTCGCGTTTGCTATGCAGTGTTTGACACAACACCCCCACACGCACTTGTGTGGTGTGGGGCCTGGTGTTTTGTGTTGAGATGTGTCGGTGGCATTAGCGGTGGGGAAACGCCCGGTCCCGTTCCGAACCCGGAAGCTAAGCCCACCAGCGCCGATGGTACTGCACCCGGGAGGGTGTGGGAGAGTAGGTCACCGCCGACCAAAAACTTAAAAACAGAGATGGGGTGTGGTACGAGGAGTGAGTCGATTTAGGCTTGCCCCTCGTACCACACCCTTTCGTCATGCTTCACTAAACTAGTGGAAACAAAGAATTTTCCACCAAAACCCTACCGAAAGGTACCCGACCCCATGGCAGACTACACTTCGCGAAATCGAGACTCCGCACGCGGTGGGCGCCCGCACAACGAAGGTGGTCGACCCCAACGCTCACGCGACGGGGAACGCCGTGGCCAGCGCGACGAACAACGGAGTGACCGCGGGGGCCGCGATTGGAAACGTAAAGACGATGAACGCGGGGGCGCCGGCCGCCCATCCGGTGGACGTCGACACGCACAGCGCGCAGGTGGCGGACGTAACCGCGACAGCTTCATTACTGGCCCGCAACGACCTGGCTACCGTGAAGAGCGCGACGCCCGCCGTGCCGCGGAGCCTGACATTCCTGCTGACGTTGAGGCAAAGGAACTAGACAAGTCCGTGCTGCAAGACCTGCGTAGCCTCGCTAAGGACAATGCGGATACCGTAGCGCGCCACATGATTATGGCTGCGACGCTTATGGCAGATGACCCGCAATTGGCGCTGCGCCACGCCCGGGCTGCGAAAGATCGAGGTGGGCGCGTTTCTGTGGTCCGCGAGACCGCAGGTATTGCTGCTTACCATGCTGGCGAATGGAAGGAAGCACTCTCTGAGCTCCGCGCCGCGCGTCGGATGAGCGGCGGCCCAGGGCTTATCGCTGTCATGGCCGATTGCGAGCGAGCACTCGGCAAGCCGGAAAAGGCAATCGAATTAGCTCGAGACGTCGACCTGGCAGAATTGGATCCGGAGACGCGGATTGAACTCGCAATCGTGGCTGCCGGCGCCCGACGTGACATGAGCCAGCTCGACGCTGCTCTCATTGAACTAGAACGCGCTATGCCTGATCTCAGCGCAGGGGGCGTGTCTGCATCCCGCATTTTCTATGCGTACGCTGATGTTTTGGCCGAAATGGGCCGGACCAAAGACGCCATCGAGTGGTTTAACCGCGCAGGTGCCGCCGATGAAGACGAGCTGCTCGACGTCACAGATCGTTTGGCAGAGCTGTCATGACTGCCAACACTGCTGATACCCTCGGCAGCCGTTATGATGCATTCCTCCTAGACCTTGACGGCACGGTGTGGGAGGGCGGACGAGCTATTAACTATGCCGTCGAAACGTTGAATCAGTGTGCGGCCAAGCGGGTTTACGTGACAAACAATGCGTCTAAAGCTCCCGCTGTAGCCGCGCGTCAGCTAAGCGCACTTGGTTTGGACACTACTGCCGATGACGTGTTTACCTCAGCGCAAGCTGCCATTTTGTTGTGCGCCAAGTACGTGGGCAAAGGGGACAAAGTCTTGGTTCTTGGCACCGATTCTTTCCGTGAGTTAGCCTCCGACTATGGGTATCACGTGGTGACCAGTGCAGATGAGCAGCCCGCTGCAGTTTTGCATGGTCACAATCCAGACACCGGTTGGGCGCAGCTTTCCGAAGCCGCGCTCGCGATTCGGGCGGGCGCTCGGTATATTGCCAGTAATTTGGATACCACCCTGCCTCTCGAGCGTGGCCTCCATGTGGGTAATGGTTCGATGGTCGCTGCGGTCACGAGCGCGACCGGTGTGGTACCAGAGTCGGCAGGTAAACCTGAACCGGCGATGTTTACGCTTGTGACAGAGAAGATTGGCGCCACGGCTCCGTTAGCTATTGGTGACCGGCTGGATACCGACATTGCAGGGGGTGTCGCCGCCGGCGTCGATACGCTGCAGGTAGTAACCGGAGTCAGCGGTCACCGTGAGATTATTGCAGCGCCAGTGGAGCAGCGAGCAACCTACCTCGCGGCCGATATGCGTGCGCTGTTTAGTGCACCCGCGGACCTGGTTCCCCAAGCTCAAGGTGGTTTTACTGCGGATTTCCTGCCCTCCGGCGACATTGTTTTGCGCGGCGGTACCGAAGACTCTGATGAAATGCACGCGCTGCGTACTGTAGCCGCAGTCGCTTGGGCAACCCCAACGGCATTCCTTGGCGTAGTGCGCGCGGAAGGTACACAGGCTGAGCGCGCCGTCGGCGCGTGGAGGTAGCTTTTTATGACGGCTCCCAAACCTCATGATCCCAGAGCCTTGCGCGTGACTCCAGAAGAAGTAGAACGCCAGGTTACGGAAATCCTGGGAGAATCGCCTAGTACGCTGGCAGAAGAAGCGGAACAGTTAGCGCGCGCCCACGACGTGGTGCATAACGCTTTGCAATAGCTGAAAGGGAAGTCCACCCATGGTTGCACGTAGGCGTCTCGACGCCGAACTGGTCAGGCGGAAAATCGCCCGGTCTAGGGAACACGCCACGGAACTTATCCGCGGCCGGCACGTATATGTTGCAGGCATGTTGGCAATTAAGCCAGCAAGTGTGGTGGAACCCGACGTGTCCATCAAAGTCGTGGATGTGGTTGACGACGATTGGGCTTCCCGCGGCGCGCACAAATTGCTTGGTGCCTTAGCTGCCTTCGAGCCACAGGGGTTGAGCTTGCGGGGCAAAAAGGTGTTGGACGCCGGGGCTTCTACGGGCGGGTTCACGGACGTCTGTGTGCGTCGAGAAGCACGCGAAGTCGTCTCAGTAGACGTTGGCTACGGCCAGCTCGTATGGCGTTTGCAAAACGATGACCGCGTGCGCGTAGTTGACCGAACCAACATTCGGCATCTCACGCTCGAACACACCGGGGGCACGTGTGATGCGATGGTGGGAGATCTGTCTTTCATCTCGTTGAAGCTCGTGCTGCCAGCGATTGTGTCCGTGCTTGACGACGGTGCAGATTTATTGCCCATGGTCAAACCGCAATTCGAAGTGGGTAAGGACCGCTTGGGTAAAGGCGGGGTGGTGACCAGCCCGCAGTTGCGCGAGGAGGTTACCTTCGAGGTGGCGCGCTACGCTGTAAGCCTGGGTTTGAGCTTGCGGGGTGTCGTGGCATCTCCGCTGCCTGGGCCGTCGGGCAACGTGGAGTATTTCCTGTGGCTGGTAAAAGACGGTGGCGCCACACAACCGTCTGAAGAAGATATGGCCGCGATGGTTGCCCGGGCTATTCAGGAAGGACCGCAATGACCCTCACTCAACAGCGAACCGTCCTGCTGGTCCCACATACCGGGCGTACCTCAAACATTGATAGTGCAGCAGAAGCTGCAGAACAGCTTTCTGCCGCTGGCATTGACGTTCGGTTGATCTCCCGCAACGACGACACCTTGTTAGCCAATCACCCAGTGCTGTCGCGCTACCCAACGTTTGGCCATGTCCCAGAAGCCACGGAAGGCGTAGAGCTGATCCTAGTTTTGGGCGGTGATGGCACCTTCCTTCGTGCCGCAGACCTAGCGCACGCCGCCGACCTACCTGTACTAGGAATCAACCTTGGGCATGTGGGGTTCCTTGCCGAATGGGAGGGCGATTCACTCACCGAAGCGATCAAACGCGTGATCGCCCGTGACTACCGCGTTGAAGACCGAATGACGTTGAAGGTGGTAATCTTTGACGCTGAGCGGGAAGTTCTAGGCGAAGGCTGGGCCCTCAACGAGGTGAGCATTGAAAATAACAACCGGCGGGGCGTTCTGGATGCGGTCCTAGAAATTGATGCCCGCCCGGTAAGCAACTTTGGTTGCGATGGCGTACTGATTTCCACCCCGACCGGCTCTACCGCGTACGCTTTTTCCGCCGGTGGCCCCGTGCTGTGGCCGGAGCTCGATGCCATTTTGGTGGTCCCCAACAACGCTCATGCGCTTTTTGCTAAGCCCCTGGTGGTCAGCCCACATTCTGCCGTAGCGGTTGAATCGAGGCTGGACACTTCACCAGCAATAGCAGTGATGGACGGTTTTAGAACTGTGGAAATGCCTCCTGGCAGCCGTATTGAGGTCACCCGTGGTGCGCGCTCGGTGCGGTGGGTTCGCTTGGATAACCTGCCGTTCACCGACCGCTTAGTGCGTAAGTTCCGCTTGCCTGTCGATGGCTGGCGTGGGCCGCACACCGCCGGTTAAGCAAACGGGGCTAGATTAGAACTTATGCTCGCAGACCTTAGTATTCACAACCTCGGCGTGATCCCGTCCACGACGATTGAGCTTTCGCCAGGACTCACCGTTCTGACTGGTGAGACCGGCGCTGGCAAAACGATGGTGGTGACCGGCTTGCGACTACTCTCCGGTGCCCGGGCGGATGCCTCCCGAGTTCGTACGGGAGCGGACGCCGCCACCGTGGAGGGGCGTTTCGTCATCGATGGCTTGCCTGATGCCGCCCAGCACAGTGCGGCCGGAATTGTCGCAGAAGCAGGCGGCCGAGCGGATGAGAACGGCGAGTTTATAGTCAGCCGCACCGTACAGGCTAGCGGCCGGTCGCGCGCTTACCTAGGCGGGCGGGGCGTTCCAGCGGCAACCTTGCAGGATTTTGCGGCTACAGTTCTCACTATTCACGGACAAAATGACCAACTCCGGCTGTTGGCCCCGGAGCGTCAGCTGGAGGCGCTTGACCGCTGTGACTCTCGAATTGGGCAGTTGCGCGAAAGTTATCAGACAGCGTTTTCGCAGTGGCGGACGTTGGCTAAGAGCCTGAAGGAGCGCGTCGAGAAGCGACGCGAACTGGCCCAAGAGGTAGATCGGCTGCAATTTGCGCTGGACGAAATTGATGCGGTCTCTCCAGTAGACGGTGAAGACGTTGAGCTGGTCACTGATATTCGACGGCTGCAAGACGTGGATAGCTTGCGAGAGCAAGCGAGCACCGCACTCGTGGCCATCGACGGATTGGAGGACGATCCGGAGTCTCAGTCAGCTGCCGACTTGCTGGGGCAAGCGCTGAGCGCGGTGCAGTCCTCCGAAGATGAGAAGCTGCGCGAGCTCGGGGAGCAACTGGCCGTTCTGACGGCTGAATTGAGTGATGTTTCTCGAGAACTCGGTGGTTTCCTCAACGAGCTTCCTGCGGACCCAGCAGCGCTGGATTCCATGCTGCAGCGCCAAGCCGAGCTGAAGAACCTCACTCGGAAATACGCCCCTGATATTGCCGGCGTTTTGCAGTGGCGCGACAAAGCCGCGCAGCGACTGTCAAGTATTGACGTCTCCGCCGAGGCTGTGGAACAGCTCAAGAAAGATGTCGCGGCCGCCGAAAAGCGGATGCTTTCTGCTGCCAAGAAATTGACCAAGGCTCGTCACGCTGCCGCCAAGAAATTGGCTGAGCAGGTGACGGAAGAAATCCATGGCCTCGCCATGCCTAAGTCACGGTTTGAAGTGGCTTTAACGGAGACGACGCCGAAAGTGCACGGCATGGACGACGTGGAGTTTCGGCTGGCCGGCGCTCCTGAATTGGAATCGCGCCCACTCGCGACATCAGCCTCAGGCGGTGAACTTTCCCGAGTGATGTTGGCCTTGGAAGTTATCTTGAGCGCCGGCTCCCAAGGGGAAACCTTGGTTTTTGACGAAGTCGACGCCGGCGTCGGCGGCCGGGCCGCTGTCGAAATCGGCCGACGGCTCGCCCGACTGGCCACGCACAATCAAGTCATCGTGGTAACCCACCTGCCCCAGGTAGCGGCCTATGCGGACACACACCTCCATGTGGCCAAGGCAGTAACCGAGCAAAACTCCACCTCTGGCGTGGAGAATTTGACAGAAAATCGCCGCGTTGAAGAGCTTTCGCGGATGTTGGCCGGATTGGATGATACCGACACCGGGCGCGCACACGCTCGTGAACTGCTGGAACGTGCCCAAGCAGACCGGGACAGCGTCTAGATCCCAACTGGCTCAGCGGATCATGGCCGTAAAAGTGGCCCAAAAAATCGGCTCAGTCCCGCGCGCCTAGCGCAAAACGTGAGCACCACGCGCCACAATAGTGCGCATGAGTCTGTTCTCCCGTAACTCTGACCTGCCCGGTTCGACTGCCACCTTGCGCGATTGCACCCCAGAAGGCAAGGGGTTTAAGCGGCTCGGTGTCGGCGACATCGCGTTGATTGATGCGCCTGACTTGGGCCGGGCACTGGCGCAAAAGCTTGCCGACGCCAAGCCCCGCGCCGTAGTCAACCTTGCCCAGTTCACCACGGGGGCGATGCCGAACTTCGGTCCGCAAATCTTGCTGGATTCCCAGATTATGCTGGTGGAAGGCGTGGGTTCGGAACTTCGAGAGCACATTAAAGACGGCAAGAAAGTCCGCATTACCGACGACGGCCAACTGTTTCTCGGCGAGCGCGCCATCGGTTCCGGAAACGTGGTCACTGCTGCTTCCGCAGAACAATCCTTCTCCAATGCACAACAAAACCTGGTGGATCACATGGAGGCGTTCTTCGGCAACACCATCCAGTTCATCCACTCCGAATCGCCACTGCTTATCGACGGCCTAGGCGTGCCGGAAACCGGCTTGGATTTCTCCGGCCGCAAAGTAGTGGTGCTCAGCCCAGGGATTGGACACCGCGCTGAATTGAAGAATCTGCGCAATTTCATCCGGGAGTACGAGCCAATTTTGATTGGCGTCGAATCTGCGGCGGATACTCTCGTGGAAGCAGGCTACAAACCGGATTTGATTGTGGGCAACCCTGCGAACATCGGCAACGATGCGCTGCGATCTGGTGCGCGCGTGGTTCTTCCGGCCGCCCCAGATGGGCACGCAAAGGGCCTGGAGCGCATCCAGGATCTGGGCATCGGTGCCATGACTTTCCCAGCAGCTTCGGAGTCCGCCACGGATCTGGCGCTCTTGCTTGCGGATTATCACGAAGCACAGCTGGTGGTATCAGCTGGTTCTTCATTGGCACTAGGTGACATTTTCAGGGGCGGACACGACGCAACGCCTTCGGCGCTACTGACCCGTTCCAAGCTGGGCGGAAAGCTGGTGGACGGCAAAGCGATCTCGGATCTTTACACCGTACGAACCGGTTCGTCGCTGTCCTGGCTCTGGGCGTTGCTCGGTGTCTTGGTAGCACTGGCTGTGATTATTGGTATCGCCGGTACGGCTGGCGACGGCAGCTTTGTCAACAATCTCATCGACACCTGGAACAACATCGCCTTAAGTTTTCAAAACCTGTTTAAGTAGGGCTCCACGAGCGTAGAAGCGTCGATAAGGCTCTTGGCTTGCGGGCAGGGGATGGCGCTTAAGAAGAAAGAGGAATCGTAGATGTCTAGAAAGAAACGACGCTCTGGCGGACTATTGGCAGGAATGGCCTTCGGTGTCGCGGCCGGTGTTGCTGCCGGAGTCTACGTCTTGGCTCCGAATTTGGCTGGCGGCGCTGTGCAAAAGGATCGGGAAGCTACGCAGCAGCTCGCGCAAGCACGCTCGGATGCTGCTATCGCGTCCGCGCAGGCCAAGACCGCTGATTCTTATATTGGCTCAGTTGCAGAAAAGACCGTCGACGGGGTGTTGAAAGACCGCCCGGTACTGGTGCTGGCCACGGCAGATGCCGATCCAGAGGATGTTCGCAACATCACCTGGTTGCTCAAGAAAGCAGGGGCTAAAGATTCTGGCTCGATGCGGTTGGAGGAAAAATTCTTCCACCAGGATGGCGCTGATGTGCTGAAGTCAATCGTTGCTAACACGCTGCCTGCTGGCACCCAGTTGTCCACGGACAAGTTGGATCCGGGTACCCATGCTGGAGAAGCATTGGGAGCTGCGATGTTGCTAAACAAAGATAACGGCAACGTCCAGGCTGACAACGCTGATCGCAAGCTTTTGCTGTCTGCGCTGCGCGACGCTGGATATATCAGTTATGAGGAAGGCACCTTGTTGCCGGCACAGTTAACCATCATCGTGACCGGAGACTCTGACGGTACGGGGCAGGCGGATTTTTCTGCGGCTCAGCTGGCAAAATTCGCGGAAGCGATGGACGGCAAGGGCAATGGAGTTGTGCTGGCCGGGCGCGTCCGCACCACAGCGGAAACAGGCGCGATTGGCCGCTTGCGCGCCGCCAAAGCAGGGGTATCCACTGTTGATTCGGTAGATCGTTCCTTTGGGCGTCTGGCTACGGTATTGGCCGCTAGGGAACAGTTGGCTGGTCACACCGGCCACTACGGGACCGCCCAGTCCGCCGAAGCAGCCGCGCCGGCTCGCCCAGAATAGCCTGATGGACGCCACCGCGCCCGCCCCAGCCGCATGATCGTGTGGTGACTGGCTAGGCTAGGACTATGACCGAGCACGCACAACAATCCACGGGCAGCCACAACTTTGAAGTTGTGCGCAGCGAACTCCTCCTTGAGGCCCCCATTATCGCGGTACGGCGCGACCACGTGCGCATGCCCGGCGGGACCGTTGCTGCGCGAGAGATCGTGGAGCATTTTGGCGCGGTGGCTATCGTCGCATTTGACGGCGAAAATATCGCATTGGTGCGACAGTGGCGGCAATGCGTAGGCGATCGATTGTGGGAACTACCAGCGGGGCTGTTGGATGTTGCTGACGAGGACCCGTTGGTGTGCGCTCAGCGCGAACTTGAGGGAGAAGCTGGGTTAGCAGCTGACTCCTGGGAGCTTGTGCTGGATGTGGTGTCTTCTCCAGGATTCTGCGAGGAAGCCGTCCGGATATTCCTTGCTCGTGATCTCCACGAGGTACCGCGTCCGCTGGCAGCCGATGATGAAGAATCTGACCTCATTTTGCAGTGGGTGCCACTCGCAGAAGCACAAGAGCAGGTGCTGCGCGGTGACATCGTCAATGGCATCGCGGTAGCCGGAATCATGTCTGCTGCGCACCTCATTGCAATAGGGGCGGCGGGGCGCCCCACTGATTCGGATTTCCCGCTGCGGCCTACCCGGCTCGCGGATCGTCGAAAAGCGGCCGGGCACGGCGAGGACCTGAAGAAGCTGTAGGTTAACCTTGTCCACTCCTCAAGACATTGCGCAGCAGTGGCTTTCGCATCTCGCGGTGGAACGCGGAGTGTCCGCAAACACGCTGAGCAATTACCGGCGCGATGTGCAGCGCTACCTGGATTGGCTAGCGGCAGTCGGACGTGCCTCATTGGACGAGGTGACCACGCAAGATGTAGAAGCCTATGTCGCCGATCTGCGCCGTGGCGATAAAGCCAGCCAACGACGTGCTCTTTCGGCTTCTTCTGCGGGGCGTGCGTTAGTGGTGGCCCGTGGATTGCATAAATTCGCAGTGGCCGAGGGAGAGCTTGCGGTGGATGTGGCCGAGGAGGTTTCGCCACCAAACACTGCGCGGCACCTGCCGGATACCTTGTCGGTGGAGGAAGTATCGCTGCTCATAGAAGCAACGAGTATTGATACCCCAATTGGTCTCAGGGATCGTGCGCTGCTGGAATTGTTGTACGGCACTGGGGCGCGCATCTCGGAAGTCACTTCGCTGCTTGTCGACGATCTCACGCACCATGACGGATACCTCAAGGTGACGGGTAAAGGCGGGAAGCAGCGGATTGTTCCCTTGGGCACGATGGCGCAACGTGCGGTCTCGGACTACCTCGTCCGCGGTCGACCTGCTCTGGCTAAAGGCAAAACCCACGTGGCGTTGCTAAATCAGCGCGGCGGGGCGTTGTCTCGGCAAAGCGCATGGGCGATTATCAAAGCTGCAGCCCAACGGGCCGGGATTGCCAAGGACATTTCGCCCCATACGTTGCGTCATTCATATGCCACGCATCTCTTGGAAGGTGGGGCGGATGTCCGAGTGGTTCAGGAGTTGCTGGGGCACTCTTCGGTGACCACCACCCAGATTTATACCCACGTCACTGCCACTAATCTGCGCAACGTGTGGGCTGCTTCTCACCCGAGGGCCTAGGCATGTCTCCGCAAAGCGCGCAGAGTAGGTCTAGGTTGTGGACTTTACCGAGGGGTAAAATGCTAGGGTGGAGACGGCAATGCCGCTTGAAAAGGCAAAGAGCGCTAAAGTTGGCATGAGAAGCACATGCATGTAATTAAGGTTGCGCGTCTGGTTAATAGCGAACGGGCGCGAGAGACTGTTAGGTTGTCAAGGGAGAGGGATTGATTATGGCTGATTCGGATCGGGATTCCGCGCTGTTTGATACTCCCGAGCTGGGGCTCACCGGTCGCCCCTACCGCAAAATCCCAGAACCCGCTCCGATCGCTCAGCACGGTCCGGCGACGATCATCGCTATGTGCAATCAAAAGGGTGGCGTGGGCAAGACTACGTCGACAATTAACCTGGGCGCCTGCCTCGCGGAGGCAGGCCGGAAGGTGCTTTTGGTGGACCTAGACCCCCAGGGTGCACTGTCTGCCGGTTTGGGCGTGCCTCACGATGAGCTGGACATCACCATCTACAACTTGTTGGTGGATAACCGCTCCTCAATTTTCAGCGCCATTCACCGGACGAATGTCGCAGGTCTCGATTTGGTTCCAGCGAACATTGACTTGTCGGCCGCTGAGATCCAGCTTGTTAACGAAGTGGGACGTGAGCAAACTCTGGCGCGCGTGCTGCGTCCGGTGATGAAGGACTACGACTTCATTATCCTGGATTGCCAGCCATCCCTTGGTCTGCTCACTGTCAACGCTCTGTCTTGTGCGCACGGCGTCATCATTCCTATGGAATGCGAGTACTTCTCCCTGCGCGGCCTGGCATTGCTGACGGACACCGTGGAAAAGGTTCGCGACCGCCTGAACTTCAACCTGGAAACCCTAGGCATCTTGGTGACCATGTTTGACCGCAGAACCAGCCACGCGCGTGAAGTGATGAGCCGCGTCGTGGAAGTTTTCGGCGATCAAGTATTTGACACCGTGATCACCCGCACCGTTCGGTTCCCGGAAACCTCCGTTGCCGGTGAACCAATCATCACCTGGGCACCGAAGTCTGCCGGCGCTGAGCAGTACCGAAACCTAGCTCGCGAAGTCATTGAGCGCACCTCTTAGCAGTAATTCCCGGGTTCGTCCGAGGCTGTCGCCGCCTATGCCTGCCGGTGGCGAACAACCGGAGATCACTGGTTTCCAGGTGGCGTTGAAGAACTTCGAGGGCCCTTTTGACCTGCTGTTGCAGCTGATTAGCTCCAAGAAGTTGGACATCACAGAAATCGCGTTATCCGAGGTCACTGATGAGTTCATTTCCTACACTAAGGCGCTGGGGGAAACGGCGGATCTTGACGAAATCACCGAGTTCATCTTGGTTGCCTCGACGCTGCTGGACCTTAAAGCGGCTCGGCTAATTCCGCGTGGCGAGGTGGAGGACACGGAGGACCTCGCGCTGCTAGAAACCCGGGATCTTCTTTTCGCCCGGTTGCTTCAGTACAAGGCGTATAAGCAGGTCGCGTCCCTTTTTGCACAATGGCAGGCCAGCGCGCAGCGTCGATATGCTCGGGCGGTGAGCCTCGAGCCACAGTTCGTGGGCTTGCTGCCGCCGGTCAAACTGGGCTTGGATCTCGCGCAGTTTACTGAGCTAGCGGTAGGGGTGTTTCGGCCGAAGCCTCCGGAGGAAGTTGGCACCGCGCATATCCACCACGTGGCAGTTTCCGTTCCCGAACAAGCTGGACGGGTACTTGATACCTTGAAGCTCGCAGGAAAGGGCACCTGGTTGAGTTTTGCGGCGCTGACTCGCGATTGCACCTTGTCGATGGAAAAGATCGGCCGGTTCCTCGCCCTGCTGGAGTTATACAAAGCGCGCGCAATCGGCGTGGAGCAGGAAGAATCTTTGGGAGAACTCCAGGTGTCTTGGACCGGAATCGACGTGGACCCCGCCGTGGTGGCCGCCGCCAACTGGTCCTAGCCTGCTAGTTTTGGGGCATGACCGACTGCAGCTACCCGCTTATCGACGCCACGTGGTTGACCCATCACCTTGGTGATGATGACCTTGTCATTTTGTGTGCCTCAATGGGCAATCCGGAAAAGTCAATGGCTAAGGGCATTCCCGGCGCGCTTTTGGCGGACATTGACGGTGACTTTTCCGATCTTTCCGCGGGCCTGCCACACACCGCCCCGGCTGATCTGGCTGGTCTCTTTGCGGCTTATGGGATTTCCGATACGACTAGGGTGGTGATCTACGATCGGCTCGGAAATATCGTGGCGCCGCGCGTGTGGTGGCTAGCGTTGGCCGCCGGATTACGTGACGTCGCGGTTGTCGATGGAGGATTGCCAGCATGGGAACGTGCCGGTGGTCCGTTGGCCCGGGTGCAGCGGGCCACTGACTTAGACATTCAGCCAGGGGTGATTACGACCCAGCCACGCGAGCTATTCGTGCCTTTCGACGCACTCGGGGTGGTTGTCGATGCACGCAGTGCAGGGAGATTCGCGGGAAGCGAACCGGAACCTCGGCCAGGGCTCAATGGGGGTCATATTCCGGGTTCACATAACTTGCCGTACCCAGAGCTCTTTGACTCGGAAGGTTGCTTTCTCAAACCGGAGCAACTGCGAGAAAAGTTCGCAGGTTTCGGTCAAGACGGGATGGTGTTTAGCTGTGGGTCGGGAGTTACTGCGTGCATCGATGCGCTGGCAGCCACGCTTGCTGGGTTTCAGGACATCAAAGTCTACGACGGCTCCTGGACCCAATGGGGCGATCCGGCATTGGGGTTGCCTTATGAGATGGGCGCAGGATCTGCGTAAACTAACAGGCTATGTCTGATGTCCCCGCACTCCCGCTGATTTCCCAATTACGCTCCGCGGTGGAATCCATATTGCTCGTGGTGGATTCGCCGATTTCCATTGAGCAGCTGGCCCGGGTTTTGGATACCGACCACGCGACGGTCTCCACCGTCGTGCACCAAATCCGGGCCGAATTTGATCAGCGCGGAAGTGGATTTGACCTCCGGGAGACTGAAGAAGGCTGGCGGCTGTACACGCGTAAATCCAACGCGGCGGTCGTCGAAAAGCTAGTGCTTGATGGGGCACAGTCTAAGTTGACCCGTGCAGCGTTGGAAACGCTGGCTGTGGTGGCGTATCGGCAACCTGTGACCCGTGCGCAGGTCTCTGCGGTGCGCGGGGTAAACGTGGACGGCGTCATGCGAACGCTGGTGCAGCGTGGGTTGATTCGTGAGGTGGAATCGGAAACCCCGATGCAAGCGAACCTTTACGAGACCACGGAGCTGTTTTTGGAGCAGCTAGGGATTGACTCGCTGCAACGCCTGCCAGACCTCGCGCCACTATTGCCGGATGTCGACTCTATTGACGAAGAATTCTAGGATTTCCGTTGCGTCTGCGCCGATAATATCCCCGCTATTGCGAGGGTGCATAGGCCTGTGACCAGGAAATACTGGCGTTCGAGCATAGGGTTTTCGGGATGATACCAGGCAGATAACCGGCCAGAGGCTGCCATTCCCACGGCAAAGGTGAGGAAATACAGCGCAGAAAAGACCGTTCGGTGTGAACTCGGAGCATAATGCGCGGTAGCGGCCATCCCAATCGGGCCGATGAATAGCTCGCCAAGCGCAAGCACGGCTGCTATGAGGACCATTGCCCACAGTGGGGTGGAATTCGGTTGATCGTTGGCGAACGGTACAAAGAGAAGGAACGCAGCACCACTGGTGGCCACGCCCATTGCCATCTTGTGTTCTATGGTCAGCCGCGTGCAGCGTGCGGTTGCCCACGAGACGGGGAAAGCGAGGGCGATAACCAAGATGGGATTAAGCGTTTGAATCCAGGCAGCCGGAAGCTCCCACGTTCCAACAATTCGGTTGAGGCGGAGATCGGCGTACACCGCGAACACACCGAAGTTTTGGTAAGCCACTGACCAAAACGTGGCGCACGCCAGAAATACCGGGATGAACCGGATGACTCGGGTGCGTTCCTCGGCAGATACCTCAGGTGCCCGGAGAAGGATGCCGAATAGGACGACGACGCTCGCGATTACGATGAACAGCAGCGTGGTGCTGAGCCCTTGTGCACTCAATCGGCCTCGCCCGGCGCCGTACGCCAGGAGAGCTGCGGCGATCACGCCACCGGACAACACTGCCCAGCGCTGGGCTGGTGTAAGTGGACGTTGGGGCTGGCAGATGCCGGCGCGACAGTGCTGGCTAAGTTCACGCAGCATTCGGGGGCGCAGCGCAAGGTAGCAGCTTAGCCCGATAGCCATGAGAACTGCTGCGGCCAAGAAGCCTGCGTGCCAGGAGAATCTTTTTGCTAGGTAGCCGGTGATGATTGGGCCAAACATTGCTCCGAGTTGAATGCCGAAGTAGAAAAGTTGGAAACCCTGCTCTCTCAAGCGGTGGTGATCTGCGTGGGTTCCTTCGGGATACAGCAAGCCAAGTGTGGCTACTGCGCACGTTTTAATAAACCCAGAGCCGATGCCAATCGCGCACAACCCCGTCGCAGCTCCGGGCGCCCCAGGGGCGAGGCCCAGGACCAGGTGGCCCGCCATGACCAGGATGGCACCGCCTAGCAGCGTTCGCTCTGGTCCAAATGCGCGATCGGCTAGCCAACCGCCAAGGATGGTAGCCAAATAAACGAACGCTCCGTACGCGCCTATGATCGCGGTTGCGTCTGTTTTGCTCAGGCCAAGTCCGTCTGCGGCGTAGAGGTAAAACACCAGGATTGCTTGCATGCCATAGAAGCTGAACCGCTCCCACATTTCGATACTGACCAGGGCGGGCATACCGATGGGATGGCTGCGCCGATGTGTGGCGGGCCGCGCCCCCTCCATTCCTGAACACTGTTCAATTACGGTCATGCAGGAAAGTATGGCCGGTTAACTGACGGAAAATCAACTCGAAAGCAGCTACACTTAAACACCGTTCAATCGTTTCATGGTCCCGAGCCGATCAGTACCCATATCAAGGAATCACTGAGCAATAATGTCTCCACGCGCAGCCGAACTAGCAGCCCAAGACCGAGAACTCCTGTGGCATCCTTACAGCCCATGTCCCAACCCAGTGGATGCGGTGGCCGTCGATAAGGCGAGCGGCGTGTACCTGCATTTAAGCGATGGTCGGGTAGTTATCGATGCCATGAGTTCCTGGTGGGCTGCAGCCCTCGGGCACTCCCACCCGGAACTCGTAGCAGCTGCGCAGCAGCAAATTGATCGAATGAGTCATGTGATGTTCGGCGGGCTGACCCATGAACCTGCGGTACGGCTGGGGGAGCAGCTTACGCGCCTGACCGGCATGGATAAAGTGTTCTACGCTGATTCTGGTTCCGTGTCCGTGGAAGTTGCGGTGAAAATGGCCATCCAATACCAGCGAGGCATTGGACATCCAGAGCGCACCATTATGTTGACGTGGCGGGGCGGCTATCACGGTGATACCTTCGCCCCGATGAGTGTCTGTGACCCCGAAGGGGGCATGCACGCACTGTGGCGTGGCATCATCGCTCAACAAAAATTCGTGCCTGCCCCACCCACTCGAGGAGCATCGGCGCACACACTATCGGCCTACCTTGCCCAGATTGAAGCAGCGATCGATGATTCCATCGCGGCCATCATCGTTGAGCCTGTCGTGCAAGGCGCTGGTGGCATGCGCTTTCACGACGCCGAGCTGGTCGCGGGACTACGTGACATCTGCGACCGAACAGGACGATTGCTCGTCGTAGACGAAATCGCCACTGGATTCGGTCGCACGGGATCTCTGTTTGCTGTGGAGTCCGCTGGAATCAGGCCGGACATCATGTGCGTGGGTAAAGCACTCACTGGTGGATTCATGACATTCGCTGCTGCTCTCACCACTAACGCCGTCGCTCACGCCATTTCCACGCCAGCTGGTGGTGGGGCGTTGATGCACGGCCCAACATTCATGGGCAACCCATTGGCATGCGCAGTTTCCTCGGCTGCGTTGCGGGTATACGAGCGGGGCGATTGGCGTGCCCAGGTGGCGCGTATTGAGCATGAGCTTATCGACGGCCTGGCGGTACTCCACACGCCTAGCGGGCAGCCACTTGACGGAATCGCCGATATTAGAGTCTTGGGGGCCATCGGCGTGGTGGAGCTGCACACGCCGGTGGACATGGCAGCTACCACGGAAGCGGCACTTGCCGAAGGGGTGTGGATCCGCCCGTTCGGCACACTTATATACGTCATGCCGCCTTATGTATGCACCTCAGCTGAGATTGCCCAGATATGTCACGGGGTAGTCGCAGCAGTTCACCGTCACTTGGAAGGAAACTAGCATGGCAATCTTGATAGTCACCGGTACTAATACCGACGTGGGCAAGACTATCGCTACCGCGGCCTTGGCGTTGGCGTATAAGAAGGCTGGCCTGGAGGTGATCGGCATCAAACCGGCGCAAACCGGGGAACCGGATGGTCGGGGAGATGCACACACTCTGGCTCAGCTCGCGGGTATAGATACGTATGACTTTGCCCGCTACCCAGAACCTCTGGCGCCGAATCTCGCTGCACGTCGGGCCAGATTGCCGCAATTGGAGTTAGCCGATACGGCCGCTCGAATCCGACATTTCGATGCACCCGGCCGGGTGGTGCTCGTCGAAGGGGCTGGCGGCCTGCTCGTTCGCCTCGCCGATAGCTGGACTTTGGCGGATCTCGCCCAAGAGTTGGCGGCTCCCGTGGTGGTAGTGACCTCAACCGGTCTTGGCTCACTAAACCTTGCGGAACTCACAGTAGAGGCGGCCCAGAACCGAGGGCTGGAGGTGTTAGGGCTCATCGGCGGACGGCTGCCAGTAGAACCAGACTTAGCTACCGCACTAAACCTCAGCGAATTCCACAACGTCACCGGCGTGCCTTACCTGGGCTCAATCGTGGATGGTCAATTGAATGCGCTGGGCGAAGTGGACTTGCAGCTGCCCGCAGTTTTCCCTGAACTGCCGGGCCGTGGATAAAAGATGACAAGTGCCCAGGATGTGCACTAGGCTGGTGCCTTGATTTACAACTTCAAAAGAATAGGACACGATAACGTGACCCCTCCCGCTCGCCGAGAAGGCACACCGGACAGTAAAGCCCCAGGTAAAAAGCCTGCCGCTCAACGTGGATCCAGCATCTACGGCAACAACTCAGCTACCTCTTCCCGCCCGATCAAGGGCGAAAACCGCACCAAGAAATTGGCCTCGGACATCTATGTGTCCAAGGCTAAGCCCGCGCGTCACCAGCATGTTGAATCTGATCACGCAGCACGCGCTGAAGCAAGCGAGCCAATCCGTCTGCAGAAGGTGCTGGCCCAAGCTGGCGTTGCCTCTCGCCGCATGGCGGAAAAGCTGATCGACATGGGGCGTGTCGAAGTTAATGGGCAAATTGTGGTCCAGCAGGGCACCCGAATTGACCCAAACAAGGACGTAGTGCGCGTCGATGGCACCCGAATCCGGGTTGATGAACGCCTCGAATACTTCGTCCTGAACAAGCCTTTTGGTGTCCAGTCCACCATGCATGATGACATGGGGCGTCCGTGCATCGGTGACATCGTAGGCGAAAAGCTCGATGCTGGTCAGCGGCTTTTCCACGTGGGCCGCCTCGACGCTAACACCGAAGGCCTTATCCTGCTCACCAACGATGGTGAGCTGGCCAACCGCCTCATGCACCCAAAGTACGAGGTGTCCAAGACCTACCTCGCCACCGTGGTCGGGGAACTAGACAACAAGACCATTCGCCAGCTCAAGGCCGGCGTGGAACTTGACGACGGTCCGGCCAAGGCAGACTTCGCGCAGATCATCGACATTTGGCAGGGCAAGTCCATCGTGCGAGTAGAGCTGCACGAAGGCCGCAAGCATATTGTGCGTCGGCTGCTGAAGGAAGTTGGATTCCCCGTCGAACGCCTGGTGCGCACCAAGATCCACACCGTCCAGCTGGGGGAGCAGACCCCTGGGGCAATCCGCGCGCTCAATACCGCAGAGCTGACCAGCCTGTACAAAGCGGTGGGAATGTGATGATCGCAAATCTTCCCAACAACGGATTCATTATGGCCGTCGACGGCCCTTCGGGCGCAGGCAAGTCCACCGCGTGCCGGGCCGTCGCCAAGCAACTAGCTGCGAAATACCTAGACACCGGGGCGATGTACCGGGTGGCCACTTTGCATGTCTTGAACCTGGGCATCGACCCGTCCGACGAAACCCGGGTAGTAGCAGCGACTGCTGCATTACCAATGGCAGTCAATGATGATCCGACCTCCACCAAGGTCATGCTCGACGGTAGCGATGTATCCCGGGAAATCCGGGGCGCCGAGGTAACCGCGGCGGTGTCCGAAGTATCTGCTTACCCGGCGGTTCGCGAGAATTTGGTGGCACTGCAACGCGAGCTGGCCACACAGGCACATCGCTGCATTGTCGACGGCCGCGACATCGGCACCACCGTGTTGGTGGATGCGCCGCTCAAGATTTTCCTTACCGCCTCCCCCGAGGTACGAGCGAAGCGCCGGTTTGACCAAGATGTCGCTGCTGGCCGCAACGTGGATTTTGATGCCGTGCTGGCCGACGTCATTCGTCGCGATACTCTCGATTCCACCCGCGCCGTCTCTCCGCTGCGCCCAGCCGAAGACGCCACAATCATTGACACTTCCGAGCTCACTTTTGACCAGGTGGTTACCTGTTTGATGGAACTCGCCCTTAAGTCCCAGGAAGGTGCACAGTAATGACTTCCAAGAAGAACGACTTCGACGCGCACGACGAACCCGAAACCATGTTCGTCTACCACACTCAAGGTGGCGAAATCTCGGCTGATAAAGCCTTCACGGAGGAAGAAGTAGTAGCTCCCGGTGGCGGTTGGGCCGCCCGCGACTACGACGACGAAGACTTCGACTATGACGATGCCGACTTTGACGAAGCTGACTACGGCGAAGCTGACTTCGGTGAAGCCGACTTTGACGAAGACAGCGATGCCGCCGATGACCAAGACTGGGAAGCCATCGAGCGAGAGTTCGGAATCGTCACCCCGGATTTCACAGAGGAAGAACTCTGCACGGTAGCCATTGTTGGCCGTCCGAACGTGGGCAAGTCTTCGCTGGTTAACCGCTTCCTTGGACGTCGCGAAGCAGTGGTGGAAGACCACCCGGGTGTTACTCGGGACCGAATTTCCTACATCGCTGAGTGGAATGGGCGTCGCTTCTGGGTGCAAGACACTGGCGGCTGGGATCCAGATGCCAAGGGCATTCACGGGGCCATCGCACGTCAGGCTGAAACTGCTATGGCTACGGCCGACGTCATCGTGATGGTGGTTGACACGCAGGTCGGCATTACCGAAACCGACTCTGTCATGGCAGCCAACCTGCAACGTGCGGAACAGCCGGTTATCTTGGTGGCCAACAAGTTTGACTCCGACAATCAACTCGCCGACGTTGCTGAATTTTGGGCCCTTGGCCTTGATTACCCGTGGCCGGTGTCTGCACAGCATGGTCGTGGTGGCGCGGACGTCCTGGATGAGATTCTGCGGCTGTTCCCAGAAAAGCCCCGCCACCCATCTATCGTGGATGGGCCACGCCGGGTCGCTCTGGTCGGGCGCCCTAACGTGGGTAAGTCCTCGTTGCTGAACAAGATCACGGGCGAAGAGCGTTCGGTCGTCGACAACGTAGCCGGCACCACCGTTGACCCGGTCGACTCACTGGTCCAACTTGACCAAAAGCTGTGGAAGTTTATTGACACCGCGGGCCTGCGCAAGAAAGTCAAGACAGCACAGGGCCACGAATACTACGCCTCGCTGCGCACCAAGGGAGCGATCGACGCTGCCGAAGTTTGCGTCATGCTTATCGACGCCTCGCAGCCGATCTCCGAACAGGACCAGCGCGTGCTGGGCATGATCGTGGAATCTGGCAAGGCCCTTGTCCTCGCGTACAACAAGTGGGACTTGGTGGATGAAGACCGTCGGGAACTGCTCGAGCGGGAAATTGACTTGCAGATCGCTCACCTCCCGTGGGTCCGTCGCATCAATATTTCGGCTGCTACTGGCCGAGCGTTGCAGAAGCTGGAACCCGCCATGATCGAGGCACTGGAGTCCTGGGACAAGCGTGTTACAACCGGACAGCTCAACAACTGGCTTCGTGCCGTGATCGCGCAGAATCCACCACCGATGCGTGGCGGCCGCCTGCCGCGTGTGCTCTTTGCCACTCAGGCATCTACGCGCCCGCCGGTGATCGTCTTGTTTACCACGGGCTTCCTGGAGGCCGGTTACCGCCGTTACCTCGAGCGCAAATTCCGCGAGTCCTTCGGTTTTGAAGGTTCCCCGGTGAAGATCGCAGTGCGTGTTCGTGAAAAGCGCGTCCGACAGTAGCTCTACTGGCGCTTAAGCTCGCACCAGCCCCCGGCCATCCTCGTTTTTATTGAGGGCAGTGGCCGGGGGCTTTGTGTGTATGTGGATTTCGCGATGGGTTTTGCAAGATTTAGGTGCGAAATCTTGCCAAACTGTGGGCAAATTCTACCTGTGGTTGGAAGCTAGCCCCACCCACCCGAAATCCGGCGAAGTCAAGCTTTAAAACTGGACAATAGTAGAACAGCACCAACAAAACCCGCGCTTATAGTGACAAAAGTGATTGAAGGGTCTAAAGTTAGTAAAGTTGCCCATGTTTCACGTGAAACCCCAGGTCAAAGTGTGAAAATTGAGGCAATGTTAGGTCAATGTTTAAGGCTTGACAATCGCAAATATCTCGAAAAGATAAAGAAAGTTTGAACTTTTGTTAACGCTCCAGGGATGTGCTCGATAGACAATCTGTAGCCGTTGAACAATCGAGAGTTTGTCTCGGCGTAAAACTGGAAGAATCTCACTCTTTTGTTAGTAGGAAAAATGGTCTCTGCATCTTTCGAGGCTTCAACTGAAGTCCGAGCACCCCGCTCCACCGCCCGCACGTTGGGCGCGGTGGGCGTTCTTGCTGCTGTTGTTGCTGCCGTCGCCGGTTGTGCGGCCGTAAGTAATGCAGAGACTGCTTCTCCTCATGCACATCGTTCCGGCGGTTCGATCTTTTCTTCCGTAGCTGGATTGACCACTTCTGAAGTCACCTCGGCCTTCCCATCGTCGACCACGAGCCAGGTGGTTCGGGCGGATGCTCAGGCATTCGCAGATGGCAAGACTGCTGGCAACCTGGCGGCGTTGTCTCCTAATGCTCAGTGGAGCGTGGACGTCAAGGATGCTCTCCAGGGCCTGCGCCTCGCGCCGTTGTTTGGCGACGATGACATCGCCCCTATCCAGATCGGTGACGTGATGGTGGTTGGGCTGAACAGCTCCGTACTCAACGCAGCCGGTACCGCAGCGTTTTCCATGCGCGACGGCTCCCTGCTGTGGCAGGACCGCTCGCTGGAATGCCAGCGCGTTGACCTGGGTGGTGCATTGCCATGCCGTCAGAACAATGGGGCATGGGCTCCGTTCAACCCTGGCACTGGAGTTTTTGGTGACGCAATCAACCCTGGGTTTATTCCAGAGACCTTCGGTTTCGCCGACGGCGTGCTGTACTCCGCGCGGACCACTGGCGCGGGTGAATTGCAGGTTGCTGCTGGGACCGTCGATAAGCCAGCTTCGGCATGGACTACTACGGTAGCTCGCAGCGCGGAAGCATCGATGCCAGGCAAGGGTGCTGAGATCACGGTCGGCGAGCGTATCGACGTCCGGCTGGGCGCGGCCGAAATCGAACTTACGAAAGCCGGCCAGCCACTCACCAACGAAGCACACGCTGCCACTGACCACCTAGTCCGTGACATTGATGGGGTTGCAGTCAACCGCGCCCTGAGCATTCAAGAGCAAGCAGGCGACGTACTCGTTGTAAACACCGCCGACGACAAGCTGGTTGGTGTCAAGGACGGCATCGTGCTGTGGTCGGTGAATGCGCGGGTAGCGCACAAGTCCACTGTGAATGACGGTAAGTCAATTACCTTCGTTGCGGGTACGGACCACGGCAACGTAATTACCACCGTCTCCGCCGCCGACGGCACGATCTTGGATCAGCGCAGCATCGTTGCGGAGGCCGCGATGCCGAAGGCAATCCAGTCGGCCGCCCACGGCATCTTCCACGTGGATAGCCAATTTTCTAAGATTGCTTACTACAGCGCATAATTCAGGCCGATGATTACTCGGCGTCCGTGGGGCGTCGATAAGCAAAGGCATCACACCGGTAGGGTAGCTCCACCGGTGTTTTTTCTTGCATCCCCAGGTGTTCGTACAGATACCACGAGAGGTTGGCGGTCATCTTCAACCGGGTCTTTTCAGTGGCTCGCAGCCAGTAAGACCGAGTAGCCATCAGCCGAAAAAGATCCTCCGCCAGCAAATGCTGGGACCACGTCAATCGCAGTTCGTCCGCCAAGCGCCAAGGGGCCGCGACGTCTGGATAAAAACCCGGCTTTTGAACATCACCGGCATGCATAATTCTGGTAAGCCTATGCACCCACGGAACGCGCACGTCAATCGTGTTCCACACCAGCAGCAACACCCCGCCAGGCGCAATGACCCGATCCAGCTCCGCGCTGGCGCGCGGCACATCCACCCAATGCCAGCCTTGAGCACAGGTCGCGGCTGCCACCGACCGTGGCGGCAGGGCAGTGGACTCTGCCGTCGCTAACCATGCTGGCACGCTTAACGACGCCCTCAGGTGGGCGATCATGTCCAAGCTAGGATCCAGCGCCCACGCTTCGCCCGGCAAGGACGCGGTGAGCTTTCCGGTGCCCGCTCCAACATCGAGGATTGGGCCGACGGGCCGAGGTGTGAGGAGCTCTAAGACTTCTGCAGGATAGCCGGGGCGAATGTCGTCGTAAACATCTGCACCCTGGCTAAAAGATCCGGCTGACTCGGTGCGCTTGTGCGCGTCAGCAAAGCGGGGCATATTCTGCCTCGAGGGGGGAGGGATGAAACTCATCAGTGAATATCCCTCCCGAATGCCTTGTATAGACAAGAGAATTTTGTCGGGCTGACCGGATTTGAACCGACGACCCCTTGACCCCCAGTCAAGTGCGCTACCAAACTGCGCCACAGCCCGTGCTGTCCCAGGAACGTACGTGGGACTAGAAAATAAGTTACCTCATGGCAGAAACTGTGCGTAAATCAGTCCCACTTTGCGCCGGTTGGCTGCCAGGCGTGGAGGCGTTGTAGCAGCTCAGTGGGGGAGTCGGCGAGGATGATTGCATCCACAAACTTCTGGGCGATAAAGCCTTGCTCCACCATTTGGTTCAGCATGTGCATCATCGGTGCCCAAAAGTCGCGGCCGTAGAGAGCTACTGGCTTTTGGTGCAGCCCGAGCATTTGCCAAGTCCAGGCCTCGAAGAGTTCTTCAAGGGTGCCGGCGCCGCCTGGCATGGCTACGAAGGCATCGCCACGCTGCGCCATCGCCATCTTTCGTTCATGCATGTTTGCCACGACTTGCAGCTCGCTCAGGCGTTTGTGGGCGATTTCTCGGTCGACGAGGTGCTGCGGCATGATGCCAACGGCACGCCCGCCTGCATCCAACACAGCATCAGCAATAGTTCCCATGAGTCCAACCGCGCCGCCACCGTAGATCAGGGTGTGGTCAGCGTCGGCTATCGCTGCGCCAAGTTGTTGTGCACGGGTAGCGAATGCCGGCGAGTTTCCTTGAGCTGAGCCACAAAATACGGTGATGTTGCGGACCACTGGTGGCAGGGCCGGGAACACTGCGTCGGCAAGCAGGGGCGCGAGGGGAACATGCGGGTTATCGATGTCTACCCATGCCGATGCTTCGATCTCGGCGGCGATTTCGGGGGTGTCCACACAAGTGGCGGTGAAGACGTGGGCCACCACGCGAGCGTTTTCGTTGGCAGCCGGGGCGGTAAATTCGCCGAACAAGGAAACATTGCTCAGAGAGATCCCTAGTTCCTCGCGAACTTCGCGGACAACGGCATCTTGAGGAGTTTCACCTGCCTCGGGCTTGCCACCGGGAAACATAAACAGGTCCGTGCCACGCTTGCGGACAGTGAGCACCTGACCGGCAGCATTGCGAATAACGGCTGCTGAAACTGCGATGGTTTCCAATGAAAACTACACTTCCTGGACGTAAATCCAATTCCCGTTGATCTTGTGAAAAGTAGAATGCTCCCGTTGGGAACCAATCGTTCGCCCCACCCGGTAGAACGCTTCGAAATCGACCGTACCAGTGGTGTCCAACGGGCCACCTTGGGAGGTGGCCAGAATGTCCAGTCGGAAGAATTCAACCTGCTCATCGAAGCCTAGCTGGGTTGGTCGGGTGTCTTCATGCCATGTGCGCAGGAGGTATTCGGCATCGTGGGTGACAAAAGCCGAAAATCGGGAGCGCATCAATGCTTCCGCGGTGGGTGCGGAGGCGCCCAGGTGGAACCGTTGGCAGCACTCTGCGTAGGTTAGGCCGCTGCAGCAAGGGCAGCGGTCCGTACCGGCGATCACTGGAAGCTGTCGGAGATCGGTGCGCCTAGCAAAGATTCCACGGCGCTTGAGCTGGCAGCTTCTTGCAGCGTGGTGCGCTGCTCTGGGGTGATATTACCAACGAAGGTAACGGTGCGGTGCAGGTGACCGTCGACAAGCTTGACCTCCACGGCTACGTCCTCGAGGCCTCGCACACGGGCGGCGAGGGCAGCCTCGCGCACCGCATGGTTGGTGTCAGCGGCGACGGCGGCCAGCAGCATCGACATAGGCGATGCTCCAGTGTCCTTTCCGCCACCTTCTTTGGTGCGGTCAATGAAGTGACGGCGCGTGCCGGAATCGACATAGCCGGAGTACTTGGTGGCCTTGGTGGAGTGGGCTTCGGCGGAAGCTTCACCGAGCGTAATAGGGTCATTTGATCCTGGCTCAGGCACGATAAAGTGCTGGAACCAGTCGTAAATGATGTTTGCGGCGTATTGCGCGGAGCCCTCCCGAGTCATGAGGTGATCCACCTTGTCCAAAGACACTAGAGACTTCGGGTAGCGGGCAACCAGGTAAATCTTTTGGGCGTCGCCGATGCCAACGGTTTGGTCAATCGGAGAGTGCAAGATCAACAGCGGTTTGCGCAGCTTAGGGATGTAGGTCTCCGGGTTGATTTCGGCGAGATCTTCCAGGAAGTTACGGGAGATAGTCAGCTCGCGACCACCCAAGGTAACTGCTACCGCGCCCTTTTCATCTACCTCACCGATCTTGTCGGCGTAGTGCAATACGGAGTGTGCCGGGTCGAACGGCGCACCCATCGTGGCCACTGCCTTCACCGATGGAATGTCGGCGCCAGCCCGCAGCGCCATGGCGCCGCCCAGGGAGTGGCCGATCAACAGCTGTGGGGCAGAGTAGTTCTCAGCGAGCCAGTTCGCAGCGCACTTGAGATCCTCGACGTTCATGGTGAAGCACGTATCGGCGAAATCGCCTTCGGATTGTCCGAGACCTGGGTAGTCAAAACGCAGGCAGGCGATGCCGTGTTCCGCTAGCCATTTGGAGGTTCGGGCGGCAGCCGGAGTGAATCGAGATCCCGCAAAGCAATGTGAAAACAGGGCGAATGCCTGCGGTTTGGTGTCTGGCACGTCGAGGGTGGCAGCCAATTGGTAGCCGGCACTGCTCGGGAACTTTACGCTGATCGATTCCACGGACCTTCTGAGGCCTTTCATTACAAACGGGTTGATGAAGCTTTCTTTGGCTCGTACCGCGGAGGACATAAAGAATTCTCAACGCGAGAAATTTTCCCACGCCTCCGCAATCCACCCCCACATTACTGCACTCACTATGCGCCTTTCCATCTCATAGCCGTACCGCCAGCGGTGAGGTTCATCAACCTGACTAAACTTGGAACGAAAAGCTCACACTGCTACGAATGCCCACCTCGGGTGCTGAAAGGCCTCGAGACGGCGAAGGAGTTATGTCGCGATGGATTGGTTATGGAAAGCGCTCGGCGGCAAGTCTGGCCGAAACCAGAAGCGGAGCCAGGTGGTCGTCGAAAAGGCACAAGCAGCATCCGAGCAGCTTGCCGCGCTTGACGACGCCGCGCTGGCGGCCCGAGCACGTGAGATTACCGCAGGCGGTCAGCTGAAGGACCCGGTCTCGTTCCTCGCGATCTTGTCATTGGCCACGCAACGCACGTTAGGGATTAAGCCGTTTGAAGTGCAATCGCAGGCGACCTTGCGATTGTTGGAAGGCGATGTGGTGCACATGGCCACTGGCGAAGGCAAGACCCTCGTCGGAGCGATGGCGGCCACCGGCTACGCCTTGTTAGGTAAGAAAGTCCACGCGATCACCGTTAACGATTATCTGGCCCGCCGCGATGCAGAGTGGAATCGCCCGTTGGTGGAGTTCTTCGGGTTGACCATCGCGTCAATTACTGAATCGATGACCCAGGTGCAGCGACGTGAGGCCTACCGCTGCGATGTGGTCTACGCTCCAGTCAATGAAATCGGCTTTGATGTTTTGCGGGATCAGCTCATCACTAAGCGTGAAGATGCGGTGCAATCCGGTGCTGATGTGGCCATCGTTGACGAGGCTGACTCTGTGCTCGTCGATGAAGCATTAGTGCCGTTGGTTCTCGCTGGGTCGGTCCCCGGGTCCGCGCCGACCGGCCAGATCACCCAAATTGTGCGTGGGCTGCGCGAACAAGAGGATTTCACCACCGACGATGACCGTCGCAACGCTTTCCTTACCGACGAAGGTGCGCGCAAGGTCGAGCGGGCGCTTGGTATCGCGTCACTGTATGACGACGAGCATGTGGGAACCACCCTTGTTCAGGTAAACCTTGCGCTCCACGCTCGGGCGCTGCTCGTGCGGGATGTCCATTACATCGTGCGCGATGGAAAGGTCGCGCTCATTGATGAGTCGAAAGGCCGCGTCGCTGACTTACAGCGCTGGCCAGACGGCATCCAAGCCGCCGTCGAGGCAAAGGAAGGCCTGAATGTCACCGACGGTGGGCGGATTCTTGATTCCATCACGCTGCAAGCATTGATGGGACGCTACCCAACGGTATGTGGCATGACCGGAACTGCCGTGGAAGCAACCGACCAGCTGCGGCAATTCTACGATCTTAGGGTTTCTGTCATTGACCGCAACCGCGAACTACAACGCTTTGATCAGGCAGACCGAATCTATGCCACCGTCGAAGATAAAGACCGGGCAGTTTTGTCGGAAATTGCCCAGCTCCACGCCAAGGGACAGCCGGTTTTGGTGGGCACTCAAGACGTGGCGGAGTCTGAAGAACTGGCCGAACGTTTGCGGGAACAAGGGATCGAGTGCTCGGTGCTCAACGCCAAGAATGACGCGGAAGAGGCGCGGATTATCGCGGAGGCGGGTGACGTCGGCCGGGTCACTGTTTCTACCCAGATGGCCGGTCGTGGCACCGACATTCGCCTCGGCGGAGCGGACGAAGCGGACCGAGACGCAGTCGTAGCCCTGGGCGGTTTGGCGGTGATAGGTACCGCGAAGCATCGCTCGTCACGTCTGGATAACCAGTTGCGTGGCCGTGCGGGGCGCCAAGGCGACCCAGGCCTCAGCATGTTCTTTGTCTCGCTGGAAGATGACGTAGTGACCACCGGCGGTGCCGGAGAGAACATCACGTTGACCCCGCGGGCAGACGGCCTCATCGAAAGCAACCGAGCTCAGCAATTCGTGGATCACTGTCAACGCGTGACCGAAGGCCAGCTGCTGGAAATCCACGCCCAGACCTGGAAATACAACAAGCTTATTTCAGATCAGCGCGTGATCATCGACGAGCGGCGCGCTCGTTTGCTGGACACCGATCAGGCGTGGCAAGAACTCGCCGAGCGAGCGCCAGAACGCGCGGCTGAGCTCGGCTGGGTTCCCGCGGAGGTGGCGCAACAAGCGGCGCGAGACATTATGCTGTTCCACCTCGATGAAGCCTGGAGCGAACACTTAGCTTTGCTTGACGACGTTCGCGAGTCCATCCACCTCAAAGCTATCGCCCGGGAAACTCCTATCGACGAGTTCCATCGAATCGCGGTGACTGAATTCAAAGAGCTGGCGCAGGCCGCCGTGGATGATGCGGTCAAGACATTCCGAAAGGTCCGCATCGACGCCGATGGCGCGCACCTGACGGATTCTGGTTTGCATCGCCCATCTGCGACGTGGACCTACATGGTGGGGGACAACCCGTTGGCCAACAAGGGGAAGTCCTTAATCGCAGGTATTGGCAGCATCTTCAAGTAAGTTTGACCATCGAGTGTGTTTCCATTTTGGTTCTATGTGGCAAGAGTTGCTCATGGAGCATCCATTTAGGGCTATGATGGAGCCACTACTAAAAAAGGCACGTTCTTAGCCCGGAGGTTTGAGAAAAATGAGTGACAACACCGGTATCCCAGACGCACAAGTCGAGACCACTTCAGTATTTCGTGCTGATCTGCTGAAAGAAATGGAATCGGGCGCGGGTTCCACTCCGGCTGCCGTGGGTAATGACAACTTGCCAGCTGGCTCCGCGCTGCTCGTGGTAAAGCGCGGCCCGAACGCCGGCTCCCGCTTCCTGCTGGACCAGGATACGACCACCGCAGGGCGTCACCCAGAATCCGACATCTTCTTGGACGATGTCACTGTGTCTCGCCGTCACGCTGAATTCCGCCGCAATGAAGGAGAGTTTGAGGTCGTAGACGTCGGATCCCTGAACGGCACCTACGTCAACCGTGAGCCAAAGAATTCGCAGGTTTTGTCCACTGGCGATGAAGTCCAGATTGGCAAGTTCCGCCTGGTTTTCCTGGCCGGACCACAGGCGTAACCAAGCTGCCCCACCTTAGCCAACTACACCGCGGGCACTATTGGCCCGGGTGTAGTTGTTACGTTTATGCCTAAATCGCATCCCGACCGTCCGTGAACTAGAAGAGAAAAGCCCCGACTGTGAGCGCTGCATCTGCATCAAAAGTTTCTGCTACCGCTGTTAACTCCGACGTGCCAACGGCTTCCTCAGCTGCCAAAGCGAGCGCTGGAGCTAAGGCCAAGAAGGCTAAAGCGCCAAAGACCATGTCTATTGGGGTGGTGTTGCAACGGCTGCAGCAGGAATTTGATGACATCACGGTATCCAAGATCCGATTTCTAGAGGCCGAAGGTCTCGTATCCCCACAGCGCACTGCCTCCGGCTACCGACGCTTCACTGAAGAAGATGTGGAGCGGTTGCGCTACATTTTGGTTACCCAGCGGGACAACTACCTGCCGCTGAAGGTGATCCGGGAACAGCTTGAGGCCATGGACGCTGGCACGGTCACCACGTTGATCCGTTCCGAAGCAAGCCCGTTGATTTCCCCAGAAAATTTCCGGGCCCCGGTAGCCACCCGCTTGACCGCGGAGGATGTCGCCAGTCAGGCGGGAGTGGAAATGGGCGAGCTCGCTGAGCTGGTCAAAATCGGCCTCCTTAAGCCAGACCACTCCGGCTTTTTTACCATTGATGATGTCCGCGTGGCGTCAACCTGCGCAGCATTGGAAGAGTTTGGTTTCGATTCGCGTCAGCTTCGCTCCTTGCGGTTGACTGCCGGCCGACAGGCCGATCTCATTGCGCAGGTGGCTGCGCCCATTGCGCATTCCCGCAGCGATGTCGCTCGGGAACGTGCCACAGAGACGTCCCAGCATCTAACAGCGCTGGTGGTTTCGCTGCACGCCTCCTTGGTGAAGAACGAACTACGCAATCAACTGGGCTAGGAGTACTCCCACCATGGCACTTGTCGACGTCCACTACCTAGGAGTGAGTAGCCTGGGGTCACAACACGCCGACTGCTTGGTTCTTTGGTGGGCAGAACGCACTCGTGCGTTGCCCATCTGGATTTCCCCAGAAGCTGCATCTGCGCTGCGCAAGCGACCCATATGGGAGGATATTTACCGTCCCGATGCCGTCAGCGCATTAGTAGATGTCCTCAACGCTGGGGATGATCCGATCCGGGAACTTGCGATAACCGGCCAGCACCAGGGCACGTTTTATGCCGAGATCGTGTTGGATTCAGATCGGAAGATTGAACTACGGCCTTCTGACCTGGTTGCTGTGCATATGCTGACCAAGCTGCCGGTGCGCGTTGAGGAAGAAGTTCTGGCGGAAACGTCGGTGTTCCTGCCGGTTGCGGAAGTGCTTCGCACTTTTGATTTCCTCGTTCGCGATGGGGAAGAAGTGTATCTTTCTGGTTCTTACCAGTTGGATGAAACTACTTCTGGAGTGGACGATGAGCCTCATGAATTCGGGGTGGATGACGAGGAATTCGCCGCGTTTATGCGTGAGCTTGGGGTCTCTGACGAGGATCTAACGTAGGCCTCGAGGCGTGGCTGAGTCGAAAATTTCTCCTGAAACAAAAGTTTCTAAACGACACGCCTGTGATTAAAGGTGACATTGTGACGGTTATGCCCTAAGCTTCAACTAAAGGTTGAGGTTTGGGGCTAGTTGTGTTGATTTAACCAGCTAGCGCTTGACTCAGGCAGAGCCTTGCCTTAAGAATGGACACAACACCAGTTTTTGGCACCGTTATGTCCGTGTCAAAACTACAAGGGAGAAATTACGTGGATATCCGCAACGACGAAACACAGCGACCAGTGCAAGAATCACTGTTCGACATGGGGCCCGACCAAGAGGTGGGCTACCGTGTCCCCATCGCCTGCCAGGTCGCGGGTATTACGTACCGCCAGCTGGATTACTGGGCGCGGACCAAGCTGGTCGTTCCGTCGATCCGCGGTGCCAAGGGCTCTGGCTCTCAACGCCTTTATTCCTTCAAAGACATTCTCGTGTTGAAGATCGTCAAGGGGCTGCTCGACACCGGAATTTCGTTGCAGAACATCCGCTTGGCCGTCGATAAATTGCGTGATCTGGGCGTGGATGACCTGGCAAATATCACACTGGTATCTGATGGCACCACCGTGTACGAGTGCCGTTCCAACGAGGAAGTCATCGACCTCCTCGGCGGCGGACAGGGTGTGTTTGGCATCGCTGTTCCGGGCATCATGAAGGAACTGACCGGTACGATCTCCAGCTTCCCATCTGAGCGCATCGAATCTGACGATTCTGTCATTGATTTCTCTGACGAACTGGCTGCCCGTCGCCGACGCCGCGTGGTGTCCTAAGACCTAACTAGAAAAGCCCGCTCTACCGACATTCTCCCCGGTAGAGCGGGCTTTTTGTTTAGTTCAGTCCCAACGCTTTATCCACGGCCGCGCCTAACGCGTCTGGATGTGCTACCGTCTGGGCTGGCTTGCCAAGTTTAGCGAGAGCTGGATCGGCAGGGTCTGCACCTACGTGGATGACGGCAACCGGAGTTTTCACTTGATCCACAACTGCTTGCGCGTAACCTTGGTCCGCTGTCCCGGTGGTGATGAGGAGGATTCGGACCTCGCGATTAGTCTCAGCGCGGTATTCTTGTGCCGCAGTATGTGCAGCTAGCAGCGCCTCATTCGTATTGGGCACGCCGCCAGTGCCAAAGGATCCCAGCGCCGTAGCTGCGTTTGCTCCTTGGGAGTTATCCGTAAGTGCGATGTTATTGCGCCAGCTCTTAGTCACACCTGGATTCAACGGCGAGGAGTAATTCCACAGACCCACGTGGGCGCCTGCTGCACCGATCTTCTTGGCGCGCTCACCGACGATATTGGCCACTTCGGACAGCTGCGGTGACATGCGATCGGAAGTATCCAACAAAATCAGAGTGTCAGTATTGGCTGGTAGCGCAGCTGTGTGGGCAGTAGCTTTGGTGCTCGTTGCCAAAGCGGTGGCGGCATTAGCGTTAGGAGAAGCAGTAAGGCCTTTGGTTTGGAAGAACTTGGCGAACTCAGCGCCGGCCCTGCTCTGTGCTTCCGATACTGCGGTTGTGGCAGCCAACGGTACCACTCGCGAAGGCCACGTTTCGGCGGGTTCTGGCTTTACCCATCGATACCCACTCGGTACCGCCTGTTCGGATGCAGCGATCGGTTTTTTAGCTTGTACAGCGTCTGCCTGGGGGATAAGGCCCTTGAGCTTTTCCGCAGCTTGCTCGTTGTTTCCGCCGGTGCTCGCCAGGGCCGCCATGGCAGCAGCACCTGGCTGCTCTGCTACAAGCGCCATGTCTTTTGCATCGGACCATCGAGTAGGCGGCTTCATTCCCTCGGGGAGTGCTATTCCGATCGGAGTCGTGCTGAACATCGGCCAGTTATCGGTGGTAGCTACGCGTTTTGCATTGCTAAGCTGCTGGGTGGTTGCCGGTGTGCCCTGGTCAGTGATGACAAAAGCAGCACGGTCGAGGGCCACTTTCTCAAAGCTGTTGACGCAAAAATCCTGGGTCTTGGGTGAGGTAGCGAGGAATTCGTCGAACAGCTGCCGTGGTTCGACGGCCTGGCCTACGGTGGCATAAGGGACGGTCAGTTTTCCTTGCGGGCACTCGGCGGCTTCGGAATGATCAGTGGAAGTCGAGCCGCGGAGAGCAAACCAAGCTATGACGGCCGCGATCAGCACGAGCACGCCTATAACTGCGACAATTAGCTCTTTGGATACTCCAGAATTTGATTGAGCTGACCGGTGTTTACCCATCGCTTCTCCTCACCCTCATTGGTGCTACCTGCAGTTACGCTGGCAACACCGCTGACACTGCTGCAATTAGATCTTGCCGTAATTCGGCGGCGCGAGCGCTTAAGACCCGTTGGCGTGTCACATATTCCGCTTTCCCTGCTGGAGTTTCTATGGCTACTACGCCGAAGCCCAACCCACGACAGTCATATGGAGAGGCCTCCATATCCAATTGGCGGCAGTCTCGAGCAAGCTCAAAGCAGTCTAACCAGACCGAACCCGGCAGTAACGGACCAAGTTTATGGCCCCATTTATAAAGATCCATCCCCGCGTGCAAGCAGCCGCATTGATCAAATTCCGGCTGTTGCGGTCGCGTGAGCACGGTGAAGTTCAACGGTCGGGCTGGCGGGGTGAAGAAGCGAAACGCGTCGTAGTGCGTGCACCGGAGCGCATGGTTTTCTACCACCTCATCGGTTCCAGCCGCCCCTAGCCGCAATGGCAGCGGGTGGCGGGTCGACTCGGTGCGGTATACCATCGCCCATTCGTGGAGACCAAAACAGTCAAAGTGCGCTGGATTCGTTTCGGTCCTGCGCAAGAGGTCTGCGATGTAGGAGTATGCCGTCTCTCGTCGCTGCAGCAAACTGTTGAGATCCGCAGTAATTGCCGGTCCCTGGGGCGTATCAATGCGGTGATAGTCGCGCCAGTTGGCGTGTGGAGGAAGATGTTCGGCCCGAGACGTGCCGTCGATAAGCAGTGCTACGCCCACTCCCGGGTGCCATTTAGCTAAGGTGGCAGGCTTGATGGGGTAGTAGTCAAACAAGAAGTCCCACACGGGGTGCGTGCGCCCTGCTTTACGACGCGCCAAGTGGTCGCGGGTTAGGTCGGTAGCGCGGGTTACGTGGGCTTCAAGGAGAGGACGCCACTGCGCTGGGGTTAGCAGTTTCATCTATTTGGCCTTATGCGTGCCGTCACGAACGGTGCCTACGTATTCTTCAATGAGGTCTTCGAGGGTGAGGATTCCCACCAGCTTGCCTTTGTCCCGCACCTGGACCATGTGGGCTCGTCGGCGACGCAAGAGCGCTACGGCTTCGTCCATCTTGGTGGCAATTTCAACTGTGGTGAGCGGGCGGAGGCTGGATTTAGGCAAAATGGTCTCGCGCGAGGTGTCCATGTTCACTTGGTCTAAAATGTCCTTGACGTGCACATAGCCGATGGGATTGGATGTTTTTCCGAACACTGGAAAGCGAGAAAAACCCGTGGAGTTCACGGCGTCGACTAGCGAGCCGAGGGTAGGTCCGCGGTCACCAAACCGCAAGGATTGCACTTTTTCCAGCGGGATCATGACATCCTTGATCGTGCGATTATCCGAGCGCAGTGCCTTGGCAAGGCGGGCATGTTCTTCCGCATCCAGGAGCCCTTCGGAGCGCGATTCCCGGATCATTGAGGCTAATTGTTGCTGGTTGACTGAGGAATCCAACTCGTCTTTTTGCTCGATGCCAAACATCTTTAGCGTCATGCGCGCCACAAAGTTCATCGCATGCAACAGCGGGCGAGTGATCTTCACGAACACCATATGGGCAGGGACCAGCGCTAACGCCACCGTCTCTGGGCCCACGATGGCGATGTTCTTTGGCACCATCTCGCCAAACAAAATGTGCAACACGGTGACAATGAGCAACGCCACAGCGAAAGAAATCGGGTGCAACAAACCATCCGGAATGCCCGCGAGGTGCATGGGGTGTTCCAGCAAATGAGCGATGGCTGGTTCGCCGACCTTACCTAAGATCAACGAACACACGGTAATGCCAAATTGGGCACCAGCCAGCATCATTGACAAATCCTCGCTGGCCTCAATAACCTGGCGCGCCCGGGTTTTGCCTTGGGAAACTAGAGCCTCCAGGCGGTCACGGCGCGAGGTGACCAAAGCGAATTCGGCGCCAACGAAGAAGGCGTTGGCAGCCAGCAACAAAACGGTGAGGGCAAAGGCGGAAAAGAAGCTCACTTCAACATCCCCTTTGCTTCTTCATTGCTTACTGGTTGCAACACAATTCGGTCCACTCGCCGTCCGTCCATCGCAGTCACCAGCGCGGTCCACCGGCCCCGGATGCCGGACTCGAACTCCCCGGCGAAGTCATTTTCTGAATCTGGCAGCAGCACTAAGTCGCCTTCGACCGGGATGCGGCCGAGGGTAGCCATGACCAGGCCGCCTAGGGTTTCATACGACCCCTCGGGCGGATAATATCCGGTCTTTTCCGGTAGGTCATCCATGCGAGCCAGGCCAGAGATATCCCAGGCGTGGCCGTTGCGGATGAACTCGCGGTCGGCCTCGGCATCGTCGTATTCGTCATACACTTCGCCGAGGATTTCTTCCACCACGTCCTCAATGGTGACCAACCCTGCGGTGCCTCCGTACTCGTCGGCTACGAGGACCACTTGGGACCCTGCCGAGCGCACTGCATTTAGCACGGCGTCACCGTCTAACGAATCTGGGATAACCGGAACGGGGCGCGCTAGGGAACGCACCGTCACGCTGCCGCGTTCGGCAGGATCGATGCTAAACGCGTTCTTGACGTGCACCACACCGATCGTCTCGTCGAGGTCACCATCGATGACCGGGAAGCGCGAGTGGCCGGTATCCCGTGCTAGTTCCAACAACTCGAGGACCGTGGCGTCTACGCTTAGGGCTTCAATTTTGGAACGGGGAGTCATGAACTCGTCTGCCGTGGATTCGCCAAAAGCTAGTGAGTTGCTCAGCATGGTAGCTGTGGTTTTGTCTAGATCGCCATGCTCAGCTGAGGTCCGCACCAGGGATTGCAACTCCTGAGGCGAGCGGGCCGAGGCAAGCTCGTCGACCGGCTCAATGCCAAATTTCCGCAGCACCGCGTTCGCCATCGTATTCAGACCGATGATGAACCACTTGAATACCAAGTTAAAGGCCCGCACGGGGCGAGTGGCCACTCGGGCGGTTTCCAGTGGAAGCGTAATGGCGAGGTTTTTGGGAACCAGCTCGCCGTACACCATGGATAGCAGTGTCGCTATCACCATTGCCAGAATCAACGCCGTGGGGCGTGCAGCCTGCGGCGTCATGCCACACGCGTCCAGCAGGGGAGTGAGATACTTGGACAGGATAGGTTCCGCGAGGAACCCGGTCGCCAGCGTCGTGATCGTGATGCCAAGTTGGGCGCCCGATAGCACAAACGAAAGTTGATTGTGATCGCGCTGCACAGCGCGGGCCAGCGAATCATTCTTGGTTATTACGTGGTTGTCAATGGTGGACCGTTCGAGGCCACTCAGCGCGAATTCGATTGCGACAAAAAAGCCGGTGCCTGCGGTCAGCGCAATGAAACCCAGCAAAGACAGAATGCTTAAGAATATGTCCATGATTGAGTCAAAATTTTAGTGGCTATCGGGAGATTCCGCGCCGTGGCGCACCGGAATTCCGGGGTTTTGCCACTACAGGCTTCCTTTTCGACGTTCGCCTGCGCCCCGGTTGCCCGCCATTGTTCCCGCCGCTTGAAGCTTTGGCTGTTGATTTTTTGGCCGGTTGCTGGCCAGGCAATGGCAGGGGCTTGCCACTTGGCTTGCGGGCGCCGGTAAGTGCTTTGAGTTTTGGTGAATCTGGGGTCACGTCGAATTCCGGTGCGTTTACACCGGCCTTCTTGCACAGCGTATCAACTTCCTTGCGCTGCTCATCCATGACAAGTGTGACCACGCACCCTTCTGTCCCGGCGCGGGCCGTGCGGCCGGAGCGGTGCAAGTAGGCCTTGTGCTCTGCTGGCGGATCGATGTGCACTACGAGGCTAACCCCAGAGATATCAATACCCCGGGCTGCAATATCCGTAGCGATGAGCACTGGAATCTCGCCCGAAGTAAAACCGTCAATGGCTGTGGTTCGGGTGTTTTGCCCCTTGTCACCGTGAATGCCGAGCGCATTGATCCCTACCCGCCGCAGCTTCTTTACCTGCCGATCCACGCCGTGTTTCGTACGCATAAACATGATGGTTTTGCCTTCACGCGCAGCAATGGCGGTGACCACGTCGTTTCGTTCATCGCGTCCGCCAACCAACAGGCGGTAGTGGCTCATGGTGTCCACTGCCGCTTCGACTGGGGCGGTGGAATGCGTGACTGGGTTGCGCATGTATGCCTTGACCAGCTTGTCGACGTCCCCGTCCAACGTGGCAGAAAATAGCAACCGCTGGCCGCCCTTGGGGGTGAGATCCAGCAGTTTTCGCACCTGCGGGAGGAAGCCTAAGTCAGCCATATGGTCCGCCTCGTCAAGTGCGGTGACCTGTACAGCAGACAAAGTAATGATCTTCTGGTTGACGAGGTCCTGCGCGCGGCCGGGCGTTGCGACGAGCACGTCCACTGGCCGAGCAAGCGCTTGAATGTTGCGGTTGATGTTCACACCGCCCACAACCTCTAACACACGCAAGCCAAGCGCAGCGGCTGGTTCCTCGAGACGCTCACGGATTTGAGCCGCTAGTTCTCGGGTAGGTGCGAGCACGAGTCCACGTGGCGCACCGGGTTTTGAGGCTCCGGATTTCGCGAGCGTTGCCAGCATTGGTAAGCCGAAGGTGAAAGTTTTTCCGGAACCGGTAGGCCCGCGGCCTAGGACATCCTTCCCAGCGAGGGCATCAGGAATTGCGGCAGATTGAATGGGGAATGGAGCTGAAATGCCTTGGGCCGAAAGAACCCGCACGATCTCTAGCGGAAGGCCAAGGTCTGAAAATGTAGTCATTAATTTCCCAGTGTAGCTGGGTTTTCCTATGTGACCAATTACCTAAGGGATATTCCGTGTCTGCCGCCGGAGCGGAGATATTATTAATTTGTTATTAATCTACCTAGTTTTGTGGGCTCTCGAGTGTTGTGAGGATGGGTGCAGCAGACGTGCAGCCTGCATCACCGCTCAGTGAGGAGTCCAGTTATGCCTACCGCTATTGCTGCAGAACGAGAACGAGGCCAAGGAAAGCGGTTCAACGTCAAACTTGTTTGGTTTGTGTTGTCTTTCGTTGCACTCGCAACAGTGTTGCTATTGCCACTCGGTGGGGGATTAACGTGGCAGGGGCAGATTGCGCTGGCAGTGCTGGCCTTTGCTGTGATTATGTGGGTGACCGAGGCGGTGTCTTACCCGGTAAGCGCCACACTGGTCATCTCCCTGATCGCCATCTTGATTGGTTTGTCGCCAGACCCGAAGAAGCCCGGTCAGCTCATGGGGTCGGAAGAAGGGCTGAAAATGGCTCTGGGTGGATTTTCCACCTCCTCGGTTGCTTTAGTGGCCGCGGCCCTCATGCTCGCTGCAGCGATGCAGACAACGGGGCTGCATAAGCGTCTGGCATTGTATGTGCTTAAGGTGTCAGGAGAAAAGGTGTCCAATGTCATCATTGGTACCATCGTCATTTCCATCATCCTGGCGTTCTTTGTACCTTCTGCCACGGCAAGAGCTGGGGCTGTGGTGCCCATTTTGCTCGGCATGGTTGCGGCCTTCGGTATGGATAAGCGCTCGAACCTCGGTGCAATCTTAATCATCACTGCGGCCCAGTCCATTTCCATTTGGAACGTCGGCATTAAAACCGCTGCGGCCCAAAACTTGGTCGCGCTGGGCTTTATCCAGAGCAAAATGGGACAAGGCGTCTCCTGGGGACAGTGGTTTATTTGGGCAGCCCCATGGTCGTTACTGATGTCCGTGGTGCTTTACTTCGTGATGCGCATGGTGATTAAGCCTGAAGTTGACACCATTGTTGGCGGTAAGGCCAGCGTGATGCAGCAACTAGACGAACTTGGCCCCATCACCGGAGCAGAGAAGCGTTTGATTGGCATCTCGGTTCTCCTGCTTGCCCTGTGGTCGACTGAAAAAGTTTTGCACCCCATTGACTCCGCGACGGTGACTATCATCGCCATCGCGTTGCTGCTGTTGCCGGGAATTGGCGTGTACAGCTGGAAGACACTCGAGCCACTGGTCAACTGGGGAACACTGATCGTCTTTGCTATCGGTATTTCCCTTGGATCCGTGTTGCTTAAAACCGGTGCCGCTGAATGGTTGTCTAAGCTCATTTTCGGTCACCTTGGCCTTGCGGATAAGCCACTCGTTGCCACAATTGCTTTGGTGTCGGTGTTCACCATCTTGATTCATCTCGGTTTTGCTTCGGCAACAGCTCTCGCTTCCGCGTTGATTCCGGTGTATATCGCGCTGGCACTTACCCTGCCCACCCCAGATGGCGGCATTGGGTTCGTGGTCATTCAGCAGTTCGTTATTTCTTTCGGGTTCTTGCTGCCAGTTTCTGCTCCACAAAACATGCTGGCCTACGGAACCGGAACGTTTACTTCGAAGCAGTTCTTAAAGTCTGGCATTCCGCTAACCATCATCGGATACCTGTTGATCGTGGTGTTCTCCGCTACCTATTGGAAGTGGATGGGACTGGTTTAAAAAGCCGGTACCAACGGTGAAGCCCCTAGCCAGCACGTAGGTTGGCTAGGGGCTTGTTGCGTCGATAAGCGCAACAGGATTAGTCGGTCTGGACCTCGGTGCGATCACCGGACCACAGGGTGTGGAAGTGGCCTGGCTTGTCAGTGCGCTCGTAGGTGTGTGCGCCGAAGAAGTCGCGCTGGCCCTGAATCAGGGCTGCTGGAAGACGCTCTGCGCGCAGGGAGTCGTAGTAGGAGAGAGAGGATGCAAAAACCGGGATTGGGAGACCGAGCTGCGTAGACAGCACAACCACACGACGCCAGGAATCCACCAGCTGGCCCATCTCGCCCTTGAAGTATGGATCGAGCAGCAACGATTCCACATCAGGGTTGGTGTCGTAAGCTTCCTTGATGCGGTTCAAGAACTTTGCGCGGATGATGCAGCCGCCACGCCAAATGGTGGCAAGATCGCGTGGGTCAATCTCCCAGTTGTTTTCGGCAGCACCAGCCTTGATTTCATCAAAGCCCTGAGCGTAGGCCACGAGCTTGGACGCGTACAGAGCGCGACGGACGTCTTCGACGAATTGCGCGCGGTCAACGCCGAGGGCCTCGAGGGTGGTCAGTTCGCCACCAGGAAGCACGCCAGCGGTAGCTGCGCGCTGGGAGCGGGCACCCGAAAGCGCCCGCGCAAATACGGCTTCGCCGATGCCCGTGGTAGCGATGCCCAGATCGAGTGCAGCCTTGACGGTCCAGCGTCCGGTACCTTTTTGGCCGGCAGCGTCGACGATGACGTCGATCAGTGGCTTGCCGGTCTCGGCATCTACCTGGGCGAGCACTTCTGCGGTGATTTCCACGAGGTAGGAATCCAGATCGCCCGTGTTCCATTCCCGGAAAATTTCCGCGATCTCGGCAGGCTCTAGGCCCGCCGCGTAACGCAGCAAGTGGTATGCCTCGCCGATAACCTGCATGTCGGCGTATTCGATGCCGTTGTGCACCATCTTGACAAAGTGGCCAGCGCCGTCAGCACCGATATGCGTGCAACAAGGGGTGCCATCGACAACAGCAGCGATGGACTCGAGCAGTGGTCCCAGGGATTCGTAGGACTCCTTCGGGCCGCCTGGCATGATGGCCGGACCGTTTAGGGCACCTTCTTCGCCGCCGGAGATACCGGCACCAACAAAGTGCAAGCCCTTTGCAGAGATTTCGCGCTCGCGGCGAATCGTGTCGGTGTAGAGGGCATTGCCACCATCAATGATGATGTCACCTGGCTCCATAGCATTCGCCAGCTGGTTGATCACCGCATCAGTTGCCGGACCGGCCTGGACCATGATGATGGCGCGGCGTGGACGCTCCAGAGAAGCTACAAACTCCTCAATGGTCTTAGCTGGGATGAAGCTACCCTCTGCGCCGTGCTCTTCAATCAGCAGGGCGGTCTTTTCGTAGGAACGGTTGAATACGGCAACACTGTGGCCGCGGGAGGCGAAATTACGTGCCAAGTTCGACCCCATCACGGCCAAACCGACAACACCAATGTGTGCAAGGGCTTGTTGCTCAGTCATAGCTGCAACTCTACCGCCTAATCCCAATCCGTTCTCGCTAGGCAACCCTTAAACTGGACCACACTATGAACCTTGCAGAACTTCTGGCTCTTGCTCACCAACGCCCGCTTGTCGACGCCGAGCTGGCCGAACTCAATCAAGCCGCCACCGGGCTCTCCCAGCATCTGGGGATACGGCTGACTTACGTGGCCGTCGACAAGGCGGAGGCGCAGTTAGATATCGCAGCGTGCCACCTGCAGCCTTTTGGGCTGGTCAACGGTGGTGTTTATTGCTCGATCGGGGAAACGCTTGGCTCGTTAGCAGGGGCCGTGGCTGCTGGGAAACCCGTGGTTGGGGTGTCTAATTCGACACAGTTTTTCCGCAGCGCCCGGGAAGGAAAGATTGAGGCGGTAGCAACCGCGCTGCATGTTGGCAGGCGCACCCAGAGCTGGGAAATCTCCATGACTCAAGCAGGGAAGTTGCTAGCTAAGACGTCGTTACAGACCCTGGTTTTGGAAGCGTAAGCTACATAACTATGCCAACCTGGAAAGAAATTGTTGCTCGAAACCCGGAGCACTCGGAAAACTATGCGCAGCGCTGGAAGAACTTCGTCGCTGAGGGACGAGACATCAACGGTGAAGCTCGATTTTTGGACGCAATGGCCCCGCGAGCTGCTCGGATCTTGGACGCTGGATGCGGCACTGGCCGGGTAGGTGGCGAACTAGCCAACCGCGGGCATATCGTGACCGGTGTCGATGTCGATCCCACCCTCATCGCTCATGCCACTACAGATTTCCCCAACGGCAAGTGGCTCGTGGGCGATCTTGCTACCGGCGACGTACCTGAGGGGCCCTTTGACCTGGTATTTACAGCCGGCAATGTGCTGACCTTCCTGAATCCAGAAGAACGCCCCGTGGCTATCGCAGCACTTACTAAAACGCTTGCCGACGACGGCCGCATGGTCATGGGATTCGGCACCGCTCGTGGCTATCACTTCCGCCAATTCCTCGAGGACGCCCAAGCTGCTGGACTGCGCCAAGATCTGCTTCTGGCTACCTGGGATATTAAGCCGTTTACGCCCAAGTCCGACTTCCTGGTCGCCATACTCAAGAAGTAGCGGACGTCAGCCGCGCAACCATACCCCGTGGTCAACTGGCCCATTGCCTTCGCCTACCTCTAATTGAACAGCCGATGCGATGGCGTCGTGCAGCCACCGAGTGGACCAATCCAGCGCTGTCGCGAGGTCCCCGGTTTGTGCCAGCTTGGTGGCTAAAGCTGCGGATAACGAGCATCCGGTGCCGTGGGTATTTTTCGTGTCGATCCGGGGACTAGTGCATTGGGCAACCACACCGGCGGAGGTCACCAGCCAGTTACCAGCATCCGTACCGCTAAGATGGCCGCCCTTGACTACCACAGCGGTGTCCCACTGCGCAGCCAGGTCTTGCGCCGCGGAAATCGCCGTAGCAGCATCGGTGAGGGTCCGTCTGGTTAATACTTCAAGCTCAGGAATATTGGGGGTAATCACTGTCGCGGCGCCTACCAGGGAACGCAAGGCATCTTCGGCGGCGGTATCGAGCAATCGGTTTCCGCTAGTGGCTACCATGACCGGATCGAGCACCACTGGGGCGTCAATGCCTTCCAACCACTGGGCGACTGTGTCAATGATCTTTGAGGTACCGAGCATTCCGATTTTTATGGCGTCAATGTGCACATCGTCGCTGACGGAGCGCAGCTGGGACAAAAGAAAGTCCATGGGTGGGGTATGGATGGCGCGCACCCCGCGGGTGTTTTGCGCAACCAGCGCAGTAACGACGCCCATCCCGTAACCCCCAGCAGCCAGAATTGACTTTAGGTCTGCATGCAGGCCAGCCCCTCCAGAAGGATCCGTGCCAGCGATGGAGAGAACTCGAGGAATCGGGCGGGGCTGCGACATGGAGGCTCCTGCAAGCTAGAGAAGTAACATATGGGATAACCCACGAACCGAAAAGGGTACGTGGGTTATTAGGCGAAACCAGTTGTTCGGAAAAGATTTTAGTAAACCGTGAGGCCTTTCGCGCGGAATACATCGCGAACAGCTTCGGTAGCCTCTCGAGTCGGTGGCTTGAGGTCTTCGAGCTCGTACTTGATGCCTAGCTCATGCCATTTATCCTTACCCATGTTGTGGAATGGCAGGACCTCGACGCGTTCTACGTTGTCTTTCCAGTTAGCCACGATGTTTGCGGTGGCTTCGACGTTTTCCGGGGCATCGGTGTAACCCGGAACGTGCACGTGACGAACCCATACTCGTTTGCCCATCGCTGCGAGGCGGTCGCCGAACGCGATGCTTGGCTCTAGCGCGTGGCCAGTGAGGCGTTGGTAGGTTTCGGGAAGACCTGATTTCACGTCGAGCAGGATGAGGTCGATATTTTCGAGGTCTTCGTCGGTAAGCCGAGCCCCGAGATAGCCTGCGGTGTCGATGCAAGTGTGGATGCCGGCCGCGTGGGTCTCGGCGAGGATTCGGCGGGTGTACGCAATCTGGAACAGTGGCTCGCCACCAGAAATGGTGATGCCACCGCCGGATGCCTTAAAGACCGGCTTGTATCGCTTGATTTTCTTCATCAAGTCATCAGCGCGATGCAGCGTGCCTTCCTTGAGATCCCAGGTATCTGGGTTATGGCAGTAAAGGCAGCGTAGTGGGCAACCGGCCATGAAAATAGTCATGCGGGTGCCTGGGCCGTCGACGCTGGTGACGAGCTCCCATGAGTGGACTAACCCGATTTCGCCGGTGCGTCGAGCTGCGAATAGCTCGGGGCGGGAGATCAGGTCGGTATCAACGCTGGAATCGCCAAGACCGGATGCGGCGCCTCGAATCTTAGGCCCGTCTGATGGTGCAATGGTGACCTTCCCGGCGATGCCGTCAGCCATGGTGAACTCCTTGTGGATCGTGCGGCACGGTGTGCCGTAAAGATGGGTGGTATGGGCGCCGAATGATGCTTATCGACGCCACCTGGGATTGCAGATAAAACCACATTTTAGGGGATATGGCACAAGCCGGTCTGCCACGATCGCCTTAGAAAGGCGGGTTCGCGTCGGACCGGCTTGTTTCAGGAGGTGCGTTTCAAAAACGAGGTCTTATGCGCTCTGGTGGAAGGTACGGTCGATGACGTCCTGCTGCTGTTCCTTGGTCAGCTTGACGAAGTTGACGGCGTAGCCGGAGACGCGAACGGTGAGGTTAGGGTACTTCTCTGGGTTCTCCATTGCGTCCTTGAGGGTGGACTCCTCGAGAACGTTGATGTTGGCGTGGTACAGGCCGCCGTCCATCTTGTGCTCTTCGCGGGCTGCCTTCATGTCGTTCATACGCTCTTCGAATGGCTTTGCAGACATAGTGTGCTCCTAGCTGGTAGTGGTTCAAAAGGGGGGTGTTTTTAGTTTTTCCGCGGGGCCGCACTGGCAGCAGGGCTGGGTACAGCCCCGCGGATCCCAAGGGAGGGTCTTAGGTTGGCTTACTGATCTTCCATGATGAAGCCAGCGTCCAGGATGCCGACCAGGTTAGTGATCTGCTCTTCCTTCGTGCGGCCGAGACCGGACGGAGTGATGGTGTTGGTCAGGGAGATACCGTCGAGTGCATCGTGGTAGTCCAGCTTGCCAACGGACAGCATGGAGGCGACCATGCCGTGGGTGTCCATGCCGTTTTCTGGGTTAGCGCCCGGTGCGAATGGGGTGCCAGCCTTGTGGCCGGATGGGAAGGAACCGGTAGCCTTGCCGTAGACGACGTTCGAGGTAATCGTGAGCACCGACTGCGTTGGGATTGCATCGCGGTACATCTTGATTTCCTTGATCTTGCTCATCACGGTGTGAACAACGGTGGCGGCGATGTCATCGGCGCGGTCGTCGTCGTTGCCGTAGATCGGGAATTCGCCTTCGGTCTTGTAGTCAACTACGAGGCCGGTTTCGTCGCGCACTGGGTAAACCTTGGCGTACTTGATGGCGGACAGGGAGTCAGCCACGATGGACAGACCTGCGATGCCGCAGCCCATGGTGCGAACGATGTCAGAATCGTGCAGCGCCATTTCGATGGCTTCGTATGCGTAGCGGTCGTGGCAGTAGTGGATGATGTTCAGAGCCTCTACGTAGGTGCCGACAACCCAGTCCAGCATCTCTTCGTACTTCTGCCAGACTTCGTCGAAGTCCAGTGGGCCGTCACCTTCGATTGGGGTGTGGCCAGTGGTGATCTGCTTGCCGGAGACCTCGTCGCGGCCACCGTTGATGGCGTAGAGCAGGGACTTTGCGGCGTTCACACGTGCGCCGAAGAACTGCATCTGCTTGCCGACGGCCATTGGGGACACACAGCAGGCAATCGCAGCGTCATCGCCCCACTGCTGACGAATCTGCGGATCAGATTCGTACTGAATGGAGGAAGTTTCGATGGAGATTGCGGAGCAGAATTCCTTGTAGCCTTCAGGCAGTTCTGGGCTCCAGAAGATGGTGATGTTTGGCTCTGGTGCAGGGCCGAGGTTGCGCAGGGTCTGCAGCAGACGGAAGGAGGTCTTGGTGACCTGTGGGCGACCGTCGTCAGAGAAGCCAGCGTCAGACCAGGTTGCCCAGTATGGGTCACCGGAGAAGATCTGATCGTAATCGATGGTGCGCAGGAAGCGGACGATGCGCAGCTTCAGCACGAGGTTGTCGATGATCTCCTGAGCGTCCTGCTCAGTGATGATGCCGGCCTTGAGGTCGCGCTCGAAGTAGATGTCGAAGAATGGGGAAAGGCGACCGATAGACATAGCAGCGCCATCCTGAGACTTAACTGCACCCAGGTAGCCGAAGTAGGTCCACTGGACTGCTTCCTTGGCGGTCTTTGCTGGGCCGGAGATGTCGAAGCCGTAGGATGCTGCCATCTTCTTGAGCTTCTCCAGAGCCTTGATCTGCTCTGCGTGCTCTTCGCGGTAGCGTGCCCAGTGCTCGGAGAATGGCTGGTCGGCAACCTTGTCCTTGGAAGCCTTCTTCTCTTCGATGAGCTTGTCTACACCGTAGAGAGCGACACGACGGTAGTCGCCGATGATGCGGCCACGGCCGTATGCGTCAGGCAGACCGGTGATGATGTGGGAAGAACGAGCTGCACGGATGCGTGGGGTGTAGATATCGAAGACCGCCTGGTTGTGGGTCTTGCGGTATTCCGTGAAGATCTTCCTGATGTCCGCATTTGCTTCGAGGCCAGCTTCCTTGATAGCCTGTTCCACCATGCGCCAGCCGCCGTTTGGCATCATGGAGCGCTTGAGTGGGGTATCGGTCTGAAGGCCGACGATAACATCGTCGTCATCAGAGATGAAGCCTGGAGCGAAAGCGTCGACGTCAGATGGGGTCTCGGTGTCTACGTCAAAGACGCGCTTCTTGCGCTCGACGGAGAGGTAGTTCTTCTCGAGGTGATCCCACAGGCGCAGGGTCTTTTCGGTAGCGCCGGCGAGGAAGCTAGCATCGCCCATGTATGGGGTGTAGTTGCGCTGGATGAAGTCGCGCACATTGATTTCCTCTTGCCATGGGCCTTCGACGAAGGAATCCCATGCAGTGGTTTGGCCAGCCGTTTCGGTAGTCACTTGGACGTGCCTTTCGTATCGCGGTAATGAAATGTCTCATGCGATACCATCGCCTTTTCACACAAATTCACACGCGTCGCGCTTCGACTCAATCCGGTCGTCTTCTCGCACAATCTTCTAAAGGCGACCGCTAGGGTCAGTATCTCGCAACATTTGAAGTGATGGTGTCGCTTGCAAGTTCCACTGTACCGGCTGGGCCGTGGATTAGTTAGTCCCCTTTACCGCACGCCCCCATTTAGCCTATAAATCTATAACTTTTTTATATATAGGCTAGATTAGACACTCAACTACTTATAAGATTGCCGGTTTGGGCGGGTGATAAAAAATTGATCACCAGCGCAAAGGTAATGGCACCATGAGAAGAAATTCTCAGTGGTGCCAAACTTTATCGGGAGTGAGGTTACTCACAAAACCTGTTTTTAGTTCTTCAGGTCATTCCTGGCGAGCATTTGTTGGTCGGTTACAGTCATCTGCCAACGCTTCGGAGACAACACATTCAGGCCCCATGCCCACGCGGCTGTCCAGCGGTTTCGGTAACCAACGAGGAACATGATGTGGACGGCAAGCCACAGGATCCAACCAATAAAGCCGGTTACTTCGATCTTGCCCATCTTGACCACGGCAGAGTAGCGAGCCACAGTGGCCATAGAGCCCTTGTCAAAGTACTCGAACTTCGGGCGCTCGGAGTTAGAGCGGCCTTCGTTTTCCAAAATGATCTGCTCGGCAGCGTATTCGCCACCCTGCATGGCCACCTGGGCAACGCCCGGGAGGTTTTCGTAGTTGGCCATATCGCCTACTGCGAACACGTTCTTGTACTTACCAACAGTCAGGTCATCGTTGACCAGTACGCGACCGGCGCGGTCGGTTTCTGCGCCAGCTTGCTCCGCGACTGCCTTGGCAAGTGGGGAAGCCGAAACGCCAGCGGACCAGATCTTGCAGTAAGCGTTGATGGTGCTGATCGAATCGTCCTTGGTGGACTTGAAAGTCACGGCCTCAGCATTGACATCGGTAACAATGCTGTTGAGCATGACAGTGACGCCGAGCTTTTCCAGCTGGCGCTGTGCGTTGCGGCCGAGTCGCTTGCCAAATGGAGGCAGTACCTGCGGCGCGCCGTCGAGAAGCACGATCTTGGCATTAGCAGGATCGATGTTGGAGTACTGGTCCTTGAGGGTGCGGTTGGCCATCTCGGCAACCTGGCCGGCAAGTTCCACGCCGGTAGGACCGGCGCCAACAATGACGAAGGTGAGGTAACGTTCGCGTTCTTCATGGGTAGCGGCGTTCTCGGCGCGCTCGAAGGCGTCCATGATGCGGGCGCGGATTTCGAGGGCATCGTCGATGGTCTTCATGCCTGGGGCAAACTCGGCAAAGTGGTCGTTGCCAAAGTAGGACTGCCCAGCACCTGCGGCGAGGATGAGGGAGTCGTACTCGATGACGCGAGCGGTGCCACCCAGTTCGGAGGTCACGGTGCGGGCCTCAAGATCTACAGCGGTGACTTCGCCCTTGATGACATGGGCGTTTTCCTGCTCCGCAAGAATCTGGCGGGTCGAAGGAGCAATTTCGCCGGAAGCGAGCAGGCCGGTTGCTACCTGGTAGAGCAGCGGTTGGAACAGGTGGTGGTTGGTGCGGTCGATCAGGGTGACATCCACGTCGGCATTCTTCAAGCGCTGGACGGCAAACAAACCACCGAACCCTGAGCCGATAACTACGACATGGTGGCGGCCACCTGCAGGGCGGAATGGCTTCTCAGACATTGTTCGTTAATCTCCTAAAAGATTTTTTGGGGGTGTGCGGGCTTTCCTTGTGCCCGCCTGCCTGAACCATCGTAGTACCTCCTAGGACTAATCTCACACTGGGTTAGCTTGATAGGTAGTTGCGTTCACCAGCGCAAATGATTTCTTGGCTCAAAGAAATTGACGATTGGACGTGTCTTACATATCGCAACCGCAGTTCAGGGCTAATATTGGGCCGTTGTTACCAATGCTTGGCACCTGAAGGATTTCGATGGCACAGTTGGTCCCCGCGCACCTAAGCGCTATCGATGCTGAACTCTGGCCGGCCGTTGCATACTGCACGGCACCTGGCCCGCTTATCGATGCCCGAGCGCGACGTGCCGAAGCGCAATTCGCCGCAGCCTGCGAGCGGGCGGGTATCACCCTTGCCGGCAATGATCCAGACCTCGTAGTGCTGCATGACGAACTATTTGTCCGAATTGCAGAGCACGGGTGGGTTGGAGTTGCTGAAGGTTTCATGGCGGGCGAGTGGGAGAGTGACCGCTTAGTTTCAGTGCTCAGCGGCCTGCTGGCCTCCGGCTATCGACCCAAAAGTACCGCACTGAAGATGCGGCTGAGCAACCGTCGGCTGGACACAGGAACTGAGCTGCCCCCAGAGTTGGTGAGCTTGTATGCGGGAGATGGGGTAAGCAACTTTGGCGGGATTTTCGCATCCGGTGTACCAACGACGCAACGGGTTTCCAAGCCGAGTTTTGTCCGAGGCGCCGGGCGTCGAAACGAGCCCAAGTCTCACTTCGTTGATGTCACGGAGATCGCCGCCCCCGGTCCAGTTGAGCGGGCTGACGTGGAAGATTCCCAACGTCGTACCTGCACCATGCTCTTGGATCTAGTACAGGCACACCCCGGGTTAGACTTGCTGGAATTCCCGTCTTCCGGAGGGGCATTGGCGTTTTTGGCTACGCATGCTGGAGCCACCGTTGATGTCTTGAGTGTGGATGCGGACCATCTGGCTGCGGTGGAGGAGTACCTGACGATAAACGGCGCCGCCAGTATGGCTCGCACGCATCTTCTTTCCCGTCCGATTCCGCATCGGGAGGACTGGGAAGGGCGTTATGACGCCATCGTGAGCATAGAGAAGTTCGAGACCATGACTGATCACGGTAGACTGTTGTGCGCCCGAGCTTTCGATCGGATGCTGGGGCCAGACGGTTTTCTTGGCCTGCAGACCGTGGTGGCCACCCCAAGCTTTTCAACGGCCGCTAGAGACGCCATCGAAGTCCTGCGTGAATACGTCTGGCCGGGGCTTCGGTACCAAGGCGTTGACGATCTTCACAAGCTGTTTGACCGCGAGACGGGACTCCGAATCACTGCCGAAATCCACTTTGGCGCACACTACCGAGAAACACTGCGCCTCCAGCGGGAACTGTTTGAAGGAAAACTCCGCGAGGCCGCGGCCGCGGGATTTGACCCAGTGTTTAGACGATTGTGGATATTCCGGTTTGCGCTCCTTGAGGCGATGTTCCGGCTAGGATTTCTGGACGCAGTACAACTCCGGCTCACCGGACGGTCCAGAGGAGGGCGTCGATAAGCACCGGGCTACAGCACAGCCCAGCCAAGCACGGCCGCACCCACTGCAACCGCCCATGGCGGGAGATTCCACTTCTTTAGCATCAACCAGCACACGGCAGCCACGCCAAGGCTAGCCACATCCCGGACACCGTGGATAAAAACCGGATCGTACAGCGCGGCGCCAAGGATGCCGACCACGCCAGCATTTAACCCCCCACACATTCGGATCGCCCAACGAGACTGCTGCAGGCGCTGCCAAAAATACAGACCAGCGGGTACGAGGAGCAGCGACGGCGTGAAAATCGCCAGCGTAGCGACAGCCGCACCCCACGGACCGGAATCCACTGCGCCCAGAAAAGCGCTCAATGTGAACAATGGTCCTGGTACGGCTTGCGCCGCAGAATATCCGGCCAAAAAGGCTTCCTGGGACACCCAGCCGGTGGCTACAGTTTGGCGCTCAAGAAGCGGCAGCACCACATGGCCACCACCGAAAACTAACGCCCCAGACTGATAGAAGGCGTGAAACACGTCAAAAACGTGGGTCTTAGTGGTGGTGGCAAGCACCGGCAGCACAAACAAAAGTCCAATGAATAGTGCGCCGCAGAGCATAGCTGCCCGCTTTGGAACTGGAGCTGGGGTAGTAGGCTCCACTGTTTGGCCAGGTTGCGGGGCTAGCAACACACCAGCTATCCCGGATACGGCCAAAACAGCCAGTTGCATCCAAGCATAGGGGAGGCATAGCATGCCGATTCCCGCTGCCACTGCGAGTGTTGCGGTTAGCCGCGTGTTCGCCAGGGAGCTCGCCATCGATTGCACCGCAATGAACACTACCGCCACCGCTGCCGCGAGTAAGCCTTGCAACCACCCAGTGTCGGGGGAAACTGAAAAATGATGCAGGCTTAGACCAAAGACTGCTAAGGCGACAGCCGAGGGGAGTGTGAAGGCACACCACGCCGCGAGCATGCCAAGCCAACCGGCCCGGCGTAGGCCAATTGCCATGCCCACCTGCGATGAAGCGGGGCCAGGAAGGAATTGGCACAGGGCTACCATGCTCGCGTAGTCGGCAGCCGAAAACCAGCGGAGATCATCCACGAAGGCTTTTTTGAAGTAGCCCAGATGGGCGGTTGGGCCGCCAAACGACGTGCACCCGAGACGCAGGAACACTCGAAACACATCCAGAGTGCTCGAGTGTTGCTGCGCGTGTGCCATCGAGTTCTCATTATGCACGCTTCGCAGCTTAGCGTGGGTTGGGTGGTTTTAGCTCAACTTGGCGTTGGATACCAGGACGCTGCGGCCGAGGGAAGTGCAAAATGACATAATGTACATTATCGGACAGTTATGAAGTTTATCCAGCTGGGGCTTAAAGGATCTGCTTGTGGCTGTATGACGGCACTTATTTTCTTTGTGTGTGTCAAGGCGGATCTGGCTCGGGGGGTTTAGCTACTTTTGACCGAAAGCTTGGCTAGCTTGTGAAGGTTGCTGCCGCCTGGTGAAATTGCCCAGATTTTGAAGATCTTGCAGAGTGCCACTCTTTTTGGGCGCCATGTTCCCTATGGAGCGCGTAAAGGGGTAACCGTTTTTAACGTCACAGGTACGTAAATAAGTGGTTTATCCCCTTGTGACTTGGTTCTCGGTGGCGCGGCGTTATTTCTCCATTGCTAGTCGGATGTTGAGTTCGCCCGCCGTGTCGATTTTGGCCGCTACAAATTCCGGCGTCTCTACGCCATAGTCCAGTCGGTTAATTGGAATATTGGCCGCTGCGACGATGTGGTCGCCGGTGCGTAGGATCTCCATCTGTGCGTCGACATGCTTGGATACGCCGTGAATGGTCAATGTGCCAGGAACTGTCACATGCCCAATGGTGCCATTGTCGGGCAGGCCCGCTACGGCGACGCTTGCATCCTTCGCAATGGCAAACGTTGCGGTTGGATATTTGTCGGTATGGAGCAGTTTGGTGCGGACGTTAATGTCACGCTTTTCACGATCGGTCGTAATAGTTGACATATCAACTACAATGTTTCCGGCTACCAACTTGCCGTCGCTCACAGTCATATTGCCTGTAACTGACTTGGTAGAACCAGAGGTGGCACGCTTTTCGCCAGGCAAAATTTCCTGAAAAGTATAACCTACTGAAGTCGGGTTGCCAGGAACTGCCTTGATTACTTTCCATTCCCCGTTAATGTCTGTCGAGGCCTTTTTTGCATGTTCAGTAGCAATGCCATCAGTCTTTACCCCGGGCGTCATGTATGCCTTGTACGCCACGGGCACAACGCTGACCAGGGTGATCAGGACAATTGCGACGACAGCGCCGATAATCAGCGCCTTGTTTGGGGTCTTTTGCATGGTTGAGAATAGGCCTATCGTAGTTGTTCAACAGATCGAGCGAGCGACACCAGCTCGTCGCATAAAATGCGCATTTCTTCTGCGGAAGCATCTTCAGCTGCTGCCGTAGCAATATCTTCGGCAGCGCACCGCAGCTCAAAGAGAGAGTCCTTAAGTTCGGTGACACGGTGTGGATGCAAAATGACGGCATCCGCAGGGATATTGGTCCCCGAAACTCCATTGCGCTGTTCGTAGGCCCGTTGCCTGCACGAATGTCCGCAATATTTCTTTGGACGCCCTCGCCCCGTAGTTTCGATGGGCTTTCCACACCATGCGCACGTAACCTCTGGATTCGCTTTAGAAGCGGCGGAAAACGCTTTCACGTTCCATACGTTAGCCGATTGCTAGGACAACTGCCTAAACAGTGCCCCTCCATAGTAAGGGTGTGTGCTGTTTTCGGTTATAATGGCGGTCTATGCTTTTCGACGCCACCGCTCGGCGTAAACCGCTCCGGGAGCGTCGAAACCCCGCACTGCAAACTTTTAAGGACTGATTCTCACATGGCAGATCGCGTACTTCGTGGCAGCCGCATGGGCGCCGTTTCCTATGAGACGGACCGTGACCACGATTTGGCTCCTCGTCAGATGGTCAAGTACAAGACCGAGACGGGTGAAGTGTACGAGGTTCCTTTCGCTGACGATGCGGAAATCCCTGGTACCTGGTTGTGTAAGAACGGCCAAGTCGGTGTTTTGATGGAAGGCGAAGGCATCGAGTCTAAGCCAGCCAAGCCACCACGCACCCACTGGGACATGCTGCGTGAACGCCGCACGATTGAAGAACTCGACGTGCTGCTCGAGGAGCGGATCGAGCTCCTACGCAAGCGACGTCGCAACGCAGCTCGCCTGCTTAAGCAACAGCAGGAAGAGCAGGCGGCCGCCGCCCCGGAAAGCGATAGCTAGCAAAAAACAAAGGCTCACCAGCAAGTTAAGCTGGTGAGCCTTTTTTCGTGGTGCTTTAGAACTGGCGCTTCTTCTTACGGTTGTCGATTTCGAATTTGATGAATCCCGCCGCGATATCAGCGATTTCCTTCAGCTGCGCACTGCGGTGTGCTAATCCCCACTTGGTCACCTCAAGCAGCGAATCTTTGACGAACGAACCGTCCAGCTTCGACTCACCGATTTCGCGCTCGGTGAAGGTGATTGGTACTTCGACGACATCGAATCCGGCTGCTACGGCGCGACGCGCTACGTCTACCTGGAAGATGTAGCCGGCGTTGGACAGTTCGTCGAAGTTCAAAGCCTCCAGCACTTCGCGTCGGAAAGCGCGGTAACCTGCGGTCATGTCAGAAAGCCCAGTGCCAAGTGCTAAGCCAATGTACATATTTCCCCCCTTGGACAGGATCCAACGGTTCTTTGGCCAGTTGATCACCTTGCCGCCTGGGATGTAGCGGGAACCAATTGCGAGATCAGCGCCACGGTCAACGGCGCCTAGCAGCAGGTGCAGTTGCTCCGGAGCGTGGGAGCCATCTGCGTCCATTTCGCACAGCACTTGGTAGCCCTGTTCAAGGCCCCACTCGAAGCCAGCGAGGTAAGCCCCGAGCAGTCCGGTCTTTTCCGTCCGGTGCAGCACCTTGATGTGGGAATCCTCTGCTGCGAGCTGATCGGCAGCCGCCCCCGTGCCGTCTGGGGAGTTGTCGTCGACGATGAGGATATCTACCTCAGGCGTTGCCTTGCGCACGCGGCCGGTAATGAGTGGAAGGTTTTCCAACTCGTTGTAGGTCGGGATGATGACCAGGGTGAGGTCGCTTGGCTTGCTCATTGCTTCGGATTTCTCCTTGAATCGTCTTAAGTACGTGAAAGTTCAGTCTACCGAACTCGAGTGGTCGCGCGCCTGGCAGCTCGCGCTTGTCGACGCCGCTGCTTCTTGCCCCGCTTCGCGTTGACCGTCGCGATACCGATGCCGATAACGCCCAGCACCACCAAAAACCATTCAATATAGGCGCCAAACTGGGCCGCTGGGGTGATCGTCTCACGCAGTGGCAACGTAGCCGTCAAGGTGGCATGTTTGAAGATTTCCGACTGTGCAATTACCGTGCCATCGGGCATAACCAGCGCTGATGCGCCTGACGTCGCGGCAATGATCACTGCCCGGTCTAGTTCAATTGCGCGCATGCGGCTCATTGCCAATTGCTGGTAGGTCATGTCGGTGAAGCCAAACGTCGCGTTGTTCGTGGGCGTTGCCAAGATCTGTGCACCGTGGTTGACGGCATCGCGGTAGGCGGCATCAAAAGCAACCTCGTAGCACGTCGCTATGCCGAGAACGACTTCCCGGCCACTTCGTGCTGCCGTGAGGTGGACCGTCCCGGTACCGGTCCCGGGCTTAAAATCTCCGGCCATGTCCACGTAGGAAGAGAACTTCCTAAAGAACTCACGGTAGGGCATGTATTCGCCAAAAGGCTGAAGATACTTTTTGTAGTGGTACTCCCCTGGCGTACCGTCGGCGTCGAAAAGCTGCATTGTGTTTCGTGCGCCCACTTCGTCCGAGAGAATGGTTCCTACTAAAACGGGCGCTCGGACGGAAGTGACGGCATCTTGAATCAGCTTCCCGGCCGCGGCATCGAGGAAAGGGTTGACATCGGAGGAATTCTCCGGCCATACGATGAAATCAACCGGCTCTTTGAGGCTTTGCGTTTCTCGGACATGGTTTGCTAGCACTGCCCGACGTTGCGCGTTAAAGTCCAGACCCATGCGTGGCACGTTGCCTTGGATTGCCGCCACCTTGACCTCGCCGGTGTTTGCTGCTGATGGCGCAGCAACGATGCCGGCCACAATCAACAGGATGCTGAGCGCAGCTGTTGCAGCAGCTGGGGTGCGAGCGAACTTTTTTGAGTCTTTGACGGACATTAATAACGTGGCGAGGGCCGCCGCGAGCAGGCACGTCGTGAAGCTCACGAGTGCGGGACCGCCTAGGGCCGCAAGGTGCGCGAGAGGCCCTTCTACCTGGCCCCAAGCCAGACGAACCCAGGCAAACCCATTAAACGGCCAGCTCGAACGTACGTATTCCACTGCAACAAACCACGCTGCAAACCACAGCGGAGCCAGCTTGGTGTGCCGGATGATCAGTGGCGCACAAGCGCCTAAGACAACGCTGTACAGAGCTTCTGTGGCGCTTAGCGCCACATAGGGCAGTTTGCCTACGAACTCGCCCACCCACGGAAGTAGGAAGAGATAATTTCCTAGCGCATGAACGCCACCCAAAGCTGCTCCTAGCCGGGCAGAGATCTGCTGACCTCGCCATGGAGACAGGGTGACAAAGAACAAAGCCAAACCGCAGATTGCTGCCCACCACCAGCCGAGTGGCTCATAGGAGCAGTACACCAAAAAGCCGGAAAACGCACTGAGCGCGAAGCGAAGAAGCGTGATCAAAGCCGTTAGTGCTTTCCAGGATCGGTGAAATCTTTGGGGTCAAGCTTTTCGCTCCACGTAGAGATGTCTTCCTCAGAAGGCATCTCTCGCGCGTCGATCACGCGGGAATCGTCCCGGAAAGACCCATAAGAGGTGCGCGGGCGGTACTTCCCCGCCGCTTCGAAGCCTCGCATACCGAGCTGCTCAATCCACTTCTTTGCTTTCCGGGCCAGCGCATTACGCACTAAAGCTCGTGTCGGTGGCACGATCAAGATAAGGCCTAGCAACGAGGTAAGAAAACCTGGGATTGCTAACCCGATGCTGCCGGCGGTGATAAGGCCGTAGTCAACTGCGCTGCGGCCAGGCGATTGCCGGCGTTCTAGGGCGGCGCGGGCGACCTGCTTCATTTCGATTCCGGCGACGATAATGCCGCCAAACATCAAGAGGAAGAGCACGAGGAACGCCCAGCCGACGCCGATGGCTTGGCTGACCGCCCAAAACATAAAGGCCTCAAGGAACAGGTAAGCAAGAAAGATTACTACTGGCACCTCACCTACCCTACCGGTTTGCTATCGCTCCTCAAGATTGCCTTCCATCTCGAGGAACGTGTTGCGCAAGGTGTCCAGATCTTCCTGCGACGGCTCGGCCCACATGCCACGATCCGCTGCCTCCAGCAGCCGCTCCGAGATATCCCGCAACGCCCACGGGTTGGATTGTTGGAAGAATTCCCGCATCGTTTCATTGCGGACGTATTCCTCCGTCAGCGTGGAGTACATCCAGTCATCCATCAGCCCGGTGGTTGCGTCGTAGCCGAAGAGGTAGTCAACGGTGGCGCTCATTTCGAACGCGCCCTTGTAGCCGTGTTTACGCATAGCTTCCAGCCAACGCGGGTTCACCACGCGTGCGCGGAAGACACGGCGGGATTCCTCGTGCAGCGTTCGCGTTTTCACCGTTTCTTGGCGGGTGGAATCGCCGATGTATGCCTCCGGGTCTTTCCCCGTCAGCGCACGGACGGTAGCGACCATGCCACCGTGGAACTGGAAGTAATCATCCGAATCCGCAATGTCGTGCTCTTGGGAATCCACATTCTTCGCCGCCACGGAAATGCGCTGGTACGCCTCCTGCATTTCTTCCCGGGCTTCCACGCCGTCTACACCACGACCGTACGCGTAACCGCCCCACGTGGTGTAGACCTCCGCGAGGTCTTGGTCATCCCGCCAGTTCCCGGACTCGATGAGCTGCAGTAGGCCCGCGCCGTACGTGCCGGGCTTGGAACCGAAGATGCGACGCACGGGCTTATCGACGCTCGCGTGTGCCCGGACGAAATTCTCCTCGTCTGATTCATCTAATCGGGCAACCATCTGTACAGCGTCGTCCAGCAAGGCCACGACGTGCGGAAACGCGTCGCGGAAGAATCCGGAGATGCGCACGGTGACGTCGATACGCGGGCGCCCTAGTTCCTCAAGCGGGATCACGTGGAGATCGACGACGCGCCGGGAGGCCTCGTCCCAAACTGGCCGGATGCCGAGCAAAGCGAAGACCTCGGCGATATCGTCACCCGAGGTGCGCATAGCAGAGGTGCCCCAGACGGACAGGCCGACGCTCTTCGGGTACTCGCCGTGCTCCTTTCGGTAACGCTCGATGAGCGAATCGGCAAGCAGCTGACCGGTCTCCCACGCGAGACGGCTCGGGATTGATTTCGGATCTACTGAGTAGAAATTCCGGCCTGTCGGCAGGACGTTCACCAGGCCGCGCATTGGGCTGCCAGACGGGCCGGCTTCGATGAATTCACCATTAAGGGCGCGCAGAATTTGGTCGATCTCGCGTGGGGTTTGGCGCAGTCGTGGCACGATTTCTTCGCAGGCAAACCGGAGAATGTCCTCGGCTTGCTCCGGCGCATCCAACGCCTCAACTTGGGCGGCATCCCAGCCGTGCGCGCTGAGCTGTTGCAGCAGCGTTTTCGCGCGAGTTTCCACTTCGTCGACGCGGGCGCGGGACTCATCGCCAGCTTCGGAAAGACCAAAGGCTTCGCGCAAACCAGCGACAGATTGCTCGCCGCCCCACAGCTGGCGGGCGCGCAACATGGCGAGCACCAGGTCGACGAGTGTTTCTTCGTCGATAGCCTCGCCGAGGATGTGCAGACCGCCTCGGATGGCCACGTCCTTGATCTCGCAGAGCCAGCCGTCGATATGCATGAGCATGTCGTCGAAGACTTCTTCGTCCGGGCGCTCGTCCCAGCCAAGGTCCTGGTCCATCTTCGCGGCGGTGAGCAGCGTCCAGATCTCCTGACGAATGGCCGGGAGTTTGGCTGGGTCCATCGCGGAGATGTTCTGGTGTTCGTCGAGAAGCTGCTCCAGGCGGGTGATATCGCCATAGGACTCCGCGCGCGACATCGGCGGGATCATGTGATCGACCAACACGGCGTGGGCGCGGCGCTTGGCCTGGGTGCCCTCGCCTGGGTCGTTGACCAGGAACGGGTAGATCAGCGGGATGTCCGCAATGGCTTGGTCGGTGTAGCACTCGGCGGACATGCCGACAGTCTTGCCCGGTAGCCACTCCATATTGCCGTGCTTACCCATGTGGACGATCGCGTCGGCCTTAAATACACTGCGCAGCCAGTGGTAGGTACCCAAGTAGTGGTGGTTCGCTGGCAGGTCGGGGTCGTGGTAGATGCCTACCGGGTTCTCACCGAAGCCACGTGGTGGCTGCACCATCACTACAACATTGCCGAACTGCAGACCAGCGATGTAAATCGCGCCAGTGGTTGGGTTCACGTAGTGCGTGCCAGGAGCTTCGCCCCAGTGCTCCTGCATTTCTTCCTGCGTGGCTTCCGGCAGCGTGGCGAAGTAGTCCAGGTACTGCTCACGAGACAATTTCAGCGGGTTATTGGCCAGCACGTCCTCAGTAAGCCATTCGGGGTCGTGGCCACCAGCCTCGATGATGGCATGCATGAAGGCATCGCCGTTCATGTCCGCGAAGCCCGGGATCTGGGTAGTGTCCCCCAGATCGTAGCCATTATCGACGAGCGCGTGGAGGACCTTCAACGTCGAAGCTGGGGTATCCAGGCCGACGGCATTGCCGATACGGGCATGCTTCGTCGGATAAGCAGAAAGCATGACGGCAATCTTCTTGTCTTTGTTAGCCAGCTGCCTTAGCCGGGCGTGATTGACGGCGATGCCCGCTAGCCGCATGCATCGCTCGGTGTCCGGCACGTAGGCGATGAGACCGTCGGAATCGTATTCTTTGAAAGAAAACGGGACAGTGATGATGCGCCCGTCGAACTCGGGGACAGCGACCTGGGTGGCAACGTCCAGTGGGGTGAGCCCGTCGTCGTTGTCATCCCAAGCGCTGCGTGGCGTGGTGAGCGCGAGCCCTTGAATAATCGGGATGTTGAGCGCTGCGAGGTGTGCGACATCCCAGGCTTCGTCATCGCCCCCGGCTTGCGCGGTGGCGGGCTTCGTGCCACCGGCTGCCAGAACGGTGGTGATTGCGGCATCGGTCTGGGCGAGCTCATCCAGCAGCTCCGACGGCGCTTGACGCAGTGACGCGGTGAAGATCGGCACGGCGCAGGCGCCCTTTGTTTCGATAGCGCGGGACAAGGCCTTGACATATTCGGTGTTACCGGCCAAATGCTGCGCGCGGTAATACAGCACGGCGATACGAGGACCTTGCGGGGCTGGTGCTTCGGCCCACTCGGTGCGATCCAGGTGGCCCCACAGTGGCATGTGCTCGGGTTCCTCGAACCCGAAACCGGTCAGCAAAATCGTATCGGAAAGGAACCGGTAGAGGTGTTCGAGGTTTTTTGCCGACCCCTCCGCGAGGTAGGTGTGCGCAGTGGTGGTCACGCCCGCCGGAACAGTGGAAAGTTCCGTAAGTTCGGCGTCTACGGCCAATTCTCCGGAGACGATCACCGTAGGCAGCCCGGTAGCCAGAACCGCATCGAGTCCCGCCTCCCACGCTCGCTTGCCTCCGAGGAGGCGAACGACGGCCACGCGGGCGTCGGCAAGCCACTCCCCGATCTGCTCGGGCTTTAGCGACATCGGGTTCGCGAACTTAAAATCCACTTCTTTGGCCTCGTTGGCGGCCTTGGCGGAAAGCAGGTCGGTGTCCGAGGTGGACAACAAAGCGATCACAATTATTCCTATCTATGCAGGTGTCAAGGGTTACGCGCCCTCATCGCTGCGTCATGTAACTTGCTGGGTGCAGGTCTGACTGTGACAGTGGCGCGACCGCCCGGAATCTCACCGGGTTCTGCTCCCCTCACATGACAGGTGGATATGGCGTCCCTGTCATACTACGGGACGCGAAAACCCCCGCATGTGGGATCTCTTACAGTAACTAATGGCCGGTTGAAGTTGTCACGGATGGTAACACGACGCCAATGTGACGCATACCATCGAAAATATGAGTGGCAAAGCAGAAGGGAATCTTATCCGGGTACGTGACGCGCATTTGCATAATTTGCAGCATGTCGATGTCGATTTTCCGCGAGGCAAACTCGTGGCGTTTACCGGAGTATCTGGATCAGGTAAGTCTTCGCTGGCTTTCGGCACCATTCACGGCGAAGGACAGCGTCGATATTTGGAATCGGTCGCCCCGTTTGCCCGCCGGCTGATTAGCTCAGCAGTAGATCCTCAGGTGGAGTTCATCTCAGGCCTGCCGCCGACGGTGGCATTGCAGCAATCGACTACGTCCGGTGGGGTGCGATCCACGGTGGGCACGGTTTCATCCATGTCAAACACCATTCGTCTGCTCTACTCGCGGGCCGGGGATAACCCGGAGGGACTGTATTCGGATAGCTTCTCCCCTAATACTCCCCAAGGAATGTGCCCCACGTGTGATGGCACCGGGATCGTTTTTGAACCCACCGAGCAGTCCATGGTGCCGGATCCCACCTTGAGTATTAATGAAGGAGCGATTGCTGCCTGGCCCGGAGGCTGGGCTGGAAAGAATTTCCGCGATATTGCCCGCGAATTGGGCTTTGATATTCATGCGCCGTGGTCGCAACTGGCACCCGCAGATCGAGAATGGATCCTGTTTACCGAGGAAACGCCGGTAGTAACGGTCCGTCCGAATCGTGGTGCAGACCAGGTGCATCGGGATTATCAAGGCACCTGGCGCTCGGCTGCAAGCTATCTACGCAAAACACTGGCTGAAACGGAGTCGGAAACTCAACGCAAACGCGCCATGCAGTTCATGGAGCACCACACGTGTCCAACGTGTCAAGGGCGCAAACTTAACCCCGCCGCGCTCCGAGTGACCTATGCTGGCATGACCATTGACCGGATGGGCGCCTTGCCACTCGACGACCTCGGTACCGTGCTGCACAAGCGACACCACGAGGGGGCCGAATCCCCAAGCTGGGAAGGATCCGCAGAGCAGCTGCTGCTTAAGCAACTTCTACCGATGCTGGATTCAGCCATTGAATTAGGCTTGGGACATTTGAGCCTCGACCGCCCGGCCCGAACGCTATCTGGTGGCGAAATGCAACGTGTCCGGCTCGCTTCGCAGCTGCGTTCCGGGATGTTCGGCGTGACGTATGTGCTCGATGAACCCGCCGCCGGGCTGCACCCTGCCGAACGCGAAGCCGTGATCACGATGTGCCGCAGGCTCATCGACGAAGGCAATTCCGTATTGCTCGTAGAGCACGACATGAACCTCGTTTCTCAGGCCGACTGGCTTGTTGATATCGGCCCGCACGCCGGAGAAGCCGGTGGTCAGGTGGTCTACTCTGGTCCGGTTGCGGACTATCAGGCCGATACTCCGACAGCTCGTGCATTACGACGAAACACGCTCGCGCTTTCCGATACTGACTTTTCCCATGCCCCTGCAATTCGATTAAGCGGGGTACGTGCTCGCAACCTCAATGCGATCGATGTGGCTATCCCGTTGGGGCAATTCACGGCGATTGCTGGGGTTTCAGGATCCGGGAAATCCACACTGGCCAGCTATGTTCTTCCCAGCCTGTTACAGAAAAGCGCGGATGCGGGCGATGCGGAGGCAGTCGATTCTGGCGCGCAGTTTACTGTCGGTAGCGTAATAGGCACAGAAGACGTCGATAGGCTTGTGCAGATTACCCAACAGCCAATCGGACGCACCTCTCGTTCGACTGTCGCTACCTACACTGGCCTGTTTGACGAGGTCCGTAAGTTGTTTGCGGCGCTCCCGGAGTCAAAGCGCAGGAAGTGGACGGCATCGCGGTTTAGTTACAACGTGGCGAAAGGACAGTGTCCTACCTGCGGCGGGGTGGGCAGTATCGAGGTGGAGCTCGCGTTTCTTCCTGGAGCCTCCAGTCAGTGCCCAGACTGCAACGGCAGCCGGTATAACAATGAAACTCTGGAAGTACGGTGGAACGACTACTCCATCGCAGACGTGTTATCCCTCACCGTTGACCAGGCCACCGATGTGTTTGCGGACCAGCCTCGCATCGCGGCCGCCCTCGACGCACTGCAGGCAGTGGGCCTTGGCTATGTGCGTCTCGGCCAAGGCGCACCAGAGCTATCCGGCGGCGAGGCGCAGCGCATCAAACTTGCTACCGAGTTGCAGCGATCGCGCTCCACGCGCCGGGGCCACACCGTCTACATTTTCGACGAACCTACCACCGGCTTGCACCCAGCGGACATCGAACGGCTGCTTACCGAGATGCGCTCGCTTGTCGACGCCGGACAGACCGTACTTGTTGTCGAGCACAACCTTTCGGTCATCGCCCAGGCGGACCACGTCGTCGAACTAGGTCCGGGCGCCGGAGTTAACGGTGGCAACGTGGTGGCGGCAGGCACGCCTCGGCAGATTGCGGATGGATCAACCCCTACTGGCTTGGCGCTGCGGGCCGCAGCAGATGCTAACTGATACGGATCGCCATGTTGGTGAACCTTGCGCAGTTAATGCAACCGATCAAGCAGCCAATTCATCCGCTGAGGCACGGAAAAGTAGTAGGGCAAGAAATGGTTGAGCGAAGTCCGTCCTGGTAGGCGCCACAACTCCGATTCGGAATAGGTCACCTCGCCGCCGAGGGAGCTCCATCGTTGCTGAAGCTCGCGCACCTGACCGACGGGGATTACGTCGTCATGCCGCGATCCCCACAACAGCGTCGGCATCGTCGGAGGATTATGGCCTAGCTCTTGGCGTCGCAAAGCGGCGCGCACGGCGGGCAGGGACGATACAACCTCGGCAAACGACCTTCCGTCGACCGTCCAATCGCGAGTGCGCTCATAACGGCTCGCCAAGACTGTCCCGCCCGCACAGGTCGTAACATTTGTCAGGATCTGTGCCCGCCCGTGCTCATTGAACAGCGGCCACAACTGTTCCCACAGCTCGGGAGTTTCCACCATGAGGCCAGCGACCGAGTAAGCAAGCGTGCCGACGACCATCGATCCGTCTACATGCTTCATCACGTCTTCCAGCGTTGACGGCGGCGAGCCTACGACCGCAGCTCGCGCGGGAAGCTCGGCATTTTCAACACACCATGCCACTGCCCCACCGCCTTGAGAAAACCCCCACAATCCGAGGGGCGCATCAGCTGGAATTCCCAGCGAATGTGCGGCACGCACCGCATCATAGAGCGCCTGTCCTGCAGCAATGTGGTCCACGTAATACTGCAGCTCGAGGTCGGGGTCACGCGGGTAATCGATAAAGACGACGTCACAGCCTTTGGCTAGAAACGCAAGCATCACGGGAAGCTCGTATGCGGCGATGGCATCTCGGGGCTTATCGCGAAAGAACCTAATGCCCACAGAGCTCGTGTGGGAAGGATCGCAGTGTTGTGCCACGCCTTGAGTAGAAGGGGCAAACCCAATAACTGGCCTCGAATTGCCATGCCACGGAGAATGAGAACGAATCATGCCTGCCGTGGCAGTCAGGGTCCTGCCGTGGGAGTCTTGAGTGACGTATTCGAATCGGGTAGCCACGCCTGGATTGCGCCTGTTATTAATGCCCAGCACGTGTAACGGCTTGTGTTCAATGAGGGTGCCTCGCGCGAGACCAGAGACATGCTCCGAGCCACCAAAGCTCGGCACCTTATCTTCCGGGAATTCCAGCCGACGCTCAATCGGATTACGCTTCACTAGTCGTCGGGCGAAATCGAGCTCTAGAGGTAAGCCAATTCGGGCTAGCAGCGCGGCATCGGACAGTGTGTAGCGAATAACCTTCTTATCTTTAAACCCCTGGTGCTTCATAGACCGCCACGAAAACATAACTCCACCCTAGTGAGAGTTGCTCGTTCTCTGGTCGTTTTCCTCACACTTTTAGGTGTGAGCTGGTCTTTTAATGAACCAGTTTCGGCTGAGGCTTAGAATAGTCCGCATGACTTTCCCGCAGCATGCTTCTGCTGACAAAGTAGCCAGCGACCTTGGGCTGGGTGACCGTTCGCGTAGCGACGGCTGCCCCGGTGCGTTGAGCTTTCACCACGCTGAAGATGGCGCGATTGGACGCGTTCGATTCCCTGGCGGGCTCATCTCACCCGCTCAGCTGACCGAATTTGTAAACATTGCTTCTGAGCTGGGCGATGGCGATATTCACCTGACCACTCGTGGAAACGTGCAGGTTCGTGGCATTGCCGATACCGACCGGTTTTCACAGCGAGTTCTAGCCGCAGGATTTGTACCGAGTACGGCCCACGACAAGATCCGCAATATCATTGCCTCGCCCATGGTTGGTCTGGAAGCAGCGGTGAGAGAACTCGACGCACTGCTCTTGGACTCCGAAGTACTCGCGGGGCTTTCGGGGCGCACGTTGTTTGGCTTGGACGGCGGGGATGGAGCGATTTTGGCTCAGCAGCCAGATTTCGGGGTCTGCTATCGCGATGGCCAAGCACACCTCATCCTCGGCGGACAATTGGTTGGCCGAAAGCTAACCAACCCAGCCACGCAAGTGGCGGAACTTGCGCGGGCATGGCAAGAAAACCGGGGCGAGTCGTGGCGGGTAGCCGAACGCCCAGAACTAGTGACGGAACTGTTAAGCGTGATTGATGCAGCGCCGTCGAATGTGACTGTTCCGCACGGCTTGCCTAAGCACATCGGTTGGTTTGACCGCGAGGACAATTCTGTCTCCTTGGGGGCTGGCCTGCCCTTTGGCATCATTCCTGCCAAGGTGGCCCAGTTGTTGGTGGCTGTGGAAAAGCCGGTCCAGGTGACGCCATGGCATAGCGTTATCCTCCATGACCTGGATGAGGGAGAAGCTGAGGCGGTGGCAAAGGTGCTTGCGCCCATGGGGCTAATTTTCGACGCCCACTCGACTAACCTCCTGGTCACCGCATGTACCGGCTTGCCCGGTTGCGCGAAGAGCCGTTCAGATGTGCGCCGTGACGCTGCCATGCTGATGAGCCAAGGCGTGGCCGAACGCACCCATTTTTCCGGTTGTGAGCGTCGATGTGGACATCCGCGCGTGGCTTACGTGGACTACCTCGCTACCGGTGACGGCGAGTACGAGGTCACTGACTAAACTTAATTAACATGTCTGACTACATCACGGACGGTAATGAAATCTACCGTCGATCTTTCGCGATGATCCGCGAGGAATCCGACCTCGAACGATTCGATGACCTGCAGAGTCAGGTCGCCGTCCGGATGATTCACGCCGCAGGACAGACCGACCTTGCCGAAGACATTGAGTTCTCCCCCGGACTCGTTCCCGCAGCACGTCACGCGCTGCGCAGTGGCGCGCCGATTCTTTGCGACGTCAATATGGTTGCTTCAGGGGTAACCCGCCGTCGCCTCCCCGCGGAGAACGAGGTCATGAGCTTCATCAAGGACCCGCGCGCCATCACTCTTGCAACGCAACTAGGTACTACGCGCAGCGCTGCTGCTGTAGAACTGTGGGCCCCGCTTCTCGACGGTGCCGTGGTAGCAATCGGAAACGCTCCCACTGCACTGTTCCACCTGCTGGACTGGCTAGCTGCGGACCCGGCCCGTCCTCGTCCAGCAGCGGTGCTCGGGATCCCAGTGGGATTCATCGGCGCAGCCGAGTCGAAAGCCGCATTGTCTAATGCCGCAGCTGATCTGGGCATTGAATTTGTTACTGTGCATGGTCGACGCGGTGGCTCAGCCATTACGTGCGCGGCCATCAACGCATTGGCTACTGAGAAAGAGATCCTGCCATGAGCACGCTGTACGGAATTGGGGTGGGGCCAGGCGATCCGGAACTGGTGACCGTAGCGGGTGCCCGTGCTATCGCAGCAGCTGACGTGGTGGCCTACCACGCTCGTCCGGGCGGGTCTTCGACAGCTGCGCAGATTGCCACCCCGTATTTTCGCGAAGGGCAAATCCACGAGCTGTTGGAATACCCAGTTACCACTGGGGAAACTGAGCATCCCGGCGGATATGCAGGCGCTTTGGCGGACTTTTATGCGGAAGCTGGGGCTCGTCTTGGCGCGCACCTCGAGGCGGGGCGCAATGTTGCGGTACTGTCTTTGGGCGATCCGATGCTCTACAGCTCATACCAGCATTTGCACCGGATGCTCTGCGAAGTCGCCGATGACACCCGCATCATCCCGGGTGTGGCGTCCGTGACCGCCGCCGCAGACGTACTGGGTTTGCCCCTCGCCGAGGACGACGAAGTCCTCTCGATCATCCCTGGAACGCTTTCTGAGGGCGAACTGCTGCAGCGATTGTTAGCCACCGACACCGCGGTCGTGGTCAAACTGGGCAGAACGTTTCCCAAAGTGCGCAACGCAGTCATCGAAGCTGGCCTAGCCGAACGGGCTTATGTGGTGGTGCGTGCGACGATGTCCGGTGAAAGGGTCATTCCATTGCTGGAGGCGTTTGAACCGGATATCCCCTACTTTGCCTGCTTGGTTGTTCCTTCAGCAAAAACTTCCGCTGCCCCTTCCGGGGCGGGGGAAGTTGTGGTCGTGGGCTTGGGGCCAGGATCTCACCGATGGACCACCCCGGAGGCGATTGCGGAGCTGCGTAAGGCTACTGACATTGTCGGTTATTCCACGTACGTCAACCGCGTCCCTGAGCGTCCTGGGCAGCGCCGACATTTGTCCGATAACAAAGTGGAAACCGAACGCGCGGCGATGGCCTTGGACCTGGCCAAGCGCGGTGCTCGGGTCGCGGTGGTGTCTTCTGGCGACCCTGGGGTGTTCGCAATGGCGGCTGCCGTTCTAGAAACGGCAGACGATGAGCTGTGGCGCGACGTTCCAGTGCGGGTGGTGCCCGGCATGACGGCCGCCCAGGCGGTAGCCTCGCGCGTGGGTGCCCCATTGGGCCATGATTTTGGCATGATTTCGCTTTCGGACCGACTCAAGCCTTGGCCGATCATTGAAAAGCGGATCCGGGCGTTGGCTGGCGCTGACATGGCGTTCGCGGTCTACAACCCGGCGTCGAAAAGCAGGCGGGAGCAGGTGGCCCAGCTGCGCGACATCGTGGCCGAGTATCAGGCTCCCGAGACCCCAGTGATCGTGGCGCGGGCAGTTGGTTCCGATGCAGAGCGGGTCGACGTCACGACGCTCGCGGACTTCAATCCCAGCGTCGTGGATATGCGCACAATGGTGATCATTGGCGCCTCCACGACTCGCGTCTATTCGGCTTCGGACGGCCAGCGAGTGTTTACCTCGCGGCGCTACGACGGGTAAGGGAGCTACACCTCGCGCAACGCGTGTAGCGCCTCCAACGGGGTATGCGTGAGATATGCCCGGCTACCTGCAGGCAATGGCGGGCGCTGCACCATGACTACAGGTTTGCCCAGTGCGCGGGCCGCCATCAGCTTTGCAGAGGTGAGTTCGCCACCGGAATTTTTGGTGACTACGACATCAATCTGATTGCCGATCATCGTCTCCTTTTCGCCTGCGACATCGAAAGGGCCGCGCGAAAGGATCAAGCGATGCCGCTTCGGAAGTGGGACGCTGGGCTTTTCGACGCATCGGATCAGATACAAATTATGGGGGTCCTTGGCAAACGGGGCTAATTGTTGGCGCCCGATGGTGAGAAAGATGTGGTGATAGTCGCGGGCGACGATCGACGCTGCCTCGTCCATATCGGCCACGTTAATCCACTTATCGCCAGCTTGAGGCTCCCAAGCCGGCCGATGAAGGCAGATGAGCGGCACTCCGGTGGCTCGGGAAGCTTCGGCCGCCGATACTGAAATCTTTTCGGCGAAAGGATGGGTGGCATCAATCACCACTTCGATGCCATTTTCAAAAATCCATCGAGCGAGCCCCGCCGGGCCGCCGAAGCCACCAATGCGGACTTCTCCTACTGGAAGAAGCGGGTTTGCCACTCGGCCGGCTAGCGATGATGTCACCCACCAGCCCTGCCCCATCATCAAACGGGCTAGTTCGCGGGCTTCGCCGGTGCCACCAAGAATTAGTGCGCGCATGGAATGGTCCTGCCGTGTTCGTCACGTGGGCGATCGTCAGAGTATAAGAAGGAGTCTGGGAAACCTTCAGCCCCCAGCACCCTACCAACGATGATCATTGCGGTGCGGGTGATAGCTGCCGCCTGCATGTCTGCCGCGATCTCCGCGAGTGTGCTGCGCAGAATTTGTTGCTCCGGGCGGGAAGCGTAGGCCACCACAGCGACGGGGCAATCTAACCCATAGTTGGGTTCAAGTTCGCGCACTACGCGTTCGATATCGTGCGCTGCCAAGTGAATGCACAAAGTAGCGCGGGAAGCTCCTAGTGTGGCAAGGTCCTCCCCTACTGGCATCGCGGATGCCCGCCCGGATACGCGGGTTAAGATCACGGTCTGTCCCACGGTGGGGACGGTAAGTTCGTGGCCCAATTCAGCGGCAGCAGCAGCAAAGGATGGAACTCCTGGAACGACCTCGTAGTCGATGCCTAGCTCCGTGAGACGACGAGCCTGTTCTGCCAGGGCGGAATACACCGAAGGATCGCCAGACTGCAAGCGTGCAACGTCCTTGCCCTCCTGGTGCGCCCGCGCGATAATCGCCGTGATTTCATCGAGAGGCATGCGGGCGGTGTTTACCAATTCTGCGTCTGCGGGTACCCCAGCCAGCACGTCTTGCGGAACGATACTGCCAGCGTACAGGCATACCGGGCAGGAGCGGATCAACCGGTCAGCGCGCAGGGTAAGTAAGTCTGCAGCCCCTGGACCGGCTCCGATGAAGTAAACAGTCATAGTTCAAATCTAGTCGGTTGCCGGTTTGCGGACTTTCCACTGCCACACCGGAAGCGCCGGACGCATGGCTGTGAAAGAACCAACTGCGTGTTCGGAAGAGACGGATACACAGGTCAAGGAGCCACCGTAATGGGCTCTAAGGTCTGCAAGCAGCGCCTGAGATTCGATCGTCACGGCATTTGCGACGAGCACGCCGCCGTCGATAAGCGCAGACCACGCGGCCTCAAAGAGGCCGGGGGCGGTGAGGCCACCACCGATGAATACGGCAGAGGGGCGATCCGGGCGGTGCATGGGGAACGTCTCAAAGACTTCGAGATGGGGCACGCCCAATGCGGCGGCATTGTTGCGGATGCGTGCGCGCCGGAGATCGGAGCGTTCAAAAGCGACCGCGGTGGTGCCAGGGGTCGAGCGTAGGAATTCAATGCTGATGGAACCGCTGCCCGCACCGATGTCCCACAAATGCATGCCCGGGGTGGGTTCGAGAGCGCTGATGGTGAGGGCGCGGATGTGGTGCTTGGTGATCTGCCCGTCGTGTTCGTACAGTTCTTCTGGCAAACCTGGCAGCGCAGAGCGCTGGATACCCGGGACGGGTGTTACCGCAATAACGTTCAATGAGCTGTTAGGTTGCGCCACTTCGTGAGCTTTGCTGGAGGAAATCTGGGCGTCCGGGCCACCGAGATCGCTCAAGACGGTGACGTCCGCCAGAGATTGACCCAGACTCACTAGCAACGAGCCGATTGCTTGCGGGGTAAAACGGTCACGCCCTAAGACAAAGAACGGTTGACCTGCGTCGATGACTGGGATCAGAGTCTCGATGGGGTCGGATACTAGGGACACAACGGGAGTTGAATGCGCCGGCCACTTTAATTCGGCGGCGGCCAGCGCCACACTGGACGGCGCCGGAATGACTCGGAAATTCTCTGCCCCAAATTCGCGGGCTAGGGTCTGTCCGATTCCGTGGAACATCGGATCCCCAGAGGCCAAGACCACAATGTTTTGATGGCGCCAATTCTTCAGTAGCTCGGGGATCGCGGGTACCAAAGGTGTGGGCCACGTTTTGCGTTCTGCAGTGAGCGAAGTAGGGATGAGCTCCAGCTGCCGGAAAGAGCCGATGATGATGTCGGAATCTTCCATGATGCCCCGCGCCGTAGCCCCCAATTCCTCAAAGCCACCAGGATTAATGCCTATGACATACACCCCGTGATACTGGACTGACACGGTGAAATCTGGGTCGGTATCCGAATCCACCACTGACAGGTGGGGGTGAGTGATGGGCTCGGCGCTTGGTTCCTCAGCAGGGCGTTGGGCTGGGCTGGTCATGACCGTATTCTAGTCGGCAGCTTTAGCGTGGCATGTGGCGCCACACCGGCCGAGGGACTATCGCCATCATCCACGCGAGTATCTGGAGCGGGCGCGGAATCCAGATGGTTGCTGATCCGGTGCGCGGGGTGGTGACCGCATCAGCAACCACGTCTGGGGTCACCGATAACGGCGCAGGACGCATTCCCTTCGTCATGGATCCGATAACGAAACCCGGCCGAGCCAAGGTCACTGACACGCTCGAGCCATGCACTTCGTCCATGAGTCCCTGACAGAAAGCATCGAGGCCAGCCTTAGTGGAGCCATAAATAAAGTTGGCCCGCCGTGCGCGCCAACCGGCAATGGAAGAAAAAGCGTAAATCCGAGATGGGGCTGATTGGTTGCGCATTGTTCGTGCTAGTAACAGCAGCATGGAGACTTGCGCCGAATAGTCCACGGTAGCTATCTCCAGTGCATGCTGAGGATCATCGAGGGCGCGGTCGTGGTCTCCCAGCACCCCGAAACAGACCACAGCGTGTTCGAGGTGCCCTAGCTGTTGCGCTTGCTTGACGACGTCCACCTGATCGGACAACTTCGTCGCGTCGAAAAGCGCGGTGTGGACTGATGCCGCTCCGAGCGAGCGGAGTTCATCGACAAGTGTTGCGCACGCCGCTGGGCGCCGGGCTGCCAAAAGTACGTGTCGGCCGGGAGCTAGGCGGCGGGCGATTTCCCCACCGATGTCGCTAGTGGCGCCGAGGATAAGCAAGACATTGTCGGTCATGCTTATTAAAGCTACTAGCTGCTGATCTTGTACCCGGTCATTGACAGGGAACCGAGAGTGCGCATGTTATTAAACGCTTCAGTCGTGCCCGCTAGCTCCAAGGCAGCACCGGCAATGTAGGCCAAAGGAAGGAAATGATCAGGGGTGGGCACGGCTTTGCTGAAATCGGTATGTCGGGTCAACGCACCGAGGCGCGCCGGGTCAGACAACATGATTTCTAGGGCATCGTTGTCAAAGCGCTCTGCCCAGTCAAAACCGATGTTGCCTGCCTGCCAATCGATGGCGCGCAGGTTGTGGACGACATTGCCGGAACCAACGAGAACCACGTTGTGGGTTGCGCTTAACCGCGCCAGCTTCCGGCCAAGTTCAATGTGGAACTCCAGTGGCTGGGTGGCATCGATGCTTACTTGGATCACCGGGATATTGGCTTGTGGGAACATATGTGTAAGCACTGACCAGGTGCCGTGGTCGAGGCCCCATTCGTAATCTTGGGATACCTCGACGGGGCGGACGATATCTCGGACTAGTTCGGCGATTTCCGGGTCGCCAGGGGCCGGATATTCCACGGCGTTCAACTCGGGCGGAAAGCCCCAAAAATCGTGAATAGTCTGCGGGGCTTCCATCGCGGTGACAGCCGTTCCTTTGGTGTACCAGTGAGCAGATACCGCGACGATGGCGCGCGGTTTCTGCTGGCTAACTTCCTTGCCTACCCCGACCCAGCCGTCGGTAAAGGAGTTTTCTTCGATGGCATTCATGGGGGAACCGTGACCCACGAACAATGCATTAATTGTTGACATGTCATCATAATAGCACTGTGGGTACCCCGTGCCTAGTCCCTCAGTCCCCAGTTACTGCAATCCGTGCGGGTTGCGGTTGAGGGCCTCGGCCCCGTCTTCGGTGACCACCAAAATATCTTCGATTCGGGCGCCAAACTTGCCTTCTACATAGATGCCAGGTTCTACAGAAAAGGCCATGCCCGGCTCCAGCACTAGGTCATTACCAGCCATGATGAACGGTTCCTCATGCGTGGAAAGTCCAATTCCGTGCCCGGTGCGGTGGATGAACTGCGCCCCATAACCAGCCTCGGTAATGATGTCACGAGCCACCTGGTCAATGTCTTTGGCCGCCACTCCCGGTCGAACGGCAGCTACCGCGGCAGCCTGCGCGCGCTCGAGGACTTCGTACAACCGGGCAAATTCTGGGTTCTCTAATGCCGTCGGCCCACCGACGACATAGGTTCGGGTGCAGTCCGAGTGGTAACCCGCGCCCCACGTACCGCCAATATCGACGACCACCACGTCGCCCGTCTCCAGCACACGATCCGAGAAGTCGTGGTGCGCATTTGCTCCGTTAGGGCCAGAACCGACGATAATGAAATCGATCGCGCTGTGGCCTTCCTGATAAATCAACCGTTCCAGGTCGCCAGCAACATCACGTTCCGTGCGCCCCGGCTGTAGCAATCCAGGTACTGCTGCATGTACTCGGTCGATAGCCGCACCAGCTTCGCGCAGCTGAACAATTTCAGGCTCGTCCTTGCGCATGAAGAGCTCACGCAACAACATAGATGCCAGCACTGTGCAGCCAGCGTGCCCACCCAACAGATCCTGCAGCTTCAACAAGTGATCTGCGGTGAGCTCCGACCCCACACCCACGCGAGGCTGTGCGGACTTTTCCCCCAAAGCCGCAACGGTCAATTGGTGGGGGCTGTCGCCATCCTCCCAGCCGATCACCGCCACATCGAGTTCCGGGATGGCGGATTTAGCCAAGTCGCCGCGGTCCACGCCGGGCAAGATAAACGAAGGGCGTCCAGAAGCAGGAATGACCAAAGCAGTTAGCCGTTCGTGAGTGCTCAGCCATGCTCCCGTCAAATAAGCCAACTCAGCACCGGTGCCGAAGATCAGGCCATCTAGACCTGCTTCCCGAGCCAACTGCGCTGCCTTAGCTAGACGTTGTGAATACACTAACGCAGGAAAATTACTCATGGTTCCCCAGTGTAGGAGCAACCCGTGTCCTCTGTTACCTCGGCCTGTCTTCGCCTCTATAGCGGAGCATATTCGGCTTCAGGGTTCGCGGTATCCACCAGTGAGTTCCTGTGCGAGAAACAGATTAGTGACCGAGGTTTACTGGCTGCCATTGTGCTTACTGCAGCACATTTTATCCGTCGAGCCTCGGGAGAATCGCCGATAATATTAGGGCGAACTTATCGTTCTTCCGCGCTAGCTACTGTAGAGGTTCCTGGTTCGGACATCGCGGTAGTAGTTCCCGCCCGTGAGGTGGGACTACCGCTACTTACGTTGATGCGTGGGCCAGCTAAACCGCTAGCTGCTACGGTGACGCTGGGCTTTGGTGGGTTATCACGAAAGCCCCGGGAACCGAAAACTATTCCGGGACGGGTGGCGCTACCGCTACCGTATGCCATGAGTTGGGACGCCAATGCTCGCACGAAGCATGCGGTGGTAACCGTCACCACCGGCGCTATTGTGCCGCAAGCCGGGGATTCCGGCGGGCCCGTCTTGGTCAATGGCGAGGCAAACGCCGTGCAATCGATGATTGTGCTTCCGATGGCGAAGTTCTTTCGCTTGGCCGTGGCGAGTGAGATCTGGCCGCATCGAGCGTCGATAAGCTGGGCCCTTAACGCGCTTTAGGCGCCAATCGCCACGACGCCACGACGAATAGCATCCACTGCTTGGCGCGCTGTTCGACAAATTTCGTCGGTATATCCAGTCTTTTTGACCTGTTCCAACACGTCAATAACTTGGCGGCACCAGCGTACGAAATCACCTGGGGTAAGTTCCGCACCAGACGCAGCAGCTGCTTGGAGGCAGTAATCTAGGGGCGCACCGGCCGCCCATTGGTGGATGGCAAGCGCGAACCCGGCGTCCGGCATTCGAGTGATCGGAAGGCGGTGCCGTCGCTCATCGGTTTCCAGTTCCGTCCAGATGCTGTACGTGGCGTTCATGGCATCCGCCATTCGCTCCGTGGCGGCTTCCGGTTCGCCTTGGGTTTCCTTGCGGTTTTCGAAGGTAGTCAGGGAGATAACTCCAGCCAATTCAGCTGGATCCAGCTCGTTCCAAATACCTCGACGCAAGCATTGGGCGACGAGGAGATCGGACTCATTGTGAATTTGTGCCAGGCGTTCGCCCTCGTCCGTGATCACTGGGATTTCTCGGCCATCTTGCTGCTGGAATTCCACGTAGTCTAGTTCAGCCAGTAGCGCCAAGATTCGGTCGAATGTCCGTCCTAACGTGTCAGTTGCCGCCGACACTTGTGAACTCAACCGGTCAAAATCGCGTTGCCGACGTGCCAGCCGTTCGGCAATCCGCGACAGTTGTTCGCGATCTGGCCAATCATGGGCAGGATGCGTGCGGAGTTGCTCGCGAAGCTGCGAAATCTCGCTATTGGCGCGCACTCGCGGCTCTAGGCGCATCTTCTTCGGGCGAGGGTAATTGCCTCGCTTAAACTGTTGCACAACATAGCGCGCGTTTCGTCGTGGGTGTTGCATCGCGTCCCGAGATAAGTGCATGCTGCCCACTACCATCGGCGGAACGCCAAAGCTTTCCGCATCCACACGACCCGACCAACCGGTTTCCATGGTGATCCACGGCTTGGGGTCATGCCTGTTTGAGGCGGCGGACACCACCACTGCTAACAACGGGTGCTTCTTACCAGGCATAGCTATGACATCCCCGGCTTGCAGCTTCCGCAAAATTGCGACGGCCTCATCCATCCGGGATTCCAACGCCTGTTTACGCGCCTTCTTTTCCGCATCTTTGAGGTCCCGTCGCAATCGGGAATAGTGCATAAATTCCGCTACCGGGTCACCATCGCTAGGCGGATTAGTGGCTGCGATCGCCTGTTCGAGTTCGCGACGTAGCTGTACGACAGCATGCTCCGCGCGATCTAGCTCTGCGACCTCGGTCACCACGGAGCCATCGGCCTGGTACTGCGCGAAAGATTTCTCAATCAAGCGGTGTGCCTGATCGAAACCAATGGTTGACAGCAAGTTCACGCTCATGTTGTAACCGGGCGCAAACGTTGAAATGAGCGGATAGGTACGCGTAGAAGCTAAACCCGCAACACCGCGTGGATCCATAGCCGGGGCCCACTGCACGACGGCGTTGCCCAAGGTATCGATACCCCGGCGACCAGCACGGCCGGTCAGCTGGGTGTACTGCCCCGGAGTAAGATCAACGTGGGCTTCACCGTTGTACTTGACCAGTTTCTCCAACACAACTGTGCGCGCTGGCATATTGATACCCAGCGCCAATGTTTCGGTGGCGAACACCGCCCGCACTAGGCCCTTGGTGAACAATTCCTCCACAACGTGCCTAAACGCCGGCAGCATACCCGCGTGGTGCGCCGCAAAACCGCGCATCAGCGCTTGCTTCCACCGTTTGAACTGCAGCACCTCGAGGTCTTCAGGCGGAATGCCTTCCACGCCTTTATCGACGATCTGCGCGATCTCCTCGGCCTCTGCCTGGGACGTCAAAATCAGCTGGGAGCGCATGCACTGGTAGAGCGCGCCGTCGCAACCGGCACGGGAGAAGATGAACGTAATGGCGGGCAGCATGTTGTGCGCCTGTAGCACCTTCAGCACTTCTGGGCGGCCCAACGGGCGGAACCGGTCCTGTTCCCTTGGCGCGCCGGACCTCCCCCGCCGGTTATCCCACTTCTCCCCTTTGCCACCGGCCGCTCGTGCGCGGAAACCGCCGCGACGCTCGTAGGCGTTGGTACTGCCCTCGGCCTGGCCGGATTCTAGCCGTTCAATATGTGCCTGTAATTGGCGGTTGACCTTGCCGTCACCGGTGGCGTCGAAAAGCGGGAAGATCTTGCGGCCCACCAACATCCATTGATCCAGCGGGACCGGACGTTTCTCGGAGACAATGACTTCGGTGTCGCCGCGGACGGCGCGCAGCCAGTCGCCGAATTCTTCCGAGTTGGAAACCGTGGCCGACAAGCCGATGACCTTGACGTGTTCGTCTAGATTGAGGATGACCTCCTCCCACACCGCGCCGCGGGATGCGTCTGCAAGGAAGTGGATTTCGTCCATGACTACGTGGGTGAGGCGGTCCAGCGCGGATGATTCGGCGTAAATCATATTGCGCAGCACCTCGGTGGTCATCACGAGAATTTCCGCGTCGCCGTTGATTGAGACGTCGCCGGTGAGCAACCCAACGGCATCCGCGCCATGAACTTTGCACAGATCATGGAATTTTTGGTTACTTAGCGCTTTGATGGGTGTGGTGTAAAAGCATTTGGTGCCCTGCGACAAAGCCAGAGATACCGCGAATTCGCCAACGATGGTTTTTCCAGCACCGGTCGGCGCACATACCAGTACTCCCCGGCCAGCTTCTACGGCCCGGCAGCCAGCCACCTGGAAGTCATCCAAAGGAAAGCCGAGTCGAGCTGCGAATTCTTCAAAGTGCGTGGCTGCGGAGTCAATCATGCTTTCCAACCTACCTGGTTAGGCTAGGGCTGCAGCTTTTCGACGCTACGCCTTAGAGCACATCGTCGAAGGCAGAAGCAGGCTTATCGCCCAATGCACCCAATTCAGCGCGACCGTTGATGTACTGGTTTGGCGTAGGCGCAACTGGGGTGGTTGGGGCGACAGAAGCAGGGCGCGCGAATCCCGATGGGCCGACGTTCATATCCGGAGCAATGGGCGCTGGCGCCTCGACAGGCGCTGGAGCATAGGCCCCGCCCGGCCCTTGGCCCAATGGCGCGGCATGGTCGTCATCAACATCGAGCCAGTCTGGGCGGTTGCGATTTCGACGCTTGTCGTTGATTCGCGCGAACTGCAGAGACATTTCTACCAACAAACACAAGGCACCTGCGAGAGCGACCATTGAAACGGGATCTTGACCAGGTGTCATAAATGCAGCAAAGGCGAATAACCCCATGATGATGAGTCGACGCTTATCCTTGACCGCTTCATACTCCAGCACGCCGGCAATGTTGAGCATCGCGATGACGAGTGGAAGCTCAAAACTCACACCGAAGATCATGAGGAGGGCCAGCATGAAGTTGTAGTAAAGCTCGCCACTCAGTGCAGTGATCTGGGTATTGTCACCGATGGAAAGCAAGATATCCAGGCCGTAAGCCATCACGAAGTATGCGAGGACTGCACCGGCGACGAACAAGGTGACTGCAATTGAGACAAACGTGAAGGTCCAGCGTCGCTCGTTCTTCATCAAACCTGGGGTGATGAAGCCCCATAATTGAGCCAACCACACAGGCGAAGCCATTACCGAACCAGCTAGCGCGCCAACTTTAAGACGCAGCATGAACATTTCGAACGGGGCTGTAGCCAGCAACTTACAGCTACCGTCAGCCGAAAATACGGCGCGACGTTCAGGGGGAAGCGAACAGTAAGGTCCGCGGAGAATTTCGCCCAACGAAATGACTCCAAAGAAACTGTGCTGATACCACAGGAATCCGAGGACAGTGCCCACAAATAAGGCAAGAAGAGAAACAATGAGACGACGGCGCAGCTCTTGGATATGCTCGACCAAAGACATCGAACCATCAGGGTTCTTAGCCTTTTTGGTCTTGCGCTTCACTTGGGCTGCAGTCGCTGCAGCACGTGCACTGTTCGGCGTGCTCATTGCGAGTAAAGGTCTCTTTCCACTACTAGCGCTCCCTTGGTCTGATTCTAGAATTTGGAATAGGAGGCTTTGGGTATTTCATCAAAAAGTGCCCGGCTATTTCCGTCACTCGCTGCTGCGTGAAGGATGTTGCCGAGCACGTGGTCACAAACGCAGGCAGAACTTACTGAGCTGGGTTGTGTGGGTACTGCTGGTTGCCCTGCGGAGGCTGAGCTGGTTGCTGGTAAGGCTGCTGAACCGGCTGAGCTGGCTGTGCAGGCTGTGCGTAGCCCTGAGCCTCCTGCTGGATTGGCTGAGCCTGGTATGGCTGCTGCGCAATCTGTGGCTGCTGGTAGCCCTGAGGTTGCGCGTCGTCGTTCTGCATTTCCTTGACCTCGGACTTGAAGATACGCATGGAGCGGCCGAGGGAACGAGCAGCATCTGGAAGCTTCTTTGCGCCGAAAAGCAGGATGACCAGCACGGCGATGATGATGAGCTCGGTAGGGCCAAGATTTGGCATGAGTTACCTCTTTGACATGAATTGGGGTTAATGCAGTTTAGGGCGCTTGGTGCCTATCGGGCAATCATACGCTGCTAATGCTTCTTCCGCGCGTTGAGCTACGGCAGAATAATCCTGTGAAGTTGGTGACAGTTTCACATTGCCACCCTGGCTCAGGACGAATCGTTGCAGCCAGTGTGGCGAGGCCACCCGCAAGGTGGCTTCTCGCCAGTCGTCGTCAAGCCAGGCTCCGAGTGCCATTGGGACGTACTCGGCAAGCCACAGCGCGTGTTTGGCAATATAAACCGTCACCTTGCGCCCAGACCTGCTCAGTGCGAAGGGATCCTTGGTGTCAAAGTCGAGCTGACGAGAATGTGGGTCGGCATCCGATTCCAACACGCGAACATCCGACATTCGGTCTAGCCGGAAATTGCGGTGTCCGTCTCGGCCATGATCCCACCCAACAACGTAGGTGCCTTCGGTGGTACTGAAGACCCGGGCAATCGACACCTCTCGCTCGCTGCGAGACTCATCGTTGACCGATAAGTAGCTAAAGGCGATGCGCTTGCGCGTATCGACGCCACGCCGCACGGCTTCAATCCCACCGCGTTTCTCGTCGTCGCCAAGGCCAGTTTCGCCAGCGGAGATGGCATCGACCACTGCTGACACGGATTGCCCCATCAGTTCGCGAAGTTTGGCGGCAGCGGAAAGTACCGCGGTGTGGTCGGTGAGTCCCGGGGTTTGTTCGAGGTTTTCCAAGGCGAGAAGCAGCGCACCGGCTTCGGTATGTGTCAGGCGCAGCGGCCGGTTCATACCTTGGTCGTCCAAGACACGCACACCGGAGAAATTGAAATCCAGATCTACGAGATCGCCGGGGAAAAGCCCTGGCAGACCACAACACCACAATCGGTTCAAATCGTCTTTTAGTTGGTCCGGTGATTGTCCCAAATCCGCCGCCGCTTCCATCAGGCTGCGGTTAGGGTGGGAACTAAAATAAGGCAGCAAGTTCAACATGCGGACTAGTCCGGTCATGCGATCATCTTTGCGGGCGGCCATTAGTTGTCCTCCTCGTGCAAACCAGCGACTTCGCGCAGTGCAGCGATGACGTCTTCTCGCACATCTGCGGGCGATACGACGAGGGCGTGGGGTGCGTGAGCGCAGGCTTCGCGAATCAGCCAGCCACTGTCGACGTCGATAAGCTGGACGGCTTCGTAACCAGGGAGAACCTCGGCTTCGGTTGGCATGCCAAGTTGGGATAGTGAACTCGCCTTGCCCGGCTGAATCGCCAGGGTCGCGGTGACGAGTTGGTGGCCCCGTCGCAAGGTCTCCTCCACGATCTCCTGAAGATTTACCTCGGCAGGCTGGCGATGATCGGCTTTGCCTGCGCAGGCGATATTGGATACGCGACTGATTCGGAAGCACCGCGCGTTTCCGCGATCGACATCAAAACCCACCAGGTAGAGTCGGCTCCGCAACGGGACGAGCCCCCACGGATCCATCGTCCTGGTAACCGCCTCAGCATCGATACCCGGCTGATAATTGAAGGTGATCCGCAAGCCTCGGTTGCAGGCTTGCATAATGGTTTCTAATGCCTGTGGGGTAACACTGTTGATATCGCCTACCGTGGTGATTTCCGCTCCACCCAATTCCCGGGTGACACCGGATGCAGCGATTTTCGTCCAGCCGGAGCGGGCGAAGGCTGCTAACTCTTTGCTCATTCCCATGTCTCCAGCCAACCCCAACACTGTGGCCTCAGCTGGGGTAAAGGAAATCTCTGGCAGGGCGTAATCGTCGGTGGAAATGCGGTATGCCGGTTGGATCGTCCCGTCGAGTGATTCGTATTCCGCCAGAGTTTCTATTGGCACCCCGACCAACGCCAATCGCTTGCGATCTCTGGAAAAGGCTTTGGCGAACGCAGCGTCAGACAAGCCTTCGTATCCAGCTACATGCGTCCGCACCCAGGATGCCGTGAGATATTTGCGAGAGTAGCGATCCGCATTGAGGAGGGCGAACGTCAGATTGGTGAGACGTTCTAGAACGGGGTCTTTCTCAGTCATACTCGCTCCCCTCGCGGATGTTCGGACATGTATGCAATGAGCGCGTCAACCCGCGAATCGACTGGTGCAAAGGGGTCGCTCAGTTCAACTACCTGAGGCTCGGGACGGTTCACCTTTAGTCTGGTCCAGTCCACGGTTACCGGTGCTTCATACTCTAAGGCAGCTTGCAGGAACTGTCCGCGCAAATTGGCCCTGGTGGTAGCAGGTGGCTTATCGACGCACCCCGCTATGGCCTCGTCGGTCGTCCATCGATTGATCAGGCCTCGTTGCAGTAAGACGGAATACAACCCTCGGCCAGGCCGGATGTCATGGTAAGCGAGGTCGATTTGGGCGAGCTTTGGATGATCGATGTCAAAGCCATATTTGTCCTGGTACCGCTGAATCAGCGAACGTTTAATAACCCAGTCAATGTCTTTGCTTACCTGTGAGAAGTTCTGGGTCTCAATGGCATCGAGGACTTTTCCCCACAGGGCCACGATTCGGGCGAACTCCGCCTGCGGGGTACCGGACGCTGCCACATCGCGCTCTGACAGCCATCTGGACGCAGCATTATGGAAGATTCGTTGAATCTCCAGGGCGGTGATAGTCTTTCCGCTCTGCAGCGTGATTGGCGTCGCCCCAGACGGCTCCCGAGCAACCTCGCGGATGCCGGTTATGTCGTCTGCCAGCTCAAGATCAGGGAGGTCGAAACCGGTCTCGATCATTTCCAGCACTAGTTCGGTAGCTCCTATTTTGAGCGCGAAGGTCGGCTCGGACATGTTGGAATCGCCGACGATGACGTGTAGGCGTCGATAACGGCTGGAATCCGCATGCGGCTCGTCCCTAGTGTTAATGATCGGCCGGGAACGAGTCGTGGCAGAAGAAACACCTTCCCACACGTGGTCAGCGCGCTGGGAGACGCAATAGCTCGTACCAAACTTGGTGCTAGCAGAACCTAGGTACGGGTGGAAAATTAATCCGGCGCCGACGATAAGCTGCCTGGTGATGAGAAACGGCAGCAGTTGTTTGCCCAGGGTTCTCAGCGCGGCTGAGCGGGAAACCAAGTAGTTTTCGTGGCACCCATATGAATTGCCTTGGGAGTCGACGTTGTTTTTGAACAAGTACACGCGGGCATCAATCTGGCGCTCGGCCAGCGCGGATTCGGCTTGTATCGCCAAGTCGTTGAGGATGCGGTCGCCAGCTCGCTCGTAGTTGAGCAGCTGGGTAATGGAGTCGCATTCCGCAGTAGCGTATTCGGGGTGCGAGCCTACATCGAGGTACAACCTGGCCGCGTTAGTGGTGAACACATTGGAACTGGCGTATATCTCCACCACCGGGCGAAACAGGAACCTGGCGATGTCGTCCGGGCTCCACGGCTTGACTTTCGGGTCTGCGGTAACGCAACTAATTCCGTACTCGGTTTCAATGCCTTTGATGCGACGCACGAGTGCCTGAGACACAGTTGGGCTACTCCCCGCCCTTTTGGACGTACGACTTCACGAACTCTTCCGCGTTGCTTTCGAGCAAACCATCGATCTCATCGAGCAGGTCATCGGCGCCCTGAGTGTTGAGCTGTACCTGACCTGCGGCCTGAACGGAATCGTCTTCGTTGTCATGGCCGCCGCTAGCAAATTGCTGTGGATTAGTCATGAGTTTCCTTTCCTAAAACTTGGGTTTAACCCTACGCCAGTTATCCGCGCACCCACTGGACTTCCACCAGCCTGGTCCGCGCTAAGTTGTCCACTAAGGTGCTAATGGCTGTCCCTGCCGGGCACAGCTTTTCGACGTCCGCCTGCCCTAGGATGCCGATCTCCGGGAGATAAATACGCGCAATGTTGTTGTCATCTATTCGCAGTTGCAGGGTGTCCCAAGAAGCCGCAAGAACGTCGTTAGGATTTTTCTGCATCATGGTTCCTCGGAAGAAGGCACGGGTGTCTGTCGGCGGATCGAATGCCGCACTCCGGATAGCGTCCTCGGGAACGAGGGTGCGCATTCGTCCCCTTCGTACGAGGGCATGATACAGCGACTTCTCCGGATCAATATCGCAATACTGCAGGTCAATGAGCGATAATTTCGGATCATTCCACTGCAGGCCCCGGGCGATAAACCCATTCAGGAGTGCGAGTTTGGCGGTCCAATCCAGCAGGTGCGCGGTAGCAAGTGGATCTTGTTCCAATAGATCTAGGACCTCTCCCATCAGCGCATACGCGGTGCGGTCCACTTCGGTGCGGGGAGTCAGCCTCGAACGGTATTCCCGCAGAATTTGGATTGCGGTCAACTGGCGTCCGTCGCAAAGCTGCAGCTGGTGCGTACAGGTGAGGTCACGGGAAACTCGGCGGACTTCGGCAACAGGTTGGGAAAGCTTGAGGTCGCTGAAATCAGTGCCTGCTTCAATGGCATCGAGCACCATTGACGTCATGCCCAATTTGAGGAAATTGCTGGTCTGCGACATGTTGGCGTCGCCGATAATGACGTGGAGGCGACCGAAACGATCTTCTGCAGCGTGTGGCTCATCGCGGGTGTTGATGATCCCGCGGTTCAGGGTGGTTTCCAGGGAAATGTCGGTTTCGATATAGTCCGCACGCTGGGAGATCTGGAAGCCAGCTTCCTCGCCACGCTCACCAAGGCCCACCCGGCCTGCGCCGATGACTACTTGACGAGCAACAAAGAACGGGATGAGAGCCTGCGCCATCGTGTCGAAGTCGATGTCGCGGGAATAGCAGTAGTTTTCGTGGCTGCCGAAGGATGCCCCTTTTCCGTCGACATTGTGCTTATAGATTTTTAGCGGCGGGCATGGATCATGTCCGTCGAGAGCAGATTTGCCGACGGAGCTGAGCTTATTGACGGACTCCACAGCAGCATTAAGGATGATGTCGCCAGCAGCGTCGTAGATGAACGCATCCCAGGCGTTCGTCGTCTCCGGCGCCGAATACTCAGGATGGGCATGGTCGACGTAAAAACGTGCGCCATTTCCAAGTACCAGGTTGGCTACTCCAATAGCATTGGGATCAATCACCGGCACAGTGTGATAGCGCTTCAGATCGAATCCGCGCTGGTCACGCAGCGGATGCTCGTTGCCGAAATCCCAGCGAGAGCGTTGGGCTTGCAACCCGGCGGCATACCCGACAACGACATGAGTAGAGGTGATAATCGGGCTGAGTAACGGGTCGCTAGGGGTAGCGATGCCGTACTCCGTTTCGGTACCAATAAACCTGCTCATTTGCTGGCCTCCCCTAGCCGATGATCGTTACGCCAGTAATTGAGCCGGCATGCCGAGACACGCCGCTTGCCGAAATTCGAGCCCATTCGTCGGGGCTGGACGTATTGGGCAGGTCTTCATTTTCTCGGTTCTCCGCATCGATTGCCGCGACCAAGTGCTCCGTGGTGATGCCAATTCCTGACCCTGCTAGGTGCTCCTTGATAGCTAGCTTCTTGGCTCGCCCCACGACATTGGCGATCATCGCGCCGGATACGAAGTCGCGATAATGCAGGATGTCGCTATCGCCCGTGGAATAATCGAGCTGGACAAAAGGCCGATCGGCATAGATGTGCTCGACAGCAGCATCGATGAGTTGTTCAGCCGGAGCCGCTAGTGGCAACGAATCATGGATGTGCTTGCTGAAAATGTCCCGCGCGCTTGCTCGATCTGGTCGATCGACACGGATTTTTACATCCAATCGGCCGGGGCGCAAAATCGCCGGATCAATCAGCTCTTCGCGGTTTGTCGCACCAATAACGATGACGTTATTGAGCTTTTCTACTCCATCGAGTTCTGCAAGTAGCTGGGGAACCACGGTGGTTTCCATATCGGAACTCACACCAGAACCACGGGTGCGGAAAATGGACTCCATTTCGTCAAAGAAGATGATCACGGGACGCCCATCCGAGGCAAGCTCGCGAGCTCGCTCAAAAATGAGACGAATCTGGCGTTCCGTTTCGCCTACGTACTTATTCAGCAGCTCCGGGCCCTTGACGTTGAGGAAATAGGACCCAGTCCCCGCGCCGACCCGGGCAGCGAGCGAATTTGCCACGGCCTTGGCGATCATCGTCTTGCCACATCCAGGCGGGCCATAGAGCAACACGCCCTTCGGTGGATGCAATTCATAGGCCTGGAATAACTCAGGGTGGGCAAACGGCAATTCGACGGCGTCCTGGATTTGCTCAATCTGATTATGCAAACCCCCGACATCGGCGTAAGAGACGTCAGGTACTACTTCCAGAGCCAGGCGATTAACCTCGGCCTTAGGAATAACTTCGAAGGCATAGCCGGCCTTGGTGTCTACCAGCAGCGTGTCTCCGGGACGCGGAGCTCTTTCTGCAGCAGCTAGCGACGTAGCTAACTTGACGACGATTTCCTCACCGGAGTGATCCTGCACGAGGGCGCGAGCGCCGTCGATAAGCTCCGTAAGGGTGGCTAGTTGGCCGGAGTCTTGGTGACCACAGGCCTCCACAACGACGCTGCCTTCACCGAGCCGGACGCGGATCCCCGGGGTCAACAGGGTTCTATCCAGCGATGGGTCCACCATCAGGCGCATGTGTCGGTTGCCGGTGAAAACCTCCGCAGAACGGCCCCCGTCTTCGGTTCCCAGATAGGTGCCATACGTAGACGGCGGGGTATTAAGCCCCTCGAGTTCTTCGTAGAGCACTTGCAGTTTGTCGCGGGAGGCTTTGAGCATCTCCGCGAGCTTAGCGTTGCGGGTACCGAGCTCGTGATTCTTGGCTTGTAAAGCGTGAATCTCGGTGCGGAGCTCGGAAGGAGTGGATCCGTAGGTGGCCATATCCCTAACTTAGTTGCTTAAAGTTCGCGTTCGCCTGGATTCTTTCGGTCTTTCGCCCACTTGCGTGCCCACAGGGCTCCCGCGATAGCGACAATGATGATGAGAACGATTGTGAGGATAAAGATTGCTTCAGAGGACATTTTTAAGCTCCCTTCAATAGAAAGTTCTTATTTCTATCCACTGTAGCGATTTGGCTAGCGCCGTGCGCGGCGCTGCGGGCGCGGCGCTACGGTGCCGTCGGCAAGTCTGCGGGCCCAGACTAGGAATGCGGTGTGGGCATTCATACGGTGCTCTGGGCGGGTTGCAAGGCCTTCCACCTTCCACTCGCGGACCAAGGATTCCCACGCTTTTGGCTCAGTGAAGCACTTTTGTTCGCGAATGCCCTCCATGACCTTCATCAGCTGTGGCACGGTGGCCACGTACGTCATAAAAACGCCGCCTGGCATGAGGAGTTTGGCGCACGTTTCTAGGCATTCCCACGGCTCCAACATGTCGAGGATAATCCGGTCGACAGGCTCGCCACCCAAGTCCTCCAGGGTAACTTCCTTGAGGTCACCGAGTCGCGGGCTCCACGTATCGGGACGACCGCCAAAGTATTCGTCGACATTCTTTTCCGCATACTCGAGGTGATCCTCACGGATTTCATAAGAGATCAGCTCACCCGTCGGCCCCAATGCACGCAGGAGTGCCATGGACAAAGCTCCGGACCCTGCGCCTGCCTCCAAAACGCGTGCGCCGGGAAAAATATCGCCCTCAACCAAGATCTGTGCTGAATCCTTGGGGTAGATGACAGCGGCACCTCGCGGCATGGAGAGCACATGGTCCACCATCAAGTGGCGGAAGCAGAGGTATTCGCCACCCATAGCGGTCTTAACGACGGTCCCCTCGTGCTGGCCCGCAATCTCGTCGTGCAAAATCACGCCTTTATGCGTATGCAGCTCTCCCCCAGGTTCCAGCACGATAGTGAAGTGGCGGCGTTTCGCGTCGGTGAGCTGAACACGATCGCCCATCTGGAACGGGCCTGAATAAGCCATGCAACGGCCTTTCTGGGGGTCGAACGAACTAATGGTTACTTCGCTGATCTTACAGGGTGTTTACGAGGTAACTTTCCAAGGCTAACGCAAGGTGCTTGATGTCCTGCATACACGCGAGCTCACGAGCAGAGTGCATTGATAACAGCGGAACACCCACGTCTACGGTGCTAATCCCGAGCCGGGTAGCTGTGATCGGGCCAATCGTAGACCCACATGGGCTGTTATTGTTGCCCGCGAACACCTGGCTGGGCACGCCTACCGCTGCACAAGCCCGCTGCCACATCCCCGCAGAACGTGCATCGGTGGCATAACGCTGATTTGCATTGACTTTCAGCACCGGCCCCCGCCCCAGGAGAGGGAAATTCACGGCATCGTGCTTGGACACGTAGTTTGGGTGAATTGAGTGGGCTGCATCTGCAGAGACGCACGAAGAACGCGCATACATCTGCCGGAGCGTTTCGTGGTCTCCGCCCAAGGCATAGGCCGTGCGAACCAATACGTCCTCAAGGATAGGGCCGGCTGCGCCGTACATTGTCGACGATCCAACCTCCTCGTGATCGAACGCAGCAAGGACCAAAATATCCGATCCCGTATCGCCAGATTCGATCGCGTTGAGGAGAGCTTCCACCGACGCATACACACTGGTCAGGTTATCCATCCTGCCTGCCGCAACCAGTTGCGACGGGCCGAAAACTTCGCCCCGCTGACCGTCCACGGTGATGAGGTCGTGGCCTACGATATCTTCCGCGTTAACCCCGACGCTCGCTGCGATAATGTCCATCACTTTAAGTTCCGGATCATTTACTGCAAAGATCGGCTGAGTGTTCGCCTGCTTGTCCAGGTGCATTGCCTCGTTAGCATGCCGATCTAGATGAATAGCAAGGTGCGGGATCCGCAGCATCGATTCCGTACAAACCAATTGCGTGGAGCCGTCGGCAAGCTCGATTCGCCCAGCGAGCTTGAGCTCGCGATCAAACCACGACGCAAGGATCGGTCCGCCGTAGATTTCGACGCCAACCTGTTGGAACCCAGCACTCTGTAGTTCGGGGAGAGGCTTTGCCTTGAACCCTGGTGAATCGGTGTGGGAGCCGATGATTCGGAAACCGGAACCTAGTCCAGCTTCTTCTGGCACCCACCAAGCCATGATCGCGCCCCCGCGAATGAGAAAGTGGCCACCAGGGGAGGCGTCCCACTCCGAGGTCTCGGTTTGCTCGACGAATCCGGCCTTGACCAGTCGACGAGCTACTTCCTGAGCTGCGTGATAAGAACTAGGGCTAGCTTCGATGAAATCTAGAAAATCGGTGGACATACCTATCCATCTTGCCACTTAGCGGGAGACAAAGCGGGCTAAAATCGAGACCATTATGTCTTCCCGCGCACCGAAACCCCTGGCCCTCTCCCCTTCTCGAGCAGGCGATTACGAGCAGTGTCCGTTGCTTTATCGCTTCCGTGCTATTGACCGGCTACCTGAGCCCAAGACGATTGCGCAGGTCAAGGGCACCTTGGTACATGCGGTGTTGGAAGAAATGCACAAATTGCCACGAGAGCAGCGCACGTACCCGGCAGCAGTGAAGCGACTAAAGCCGCACTGGGCACAAATGACTGCTGAGGATGCGGAGCTGGAAGAACTAGTCCCAGAAGCAGATCTGTATGACTTCCTCGTAGAAGCTCGAACCCTGCTTAGAGGCTATTTTGAGATGGAAAACCCACAAGGGTTTGATGCGCATGAGTGTGAAATGTATGTGGATACCGTGTTGCCCAATGGCGTTCCGGTTCGTGGTTTTATTGACCGCGTTGATATCGCTCCCACGGGCGAAGTCCGCGTGGTCGACTACAAAACAGGCAAGAAGCCGAAACCCCAGTGGAGCCAGCAAGCCCGGTTTCAAATGCGGTTCTATGCGCTCGTTTACTGGCGTCTATTTGGAACAATCCCGGCCCAGTTGCGTCTGATGTATCTCAAGGTCATTGATCATATGGTGCTGGCACCGTCACGGGAAGAACTGGAGTTCTTCGAGCGAGATCTCGGCGAGCTTTGGGCCAAGATTGAAGGTGACGGAAAATCGGGGATCTTCCGCCCCCGCCAATCTAAGTTGTGCGGGTGGTGTTCTTTCCAGGAACTATGCCCGGAGTTTGGCGGCACTCCCCCGGACTACCCAGGCTGGCCGGGCGCGGCCGGAGAAGATGCGCGGGCAGAACTAGATTCGCTCTCCTGAGGAAGCGAAGAAGTGATGCATCTGGCCAGGTTTGATCCGGACGTTAACTGTGGAACCCGGGCGGATTTCGGAATGCGGTGAGGTGCGGACCACGATTTTGTCTTGGGCTTCATGATCAGGGTTGCTCTGAGTCCCAGAGGAGATTTCGCCGCCCTGCACGGTGCCGTAGAGGTAGCTGTCCGAGCCGAGGTCTTCCACGAGCGTGACGTCGATAGGCAACGCGTTGCGCGTTTCTTCATCTACTAACTCTAGTGCTTCGGGTCGAAAACCGATCACTACCTCGTCTTCCTGACGCGCAGCAAGAGCTTCGCGGACTCGGGGTTCCAACTCCACAATGGCGTCCCCGTTGCGGGCAATTCCGGCGGCATCCACGCTGAATGTGCCGAGGTTCATGGCTGGTGATCCGATGAAACCAGCAACGAATTCGTTGCGCGGGGTGTCGTATAACTCCCGCGGTGTTCCTACTTGCTGCAGCACTCCATCTTTAAGGACCGCGATGCGATCGCCCATGGTGAGTGCCTCAGTCTGATCATGAGTGACATACAAGGTGGTCACGCCCAATTCGCGTTGCAGCTCCGCGATCTGGGTGCGGGTTTGTACGCGCAACTTGGCGTCGAGGTTGGACAGTGGTTCATCCATGAGGAAAACTTGTGGCCGGCGGACGATTGCTCGGCCCATCGCTACGCGTTGACGCTGTCCGCCAGATAATGCCTTTGGTTTGCGGTCCAGGTAGTCTGTTAAGCCGAGTGAGTGGGCTACGTCCTCTACTCGCTGGTTGATTTCCTCCTTGGACATCCCGGAAAGCTTAAGGGAAAAACCCATGTTGTCGCGTACATTCATGTGCGGGTACAACGCGTAGTTTTGAAAAACCATAGCGATGTCGCGGTCCTTGGGATTTTCTGCAGTAACGTCTTTTTCGCCAATGAAGATCTTGCCTTCATTGACTTCCTCCAAGCCTGCGAGCATCCGCAGCGTCGTGGACTTCCCGCAGCCGGACGGGCCTACGAGAACAAGAAATTCGCCGTCGCGAATCTCCAGGCTAAATTTATCTACAGCAGGGCGATCTGCGCCGGGGTACACCCGAGTGGCGCTGTCAAAAGTTACGCTTGCCATTGTTGTCCTCCATCGGCAGGTACGTGCCGAACGATCCGAGTGGTGGGGTTGGTATGGGGCGTCTCATGCTTATCGACGCCCCACCTTAACGGCTAACTTTAGCAAGTTAGAACAGGCCAGTGATGGTGCCGTCTTCCTCGATGTCAATGTTTAGAGCAGCTGGCCGTTGAGGCAACCCTGGCATAGTCATTACATCGCCGGTGAGCGCTACCACGAATCCTGCCCCGGTGCGTGGCCGAAGTGCTCGCACGTGCAAAGTGTGTCCTTCCGGAGCACCCAGTGCGGAAGGATCGTCGGAGAAAGAATACTGGGTTTTGGAAACACAGACAGGCAAGGTGTCCCAGCCGTTGGCTTTCAGATACGCCAAGTCTCGCTGCGCTGCTGCGGATAGCTGGACATCGTCTGCCCCGTAGATCTCCTGGGCCAGCGTTCGCAAGGAAGCAACGATACCCAAGGACGGGTCATACAGAGGTTTGTTGACGCCATTGTTGTCCGACATCTTAGCGAGCACAGCCTCGGCGAGTTCCGTGGCACCCGCACCTCCCCGTTCCCAAACGTGGGTTTCCACAACCTGGAAACCGTGTTGTTCTCCCCAATCGCGGACCAGGGCAACTTCGGCTGGGGTGTCTGCTGCAAAACGGTTAAGGGCGACCGTAGGGGTCACACCGAACTTCGTGATGTTGGTGCAGTGCCGCTCCAGGTTTCGTAGTCCGTCCTCTAGCGCTGACAAATTTTCATGGTTGAGATCGTTGCGCTGTACGCCTCCGTTGTATTTCAACGAGCGGACGGTAGCCACCACTACTACCGCGGAGTAGTCGAATTGACCTGCTCGCGCCTTGATATCGAAGAACTTCTCTGCACCTAGGTCCGAACCGAAACCGGCCTCGGTAAGCACGACATCGGCGTATTGCAGTGCCGTGTCCGTGGCGATTAACGAATTGCAACCGTGTGCAATATTGGCAAACGGACCGCCGTGAACCAACGCTGGCGTCCCACCCAGGGTTTGTACCAAGTTTGGGTTAATTGCGTCCTTGAGCTGGGCTGCGAGCGCTCCCACGACCCCAAGTTCGCGAACAAAAACCGGTTGTTGCTGATAGTTTTGGCCGATGACGATGTTGCCCAGACGGTGCTTCAAATCAGCGAAGTCTTTAGCCAGGCACAGTACGGCCATGATTTCCGAAGCAGCAGTAATGTCGAATCCAGTCTCGGTGGGAACGCCATGTGCCGGCCCGCCTAGACCAGTAACAACGGTGCGCAACGAACGATCGTTGACATCCAAGCAACGTCGCCAGGTGATACGACGTGGATCAATGCCCAGCTCGTTGCCCTGCATGATGTGGTTATCAATCAGTGCGGCCAGCGTGTTGTTGGCCGCTGTAATCGCGTGCAAGTCACCGGTGAAATGAAGGTTGATATCGTCCATCGGTACGATTTGGCTATAACCGCCACCAGCAGCCCCTCCCTTAATCCCCATCACGGGTCCTTGGGAAGGCTCACGGATGGCCACAATCGTTGTGCGGCCGGTCGCCTGCACTGCGTCCGCTAATCCGATCAGCACCGTGGATTTACCCTCCCCAGCCGGGGTTGGTGACATGGCCGTGACCAGAACCAACCGGCCGCAGTGTGGCTTGTTTTTCATCGCCGCCACGTCTATTTTTGCCTTGTTCCGGCCGTATGGGATCACTGCTGATTCGGGAATACCTGCTCGTTTGACGATTTCCGAAAGCGGGAGCAGGGTATGTGAAGCAGCGATCTCGGCATCGCTGGGCTGAAGGGGCGTGTGTGAAGTCATGGTCTCCACCCTATCTGGATTTATGGCCTGTAACACAGTTTTTGCCCAAGGAAAACGGCCCTAGCCGGATAAACCAGCTAAGGCCGAAGGGCATCTATTTGATCGATGCTTAGATCAGCACAGAACCGAACAAGAATCCGAGGATAACCGCGAAAGTAATCGCGAGTGTGCCTGGGATGATGAACGAGTGGTTGAACACGAACTTGCCGATCCGCGTAGAACCGGTGTCATCCATTTCCACAGCAGCCAACAGGGTTGGGTACGTAGGCAGGATGAACAGCGCAGAGACTGCCGCGAAGGAAGCGACTGCCGTAAGTGGAGAAACACCAACTGCCAGAGCTGCCGGAAGCAGGGCCTTAGCGGTGGCTGCCTGGGAGTACAGCAGGGCTGCTGCGAAGAAGAGCACGACCGCAAGCATCCACGGGTAGTCATGCAACACGTTGCCGGACAGCTTCTTAATGCCGTCGATGTAGTGGTTGATCAGCGTGGTGCCAAGCCAGGCCACACCTAGCACACAGACACAGGCAGACATGCCCGAACGGAAGACTGGAGTCTGCAGGATGGTGTCAGCACTAATCTTGCAGACCATAGTAATCACGGTGGCAGCGCCGAGCATGATGGCCATGATGGCTTCGTTACGTGGGACCGATGGCTTGGAGATCAAACCAACCTGGTCAGAAATTGCGGTGGCGTACAGCATGACCAGCACGATGGCTGCGAGGAAGATCATCACAGAGGCCTTGGCGCCCTTGACCGGCGTGTAGTCATGCTTGCCGCTTGGTGGCTGCACTGTGCCGTTAGCCAGACGCTCCTGGTAAATCGGGTCATCCTTAAGGTCTTTGCCCAAGAAGTTGGTGATAAACGCTGCGAAGATCACAGCAATGAACGTGGACAGCACGAAAACCGCGAGCATGGACAGGTAACCGACGCCCAGTGGTTCCATGATCGAGGCCATGAACACCACGGCTGCGGAAATCGGCGAAGCCGTAATAGCCATCTGCGATGCCACCACGGCGATCGACAGTGGTCGAGATGGGCGTACGCCACCTTCCTTAGCTACTTCGGCGATCACTGGGAGCGTCGAAAAGGCGGTGTGGCCGGTACCGCAGAAAACGGTCATCAACCAGGTCACGATCGGTGCCCAGATTGTAATTTGCTTTGGGTTCTTACGCAGCGCCTTTTCGGCGAGGTAAACGAGGTAATCGAGGCCACCGGCCTTTTGCATTGCAGCGATCGCAGCGATCACCGCCATAATGATGCCAATGACGTCGAATGGAATGTCTTTGATGGTTACTGGGATGCCGGTGAGGCCAAGCAGGAGCACGCCGGCGCCACCTGCGAAACCGATGGCAATCGACCCCAGTCGCGCGCCGATAAAGATGGCCGCGAGGACGATAATAATTTGCAGTGCGAGTAACACTTTGAAACTTCCCTTGGGTAAATGGTGCGGGCCGAGCCGCTTATCGACGCTTAAACGCGGCGAAAACAAAACGACCCGCATAGTGGCAACCTGGCCAAAAGGAGTTCAGCTGCACTGCGATGGTGTGGTGCCAGCGGCGGCACGTCATCTACACATTGGGCTCGAATCCCGTAGAGCCAGGACTATTTGATTGTTTGTTACTGTGAATCAGATTGTGGGGCGCCTCCGGAGGCCACGGGGCTACGAATATGCCCCACAATCAGTACGTGGAATTAATCCTCGTAGATAGCTCCGGAGTACTTAGGAGCCATCAGGTTATCCTTGGACAAAACTTCGTCCAGTTTGGCTTCGTCCATCAGGCCCTTTTCCAAAACCAATTCACGGACGCTTCGGCCGGTAGCTGCGGCTTCCTTGCCGATCTTGTCGCCGGCCAGGTGGCCGATGAATGGGTTGAGGTAAGTGATGATGCCGATGGAGTTGTCCACGAAGGCGCGGCAGATGTCCTCGTTGGCAGTGATGCCGTCGACGCACTTTTCGCGCAGGGTCTTTGACGCGTTGGTCAGCAGCTGAATGGACTCGAAGATGGCCTGTGCCAGTGCTGGTTCCATCACGTTGAGCTGCAGCTGGCCAGCTTCGGCCGCGAACAGTACGGTCTGATCGTTGCCAAAGACCTTGAAGCAGACCTGGTTGACAACCTCAGGGATAACTGGGTTGACCTTAGCCGGCATGATGGAGGAGCCTGCCTGCATTTCTGGCAGGTTGATTTCCTTCAGACCAGCACGCGGACCGGAAGCCAGCAGGCGGAGGTCGTTGCAGATCTTGGACATGTTCATGGCAACCTGCTTGATGGCAGCGTGTGCGTGCATGTAGCAGGAGTTGTCGTAGGTTGCTACGAGCAGGTCAGGTGCGCCCTTGATCTCGAGGTCGGTGACCTCGGCCAGTGCCTTAACGATTGCGTCCTGGAAGCCATCTGGGGTGTTGAGGCCGGTGCCAATTGCGGTGGCACCCAGGTTCGTGGTGAGCAGCACCTTTAGTGCAAATTCCAGCAGGTCTGCTTCTTCGTGCAGGCCGTGGCCGAATGCGCCGAATTCGCCACCCAAGGTCATTGGGACGGCATCCTGCAGCTGGGTGCGGCCCATCTTCAGTACGTCCTTGAATTCCTCGCCCTTGGCCAGGAAGGCGTCAGCCAGCGCGCGGACTTCTGCAACCAAGCCTTGTGCTGCGTGGTAGATACCTAGCTTCAGGCCGGTTGGGTATGCGTCGTTGGTGGACTGTGCCATATTGACGTCGTCATTTGGGTTCAGATCGTGGTAGGAACCCTTTGGCTTGCCCAGGTATTCCAGGGCAAGGTTGGCAACGACTTCGTTGGTGTTCATGTTCATGGACGTGCCAGCGCCGCCTTGGAAGGCATCAGTTGGGAACTGATCCATGCAACGACCCTCGTTGAGGATCTGATCACAGGCCCACACGATTGCTTCGTACTTGTCCTTTGGCAGAGTCTTGCAGGCGCGGTTTGCCATCGCAGTGGCCTTCTTTACCTGAACCATGCCACGAATGAAGTCAGGGACTTCGTTGTGGGTCTTGCCGGAGATGACGAAGTTCTCCATTGCACGCATGGTGTGGATGCCGTAGTAGTGCTCGTTCGAGACTTCCATCGTGTCCAGCAGGTCTTCTTCGATGCGGGTGCCCGCTGCAAAGTTTGCCTCAGTCATTGTTAAAGCGATCTCCTTCTACCCCTGTGGGTATCAGTGGTGTGTACCAAAGTGTCGCGAGACGACTATCCCGGGGTTTTAACTTCGGTGTGCGCACCCCTCACCTGAATCTGCGGAGCGCTGCACTGTTTCAGCGGAACAACCTTCTCGCGAAAAGTTGTCAGAGCTTAATGCTGTTAAGTTCCAAAGTTTATTGTAGAGGTAATTCCCACTAAATCGGACAGTCTTAACTAGGTTATCCAAAATAGGTGTGTGAGAATTCAGACATAAATTGCCCCGGAACTTTTGATTCCGGTCGTCTCCCCCACTCGTCTGTCGTCCAATCGGGCAATTGTGCAGGTGAGAGTTTTTTGTTATCGAAAAGGAAAAGCGCCACCTTTTGTGAAAAAGTGGCGCTACCCCTGCTTAGGGGAACGTGTTTAGGGGGTCACATCCGCGCGATGCGGATTTCGGACGCCAAAATCGCCTTTGCCCCGAGTAGAGACAGCTGATCCATCACCAAGTTGGCCTCGCGGCGCGGCACCATGGCGCGCACGGCGACCCAATCTGCGTCGGCAAGCGGAGACACGGTGGGGCCGTTGATGCCGGGGGTCGTGCTCACGGCTTCGTCGAGAAGGTTGCGGGGCACGTTGTAGTCCAGCATCAGGAAATTTTGGGCGTGCAAGATGCCTTCCATCCGGCTGAGGAATACCCGGTGGTCGTCGCTCAATTCAGCGTCTAGGCGGGTGACTACCACTGCTTCCGAATCGCAGATTACTGGCCCAAACGGTTCCAACCCCTGTTTGCGCAGCGTACGTCCGGTGGAAACAACGTCAGCGATGACATCGGCAACACCAAGCCGAATGGAAATCTCCACGGCGCCGTCCAAGCGAATGACTTCGGCTGTAATACCGCGCGCAGCCAAGTCATCGCGCACCAAATTCGGATAGGACGTAGCAATTCGTTTGCCGTTCAGATCAGCTATCTCAAATCCCGCTCCCTGTGGGCAGGCATAACGGAAAGTTGAGGCGCCGAAGCCAAGTTGCATAACCTCCTTGACCTTTGCCTTGGCATCGCCAGCTAAGTCCCTGCCGGTTATGCCGAGGTCGAGATGCCCCTTTGCTACGTAAATCGCAATGTCCTTGGGGCGCAGGAAGAAAAATTCCACGCCGTTAGCTTCGTCTGTGACGGTGAGCGCTTTGGAGTCCCCGCGTTGTGCGTACCCGGCTTCGCGCAGGATTTCTACCGTGGCGTCTGATAACGCGCCTTTGTTGGGGATAGCAATTTTTAGCATGATGCCGCCTTATCGGTGCCTATAGGTGTTTGTACACGTCCTCGAGTGTGAGACCCCGAGAAATCATCAGTGTTTGCGTCCAGTAGAGCAGCTGGGAAATCTCCGCAGCCAGTTCGTCATCGGATTGGTATTCGGCGGCGATCCATACTTCGCCTGCTTCCTCGATGACTTTCTTACCCAGATGATGCACGCCTTGATCCAAGGCGGCTACGGTGCCGGAACCCTCGGGGCGGGTGGCAGCGCGATGGGCAAGTTCAGCGTAGAGCGAGTCGAAGTTCTTCACATGCCCTATTGTTCCACGTCCTCGCCCTGACGTGCGCGAATTTCGCTAAACCAGCCTCGGACATCGGCTGCGGTGACCCCCAAAAAGGAGGCATCGCCTTTCAGATCCGCTAGCTTTACGACGCCACGTGGCAGCACCATTGTCGGATCGTGCGGCAAGCCGACCACCGCACAGCCAGCGGCGGCAGCGGCCGTCATGCCAGCAGCAGAATCCTCAAACACCAAACAATCCTCCGGCGCTACCCCAAGTCGCGCCGCCGCGGTTGCGTAGATTTCCGGGTCCGGCTTGCCTCGGTTTACCTCGTCGCCACAGATGGTCCCATTGAAGTTTTGTTTTCCGATGGCCTCCATGGCCGGGTCAGCCAGCGCCCGCGGCGTGTTGGTGACAATCATCATCGGGATGTTGTCGTGCTGGAGCTCCGTGAGAAGCTCCGCGATGCCGTCGATAAGCTGCAGCTCGCTGGCAAAAAGCTCAGTGACCCGCGAATACAACGTGTGCTGGTGTTTGGCGCGCTCGGCGGGCGTGAGTGTTACCCCCGCATGATTAATGCAAATATCAAGGGTGTTATCAAAGGTGCCACCCACGGTAAGCGCCTGCACCTCTGGGGGGATGCGACGGCCTATCTCCTCGCTCATCTCAAAGGTGGCTTTAGCCCACAAAGGCTCCGAATCGACGAGGGTACCGTCCATATCCCACAGAATTGCTTTCAACACAATTGCTAATCCTAGACGTTAAAGTAGCTAGCTTCCGGGTGATATAGCACGAACGCATCGGTGGACTGCTCTGGATGTAGCTGCAATTCTTCGGAAAGGACCACGCCTAGTCGTTCCGGTTCTAGCAAATCCACCACTGTTTGACGGGATTGGAGATCCGGACACGACCCGTAGCCAAAGGAATATCTGGCGCCGGAGTAGTCCAAATCGAAGAATCTGCGCGGATCCTTTGCATCAGCGTCACCCACATAAGTCGCATCGTCGAGCTTTAACTCGGCTCGAATCCGCGAGTGCAAGTGCTCTGCCAAAGCCTCGGTGAGTTGGACACCAATGCCGTGCAATTCCAAGTAATTGCGGTAATCACCAGCGCGGAAAATCTCATTGGCTCGGTCCGCAATCGGTTGCCCCATTGTTACGAGCTGGAACGGCAGCACATCCACCTTGCCTGCTGCGACAGCGCGTTCCCGGCTAGCCACGAAGTCAGCGATGCACAAGAACTTTCCGCGATGCTGACGAGGGAAAGTAAACCGGGCCCGCTCAGGTGCGTCTGGGAATGGTTCGGTCAGAATAACGATGTCCTGGCCCTCGGAAACGGCTGGGAAGTAGCCGTAGACTGCCGCTGCGTGATCCAAGATCCGGTCTTGTTTGAGTTCATCCAACCACGCCCGCAACCGAGGACGTCCCTCAGTCTCGACGAGATCTTCAAAGGTTTGCTCGGAACCCTTTGCTGGTTTCAAACCCCACTGCCCCATAAACAACGCGCGTTCGTCCAAGGTAGGCAAATACTCGGACAGTGCGATGCCCTTAAGGATCCGGGTGCCCCAAAACGGTGGTGTTGCCAGAACGTGGTCGGTTGCCACTTCAGAACGCTCAGGCAACTCCACGGGCTCGGCCGCTGCGCGACGCTGTTCGGCAATCCGAAGCGATCGCTCCCTGCGAGCCTTGCGTTCTGCCTTCTTAGCCTCCGCGGCCTCTGCCGCAGCTCGTTGCTCATCGGAAAGGTCGCCCCGTTTGAGCGCCATCACGTGATCCATGAGTGAGAGCCCCTCAAAGGCGTCCTTGGCGTAATACACATTGCCGTGGTAGACCTCGTCTAGGTCGTGCTCAACATAAGACCTGGTCAATGCGGCGCCACCCAGAATTACTGGGTAGTCCGACAGTCCAGCGTTGTTTAGCTCTTCCAGGTTTTCCTTCATCACCACGGTGGACTTGACCAACAGGCCAGACATCCCGATCACGTCGGCCTGGTGCTCTTGTGCGGCGCGGGCGATGTCAGCGATCGGTTGTTTGATGCCCAAGTTGACCACGTTATAGCCGTTGTTGGACAAGATGATGTCCACCAAATTCTTGCCGATGTCATGCACGTCGCCCTTAACCGTAGCGATCACCATTGTGCCCTTGGAGCCGGAGTCGTCGCTGGCCTCCATAAACTGCTCTAGGTAGCTGACCGCGGCCTTCATGGTTTCCGCAGATTGCAGCACAAATGGCAACTGCATTTGCCCGGATCCAAAGAGGTCTCCCACCGTCTTCATCCCTGCCAACAGATCTTGGTTAATGATTTCGATGGGAGATTTTTCCTGCATGGCGGCATCTAGATCAGCTTCCATGCCGTTCTTTTCGCCGTCAATAATCCGCTGCGCGAGTCGTTCAAACAGTGGCATGGCAGCCAGCGCCTCAGCGCGGGCATCTTTCGCATCAGCAGCCGACACCCCTTCAAAGAGCTCCATGAACACTTGCAGAGGGTCGTAGCCTTCTCGGCGCCGGTCATAGACCATATCAAGCGCTACTTGGCGTTGCTGGTCATCGATCCGATTCATTGGCAAAATTTTCGACGAGTGCGCGATCGCGGTGTCCAACCCGGCCTCGATGCATTCATTGAGGAACACCGAGTTGAGCACCTGCCGAGCAGCAGGATTCAGACCGAAAGAAATGTTGGACAAGCCCAGGGTGGTGTGCACCTTTGGGTATTTGGCCTTCAAACGACGAATTGCCTCAATGGTTTCAATACCATCGCGCCGCGTTTCTTCCTGGCCAGTAGAGATGGGGAAAGTCAGGCAGTCGACAATGATATCTTGCTCGGAAAGCCCCCAGTTTTCGGTAATGTCCTGGATTAATCTTTCGGCGACGGCGACCTTGTGGTCGGCGGTTCGTGCCTGGCCTTGCTCATCGATCGTGAGCGCGACCACCGCTGCGCCGTGCTCCTTGGCTAGACACATGATCCGCTGATACCGGGAATCTGGGCCGTCCCCGTCCTCGAAGTTCACCGAATTGAGTGCGCAACGCCCGCCGAGTTGTGCCAAACCTGCAGCTAGTACCGACGGTTCGGTGGAATCGAGCATGATCGGCAGTGTGGTGGACGTCGAAAGGCGGGCAGCGAGTTCGCGCATGTCCTCGGTGCCATCGCGCCCAACATAGTCGACGCAGACGTCCAGCATGTGTGCTCCATCGCGAGTCTGTGCTTTGGCGATGTCCACGCACTTTTCCCAATCGCCAGCGAGCATCGCTTCCCGAAACGCTTTGGAGCCGTTGGCGTTGGTACGTTCGCCGATCATTGTGATGCCGGTGTCTTGGGTCAGTGGAACCGACTGGTATAGAGACGACACCGCATCCTCGGGATCCAGGCGGGCAGGCGGTTGTGGAGCGGGCGCCAGGGCGTCGATACGCTTACGCAGCTCAGCGATGTGTGCTGGCGTGGTGCCACAGCAACCGCCGACCATGCGCAGCCCGAATTCCTTGATGAAGGTCTCCAGCGCATCGCCCAATTCCGGGACAGTAAGCGGGTAGACTGCGCCGTTCGGCCCCAATTCCGGTAGCCCGGCGTTGGGCATCACGGAAACCGGGATGGATGCGTGTTTGGACAGATAGCGCAGGTGCTCGCTCATTTCGGCCGGGCCGGTAGCACAGTTGAGGCCAATCATCGCGATACCGAGGCGTTCGAGCGAGGTAAGCGCGGCACCAATCTCGGAACCTAGCAGCATGGTGCCAGTGGTTTCGACGGTCACGTGGCAGACGATTGGCAGATCGCGCTCAAGCTCCGCGAAAGCAGCCCTGCACCCTAGGATCGCCGCCTTTACCTGCAACAAGTCCTGGGCGGTTTCAATCAAGATAAAATCTGCCCCGCCTTCGAGCAGACCCGCCGCTGCCTCGTGGTAATACGCGGAGAGATCACTAAATTTCGCGTGGCCTAGCGATGGAAGCTTAGTGCCTGGCCCCAAAGCGCCGGCCACCAGCTTCCCGTTGAACTCGTCGGCTACCGTCCGCGCAATTGCTGCGCCCGCCCGAGCGAGCTCCCGGCAGCGATCTGCGATGTCATAGTCTGCAAGGTTGGGCAGATTGCAGCCGAAGGTGTTGGTTTCTACGAAGTCTGAACCCGCCTCGAAATACGCCCGATGGATCGAAGCGACAACCTCTGGGCGGGTCACATTCAAAATCTCATTACAGCCTTCTAAACCAAGAAAATCTTGGTCAACGTCAAGGTCGAAGCCCTGAAGCTGGGTGCCCATCGCGCCATCGCCAAGGAGTACTCCTTGGTCCGGGGCGGTAAGGAATGAATGTTTAGGTTCCGTAGTTGCGTTCATAGAATAGACAGCTTAGTACATAACAAGCGGTCTATGTTGATCAGTGTGGTGGGCGTGTGCCCCCACCTGTCGTTATTCCAGTTCAGGCAGATCGTTAATGACCTCTGAGTCAGCGTCAGTAGCGGTAACCGCGGCGCGAATGAATTCGTTGAGTTCCGCGCGCTCCTCCGGTTCCACCACGGCATCGGCATGCTTAGTGTTAAACGCGTCGATGTTATTGATGACGTCGGTAACAATTTCCTTCACCGCATCGTCTTCCGGCGGCGTAGGCAGGGCATCGAGCCGATCCAAGAACTGTTCCAAGATATTGCGTAGCTGAGGCAAAACGGCAGGATCAAACGGTTGATCCCAGAACTCGCGTTCTTCGGCGCGCAAGTACGAGCCGGTGGCGAATTCTTCAAGATTGGTCATGAACTCATCAACGTTGGACTGAAAAGTAGCGCGAATGCTCATAACTGTTGATTCTCCCCTATTTCGCCCCGATCCGCAGGGCAATCTATGCAACCTTGGCGCGAGAAAACCTAGAGCTTCACGCCCAGCAGTGCGTCCACCGCTTGCACGACCACATCTCCTGCATGAGAGTCTTCCGCACTATCGCTGTCGACGGAAATCCCCGAGAGTACGCTATCGGCCCATGAATCGATTGCGCTGAGCGCCCGAGGCGTATCTAAGTCGTCCGCCAAGGCAGTACGAATTTCAGCGACCAAGGATTTCGCCGCCGAGATCCCCGTCGCAGCCTTCACCGCTTCGCGCCATTTTGCTAACCGACGCTCAGCCGTAGTCAGTACTGCGTCAGACCAGTCGCGGTCGCCACGGTAATGGTGGGAATACAAGCCCAGTCGGATCGCCGCAGGATCATGGCCCGCCGCCACCAACTTAGAAACAAACACTAAGTTGCCCAATGACTTGGACATCTTTACGCCGTTCAAAGCAATCATTCCGGCATGAACGTACACGTCTGCCATTCGTGACGTTTCTGGATAGGCGGCCTCGGCATGCGCTGCGGAAAATTCGTGGTGCGGAAACTTCAGGTCTGAGCCGCCGCCTTGGATAGCAAAGTGCGAGCCCAAACGATTCGTGGCGATCGCCGAACACTCAATGTGCCAACCCGGACGACCGGGGCCGAAAGGAGCATCCCAGGATGGCTCGCCGGGGCGGGCTGCACGCCAGACCAAGGCATCTAGAGGATCCCGTTTGCCAGGTCGTTGTGGATCTCCACCTCGTTCTGTGAACAAGTCCTCCATAGTTTTTCGATCCAGATTGGACTCATAGCCGAATTGATTCGTTGCGGTGATGCTTGCGTAGATGTCGGGGAATTCGTCATCTGCTACGACATACGCTGCGCCGGAGTCCAGTAGCCGCTGGACGAGATCAATTACTTCATCGATGGCATCCATTACGCCGACATAATCGCGGGGCGGGATGACGCTTAATGCTTCCATGTCGGACCGGAACAGATTGATTTGTGACGTACCAAGCTCCCGCCAATCCACTCCGTCCCGCTCCGCCCGCTCAAATAGTGGGTCGTCTACATCGGTGATGTTTTGGACAAAGTGCACGCGGTGGCCGTTATCGAGCAATACGCGATGGATAACGTCGAAGGTTACGTACGTTGCAGCATGGCCCAAGTGCGTGGCGTCGTATGGCGTAATCCCGCAGACATACATGCCGGTCTCTCCGTCGCGCGGGGCCACGATTTCGCGCAGCTTTTCATCGGCAGAATCATAAAGTCGCAGCGGAATCGGGTCCCCAAAAGTCGAATCAAGGGACGGGACAGCAGGGTGAGGCCATGAGTGCATGTCATCTACCTTAGCGCGGCAGGCAATGAGGAAGCACACCCGCCTTTTCGACGCCCACGTTACCGGCCAATAGCCTTAAGGATTAAGCACACCCGCAGCCAACAGCCCCATGACCGCCAAGCCAGCTGGGATTCGGTAGGCCGCAAACCAGGAAAACGAGTGGTGCGAAACAAACTTCAACAACCACGCAATAGAGGCGTAGCCCAACCCGAACGCAATCGCGGTGCCAACCAGTAGCTGAGCACCCGACGCAGCTTGCCCAGCTTCCGGCGCGAACGCGTCAGGAAGGGAAAATAACCCCGATGCGAGAACTGCGGGAATAGCAAGCAGAAAAGAAAAACGTGCTGCTACCTCGCGGTTCAAGCCGACGAAGAGACCAGCGGAAACAGTGCCACCGGAGCGGGACACACCTGGGATCAATGCCAAGCATTGGGCAAAACCCATGATGAGCGCATCGCGCATGGTCAGCTGATGATAATCCCGCTTTTTGGATCCCCACTTTTCCGCTGCGATGAAGACGAACGAAAACAGCACCAGTACGGATGCGGTGATCCACATGTTGCGCAGACCTTCTCGGATGGCGTCTTTGCCGAGGTAACCCAGGATGGCGACCGGGAGGGTGCCACAGATAACCATCCATCCCATGCGGTAATCAAAACCCCGTTCGGCCTTGTTGAACAAGCCTTTGACCCAGCCTTTGACAATTCCCACGATGTCCTTGAAGAAGTACACCAGCACGGCGGCCTCGGTCCCCAACTGGATTACCGCGGTAAAGGATGCGCCGGCATCGTGGCCCCAAAACAGCTCCGAGATAATGCGGAGGTGCCCGGACGAGCTGACCGGGAGAAATTCAGTCAGACCCTGCACGATGGAGAGCACGATAGTTTGTGACCAACTCAGAGATTCGGCGGACGACGCAGCAAGCAAATGTTCATTCATCACTCGACACACGCTACTCGCAAGTTCCAGTGCGGTGGTGGAACTGCTCCGTGGCAACGTTGATACGCTTGGTATTAGCCTGAATCCAACCGATTGGCGAGGTGGCCTCGGCGCTCATTTCACCTGATAGGGTGGAACGTTGTGAAGCAGAAAAATTCCACTTCCTACCTAAGTGGCAGTGCGCGTGCTCTGGGCGCGCTGTGCACCAGCGTGGTCCTGGGCGCGGTTGCCGTTGGCTGTGTGCCTAACGTGAAAGACCCGCAGGAACAATCCAAAGAACAGCTGGAGGCTAATCAACCGATCTCCAACGCGATGGGTAAGGCCACTCCAGTGCCATCTCCTGAAGCTGCAGGTGAGTTACCGGGGCAAGATATCGACCTCGGCGCGGACTGGGGCAATATTACCGACATCGCTGCGGTCGGCGACGTGTTAGCCGTGCGTTCGGGGCATCGAATCGGAGTGGGCACTATTGAACAGCTGCGCAACAATACCTTCACCACACTGCAGGTCAACGCTGATTGCGGTGACCTAGAGGGGGCACAGCAATCCTTCGTTTTGGCCTGCCCGACCTCGTTGAGCGGCGGTGCTGGTGGCGGAGAGGTCGCGATCATCGATCCGGCTAGACCGACCCTAGAAAAGCACTACACTGCGCCGATGCCTTTTACGGCTGCAACTATTACTACCGATGGTGTAATCATCGCGGGTTCTGCTACTGAGCCTGATTTGTATGCATTCCGCGGAGAGGATTCACGCGGGGCTAAAAAGATCCAGACCGGCCGAAAAACCCACCAGATCGTCAGCTCGCCAGTGCCTGATAGCCGCGACGCCGTGGTCTACATTGACCGCGATACCACCGCCATTCAGGGCGTGGATTACCGCAACGACCAGCAGGGTGCAGCGTTGCGGATGGGCGTTGGAGTAGGAACGATAGCTGCGGGCGATGACGGACTGGTATTTGCGGCTGACACCCGCGGGCATCAATTTGGCTTGTACACCGATACTGACGTTTTGCGGCTGCATCAGACTTTGCCTACCGATGAATCACCGTGGGCGATCGTGGCAGATCCGCAGCGCGACGCAGTGTGGGTCGCCTCCAACGCGAAAAACACCGTGCAGCCGTTTACCTATAACACGGGTGTGCCGGTGGGACACGGAAAAATCGATACTCCGGCCCAAGTTCGTGCGATGGCATTGACCAAGCAAGGCGAGGTAGTCCTGGCGTCTGAAAACAGTTCGAAGATTCATGTGGTGTCCGCGAAGATTGCGGACCAAGCCGTCGACAAGCAAAGCTAGCTGAATTTTTAAGGGGAGTTAGATGAACAAGCGCCTTTCCGCCCACCCGGTACGCACTGCGGTGTATCAGCAGTCCCTGGCGTGGATGTTCCGGCTGCGGCCAGAGCGTATTCACGTGCTCATGATGAAGGCTTTGTCCGCGCTGCACCGAGCCACGCCGATCAATCGTGGGCTCAACCGGGTGCTCCCCGTGCACGATATCGCGTTGGAGCAGGAAGTCTTTGGGGTAAAGTTTCCGCGTCCACTCGGTTTGGCTGCGGGGTTTGACAAGAATGCTACCGCGGCCGATGCCTGGTCACCTCTAGGGTTCGGTTACGCAGAACTCGGTACGGTAACCGCACACGCACAACCTGGTAACCCTACTCCCCGACTGTTCCGGCTGCCTGCTGATAAGGCCATCCTGAACCGGATGGGATTCAACAACAAAGGGGCGGCAGCTGTCGCGGAAAATCTGCGACGCCGAAAGACCAGCGATGTGGTGGGCATCAACATCGGTAAGACCAAGGTGGTGCCAGCAGCTGAGGCCGTTGCAGATTACCGTGCTTCAGCATCCCTGCTCGGCGATTTGGCAGATTTCCTCGTGGTCAACGTTTCCTCCCCCAATACCCCGGGCCTGCGCGACTTGCAGGCGGTGGAAAGCTTGCGCCCAATCCTAAGCGCGGTCCAGGAGTCGACTTCTTCCCCAGTGCTGGTCAAAATCGCACCTGACCTTTCTGAGGAAGACATCATCGCGGTCGCTGATCTTGCCCTTGAGCTTGGCCTGGCCGGGATCGTGGCCACCAACACCACGATTTCGCGTGCTGGCTTGGTCACCGACGCCGCGGAGGTTGCGGGATTGGGGGCCGGCGGGGTGTCGGGCGCTCCAGTTGCCGAGCGATCTCTCGAGGTGCTGCGCCTGCTTTACGCCCACGTTGGCGACGAACTCGTGCTGATCTCTGTCGGCGGCATCACTACGCCACAACAAGCGTGGGAACGCATCGCCGCAGGAGCCACGCTGTTGCAGGGCTACACCCCATTCATTTACGGCGGCCCGGACTGGATTCGAGACATCCACCTTGGGCTGTTGGACCAGCTGCGAGCTTACGGCTTCGCATCCATTTCCCAGGCAATCGGCTGTGGACTGGACTGGAAAGACTAGCGTTAGTTCATCCCTACGCAACAAGCCCGCCATCTGCGTCAGCAGGAGCGGGCTTGTTGCTTACTGTGAGGTCAGCTACTTGTTTTCGTGCCAGCCCCAGTAAATGGCGCGAGCCACCGTGTGGAAGTACAGGTTAAAACCCAATACCGTCGGCGTAGCATCAGCTGGCACGTCGAGCTTTTCGACGTCCAACGCATGGACCGCAAACAAATAGCGATGCGGAGCATGACCCGCTGGTGGGTTCGGCCCGTAGTATCCGCGCTTGCCTGAGTCACCTACGAGCGTGACGGCTCCGTCGATTCCGCCGAGGTTCTCATCGCCTGCACCGCTAGGCAGTTCGGTGACATCGGCAGGAATGTTGAAGGTTGCCCAGTGCCAGAATCCTGCGGCGGTTGGCGCGTCAGGATCAAAGCACGTTACTGCAAAAGACTTGGTTTCCGCCGGGAAATCGCTCCACTTGAGGTGCGGTGAGATATCCGAACCACCGAGCTGCGCCTCGTTGAAGGTGCCGCCGTTGTCAAAATCATCGGATGACACGGTGAACGTGGGGTGCTCGCCGAGCGGAGCATATGGGTCTGGTCCTGGGAAACGTGGATCAAGGTAACTAGTCATAGTTCCCTTATACCCAAAATCACTGTGCCCAGGCATGGAAAAGTGTGGCGTACTTTCCACCCAGTGCCAGCAATTCCTCGTGGGTGCCTTGCTCTACGATGCGGCCATGTTCCATGAACACGATGCAATCGGCGTGCATCGCCTGATCTAACCGATGCGCGACCACGAGCGCAGTGCGTCCACGTACGACGTTTCTGGCGGCTTCTTCCAGCTCACGGGCGCTATCGCTGCCCGCGTCCGACGTAGCCTCGTCCAAGATTAATACCGGTGGGTTCGCCAGGTAAATTCGCGCCAAACTAATCTGCTGCGCTACTTCTGGGCTGGGTTCGATGGCACCCGCACCAATCTGAGTATCAAGCCCGTGCGGAAGCCAACGTCGAAAAGCGACGGTGTTGTCGCCGAGTCCTACCAGCGACAACGCAGTGAGCAACTCATGGTCGGTAGCCTCGGGGGCCGCGAGGGCGAGATCTTCGCGCAACGTACCGGAGAAAAGGTGCACAGTTTGGGTGGCAAGAACCAGGTGTCGGGAAAGCCAGTCTGCGCTGAAATGTGCGGCGTTGTGGCCGTTGATCGCAAATTCGCCCGCTGTCGGGCGCAGCCCGCCCGAGAGTACAGCTGCCAACGTTGATTTTCCGGCGCCTGAGGGGCCTACCAGCGCGGTCGTTGAGCCTGCAGGCAACGTGAGGTTAATGTCATCCAGAACAGCAGATTTGCCCCTGTAACTAAATGAGAGCCGACGAATTTCGATTTCTGGTGGCGCCACCAGGTCTGCAACCTCCACCGTGTGGTTTTCTTCGGAATGGAACTGTGCCAAGCTCACCGCTCGGCCCAAAGATGTCATGGAACGTTGTATTTCTCCGGTAAAAAACATCAGGTTGAATATGTGGATTTCCATGCGGGAAATGAGCACCACTGAGGTCGCTGCTGCTCCGACGCTTAATTCGCCCCGATGCGCCAGCCACAGCGCCGCCACAAAGCCTAAAATGACCAGAGCCGCGTAGATGATTGTCCCGTGGAACGTCAATCGATTGAGCAATGGAATTTGCCGAGCCCCAGCGGTCACCGTCGCCCAGGACTTCGCCCGCATGCGCTCCAAACCCCACTTTTGGTATCCAAAAGCTTGTAGCGTCTCCGCTCCCCGGATGGTATCTAAAAGCAAGTTGTTGCGTTGGGCCTCGGCCACGCTGCATCCGTTAGCAGCCGCTGGAAAGCTCGCAATGTTGGCCTTAGCAAATGGGTAAATTGCGGCCAACAATCCCAGCAAAATAGCTGGAAATACTGGGTGGATCAGAGCCAGCGCTACAAGGGTGAAGGGGAACATCAACAGCGTTACCACCACGCGCACCGAGATCGCATTCGCTATGCGCACCGCGGTATCAATATCCTTGGTAATCCGCGTGATCACATTGCCAGTGCCCAATTCCAGCAAGTCCGGCGCGGGCGCCCGCAAAGCAGCTCGCAAGGCGGCTTTGCGCAGATCTACGCTCAATCGACGCGCCGCAGACAGCAAATAAAACTGGCCAAGCGAGCGTCCTGCGGTTTCCAGCACTAGCGTGACGACGAGCACCACAATGAGCACGTCGACCTGGAATTGGGACTCACCACGGGCTGCGTCCACCAGCTCACCAATGACTGCGGAACACAACATCATCGCGCTAAGTGTCACACCAAATACGAGGCATACGCGCACCCACCAGCCCTTATTAGGACGATGAGGTAGTTGCCCCAAGTAGCGTAGGGTTTCCCTGAAACTAGCAGGTGCGAGGGCATCCGTATCAGGTTGCATTGTTGATCAATTCCTCTTCTTCCACAATGGTGTTTGCGACGGCGCGCCACGCCCGGGAAGAGCTAATTACCACCGTCACCTTCCCTTGCCTAAACTCCTGCACTCCGGTGGCGACTGCCGTAGCAGTAACAGCATCTAACCCAGTAGTGGGATCATCCAACACCAGCACCTCTGCCCCGCTGGCCAACGCCCGTGCCACACAAACCCGCTGGCGTTGGCCACCGGAAAGATTCAGCCCAGATTCACCGATAAGCATGGTGGGCAATTGCCCATCGGCTCCGAAACCACCTAACCGGTCAACTACGTCACCGCAACTGGTTGCCCTAAGGACCGCGTGCAATTCCGACTGGTTTAATGCGCAGTTCGGGTCAATGTTTTCCCGTAGTGTCCCTTCAAAAATCGCTGCAAAATGTGGTGGGCACACGGCATGGTCAAGCTCCCTGGCCCGGCTGATTGCGGCTTCCCAACCTGCAGAGCTACGCGGTGACCATACGTAGAAACCAGGGGCTAGATGCCCAGAACTACTCGTTCGCTCCGTGCGGTCGCTGGTACGCAATTCATTGGCCAAAGTGGCTACGCGCGTGCCGGACGCAGCTGCGCGCGACCAATACTCCGTGAGAAATCCCAACGCGTGGCCAGTGACATTGAGGGCGGGTGGGGTAAGCAGAGCTACGCTGATGAAGTGCCCCACCGAGAGCTGACCATGGTTGGTTTGCCATGCGGCGATGCTCAGCACACAAGCGATGGCCACCAGCGGGATTGCTTGGCGGATAAACATGGATACCGAGCTGATGCGCGCGTCGATAAGCATTGCCTTCAGCGCTGCGTCGGCAGCTTGCTCGAACCGCCTCTCGCTGCGCGAGGTGGCGCCTAGCCCCTTTAACGCCGCGGCACCCTGGGCGAAGTCAGTCGCCAATGTGATTGAGGCTGCTTCGGCTGATCGGCGGCGCGAAGAGATTGCTGAAAGCGCTTTGCCAGTGAAGTAAGAGATGAAAGCTGTGCCCACGCCGCCCAGGACAGTAGCGGTACCGAGGAGGGGCGAAAATTGAAAAAAGGCCGCCGCAGTGGAGATGAGGTAGAAAATCATGACCACCGGGAAGTTAAGAATTTGCTTCACTTGCCCCAGCTGCTCAGAGTCCTCATCAATAGTGTTGACTAAATCTCCCGGGGAGCGACGCAGGGTCGCGCTATGCAGTAACTGCTTCATCAACACCATGCGCCCACTGTGCACGGTACGCAACACGCCGAGGTCAGTAAGCGAATCGGCTGTCGCATCGACGATAAAGGTAAGAGCCAAGCACAGTGCTACTACCGCCATCGGGGTAACCGCATCTTGCACGGTACCAACCCCGAAGAGTCGCTCCGACGCAGCACCCACGGTGGTTGATAGCCAAACACCCGCCAGCGCGGATGTGATCATTGCGGAGACCACTACGAAAGCGGCGCGGCCATGAATAATCAGCGCGCGCCATACCACCGAGGCGCCTTTAGGGTTATGCTCCGGAAAGTGAAACGCTTCTTGGTTAGGCGGTTGGCTGGGCACAAACCACGACCAGGTCCACAATCGGGGCCACGGACGAGACAGCAATGAGTTGAGCGCGGACATGTGGAAAAACATACCCGAATTACGTTAGTGAAACTAGCAGTTACGCTGCTGATTTGTGCACTTTGGCTTCTTCGGGCTAATGTATTGCAAGTGCCCAGCCAATAAGGCTGAGAACAACACCCAGCCCGGGTGGCGGAATGGCAGACGCGCTAGCTTGAGGTGCTAGTGTCCTACTAATGGACGTGGGGGTTCAAGTCCCCCCTCGGGCACAACTGTGAAGCCCCGAGGCATCGAATAGGAATGATGTCTCGGGGCTTCTTCGTTTTTGCTACCTAGAAAATTGTGTGCTTCTGCGGTCATCTCGTCCTGCGGTTTTGTGGACTAAGCGTCTGAATGAAGCACACAATTTCTACGAATCGGGAAAAGAATCGTCCGCTACGGTGAAATGACCTCTGGGACCGTCAGCGAATGCACCAGTGACCGTTGTTTGGTGTTGAAGTTGTCATCGGAAAAGACGAGCAGCGTGCGGCAAGACTTATCGGTTGAAGCGCCCCAGGCGAGACCCTCGACATTGTCCGGGGTGAGGGGGTCGGTAGTAAATTCAAATACTTCCCGTTTGTGCACTGGATTTGTTTCTGGTGCGAGCTTTTCGAGGCCGAGGACATTGTCGGCATCGCTGAGGTTAAACTCGTAGATTTTTGCCTTAGTACCCTCGCCCTTGATCCAGTTTCGTTCAATGGTCAAGAAACTATTTGCCGACGTTGCGAGTACTTCGGTGGCGCCGCGCTCGTCAGCGCCTGCATCGGATGGATCCAGCGGGTAGGCAAATTCGGCAACCGGCTGTCCTTCGGCGGAATACACCGTGAAACGATTTAGGGAGTCCTGCGCGAGGGGGCCTTCAGTAAGCACGCCGATGTTGCTGCTACCGGGGATGGAGGTAAGGCCCTCATACGCCTTGTTATTGGCCACTCCCCGCCCCTGAGTTGGTAGGTGGTATTCCGGCAGATTGAACTCTTTGACAGCCCTTCCATCCCAATTAGCGAGCGTGATCGCCGGTGCAATGCCTTTTTCGGCATCTCCTTCGCTGGTCCAGAAGAATCCTTGATCCGTTATCCGCACCGACTCTGGATCAATGGACTTAGCCGGATACGTAGCTCCTGATTGATCTGTGAGCGTGAGCGTACGGATGAGGTCGACCTCTACAACTTTCCCGCTGTGGTCTTGCTCGATGGCCAGTTCGTACGCCCGTGCTGGGGCTTTGTCTGATCTGTCATCGCTGATGGCAAGATAGCGATTGTGGCCCACATGGTCGAGCCCGGAAATGCCACCGAAGGGGATGCCAGCTGTGTCTATCGCCCCGGATGCAATGGCTGCATTGACGTCGAAAGTGTTGAGTAGCGTCATCTGCTCCGCACAGGACACCGGCGTGGTTGATGAGCCGATTACCGACTGCAGGTGCAGCCCCGAACTGGTTATGGCAGTTGAACCGATGGCTAGCGCAGCCAGGAGCGAGGCGGTAGCTTGTGGAATATTTATCATGACCAAACATGTTAATAGAACCTGATTCAATTGTCAGGATGAATACGGCGCGCGAGCCGGCCTAAGAGTTTCCCAAAATGTGTGCTTGACTAGGCTTCATGACGTTAGACCCCGAAGAACTCGCCATCTGCCTGAAAGTCCTGGAGCAAGCCAGCAAGTTAGATCCGACGAGTGAGGATTCCCAGCGCCTCCAGCGGGCCGTCGGCAAGCTATTTAAGGAAGTCAAAAAGCAACGCCGGGCGGCGGCTAAGCAAGCCCGACAAGCAGCAGATGCGGAGGTGCTGGCGGCGACTGCGACGGCGAACCCGCAGCGTATCGATGACGAAACCGCTGGGATTCTTATTCGCCCGCGCGGGGCTGAACCGGTGGCGTTGGAACGTGGCGCGGTGGCAACACCGCATGGCTGGGCCGGGAAACTCTATCGGGCGCAGAATTGCTACGTCTGTAAGCGCCCGTACACGTTGGTGGATTCTTTCCATCATCAACTGTGCCCCGAGTGTGCGGCGGATAATCGTGAGAGGCGAAACGCCCGGGTGGATCTTCGTGGGCGCCGTGCCGTTCTCACTGGTGGCCGGGCGAAGATTGGGATGTATATTGCGCTCAAGCTGCTAAGAGATGGCGCTGACCTCACCATTACGACCCGGTTTCCGAAGGATGCGGCCCGCAGGTTTTCGGTAGTGTCCGACAGCGCTCACTGGCTTGACCGATTGCATATCGTTGGTATCGACTTGCGAAACCCCCAGGCTGTCGCCGATTTTGCTGACGATATCGCAGCGCAGGGCCCGCTAGACATATTGATCAATAACGCAGCGCAAACGGTGCGTCGCTCCCCTGGCGCTTATTCGGGATTGGTCGCCGCCGAAACAACACCCCTGCATGGTGTGGCTGCCGACGTGGATGTGAAAGTGATTGGCGCTACCACCCACGTCCACCCTGCTGCCCTAGTTAGCGGCTCGGGCCAGGCACAAGCCCAGGCGCAGCAGCTGGCCGAACTTGCAATGCTGGGGGGAACGGCATCGCTGGAGCGGGTGGCCGATGGTACTGCGGTGGATGCCGGTGGCCTCGTACCCGACTTGGTGTCGCATAACTCCTGGGTAGCCAAGGTCGGCGAGGTTGATCCGATGGAGCTATTGGAGGTCCAGTTGTGTAATCAAACTGCGCCGTTCATTTTGGTCAACCGACTACGACCTGCGCTGGAGTCGGCAGAAGCGCGCCGAAAGTACATCGTGAATGTCTCCGCAATGGAGGGGGTGTTTTCGCGCGGATATAAGGGGCCCGGTCATCCGCATACCAATATGGCAAAAGCCGCGCTCAACATGCTGACCCGCACTGCGGCAGGTGAGCTATTTGAGCACGGCATTTTGATGACGGCCGTGGATACCGGTTGGATCACGGACGAGCGCCCGCACACGGATAAAGAGCGGTTAGCCAAAGAAGGCTTCCACGCTCCGTTAGACCTTGTGGACGGTGCAGCGCGAGTGTACGACCCGATCGTCCAAGGGGAACACGGTGTTGATTTGTACGGCTGTTTCCTCAAGGACTATCGGCCGAGCCAGTGGTAAGCGCCTGGGTGCATGTCTGGCCCGGCGGGTGGGGCGTCGACAAGCTTAGTGCTGCTCGTTCGGATCGTTGTCGGCATCTTCCTTGGTCTTGTGGACCGTGCCCGGCTTGTGGTCAGGGGCAGCGTAAATGGAGTAAACCTTAAGCGGCTCATCGCCCTCATTAAGGACGTTGTGCCACTTGCCCGCAGGCACGAAGATAGCCCAGTCATCCTCGACGACCTGGTCGATGTCCAAATTGTCCTCGGACTCGCCGATCAGGACGTGGGCTTTGCCTGCTTCGACGCGCAGGAACTGGTCGTGGTCATCGTGGACCTCTGCCCCAATTTCGCCGCCGGAAGGGATGCTCATAACAGTCATCTGCAGGTACTTGCCGGTCCACAGGGTGTCGCGGAAGTTCTCGTTATCCGTGGTGGCCTTCTCGATATCAAGTACGTATGGATGTGGCCCGTGGTCTTGGAGTAGATCTGCCATGATGGCCTCCTTCGTTTAAGACTTTTCGCTTGCCACCTCCACTGTACCGGGATTCCCAGAGGCGTGCACGAACGCATGTTCGTAACGAGTGGCTGGGTTGTTGTACGACGTAGCGCTGTGCCGAATACTAAAACTGCCCATCAAAAGCTCGCAGGATGCGTTCTGCCGCAAGTGTCGGGGTGATATTTCCGTTACGTAGCTCTTCTTCAACGAGGCTGCGTTCCTGCACCACTGCAGCGCTGGTATTGAGGCGTTGCAGGATGGTTTCGTGCACCATCGACCACATCCACCCCACCTGTTGCTCGCGTCGGCGGCGATCAAATTCTCCGGCAGCGTGCATGGTTTCCTGGTGTTTAAGGATGTGGCTCCAAAACTCGTCGATGCCGCTGCCATCGACCGCCGACATGGTCAGCGTAGGTGGGTGCCAGAGATCGTGTTCACTGCGAACCATCCGCATGGCGGCCGCTAGTTCCCGGGCAGCCCGCTTTGCCTGTTTCAGATTGGGTCCGTCCGCTTTGTTGATCGCCACAATTTCAGCGATTTCGAGAACGCCCTTTTTAATGCCTTGCAGCTGATCACCGGCACCGGCCAACGCGAGGAAACAGAATACGTCAACCATTTGAGAGACAGCGACTTCCGATTGGCCGACCCCCACAGTCTCGACGATGATTACGTCGTAGCCAGCTGCCTCGAAAATCACCATCGATTCCCGAGTAGCTTTCGCTACCCCACCCAAGGTGCCGGCAGAAGGGGAAGGCCGAATAAAGGCGTTGTCCTGGTTGGAAAGCTTTGCCATGCGGGTCTTGTCACCGAGAATCGAGCCCCGGGTGCGCGTGGAAGACGGGTCGATCGCCAGCACTGCTACCCGATGCCCCTCGTTAATCAGCTTCATGCCCAGCGCCTCGATGGTGGTGGATTTGCCCACGCCAGGCACACCGGTTAGGCCAACGCGGAGGGCCCCGCCAGCATGCGGCAGTAATTTCACCAGCAGTTCTTGCGCTAACACCCGGTGGGCAGGCGCCGTAGATTCCAGCAGAGTGATCGCGCGAGATAGGTTGGTGCGGTCATTGTTCAAGACGGCTTCGTACAGGGCGTCAATGTCAATACGCCTACGCGCTCGCCGCACTACTTCAGGGGCTACCGCAGTGGCGGTACCTAAATCGGTCCCGGCGGTAGTAGTTAACGATCCAAGATTGTGTTCCAGGAAACCGCCGCTCACGGCGCATCACTCACTTCAGCACTAGCAATGAACATTTGGCAAAGGCCGGTGCCTTCTTGATATCGAAAGCACCGGCCGGTAGGAAAGCGACAGGCGCTACACCGTTAGCTCGAAGCCGAGGTTGGCGGAGAGCTTGGTGAGCATGTCAATCGCAGACTCAGCGATCACGGTGCCCGGCGGGTAGATAGCTGCCGCGCCCATGTCGTAGAGTTCCTGGAAATCGCCTGGCGGGATCACGCCACCAACCACGATCATGATGTCTTCGCGGCCGAGCTTTGCCAGCTCTTCCTTGAGCGCAGGAACCAAGGTGAGGTGGCCTGCGGCTAGCGAAGATACGCCGACGACGTGGACGTCGGCATCGACAGCTGCGCGGGCTGCCTCCGCAGGGGTCTGGAACAGCGGTCCGACATCAACATCCATGCCAAGGTCGGCGTAGGCAGAAGCCACGACTTTCTGGCCACGGTCGTGACCATCTTGGCCCATCTTTGCGATGAAAATGCGCGGACGGCGACCTTCTTCCTTTTCAAAAGCGTCGGCCATGGCGATGGCCTTCTCAACGTTGGACACCGAGCCATCCTTTCCTACCTCGTCCTTGTACACTCCGGACAGGGTCTTGATCTCTGCCTCGTGGCGGCCGAAGACCTCTTCCAAAGCCAGGGAGATCTCGCCTACAGTGGCCTTGGCGCGGGCACAGTCAACTGCGAGCTTGAGCAGGTTGGTGTCCAAATCGCCGGGTGCGTGGTCAGCGGAAGCTGCAGCCGCGGTGAGTGCAGCCAGGGTGCGCTGGACTTCCGCTTCGTCGCGCTCGGCGCGTAGGCGCTCGAGCTTCTCGATCTGCTCAGCGCGGACCTTGGAGTTTTCCACCTTCAGCACTTCAATGGCTTCGTCTTCGGCCACCGTGTACTTGTTTACGCCAATGAGGGCCTGGCGGCCGGAGTCAATGCGGGCTTGGGTGCGCGCAGCGGATTCTTCAATGCGCAGCTTCGGGATGCCCTGGATCGTCGCCTGAGCCATACCGCCGGCAGCTTCGACTTCTTCGATGTGCTTGCGGGCCCGCTTGACCAGCTCGTTGGTCAGCCACTCGACGTAATAGGAACCAGCCCACGGATCGACCGGGCGGACCGTGCCGGATTCTTGTTGCAGCAGCAGCTGGGTATTACGAGCAATGCGAGCCGAGAAGTCGGTAGGCAGTGCGAGCGCTTCGTCCAAAGCGTTGGTGTGCAGCGACTGAGTGTGGCCCTGGGTTGCTGCCATTGCCTCGATGCAGGTACGAGAGACATTGTTGAAGACGTCTTGTGCGGTCAGCGACCAGCCAGAGGTCTGCGAGTGCGTACGCAACGACTGGGACTTCGGGTTCTTCGGATCGAACTTGGCCACCAGCTCGCTCCACAGCAAACGACCCGCGCGCAGCTTGGCGATCTCCATGAAGGTGTACATGGAGATACCCCAGAAGAAGGACAGACGAGGTGCGAACTTATCGACGTCTAGGCCGACTTCTTTACCTGCGCGAATGTACTCGATGCCGTCGGCAAGCGTGTAAGCGAGCTCGAGGTCAGCCGTCGCGCCTGCTTCCTGGATGTGGTAACCGGAGATCGAAATCGAGTTGAAGCGCGGCATCTTCAATGAGGTGTACTCGAAGATGTTGGAGATGATGCGCATCGACGGCTTCGGTGGGTAGATGTAGGTGTTGCGGACCATGAACTCTTTCAGAATATCGTTCTGAATGGTTCCGGCCAGCTGCTCTGGGGCAACGCCTTGTTCCTCTGCTGCGACGATGTACAGCGCGAGGATCGGCAACACGGCGCCGTTCATGGTCATGGATACCGACACGTTGCCGAGGTCAATGCCCTCAAAGAGTTGCCGCATGTCCAGGATAGAGTCGATAGCCACGCCGGCCATGCCGACGTCGCCGATCACACGCTCGTTATCAGAGTCGTAGCCACGGTGAGTTGCTAGGTCGAACGCGACCGAGAGACCTTTTTGTCCAGCCGCGAGATTGCGACGGTAAAACGCATTGGATTCCGCAGCCGTCGAAAAGCCCGCATATTGGCGAATCGTCCACGGCTGGTTGGTGTACATCGTAGGATACGGTCCACGCATAAACGGCGCGAGACCTGGGAACGAATCAATTGGGTGGTCTTCTGCGGCAGCAGCATCACGATCGTCGCGGGTGTAGACACGTTTGACGTCGATACCCTCCGGGGTTTCCCAGACTTGGTCGGCGGTGGAGTTGGCAGGTGCCTCAGTGTGAGCTGGCTGCTCGGACTTGCGTGGCACCGATGCGAAATTCGGGATGGTGGTCATGATTCCTCTCACGCTCCCAGCTTGTTCAGCAGCTCAGCCAGGGTGGCAGCCGCGTCGATCTTCATGTTGAGGTAGCCATCAGGTGCGACCTCAGCGCCCTCGAAGGACTTAGCCGCACCTGCGAGCAGCACTTCGCCAGCTCCGGCCTCGCGCAGCGCCTTAACGACGTCCACGCCCGTGGCTGCATACTCTTGGTCGGTGCCACAGATGACCACGATGTCGGCCGCCTTGGCAGCTGCGACAAACTCGTCGGTACCAGGGGTGACCTGACCAGGGTTTACGACCTCGATGCCGCCGGAAGCGAGCAGGTTGGTGGTGAAACCGGTGCGGATATTGTGCTTGGCCAGCGGGCCGATTGGGATGAGCGCAATCAACGGACGCTTGCCGTTGGCCTCCAGGAAAGCATCAGAGCGGTTGCGCAGTGCTTCGAATTCCGCTGCCCAACGCTTGACGCCTGCTGGTTCTACCCGAAGTTCGGCTGGCAGCGGCTTTTCGCCGAGGTTCGGGAACTCATTAATGCCGGTGAGCTGCTTGTTTCGGCACGCGATGTCTGCACGCACCTGTTCGTGCGACGCCGCCAGCATGTCAGTGACTTCCTTTTGCGCAGCCTCTAAGCCCCCAGCGGCTTCGATCTTGGTGAACACTGCCCACGCGCGGTCAGCCATTTCCTCGGTCAAGTGCTCGACGTAGTAGGAACCACCGGCAGGATCGATTACGTGCCCAAGATGGGATTCTTCCAGCAGTAGCAGGTTGGTGTTGCGGGCGATGCGACGAGCGAAAGCTCGTGAGGTCCCCGGCAGCCCACCGGAAATTGCGTGGTCAAATGGCAAAACCTCAACGTCTGTTGCCCCGCCAACACCGGCAGCGAAGGTAGCGACAGTCACACGCAGCATGTTTACCCACGGATCTCGCTGGGAGAACATCGCTGGTGCGGTAAGCGCGTGCTGCGGAGCCATTCCAGCTTCCGCGGCGCCAAGTTCTTCGGCGACACGAGCCCACAGCGTGCGGGAAGCACGGAACTTGGCGATCTGGCCGAATTGGTCGTCGGTAGCAGCAAAACGGAAGGCAATCTGCTTCAGCGCTTGCTCTGCGGACAGACCAGCAGCAACAAGAGCACGCAAGTATGCAACACCTGCCGCGAGCGCTAAGCCGATTTCTTCAGCATCCGTAGCACCCTGGTTGGCGAAGGATACGGCGTCGACCAATACTGCTCGAGTGCCTGGTCGATCCGCTGCCAATTGTGCCAACTCGACGGTCTCTTCGAGCGTCGCAGTGGCCGAGCCGTCGAAAGCAGCGGTAAGTGGGGCTGCCCCCAGCTCTACCTGGGCATGGTGGGTATTAGTGATCTCCAATAGCTGCTGAGCTGCAGCTTTGGTGTCAGCACCAGCGGACAGTCGCACCGGCACAGCTTCCAGCATGACTCCGTCGAGAGCCGCAGCGAAATCGGTGTGTGCATCAGCGGTGAGCACGAGCGCCGACGTGCCGTTGTTCAAGGCATGCAGGATATCTTTGTTTGCAGCCTTGGCATCACTGAGATCAAAAGATTCAGTCACGCCCCAACCAATGCGGCCGTCGGCAGAGGCCACTGCGCCTCGCGTAAATGGATACACCCCAGGCGCTGAAACTTCGCCAGTCTCGTCCGCGCGGGTGTACAGCGGGTTGACGTCGATGCCGTCGTAGGTGGTGCGGATCAGTTTGGTCCACACGTTTTCCGGAACGTCGGCGATATCTTTCTTTTGCACCCGGGCAAACACTTTGGCTACTGCTTTGTACCAGTCTTGTTGTTGAGTGGCGAAATCAGCAGGCAGAGTGTTGTTTTCCGAGCCAGACTGGCGATCAGTCACAACGGATCTTCTCCCCTTGGGTCGTGAATGTGCTTGCTTGGTGGGTTTCTCAAACCAAGTTCTGCCGGACAGAGCTCAGTCTCGAACAAGTGGCGATGCGCACGCTCTGCATGTTCGAACACAACCGAAACGCTGAGCGCCAAACCTCACACTTAGGTTCCACTGTAGTCCGAAAATGCGCTGCTGCAGCCGGATTGAAGCTTCCTTTTCTCTCACCTGCGCCCCCACTCCGGCACCCAAACCTCTACCCCACCGTTCCTGCTGTTCATAACGGAAAAACCTGAAGCAAGGATGCAAGAATTTATCTGCGGCGAGAACGATCCCGCAGTGCGTTGACTCCCCTCCTTTAGGTGTGCACTACCCTGATCTTTTGTGCATATGTCCCCTAAGGTTCGCAAGCTGCTGCTCGCGTGTTTCATCGTCGCCGGCGTGGCAGTCCTCGCGTTTTTCGACGTGCCTTCGCCCGAAAAACTCCATCGGATATTCGAGCAGTTCGGCCTGTGGGCCTGGTTGGCTTACTTCTTCACTTACGTAGTGCTCACTCAGTTCCCCATCCCGAGGACCGTATTCACTATTACCTCTGGGATTATGTTCGGCCCACTGTGGGGTACTGTGCTCGCTATCAGCGCAACCACTGTTTCCGCCGCCCTGTCGCTTACCCTCATGCGTTCGCTTGTCGACGACCCAACCCAGGTTGCACAACCTCGTGATTCTTGGCTCCAGCGTTTGGCTGCACGGCACAAACAGCACCCAGCCCTAGCAAAGGTCAATGCGCGTCTGGAGCATCGCGGTGGCATTGCTGTGTTCTTTTTACGGCTGATCGCAGGGATCCCCTTTTCGGTACTTAATTATGCGTGCGCATTCACACCAATTCGATTGCGTCCGTATGTGGTAGCAACGTTTTTTGGTTCAGCCCCGTCCACGATTGCTGGTGTGCTGCTAGGCGATGCGCTCAACTACTCCCATGACACGCGGATGTTATGGGTACTGGCTGGCCTTTTCACCATCGGGATCATCGGACTAATTGCGGACTTTTTGTACCCGGTCAAGTCTAAGGGGTAGACTAAAGGCATGTTTGCCATCTATGCCAGGTACCGCGGTCGCGCCACACGTCGCGCAGAACTAGTCGAGCGATCTGCAGCGGCTTTGTCCACACTGCCCGGTATCGGCGAGTTCGACATCATCGATGTGGAAGATATCTGCGCTACCGCTGTGGGCGACGACGCGGCCATAGCAATCGCCGATGTGACGATGGCCTTGCTGTCCGCTGGGGAATGGGCGGTAGGAATTTCAGTACTTCCTGCGCAAGCACAGCAAGACGAAGATTCCGCAAAAATTCTGGCAGGCAACGCCCTAGGCTCGGCGAGCCGTAGCGGAGTGGTCAAGGTGAGAGTCGCCCCTGTTCCACCGAGTAAACAAGCACCCCGCAGCGCTAAAGAATTAAAAGAGGAAGCGCAGAACTGGGCGTTTGATATTGCTGCCGCCTTTACGATGCTGGCCACGATCTTGGCAAAGCGCACAGACGAAGGGCGGGAAGCGACGGCGCTGATGCGCCGCGGAATGACGCAGGTGGAGGCTGCTGAGGAGTTGGGAATAACTAAGCAGGCGATGTCCCAACGGTTACAAGCCGCCGGGTGGCAAGCAGAAACCGCCGGCTGGAAGCTGGCGGTTGATCTACTTGCTAAATCAGAACGGGGATTGTCCTAGGGCTGCTGGGGGAACTGAGTCGGTACCGCTGAAGACTGGTTTTGCCCAAACTCCCCGGCATTGCCCGGAAACGCTTGGGCTGGAGGCTGTGCACCGAGCTCCGGCAGGCTCGGCGATGGGGCGTCCGTGGCCCCCTCGTGCTGTTTGGTGGGCAGGACCTCCCCCAGCTCAGGGTCTACTGGTTTGTTAGCCACGGCATTGGCGGCCGCCACCGCAGCTGCGATTTCAGGATCGGATTCAGTGTTGAACCATTCTTCGGTGTTCTCTTCGTGCGCCATCTCTCGGGTTTCTTCCGAAACGGTGCTTGGCTCGTAGCGGAAAACTCCGTCGTCGTCCTTCTTGGCCATAGCGCGAGCAAATTGCTCGAGCGAGTCGCCGAACTGGCTCGGTACCATCCAAACCTTGTTGGCGGAACCTTCTGCCATCTTCGGGAGCTTCTCTAAGTACTGGTAGGCCAGCACCTCTGGGGTGAGCTGTGCGGCCTTGATCGCAGCGTTAACCTTCTGAATGGACCTAGCTTCACCCTGCGCCATGAGGTACTTTGCGGCGCGTTCGCCCTCGGCACGAAGAATCATCGCTTGGCGCTCAGCTTCTGCGGCCAAGATTGCAGCGTGCTTCTCGCCTTCCGCGGCGAGGATCTTTGCCTGCTTCTCGCCTTCCGCCGTCTTGATGTCGGCTTCGCGCTGGCCTTCTGCCGCCAGAATTGTGGCGCGCTTCTCACGGTCCGCTTTCATCTGCTTCTCCATCGACTGCTGGATCGATGGTGGTGGGTCAATCGCCTTCAGCTCAACGCGGGAAATACGCAGGCCCCATTTGGTGGTGGCGGCGTCCAGTTCACCCCGTAGACGGCGGTTGATGACCTCACGAGACGTCAAGGTTTCTTCGAGTGTCATGCCGCCCACGACGTCGCGAAGTGTTGCAGTCGAGATCTGCTCCACGCCAACAATGTAGTTGTCCACGCCGTAGATCGCCCGCGCTGGATCGTTGATCTGGAACGTCACCACGGTGTCGATGGCTACCGTGAGGTTATCTTGGGTGATCACAGCCTGTGGCGGGAAGGAAACCACTCGTTCACGAGTGTCTACCTTCGCCCGCACTCGGTCAATAAACGGCACCAGAATGGTGATGCCGCCAGACACCGTCCGCGTATATTTACCCAGCCGTTCAATGACGGCTGCTTCACCTTGGGGAATCAATGCGATCGATTTGATCAGCAAGATCATCACCAGGATTAGCAGCACGGCTAAGACAATGAGCCCTTCCATTTATGCTTCCTTCCAGACAATCGCTGTGGACCCTTCGATGCGTGCAACGAGCACGCGATCATTTTCTGAATAGGTTTCGTGGGACAGCATGGATTTGGCCGACCAGAAATCACCGTCGATACGCACGAGACCACCGGTGGCTGAGACCGGCTCGATCACCTCGGCCGGCTTGCCCTCCAGTGCCTTGGGCGAGGTGTCCAGGATGGGATCCTTATGGAGGTGACGATGCAGGATGGGGCGGACGAACACGAGCAAGGCGAAGGACGATACCGCAAAGAACACCACTTGTGCCCACAACGGGACTCCAGTAAGCGAAATTCCTGCAGTGCCCAGCGCTGCACCGCCGAGCAGGAGTAACGAGAATTCTCCTCCAAGCAATTCCAAGCCAGCGAATATGAGTCCGGCAACAAACCAAATCAGAGCTTCCACAACATTAAAGCTACCCAAACGCAATTGAAAATGCTGGGCAAACGCGAGCTAGCGGAAGTCGGCTTTAGTAAGTTCTGGAACTGTAACCCAATCGACGAGCTTTTCCACCGCGCCGATGAGCGCGGAGTCGATGTCTCGGAACGAATTGACCGCGTTAAAGACCCGGTTCCACCCTTCCTTAGGATCAGACCAGCCCACTCGCTGGCAGATGCCGGTTTTCCAATCTTCGCCCCGGGGCACTTCGGGCCAAGCCCTTAGCCCCAACCGCTCTGGCTTCACTGCAGCCCAGATATCGATGTAAGGGTGGCCCGTTACCAAAACATGCGGGCCCACTGCCTCCGTCAGCCGCATTTCTTTAGAGCCTTGAACAAGGTGATCTGCCAGCACTCCGACGCGCCTGCCCGGTCCCGGCTGAAACTCTGCGAGGCGCGCTTCGAGGTTGTCCAAACCTTCGAGATACTCCACGACAACACCTTCCACCCGGAGGTCGTGTCCCCACACTTTTTCCACGATGGCCGCATCATGGATGCCTTCAACCCAAATGCGAGACGGTGCAGCAACCTTGGCTTGCACCCCAGCTACCTTGCGGGAGCCGGAGTTGGACCGTTGTGGCTGCTGCTTGGGTACGTAGCGCGTTAAACTAACGCGTTGGCCGTCGACGAGGAACGCCCCCTCTGTCAGTTTGAACAGTCGCTCCGCGCCGTGCCGGTCTTCTAGACGCACAAATTCCCCATCGTAGGTGCGTTCAAATCCGGTAACCGCACCGACATATCCATCCACGATGTCCTCTACCACCAGACCGGGCTTGGCCGGCACGGAAGGATAAGACGGACGCTGCTTGCGAGAATGCCCGGCAAAGATATCGCCACCATAAGGATCCTGGAAATTCATGGTTATCCACCTTATCGGCTAAACTCCTTAGCTCATGGATTACCGCGCAAACGTCTACTCCCCGCTGCAAAACATGGCGATCTGGCTCGGCGCGTGGATCTTTGGGCACGTGCCTACGGACGAGTGTTTAGCTGCGCTAACCGAGCTCGGTGGATCGCATCGTATTTACGGACAAAACCCAGACAGTAAAGGTGCCACCCTAGATTTTCTAAAGTTTATCCGAAGTGTAGTTGGCGCAGAACCTCACGTTACGGCGACTGACGAGCCACTGGTTCGACTGATCCTTGCCGGCCCCGGAGAAGCGCCCCGGGTCCCCGCAGGCTCCCTCGCGGCCACGGCTATTATCGACGGCCAACAGGGGGCGCTGGAAGTGCGCGGGTCGGAGCATGCCATTGTTCTAGTTCCTGAACTTGATTCTTTGGGCTGCCGCTGGCGCTTCTTCGAGTTTGTGGATCCGCTTCCGGCACCCGCTTACCTATCTCCGGGGGATGCAGACCTGTTGCTTGCAGATGCCACCAGAGATGCGGCGCAACTCATTGAAGGGCTCGCACCAAGTTCGCGTGCGCAAGCGTTGCCCAACCCGCGCCTTACGGTAGGAAGTCTCAGCGACTTTTACGACGTGCCCGGGTTGCCACTGCACACCCCACCACGTGCCGCAAAGTTGTTTGCTCGAGCAGATCGGGTGGCGGCCATCTTAGAAACAGTTTCCCACCATGCCGGAGACCATTCCTTCGACCCCCAGCTGCTACCACTGTGGCGCCATATTCGAGCTGCCCGAATGGCTGGGGTGGATTACGCGCTGCGGGAATTTTCTCTTAAGAGTTACTGACCGGCGGATGCTGGACGATGGGATCGGGTTGGGCAGCAATCCGAAGCACACAGTGCACCGTTGTGGCTGCAACCCCGCAGCGGGGTGTTGCCGAGCCGTTGAGCTGCCGAGTAATCATCGGGGGTGAGTCCAGCGACGATTTCGTCGATAAGGCTGAGTACGAGGCGGGCGAATGCTTGGGTGGGGCCCGGGGTGGCAACGCGCTCGATGTGCATACCCATGTCGTCCGCAGCTGCTTTGAGCTCAGAATCCAGGTCCCAGATCACTTCAATGTGATCGGAGACGAAGCCGATAGGGCAAACCACCAGCGCTTTTATCCCCCGTGTATTGAGCTGCCGGGCATGATCTACGATGTCAGGCTCAAGCCACGGGATATGCGCTGCTCCGGAGCGTGATTGCCACACTACGTCGTAGTCATCGATTCCCAGTTCGCGCGCCACCAGCCGGGACGCTTCGTGGACCTGTGTGGAGTATAAGGCTCCGTCCGCCGGAGTGCCCGAGGCTGAATCTGCCGCTGTGGGAATGGAATGAGCCGTAAACACGAGCCGGAAGTCCGTAGCAACATTGCGGATCGCTTCGCGCGCTGCAGCAACGAAAGTATTGATGAACAACGGGTGGTCATAGAACTGGCGCAGTTTGGTGAACTGCACTTCGGGCAAATCCTGTGACGCCAGGTGATCGCGCATCGCCTGAATGTCCTCGTCGTACTGGCGGCAGCCGGAGTAGCCTCCCCACGCCGAGGTGGCAAACACCGCCACATTGGTGTGCCCGTTTCGAGCGATGGTTTCGGCGGTATCGGCGGCAAAGGGATGCCAATTTCGGTTGCCGAAATAGACGGGAATGTTCCAACCTCGTGCGGCAAGCTCGTGTTCGATATTCCCGATAATTTCTCGGTTGAGGCGATTGAGTGGGCTGACGCCGTTGAAGTGGTAGTAGTGGGCGCCTACTTCGTCCAGTCGCTCTGGCGGGATGCCCCTACCTGCGGTGACATTCTCCAAAAACGGCCGTACATCCTCTTTGCCCTCTGGGCCACCGAAGGATAACAGCAGGATAGCGTCGAAGGGACAGCGTGAACCAGTCATGTTCCCTAGATTACTGTCCGGGTCGAACGAACTGAGAATCGACTGCTGAAACGTGGAAATCCCGCCGTCGAGAAGCGACGGCGGGACATGCGAGCGGGTGTAACACGGGCTGGCTAAAGCAAGCGCACGGCGTAGGGGCTCATGCCGGCCCAGCGAACTGGGCTGATTTGAACGGTGGACCCGGACTGTGGTGCTTCGATCATCTGACCATTGCCAAGGTAGATAGCCACGTGGTGTTCCGCGTTAGGACCCCAGAAGAGGAGGTCGCCACGCTGCGCCTGGCTCGGGTCAATCTTTTGACCTTCCTGGTACTGGTAGCCCGTGTAGTGTGGCAGGCTGATACCCGCAGCTGCGAAGGCATACATGGTGAGGCCCGAACAGTCGAAGCCAACCTTGTTGTAATCGCCATGGCTGTCGGCAACACCGCCGTCGCGGATGCCCTTCGTTGGGCCCGAGGCATTGCCGCCGCCCCACGCGTATGGCATACCGATCTGCGATTGAGCCCGGGCGATAACCGCCTCAATCTTTTCAGAGCGGGATCCGCTCACCGCGGTCACCGGGTTGTTGCGCGAGACAACGGCAGCTTTCGCCGCAGCGGTCACTGCTTTAGCTGCTGCCTCAGGCTCTTCCAGCGTGAGGTAATCGCTCGCCTTGAAAATCGTGGACACTGGTCCGGCTGCTGCGACGGCAGGGTTGCCGGTTGGGCCTTGCGCATTGGCCAGTGCTCCTGCGGCCTTTTCTGCAGCGCTGGCAGCATCCTTTCGGGCTTGTTCGCGTTCGTCAGCGGTAGCAGCTTCGCTGGCAGCCTTCTGCTTTGCGGCTTCTGCAGCTGCTTTAGCTGCTTCTGCCTGGCGTTGCTTTTCAGCGCGTTCAGCTTGCGCGGCGGCCTCCGCTTCACGACGTGCCTGTGCCTCGGCTTCGGCGCGAGCCCGAGCTTCGGCTTCTGCCTTTGCTCGTGCTGCAGCGGCCTCAGCGGCGCGACGCTCTGCTTCTTTACGCGCTTCTTCTGCCTTCAGGAAGTCCTGGTATTCCTTGCGCTTGTCCTGCAGATCCTTGGAGGTGCTCTTAGCGGCATCCAATCGAGCCTGCGCAGCGACCTGCTGAGTCTTCAAGTCCTGGTGCTTCTTGGCCTGTTCCTGCATCGCAGTGACATTGGCCGTCACCGCTGCTTGGGCCTGTGACTCCGCAGACTTGGCTTCGCCTTCCTTGGCCTCGGCAGCTGCGCGCGCTTCACGAAGTTTGGATTCTTTGTTCGCAGACTCAGTGCGCAGGCGATCGAGTTTATCGATAGCAGCGCGCTGTTTTTCTGCATTGAGGCGCAGGTAGCTTTGGCGAGCAAGAGCATCAGAGGTATTTGCTGTTCCTGCAGCGCCAGCAACTGCCGAATTTGCCGAACCTTGACGGTACGCGGTCCGTGAGATCTCGTTCAGCGCAGCTTGTGCTGCTTCGATTTCCTTCTGGTTTGTATCCAGTTCACCTTTGGCAGTGTTGGCTTGCTCTCGCGCAGTTTGAGCTTCGGCTTGCGCCTTTTGGAGGTCTACCAGTGCTTTGTTGACCGCCTCACGCAATCCACCCATGATGTTTTCCAGCTTGGTCACTTCAGCCTGGGCACGAGAAAGTTCTAGCGCGAGCTGGGAGACGTTCTCGGAACTCGTAGCAATGTTTTGCGCTGCCTGGGCTAACTGCTCGTCGCTTGGATTGGTAGGTGCTTGGCTCGAGCCAATAGGTTGAGCTTTCGCCGGGGTCGCGACAGTCGACAGCGTCGAGATAGAGGCACAAGCCGTCGCAGCGGCAATAAGGCTGCGGGTGCGCTGTCGGCGTTGTGCCGACGTGTTGAGCGTTGCCACGTGAAGACTCCATTCCACCACCGTCGAAGCCATTATCGACGCCCACGGGGCGGCCGAAAACTTCTCGATGGTGACCGAAAATCATGTTGATACAGACATTGGTGTTCCCGAAACAAGCCGAATTCACCGCGGCTACCTCTACTAGGGCGACTAATCAAGATTCTCGGCTTGACACTTGCATGAAGTATCGAGCGTTTCTTGATGTTGTCGACGCATGCTTCCCCACATGATCGACCTAAGTCAAGGTTGCAGTTGTGATTTCAGTTGTCTCGTGAGCTGACAATTGAACATTAGGCCACGTTGATCCCGCCTGGTAACTCTTTCACCATCAATCACACGAAGAAAAGCCAGCCACAGCTCGACAAAAGCTAGGCTGGCCTGCAGTTTATAAAACTGAAACAATTAGAGTGAACTTTGTCACAGTTTTGCCCAATTCGGCGTGTCGGACCTTAATTGGCCCAAATTACATGCGTGTAAAACTTTAAAGTCTCAAGTCAAGGTTTAAACACTGACTTTGTGGGTGGAGTGCATTCTTGTCTGGCGTAAATATCCAAGCGCCGCAAGCGCGATGGCAAGCACTATGAGTCCGCCGATCACCATGTTGATCCCCGCCCAAGGGAAGAAATGCTCATTGCATCGGTCGATCAACTCGCGGGCCCCAGCGGCAATGTCGGGTTCGTCAAGAAAATGCCACTGGGCGGATTCCAGTTCTGCACGCGAATGATGTCGACTCACGACGGAACCGGTGCCTGGGGTTCTCAAGATAATTGCGTCATACCCGGTGGTGTCCAGTAGTTCTTGGGCGATATCGCGTACGTCAGTAGGCATTTGTGGGGTGCGATCAAGAACTACGATGCCGGTTTTCCCAAATCCGGTGGTTTCGGCGTGGCGTGAGACGTCGATAAGCTGCGGTTCAAGATGTGGGTATTGCTTGCCCAGCTCGTACACGGCAACATTGTCGGCAGCAAGGTCGGCGCGCAGGGCATTCATATCAACGTCTTCTGGCACCATTTCGCCTTAGCTCCTTGTGTTGTTTTGCATTCCTTTTTGTCGTGCCACAGCATAAGCTTCCGATCGGCCTGGGTGGGTGAGGCATACCGAGTGATGCTTTAAAACTTTCGTGTGGCATTTCCTCCCTGCTGGGAATGAGGAACTGACGTAGAATGTAGCCGTGGTTCCAGCTGGGTAATTGCGCGTGCTGATCCCCCGATTTGGGTGCTTGCGGCGCGCCATACTTCCCAACAGAACGCTCGTACTGTTAAGCTGGCCCTAGACTACGGTGATGCTGGCCAACGTGTTATGTCTCCTCATCATTCGGTCCCAGCCCGGGCCGGATCCCAGGAGCAGCGCATTGGCAGAGGTCATCCAGGTATCGCCGTTAGCCACAGAACTTACCCATATATTTAGGAAGCGGAGCTCACTGTGACTACTAGCAAGAACTCCTTTGGTGCCAAGCAGACCCTGACTGTGGGCGAAAAGTCTTATGACTACTTCGCACTCAATGCGGTTGAAGGCATGGAGAAGCTGCCATACTCCCTCAAGGTCCTTGGCGAGAACCTTCTTCGCACCGAAGACGGCGCAAACATCACCGAAGAACACATCAAGGCCATCGCTAACTGGGACGCTTCGGCTGAGCCAAGCATCGAGATTCAGTTCACCCCAGCTCGCGTGCTGATGCAGGACTTCACCGGCGTACCTTGTGTTGTTGACCTGGCTACCATGCGTGAAGCAGTTAAGACTCTGGGTGGTGACCCAGACAAGGTTAACCCACTGAACCCAGCCGAGATGGTCATCGACCACTCCGTCATCGTTGAAGCATTCGCTTCCAAGGACGCGCTGAAGACCAACGTTGATATCGAATACGAGCGCAACGAAGAGCGCTACCAGTTCCTGCGTTGGGGCTCCAAGTCCTTCTCCAACTTCCGCGTTGTTCCTCCAGGAACCGGTATCGTCCACCAGGTCAACATCGAGAACCTGGCTCGCGTCGTCTTCGACAACGAAGGCTTGGCATACCCAGATACCTGTATCGGTACCGACTCCCACACCACCATGGAAAACGGCCTGGGCATCCTGGGCTGGGGTGTCGGTGGCATCGAAGCCGAAGCTGCAATGCTTGGCCAGCCAGTCTCCATGCTGATTCCTCGTGTCGTTGGCTTTAAGCTGACCGGTGAAATCCCAGTTGGTGTCACCGCAACCGACGTGGTCCTGACCATCACTCAGATGCTTCGCGAGCACGGCGTGGTTCAGAAGTTCGTCGAATTCTACGGCTCCGGCGTGAAGTCTGTCCCACTGGCAAACCGTGCCACCATCGGCAACATGTCTCCAGAGTTCGGCTCCACTTGTGCGATGTTCCCAATCGACGAAGAGACCACCAAGTACATGCGTCTCACCGGTCGCTCCGAGGAGCAGGTTGCTCTCGTCGAGGCATACGCAAAGGCACAGGGCATGTGGCTGGATGCCGACACCCCAGAGGCAGAGTACTCCGAGTACCTCGAGCTCGACCTCTCCACCGTTGTGCCTTCCATTGCTGGCCCTAAGCGTCCGCAAGACCGCATCCTGCTGTCCGAGGCGAAGGAGCAGTTCCGCAAGGATCTGGTCAACTACACCAACGACGAAGTCTGCACCGACGAGTCCCAGCCAGCTAAGCGCATGGAAGCGGAAGGCGAAGCCCTCGATGAAGGTGCAGCACAGGTTACTGACCTCAACGTCTCCCAGGCAGGTAACGGCGAGTCTGCAGCAATCGGCCGCGCTGGTCGCCCATCCAACCCAATCACCGTGACCTCCCCTAAGGGCGGCGAGTACACCCTCGACCACGGCATGGTTGCGATTGCGTCTATCACCTCCTGCACCAACACCTCTAACCCTTCCGTGATGATCGGCGCTGGCCTGATCGCACGCAAGGCTGCAGAAAAGGGCCTGAAGGCAAAGCCTTGGGTCAAGACCATCTGTGCACCTGGCTCCCAGGTTGTCGACGGCTACTACAAGCGCGCTGACCTGTGGAAGGACCTCGAGGCTCTCGGCTTCTACCTCTCCGGCTTCGGCTGCACCACCTGTATCGGTAACTCCGGCCCGCTGCCAACCGAGGTCTCCAAGGCCATCAACGAGGCAGACCTCGCAGCTACCGCGGTTCTTTCCGGTAACCGCAACTTCGAAGGCCGCATCTCCCCTGACGTGAAGATGAACTACTTGGCTTCGCCAATCATGGTCATCGCGTACGCCATCGCCGGCACCATGGACTTCGATTTCGAGACCCAGGCGCTGGGACAGGACCAGGATGGCAACGATGTCTTCCTCAAGGACATCTGGCCATCCACCGAAGAAATCGAAGCTACCATCGAGCAGGCTATTTCTCGCGAGCTGTACGAAGCTGACTACGCAGACGTCTTCAAGGGCGATGAGCAGTGGCAGAACCTCCCAACCCCAGAAGGCAAGACCTTCGAGTGGGATGAGAAGTCCACCTACATCCGCAAGGCTCCTTACTTCGACGGCATGGAGCTCGAGCCAGCTCCTGTCACGGACATCAAGGGCGCACGCGTTTTGGCTAAGCTGGGCGACTCGGTCACCACTGACCACATCTCCCCTGCTTCCTCCATTAAGCCAGGCACCCCAGCTGCTCAGTACCTGGATGCCAACGGCGTTGAGCGCAAGGACTACAACTCCCTCGGTTCCCGTCGTGGTAACCACGAGGTCATGATGCGTGGTACCTTCGCCAACATCCGCCTCCAGAACCAGCTGGTTGACATCGCTGGTGGCTACACCCGCGACTTCACCAAGGGTGGCGAGCAGGCCTTCATCTTCGACGCTTGCGAGAACTACAAGGCTGCTGGCATTCCGCTGGTAGTCCTCGCTGGCAAGGAGTACGGCACCGGTTCTTCCCGTGACTGGGCTGCTAAAGGCACCAACCTCCTCGGTGTGAAGGCTGTTATCACCGAATCCTTCGAGCGTATTCACCGCTCCAACCTGATCGGCATGGGCGTTATCCCTCTCCAGTTCCCAGCTGGCGAGTCCCACGCTTCCCTGGGCCTTGACGGCACCGAAGTCTTCGACATCGAAGGCATCGAGGAGCTGAACAACGGTGTCACCCCGAAGACGGTTCACGTCACCGCAACCAAGGAGTCTGGCGAGAAGGTCGAATTCGACGCAGTCGTTCGCATCGACACCCCAGGTGAGGCTGACTACTACCGCAACGGCGGCATCCTGCAGTACGTACTGCGCAACATGATCAAGGCCTAGACATCTAGGTTTCCGCTGCTGGGGTAGTCCCTAACGGACACCCAGCGCGGTATTGATCAGTCCAGACGGGGGCCACGAGCTGAAAGAGTTGGTTTTCACTCGGTTTGGCCCCCGTTTGTCGTCTCATTCCCCTGCCTTAATTCGTTATGTTCCGACGCCACAAAAGGAGTTTCCATGCCTAAAGTGAGTTCCGCAGACCTCGCTGAACGACGTGCGGAAATACTCGAAGGCGCCCGGAAATGCTTTGCCGAATTCGGCTATGAAGGCGCCACAGTGCGCCGACTAGAAGTAGCGACAGGAAAGTCACGCGGCGCAATCTTCCACCACTACAGCGACAAAGAAAATTTGTTTCTGGCGCTCGCCCGTGAGGACGCTGCCCGCATGGCAGAAACTGTAGCCACCGAAGGGTTGGTGGAGGTTATGCGGCAAATGCTGCTTACCCCGCACCGCTATGACTGGCTGGCTACCCGGTTAGAAATTGCTCGACTGCTACGCACTGATCCGAATTTCCGACAGCGCTGGAAAGAAGAGCAAGCCGTGCTCGACCGCGCTGTGCACGATCGCCTGCAAGCCAATGCTGCGGCCGGCCGCATGCGTACCGACGTGCCGGTGAAGGTGCTGCATTCTTATTTGGAAACAGTGCTGGATGGATTTATTTCCCGACTCACTACCGGAGCGGATGCTCAAATTCTTAATCAGGTGTTGGATGTGGTCGAGGCATCGATTCGCTCCCACGACACAATAGCCGCAAAATAAACAACTTGGTCTAGTTTCGTACTAGACTAAGCGGTATGCTCAAATTCCTGTTGATCTCAGCCCGTCCTGGAGCAGCCCAACAAGCTGCCGAATATCGCGATTTCCTGGTTAATTCCGGGCTGCGCCCCTGGGAACTGGATCACGTGTGGTTGGACTCTGAGCACGCCAAGCTTCCAGACCTCTCCCCCTATGCTGGAATCTTCATTGGCGGGAGCCCCTTTAATGTCACCACTGCCCGCCCCACTGCCGCGCAGTTGCATATTGAGCAGGAATTACTCGGACCGGCGCAATCCGACATTCCGTCGCTGTATGTGTGCTTTGGCAACAGTTTGCTCACTACCCATTTCGGCGGGCTAGTTGCGCAGGCCTATCAAGAGGATGCCGGGCAAACCTGGGTTGAACTAACCTCAGCTGGCCGAAAAGACCCGCTTTTAAGCAACCTGCCCCTCCGGTTCACTTCGCTTACCGGTCACACCGAGTCAGTACTGCGGCTCCCAGAGACGGCCGAACTATTGGCCACGGGACCAACGTGCCCGGTGCAGATGTTCCGGCTCGGCAACAGCACTTGGTCCTGTCAGTTTCACGCTGATATGGATGTCGCGGCCATGCATGTTCGGATGGGCTTTTACCGCAACAACGGCTATTTTGACCCGTTAGAATTCGAACAGGTCGCCAGCAAGGTGGCGAAAGTGCAAACGAAGTATGCGAACCAAATCCTGCGCAATTTCGTTTCTTGGTGCACCAAGATGGCATCCGGGAACGTTGGGGCGTCGAAAAGCTTACTTCTTGCGGCCAAATAGGGCGTACGCTGCGGGCCCCAGGATGTTAATGAAGCTCAGCGCGAACCACATCCACTTAGGCCCACGAGTTTTATGGGCCGGACGATGGTAAATGAAGTGCCACACCACGAGCTTTTCGACGATTTCGTAAGCTGCAATGCCAAAGAGACTAGCTTTCGCCGCCGGATCGAGATCGTCCCATTTCATGCCGCGGATATGTTCGTGTTCAATCTTCATAGCTCCATCATATGCGCCGAGTTGGATGTTTGACCCACATGGGGTTGGTGCACGTCAAAGGGCTATTCTTGCCTAATATTTTACGGTAGCGTGTATAGAATGTACGCAATTATTTCTGTCGCAGGCCCTGACCACTCGGGCATTATCGCCGCTGTTGCTTCCGAGCTCGCTCGTATGGACGTCAACATCCACAATGTTTCTCAGACCATCATGGATGGGTTCTTCACCATGATTCTGCACGTCGCTTGGGATGAAAACCAACACACCATCGTTGAGCTGCAAGAAAAGATGACGGCTGTCGGCGAGCAGGAGAAGCTAGTTATTCGGATCCAATCCGAAGCGTTGTTCACCGCGATGAACGAAATTTAGGGTGGCGGCTATGAATTTTGAATCCCGCAGCGCCGCCATTTGGGACACCATCGAGATGATCCAGCAGTATCGGTTGGACATCCGCACCGTTACCATGGGAATTTCCCTGCTCGACTGTGTTCGCGGTTCCATGGCTGAGACTTGCGACGCCGTCTACGATCGCCTGACTACTCAAGCTGCTCGCCTCGTTGAGGTGTGCGAGGGCATTGAACAGGAGCTGGGCATTCCGATCGTGAATAAGCGCATCTCGGTCACCCCGATTGCGCTTTTCGCAGCGTCCGTTGAGGGAAATCCGGTTGACCTCGCTCGCGCATTGGACCGGGCAGCCAAAGAAGTTGGCGTGAACTTTGTCGGCGGCTACTCCGCGCTCGTGGAAAAGGGTGCGACATCCGGCGACCTCCGCCTGATTAAGTCGATTCCAGAAGCACTGTCTGACACGGATATCGTCTGTTCTTCTGTGAACATCGGCACCTCACGTGCTGGCATCAACATGGATGCCGTCGCAGAGATGGGTCGCGTGATTAAAGAAGCCGCTGAGCTCACCAAGGATCGCAGCGCCATTGCCTGCGCCAAGCTCGTGGTCTTTGCCAATTCTGTTGGTGACAACCCATTCATGGCTGGTGCCTTCCACGGCATCGAGGAACCGGATTGCGTGGTCTCCGTCGGTGTTTCCGGCCCGGGTGTGGTCGCCCGCGCGCTCGAGCGCATGCCTGACGATGCTCCCCTCAACGCCATCGCCGAGGAAATCAAGAAGGCTGCCTTTAAGATCACCCGCGCTGGCCAGCTCGTAGGCAACCTTGCTTCCGAGCGCCTAGGCGTCCCATTCGGCATCGTTGACCTTTCCCTAGCTCCTACTGCCGAAGTAGGCGATTCGGTGGCCAACATCCTGGAGGCCATGGGCCTGGATCAGGTCGGTACTCATGGCACGACCGCTGCGCTCGCGCTGCTTAACGATGCTGTGAAGAAGGGCGGTATGATGGCCTGCTCCCGCGTCGGTGGCCTCTCCGGTTCTTTCATCCCAGTCTCCGAAGACAAGGGCATGATCGACGCCGTGCGCACTGGATCGATTTCCATCGACAAACTCGAAGCCATGACCGCAATCTGCTCTGTGGGCCTTGACATGGTTGCGATCCCTGGCGACACCTCAGCTGAGCTCATCGCCGGCATGATTGCCGACGAAGCCGCCATCGGCATCATGAACCATAAGACCACCGCGGTCCGCGTCATCCCAGTTCCGGGCACCAAGCCGGGCGACGAGGTCAACTTCGGTGGCCTGCTGGGCTACGCGCCGGTCATCCCGGTGAACATGGTGGGCAATTCTTCCTTCATCGCCCGCGGCGGCTTCATTCCCGCGCCGGTGCACGGGTTCAGGAACTAGATTCTTCACAGGAAAGGTGAGCGTAAAGCGTGTCGAGTCAAGATGAGCTAATTAGGCGTCTTGAGTTACTGGAGTTAAACCAGCGTCGACTTGCGATCCTTACGCTCCCTGCCCCTGAGGAGCACAAGGCATTCGATCGGGCGTGTTTGCGGCATAACCTGACTTTCGAACAGGAAGCGGAGAGCCGCGCAGCGATTGTGGATGCGCTACGAGACCCAGATTCGACCCTCAATACGATGACCAAGAATGTCGCCGATATTGTCGGCCACATCGCCATCGCCAGTGATTTGATTGAGGCATTCCGCCTGCGTGGGACGGCTGCCGAACGATGGAAGGAACTCAGCGCTGATTGTGCCTAATTAGGCAAGTTCCACGATTTCCATGTAGTCGTCATTCCACAGATCCTCGGTGCCATCAGGCAACACAATCACGCGTTCTGGCTCCAACGCCTTAACCGCGCCCGGGTCGTGCGTCACCAGCACGACAGCGCCGGTGTAGGTACGCAGTGCGTCGAGCACCTGCTCGCGAGACTGCGGGTCGAGGTTGTTGGTCGGCTCGTCGAGGAGCAGCACATTCGCGCGCGACGACACCAGCGACGCCAAGGCCAACCGGGTCTTTTCGCCACCGGACAATGTGCCAGCAGGCTGATCCAGTTGCTCCCCGGAGAACATGAAGGCGCCGAGCAAGGAACGTAGGTCCTGCTCCCCTGCTTCTGGGCAGGCATCGATGGTGTTTTGCCACACGGACTTATTTGGGTCGATGGTGTCGTGCTCCTGGGCGAAGTAGCCAATCTTGAGGCCGTGGCCTGTCACAATGCCGCCCTCGCCGTCGGTACGCTCCACACCCGCGAGCAACTTGAGCAGAGTGGTCTTGCCGGCGCCGTTGAAGCCGAGGACGACCACGCGAGAGCCCTTGTCGATGGCCAAGTCCACGCCTGCAAAGACCTCGAGAGATCCGTACATCTTAGTTAGCCCCTTGGCATTCAGCGGAGTCTTGCCGCACGGAGCTGGCTCCGGGAACTGAATGTGCGCCACGCGGTCTGCCTGGCGGATCTCGTCAGTGGAGGCAACCATCTTCTCGGCGCGGGCGAGCATCTGCTTTGCTGCGGCTGCTTTGGTGGCCTTCGCGCCGAGCTTCGCGGCCTGTTGCTTCAGCGCCGCAGCCTTCTTCTCGGCGTTGGCGCGCTCGCGACGACGACGTTGCTCATCGGTGGCGCGGGCGTCGAGATACTTCTTCCAGGTCATGTTGTACACGTCGGCCTCAGCACGCACGGCATCGAGGAACCAGACCTTGTTGCACACCGCGTCGAGCAGTTCCACGTCGTGGGAGATCATGATGAGCCCACCTTCGTGCTTGGACAGGAAGTCGCGCAGCCAGGTGATGGAGTCGGCATCGAGGTGGTTGGTTGGTTCGTCGAGAAGCAGCGTGGTTTGCGAGCGACCGGAACCAGCGGTCGCGGCGAACAGAATTTGTGCGAGCTCCACGCGACGGCGCTGACCACCGGAGAGGGTCTTAAGCTGCTGGTCCAGAATGCGGGCGGGCAGGCCGAGGGCGTCGCAAATACGGGCTGCTTCGGAATCGGCCTCGTAGCCGCCGAGCGAATAGTACTGCTCCTCGAGGCGAGAGTACTTGTTGACCGCGGCATTTCGCTTGCGCTCGTCATCGGTGGTTTCGATGATCTCCTGCTGCTTTTCCATCGAGGACTTAATCCTGTCCAACCCACGGGCGGACAGTACGCGATCGCGCGCAGTTTGTTCGATATTGCCCTCGCGGGAGTCCTGAGGCAGGTAGCCGATCTCGCCAGAGCGGGTCACCTTACCGGCATACGGTTCGCTTTCACCAGCGAGAATACGCATGGTCGTCGTTTTGCCGGCACCATTTCGCCCCACGAGGCCAATGCGGTCACCCGGCTGCACCCGCAGGTGTTGGCCTGGGGCGTTCAGTAGGGTGCGGGCGCCGACGCGGACTTCGAAATCTTCGGTGACAATCACAGCAGGTCAGTCTATCAACCATGCCTAAAATAAAGAACATGAGCGCCTACGACCTCATCATCGTCGGATTGGGCCCGGCTGGATCAGCACTCGGCCATCGAGCCCAAGCCCGCGGTCTACGAGTGTTGGGAATCGACCCGTCCCCAGAGTGGCCCAACACCTATGGGCTATTCCGCGATGAACTCCCCCGCTGGCTTAGCGACGCCCCCATGTATTCGGCCTGCTTCCCTACGGCTAAGGCCATCACTACGCATCAACTCAATCGGCAATACTGCATCATCGACAACGACGCATGGCGTAGCAAGCTGCAGGATTTTCCTATCTTGCAAGAAGAGGCGTGCATTGAGAGTTCTACCAGGGTCGTTGCGGGAGGTGAGTCGGTAAACGCACAAGTAATCGTGGATGCGCGCGGCCTCACTTATTACGAAGGAATCCCGGTACAGCAGGCACTGGGCTGGTTTATCCCAGAGGATGCCGACGATCAGTGGCTGTCCTACGACACAGACACCGGTCGGTTTCGGTACAGTTTTGCCACCCCACATGGCCGCCTGGTAGAAGAAACTCTTCTGGTCACCAACCTGGTCCAGCCATGGCAAGAATTGGAGGACGCGCTACTGAGTGACTATCCAACATTCGTGCCCGACCACATAGAGAAAGTTTTGATCCCAATGGGGACGCCGTCGCACCACCCAGCGGCGCTCCCCTTCGGCGCGCGGGCAGGGTTCATCAATCCCATCAGCGGCTATAGTTTGGCTAGGTCGTTGAGCCTTGTCGACGCCACGCTCGAGGCCCTTTGGCCTACTCGGCGTCCCGCGAAAAACCGCCTGCCCTGGCATAGTTGGTCTTTTCGGCTCGACCGCAAGTTGTGCAGTGTCATCCAAGCGGTGCTTACTGAGTTGCGGCCATCCGAGGTAGCCGAGATCTTGGAGGTAATCCTGGGGGCGTCGATAAGCACACAACGTGGCTTTCTCACCCTCGGCAATGTGCGTGGCACCGTGTGGGGAATGCTGCGGGTCTTTGGGGCGGTGCCCTGGCGGACTAGGTGGAATATCCTTTCAGTAATTGCTGCACGAATGGTAGAGAAGGGTTAGGCTCAAGCTATGAGCGCGGCCACCAAAGAATGGGATCATTACGTCACCTACACCCTAAGCAGCGGGCAACAAGGACATATCGTGCTGCGTACTGCCATGAATCCGTCGGACCGACTACTCAAAGACGCGCTTTCCCGTTATGGCCTGGACCCAGCAGATATTAAAAAGGTTGCGTGGGTACCTGTGCCGAGTGTGCGTCAGTCCGCAGTGTTCGCCCAAATGCCAATGGCAACGAACGAAGCCCCACGGACTGGGCACCCAATGCAGATCCAGCATGCTCAACTGAACCAAGCCCCTCATAACGCCCCGCGGGTTGCTCCTGCCCCGATTATGCGGCCGCCTCAGCCGCCAGCAAGACCAACACTTACCATGAATGGCGAACTCAACCTGTCCAAGATTGCCTACACCATCTTCTTTGTGATCTTCTTCGCCGTGGTGTTCCTGTCATCTTGGTTTTAGGCTAAAGGCACGTCGCGTGAAATGGCGGTGTCCTCCGGCAAGGAACCGGAGGACACGGGTGAAGGCTGGGCGGTTGCTATACCGAGAAGCCCAGCGCGCGGAGTTGCTCGCGACCATCTTCGGTAATCATGTCTGGGCCCCAAGGTGGCATCCACACCCAGTTAAGCGTGAGCTTTTCCACGACGCCTGAGCCGACCACGGCGGTCTCGGCCTGTTCTTCCAGCATGTCTGTCAGCGGACAGGCTGGGGAGGTCAGCGTCATATTGACGACCGCATGGTTGCCGTCAACGATGTAGACATCATAGACGAGGCCCAAATCTACGACGTTGATGCCGAGTTCTGGGTCAATAACGTCGTGCATGTATTCCCGAACGTCACTGGCCTTAGCCAAGTCTTCTTCGGTTTGTTCCGGCTTTTCTGGAACGGGTGGCTTCTCCTCGGCTTCCTCGGAAAAGTCCACGTTAGTGTTGTCTGCAGTCATGAAAATTCCTCACCTTAGTCCTTATCCGAGAGAGCTTCGGAAGTAGCGGCCTGGAAGGCCTTCCAGCCGAGTAGCGCGCATTTCACGCGAGCGGGATATTGGGAAACCCCGGAGAAAGCGACGCCGTCACCAATCACCTCGGGATCGCCCTCCAGCTTGCCACGGGACGTAACCATCTCTTCAAAAGCTGCCAGCTTCGCCATAGCTTCCGCTACCGGCAAGCCAACGATTTCTTCGGCCATTACCGACGTTGAGGCCTGGCTGATGGAACATCCTTCCGCGTCGTAGGAAATGTCTTCGACGGTTTTTCCGTCTTCCGACAGATGTACCCGCAGCGTCAGCTCATCACCGCATGAAGTGTTAACGTGATGAACCTCTGCGTCAAACGGGTCGCGCAATCCGGCGTGTTGAGGATTCTTGTAGTGGTCCAAGATGACCTCTTGGTACATCTGCTCTAACTTCATTTGCTCACTCCAAAAAAGTCCTGGGCGTGCCTGATTGCCGAGACTAGTCGATCCACTTCTTCCTTGGTGTTGTACAAGTAGAAGCTGGCGCGTGCCGACGCTTGAATGCCTGCGGCGCGATGCACCGGCCAGGCACAATGGTGGCCCACCCGAATACACACGCCTTGGTCATCGAGCACCTGACCCAAGTCATGCGGATGAATTCCTTCGACAGCGAAAGAAATCGCGCCGCCGCGTTTTTCGGCCGTGAGTGGACCGAAAATACGTAGGCCGTCGATAAGCTGCATCTGCTCGAGCGCATACGCGGTGAGTTCGTGCTCATGAGCGACGATGGCCGCCATGCCAACCTCAGACAGGAAATCCACTGCGGCGCCTAAGCCAACAACCTGCGAAGTCATCTGGGTGCCAGCCTCGAAGCGCTGCGGCGCACTGGTAAAGGTTGACCCCTCCATGGTGACTTTTTCGATCATTGATCCGCCGGTGAGAAACGGTGGCAGCTTTGCCAACAACTCCGCACGGCCATAGACGGCACCAACGCCCGCGGGTCCGCACATCTTGTGGCCGGAAAACGCGGCGAAATCCACCTGGAGCTCATGGAAATTCACCGGCATATGCGGCACAGACTGGCACGCATCCAAGACCGTCATCGCACCGACTGCCTGAGCCCGACGCACCAACTCTGCGACATCAGCAACGGCACCGGTTACGTTCGACTGGTGGGTAAATGCAACCACCTTGACTGAATCATCAAGCTCTAGCGAATCCAGATCAATACGGCCGTCATCGGTAATGCCATACCACTTGAGCGTGGCGCCCGTGCGACGGCAGAGTTCCTGCCAAGGCACCAGGTTGGCGTGGTGTTCTAGCTCGGTGACCACAACGGTGTCCCCTGCCGTCACCTGCAGATCGCCAGCTCGATCATCACCGAGCACATAGGCGACCAAGTTCAGGGCCTCGGTTGCGTTCTTGGTGAACGCCAACTCTTCCGGAGCTGCGCCTACGAATGCTGCGATCTTGTCGCGTGCGCTTTCATACGCATCCGTCGCTTCCTCGGCAAGCAGGTAAGCGCCGCGATGCACCGGAGCGTTGGTGTGCAGCACAAAGTGTTCCTCCGTGCGCCATACCCGTTCCGGGCGTTGCGACGTCGCGCCCGAGTCCAAGTACGCCAAAGGCAGGTCATTTCGTGCGGTGCGGCTGAGAATTGGGAACTCGGCGCGCACCGCCTTCGTATCGATTTTGCCGTTTGCGTCTAAGTACTTGTTCATCACAGGTACTGGTCGTAACCGTTGGCTTCGAGTTCGTCTGCGAGTTCTGGACCACCGGTGGTGATGATCTGACCGTTAGCGAAGACATGCACGAAATCCGGCTTAACGTAATTGAGGATGCGCTTGTAGTGGGTGATCATCAACACGCCACCGTTCTCTCGCTCCTGGTAGCGGTTAATGCCTTCAGAGACGACACGCAGGGCGTCAACGTCCAGGCCAGAGTCAGTTTCATCCAGCACTGCGAACTTTGGCTTAAGCAGTCCGAGCTGCAGAACTTCGTGGCGCTTCTTTTCGCCGCCAGAGAAGCCCTCGTTTACGGAACGCTCGGAAAACTCCTTGCCAATGGATAGCTCGTCCTGAGCTTCGCGCACTTCCTTTACCCAATCACGAAGCTTAGGGGCCTCGCCCCGTACTGCGGTTGCTGCAGTACGCAGGAAGTTTGCCATGGACACGCCCGGTACCTCCACTGGGTACTGCATAGCCAGGAACAGGCCAGCGCGGGCGCGCTCGTCTACCTCGAGATCGAGGAGGTTAACGCCGTCGAGAAGGACTTCGCCGCCGGTGACTTCGTAGCGTGGGTGCCCAGCCAGGGTGTACGCCAGGGTAGACTTTCCGGAGCCGTTTGGGCCCATGATGGCGTGGGTTTCGCCGGATTTGATAGTGAGGTTGACGCCTTTCAGAATCTGCTTTGGTTCAGCGGACTCGTCGGTTGGCAACACCTGCGCGGTCAGGTTACGGATTTCAAGGGTGCTCATTGGATTCCTCTTTAAAAGTTTTGGGGTAGGCAGAAACGACAAAGGCTCTCTTAGAGCTCGGTGCCATCGAGTTCTTGGGCGATTTTTGACTCAAGTAGCTCACGGAGCTCTTCGCCCGGAATTCGGTTGATGACCTCAGAGAAGAAGCCACGAACGATGAGGCGTCGAGCATCTTCTTCGGCGATACCGCGAGAAAGCAGGTAGAACAGCTGCTCATCATCGAAACGGCCCACGGTTGCCGCGTGGCCGGCTCCAGCAATTTCGCCAGTTTCAATTTCCAGGTTAGGAACTGCATCCGCGCGCGCACCTTCAGTCAGCACCAGGTTGCGGTTCGCTTCGTAGGTGTCGGTGCCTTGGGCGTTGGAACGGATGAGCACGTCGCCTACCCAGGCAGTACGAGCTTCGGTGCGCTCGCTTGCTGGGTCGCCTTGCAGTGCGCCCTTGTACAACACATTGGACTTGCAGTTCGGTACCGCATGGTCAACGAGCAGACGTTGTTCGAAGAACTGGCCATCGTCGGCGAAGTACACGCCGAGCAGTTCGGCATCACCGCCCGGTGCAGTGAATTTCACCTGTGGCACCAGTCGGACGAGCTCCCCGCCGAACACGGCAGCAGCGTGACGCAGTGTGGCATCTCGACCGAGGACCGCGCGCTGTGCGCCGAGGTGTACGGCATCTTTCTCCCAGTCCGCATGTACCACTACGGAGAGCTTGGCGTTGTCGCCAACCACAAACTCGTGGTTATCTGCATGGGTGCCGGAGCCGACGAATTCAAAATTGACCTGAGCTTCAGAGCCAGGCTCCGCGATCACGGTGACTGCGCCGAAGGTAGTGACATCCAGTCCTTTGCCGCGAACGGTGACGGTCACGGGTTCCTTGGTGACGGAATCTTTGGCAAAAGTAATCACGGTGGCATCTTGCATGCCTTCCCAGGCCTGCGCTGCGACTCGGTCGACTGGCGCGCCAGCCTGCCCCAGGCGTGGGTCGGTAGGCGCTACCTTTTCGACGTTCACGCCCTCGGCACCAGCCGGCACATCGACGGTGATGTCCGCTGCGGTGGACGTCGAAAAGCTGCCGTCATGCAGACCACGCAGCTTGCGCATCGGTACGAAACGCCAGACTTCGTCTCGGCCCTTCGGGACCTCAAAGTCGGCGACGTTGAATGAGCTGAACAGGTCACCCTTGTTGTTGTGGTAGGTGGCGGCCTTGACAGTTTCTTGAGGTGCGGTCATGGTTGTTAGCCCACCGATCCTTCCATTTGCAGTTCGATGAGACGGTTGAGCTCAAGTGCGTATTCCATCGGCAGTTCCTTGGCGATCGGCTCCACGAAGCCACGCACAATCATCGCCATCGCTTCGTCCTCAGCTACGCCACGAGACATCAGGTAGAACAGCTGATCCTCGGACACTTGAGAGACAGTTGCCTCGTGTCCCAACGAAACGTGATCGTTGCGGATGTCGTTGTACGGGTAGGTATCCGATCGCGAAATGTTGTCTACCAGCAGTGCGTCACATTCGACGTTCGACGTGGAGTGGTGAGCGTCCTTATTAATCTGCACCAGGCCACGGTAAGCTGCTCGGCCGCCCGCACGTGCCACTGACTTGGAGACAATATTGGAGGACGTGTACGGCGCCATGTGCACCATCTTCGCACCAGTGTCCTGGAACTGGCCTTCACCTGCGAAGGCTACGGACAGAACTTCACCCTTGGCGTGTGGACCGGTCATCCATACTGCCGGGTACTTCATGGTGACCTTAGAGCCAATGTTGCCATCGACCCACTCCATGGTGGCGCCCTCTTCACACTTGGTGCGCTTGGTCACCAGGTTGTAGACGTTGTTCGACCAGTTCTGAATCGTGGTGTAACGGCAACGGCCGCCCTTCTTCACGATGATCTCCACCACTGCCGAGTGCAGGGAATCCGACTTGTAAATCGGCGCAGTACAGCCCTCAACATAGTGCACGTATGCGCCCTCATCGACGATGATGAGAGTGCGCTCGAACTGCCCCATGTTCTCGGTGTTAATGCGGAAGTAAGCCTGCAGTGGAATGTCCACATGGACACCCTTTGGCACGTAAATGAAGGAGCCACCAGACCACACCGCGGTGTTCAACGCAGAGAATTTGTTGTCGCCAGCAGGGATAACCGTGCCGAAGTACTCTTTGAAGAGATCCTCGTGCTCGCGCAGCGCGGTATCGGTATCGACGAAGATGACGCCCTTTTCCTCGAGATCTTCCCGAATCTGGTGGTAGACCACTTCGGATTCGTACTGCGCGGCGACACCAGCAACCAAACGCTGCTTCTCCGCTTCCGGGATGCCGAGTTTATCGTAGGTGTTCTTGATGTCTTCTGGCAGGTCTTCCCAGCTCGTGGCCTGCTTTTCGGTGGAGCGGACGAAGTACTTAATGTTGTCGAAGTCAATGCCAGATAGATCAGCGCCCCACGTTGGCATTGGCTTCTTTTCAAAGATGTCAAGCGCCTTCTTGCGGTACTGCAACATCCACTCTGGCTCGTTCTTCAATCGAGAAATGTCCGCGACAACGGCGCTGTTCAAGCCGCGCTTAGCGGCCGCACCGGCTACGTCGGGGTCATGCCAACCGAATTGGTATGCGCCGATGGAATCGATGATCTCTTCGTCAGTGAGCTGGGTAGTGACTTCATTCGGGGTGGTTGCCTGAGTCATGTGCCGCTCCTTCCCTGTGCTGGATCTTGTGGGTGAGTTCGTTTAATGGGTGTCAGTGGAATGTTGGTGGTACAGATCCCGTGGCCGTCGACAATGGTCGCTAGTGGCTGGACATGCGACCCTAACAGCTCCGAGATCGCTCGGTGCTCCGCCTCGCATAGTTCGGGAAACTCGGAGGCCACGTGCGAAATTGGGCAGTGATGTTGGCAAATCTGCACCCCTAGCCCTGCTTCGCTTGCCGACGCCGCGTAGCCGTTTCGAGAAAACGCCTGAACGAGTGCTTCGGCGGTCTCCCTAATAGACTCTTCGCTAGTACCGGCTGGTTTGATCCCGGCCACGATCTTTTCTATGCGTTTGCGCGCAAATTGTCGCACGGCATCGTCGCCACCCGTTTCCCGCAAAGCGGTGAGCGCGAGGGCCGCCAAGGTGTCGTAATCATGGCCGAAGTGGCTGCGACCGGCATCGGTGAGCGCAAATTCCTTGGCTGGGCGCCCACGCCCTCGTTGGCTGCTGCTGCGGGTGGAAACCTCAATCAGCCCTTCATTGAGCAAAATATCGAGGTGGCGACGCACGCCAGCTGCAGCAAGGCCAAGGTGTTCGCCGAGGAACGTGGCGGTTGATGGCCCGTGGTGCAAAAGTGCCACGAGGATATCACTCCGGGTCCGTCCCTCAAGCTGAGTTTCCGGCTGGTCGGTGGCTTTGTGGGAAGGTTGTGGCTGGGCCTGGGCCATAACTGCCGTACCTCCTTGAAGCGATCCATCTGATGTGTGTCCAACATTCTTATTAGACAACACAAGTGTTCCGTAATTCATTCCACTTGTCCAATAGACACACCGTTTTCCCTACTTATTCCTTAGTGTCGGGAGCGCGCTGCATTAAGATTGGCGGTCGTGAACTTCCACACTAAACGCGACCGCCCACCAAAAAGCCCCTCGTGGCCTGTTAGTGAGCTCCCCCGCGTTGGTTATCCCGGATCCCGTTCTGCCGAGCTTCACCTAGAACACCCAGACAATTCACGTGCGCTCAACTACGTTGAGCAACAGCGCTTCGTTATCTTGCGATGGATGGGCACCGTGGGTGCCTTGTTAATGGGGTTGGGTGCGCTCGGGGCGGGCGCATTTCCCGTGGTAAACAATCCGTACCGCGATTTTCCGTTGGGCACGCTCATGGCCCGAATGCTCACCACATCGTCGATCGTCACGCTGTTGGGGGTCGGATTTCTGGTTTTGGCCTGGGTGCTGATGGGTCCGTTTGTTACCTCGCGTGTTCCAAAGCAAAGCCAAGCCCGCGTCAGCATGACCATGCTGCGACGCACGTATCTAGCCTGGGTCGTGCCAATTGCTCTGACAGCGCCCATGTTTACCCAAGACATCTATTCGTACCTGGCTCAAGGTTCGATTGTGGCACGCGGACTCGACCCCTATTCGGGTGGTCCAGTTGACCTGCTTGGTCCAGAGGCCGATATTGCTCGTTCAGTGCCATTTATTTGGGCCCACTCCCCTTCACCATATGGGCCGGTAGCGCTCGGCCTAGCATCGGCGATTAGCCGGATAACCCAAGACAGCATCGTGTTGGGCGTGTTTGCCCATCGCTTTCTTGCCGTGTTAGGACTGAGCGCCTCAGCGTGGGCGATCGTGAAACTGGCGCGCCGGTGTCATGTTAACCCGCAAGCTGCGATGTGGTTGGGCGTGCTGAATCCACTTTGTTTGCTGCACCTGATCGGCGGAATTCACAACGAGTCCGTACTCCTGGGTTTGTTGTTGATTGGTATGGAAATTGGCTTACGAGGGGTGGATCGGCTCAATACGTCCGCTACCCGCGCGTGGCTGCTGATCTTAAGCGGCAGCGCCCTCATCACGTGCGCCGGTTTGGTCAAGGTCACTGGCTTTATCGCCTTGGGTTTTGTGGGTATGGCGATTGCCCGGCATCTGATTCAACGGGGCCGATCTCCGTTTGCTTCATTGGTCGTAGCCGGATTGTCCCAGCTGGCTGCATTAATAATCACCACGGCTACGATCACCTGGATTAGCGGAATTCCGCTGGGATGGGTTACCGGCCAAGGTGGCGCTGCGACGATCCGCAGCTGGATGTCAATCACCACCGATATTGGCGTGATCAGTGGTTGGCTTGGCATGCTGCTCGATCTTGGCGACCACACGGAGCACATGCTTTCAGTAACTCGCGCCACGGGCGTGGTTCTGGCAGCGGCGTTTATGGTCCGCATGCTTTATGCCACCGGCAAAGGGTATATTCACCCGGTCGGCGGCTTAGGCATGTCCACCTTCGTACTGGTTTTGCTGTTTCCAGTCCTCCATCCTTGGTACATGCTCTGGGCTATTTTGCCACTCGCGGCCTGGGCAAACCGGCCGCTGTTCCGAATGGCTGTAGTTGGCTATTCAGCGCTATTTAGTTTCTTCGTGCTGCCCCGAGGCCTCGCACTTCCCGCAGTAACCATCGTGAGCATCTATGTCGGAGCGGCCATCATATTTGTGGGGCTGCTGGCGGCATTGTGGTGGATGTTCGCCAAGCGTCGCGGGGCTTGGCCTAGGATGAGTTGATGTGAATTCGCAGCAAATGAAAAGCCACGAAAATAGGCAACCGAAGTCGATGGCGTTGGTCGTCGATAAGGTAAGCAAGCGGTTTGGCAACAAAGTTGCTGTTAATCAACTGTCTTTCCAGGTGCCAACTGGCACGGTGTTAGCCCTGTTGGGGCCAAACGGTGCAGGAAAAACCACCACGATTGAAATGTGCGAGGGGTTCCAGCGCCCTACCACCGGCGGCATTGAAGTGCTGGGGATGAACCCAGCCACCCAAGCTGAGGCAGTTCGGGAACGCATCGGAATTATGCTGCAAGGAGGCGGTGCGTATCCGGGCATTAAGGTGCGGGAGATGTTGCACCTGGTTGCGTCCTATAGCGCGAACCCGCATGACCCAGATTGGTTGCTTGAGCTGGTCGGGCTCAGTGATCACGCCACCACGCCTTATCGACGTCTCTCTGGTGGGCAGCAACAGCGATTGTCGCTGGCAACCGCCTTGATTAATAAACCTGAACTCATCTTCTTGGACGAGCCAACAGCCGGCATGGATGCACAGTCCCGGCTGCGCGTTTGGGACATCATCCGCCAATTGCGGGTTGACGGCGTAACGGTCATTTTGACCACGCACCTCATGGACGAAGCGGAAGCGCTGGCTGATCACGTCATCATTATTGACTCCGGCCGGATTGTCGCACAAGGATCCCCGGCTGATTTGATGCGGCTGTCCACCTCAAAACAATCCAGCGTGCACCTGGAAACAGCGGCCGATATTGATGTTGACGCACTGCTCAACGACCTCGCCCGCGCCGAACACGTGCTCACCCCGGATAGCGTCACTTTGTTGCGACCGCTGCACTATCGCCTTCAGGCTATAGCAACAGTTGACTTCATTCAGGCGTTAACCACCGCGGCCGCTGCGCAAAACGTGTTGATCCGCAACTTTAAAGTAGATTCTTCTTCCCTCGAGGACGTGTTCCTTGATCTCACCGGCCACGAAATGAGGAGCTAACGTATGTCCCACCTGTCTGGCTCAACTTTCCCCGCCGGCACTTTTGCACCGGCGCCAAAACGTGCGCCTGTGCTTCGAATGATCCTTGCCCAAGCCGGAATCGAAGCAAGGTTATTTCTGCGCCACGGCGAGCAACAGCTGCTGTCCTTGATTATCCCGGCAGCTTTCCTGATCGGCCTGTGTTCCATTGATGTCCTAGGACTCGATCGCCCAGTGAACACAGTTTTCCCGTTCTCCTTGGCGCTGGCCGGGATGAGTGCCGGATTTACTGGGCAAGCCATCGCGGTGGCGTTTGATCGTCGATACGGTGCCCTCAAGCGCATTGGTGCCTCCGGTGTGCCGTCGTGGACCATCATTTTTGGCAAGGTAGTTGCGGTATTGGGCGTTGCTTGCGTGCAATCCGCGATTTTGACCACGATCGCCCTCCTGCTGGGCTGGCGTGCCCCGCTCCTGTCCTGCGTAGGTGCGTTGATTGTGCTCTGGTTGGGCGTGATGTCTTTTACGGCTCTGGGCTTAATGCTTGGCGGTCGGTTGAGCTCCGAGGCTGTTCTAGCGAGCGCAAACCTCGTGTGGTTTTTACTGCTCGGCGCTGCAGGCTACGCCCAATTTCGCGCGGGAGGCGATCTACACACCGCGTTAAGCCTGGTACCGTCTGTTGCGTTCACGCACGCGCTCACTAGTGCCTTAGCGGGGGCCATAGCGTGGTTCGACCTTGCAGTGTTGGGTGGCTGGGCTGTAGTGGCTTCTGTGGCGGCAATCAAGCTATTCCGTTTCACTGCTTAACGCTGCTCGACGACTAAGTTCCTGCAGGTTGCTGTGGTATTTGTCACCGGCCCTGCTTAGGTGAGGAATCATGTTTTTTGATGGGGGCAGGGCTATCATGAGTACTCGTGACTGATAACTCGACCCATATGCTTTCCGAATCTTCTGCGCCTTCGTCGCCCGCTACGGGCCTAGGCTCGTTCGCCGTTCAAGCGCGACTGGCGCTTGCCGTGCTGATTGCCCAGGTTGCGATCGTGGTAACCGGTTCGATCGTCCGGGTAACTGGCTCGGGTCTTGGATGTGACACGTGGCCGAACTGTCACCCTGGCTCATTGGTGCCGGTGGAAGGTGCAGCTCCGTGGGTTCACCAGGCGATCGAGTTTGGCAACCGCGGTCTAGCCATCCTCCTTGTCGCGCTCACTGTCTTTTTGGTCATCGCCGTCTTCCTCGGCGCTCGCCGGCCGTTGATCAAGTATCACGCCATCGCACAGCTGGTTGGTGTCCTACTCCAGGCGGTCATTGGTGGTATCTCTGTTATCCTGGATTTGCGCTGGTGGGCTGTCGCGTTGCACTTCTTGCCTTCGATGATCCTGATCTGGCTGGCAGCGGACTTGTACGTTCGGCTCCGGGAACCTGATCACGGGGTAGACGAAGCTCGCTACCCGCGTCCCCTGAAATTGCTCGCGCTTGGATCTGCGATTTCTCTCGCTGTCGTCCTGGTCACGGGAACGATGGTTACCGGTGCGGGCGTGCACTCCGGAGACAGCGGCGTTGGTATGGAAGGCCGCCTCGAAGTAGATATCGCTGAGATGGCGCATATCCATGCGCACTTCATGTACCTCTACCTCGGGCTCACCATTGGCCTAGTGGTAGCTCTGGCCACGATTAAGGCATCTGCGCGGGCACGCAAACTTGGCCTCTGGTTGATCATTTTCATCGTCTTGCAAGCTGCTGTGGGCATTATTCAGTACTGGTTCCATATTCCTCGGTGGACCGTGCCGTTCCACGTGGGGCTATCTGGTGTGGTTACCGCGTACACCGGCTTGCTGTACGCCGTTGCTAAAGAAAGGGTTAGCGCCTAACACTTCGGCAAACTTATTTGAGGGGCTTGGCAACGATTGGTGGCCGGCCCCTCTTCTGTTTGCTCGAGCATTTGCTTTCGGGAGCTCATTAATATTGCCGGGCCGTTGCCGCCCGCGTTCAGACGCTACGAAACACCCCGGGCCCAAAACCTCCGGCGTAGCTCGCGACTCGTCTCTGCAGCACTGGCACCCAAATCACGTTGTGTAGGCGCAGCGAATTCGCCGACTATCCGGGACGCGTTGCACGATTAAGAAAAAGTCCTAGAGCTTAGAACCTACAGCCCATGAAGGGCGAGGTAGCTCTCGGACTTTAGCAGGGTTTTAAGTACCGGATATCGGTACGCAGCTTAGGTGCGATTAGAAGAACGTAGTGGTCCAACCCAGCATCGACCCGATCGTTTCCAGACCAAGTAGTGCGTCTACAGACAGCGCAACAAACAGTGCTGCGAGGTAGTTGTTAGACAAGATAAACAGGGCCAGTGGCTTAGTATCTTCCCCACGAGTCACCTTCTTGTGCAGGCGCGTGGCAACTGCGATGAACCATACCCCGGCAACCACCGCAGATGCGGCGTACACCCAGCCACAGGCTGGGATCAGCAAGAAAGTTACTATGACCGTGATCCAGGTGTAAATCAAGATCTGGCGGGTCACTTCCCCAGCAGATCGAACTACGGGAAGCATGGGCACGCCAGCGGCCGCGTAATCTTCTTTGTACTTCATCGCCAACGCCCAAGTGTGGGGTGGCGTCCAGAAGAAGATGATCAAGAACAAAACAATAGCCTGCCACCACTGCGGTGGAGTCCCCGCGGGTAGGTTGGACGTGATAACGGCCCACCCAACCACTACGGGCATACAACCGGCCGCGCCGCCCCACACGATATTCATTGGGGTGGAGCGCTTTAGCCATTTGGTGTAGACAAAAATGTAAAACGCGATGGTGGCCATCACGAACAAGGCGGCCAGCAAGGATTTACAAAGCAACCATAGCCAGAGAAAACTGACCACCGTAAGCGTCCACGCGAAAATAGTCGCCGCTCGATTGCTTACCGACGCCTTGGCTAACGGTCGCTTTTGCGTCCGGCCCATGAGCTTGTCAATGTCGGAATCCGCGACCATGTTGAACGTATTAGCAGCAGCTGCGCCCATCCATCCACCGATCACGGTTAGCAAGATCAGCGCCATGTGATTATGCCCACGGTCGGCCTGCAGCATCGCCGGGATGGTGGCTACCAAGAGAAGTTCGATGACCCTGGGCTTCGTCAGCGCAATGTATGCCTTGATCGTCTCCAAGGATATGTCCTCCAGCAGCGTTTGTGGTCAAAGCCAAAGTTCGTTGATATGCAAACAAACTTCGGCATGTCTTTAGTTGTCGGCTGCGGTCTCAAAATAGTTCCCGCGAATGTGTTGACAACCGTTCAGACATAAGAAGCTAACCGAACTATGGTAGCCCTAGCTCCCAGCTGTGGGTAAATCGGCACGTCGTAAAGGCCCGAAATTTTGCCGCTTTTCGGGGGCGGACCAGCGATGTGCAGACCGGCCTGCCCCAATGCGACACTAGATTCACTAGACTGGAAATCCACTGCATTACACATAAAACAAGAGGAGTTGCTGTGGGATTGTCACCTGAGCTGGAAGCTATTGTTAAGCGGAATTATCCGGCGGATTGGACGGACCTGGACACCCGCGCTGTAGACACGACTCGTGTGCTCGCCGCGGATGCAGTGGAAAAGGTTGGCTCCGGCCACCCAGGTACTGCGATGAGTCTTGCTCCCCTCGCCTACACGCTGTACCAGCGCATCATGCGCCACAACCCCACCGACCCAGAGTGGGTCGGTCGCGACCGGTTCATTTTGTCCTGCGGACACACTTCCCTCACCCAGTACATCCAGCTCTACCTAGCCGGATTTGGTCTGGAGATGGAAGATCTGCAGTCCTTGCGCACCTGGGGTGCGCTTACCCCTGGCCACCCGGAGTACGGGCACACCAAGGGTGTGGAAATTACTACCGGCCCTTTGGGCCAGGGTCTAGCATCTGCCGTGGGCATGGCGATGGCCGCGCGGCGCGAGCGCGGCCTCATGGATCCTGAGGCAGCACCGGGTGAGTCTGTTTGGGATCACTTCATCTACGTCATTGCCTCTGATGGCGACATTCAGGAAGGCGTCACCGCCGAAGCGTGCTCGCTAGCCGGTACCCAGCAGCTGGGCAACCTGATCGTTTTCTGGGACGACAACCGCATTTCCATCGAAGACAACACGCAGATCGCCTTCACCGAAGACGTTTGTGCACGTTACCGCGCCTATGGTTGGCAGGTCCTGGAGGTGGAAAGCGGCGAGGACGTGGTAGCCATTGAGGAGGCCGTCGCTAAGGCGCAAGCCGAAACGCATCGTCCTACCTTCATCCGGGTGCGCACGATCATCGGTTATCCTGCGCCAACGTTGATGAACACTGGAGGAATTCACGGCGCAGCCCTGGGTGAAGAAGAGGTACGCGAAACCAAGCGGGTGCTGGGTTTTGATCTAGACAGGCACTTCCATATCGACGAGGAAGTAATTGAGCACACCCGTAAGGCCACACAGCGTGGGCAAGAGCTGCAGGAAGAATGGCAGCAGCATTTTGACGTCTGGGCTGCGGCTCACCCAGAGCAGAAGGCGCTCTTTGATCGGACTCAGGCTCGTCAGCTGCCCGAAAACTGGGCGGCAAACTTGCCGGTATGGGAGCCGGACGCCAAGGGCGTTGCCACCCGAAAGGCCTCTGCGGAGGTCATCCAGGCTATCGCGCGGGAGCTCCCGGAGTTTTGGGGCGGTTCGGCGGACCTGGCCGGTTCCAACAACACCGTGATCAAGGGCGCGGATTCCTTTGGCCCAAAGGACATCACTACGGAAACGTGGACTGCTCATCCTTACGGCCGTAACCTGCACTTTGGCATCCGCGAACATGCGATGGGCGCGATCCTCAACGGCATGACCTTGCATGGCCGCAACCGACCATACGGCGGAACGTTCCTCATCTTCTCCGAATACATGCGCCCGGCAGTTCGCCAAGCAGCATTGATGGGTATTGACACCACATATGTGTGGACGCATGACTCTATCGGTCTAGGCGAGGATGGGCCTACGCACCAGCCAATCGAGCAGCTCGCAGCCCTGCGCGCTATTCCGAATATGGCTGTGTTGCGCCCAGCCGATGCTAACGAAACCTCTGCAGCATGGCGAGCAGCTATTGAAGCTCCGGCAGGTCCTAAGGGACTGGCACTTACTCGTCAAAATGTGCCAGTACTTGAAGGGACGAAGGAAAAGGCCGTAGCCGGTGTTAAGCGGGGCGCTTATGTGCTGGTTGAAGCCTCCAACAACGCTCCGGAAGTGATCTTGATGGCCTCCGGGTCCGAAGTACAGATTGCAGTCGAGGCTGCCACCATCCTGGAGGCCGACGGCACCCCAACGCGCGTTGTATCTGTACCGTGCATGGATTGGTTCCTGCAGCAGGATCAAAGCTACATCGACGAGATCCTGCCACCTGCCGTGACTGCCCGCGTATCCGTGGAAGCTGGCGTGGCCATGCCGTGGCACCGCTTCCTAGGTACGCATGGTGAAGCCGTTTCCTTGGAGGACTTTGGAGCTTCTGCGGACTACCAAAAGCTTTACGAAGAATTCGGTATGACCACCGAAAACGTCGTCGCCGCTGCGCGACGCACCCTCGCACACTAGTTAGGAATTCATGTCTTCTCTATCTTCTCTGAAGTCAGCTGGCACCTCCACCTGGCTTGATGACCTCTCCCGTGATCGTCTCGATTCCGGCAACCTAGCTGAACTAATTGAGGACGCTGGCATCCTCGGTGTCACCACCAACCCATCCATCTTCCAGGCAGCGATGACCGCCGGCACGCGTTACGACGGACAATTGGCCGAACTTCGCGAGGCCAAAGCAAATGCCGACGATGCCGTGTACCAAATGGCCATTGCCGACGTTCAGCGCGCCTGCGATGCCTTCGCCGACGTGCATGAACGTACGAACGGGCTGGATGGTTGGGTGTCCATCGAAGTTGATCCGCGAATCGCCCACGACGCAGATGCCACCTTGGCTCAAGCCAAGTCGTTGGTCGAGCGTGTTGCCCGCGACAACGTCATGATTAAGATTCCCGCCACGGTTGAGGCGCTTCCTGCAATTAGCGACGCTCTCGCTGCGGGCATCTCTGTCAACGTGACGCTCATCTTCTCGGAGGTCCGTTACCGCGCCGTCATGGATGCCTACGTGGCAGGTATTCGGCGGGCTGCTGCGGCAGGTCTCGATGTTTCCCGGATTCATTCCGTAGCATCGTTCTTCATTTCGCGTGTTGACGCGGAGATCGATAAGCGCTTGGCCGCATTGGGCTCTGAGGAAGCTAAAGAGTTGCAAGGCAAGGCCGCTATCGCTAATGCCCGTTTGGCATATGCAGCGTTCCGCGAAGTGTTTGACCACGCAGAACTTCCGGACGGCGCGAATATCCAGCGCCCACTGTGGGCGTCGACAAGCGTTAAGAACCCTGATTACCCTGCTACCCTCTACGTCGACGAGCTAGCTGGGCCGCACACCGTGAACACGATGCCTGAGAGCACGCTGAATGCGGTGCTTGCTGGAAATGGTGAGTTCAGCGACCGGCTTTCTGGTCTAGATGCAGCGGCTCGAGACGTATTTGCCCAGCTGGATCACGTTGGCATTGATCTGGGTGACGTGTTTGAACAGCTCGAACGAGAAGGCGTAGAAAAGTTTGAGATCAGTTGGAGCGACCTCTTGCAATCCATCGCTGGAAAGCTCAATTAAGATCAGTCTCGATCAGCTACGTGCCCCGGTAGGCTTATGACGTTCCGCTGGGGTACTGATAGCGCCAATTTTTTAGGGCGAGGGAATCTAGGAGAAACGTGGTCAACACTGCCGCTTCCGCACACACTGAGCGATGGGTCAACCCGCTGAAAGATCCAGGCGACAAGCGCCTGCCACGCATCGCCGGCCCTTCTGGCATGGTGATCTTTGGCGTCACAGGAGACCTTGCTCGCAAGAAGCTGCTGCCAGCAATTTATGACCTCGCCAACCGCGGTCTGTTGCCCGCCGGGTTTGCTTTGGTGGGTTATGGTCGCCGCAATTGGTCAAAACAAGACTTTGAAAACTACGTCTATGAGGCTGTGTTAGCCGGTGCCCGCACCGAGATTCGCGAACAAGTATTCAAGCGCCTTGCAGAAGGCATCCACTTTGTGTCGGGAAACTTCGACGACGACGCCGCCTTCGATAATCTCGCTGCAACGCTTGCTAGCCTGGATGCCAGCCGGGGTACCGCCGGTAACTGGGCTTTTTACCTTTCGGTGCCACCTGACTTCTTCGATGACGTAGTAAACCAGCTGGATCGTTCAGGCATGGCGCGTGGCACCGATGGATCCTGGCGACGCGTCATCATCGAGAAGCCGTTCGGTCACGATCAGGAATCCGCGCGCAACCTCAACGTTGCGGTCAACCGCGTGTTCCCCGAAGACTCGGTATTCCGCATCGACCATTACCTGGGCAAAGAAACCGTCCAGAACATCTTGGCGCTGCGATTTGCCAATCAGCTTTTTGATCCACTCTGGAACGCCACTTTTGTCGACCACGTCCAGATCACCATGGCCGAGGACATCGGGCTAGGCGGACGCGCGGGGTACTATGACGGCATCGGCGCGGCCCGTGACGTCATCCAAAACCACTTGCTGCAGCTGTTGGCGCTTGTGGCAATGGAAGAGCCAATTACCTACACCCCAGAGGAACTGCGGGCGGAAAAGATCAAGGTACTGCGCGCTACCTCGCCAGTCTATCCGTTAGCCAAGACCACCGCCCGGGGCCAATACACGGCGGGCTGGCAAGGTTCCCAACACGTGGTTGGTCTGCGGGAAGAAGAAGGCTTTGACCCGGAATCTAACACCGAGACCTTCGCGGCGTGCACGCTCAACATCAATTCGCGTCGTTGGGCGGGCGTGCCGTTTTACCTGCGCACCGGCAAACGCTTGGGGCGGCGGGTGACCGAAATCGCGGTCGTATTCAAACAAGCTCCGCATCTTACGTTTGATGAACAAATGACGGCGTCCCAAGGCCCTAACGCCCTGGTGATCCGAGTTCAGCCGGACGAGGGTGTACTCATGCGTTTTGGTTCCAAGGTTCCTGGCTCCACCATGGAGGTCCGTGATGTGAACATGGACTTTGCTTACTCTGAAGCATTCACTGAAGAATCACCCGAAGCGTACGAGCGCCTCATTCTGGACGCGCTCTTAGATGAAAACTCACTCTTTCCTACCAACGAAGAAGTTGAGCTGAGTTGGGCGATCCTCGACCCAATCTTGGAGTACTGGAATTCCCGCGGCCGCCCTGAGGACTACCCAGCTGGTACGTGGGGTCCGGCATCGGCCGATCGTATGCTCGAGCGCGTAGGCCGCACCTGGCGGCGTCCGTAGCTTTCGGTGCGTTCGCCAGCACGCTGAGTCAAACAATGTAAATCCAAGTCATCCGTCGATTTAGGTGAAACAGAAAGTAGCGGTACGTTGATCTTTACCCTGGAAAACACCAGCACTCGGGAAATCGCGAAGCAATTGGTGCAGATCCGCGAAATGGGCAACCAAGTAACCACTGGGCGGGTGCTGACGTTAATCGTGGTTGTCAAAGCTGATGACGCCTTAGCCCCGGTGCTGGAATCGATCAATGACTCCTCCGGCGAGCACCCCTCTCGCGTGCTCATTATGGTCAAGGGCGATTATTCGAAGCCAACGAAACTCGATGCCGAGGTACGCATCGGTGGCGACGCTGGCGCGTCCGAGATCATCATCATGCGCGTAGAGGGCGAGGTAGCCGGCCACTTGGCATCGTTGGTGACTCCCCTGCTGCTTCCTGATACCCCAATTGTGGCGTGGTGGCCTTATGCGGCACCGACGAATCCCGCTGCGGACGAAATCGGAGCCATCGCCCAGCGCCGTATCACGGATTCGCTGTATGACCCGGCCACCGACGCTCTGTACCGCCGTCGCACGCACTACACGCCCGGCGATTCCGACTTGTCCTGGTCACGCCTGACCCCTTGGCGTGGCGTGCTAGCTTCCGCCTTGGATCAACCGCCCCATGAGCCAATTGCGTCCGTGGACATCTACGGCCCGGCAGGAAACCCAAGTGTTGACATTGCTGCTGGCTGGTTGGCAGACCGCCTCACTGTCCCGATTAATCGCCACGCTACCGAGTGCCACTCCCTGGATTACACCGATGAAGCTGGCGAAATGTGCCACCCGGTAGCAAAGGTTGCGATCCACCGTCCGTCCGGCGCTGTGACGGTTTCCGTGGTGGACGCACACACGATGGCCGTCGAGTTGCCCAATCGACCGCGATCACTCGTCGCTCAAGGTCGTCGTGGCAATTCTGATTGCCTTTCGGAAGAACTGCGCCACCTCGACGCGGACAACGCGTACGCGCGAGCGCTGCGTGGGCTTTCCCGCGTAAACCTTATCCAGCAAAGTTAAGCCCCAAGGAGCGAGCATGGTTGAAGTTGTCCGGGTTCCCGACCTCACGTCGCTTGTCGACGCCGCCTGCGCCCAATTTGTCCAGGTGATCGCGGGAGTGCAGGCCGCGGGTGGCCTCCACGACGACGGCGTAGCGCGGGTCGTTCTCACTGGAGGAGGTGCCGGGATCAAGCTTCTAGCAGCGTTGGCAGAGCACCACCGGGTAGCCGAACTGCAAGCGGATACATTCCCCGTCCAACGAATTGATTGGTCGCGCGTACAGGTATTCTTCGGTGACGAGCGCGCGGTCGATGTCTCTCATCCGGACTCCAACGAGGGCCAGGCCCGCGCTGCTTTGCTCGATCACGTCTGCATCCCACCGAACAATATCCACAGCTACCAGTTGGGTTCATTAAGCCTCGAAGAGTCAGCGCACCACTATCAGGAGGAGGTGGAGCGCTTCGCTCCCCGCGGCTTTGATATACATCTGCTCGGGATGGGCGGCGAAGGGCATATCAACTCACTCTTCCCCCACTCCGCAGCCGTTGCGGAAACCGAACGTCTCGTCGTGGCGGTCACTGATTCCCCTAAACCACCTGCCGAGCGTGTGACGCTGACTATGCCGGCGATTCATCGGGCCGACCGCGTGTGGTTGCTCGTTTCGGGTGCCGAAAAGGCAGAGGCTGCAGCTCACGTAGTCGCAGGTTCCGCAGCTTCGGACTGGCCGGCCGCCGGCGCCACCGGCCGCACTTCTACGCTGCTTTTTCTTAGCGACGACGCGGCGAAATAGGAAAAATCAAAGCGGGCGCTACCTTTGTTGGTAGCGCCCGCTTTTTAGGTTTTTCTAGGCGTATGACTGGATCAGGTTCAAACCAATGATGCAGGCAATCCAGATGATTGCCGTGATGATGGTGAATCGGTCCAAGTTCTTTTCCACGACCGTAGAACCAGCCAGGTTCGACTGCATTCCGCCACCAAACAAACTAGAAAGGCCGCCGCCTTTACCCTTGTGGAGCAGCACCAAAATAGTCATGATGATAGCAGCCACGACCAGGACGATCTGAAGTGCGAGAGCCATGTGGGTAAATCCTTATGTTGCCTAGAGGTAGTTAACTCGACTAAGTATACACGCTGGCCAAAATTGGTTGGAAAACCACGCCCAGCAACAACCAGCGTGTCTGTCCTGCGGCGCTAGACTGCGTTGGCAGCAGCAGCGCAGAGCTTGGCAAAGTCAGCGCCGTCCAAGGAGGCTCCGCCGACCAAGCCGCCGTCAACATCTGGCTGAGTAACCAACTCAGCCACGGAGTCGGTCTTTACTGATCCGCCGTAGAGAATCCGGATGCCTGCCGCAACATCGGCGCCAGCGATTTCCGCGATTGCGCCCCGGATTGCGTGGCAGACTTCTTGAGCATCAGCTGCCGACGCCACTTTACCGGTGCCAATGGCCCAGACCGGCTCGTATGCGATCACTGTGTTCTCAAGATCAGCGGCACTGAGTCCAGCCAATGACGCTTTAGTTTGCTCGACAACGAAGGACACGTGCTCGCCGGCATCGCGGACGTCGAGTTTTTCGCCCACGCATACGATGGGTGAGATCTCATGCTGCAACGCAACTTTGGCTTTAGCTGCCACGAGCTCACTTGTCTCGCCGTGGTATTCCCGGCGCTCCGAGTGGCCGACTACCACCCAAGAGCAACCCAAAGCCTGCAACATTTCAGCAGAGATTTCTCCGGTGTAGGCACCGGAATCATGCTGGGAGACGTCCTGGGCACCGTAGGTGAACTGCAGCTTATCGCCATCGACCAATGTCTGAATAGAGCGAATAGAGGTAAACGGCACCATGAGGGCGACGTCTACTTTTTCGTACATGTCCTTGGGCAAACTAAACGCCAACTTCTGGGCGCTGCCCATGGCCTGAAGATGGGTCAAGTTCATCTTCCAGTTGCCAGCAATAAGTGGCTTACGTGCCATGTGAAATCAGTCCTTTACGTGGTGGGAATTAGTTGGCCAGAACTGCCACGCCGGGCAGTTCTTTGCCTTCCAGGTACTCCAGCGACGCACCGCCACCGGTAGAAATGTGGGAGAAACCGTCTTCATCGAGGCCAAGAACGCGTACAGATGCGGCGGAGTCACCGCCGCCGACCACGGAAAACGCGCCGTTAGCGGTGGCGTCGATAATGGCTTGCGCCACGCCACGAGTGCCGTCGGCGAAGGTGTCGAATTCAAACACGCCCATTGGGCCATTCCAGAAGATGGTTTTGGCGGTTGCCAGTACCTCTGCGAACTTGCGGACAGACTCAGGTCCGATGTCCAGGGAAAGCTGGCCTTCTGGAGTGTCTTCGAGCCCGGTGATGGTCTTTTCTGCATCAGCCGAGAACTCAGGGGCCCAGGCTAGGTCAACTGGGAGGTTGATCTTGTCGCCGTAGCGAGCCAGCAGGTCCTTGCAGGTCTCGAGCATTTCTTCCTGCAGCATCGACTTTTGCACGTTGTAGCCTTGAGCAGCCAGGAAGGTGTAGCACATGCCACCACCGATGATCAGCGCGTCGGTTTTAGGTGCCAGCGCTTCGATCACGCCGAGCTTGTCGGAGACCTTGGAACCGCCGAGCACAACGACGTAAGGCTGCACTGGTTCGTCAGCGATCTTCTTCAGGACTTCGGTTTCCTTCTCGACGAGGCCACCAGCGTAGTGCGGGAGCCGCTTAGCGACGTCGTAGACCGAGGCCTGAGCGCGGTGCACCACGCCGAACCCATCGGAAACGAAAGCGCCGTTATCGCCAGTCAGCGCGGCCAACTGGTCTGCGAACGCAGCACGTTCGGCCTCGTCCTTGGAGGTTTCGCGCGCATCGAAACGCACGTTCTCAAGCAGCATGACGTCGCCGTCGTTAAGCCCATTGGCGCGCTCGTGCGCGTCTTCGCCCACGACGTCACCGGCGAGCGCTACGTACTGCCCGAGTGCCTCAGACAATGCTTCAGCGCATGGAGCGAGAGAAAACTTCGGGTTTGCCTCGCCCTTTGGCCGGCCGAGGTGTGCCATAACGATGACCCGTGCACCAGCTTCGGACAGTGCCTTGATGGTAGGCAGCGAGGCATTGATGCGGCCCGGATCGGTAATATCGCCGGCATCATTGAGCGGCACATTCAAGTCGGAGCGAACGAGTACGGTACGGCCTTCTACGCCCTCTTGCAGCAGGTCATTGAGGTTTTTCATCGAAAATTTTCTCCTTAGGTGTGATACCTTCGCGCGTACGCAGTGAATGCGCAGTTAATGTGCACTGAAAAGGCCCGTCGAGCCGAGTCGGCTGACGGGCCACTACTAGCCAAGTCTAGCGAAAAGTTAGCGCTAGGCGGGCTGATTCTGGGAGCACAACAATCGGCAGTTGAGCCGTCCTACCCCACGCCCTCCAGATCGTGCGGTGGGTAGATTTTAGAGGCGCTCGCCGACGTACTCGGTCATCTTGATGAGCTGGTTGGTGTAGCCCCACTCGTTGTCGTACCAAGAAACAACCTTGACCTGGTTGCCCATCACCTTGGTCAGGCCAGAGTCAAAGATGGAAGCGTGTGGATCAGTAACGATATCAGCGGATACAAGCGGATCCTCGGAGTACAGCAGCACACCCTTAAGCTCGCGTTCGGCAGCTTCCTTCATAGCTGCATTAACTTCCTCAACGGTTACTTCGCGGGAAGCCTCGAAGGTGAGGTCAGTAGCCGAGCCGGTGATCACTGGCACGCGCATTGCGAAGCCATCCAGCTTGCCCTCGAGCTCTGGCAGCACCAAAGCCACAGCCTTGGCAGCGCCAGTGGAGGTTGGAACGATGTTCACGGCTGCTGCGCGAGCACGACGCAAATCCTTGTGTGGCGCGTCGTGAATACGCTGGTCACCGGTGTAAGCGTGGATCGTGGTCATGAGGCCCTTGACGATGCCAAACTTGTCGTTGAGCACCTTTGCCATTGGAGCCAGGCAGTTGGTGGTGCAAGACGCGTTGGAGATGATGTCCATGGTCGCAGGGTCGTAGTCGGTGTGGTTAACCCCAACCACGAAGGTGCCGTCGACACCCTTGCCCGGTGCGGAGATGATGACCTTCTTAGCTCCGGCTTCCAGGTGGGCCGCAGCATCTTCCTTCTTGGTGAAGAAACCAGTGGACTCGATGACGATGTCAACGCCCCACTCGCCCCACTTCAGTGCCTTCGGGTCACGCTCTGCGGTAGCAATGATGCGGTGACCGTCTACGGTGAGGGACTCATCGTCGAAGGATACGTCCTTGCCCAGGCGGCCCAGGATGGAGTCGAACTTGAGCAGGTTAGCCAGAGTCTTGTTGTCGGTCAGATCGTTGATAGCTACTACTTCGATGTCAGAGCCGGTCTCCAGAACAGCTCGGAAGAAGTTGCGGCCAATGCGACCGAAGCCGTTAATGCCTACGCGAATAGTCACTTAATATCTCCTAAAAGGTTGATGCGTGAAACGTCACCGTGGAATCAAGGCTGGCAACTGATTTTCTTCGCTCTAGCTGAAGAAGATGAGCGGTTGTGAACCTGTCATCCGCGTTCCAGTCCAGCGTACCGACGCTGGAGCCAACGCGCAGAAGATATTGCATCGCCAAATGTCCGAACGGACACAATCAAAATATAGGCTGCTATTGGGGGTGGCCAGGAAGCCAAAGCCCACAGAATACAGACGTAAAACCAAGGAAAACCACATAGAATAAGTTGCGCCCCGGCGGTTTACGTCCCTCTAGCTGTACTCCACACTGACCTACGAAAGTGTGGTGCTACTCACCCCGCCGTGCAATTATCTCGCGTATTACAGCTCGTCGAGCAATTCATCAGTCACAACTGACTGCGTATCCGGGATGTCGAGCTCTTTGGCCCGCTTATCCGCCATGGACAACAACCGGCGGATACGTCCCGCAACGGCGTCTTTGGTCATCTGAGGGTCGGCAAGACGGCCCAACTCTTCCAAGGATGCCTGACGATGCGTTACGCGCAAATGACCCGCTTCAGCCAAATGCGCCGGAATGTCGTCTCCCAAGATTTCCAGAGCACGCTGCGCACGAGCGGCGGCAGCCACTGCAGCCCGCGCAGAACGACGCAAGTTGGCATCGTCGAAATTGGCGAGGCGACTACCTCCCTGCTGCATTTGACGACGTTGCTGCTGCTGTTCCCACTGCAAACGAGTAGAGATAGCACCCATTCTGGTCAACAGAGCACCAATAGCGTCTGCATCGCGGACGTAAACGCGTTCAGACCCGCGAGCCTCTTTGGTCTTGGCCTGAATACCCAACCGACGCGCACAACCAACCAACGCCAACGCTGCTTCTTGCCCGGGGCAAGCAACTTCCAAAGTACTGGTGCGACCCGATTCAACAAGCACGCCGTGCGCCAAAAATGCGCCTCGCCAAGCCGCTTCAGCATCGACGACTGTGCCGGAGACAATCTGCGTAGGCAGGCCTTTAACCAGGTGACCAGAACGGGTAATCAAGCCCAACCGGCGAATAAGATCCTCGGTTCCGTCAGTAACCCGCAAGACATAACGGGTGGTCTTGGAAGATCCGCCCGGACCAATGGTGTGAACCACCACATCCTTGTGGAATAGCTCGGCGATTTCGCTCTTCAACCGGTGCGCGACCGAAGCACTGTCAACTTCGACTTCAATGACCATGCGGGAAGCAACCATCTCCACGTGCCCTGCGAAGCGAATGAGTGCCGCAATTTCAGCGCTGCGCGCGTTATGCCGCGACACCGACACAGCAGCCAGCTCATCCTTAACTTTTGCAGTCAACGTCACGGTGGTTAAGCCTTTCGAGATAAAAGTCAACAGTGCTGGATTACGTAGAGTGGTCAGCGCGAGCGATACAGCTCGGAAAGCGCGCTTGCGAGCTTAGCAGGACAGTGACGGTCGGTTGAGGAGCCGTCCTCTTTGTACAACCGGACATCCGCAAACGAGACTTCCGCGCCCATGCTCTTAGCCACCCGCTCTAGGTGCACGCGTTCGGTTTCGTCGATATGAGCCGCCTCATCGATCAGCAGCCGGTCTACCTTCAGCTTTGGCGCGTGCTGCAGCAGCATATGCACGTGCCTTTCGACGCTAAACCCGGTGGTTTCCAGCTGCGTGTTAGAAAGATTTAGCACGACGACGCGCAATGCTGAAGATCGCGAAATTGCCTCTACAAGCTGCGGAACTAGCAAGTGTGGAATAACGCTACTGAACCACGAGCCAGGGCCGATGGTGATGAGGTCGGCTCGCTCAATAGCGTAAAGGGCATCTTGGCCAGCAGGCGGGTGCTCCGGCATCAGCCGCACACGACGGACTTCCCCGGGTGTGGTCGCGACTGCGACCTGTCCCCGCAGCATCCGCATAATGCGTGGGTCGTCGGCAAGCCCAGCTACCTCGGCTTCGATGTCCAAGGGTTGCTCGCACATCGGCACAACCCGGCCGTGGGAACGAGTGAGCTGAGCGACGATATCCAGCGCTTTAACCTGGCTGCCGAGGACATCCGTGAGACCAGCAATGAGTAAATTGCCAACGGCATGACCGGCAAGAGCACCAGAGCCACCAAAGCGGTGTTGGAGTACCGACTCCCACAACTGACCCATTTCGTCGTCACGCGAAAGTGCTGCTAACGCCATGCGTAAGTCCCCGGGCGGGATATGCCCCAACTCGCGACGAATACGCCCAGACGAACCGCCGTCATCGGCAACCGTGACGATCGCGGTTATGTCTGGCACGCCCATCATTCGAGCTGCGCGCAAGGTTTGAAAGAGCCCATGTCCGCCACCCAAACTAGCCATCGATTGCAGTTCCGCTGGAACTGCGATTGATTCCAAATCTGGGTGAGTAGACATAGTCGAAGGCCTTAGCTAGATGAAAAGAAGTTGTTGAACTATCTTACTAGGCGCGTTTAATGTCTCGGTGAATGACCGAGACTTCGACTTTGTCGCGTTCCATGAGGCGGCGACCGATCTCCTCCGCAATCGCCACGGACCGGTGATGACCGCCAGTACAGCCGATGCTGACGGTAATGAACCGCTTACCTTCGCGTTTGTAACCTTCGACCATTGTGTTGAACATCGCGATGAAGTGATTAATAAACGCCTCGGCAGCCGGCTGGGCTAGCACATAGTCGGCCACGGGCTTATCTGTGCCACGGTATTTGCGCAGCTCGCCCACCCAATACGGGTTAGGCAAAAAACGAACGTCGAAAATCATATCGGAGTCATGCGGGGTGCCGCGTTTGAATCCGAAAGACTGCAGGGTCACATGCTGGCGTTGATGTACCACCGAATCGAAACTGGACTCAATAGCTCGACGCAAGTCGTGGACCGAAAGATCGGAGGTATCAATGACGATGTCCGCCGACTCTTTAATCTCGAACATGGTTTCGCGCTCGCGCGTAATCCCGTGCTGCAGCGTGTCCGAACCCTGCATTGGGTGCGTGCGGCGCACTGAATCAAACCGGCTAATCAGCACATCATCACGGGCCTCCATGTACAACACGATCGGGCGCAAATTGCGCGCTGCCAGTTCATCAATCACTTGCGTGAGGTTGCCGTTAAATGGCCGGGAACGGACGTCGGACACCAAGGCAACGCGTTTGACCGGACAGTCGTCCCGCTGACACAACTCCACCATTTGCAGGATCAATTCCCCAGGCAGATTTTGGGCAACGTACCAACCCATGTCCTCCAGCACCCGGGCGGCGGTATTCAAACCAGCACCGGACATACCAGTAATCAGGACCGGGGCGGTGCCGTCATTTAAGAACTCACGCGGATCCCCCTGCGAGGTCACCGCACCAGCGGTGACTGCTCGATCCCCCGCTGCCGTCACGACCGTAGGCGACGAAGAATCCTGCTGAGGAGCAGGCACTGCCGCCTGCTGCTTAGCAGCTTGGTTACCGTTATTGGGTGCGTGGGGATTCATAGCCAACAGTCTAGCCGTACTTCTAATGTGCTGCGTCGTCTTTGGTATGTAGGGCGACAAAAACAGTTTGGGCCACTTTTGGACCGAAACCTGGAACCACTTGAATCTCTTCCACAGTGGCCTGCTTGAGCTTTTTCACCGAACCGAAATGCTTAACGAGATCAGCTTTGCGTTGCTGCCCCAGCCCCTTAATGAGGTCTAACTCGGATGCGCGCAAACGTTTCGAACGCTGTTGCCGGTGGAAGCTGATGGCAAAACGGTGGGCCTCATCACGAATATGCTGCAACAAGAACAAAGCAGGTGAGGTTCGGGACAAGATGAGGGGATCTTCTTCGCCCGGTAACCACACTTCTTCTAGGCGTTTGGCTAGGCCGATAAGGGTAACGTCATGAACGCCGAGTTCGTCGAACATCGCTTGCGCTGCGTTGACCTGAGGCAGTCCACCATCGACGATGAACAATTGTGGTGGATACGCGAAACGCTTGGTCTCCTCTGCTGGGGATACCACCTCTTCATCAACGAATCTGGTTCCGTCAAACTCGGATTCGTCTGGCACCAGGGTGCGGTCCTGCTGGTGCCGAAGGAAACGTCGGCGCACCACTTCAGCGATGGATGCCACATCGTTAGAGTGTCCATCGCCGGCGGCTTCCTTGATTTTGTATCGGCGGTAGTCAGACTTCTTGGGCAGACCGTCCTCAAACACCACCAACGATGCAACTACATCGGTGCCTTGAATGTGTGAGACATCTGTACACTCGATGCGAAGCGGTGCGGTATCAAGGAACAACGCCTCCTGCAGCTCTTGCAAGGCCGCAGACCGAGAGGTTAGGTCCCCGTGACGCTTGAGTTTATGCTGCTTGAGCGCTTCCGCTGCGTTCTTTTCCACGGTTTCCATCAGCGAACGTTTATCTCCGCGCTGTGGGGTGTGTAGCCGGACCGGGCCGCCACGTAGCTCAGTCAGTACAGCTTCTACCTCGGTGGCATCGGGCGGCAAGGTTTGTACGAAGATATCCCGCGGAATTGCGTCACTGCGATGTTCGCTCAACACCTGAGTGGTAGCGGCCTGGCGCGTTTCTTCGTCGACACGCTCTGCGGTGTCGCCATAGAACTGCAACAAGAATTCACTAAGCAGTACCCCCAGGGCTTCTAGTCCAGATTCCTCGTCGGCGACGGGCGGCCGTTCCACCACCCATCCACGCTGGCCTTTGACACGACCTTTGCGGATGTGAAAGATCTGCACGGCAGCCTCAAGGTCGTCTACAGCGAAACTGATGAAATCGGCATTGGTGCCATCGCCGAGCACTACGGTTTGCTTTTCCATCACTTTGTTGATTGCCTCGAGATCATCCCGGTGTCGTGCTGCCTTTTCAAAGTCGAGGTTTTCGGCGGCGTCCGTCATTTGCTGTTCTAATTCTTTGGTCACCTTATCGGTATGACCGTTCATGAAGGAAACGAAGCCACGCACGATATCCATGTGCTGGGACTGAGAGACTTTCCCCACGCAGGGCGCGGCGCATTTGTCGATATACCCCAACAGGCATGGGCGGCCGAGTTGGTGGTGGCGATTGAAAACCCCCTTTGAACAGGTGCGCATGGGGAAAATTCGGGTCAACAGATCCAGTGTTTCCCTAATCGCCCAAGCATGAGAATAGGGGCCGAAATAGCGAACGCCACGCTTCACCGGGCCCCGATACACAAACGCCCGCGGGAACTGCTCCCCTAGGCTCACCGCAAGCATGGGATACGACTTATCGTCTTTGTACTTAACGTTGAAACGCGGGTCGTATTTTTTGATCCAGGTGTATTCCAGCTGCAGCGCCTCCACCTCGCTGCCCACCACGGTCCACTCCACAGAGGCGGCAGTAAACACCATTTGCCGGGTCCGGGGATGCAAGGCCGTGACATCCTGAAAATAGTTGGACAACCGCGCCCGCAGGTTCTTGGCCTTGCCGACGTACACCACGCGGTGAGCTTCATCGCGAAAACGATAAACTCCAGGCTGCGTGGGAATCGTGCCTGGAGCCGGGCGATATAGTGCTGGATCTGCCATGTTATCGTGTGGGTATTGTGCCCTTAATCCTCCGGCATGTACTTGTCTTCGAGGTCGCGGAACTCATTTACCGCTTTTACTACCTTTGGGCCGTCGCCGCTTTGAAACGCCCACATTGGCACGTACTCGAACTCAGGCAGCTCCAGTCGCGCCATCCGATCGCCCTTGGGGAAGCTCAACCCATAGACCACCGACCACGGGTAAAACCGGGTGCCAATGAAGTTGCGCACCTCTACTCCATCCGCGTTCGCGCGCACTCGCGGTCGACGAAGATGGTAAGCAAAGAACGAGATGATCAGGCCGATGCCCACAAACGCGAACTTGTCCACAAAAGTAACCGCAGCACCGGTATCGCCGATGTCAACCACTACCGCCATAAAGATGTGCACCGCCATCACCACGGCGATCGCAACCCAGGACACCCGTACGAGGTAAGGCGAGGTTACGGTGAGTTCCCACGGCCGCGAAGTGGTGGTCACGGAGTCAATTGCTGCCAGGGTTTCCGCTTCGCGGTGCGCCTCTGTCACGTCCATCATCCCTTTTAAACAACTGGTTTTGGTTGATACTGGCAAGTAGTCTACTGCCACTGGTCACGAATCTTGGAAAGCTGCAGTGCAGTATGCAGGGCAGCTACGGTTGCCTCTGCTCCCTTGTCCTCTGTTGCCCCCGGAGCACCGCTGCGCGCCACCGCTTGTTCCTGGGTAAGCGTTGTGAGCACGCCGTTGCCGATCGGCGTTCGCTTCTCAAGCGAAATCTGCGTCAGCGCCTGAGTGACAGAGTCACAAACATAATCAAAGTGCGGCGTACCACCTTTAATCACGCAACCGAGCGCTACGACCGCATCGTGGTGATCAGCGAGTTCCTGGACCACAACCCCCAGCTCCAGCGCGCCCACCACCCGGTATTCGGCTACGTGCGCTCCGCAAGCCTGGGCCGTGTCGACGGCCCGCTGGTGCAACCGATCGCAGATCTCGGCGTTCCAGGTGGCGGTCACGATGGCCACCGAAAGCCCGGAGGCGTCGACAAGCTGCAGTTCTGGACGTCCTTCGCCGCTCATCAGTGGTGCTCCTCATGGTTCGTTTCAAATGAATCTAGACCGGGCAGTATGTGCCCCATGCGGTCGCGCTTGGTGCGCAAGTAGTTGATGTTATCGGCATGGACATCCACGTCAATCCCAGTCCGGTGGGTAATGGAAATGCCGTGGCCAGAAAGGCCTGCGCGCTTGTCTGGGTTGTTGGAGATCAGGTTGATGGTGCGTACCCCCAAGTCATGCAGAATTTGCGCCCCGGTGCCAAATTCCCGAGCATCTGCAGGCAAACCCAGTGCGAGGTTAGCATCGACAGTATCGGCCCCGTGGTCCTGCAGTTGGTATGCCTTGAGCTTGGCTAAAAGCCCAATTCCGCGCCCTTCATGGCCCCGCATGTATAAGATCACGCCCCGGCCAGCTTCCTGCACCATCTGCATGGAAGCGTGCAGCTGCTGACCACAATCGCAGCGGCGGGAGCCAAACACATCTCCGGTCAAGCACTCAGAGTGCACGCGGACCAGCACGTCTGCGCCGTCGTTGTCACGAATATCGCCCACCACCAGAGCAACGTGTTCGATTCCGGTGATCGTGCTGCGGTAGCCTACCGCGGTAAACTCACCAAATTCGGTAGGAAGGTGAGTCTCGACGATTCGCTCCACCTGTACTTCATTGGCACGGCGCCATTCGATCAACTGCTCAATGGAGATCAGTTTCAACCCATGCTTGTCTGCAAACCGACGCAGCTCAGGGCCACGCGCCATGTCAACGGGGTTATCTTCACTAACTACCTCGCACAACACTGCAGCCGGACGCAGCCCAGCCATGCGGGCCAAATCTACCGAGGCCTCCGTGTGACCTGCGCGAACTAGCACGCCACCCGTGCGAGCGCGCAGCGGCACCACATGGCCGGGTCGGGTGAAATCCCCCGGCCCAAACGTAGGATCCGCCAAACGGCGCAGCGTTTCGGCGCGTGCAGTTGCGGAAATCCCGGTGGAACCTGTCGCAGCATCGACGGTAACCGTGTACGCGGTGCCACGGGCATCCTCGTTGCGCGCAATCATCGGTGGCAGCTGGAGCCGGTCAGCTTCCTCTTCCGTGAGAGAGGCGCAGATGTAACCCGAGGAATACCGCACAGTGAACGCCACCAGCTCCGGTGTCGCTTTTTCCGCGGCGAAGATTAAGTCACCTTCGTTTTCCCGGTCTTCGTCATCAACAACGATGACCGCTTTTCCAGCCGCAATGTCCGCGATAGCGTCTTCGACGCTGTCTAGCCGCACCTTCGCGTGTTCTTCCTTCGGATTCGTCGTGCTCACAGTGTTTCAGCCTAGTCTTTCCGGGTGAGCAGGCGTGCACTCACCCACTGCTTGTTTGTTAGTTGCCGGTTCCAGCGTGCGGAAATTGCAACATGCGTTCCACGTACTTAGCCACAACATCAACCTCGATGTTTACCGATGCACCCACCTCCAGGGATCCAAATACGGTGTCTCTCAGTGTGACCGGAATAAGAGAGACTTCGAAGAAATCCGCCCCTAAATGGGACACGGTGAGCGAGGTTCCGTTTAGACAGATCGAGCCCTTCTCCACCACGTAACGGGCCAGCTGTTCCGGAAGCGCGAAGCGCAACACGTCCCAATTATCCGAGTGTTCCCGCCCCAGCAGCGTGGTGGTGGCATCAACGTGCCCTTGCACGATATGGCCGTCTAAACGAGCAGAAATAAGTGCAGCCCGTTCGAGATTGACCGGGGAACCGACCTCGAGCGTGCCCAAGCTAGAGCGCCGGAGGGTTTCTTGCATGCAGTCAGCCATAAAACCATCGTCGCTAAGCTCTGCGACAGTCAAGCACACACCGTTTACGGCGATAGAATCTCCCAACTTGGCGGTGGCGAGCACACGGTTAGCAGCAATGGATAACTGGATGGAATCGCCCAGATCCTTAATGCTCGAGACTCGGCCGAGTTCTTCGATGATGCCGGTAAACATGGGTCAAACGTCGCTTTCTAAAAAGAATCGTTGTGGTTGAAGTAACTATCTGGTGAAACACTCACAGCAGCGAAAATATTTCCGCAACCTGGGCGGTTATTCGTTATTGTCTGGTGGAGATCAACAGCACATCGCCACCCAATTGCATGACTCGGTGCAGGGTGTACCTGGAGAGATCACCGATGGACGTGGGACGGTCAGAGTCAGGTGCGAATACCGCCGCAGGTAGCCCACTGCCTAAAAAGGACGGGTTGAGGTAGGAGTGAATGATGTCCACCGCTCCCGCAGCCAACGCCGAGCCAATGAGCGTTGGGCCGCCTTCCAGCAATACATCCACCATGCCGCGTTGATGCAGTGCATCCAAGGCCTCATCGAGCGTGGCAAACCGCCACACATCTGGGGAACTAAGCGGGTGACCAGCCGGTAGCGAGCGGCGGCCGACCACGACCCGTTGCGGTTGGTGCGGCAATAGCGAACCATCGGCAGCCCGGGCGGTCAGCTGTGGCGAATCTGCGAGGGCGGTACCAGTTCCTACAATGATGGCATCTCGTTGGGCGCGCGCCGCAGTTGCATGCGCGCGGGCTTCGGCACCGGTAATCCATTGGGACGAGCCATCTTCCGCAGCCGAAAACCCGTCCAGGGTCTGCGCCATTTTCGCGGTGACGCAGGCTCTCCCGTGCCGTACCGAGATTAACCAGGGCTGCAGGGCGTCCACCTGGACGTCGAGATGCGTAGTAGGAATTCCCCGGGACCGGAGATATTCGGCCCCGCCCGCAGCGGTCGGGTTCGGATCGGCCGTCGCATAATAAACCTCTGCAATTCCGGCCTCTGCCAACGCGACAGCGCAGGGACCGGTGCGTCCCTGGTGATTGCATGGTTCCAGCGTCACCACGGCGATCCCGCCCCGGGCTCGCGCACCAGCGCTGCGCAACGCCATGATTTCGGCATGCGCATTATCCGCTGCGTGTGGCGGCTGCGTGCTGCCGATACCCACGATATCGCCGTGCAGATCCAGGATGGCCGCCCCCACCGGCGGGTTCGGGCTCGTCGTGCCCCGAACCGAATTTCCCGCCGTGATGGCGGCTTCTAGGGCTAACTGGATGCTGGAAGAGTTCACGCCGTCTCCGCTAGCGCTCGCAGCGTATCGACGGCCACCGCTGGGTCAGCGTGCCCGAAGACAGCGGAACCTGCCACGAAGGCATCACAGCCGGCTTCGGCTGCCAACGCGATGGTTTCAGTGTTAATCCCGCCGTCGATTTCTATGGTGACCTCCAATTGACGCGCATCAGTCCACTGCCGCAACACCCGCACCTTTTCTAACTGCTCCGGCATAAACGTCTGGCCCCCGAATCCAGGCTCGACGCTCATGACGAGCACTTCGTCCACCTCCGAAACCAAGTCAAGATAGTCCTCGATGGGTGTGCCCGGTTTCAGCGAGAACCCAGCCCGACATCCCATCTTGCGGATTTCTCGTGCCAAGGTGACAGGGTCGGAGGTAGCTTCGACGTGAAAGATGATGCAATCAGCTCCGGCCTCACAATAGGTACTCACCCAGCGCTCTGGATTTTCGATCATCAGATGCACATCCAGCGGCAATGCCGTCGCCCGCCGAGCAGCTGCGGTGATGTCTGCACCAAAGGACAGGTTGGGAACGAAATGACCGTCCATAATGTCCACATGAATCCAATCGGCGTTGGCTACCGCAGTGATCTCCTTGCCAAGCAGGGTAAAGTCGGCCGCCAAGATGGACGGAGCAATGATTGGACGCTTTGGGGGTACAGCAGTATTCATAGCGCCATCATACGTCGCCGTCGCCACCCTAGACTTTCCGCAAAACCGCAAAGAACATGGCGTCCGTGCCATGCCGATGCGGCCACATCTGCACCGACTTTTCTGGGCCAGTATGGTCCATGCCGCAGGCATACTCATGGGCCGGCAACTCTTCCAGCCCGAGTTCCGCGACACCGCGATCCACGATCGCGCGTGTCTCGCGCAGGTCTGGTGAACAAGTGGAATAGACGATCACGCCACCAGAGCGAGCCAAGCTAGCCGCCGAGCTGAGCAAATCAAACTGAAGTTGTGCCAGCCCAGCGATATCCGACTCCTGCTTGCGCCACCGGGCCTCAGGGCGCCGACGCAACGCGCCCAAGCCGGAACACGGTGCATCGACCAAGATTCGGTCATAGCCCGACGCTAAGCCGGGGTTTCGCCCATCTGCAGTGTGTACCGTGACTGGAAGATCGCGGACTGCTTGTTCCACCAGCTTTGCCCGGTGTGGTGTGAGCTCCACGGCGTCAATACGAGCTCCGTCGATCCGGGCCAGCCCACCGAGGAGAGCAGCTTTGCCACCAGGACCAGCGCACAAATCAAGCCAACGGCCTTGATCCACTCCGTCGACGGGAGCTGCTGCCACGGCACGCGCAATGATTTGCGAACCTTCATCTTGCACGCCGGCCAGTCCTTCGCGCACCGGCTCCACCTTGCCAGGATCACCGGATTCGAGGTACACAGCGTACGGCGAGTACTTGCCTTCCTCGCCACCTGAAATGAGAGCCAATTCTTCCGCAGAGATTTCGCCCGGGCGAGCAACGAGGTGCACGATTGGGCGCTGCGAATCTGCAGCCAACGCGGCCGGAAGGTCTTCAGTGCCAAGCACTTCCGCAAAGCTACGGGCAATCCACTCAGGATGGGCATGCTGAAACGCCGTTGCTGCGATCGGATCAGCCGGAGTGAGCCGTTCCATCCACTGTTCTGGCGTGGCACGAGAAATGCTACGCAGGTTAGCGTTAACGAACCCCTTGGCCTTTTCCTGCCCCAATGCGACTGCCGCCCGCACAGCTGTGTCGACAGCAGCGTGCGGTTCCACCCGGGTGTACAACAGCTGATACGCCCCTAGGCGCAATACGTCCACGAGGTCAGGGGAAATGTCTGCGATCCTGCGTCCCGAGACCTCCTCGATAACCGCATCCAGCACGCCAAGTGTGCGTAGCGCGCCGTAGGTTAGCTCTGTGGCAAATGCTGCATCCCTTCCGGAAATACCGCGCTCACGCAAAAGTTTAGGCAGGACGAGGTTGGCGTAAGCATCATCTGCGCGAACCGCGTGGAGTACCGATAACGCGGCCGCGCGCGACTGGTCCACCCCGGCCCGCGAAAACGCTTCAGCTTGTGGGCTTGTGGAACGACGGTGCTGCACCTTCTTACGATCCCCGCCCCGCGCCGAGGTGCGTTTTCCACCAGTACCACCCGCGCCAGCAGAGGGCTTTTCGCTGGAATCCTGCGCCGCAGGCTGTGCAGCGCCCCCTTTTTTACTGCGAGCGCGGAAACCGCCATTGCTATTAAGCGCCATGCTCGAACACCATGCCTTCAGTTGTCTGTGCGCCGCGGGACCAATCGGTAGCCTGCATCATTTTCTTGCCTGGTGGTTGGATGAGCCCCAGCTGAACGTTGTTGGTGGCAGTGCCTACGTACACACCGTGCTTTTCCACCCGAACCACGCCAGGAGCTAAGTCACCATCATCGCACAGCGTGACGGGGCCGAGTTTGAACCGTTGGTCTCCGAGCACCGTCCACGCTCCTGGTGCAGGTGTGTGGGCGCGAATCTGCCGGTCAATGTTTCTGGCGGGAAGTGCCCAATTGACCTGCGCATCTTCTTTAGTGATTTTCGCCGCGTAGGTTGGCTCACCCTGTTGTGGTTCGGCCACCACGGTGCCGTCGGCAAGCCCGTCCATGGTAGCGACCAGGAGGTCGGAACCACTGTGCGCCAGCACAGTAAGCAGTTCCTCAGCAGTTTCAGTGTGCGTAAGTTTCAACGTGGTGGTGCCAAAGATCGGCCCCGTGTCCAGTCCTTCTTCGATACGGAAAGTGGTGGCACCGGTGATGTCATCGCCAGCAAAGATTGCTGACTGCACAGGTGCAGCACCGCGCCACTGTGGCAGCAAGGAGAAGTGGAGGTTCACCCAGCCGTGAGCCGGTGCATCCAGCAAGTCCTTGGGCACCAGGTTTCCATAAGCCACCACCGGGATGCAGTCTGGATTTAGTTTTGCCAATTCACGACGAAACTCCTGACCATCCTCGGTGTCCGCCTGCAACGACGCAGGCTTTAGCGTAGGAATCCCTAGTTCTTCAGCAAGCGCTGCGACCGGGGATGGCAGCAGTGTCCTTCCCCTACCTTTTCGGGCATCTGGGCGGGTGAGAACCCCCACCACCTCATGTTCGGAATCCAACAAGCGCTGCAAGGCAATGACTGAGACCTCTGGGGTTCCCGCAAACAACAGGCGCATAAGACTTCTCGGCTCTTTTCTGCTTTGGAGGTGGACTAATTGCTATTGAACCACGACGCGGTACGAATTTCCCCCATCGCTTCCTTGCGCAATTCCGGCGTCAACCGCTTCAAGAACAGCACGCCATCCAAGTGATCCGATTCATGCTGCACACACCGGGCCAACAAACCCTCTGCTTCAAAAGACACCGGCTGCCCCTGAACGTCAACGCCAGTCACCCGCACCCGAGCAAATCGCTCGGTCTCTTTGCCTACGTTCGGGATAGAAAGGCAACCTTCGCTGCCCAGCTGCGTCTCGGTGCCAATCGCTTCCCACACCGGGTTGATGATGTGCCCTCGGGCATTGGGAGTTTCATGGGAACAGTCGTAGACGAACACTCGCCGCAGCACACCAATTTGGTTGGCAGCAAGTCCAACGCCTTCGTAGTGATCCATGGTTTCCAGCATGTCGTCGACAAGCTTGGCTAGGCTTTCATCGAATGTGGTAACAACCTCCGCGGGGGTAGTCAGGACTGGATCTCCGAAAAGGCGCACATCGCGAATCGTCATAGCGTTAGGTTTCACTCCAATAATCAGTTGCCGACCACAAGCTTCTTCGCCAGGTCGCGGATACTTAACGCTCCATCATAGTTGGCGTTTATTATCCGATCCGGATTGGATCAACTTGGACCCGCAGCGGCACCAAGTCTTTGGTGGCAGCTCGACCAATAAGCGCCGAACGCAGCGCCTTACCAAGCTCAGCGCGCGGGCCAAGGGGGACGCGAATGAGATAGCGCTGGACCGGCCCAAATCGTGCTTCATCGTATTCCCCCGGTATGCTCACCCCAGGTGGCAAATCGACGGGACCTAAAACTTCCGCGCCCTGAGGCAGCTGAAGGGTGTCTAGAAAGGCATCCAACGTTCGCAACGGACCATCGATCACCGCCATGTGCACCGTCGGTGGAAACCGTACTTCCTTTCGTTGCTGCAGTTCGGTTCGAGCGGCCCCAACCATGTCCCAGCGGATGAGGTTTTGCACGGCAGGCAGACCCGGATCCGAGACGATTATTACTTCCCCGCCTGCGGTATGCGGCTGGACCTTCGCCGCCGCATGGGCCCACTTGGTCAATGCGTCCTCGGTAGCCCGCAAATCGGCTCTGCCTAACAACGCCCACGTATCGAGGAGGATCGCCGCACCATAGTGCCCATCCGCTACTTCCGGCTCAGCGCCAGGCGTTGCGACGACCAACGCGGGTAGTGCCGCAACCTCATCCACTACCTGCGCGCCACCGGATTGAATCACCCGAGTCCCAGAAAAAGCACGCCCCAGCTCTTCAGCAGTGCGTTCTGATCCAAGCACCACTGCGCGGATCCTCGAAGATCCACATGCGTGGCAGTGAAACGCCAGTTCCGGTCGGCCGCACCAACGGCACGTGATGACCCCTGGTTGCTCGCCTTCGCCTTGGGGCAGACCTAGGGGCCCATTGCAATGGCGGCATCGGGCCGGCGTACGGCAGTTGCTGCAAGCCAGCGTGGGCACGTAACCCTTCCGTGGAGTTTGCACGAGCACGGGCAACCCTCGCTCTAATGCTGATCGGGTGGCTTCGAATGCTACCCGCGGGATACGAACAGCAGGAGCCATAGGATCCCGCTCCAAATCGAAGTCGGAATCCGCTGAGCTGCGGATCCGGGGCATGAAACGTCGCACCATATCGCGTTCGGCAACAAGGTCATGCGCCCATCCGGCTTCAACAAGCAATTGGGTTTCCGCACTTCGTGTGTATCCAGCAATCAGCAGCGAGGCATTTTCCAGACTCGCCCGCGTGGTCAGAACTTCGCGGGCATGAACATACGGTGCGCGCGGGTCAGCTAGGTTTTCGTCTTGATCGCCGACGATGACAAGCAGGGAAAGATCCTTGACTGGCGCAAAAGCGGCCGAGCGCGTACCGATCACCACCCGCGCTTGGCCGTTAAGCACTGACAGGTAGCGCCGATACCGAGCTTGCGGCCCCAAACTTGCGTTGAGAACCGTGATGTGTTTGGGCGATAGCCAAACCTTAAGTTCGGATTCCAATCGGTCCACATCGCGTTGATCAGGGACCACGACAATCGCGCCAGCTCCATCGATCGCTACTTTTGCTACCAAGGCGGCGATCGCGAGAAACGGAGACTTTCCCGGAAGGCACTGCCAGGCAGCTCTAGCGGTTTTCCCGCCCAGGACCGCGTCTACAAAGGATGGGCCATGCCGATACATCGCCCACTCTGAAAGATCGGGCTCGTGTGCGGTGCCTAGGTCTTCCCAGGGGGTGGTGAAGTCAGCTGATTCCGCCCCGGCGTGACGCGCTGGGATGGCTGCTCGAATAAGGTCCGAGCGCGTGCCCGCGTAACGAGCGCAGAGGCTTTCTACCAAGTGAGCCATGGATTTCGGGTACACCACTTCAGGCGATATAACGCGTTCAATCCATTTGAGCTGGCCAAGATGTTCGCTTGAGGCATGGCGAGATAACAGCAGGGCGTCGACAAGTCTGCCGCCGAACCGGACTCGGACGCGCACTCCCGGGCGAGCGTCGGCATCCTGTTCGGTGTCGATGAGGTAGTCGAATTCGCGATCCAGATGGGCGAGGCCTAAAAGTGGCAATACCCGTGCCACCGGCAACAAGGCTGCGGGTTCACGGGTATTGGGCATGGTAAGTAATCTTACCTGGATACCGTCCAAAAGAGGCTTTAGGCGATACCTGCTGCTTCCTGTAGCGCAGATACGCGGTTAAGCTGCTCCCACGGTAGATCAAGGTCCGTTCGACCGAAGTGCCCGTAGGCGGCGGTCTGCGCGTAAATAGGGCGCAAAAGATCGAGCTCGCGAATAATTGCTGCCGGGCGCAGATCAAACACTTGCGATACTGCCGCTTGAATTTGCGCGTCGGTCAATCCGTGCTGCGCGGTACCAAATGTTTCCACATACAAGCCCACTGGCTTCGCACGGCCAATGGCGTAAGCGACCTGGACTTCGGCCCGGTCCGCCAACCCTGCTGCAACAATGTTTTTTGCCACCCAACGCATTGCATATGCTGCGGAACGATCCACCTTGCTTGGATCCTTGCCGGAAAACGCGCCACCGCCGTGCCGCGCCATGCCGCCGTAGGTATCCACGATGATTTTGCGGCCCGTAAGCCCCGCATCCCCCATCGGGCCGCCAAGAATAAACGACCCCGAAGGGTTTACCAAGAGGGTGAGGTCCTCGCCGACAAAGTGCTCGAGCCCGGCATCCTTGATCACCCAGTCCACCACGTGCTCGCGCAGCTGTTCCCGCAGCCACTCTTGCGTTACCGACGGGTCATGCTGCGTGGAGATCACGACGGTATCCAAGTGCGTTGGCTTGTTGGATTCGTCATAGGCAAAGGTCACCTGGGTCTTGCCGTCTGGACGCAAGTTAGGCACGATACCCTCTTTGCGTACCTGGGTCAGCCGACGAGCGAACCGGTGCGCCAAAGCGATCGGCAGCGGCATGAACTCTTCGGTTTCGTTGGTAGCGTAACCAAACATCAGGCCCTGGTCACCGGCACCGTTGCGGTCTTCGTCTTCAACCTGTTCGCCGTCGCGCACCTCTTGGGAAGTATCTACGCCAGCACCGATTTCTTGAGACTGCTCGCCGATTGCCACCATGACACCACAGGTGGTTCCATCGAAGCCAACTTCAGAGCTCACAAAACCGATCTCGCGGAGTTTGTTTCGCACCAAAATTGGGATCTCTACGTATCCCGAGGTGCGCACCTCGCCAACGACGTTGACCAACCCGGTGGTGACCATTGTTTCCACTGCCACTCGCGCGTGCGGGTCGATGGCTAGCAGAGCATCCAGAATGGTGTCTGAAATGGCGTCACAGATCTTATCTGGATGGCCTTCGGTGACAGATTCGCTGGTAAACAGGCGAACTGCAGATGGTGTTTCTACCACGAGATTCTTCTTTCGTTAGTAATTTTTATTTCGCTAACGGCCATAGTAGACAAAGCTGTCTAAAAAAGCAATTAGCTCCTAGCCAACTAATTGACCGGCTGCAGCGCAGCTACCAGTCCATCGATGATGGCCATTGCCACGTCGAACTTGGTTCCTGCGCCAATGTCTTGAACGGAGCCATCGCGCCCAAGCAGTTTGCCTTGGTTAGTCAACTGACCGAACACTTTCCCCTGCCCCACCTCATTGAGCATCAGTAGATCGCATCCCTTGCGCGCAAGTTTTGCCTGAGCCAGCTCCAACGGGGTATGCCCTGGTGATCCCGTCTCAGCGGCAAAGCCAACGATGACAGCATTTGGTTTGACGTCCCCAGACTCACGTTGCTTGACCGTCGTAGCCAAAATGTCGGGGTTTTCTACCAATGTCAGAGTGGCGAGCGCTTGATCGTCGCTGCCTTTCTTCAACTTGGCTGTCGCCTGAGTTTTGGGGCGGAAATCCGCCACCGCAGCCGCCATAATGAACGCATCCTGCTCCCCTGCGCGCTCAGCGACCGCCGCCGCCATGTCGCGCGCGGAACCAACCCGTACCACCTGCGCACCCGGCGGCGTCGGCAAGCTATCTGTCGCACCAGCGATTACCGTTACCTCCGCACCCCGATGCACGGCTATCTCAGCCAACGCAAACCCTTGGCGTCCGGAAGATCGATTGCCAAGGTAGCGCACCGGGTCTAGGTTTTCCTGCGTACCACCTGCCGTAATCAGCAGCTTGCGACCTTCCAAATCGCGAGGCAATGCGCCCGCCTTAGCGACGGCCAACGCAACTGTGCCGATCTGCTCCGGTTCAGGCAGTCGTCCTGGGCCAGAATCTGTACCGGTGAGTCGACCATGCGCTGGTTCCAGCACGACGGTGCCCCGGTGGCGCAAAGTGTGCACATTGGCTTGGGTGGCAGGGTGCAGCCACATTTCGGTGTGCATCGCAGGCGCCACGACCACCGGGCAGGTAGCTACCAAACAAGTGGCTGTCAGGAGGTCGTCAGCGCGGCCGGCAACCATTCGAGCCATCACATCGGCCGTGGCCGGTGCAATAACGATCAGGTCAGCGGTTTGTCCGATGCGGACGTGCTGTACCTCATCGACTGCGTCAAAAACGGTGGCGGAAACGGGGTTACCGCTCAAAGCTTCGAACGTGGCGGCACCAACGAATTTTAAGGCACTTTCAGTGGGTACTACCCGCACCGTATGCCCTTGTTCTTTGAAAAACCGCACCAGATGGCACGCCTTGTACGCGGCGATACCGCCACCGACACCGACCACAATATTGAGAGATTGCTGCGAATTCACAATCCCCAAGACTACGCGGTTCTGCGTGCAACTGTGGGACGTGCCCCGGCTTGAGGGTTCTTATGCGCAGGTTCCGCTGAGGGGCCGCCCAAGCGGTGCCCTCAGCAGTTAGCCGGCTAGGGATGGTCAGCTAGCCGCGCACCTTGACGAGGTAGCGATACACCGTCGGTTCGGAAACTTGCAGTCGTTCGGCAGCCGCAGCGATACCGCCCTTAAGCAGGAAGAACCCGGCCTCGTCCAAATCGGAAACTACCTCGATGCGCTCTGCGACCTGCATGCGCTCTGGCGAAACATGCTGCTTGGCGATCGCGGTGTCCAGCATCGACTCGAGGAGGTTTTCCAGGCTCGAACGCAAGCTTTCCAACGCCTCACCGTTCTGCCCGCCCTCCCCGGCTTCTGCCGGAAGTAACGGGCCAGGGCTAATTTCTGGCACTGGCGCGAGACGAGGCGACGGGGTGGCCCCTGGGCGAACCATGGTTTCTTTAGAACCCGGGTCGCCGGCGGCAAGTTCAGCCATTGCCGTGGCCTTATCTGGGTAGGTTCGCTGCTTAGGCTCTTCGCCTTCGCCCAGCAAGCGATCTACGGCATCGCGCACGTTTACCATCTCGGTGATGTCGACGTTGATGCAGAGCATGCCGCGTAGCTCGCCTTCATCGTCCCGAATGAAGTAGCTAGACGACCGGCAAATACGACCCGAGCTGTTGACTGCTCGGTAGCCAGAAAGCGACGTCGCCTTAGAGCTCGCACCCTGGCGCATGAACCGCAGTGCAAAGTCCGTTACCGGCCCGCCAATTTGCCGGCCACTGATATGTCCGTTGGCAATGGCAACAATCGACTGATCCGGAACGTCGAGATCGTGGAGCACTAATTCACAGTTCGGACCAATTGCCTCCCCCAAGAACTCAACGAGCGGGATGTAGCGGTCCAACAGACCTGCTGGCTGGTCGTCGTTTCCAGACGGCTCATTTAACTGGAGATTTTGCATGGTAGACCAATCGTAGAAGAATCACATGTCTTCTGTAGTTGATTTAAGTATTTTTTCGCACCAAAGGGGTACCCGGTTCTTGGTGATCCAGGTACCCCTTAACGAAGTCTTCGCTAGCGGTGCTGTGTCGCTCGCCTTAGCAACTGCTACGGCGACACACTGGGCAGGCTAGGAGCAAGGTCGCAGCTCAGGCATGACCACCGTGGCAAGACCGCCTTGGGAGGTCTCACGGTACTTAGCGTTCATGTCCTTACCGGTTTGGTACATCGTTGTGATGACCTTGTCCAGAGAAACCGTTGGCTCGGAGTCGCGCTGGAGCGCCATACGAGCGGAGTTGACTGCGGTCACTGCTGCGACTGCGTTGCGCTCGATGCAAGGGACCTGAACCTGGCCGCACACTGGGTCACAGGTAAGGCCAAGGTTGTGCTCCATGCCGATCTCAGCTGCGGAGCAAACCTGCTCTGGGGTGCCACCCATGAGCTGTGCCAGGCCTGCTGCAGCCATCGAACAAGCAACGCCGACTTCACCTTGGCAACCAACCTCTGCACCAGAGATGGATGCGTTCATCTTGTACAGTGCACCGATCTGCGTACAGGTGAGGAAGAACTCCTCGAACGTGTCGCGGTCGACTGGCTCAATGAACTTGTCGTAGTAGGACAGCACGGCTGGGATAACGCCGCAAGCACCGTTGGTTGGTGCCGTGACGACGCGGCCGCCCAGGGCGTTTTCCTCGTTGACAGCCAGAGCGAACATGTTGATCCAGCTCATGATGACCAATGGATCATTGAAGTCGCCAGCTTCGAGGCGCTTGCGCAGGGCTGCTGCGCGGCGTGGAACCTGCAGGGCACCTGGGAGGATGCCTTCGGTGCTGGAACCGCGCTCAATGCCGGTGCGCATAACGTCCCACACCTTGACCAGGTGGTGGTCGATCTCGTTCTTGGTGCGAACAGCGAGCTCATTCTTCCAAGCAAGTTCTGCAATGCTCATTTCCTGACGCTTGCAGTGCTCCAGGAGCTCCTCGGCGGAACCGAATTCAAATGGAACCTTTACTTCATCAGTTGCTGGCTGACCAAAGTGCTCTTCGTCAACGATGAAGCCGCCGCCGATTGAGTAGTAGGTCTTCTTAGCCAGTACCTCGTCACCTTGGAATGCGGTGATTGACATGCCGTTCTCGTGCAGTGGGAGGTTTTCCTCGTGGAAGATGATGCCACGGTCGCGTGGGAAGTCAACTTCCTGGTCACCACAGTTGAGACACAGCCGCTCGGTGGTGCGCACCCGCTCGAGGAAGATTGGCATGCTGTCGACGTCCACGGTCTGTGGCACGTTACCAGCCAGGCCCATGATGATGGCGTTGTCGGTGGCGTGGCCCTTACCGGTCAGGGAAAGGGAGCCGTAGATGTCAGCCTGTACGCGAGTTACCGACTTGATGAGGCCGCTTTCGGACAATTCGTCAACGAATGCCTTACCAGCCTTCATTGGGCCAAGCGTGTGCGAACTCGATGGGCCGATGCCGATCTTGAACATATCGAAGGTACTGATGAACATGATGCTGCTCCTAGAGCTTGAGGGGTGTTGATGAACTTAGAAAGCTTGGAGGACGTTGTAGAAGATCGTCGCGAAGGCAACGAGTCCCACGAAGAAGATGAAGTAGTTGGAAGCCTTGCCCTTGTACTTCTGCAGAGCTGGGACCTTGTGGATTGCGTACATCGGCATCAGGAAGAGCAGGATTGCAATCGTTGGGCCACACAGGGTCTCGATCATGCCCAGGATGGATGGGTTGACCCAGCCGGTGAGCCATGCGGTGATGAGCATGAAGAGAAGGGTGACGGTAGACAGGGACTTGCCGCGCTTAATTTCCTTGCCGCGAGCGTGTGCTGCTTCGATGATGAGGCCTTCGAAGCCTTCTGCAGCGCCCAGGTAGTGGCCGAGGAAGGACTTTGCCACAGCGACCATAGCGATGATTGGGGCAGCCCAAGCGATAACTGGGTTATCGAAGTGGTTAGCAAGGTAGGACAGGATGGTGATGTTCTGAGCCTTTGCCTCTGCCAGGTTTTCTGGAGTCAGGGAGAGTGCGCAGGAGAACACGAAGAACATAACGACGACAACCATCAGGCCTTCAGCAGCGGCCAGGATGTGGCCGGTCTTCTTGTCTGCGTGTACGCCGTATTCTTGCTTCTTTTCGACAGCGAAGGAAGAAATGATTGGCGAGTGGTTGAAGGAGAAGACCATAACTGGGACCAGCAGCAGCAGGGTGACAATCAAGCCGTGGCCAGATGCCTGGGAAGCAGCTTCGAGGTTGAAGGTCTTAAACAGCGCGGTGTTCCAGTTAGGAATGAGGTACAGCGACAGTGCTACGAGAACTGCGATGAATGGGAAGACCAGCGTGGACATAACCTTGACCACAACATCCTGGCCAAGGCGCACGATGAAAATGAGCACGGAGACCAGCAGCAGGGACATCAGCCAACGTGGTGGTGGGGTCATGCCCAACTGGTGAGACATGAAGGAGTTCACCGTGTTGGTGATGGTGACCGAGTACACCAGGAGGATTGGGTAAACGGACAGGAAGTACAGGATCGTCATGAACGAACCGGCGCCGAGTCCGAAGTGTTCGGTAACAACAGCGGTGAGGTCGTCGCTCTCGCCCTTGCCGGAGAGCACGAAGCGGGTCAGGCCGCGGTGTGCCCAGAAGGTCATTGGGAACGCAATGACGGTCATGATGAGCAGCGGGATGATGCCGCCGATACCTGCGTTAATTGGCAGGAAGAGGACACCGGCGCCAATGGCGGTGCCGAAGAGGCTCAGGGTCCATAGGGTGTCAGTCTTGCCCCACTTTGGGGCGCGGCCAGAGTCTTGCATGTCGGCCCGTACGGACGTCGTCTGCTGAGACATATTTTTCTCCAAATCCTTGAAACAGGGGTTGAACCAAGAAACTTTGGGAAATTGTTTTCTCTGTCCTTTGGGGCTTGGGCGGTGAAGTTGAAAGCTGATACCCGGATCCAGCGCTCAAGCCTTATGTACTTTGAAATCCCGTCGTTCTCGGTGATGCAAGTTTTACTTTAGGCTGCGAGAAACAACGCGTCAAATAATTTCTTCTCATTTTGGATTGACTTTTATCACAATGAAACTTTATCGATAAAGGGCAAAACTTAGCGTTAACCTGCAAAAACCCATTTTACCTCGGCAAACGTTACAAGATTTATTATAAGAAGCCATGTGGAGCAGCCAGTGAGAAAGAATAATTAGTGATTCATCCCACTAGTGACCTATGCCAAAACAAAACCCTCCAGTGCCACTTAGGACACTAGAGGGTGTTGGATGTTGCGTAGGTTACTTAACCTTCGACGTGATCCAGCATGCCACGGTTAATCTCACGCAGCGCGATGGAAAGCGGCTTCTCCCCTGGTTCAGGAGTTACCAGCGGGCCAACGAACTCGAACACGCCGTCATCAACTTGCTGGTTGTAGCTGTTGATCTGGCGAGCACGCTTGGCTGCGAAAATAACAAGCGCGTACTTGGAGGAAACTTTATCCAGCAGCTCATCGATCGGAGGATCGGTAATACCGATTGGCTGGTCAAAGACGGCAGAGGTGCCAGCAATATCGTTGCTCACTTGGGCCACATTCACCTTCATCAGGTTGGGTAATCAATTTCGGAAATAGTGCGGAGTTTTACTTTACCTACTCCGCGGAGGTTTTTACCAATCGCCGTTAGGGATTGAAGCGTTCAGGCAAGAAGTAATCTTTACTTCACCAGCAAGTCATGAATAGCTTGCACCGCTTGGTCAATGTCATCGTTGACCACCACATGATGAAACTCGCCTTGTGCAGCTAATTCAGCTCGGGCGGTTTCCAAACGGCGCTCGATAACCTCAGGCGATTCGGTACCGCGACCTGACAGCCGTTCCACCAAAACGTCCCAAGACGGTGGTGCAAGAAAAACTGTGATGGCTTCTGGCATCGCTTGAACCACGTTGCGAGCGCCGACTAGATCGACCTCCACCAACACAGGGCGGCCAGCGTTCAGGGCATCAACCACCGGACCAGCTGGGGTGCCCGATCGTTGCAGACCACCGTGGATATCGGCCCATTCGAGCATTTCACCACGGTCGATCTTTTCTTGGAACTCTTCTGCAGTGACATAGAAGTAGTCCCTGCCGTGCACTTCGCCGGGGCGAGGTGCTCGAGTAGTCATGGACACACTGAAGTAAAGGTCTGGGACTTCATCCCGCAGGCGATTAACCACGGTGGACTTCCCCACCGCGGAAGGACCAGCTAGTACAACTAGATTGCCCGTTTTATCGCCCGTCATAAGGATTAATCCTCAGAGAAGCCGAAGCGCTCGAGCAGAGCCTTGCGCTGACGGTCACCGAGGCCACGGAGGCGACGGGTCTGGGCGATCTCAAGCTCGTCCATGATTTCCTTAGCCTTGACCTTGCCCACCTTTGGCATAGCCTCGAGCAGAGCGGAGACCTTGGTCTTACCGATGATCTCGTCGTCCTGAGCCTTAGCCAGGACTTCCTTAAGGTTGGTGCCGCCACGCTTCAGGCTATCCTTCAGCTCTGCACGTGCCTTGCGAGCCTCTGCTGCCTTAGCGAGGGCTTCCTTGCGCTGCTCGTCGGTCAACTTTGGAAGGGCCACGGGGTTCCTCCGATTCATTTGGGTGACAATATACGTATGGTACGTCAAAGCGTACCCGTTCATCTCTGCCACGGCTTAAGCCACCAAGAGCTATTTTCAAGGTGTTTCGCTGTGAACTCCCGCCAGTTTAGCATTACTGCCGGAAAAACCGTGGTGGCACAGCCATATCCGCATGTCATGAAAAGTTGCGGTATGTAAGTGACCTGGGAAAACAGCGCCGAAAAATTACTATCAACGGGCTATTTTCCCAGGCACCGCGGTAAAGACCTAAAAGGCCAATCCCGGGTAGTCTGCCGCTGCTGCCTCGGTAGCGGCTCGAAGCTTGTCGACGCCAGGCCCTTGGCGCAAAATCGCCCGGGAGATGTTAGGAATCGCTAGCGCTTCAACTCCCGCTGCTAAGCGCTGAACATCCTGAGCGGTTGCCCCTTGGGCACCCACGCCCGGCATGAGGACGGACCCGCCGAGTTCAGCCAACCGCGGAGCGTCGGAAAGCGTGGCACCAACAACGACACCAATGTTTCCTGGGACTCCGTGGCTGACATGGTGGGCATTGACCGCGCTAGCTTCGTCCACGATTTGCTGGGCCAAGGAGCGCCCGGATGGGTCTTGATTGCCCTGGACTTGAATGCCTTCCGGATTGGACGTGGCGGCTAGGACGTACACGCCCTTGCCATTCTTTTCCGCCAAGTCAAACGCTGGTTGAAGGGAACCAAAACCAAGGTATGGCGAAACGGTAACGGCATCTGCCTGAAGAGGTGAGTCTGGATCCAGCCACGCCATTGCGTACGCAGCCATGGTGGAGCCGATGTCACCGCGTTTGGCGTCGGCAAGCACCAAGGTGCCGCGCTCGCGCAATGCTGCCTGCGTTTCCTCCAACACGGCAAAACCGCCGGAGCCGTAGGCTTCAAAGAACGCTACCTGGGGCTTGACCATTGCCGCAGTGTCGCCGAAGGCTTCCACGCAGGTTTCGCAGAAGCGCCGCAACCCGTCCACGGTCATCGGTAGACCCCAATCGCGCATGAGGGACGGGTGCGGGTCGATGCCCACGCACAGGCGCCCTCGCTGCGCGCTCAGTTCAAGCAACCTAGTGCCAAACGTTTCGCTCATGCTGTATTACTCTCCGTTCGCAGCTGTGGTGCGGTGATCCAGCTCTTGCAGCGCCCGGACCCCGAGTTCGCCCGCGCGCAGTGCCTCAATACCCTGCACCGCGGCCGTAACACCTTGCACCGTCGTGACCAGCGCAATACCCGCGTTGATGGCAGCAGCGCGGATTTCGTATCCATCGTGCATAGCGCCGGCCGAGCCTGCAGGGGTGTTCAAGATCATGTCAACTTCACCAGCATTGATGATGTCCACGATTGACTTCGCGCCGTCTAATTCCAAAGCCTCAGAACGCTTCAACACGGTCTCACAAGGCACCCCGTTACGCCGTAGCATGCCTGCCGTGCCAGAGGTAGCCAAAATCTTGAAACCGAGGGAGGCCAAGCGCTGAATCGGGAAGATCAACGTGCGCTTGTCACGGTTTGCCACCGACACGAAGATCGTGCCTTCGGTAGGCAGCTCGCCAAACGCCGCAGCTTCTGCCTTGTTGTAGGCGGCACCGAAGTTGTCCGCAAGACCCATGACTTCGCCGGTGGACCTCATTTCTGGCCCAAGCAAGGAGTCAAGCATCGTGCCATCTGGTCGGCGGAATCGGTTGAACGGGAGCACTGCTTCCTTCACGGCAATCGGTGCGTCCAGTGGCAGCGAACCGCCATCGTGATCAGACGGGATCATGCCTTCTTCGCGCAGGGTCGCAATCGTGGCGCCCATCGCGATGCGCGCTGCAGCCTTGGCCAAAGGCACACCGGTAGCCTTGGACACAAACGGCACGGTACGAGATGCACGCGGGTTAGCCTCAATGACGTAGAGGATGTCATCCTTGAGGGCGAACTGAATGTTCATCAGGCCCTTCACGCCAATGCCGTGTGCCAGCTTTTGCGCAGACTCACGCACCTTGTCGATGTCCTCGGCGCCCAAGGTCATTGGTGGCAAGGCACATGCGGAGTCACCGGAGTGGATACCGGCTTCCTCGATGTGCTCCATTACGCCAGCCAGGTATACTTCTTCCCCATCACACAACGCGTCGACGTCGATCTCAATGGCGTTATCCAGGAAGCGGTCCACCAACACGGGGTGATCCGAGGTGATTTCGGTAGCGCGCTCAATGTAGTCCTTGAGCGAGGTTTCATCGTAGACGATCTCCATGCCGCGGCCGCCGAGGACGTAAGACGGGCGGACCAGTACTGGGTAGCCGATGGTTGCGGCCACGGATCGAGCCTCTTCAAAAGAGGTAGCGGTGCCGAATGCCGGTGCTGGCAGGTTGGCTTTGCGCAAAACTTCGCCAAATTCACCGCGGTCTTCAGCAAGATCGATTGCCTCAGGGCTGGTGCCAACAACGGGCACGCCTGCGTCCCGCAGTTTTTCCGCCAGGCCGAGTGGAGTCTGACCGCCGAGCTGGCAGATGACACCAGCCACGGTGCCGGACTGGCATTCCGCGTGGTAGACCTCCATGACATCTTCAAAGGTCAGTGGCTCGAAGTACAGGCGGTCAGCGGTGTCGTAATCCGTGGACACGGTCTCTGGGTTGCAGTTGACCATGACGGTTTCGTAGCCGACCCGGGACAGCTCAAGTGCCGCGTGGACACAGGAGTAGTCGAACTCGATGCCCTGGCCGATGCGGTTCGGGCCGGAGCCCAAGATGATGACCTTTTCCTTTTCGGTCTGTGGGGCAACTTCGGACTCAGCGTTTGGATCCAGCTCGTAGGCCGAGTAGTGGTATGGAGTCTTTGCCTCAAATTCGGCGGCGCAAGTGTCCACCGTCTTAAAGACCGGGCGGATGCCCAAGGACCACCGCAGTCGACGGATGCCGTCTTCCCCGGCGAATTCTGGGCGCAAAGCTGCGATCTGCCGGTCAGACAGCCCCATGAACTTAGCTTCCCGCAGCAGTGCTTCATCCAGCGTTGGGGCGTCGATAAGCTCTTGGCGGAAGTCAACGAGGGCCTGCAGTTCAGACAGGAACCACGGGTCGATGCCAGATGCCTGGTACACCTCATCGACGGTCGCGCCCAGGCGAAGGGCCAATTCGGCATCGTAGAGGCGGCCTTCGGTTGGGCGCTTCAGGTCCTCCAAAACCGCTGCCTTATCGACGGCGCGCTCACCCGCGAAGAACTCGTCCGGCATGGTCCAGAACCCGGCCTGCTTGTTTTCCAGCGAACGCATGACCTTACCCAGCGCGGCGATGTAGTTGCGGCCGAGCGCCATCGCTTCACCCACGGACTTCATCGTGGTGGTCAGGGTGTCATCGGCCCCGACAAACTTCTCAAAAGCAAAGCGTGGAGCCTTGACCACGACGTAGTCGAGAGTTGGCTCGAAAGCTGCTGGAGTGACCCCGGTGATGTCATTGGTGATCTCGTCCAGGGTGTAGCCGATGGCCAGCTTCGCGGCAATCTTGGCGATTGGGAAGCCGGTCGCCTTGGACGCCAGCGCGGAAGATCGGGACACACGTGGGTTCATCTCAATGGTGATAATGCGGCCATCGCGAGGGTTGATCGCAAACTGGATGTTGCAGCCGCCGGTGTCGACGCCGACCTCGCGAATGATCGCGATACCCTGGTCACGCATAGTTTGGAACTCGCGGTCCGTGAGCGTCATGGACGGTGCCACGGTGACCGAGTCACCGGTGTGTACGCCGAGTGCGTCGACGTTTTCGATGGAGCAGACCACCACAACGTTGTCGTTGCCGTCGCGCATGAGCTCGAGCTCGTATTCTTTCCAACCCAAGATGGACTCCTCGATGAGGACGTTGGCCTCAGGCGATGCAGCCAGGCCGCCTCCAGCGATGCGCTCGAGATCTTCTTCGTTGTAGGCAAGACCGGAGCCTAGGCCACCCATGGTGAAAGAAGGACGAACGACAACCGGCAGGCCGAGTTCGGCAACGGTTTCGTGGACTTCGTCCATGTTGTGGCAGACGCGGGAGCGAGCGGATTCGCCGCCGATCTTGGCCACGATGTCCTTGAACATCTGGCGGTCCTCACCGCGCTGGATGGCTGGGATATCGGCGCCGATGAGTTCGACGTTGTACTTCTTCAAGCTGCCGCGACGATCCAGCTGGATGGCTGCGTTAAGGGCGGTCTGGCCGCCCAGGGTGGCGAGCACGGCATCGATTGGGTGGCCCTGCTCGATTTCCTTTTCAAATATCTTCTCGATGTACTCCGGCTGAATTGGCTCCACATAGGTGTGGTCGGCAAACTCCGGGTCAGTCATGATCGTGGCCGGGTTGGAGTTGATCAGGGTGACGCGCAGGCCCTCCTGCTTGAGCACGCGGCACGCCTGGGTGCCGGAGTAGTCGAATTCACAAGCCTGGCCGATCACGATCGGACCGGAGCCGATGACCAGGACGTGGTTGATGTCAGTGCGCTTTGGCATGGTTCTTCTTAGTACCTTTCCGGGTCTTATCGGTTACTTGGAGGATTCGAGGAGGGCGAAGAACTGGTCAAAGAGATCATTCGCATCGTGTGGGCCTGCGGCCGCCTCTGGGTGGTATTGCACCGAGTAGGCTCGACCGGACTTGAGAGCAACGCCTTCAACGGTGCCGTCGTTAAGGCAGGTGTGGGTGACATGGGCTGGACCGAATTCGGTATCGAACTCCATGCCGGCTTCGCCTTCAAGCGCAAAGCCGTGGTTTTGGGAGGTGATGTGGATGGTGTTTGTGGTGTGATCCAGGACGGGAATGTTGATGCCACGGTGACCGAACTTCATCTTGTAGGTGTTGAGCCCCAGAGCTCGGCCGAGGATTTGGTTGCCGAAGCAGATGCCAAACAGTGGCAGGTCAGCGCGCAAGATGTCCTTTACTACCTCGACCATGACATTCGCTGTAGCTGGGTCGCCAGGACCGTTGGAGATAAAGACGCCGTCTGGCTGGTACTGCTGAATGTCTGCAAATGGCGTATTGGCCGGAACCACGATCGTACGGATGCCGCGCTTGGCAAAGTTGCGAGGGGTGTTGGACTTAATACCCATGTCATAGGCGACGACGGTGAACTTGGTCTCCCCCTCTGCCTCTACAACGTAGCTGTGCTCCGCTGAGACTTCGCTAGCCAGGTCTGCACCCGCCATCGATGGCTGAGCCTTTACCATTTCCACCAGTTCTGCTTCTGGCTTTTCCGCAAATTCGCCAGAGAAGATGCCGGCGGCGATGGAGCCATGATTGCGAAGGTGGCGAACAATGCTGCGCGTATCGACGCCGCCGATGCCGATAATCCCCTGGCGAGCCATTTCCTCAGAAAGGCTCGTCTCCGCACGCCAGTTAGAAACCGCACGGGACAAGTCGCGAATCACTAAACCGGCCACCCACATCTTGTTTTCTGGGTTCTCGTTGTCTTCAGCATTCCAGCCAGTATTGCCAATCTGTGGTGCTGCCGCGACGACGATCTGACGGTGGTAGGAAGGGTCAGTCATGGTCTCTTGGTAGCCGGTCATTGCGGTGGTAAACACGGCTTCGCCCAGGTTCGATCCGGTGGCGCCGAATCCGTAACCGCGGAAAGTGCGGCCATCTGCCAAGACTAAGACGGCGGGCGTGCGGCGGCTGGAATTGTTGAGGTCACTGTTGTGCACGGTTATTGCCTTTCAAATGTGGTGCGTAATTTGCAGTACGAGCGGGCATTGTTAGTTGAATGTGCGGGCTGCTAGCCGCGAGGAGCGGCAGCTTGGCCATCTGAGCACGTCACATGTCCGCGCAAGATAGTGTGCGTGACTTTGGTGTGAAATTCCATGCCTTCGTATGGGTTGTTGTCTGACTTTGAATCCATCGTGTCCGCTGTGGCAATCCACGTGTGGTCCGGATCGACCACGGTGAGGTTCGCGGGTTCGCCTACTGCGATTGGGCGGCCGTGGCCTGGCAGTCGGACAATTTCGGCCGGCCGTTCCGACATGACCTTAGCTACCCACCTCCAGTCTGCCTGACCGCTACGCACGAAGGTGTCGACAATGACAGCAAGGGAGGTCTCCAAGCCCAACATACCTGGGCGGGCGTGATCGAATTCCACGCACTTTTCTTCTGAGCCGTGCGGTGCATGGTCAGTGGCTACGCAGTCGATAATGCCCTCGAGCAATGCCTGGCGCAGGGCCAGCGTGTCCTTCTCTTCGCGCAAAGGTGGGTTTACTCGGTGGACACCGTCGAAGCGCTCGAGCAACTGGTCAGTGAGGACCAGGTGGTGTGGGGTGACCTCAGCAGTAATCGGCACCCCTTGGTCTTTGGCGTATTTGATTAAGGCCACGGAGCCCTCGGTCGACGCATGGCAAATGTGCAAGCGAGTGCCGTAATCACGGGTCAGCAGGGCATCCCGGGCGACAATGGCTTCCTCGGCCGCACGAGGCCAGCCCCGGAGACCGAGTCGAGCAGCTACTTCGCCTTCGTGGGCCACTGCCCCATCGGTGAGGTCAAAATCCTCGCAGTGCTGGGCAAGAAGCACATCGGTGCCCTTGGCGTATTCGATGGCACGGCGCATGATCTGTGCGTTTTGCACACATTTGCCGTCATCGGAGAACATCCGCACTTTTGCAGCTGAGCGCGCCATCATGCCGAATTCGGTGAGCTCTTTGCCCTCTAGGTTCTTGGTGATGGAACCTACTGGGTGGACGTCGCACAGGCCAATGGTTTGGCCCTTCATCCACACTGATTCGGCAATCGTCGGCTGGTCAAGGACTGGCATGGTGTTCGCCATGGTAAACACCGCGGTAAAGCCACCCTTGGCAGCGGCAGCAGAGCCTGTTGCAATCGTTTCGGTGTCCTCGCGCCCCGGTTCCCGCAGGTGGACGTGAATATCCACCAAGCCAGGAAGTAGTACTTTGCCGTGTGCGTCGATGACGCGATCAGCTGCGACATCGAGGTCGGCTTCCATCCGAGCAATGGTTCCATTTTCGACGAACACATCGACTGGTTCGCCTTCGCCATAGGGCCGAACGTTCTTCAGGAGCAATGAGCTGCTAGCGGCCGGAGCGAGCATTCCGGTAGCTGGGTAGGAATTTTCAGACATTTTCTTTAGGCTCCGATCAGGGTGGTAAACAGCACTGCCATTCGCACGTGGACGCCATTGCTTACCTGCTGCAAAACTGCAGTCTGCGGCGCATCGGCGACGTGGTAGTTGATTTCCATGCCTCGTAGCATTGGTCCTGGGTGCATCACGATGGTGTGTTCTTGCAGGGAAGCCAACCGCTGTTGTGACATGCCATAGAGCGTTGCGTATTCCCGGTGCGATGGGAAGAATCCGCCCTTCATTCGTTCCTGCTGCACCCGCAGCATCATCACCACATCCGCATCAACGATCGCGGAATCCATGTCGTAGGAGTAAGTTACCGGCCAATTTTCCACGCCGAACGGCAACAGGGTTGGTGGCCCGACCAGCGTGACTTCAGCGCCCAGCTTGGTTAGCAGATCGACATTCGAGCGCACGACGCGCGAGTGGAGGCAATCGCCCACGATCGAGACTTTGAGCCCCTCGACGCGACCAAGGCGTTGACGTATGGTGACTGCGTCGAGAAGCGCTTGCGTTGGGTGTTGGTGCGCGCCGTCGCCGGCGTTGATGATAGAAGGTCCATCTTCGCCCAACCACTGGGCTACTTGTTGAGCTGCGCCGGAGGACGGATGCCGCATGATAATCGCGTCTGCGCCGATGGCAGCCAACGTCGCAGCGGTGTCTTTGAGCGATTCGCCCTTCTTCACCGAGGAGCTGGAAGCTGAGACGTTAATGACGTCTGCGGACATCCACTTGCCTGCAGTTTCAAAAGAGGAGCGCGTGCGGGTGGAATTCTCGTAGAACATGGTGAAGATGGTGCGTCCGCGCAGCGTCGGCAGTTTCTTCATGTCGCTACCCAGGAGGGTGGCCCGGAATTTATCAGCTTCGTCCATCAGGCCGAGAATGTCGTCCTTGGTCAGGTCTGCTATTGACAACAGATGTTTCATCTTCGTCTTTTCGCCTTTTCGTTAATTTTCACGGACGATGGTCACCGAGTCGCGACCATCGATTTCTTCTAGGAAGACGTTGACATCCTCACCACGTGACGTGGGGATATTTTTGCCCACGTAATCCGCACGGATCGGAAGCTGCCGGTGGCCGCGGTCCACGAGAACCGCGAGCTGGATCATGTCCGGGCGCCCGACGTTACGAAGCGCATCGAGAGCTGCCCGAATTGTTCGCCCGGAAAATAGGACATCGTCAACAAGGATGACCGTGGCTCCCTCGAGGGGTTGGGTAGGTAACACGGTAGGTTTCAAGGCCCGATGACCGCTCGTGCGCAGGTCATCGCGATACAAGGTGATATCAAGGGAGCCGGTCGGTACCGTCACTCCGGAAAATTCTCGGATCTTTTCGCTCAACCGCTCTGCCAACGGGACACCGCCAGATGGGATGCCGAGCAGAATAACGGAAGCATTACCTGGGGTGTCCAGGGCCGTTTTTTCAATAATTTGGTGCGCGATTCGCGCGATCGTACGACCGACATCGGCTGCGGACAGCAGCTCAATCTCGTTCGCGGGATCGTTGTCGCTCATCGTGACCTCCTTCCCCGCCTCTCTGTGCGGACCATTAAAGGATGTCTGAAGATATGAACGCCGTCCATCTTAGCAAAGCTCAGACTGATTTCGTTAGGATCGCAGTTAACAATGTTGCTCCGCCCGGTTTAAAGGATCACCCGAACATGAGTTTTAGCACCTCGCACGTCGTGCCATTCCCACTCCAAGAAGTATGGGATTGGCACACGACCCCAGGTGCAGTCGCTCGGTTGACCCCGCCCTTTGCGATGATGCATCCGATCCAGGTAGCCGATAGCCTGGCTACTGGCACGACTATCTTCGCGCTGCCCGGTGGCTTGCGCTGGGTGGCGCGTCACGACCTCACGGGCTTCCAGCCCGGCCGCAGTTTTACCGATGTATGTACCTCTGCCCCCATTAAGAAGTTCGCCGGGTGGCGCCACCATCATCAGTTTTCCGAGGTAAACGGCTCCACAAAAATTACCGACACCGTCACCACGCGTGTTCCTACCTCCACCGTGTCCGCGATGTTTGCCTACCGCCAGCACCAGCTGATAGGTGATCTCAGCGCACGTTCTCGGCTGCGGGGGTTGTTAGCGCTTGACGACGCCCCAAAGACCGTAGCCATCACCGGTTCGCGCGGGTTGATCGGCCGGGAAATTTGCGCTTTTCTCAGCACGTTAGGCATCCAGGTGATTCCGCTCGTTCGATCCAAAGTCAAGCCGGGCCATCGGCTGTGGGATCCCACCGATCCCGACCGCGCGCTCTTAGACGGCGTCGACGCGCTCATCCACCTTGCCGGCGAGCCAATTTTCGGCCGATTTACTGCACAGCACAAGCAGGCCATGCGTGATTCCCGAGTCGAACCCACCCGTCGATTAGCTGAGCTTGTTGACGCTTCAGACACGTGCACTACCTTCATTACCGCCTCAGCCATCGGATATTACGGTGCGGAATGCGGGCTCGAGACCCCAGTCGATGAATCCAGCGCCCCCGGCACGGGGTTTCTCGCGGAATTAGTCACCGACTGGGAACATGCCAGCCAGTGTTCCAAGCGGGTGGTGAACATCCGAAACGGCGTAGTCTTAAGCGGCCGCGGCGGATCGCTTCCCGTTTTTCGGGCACTGTGCTCCGCAGGACTAGGCGGCAACCTTGGCTCAGGCGAGCAACATATGTCTTGGATCGCGATGGATGATTGCGTAGACGTATTCACCCGCGCGCTGGTGGACCCCACGCTGCGGGGACCAATCAATGCCGTCGCCCCAGCAGCGACCACCAATGCGGATTTCGTCCACGCATTGGCAAGTCTCCTGCGCCGACCTACGTTTTTGCCTATCCCGACTCTTGGGCCGCGATTGCTCCTTGGTTCCGAGGGAGCCAAGGAACTCGCGCTAGCAAATCAGCGGGTCACTTCTCAGGTGTTGCATAACGCAGGCTTCGAATACCGATTCCCCGCCCTGGCCGACGCGCTCGCGCACGAACTTGGTGGCGAAGCCCTCGCGAATGACTGACCTAAGCCTGCGCGGCACGCTCTCGTTCCGCAGCCACGTCGAAGTCGGCTGGTGGCCAGGACAAGTTCATAGACCGCAAAGCATCTAGCAGCAAGAACTTCACCACCATACGGGCATACGGCTTGTTGTCCGATGGGATAACGTACCAAGGCGCGTTGATCGTCGTCGTGCGCCTGATAGCTATTTCGTAGGCCTCTTGGTATTGGTCCCACAACTTTCGTTCGTCCAGATCACCCGGGTTGTACTTCCAGTATTTTTTCGGGTTGTGCAACCGTTCCAGCAGGTTTTCCTTCTGGAACTCTTTGCTGATGTGCAGCATAACCTTAATGATCTTGGTGCCGTGTGCAACCAAATTGTTCTCAAAGTCAACGATGGCGCCGTAACGACGCTCAATTTCCTCCGGAGTGCTTAGCTGATGGACTCGGTGCACGAGCACATCCTCATAGTGCGAACGATCAAAAATTCCAATCTCACCCGGTTGTGGCAATGCCTTTTCAATCCGCCACAAGAAATCGTGGCGCTTTTCTTCTTCGGTCGGCACGCCGAATGACGCAATGTGGATGCCCTGTGGGTCGAGACCACGCAACGTGTGTTTTACCACCCCACCTTTGCCGGACGTATCCATGCCTTGCAGCACAATGAGGACGTTTCCGGGGTTAACCCCTGCGCGTTTATTGGCATAGAGCATTTCTTGGAGCTCGGCGAGTTCCTCATCGATCTTGGCAAGTTGGCGATCGATGTCCTTATCGTCGCCCCGAAACCCTGGCGTACTCGATGGGTCAATGTCCGCCAATTCGACGTTAGGGCCTGCGGCCAGCTCGTGTGCCTCATCTACTGTGAAAGTGCTCATTGGACCATTGTAGAGCGAAGCACTGCCTTAAGAGGTGGTGGCGGTCACCCGTCGCAGTGACTGCAGCCCAGACAGCACGACGTCCCTAACGCGCGGTGCACGGTAGGGACGTTAGTTTCGAGCGGTGTTAAGAAACCGGTGGCTCCGGATGAGTCTCGTCCGCATTCGACGAGGAGGCCCGTAGCGTATCTCGATGAGAGAGTACGTCGTCCAGCACTGCATTGATATACGGCGGGGCGACATCAGTGGAGTACTCGGAGGCCAGCTCTACGCCTTCTACTACTGCCGTTTTTGCAGGAACGTCATCGTTGTACAGCAGCTCCCACACCGACAGGCGCAAGATGGCCCGGTCCACTGCAGGGATCCGACCAAGCTCCCAGTCAGCGGAGAGTTTGCCTGCGATGACCTCATCGATGGTGTCCAGTTCCTCTGCGACGCCGGACACGATTTGCTGCGTGTATGCAGCGACCGGTGCTACCCCGCTATCGGTGATGCGGGAGAGTTCGATCCGGTCGTCGATAATGGCGACGGGGTCAACGTCGCGAGCTTCCGCTTCAAACAGGATGTCCACGGCACGGCGACGCGCCTTGTAGCGCGAGCCGTGTCGCTTAAAGCTTGACTGACTCATTAGTTGTTAACGCGGGAGAGGTAAGAGCCGTCGCGGGTATCAACCTTGACCACGTTGCCGGTCTCCAGGAACAGCGGGACCTGGATCTCAGCGCCAGTTTCGAGGGTTGCTGGCTTGGTGCCACCGGTGGAGCGGTCACCCTGCAGGCCTGGATCGGTGTGCTCGATGCGCAGGTCCACGGAGATTGGCAATTCAGCAAACAGTGGCTCGCCCTCGTGGAAGGAAACCTGCACAACCATGTTCTCGAGCAGGAACTTTGCGCCGTCACCCATGAGGTGCGGAGCGAGCTCAACCTGCTCGAAGGTCTTGGAGTCCATGAGCACGTAGGAGGAACCATCGAAGTACAGGTAGGTCATGTCACGACGGTCAACGGTAGCGGTTTCCACCTTGACACCAGCGTTGAAGGTCTTGTCGATGATCTTGCCGGAGACCACATCCTTGAGCTTGGTGCGCACGAAAGCTGGGCCCTTACCCGGCTTGACATGCTGGAACTCAATGATCTGCTGGAGCTTACCTTCCATCTTAAGAACGAGACCGTTCTTGAAATCAGCGGTGGTTGCCACGCTATTCCTTCTCCCTAGTTGCCGAACGTGAACGCTAAAAACTTAGCCGTTTCATACTACACTAGCGTCAGTTCTTTACTCATAATCGTGATAATTTCCGGCGCACCCTCGGTGATAATCAACGAATCTTCGATCCGGACGCCACCTTTGCCTGGCACATAGATCCCTGGCTCAATCGTCAGCGTCATTCCCGGCTTCAAGACGCCAGTCCCCGTCTTTGCGGCGTATGGGGCTTCATGCACATCCAGACCCAGCCCGTGACCGGTAGAGTGCACAAAGTATTCGCCAAAGCCAGCCGATTCGATGATGTCGCGGCATGCCTTGTCGACGTCCACGAGTGCCGTCCCCGGCGTAGCCGCCGCGACCCCGGCAAGCTGGGCCGCCAAGCACACGTCGTATATTTCCCGAGCGAAGTCCGAGGCAGCGCCCATGACGAACGTACGCGTCATGTCCGAGTTAAAGCCACGATCGTGCGCGCCGAAATCGATGGTGACCAGATCGCCGTGTTCAATAACCCGGTTCGATGCCCCGTGGTGCGGCTTAGCGGAATTAGGACCTGATGCGACGATCGTGTCAAAGCTGGGCCGCTCCGAACCAAGTTTGCGCATCCGGTATTCCAGGTCTGCTGCCACCTCCATCTCGGTCCGGCCAACTGCCAGTTCCCCTGCCTCAAGCAGGTCGTTGAGCGCCTGTGTGCCCAAAGCCGCCACCTCACGAAGGCGCTGCAAACTCAAATTGTCCTTTACCAGACGCAATTCCTCGATCACGCCACTGACTGGGACCAGCTGGACGTCTTCTGGGGCCGCCGCGCGCAGCCGTTCCAGTTCGGAAACAGAGACGTAATCGGCCTCGAAACCAACCCGCCGCGGACCGGTTACCGTCTGTAGCAGGGCTGCCGCACTGTTTCGTTCGATGATTGCTTCAATGTCTGGGACTTCGCTAGCGATCTGCGTGGTGTAGCGGCCATCGGTGCAGATTGCTGCGGAAATGTCTTTATTTACCAACAAAGCGCCGTTGGAGCCGGAAAAATTGCTGAGGAACCGAACGTGGGTGAGATGGGTAATCAGCATGGCGTCGATACGCTTCTCCGCGATCTTCGTCGCGAGAGCCCGGCGTCGATTATTAAAACGAGTATCGGCAAAGCTAGTCATTGTTTTCTCCTAAATCATCCACGATTGCCATCAGCGCGAGCTCATACCCGAAGGTGCCTAACCCGGCGATCACACCGCGCGCTATAGGCGAGAGATAGCTGTGCGCGCGAAACGGCTCCCGGGCGTGCACATTGGAAATGTGTACCTCGATAAACCCCGGACCGTCGGCAATTTCAGCGAGGGCGTCACGTAGGGCCACCGAGGTATGCGTGAGCCCGCCCGGGTTGATGATGATGGGCCACCCAGCATCCGCAGCTTCGTGGACCCACTCGATCAATTGGCCCTCGTAATTGCTCTGTCGGCAGTCCACGCGGACCCCGAGCTCGGTGGCGCGGCTCGTCAGACACGCTTCGATATCGGCTAGCGTGGTGGAGCCGTAGACGTCCGGTTGTCGCTTGCCCAATCGATTGAGATTCGGTCCGTTGAGCACGAGAATCATGATTCCTCCGAAATTGCGCGGTATGCAGCCCGAAGCTCCTCATCGCTTGGGCCGTCGATCCTCGTAGTCTGACCTTCCCCAGTCAAGGCCACGAAACGGATTCGCCCACCGCGATTCTTCTTGTCCAACAGCATGGCGGCCTTGAGTTCGTCGAAAAGCCCGGCACGATAAGTCGTCGGTAGTCCGGCCTGGGTCAGGATCCGCTGATGTTTATCGACGAGCGCGCGGTCAATCAACCCACGTTGGTGCGCCAGCTGCGCCTCAAACATCATCCCAACGGCCACCGCATTTCCGTGACGCCAACGAAAGTCCTCTAATTTTTCCACAGCATGGCCAAACGTGTGACCGTAGTTGAGGATCTCCCGCTCGCCTGCTTCTTTGAGGTCTCGTGACACCACCCGAGCCTTCACGGCGATACTGCGTGTCACCAGCTCTTCGATCGGCTTTCGTCCTTGTTCTTCGAAGATGCGCAGGATCTCCGGGTCCGCAATGAAGCCTGCTTTGAGCACCTCCGCCATTCCCGAAACAAACTCCGCTTCAGGCAGTGAGTCTAAAAAGTCAAGGTCGACGAAAACACTTTCCGGTTCATGGAATGCGCCGACCAAGTTCTTCCCCGCTGCGGTGTTAATGCCGGTTTTCCCGCCCACGGCAGCATCCACCATGGCGAGCAACGAGGTGGGCACATGAATCACTGGAATGCCCCGCATCCACGTGGCCGCAGCAAACCCCGCCACGTCGGTGGCTGCTCCCCCGCCCAGGGAAACGATAACGTCTCTGCGACCGCATTCCAGTTCTGCCAACCGGTCCCACACGGATTGCAGAACGGAAAAAGACTTGCCGTCTTCCGCGTCCGGGAGCACAAGCTCTGGCAGTCCTAGCTCAAGCTGCACATGGGGTTGGCGGACCAGCAGAGCTTTGCGTCCGGCAATCGCTGCGATGATCTGTTGCCCTAGGTTACGGCCGATGTGCACCTGATACGGTGCGGCGGCGTTGACGTCAATCTGCATGTTTCTCCCTAGAGCCGGTGAACAAGTTAAGTGTGGGTCTCCAAATAGGATAAAACTTCTGCTACCACTTGTTGCGGTGTTCGCGCATCAGTTTTAGCTCTAAAACTTGCCACCTCGCGATACAGCGGATTTCGTTGCTCCAGCAGCTGCCGGTAGTGGGCCTCTTTGTCGGCGGCATCCAACACCGGGCGATGCCCACCAGCGGTACGTTCCAATCCTTCTTCCGCGCTGACATCGAGCCAGATGACCTGGTGGGCATCGAGGAGGTGCCGGGTATCTTCATTGAGCACTGCGCCGCCGCCTAGGCTGACGACGCCTGAACTTTTCAGGGCCTCTGCCACACATTCGGCTTCCAGCTGACGGAACTCGGGCTCGCCAAGTTCGCTGAAAACGTCACCGCACGGTTTGCCGAAGCGATCAGCGATAAGCGTGTCAGTATCCACCATGTCGACAGACAGGGCGCGCGCGAGACGACGACCAATGGTTGACTTCCCCGCACCCGGAGGACCAACGAGCACCGCTACGGGCTCAGCTGCTGGCATTGTCATTCAAACTCCAACCGATTAGCTACTGCGGCACGGTAGCTTGTTATATTCCGCTTGGTTTCTGCCAAGCTGTCGCCGCCAAACTTTTCTAGTACTGCGCGGGCCAAGACGAGGGCCACCATGGCCTCCGCAACCACGCCCGCTGCTGGCACTGCACATACATCGCTACGCTGGTGAATCGCGTTAGCAGCAGCGCCGGTTTCCATATCAATCGTCTTCAGCGCCCGTGGCACCGTAGAGATGGGTTTCATAGCGGCGCGAACAACGAGGGTTTCTCCGTTGGTCATCCCGCCTTCCAAGCCGCCAGCGCGATTGCTCAACCGGCGAATCTCACCGTTCTCGCGAGTGATTTGGTCGTGGGCATCGCTGCCACGCGACCGCGCTTGCGCAAAACCATCCCCGATCTCAACGCCTTTGATGGCCTGAATCCCCATGACCGCGGCCGCTAATTGGGCGTCCAGGCGGCTATCGCCCGATACGTGGCTGCCTAGACCAACTGGCAAATCGTGGACTACTACTTCCACCACGCCGCCAAGCGTATCGCCGGCTTTCTTCGCAGCCTCAATCTCTGCGATCATCGCGGCCTCAGCAGTGCTATCGAACGCGCGGACCGGGGAAGCATCAATTGCCTCAATCGCGTCAAAAGTTGGCAACGGACCCCGGTATGGCTCCGATGCACCAATTGACACCACATGAGATAACACTTCAACGCCGAGGGCTTCCCGCAGAAAATTGCGGGCCAACGTCGCGGCAGCTACGCGCGCCGCGGTTTCGCGGGCAGATGCCCGCTCGAGAACGTTTCGCGCATCGTCAAACCCATACTTGACCATGCCGGCGAAATCAGCATGGCCAGGGCGCGGGCGCTTAAGGCTAGCCCCGCGCCCGGAGTTGAACGCAGCACGAACGTCCTCACTATCGGTGTCGACAGGATCGGCAGACATGATTGTGGTCCACTTCGGCCATTCAGTGTTGCCAATCATGATGGACACTGGGCTGCCGAGCGTCGTGCCAAGGCGCACGCCGGTGAGCAACGTGACCTCATCCGCTTCGAACTTCATCCGGGCACCCCGGCCATACCCCAGCCGACGGCGTGCGAGCTGAGCAGCGACCTGAGCGCTGTCCAGGGGCACGCCTGCGGGCATGTTCTCAACCAAAGCGATTAACGCTTGGCCATGCGATTCTCCAGCTGTAGTCCAACGAAGCATGAGCACATTCTTACATAACTGCAGCTAAGGTTGAGGAACCTGCCCCCAAATTGAGTTCCCCAGTCAACACACAGGCAACAAACGTGCCTGCCAACATACTCGGCCCGTGTGGTAACTTCCGCTTTCGCAGTGCGAGGCCTAGCGCGGACGTCGACAAGCTAGCGAGCAATACAGCGAGCCAGAGCGACCACCAGCCGTGATACAGCGCCACGGTGCCCAAAGAGAGCGCCAACTTGACGTCACCCCCACCAGTACCGCCCAACCGGTATATGACTGCCCACAAAAGACCGCCCACAAACGCTGCTGGCTGCCAGCACAAGGCCAGCAACGCAGCGGGCAGCGTTAAGCCGTTAGGCAATCGACGAAAACAAACGTCGAGCCCACACAGCACAGTCCCCCACACCAACAGCACTACCCCCACGGGGACTAATTAAACCCCAGGTGAGTCGAAAGTGCAGCCTGCATTGCCGCGCGAGGCGCAGCAGACCCGGTGAAATGCTCGAACTGAGCGAACGCTTGATGGGCCAGCATGACGTGGCCACCGACGCTGCGCTGAGCCTTCGCGACGAGCGGAGTGGGCCAAGGATCGTAGATAACGTCGAACACCGCCCCGGATACCTCGATATCAGGAACGTGGCGGGCCGGAACCGTATTGACGACAAGATCCGCTGTGATCGCCCCAGGGACCAACGGCCGCCACGTCAACGCAATATCGGCGATATCTGCTAGCTCTGCGAGCCGATCACTGCGGTTATAGACATCAACCTCCCGCACCCCCAACTCGGCCAAAGCCCAGATAACGGCTCGGGCGGTACCGCCAGCGCCGAGCAACGCTACGTGGTGGAACGGCCCGCCTAGTTGCTGCAGGGCACCGATCACGCCTAGGCAGTCGGTGTTATCGGCCAACCAGCCGCTATCTGTACGCACCAACGTATTAGCGGATCCGATCGCCCGGGCTCGCTCCGTGGCGGAATCGGCAAAATCCAGCGCGGCAAATTTGCACGGCATTGTCACCGAAAAGCCCCGGTAGTCCTCATGTTCGGCGACCACCGCGGGCAATTGCTCCTCCGTGCACTCAATGGCATGGTAAGAGAAGTCCAGCCCCAGGGCGGCGTACCCGGCATTGTGCAGCACCGGAGACAGCGAATGGCTGATCGGGCTTCCCAATACCGCTGCGTGCTGCGTCACCGGGCCACTCTCCTATCGGCGCTGGCTGTCTAGCACGCCACTGTCGATGGAACGTTGGGTGTCACGCTGGTGTTGCTCGAAGGATTCGTTAAAGACCGTGGTGCCGTCCTTAGAAATGGTGACGAAGAACAGCCAATTACCTTCCGCTGGGTTTTCCATAGCCTTCAGTGCTTCCTCGGACGCCGAGGCAATAGGCGTCTCAGGTAGTCCATCCTTGGCGTACGTATTCCACGGGGTAACGCGTTTCCGGTCAGCATCCGTGGTGGCCACTTCCTGCTCCTTGAGGCCATAGTTCACGGTGGAATCAAACTCTAAGCGCATCGGCTTCTTCAAGCGGTTCAAGATAACTCGAGCCACCTTGTCAAAGTCTCCGGCGGGAGCCTCACGTTCCACTAGGGATGCTGCGGTGAGTACTTCGTAGGGCTGTAGGCCGATCGCTTGAGAGCGCTGCTCAATGCCAGTCTTTTGGAAGCCTTCCGCAGACTTGGTCACCAGTTCTTTGAGAATCTCGTGCGCATCGTGGTCTGGATTGATTACGTACTGACCGGGCGCGATGAGGCCTTCGAGACGCTTAGGATCATTGCCCCGCTTCTTAACCTGCTCCACCGCCCACATTGGCACGCCCAAGGCCGCAGGATCCTCCGATGCTGCCACCCGCTCCAGATCCGCAACCTTCACGCACTTGGAACCATTCTTACAGGTCACCTGCTCGATCGACGAGTAAATACCCTTGCGTGGTTTGCCACCGATGACATTGACGTCAGTCAACGTCTGGCCTCCTGGGATGTTGAGCAGCTCCACGGCATTCTTTGGATCTACCAATGCTGCCACCGCGCTATCCGCGCTCATCGATTCTTGCAGACGGTAGAAACCAGGTTTTACCGCGGCAGCCTTTGAGTTTTTGCCAGCGGCCGTCTGGAAAGCACTGTTGGACTTTACTACGCCCTTTTCCACCAACGATGGCCCCAGCTCCGATACGGTTGAGCCTTCGGCGATTTCCACCATTACTGGCTTGCCGTTGCCGTCGCCTTTGAAATCGCCCGGTCCGGGCGGGTTTGCGCGGATTATTCCGATGTAGATCACCGATCCTATGACCAAAAGCAGTGCTGCTACGAGGACAGCCAGGCCACGCTCTCTACGCTTCCGGTATTTCGGTTCCATTCGACGCTGCACAGCGTGTACCTTCCTCGAGTTTCTTCTTCCGGCCGTCAAGCCAGCTTTGCAAAATTTCAACGGCGGCGGCCTGATCCACAACCGACCGGGAATTCTTCGTTTTCCGGCCCGCTGCATGCAGGGCCTGCATTGCAGCTACCGTAGTCAGGCGTTCGTCGGCAAAACGGACTGGCACTTTGCCACCCAGCCGGCGGTTGATGCGAAACGCAATTTCCTTGGCGTGTTTGACGCTGGCAGAGCCATTACCCTTAAGGTCGCGGGGCAAGCCCACGACGACCTCGACGATGCCGTATTCCTCAATCAGAGAAACCAGGCGGTCAATGTCGCCTTTGTCACGATCTTTAAAGCCGGTTTCCCGCGCTACGGTTTCCAATGGCATGGCCAGGGTAGCAGCCTGGTCAGAATAGGAAACCCCGATCCGCACCGTTCCAACGTCCAGGCCCAGCCTGCGACCGAAACCTGGATCATCAATACCAGGTGAATCGGGGTTTACCAAGGGATTACACGTCCTTTCGCACTACGCTTGTGTCCAACCTAGCGGGAAATTTGCCTCCGCAAGGGAAAGGACACAGCATCTAAACGATGTTTTCTCGAAAGTAGCGCCCGAATTGGACGCTACTTAGGAATTAGACGTTGGCAAGCTCGGATTTTACTGCCTCAAAACCTGCAGCTAACCCGGCGGCGTTGGTACCGGAGCCTTGTGCCATGTCAGGCTTGCCGCCACCACGGCCATCAACATACTGCCCGATCAGCTTAACCAAGTCCCCAGCCTTGACTCCACGCGCAACAGCATCCTTAGTTGCCGCCACAAGGTACGGGGCCTTCGCGCCATCTTGCGCCCCGAGTACGATCACCGCTGGGCCGGAAGACAGCTTATCCTTCAAGTCTGTTGCGATATTGCGGAGATCACCCGCGCCAATACCGTCAGGCAATTGCGCGGCCACTACTCGGAAGCCGTTGACGTCTTGGGCGGTTTCCACGTATTTCATGGCCTTGCCCGCCAGTTCTCGGCGGCGCAGGTCGGCGAGTTCCTTTTCCGCATTCTTCAGCTTTTCAGTCAGCTGCGCAATGCGTTCTGGGAGTTCTTCGCTCGGCGCCTTCAATGACGCAGCCAGTCCGGCGGCAAGCGCGCGTTCCTTGGACAAATATTGGAAAGAATCCAAACCGGAGTAGGCTTCAATTCGGCGCACGCCGGAGCCAACGGAGCTTTCGCCGAGCACCGAGATTGGACCTACCTGGGAAGAGTGGGCTACGTGAGTGCCGCCGCACAGTTCCATGGAGAACGGTCCGCCGATTTCCACCAACCGCACTTCGCTGCCGTAGTTTTCTCCGAACAGTGCCATTGCCCCCATTGCTTTGGCTTCGTCCAGCGACGTCTCAATGGTGTTCACCGCCCAGTCCGTATCGACAGCCTGATTGGTGATGTATTCAATCTCCTGCAGCTGCTCTGGAGTCAATGCTTCGGTGTAGTTGAAGTCAAAACGCAGGTAGCCTGGCTTGTTCATCGAACCGGCCTGGACCGCCGTTGGGCCGAGCACCTGACGTAGCGCCGCGTGGATCAGGTGAGTGCCGGTGTGCGCCTGGCGTGCTGCATGCCGCCACTGCTTATCGACGCTGGCGTGAACGGTGTGGCCCAGCGTAATTTCGCCACCTTCCACGATCGCCTTGTGCACCCACAGCTTCTTGCCGATCTTTTGTACATCCGTGACTTCAAGGCGCGCATCCCCGGCCACGATCAATCCGCGGTCGCCCAACTGGCCACCGGCTTCGGCATACATTGGGGTGACGTCAAGGATGACTTCGACTTCCTGGCCCGGACGGGCTACCTCAAGCTTCTCGCCCCCAGCTACCAGGCCCAAAACCTTGGCATCAGATTCGAGGTTGTCATAGCCCACGAATTCGGTCGGGTTATCGTCAACCCATTGGCGGTAGATGCTCAAGTCCGCATGCCCGTGCTTCTTCGCCTGCGAGTCCGCCTTTGCCCGAGCTTTCTGTTCCGCCATAAGAGCGTGGAAACCTGCTTCGTCTACCTTAAGGCCAGCTTCTGCAGCCATTTCCAAGGTGAGGTCGATTGGGAAACCATAGGTATCGTGCAATGCGAATGCTTCTGCGCCGTTAAGGGTGCTCTTGCCGGAAGCCTTGACAGCCGAAGCGGCGTCGTCGAAAAGCTTGGTGCCGGATTCCAAGGTGCGCAGGAACGCTTTTTCCTCGTTGACCGCAACGCTGAGGATGCGCTCGCGGGAGCCCTCGATCTCTGGGTAGGACGGCGTCATGGTGTCCATGATGGTGTTCATGAACGCTGCCATCGTTTCGCCGGTGGCACCCAGCAGGCGCGCGGAACGGATAATGCGGCGCAGCAGGCGGCGCAGGATGTAGCCGCGACCTTCATTACCTGGGGTAACGCCGTCGAGGATGAGCATCATGCCCGTGCGGGAGTGATCAGCGATAACGCGGAAGCGGATATTGTCCTGGTTGTCCTTGCCGTAGACCGAGCCGGTGAGCTTTTCCGCAATGTCAATGACGGGACGCAGCAGGTCAGTTTCGTAGACGTTGTCTACGCCCTGCAAAATGCAGGCGATGCGCTCGACACCCATACCGGTATCAATGTTCTGCTTCGGCAGTGGGCCGAGGATTTCAAAGTTGTCCTTGCCAATGCCTTCGCCTCGCTCATTCTGCATGAACACGAGGTTCCAGACTTCGAGGTAGCGGTTGTCGTCGGCGATCGGTCCGCCTTCTTTGCCGTACTCCGGGCCGCGGTCGTAGTAGATCTCTGAGCAAGGTCCACATGGGCCCGGAATGCCCATTGACCAGTAGTTATCAGCCATACCCAGGCGCTGGATCCGCTCTGCTGGCACGCCGATCTTCTTTTCCCAAATCTCCGCGGCCTCGTCATCATCGAGGTAGACGGTAACCCACAGACGTTCTGGATCGAATCCGTAGCCGCCTTCTTCACGCGAGCCCGTTAGCAGCGTCCATGCGTGGGTGATGGCACCTTCCTTGAAGTACTGACCGAAAGAGAAGTTGCCAGCCATTTGGAAGAAAGTGTTGTGCCGAGTAGTAATGCCTACCTCTTCAATATCCAGCGTGCGCACGCACTTTTGGATAGACGTTGCAGTGCCATTAGGAAACGGCGGATTCTGCTGGCCCAAGAAATACGGCTTAAACGGCACCATACCTGCGTTAACAAAGAGCAGGTTCGGGTCATCCAGAATCAGCGAAGCGCTAGGGACTTCCGTGTGACCGGCTTTGACAAAGTGCTGGGTAAACCGTTCCCGAATCTCATGGGTCTGCACGAGGTATTCCTCTTTTCCGAATGTGTGAATAGTCGACCCCAACATTACCGCCCGGTGTCTCGTGGATGTTGCACAACCCAGGTGACAACGCAGATTTTGCGGGTTAGTTGTGCAAGCTCACGGGTCGCCACGTTCTACACCCCGGTCGTGAACGTTCCGCCGTGCACTACCGGCGCACGCTTAGAATGCGGATATGTACCTCGATCACGTCCAAGCTGTCGGAATACACGGGTTAATATTCTCCGAGCTGCAGCGCCTGCACTATCAACAAATGCTGGCAGCACGTCTCTTCCCCGCTGCCCCACACCGCCGAGATTTTCAGTACCATGTCCAACTCGACGCCTCGACACCGACAGTAGAATTTAGCACCCCGCCTGAAGAAACAGCCGAACCTCGAGTTGTAGCTGCGAAAGCGCACCAGTTCGCCTCAATCGCCTATGATCCACCTACCCTGTTGTGGAGTTTCGCCAACTTCTTTGCTGACTACCGCGATAAAACGCCCATACCTCGAGCGATTTTGGACTTCGGCCTTGCCAATGATCTTGCTGGTTTTACTACCGAATCCTGGGCCTATTCCGATCAGGACCTCTCTGTTGCAGACGCAGCCCCGCTTGCTACCGAGCTCTTGCGCTTCCTGGGCGGCTGCTCGGTGGAAATCCTCGGCCCCGGATACCTGCCGATTTACGTGAGCACCAGTGCCACATCGCGCCAGTTGATCTTGGTGGAAGGCTTTCACCCGCACCTGCCCGCACTGGAATTTGCCGATGTGCATCGGCACTTGGCTGAGGTTTTGCGCTACATGGTGGCCGCCAGGCACTCGATTCATCTCCCACTACAGGGATTGGCTCGCCACATGTCGTGGCAATTCCACCACGAACCGCTCACCGATGGGAACCAGTGGAGTATCGGAACGGCCGAGCGTTGGCTGACCGTGAGCGTGCGCAATCAAAACGGTCACCTGGTGGTGGATATTCAGGTCCACCCTGCTACTGGCTACCTCGGATAATCCGACGGAGCCTGCCAAGAAACTCGTACAGGCGCTTTTCGCCGCCGTGGTTCGTGGGTTGGTAATACACGGCCTGGTCAAGGATCTCCGGAATATAACGTTGAGTGACCACACCACGCGGATCGTCGTGCGGGTATTTGTAGCCGACAGCGTTACCCATTTTCTTGGCGCCCTCGTAATGCCCGTCGCGTAAGTGAGGCGGGACAGGCCCTACCTTTCCTGCGCGCACGTCCCCGAGTGCGCCAAATATCGCGGTGGTTACCGCGTTGGACTTCGGTGCAGTAGCCAAGTGGATCGTCGCATGCGCGAGCGTCAGCTGGGCCTCCGGCATTCCGATGAGCTGCACCGCATGATGGGCAGCTACCGCGGTTTGCAGCGCCGAGTTGTCCGCCAACCCGATGTCTTCACTAGCCAAAATGACGAGCCTACGGGCGATAAACCGCGGGTCTTCACCGGCATCGATCATCCGGGCTAGATAATGCAAGGCAGCATCGACATCGGAGCCACGAATGGACTTAATGAAAGCACTAGTGACGTCATAATGCTCATCGCCGTCCCGATCGTATTTGGTCACGGCGCGGTTAATGTTTTGCTCGACGATCTCCCGCGTCAATTCCTCGCCGTCTGCCACCGCCTCGGCCGCTGCATCTAGATACGTCAGGGCGCGTCGCGCGTCGCCGCCAGCCAAACGCACGAGCGTGTCGACGGCCGCCTGGTCGGCCGTAATCCGCCCGGCTAAACCCCGCTCGTCACGCATTGCCCTGGTGAGTACTTCCCTCAGGGCGGCGTCGTCAAGCGACTGCAACTGAATCAGCAACGAGCGAGATAGCAGGGGTGCCACCACGGAAAACGACGGATTTTCAGTCGTGGCGGCCACCAAAAGCACGGTCCGGTTTTCCACTGCAGCCAGCAATGCATCTTGTTGGGTTTTGGAAAAACGATGCACTTCGTCGATGAACAGCACCGTTTTGATGCCGTGGATAAGGTCGCGTCGGGCGTCGTTAATCACCGCCCGGACTTCTTTCACCCCGGAATTCAGTGCCGAAAGTCCAACGAAATTGCGCCCCGTTGCAGCTGATACCAAAGATGCAATGGTGGTTTTCCCGGTCCCGGGCGGCCCATAGAGAATGACTGAAGCCTCCCCGGCCCCTTCGACTAGGCGGCGTAGCGGCCGCCCTTCGCCTAAGACATGATCTTGTCCCACTACTTCATCGAGGCTGCGCGGGCGCATACGCACGGCCAGTGGTGCGTCATGTTCTGGGTGAAAGTAGCTCGCTGCGGGCTCCCCTGTAGACGGGGAATCCGAGGCAAATAGTGAGTCTTGAGTCATTGGTGGTTTAGTCGTCGTCCGGACGCAACTCGTCGCTGACAAACCGAGCGAACTCGGTTACTTCGATCGCCTCTGGTTGGGTGGAGCGTTGCGCAAACCGTGCGAGGGCCTCAAACGTCTCGAAGAGATCGCGGCGGGCCAGGCGCCCCTCCTCCGTCGCTTCGTTGACAAAGGAGGCGGTAAAGAGATTGAACTCCGGATCGATTTCCGCGGTGAACGCTGCTTCGACCTCGACCTCTGGGTATTCCTCGAGCTTGTCTGTCGCCGAGACAACCGAGACAGCTTGATTCATGGACCCGTGGTAAAGATAAGCAACGCTGGCGAGCGCCCAACCGATGAGTGCCGCGATAACTCGTTCGTTCAGCTGAGCGCTTTGCGTGGCTTGCGGCCACATTTCCCGCACTTCTCGGCCCCAAGACTCAATGAACGCATCCGTTTCCGGATCACTGAGGATCTGCGGCGCGACGAACTGCGGGAATCCCGCAATGACGCAGGCCAAATCAAAGCTGACGTCGCGGAAACCAGCCCATTCGTAGTCAAGAAACAGCGTCCGGTCTGCCCGCAGGATGTTATCCGGCGACAGGTCGAATGGCGTAAAGGCGCGGTGATGCCCGGACGTAAGCCGCCGCTTAGCTTCGGTGGCGTATTCCTCTACTGCCTGCGGAATACGCACCCCGGAGTTACGCAGCAAGTCCAGCCCGATGTCAATCGAGGCCAGAAGCGACATATCTCGCAGGTCGTGCAAATCCGCTGTATCCGGGTGCTGTTTGACCATGCGCGACAGCAGCACATCGAAGTCTTCTTCGCGCCCAGCCGTACCAGCATGCATTTTGCCGATAGCTTGGCCAAGGTCTCGAATCAGCTGACGGCGCGAGTCCGGGTCGGAACTGCGCAGCAGTTCCTCGTAGGTGGCGCTGTGGCCGGCGTCGGAAAGCACCAGCAAACGCTGTTCGATATCGTAGGCCAGGAGTACCGGGCTCGGCCGCACATCTTCGCTGAGCGAATTGGTGAATTGATAGGCCACCACCTCGCGGATGAGGGCAACATCGTCGATGCCCTCTCCCGTTGCTGGGATGTATTTGGTAACTACCGAGCGCTGTTGCAAAAACGGGCTCGGCGCCACTCGCGCGCGCAGCACAATGGCATTGCCAGATCCACCGAGATCTTCGATGTCACTCAACGATTGCGTCCCACCGAATCGTCGAGTCAATAGCTCCTCGGCGAGGCTGACAATTTCGTCCGCGCTCGGCATATGTGTACTCCCAACTACCTTCACGTTTCAGCACCCAAGGGTGATGCCTGATTAATTCTGCCTGACTATGAACCAAACTAAAAGTGGCTCTCGTCACTTGTACCCCCACGTGCTAAAGGGCGCCGCAAGCTATGCGCAGCTTATCGACGCCCCAACGTAGCGGTCACAATGCCAAACTAGGCGTCCGCTGCCTTCTTTGGCTTAGCATCGATGCCAGCTTCCTTGCGCTGAGCCGGGGTGATCGGCGCTGGCGCGTCGGTCAGCGGATCAACGCCGCCGCCAGACTTCGGGAAGGCAATGACGTCACGGATAGAATCAAAGCCACCGAGCAGGGACACGATACGGTCCCAGCCGAATGCGATACCGCCGTGAGGTGGCGCGCCGTAGGAGAAGGCATCCAGCAGGAAGCCGAACTTCTCGCGAGCTTCTTCCTCGGTGATTCCCATGACCTTGAACACGCGTTCCTGCACGTCACGCTGGTGAATACGGATGGAGCCACCACCAATTTCGTTACCGTTGCAGACGATGTCGTAGGCGTAGGCCGTGGCTTCGCCTGGGTTTTCGTCGAAGGAATCAAGCCATTCTGGCTTTGGCGAGGTAAAGGCATGGTGCACAGCAGTCCACTTGGAGTTGCCCAGCGCCACATCGCCGGAGGCAGTAGCGTCGGCTGATGGCTCAAACAGCGGCGCGTCAACGACCCAGGTAAAGGCCCAGTCGCCTTCCTTGATCAAACCGAGCTTGTTCGCGATCTCTCCACGAGCCGCACCCAGCAGCGCGCGGGAAGACTTAGTATCACCAGCGGCGAAGAAGATCGCATCGCCTGGCTTGGCCCCAACGTGGGCAGCGATGCCCTCACGCTCGGCGTCGGTAATATTCTTGGCCACTGGGCCGCCCAGCTCGCCGTCCTCGCCAACAGTGATATAGGCCAGGCCCTTCGCACCGCGCTGCTTTGCCCATTCCTGCCAAGCATCGAATTGACGACGTGGCTGAGAAGCTCCGCCTTCCATGACGACTGCGCCGACGTAATCGTTTTGGAACACGCGGAACGTGGTGTCCTTAAAGAATTCGGTGCATTCCACGATCTGGATGTCAAAGCGCAGATCTGGCTTATCCGAACCATAGAGACGCATCGCATCGGCGTAGGTCATACGTGGGATTGGGGTCTTGATTTCGTACCCGATGAGCTGCCAAATCTCGGAGACGATCTGCTCTGCGAGCGCGATGACGTCTTCCTGGTCCACGAAGGACATCTCGATATCCAGCTGGGTGAACTCTGGTTGACGGTCAGCACGGAAATCCTCGTCACGGTAGCAACGCGCGATCTGGTAGTAGCGCTCCATGCCAGCGACCATGAGCAGCTGCTTAAACAGCTGAGGAGACTGTGGCAGGGCGTACCAGGAACCCGGCTTCAGACGAGCAGGGACAAGGAAGTCACGCGCGCCTTCTGGCGTCGAACGGGTAAGGGTTGGGGTCTCGATCTCAGTGAAGTCGTTAGCGTCAAGGACACGACGAGCCGCTTTGTTGACCTCGGAACGAAGGCGCAGCGCGTTGCCCTGGGATTCGCGGCGCAGGTCCAGGTAGCGGTAACGGAGGCGGGTTTCTTCGCCGACCTCGCCACCCTGGGAGGAGTCGTCGATCTGGAAAGGCAGTGGAGCTGCTTCATTCAGGATTTCCAGCGCGGTGACGTTGACTTCGATATCGCCTGAGGCGAGGTTTGGGTTTTCGGATCCGGCCGGGCGGGCCTCGACCACGCCGGTGATCTTGATGCAGTATTCGCTGCGCAGGTGGTGCGCGCGTTCAGCTACTTCATTGTCGCGGAACACGACCTGGGCAATGCCCGAGCGATCGCGCATATCGATAAAGATAACGCCGCCGTGGTCGCGCCGACGGGCGACCCAGCCGGTCAACGTGACTTCTTGGCCAATGGTTTCCTTACGGAGTTCTCCCGCGAGGTGAGTACGCAGCACGTAAATCGTGTCCTTCCAGCGAACATTCTTCAGTATGAAGATCGAACCGAACTTTTAGTCTCCCGATAATATTACTCTCCTTGGTTGTGGCGCTGTCGTTTAGTTCAGGTCACAACTTGGACGCAATCTCGTGGCCAGGCATTGCAAGCTCGCATCAAGCGGCTGCAGTCCAGATATATTGGAGCCATGACTTTTCGTGACGACGTTGACATCAGTGGCCACGGTGGCCGAACCGGCGGTGGCGGACGAGGTATGGCGGTAGGCGGCGGCATTGGGTCGCTGGTGCTCGTCGGAATTTTCCTACTCCTGGGCGGTAACCCAGCAGACATCGGGCAAATCCTTGGCGAGGGCCAACAGCAGTCCCAGCCAGCCGGCGAACTGGAAGGATGCAACTCTGGCGCAGACGCAAATGCGCGCGTTGAATGCCGCGTAGCTGGCACCAAAGACTCAGTCCGGAAGGTCTGGAGCAAGGTGCTGCCGGAACAAGCCGGCATTGAATACAAAGATGGCGGCCTCGTCGTCTTCCAGAATTCCACCAACTCCGGCTGTGGCATGGCCTCCGCCAAAACCGGGCCGTTCTACTGCCCTGGCGATGAGACCGCGTATTTTGACACGTCTTTCTTCGACATGCTGAAGCAACTCGGTGGAGAAAACGCTCCACTTGCCCAGGAATACATTGTGGCCCACGAATACGGGCACCACGTGCAAAAACTCGAAGGAACCTTGGGGCTGTCTAACTACAACGATCCGGGCGAGGACTCCAACGCCGTTCGCATTGAATTGCAGGCGGACTGCTACGCGGGCCTGTGGGCGCATCACGCCGAAAAGGACGGCACGTTGAACCCCTTGTCAGACCAGGAAGTTCAGGGGGCAATGAACACGGCGCGTGCGGTCGGCGATGACAACATCCAGAAGCGGTCGGGTGGCGATGTTCGCCCGGACCTGTGGACCCACGGATCCTCGGAGCAGCGCATGAATGCCTTCCTCACCGGTTACCGGGAAGGAACGATGAAGGCCTGCGACACCCTGGGCAAAAAGCAGTACCGCTAGTCCCTTAATCCACAAAACCTCCCGCCCGCTGCCGTAGGTAAAACGGCCACGGGTGGGAGGTTTTTGGCTGCTGCGATTGGGCCCAACAGGTGGGCGTCGACAAGCTAGATTTTCAGCTCTGGATGCAGCTTGCGGGTTGGGATCAAACGATCACGATAGGCGCTGAGAGAGGTCACAGTAAAGCCGAGCACAAACACGAACGCCAACACGGTGATGGACTGGCCAAGGCGGTGATCGACCATCGTGTCCGAGCCAATGATCATTTGGCGCAGCAAGTTAACCGAATAGGTAATTGGGTCAATATCGTGGAACCAACGCAGGAACGCAGGCTGAGTCTCTGGCGGGTACAGTCCGCCTGAAGACACCAGTTGCAGCGCCATCAGCATCAGGCACACCACGCGACCGGCAGACGCGCCGAGCAAGGCGTTGATCGACTGCGTGAACGTCACAAACGAGATCGAAATTCCCCACAACGCTACCAGCAGACCAAACGAGTGGGCAGCGTTGATGTGCAACACAAACGTCAGGACGGCCCACACCGCAGTTGCCTGCAAGCAGCCGATAGTAATGGCTGGGAACCATGATGCGAGCGCGGCACGAGTAGGAAACATTCCAGAATCAACCGCACGCCGTTGCAGCGGACGTAGCACCATGAACATGACGGTTCCACCCATGAACATCGCCAACGAAGCGAAGAATGGTGTCAAACCCACGCCGAATTTAGTTAGGTCTTGGCCCAAATTTGCCGTCTCCACCGATTTGCCGATGACATGCGAGGTGGATGCGCGCCGATCGTCGCTAAGGTTAGGCACCTTGGCGGCACCATCGGTCAGTTTCAAGCTGAGCTCGCCGCTGCCTTCATCCAGCTGCACCAGCCCGTCGCGAAGCGCATTCGCACCCACGCTGAGCTGAGTAGCACCGCCGCTGAGCTTGCTTGTCGACGCCGTCAACGTCTGCGTTCCCACTACCAGCTTTCCAGAACCATCCTTAAGCTGGGTCAGCCCCTCGGCCAGTTGGCCGGATGCATCAGCTGCGCGCGAGACACCAGAGCGGTACTCAGCGGATGGGTCAGACAGCTGAAACGCCAGGGTGGCTGCACCTTGTTGCAGCTGCCCGAGCTTTTGGGTGATGTCCGAATTAGGTCCAGCCCCCTGACTATTCATCTGGTTGATGATGCCATCCACTTGAGCAGCCAAGTCCAATGCTGCAGGAACCCCGAGGGCCTTGAGTTGCGTTGACACGTTAACCAACGGCGCGGTGGCGTTCGCCTGCGCGGTACCGGCCTGTCCCGCCAGCGCAACAATTTGGTCAACGCCCGCAGAAATCTGGCTGGCGCCTGCGCCGAGGCGGGTGGTCGCGCCGTCCAGCTGGGTCAAGCCTGCATTCAGCTGGCCAGCACCATTTTGTGCTTGTGCCAAGCCGTTATCGAGCTCTTGCGCGCCCGCGGCCAATTTGGCCGCGCCTTCGTCAAGTTGGCCGGCACCGGACGCGAGTTCGGCATTGCCGGCGGCCAATTTGTCCGCACCTTCGCGGGCCGAGTGCGCGCCGTCGTGAAGCTTGGCAGATCCTTCGGCAGCCTTATTCATGCCTTCACCAACGGTGTTGAAACCAACCAACAACTTGTCGGTTACCTGGGACCCCAGTTCAGCATCGACGGTCGCCACCACCTGGTTAGTGACCTGGTTGCCCAACACCGTGGCGATGAAGCCATTGGTGTTGTTGTAAATGGTGTTTAGCTGCGCGGAGTGTGGATGATCGCTTTGCACCGAGGCGACTGCTTGAGAAAAGTCGGTGGGCAGTTCGAGCGCGAAATAGAAGGTGCCGTCGGCAACGCCTCGCGAGGCTTCCTCTGGGGTTGCTTTGATGAAGTTGACCCGGTCATTCTTCAACAACTCGGTCTGGATCTCTTCACCAGCATTGATATGTTGCCCCGAGACCGTTGCGCCGGTATCCGAATTGACGATCGCTACTGGCATATCTTTCATGCCGGCGATTGGATCCCAGTAGGCCCAGGGGAATAGGCCGCCGAAGATCAATGGTAGGAGTACCAGCACCACGAAAGCTGCCTTAGGCAACTTGCCGTGGGCAAAACGACGAATTTCAGTGCCAAAGTGAAAAAGATTCATTTAGGCGTCCTTTCCAGTTGGGCGTAGCTCAACTGTGGCATCGACGATGCCGTCCACATCTCGGTTCGATGAAGCCACCACCACTGGCAAAAGCGATGAAACATCCTTCAGGTTGCAGATGATTTCTCGGCGGATCTCCAGGCTATGCACCTGGTCGATATCATCAACAAACAGCATTTCGGGTTGCTTGCGTGTCATCAATGCCAGCAACACTCGCAACGTAAATCGTTGTTGCGGCGTCAAATCCCCGGCATGGGCCCGCGGAGATCCGTCAAACTGCAGCAGCTCCTGCAGCTCATTCCACCGGTCAATCTTCGCGATGTCATGCGGAGTGCGCTCCCACCACCGGTTTGACCAGGCCGCGCTTTCGCGGACTAAGGAGGCTACGGTGACGTTGCGGTCCAAACTATCGATTTCATTGACCCCAGCTAGCGCGATGAGTTTTGCTCGCGACCGAGGCTTTTCGACGACCGCGCCATTGGCGGTCACCAACTTGACCACGCCAGCCTTTGGTTTCATCCGGCCAGCTAACGTCATCATTGTCGTGGTAGCTGACGATTCGCGCCCGGTGTATAGCAAGGTCATGGGCGCTTCGAGAGTAATATCCCCCACATGCGCCCCGGTTTGTACGGTGAGGCCACTAGCGAAAACTTGCGCCCTTTTCTCTGGAATCGTTAATTCTTCTTCTGATTCGGACACGATCTTCCTTCGTGGTTGACAACCCCAAAAGCGGAGGGTCTACTATCACTTAAACAACGTGCCAATACTGCTCGCCTTTGGCCCACAATGCAAGTTGAGCCTAAAATTGCTGCATATAACTATCTTCGAAAGGCCGATTACAATGCGCGCAGATGCCCTCGCCCGCCGTCGGAAGATTATCGCCGCCGCTCGGGAAATCCTTGCCACCATGCCTGAATTGGGCAGCCTGGAAGAAATCGCACGACGCGCCGGCGTGGGCATTGCCACGCTGTATCGCAATTTCCCCGATCGAGCCTCCCTACTCTCCACCATCATTGAGGAGCTTTTTGGTCAAATCACCGACCTGCAACGCACAACCTTGACCCTGATGGACACCGACCCCCGACTCGGTTGGGAGAGCTATGCGGAGGGCCTCATTAATCTCGGGCTCGCCCAACTGGCTTCGTCCTATACCGCGGACATGGTGGCTAAGTTCCACCCAGACGTAGAACAACTACGCAATGAACTCATTTCCAAAAATATTGACATCGTGCAACGGGCTCAGGAAGCAGGCTTAGTCTCTCCCAACGTGGACCACCTCTTTTTTCTCCGGGGTCTACTTTCCGTTGCTCGCCCGCATAACCGCACCGTGTTTTACACCGACGAAACTTTTACCGATGAGCTAGTCCATACATTTTTGCTCGGCCTCAAGCACAAAGATTGACCGTCCAGTTGCGGAAACCCACCAACGCCCATTATTGTTGACATATCAACAACATGAGGAGGCGGCCATGCAATTTGGCATCTTTACCGTCGGCGATGTCACCACCGACCCAACCACCGGACACACCCCAAGCGAAGCGGAGCGAATCCAGGCCATTACCGCGATCGCACTCAAAGCAGAAGAAGTTGGGCTTGACGTCTTCGCCACCGGCGAACACCACAACCCACCCTTCGTCCCTTCCTCACCAACCACCCATTTGGCCTACATTGCTGCGCAAACTACAAACATTCAGCTGTCTACCTCCACGACACTCATCACTACCAACGATCCGGTAAAGATCGCAGAAGACTATGCCTTTCTACAGCACCTTTCCGGTGGCCGGGTAGATCTCATGATGGGTCGCGGCAACACCGGCCCTGTTTACCCGTGGTTTGGCAAAGACATTCGCGATGGCATTCCGCTGGCAGTGGAAAATTATCACCTGCTGCGTCGGCTGTGGCGAGAAAACGTAGTCAATTGGAGTGGCAAATTCCGCACCCCACTACACGGATACACCTCCACCCCTAGCCCGCTGGACGGCGTACCACCGTTCGTCTGGCACGGATCTATCCGCTCCGTCGAAATTGCCGAACAGGCTGGCTTTTATGGGGACGGCTTCTTCCACAACAACATCTTCTGGAACAAAGAACACACTGCGAGCATGGTTAAAACCTACCGAAAGCAGTTTGAAAAGCATGGCCACGGACCAGCTGATACCGCCATCGTGGGCCTTGGTGGCCAGATCTTTGTTGGGGAGACCGAGGCGGAAGCGAAAGCAACGTTCCGGCCCTACTTTGACAATGCGCCGGTCTACGGCCACGGACCATCACTTGAAGAATTCACCGAGCTCACGCCCCTTACAGTAGGTACCCGAGAGCAGGTAATTGAGCGCACCCTAGAGTTCGCCGACTGGGTTGGGGATTACCAGCGCCAACTCTTCCTTATGGATCACGCCGGCCTGCCGCTAGAAGTAGTGCTTAACCAAATTGAAATCCTGGGCCGTGACATTGTCCCTGAGCTGCGCCTGCGCATGGAACAGCGGCGGCCAGCCCACGTACCGAGCGATCCCCCAACCCACGCATTCCTGCGGGAACACCGCGATCACCCGCATTTCCACGTCCTACCGCAAGGAGCATGAGCATGCGCACAATAGTCGTAGTTTCTGCAGGGCTATCCACCCCATCCACCACCAAGACGTTGGCCGACGAGCTTGCGAACGCAGCAGCCAGTGCGATCGCCGCCCGTGGCGAAGCCCACCAAATAGTACATATTGAACTACGCACCCTCGCTACTGATCTGGCCACTGCCCTCACCACTGGTGGAAACCGCACACCGGTGCTCCAGGACGCCCACGAGGCGGTAGCTAGCGCCGATGGGCTAATAGTGGTGACCCCAGTCTTTCAAGCCAGCTACTCCGGCTTGTTCAAAATGTTCTTTGACACCGTGGAGCAAGACACCCTCACTACAAAACCAACCCTGCTGGCCGCTACAGCCGGCACTGCACGGCATAGTTTGGTGCTCGATTTCGCCATGCGTCCACTGTTTTCTTACCTCAAAGCGGCGATGGTGCCCACGGCAGTCTTTGCCGCCGTCGAAGATTTCGGCGGTGCCCACGGCAGCGACTTAAGTAAGCGCATTCAACGCGCTACTACAGAATTGGCACAAATGATGCTTGTCGACGCCACCACCGTAGGGGGACTCGGCGGCCCGTTTGCTGCAGGAGCCAAGACGGTGCGCGATACAGGCTTGCAGCAAAGTGACGGCGAGCTGTCCACATTCGAACGCATTTTAAGCAATCACCTCGAATAACCCCCGTCAAGGGGTAAGTTTCGTTACACTTTTGGCATGACTATTAGCGCAATCGATTTGTTTAGTATCGGCATCGGCCCATCCTCCTCCCATACGGTAGGCCCGATGCGGGCCGCTCTTCGTTTTATTACCGAACATCCAACTAAGAAAATCCGGGTTGAGCTGCGCGGTTCCCTCGCGGCCACTGGTAAGGGACACGGCACCGATCGCGCCGTTGTTCTGGGCCTTTTAGGTTATGAACCCCACAACGTTGACCCCAACGCTGAACCAGCGCCCGGCGCAGACATCCCAGCCCACTCCACCCTCTCCAATGGAATTGAGCTCGAGATTGTTTTTGATTCCGCCGCGCTACCTGAGCATCCCAACGGGATGATTTTCCAAAACCTGGAAGACGGTACCGAGGTACAGTTCTTCTCCGTCGGCGGTGGTTTTATTCTGTCGAAGGAAGAGCTTAACGCGGAAGAAAAGGACGGCGGCCTCGGATCTGGAGCTTCCACTGCCAACCGTGGCGATGAAGTCCCGTACTACTTCACCACCGGTGCCCGCCTGATCTCGCTGTGCCACAAATACGACAAGCGGATTTCGGAAATCATGCTGGAGAACGAAATCGCGCTGCACAACCGGGAAAAGATCGAAGATCACCTAGATGCCGTGTGGCACACCATGAAGGAATGTGCTGAAGCTGGCATTAAGACCACCGGAATTTTGCCGGGTGGATTGAACGTCGCTCGGCGTGCTCCCCACGTGTATCAGCACCTGATGGACCACCGTTCGATGCAGGATGGCGACGCGCTGCGCGCTATGGAATGGGTCAACCTCTATGCCCTGGCGGTTAACGAAGAAAACGCTGCTGGTGGCCGCGTAGTTACGGCACCGACCAACGGTGCTGCCGGCATTATTCCGGCCGTTTTGCACTACTGCCGCGATTTCGTTGAGGGATTCAACGACGAGAAGGCGCGCGAATTCCTGCTAGCGGCGGCCGCCATCGGCGTCATCATCAAAGAAAACGCCTCTATTTCCGGTGCAGAGGTCGGCTGCCAGGGTGAAGTCGGCTCGGCAGCTTCAATGGCAGCAGCTGGCCTGTGCGAAGTGCTCGGCGGTACCCCTGAACAAGTTGCCAACGCCGCTGAAATTGCCCTCGAGCACAACTTGGGTCTGACCTGTGACCCTGTTGCAGGTTTGGTACAAATCCCGTGCATCGAGCGCAATGCTATTGCAGCCGTCCAGGCTATCAACTCAGCTCGCCTCGCTCGCCTGGGCACCGGCATCCACCACGTGTCCCTGGATGACTGCGTACGCACCATGGCGGCCACCGGTCGCGACATGCTGGATAAATATAAGGAAACCTCCACCGGCGGGCTTGCCGTCAATATCGGCCTGCCGATGAACCACACGTTCTGCTAGCGCCCTCATGAGCCAGGCCCCATCGCCCCGCGTGTGCACTATTCCCGCGGGGCTTTGGTGTGTCTAGGATTAGAAAGTCCCTGGCCGATAACCAATGTTGAAAGCACGCGCAGTGAACTCTAGGCACCGGGCGCAACCCCGCGCACACTCTCGTCGAAACTTCTTGCTCCTCTCCGGCGCGTTGCCCCTCCTAGGCATCGGAGCAGTAACAATGCGACAGCTTTCCGACGACCGCCGGTCCGCGCCCACTCCTTCCGCCCCGCGCCTATCGACGCCCACCACGCCCGCCGCAACTACTACGGTTGCCTCCCCATCCACCATGGCTCGGCCTACCCCGAATATCGAACGCATCATAGCTACTCACGAAGCAACTACGCCTAGCCAATGGGGACTCGATCTTCCTGGTTGCGTGTCCCATATTCCAGGAAGCACCTCCCGTACCATCGCGCTCACCTTCGATGCGTGCGGTGGCCCGCACGGCTCAGCTATTGACGAATCGCTGCTAGCCACCCTGCGAGAACACCGGGTACCGGCCACACTATTTTTCAACCAACGGTGGGTGGATGCGAACCTGGAAGCCGCCAAAAAGCTTGCCGAAGACCCTTTGTTCCAAATTGAGAATCACGGTACCGTCCACCTGCCGCTGTCGGTGCGAGGCCAAGCTGCCTACGGCATCGCCGGAACTGCGTCGGCCCGCGATGTAGTCCAGGAGATTGAAGGCAACCGCGCCCGGCTCCGCAATGCTCTTGGTGTGGAATCGAACTGGTTTCGTTCCGGCACGGCGCATTACGACGATGTAGCAATCCGTATCGCTCATGACCTGGGGGTATCAATCGCCGGTTTCGCCACCAATGGTGACTTCGGCGCCACCGCAACCGCAACAACCGTATCGAGCCAGTTGCTCGGTGCTTCGCCTAGCGCGATTGCGATTATGCACATGAATCAGCCTCGGTCTGGAACCGCGGCGGGCGTAGCAGCAGCGATCCCGCAGCTGAAAGCTGCGGGATTCGAGTTTGTAAAGCTGGGGCCAGCACCCCGGAGTTAGGCTGCAGTTAACGTCCGAGCTTGCCCAAGATTTCAGCTACGGTGTTGTCGAGCTGCAATTCCGTCTGCTCGTGCGCGGCCAAGTCCTTGCACGCTATGGTGCGTTGTTCCAGCTCTCGGTCGCCGAGAACGAGAGCAAACTTTGCACCCGCTCGGTCAGCTCCCTTCATCGCGCCTTTAAGTCCGCGGTCACCGTAGGACATATCTGCGGAAACACCTGCCGAGCGCAAAGAGTGGATAAGCTGCACCATTTCCCGCTTGGCAGCGGCACCCATCGCAATGCCGTACACGTCCACTCGCCCGACCTCAGTGGCCTTCTTTTCTTCGGCGTGCAGGGCTAGCAGCGCACGATCAACGCCGAGGCCAAAGCCAACGCCGGAGAGCTCTTGCCCGCCGAGTTGTGCCATCAGACCGTCGTACCGCCCGCCTCCGCCGATACCGGATTGCGCGCCGAGACCGTCGTGGACGAATTCAAAGGTGGTCTTGTGGTAGTAGTCCAACCCGCGCACCATCCGCGGGTTGATCTCGTACTTAACGCCCATGTCGTCGAGGTACCCACAGACCGTGTCAAAGTGCTCGCGTGCCTCTGCCGAGAGGTGATCGAGCATCAATGGTGCATCAACCAGCAGCTCCTTCATTTCTGGCCGCTTGTCGTCCAACACCCGCAGTGGGTTGATTTCCGCGCGCCGCCGGGTTTCTTCGTCCAAGGGCAGCTTGCTGAGGAATTCGACGAGTTTTTCTCGGTAAGCCGGGCGGCAGGTGTTGTCGCCCAATGAGGTCATTTCCAGTCGGTAGCCGGTGAGCCCGATGGAACGGAAACACCGGTCAGCGAGCGCGATGACCTCGGCATCCAACGCGGGATCGTCAATACCGATAGCTTCGACGCCGACCTGCTGTAGCTGGCGGTATCGGCCGGCCTGCGGGCGCTCGTAGCGGAAAAATGGACCGGCGTAGGTCAGTTTCACCGGAAGCGCGCCCCGATCCAAGCCGTGCTCGATCACTGCGCGCATAACACCGGCGGTGCCTTCAGGACGCAGGGTGACGGAGCGATCGCCCCGGTCTGCGAAGGTGTACATTTCTTTAGACACCACGTCGGTGGACTCACCGACGCCACGGGCAAACAGGCCGGTTTCTTCGAAGATCGGCAGCTCAATGTGTTCGTAGCCCGCCAGGTGTGCTTGATGCGCGAAGCTATCGCGCACCGCTAGAAATTCTGGGGATGCCGGCGGCACATAATCTGGCACGCCCTTCGGAGCTTTGAACGGCTGGAACTTCGTTGAGTTAGTCACGCTGTATGAATATACCTTGCTCCAGGTGCCTATCGGGATACCTGGGGCAGGGTGGGGCTAGCGAAGTGCTTGCAAGAACGGGTTTTGCTGACGCTCAGCCCTAATCGTGGTATCTGGTCCGTGTCCGGGCAATACCGCGAGCTCATCAGGCAGCGTCAATACCTGTTCTTTCAAAGACACCAACATGTCTGCGTGCGAGGAGTCCGCCAAATCAGTGCGTCCGATGGATCCCTTAAACAACACGTCACCCGCAATACACAGCGAAATTGACTCAGCGACCAGCAGTACTGACCCCGGTGAATGCCCTGGTGCATGGCGTACTTCAAAATCTACGCCTACTAGCGAAATGGTGTCGCCGTGGTTAAGGTGCTGCGGCGATGGGATGGGAGTCATCGCGTCGGCGTCGAAAAGCACGCGGGTTTGCTCACTTACGCCTTCACCAGTGGCGAGCATGTATTCATCAGCCGCGTGGATGTAGACCTCGACTCCGAGCCGTTTGGCGAGGTCACCGGCATCGCGAGTGTGGTCGATGTGGCCGTGGGTGAGCACGATTTTATCGAGGGTTAGTTGCTTGTCTTCAAGCATCGCCAGCAGCGGGTGGAGCGTGTGCATCCCTGGGTCGATCACCACGCAGTGCCCATCGTTGGCAAGGATGTAGCAATTCGTCTTGTATGGCCCGGAGGCAAAACCCATCAATTCCATGCCTTTTAGCTTAGCGACGCCACGCGAGACCTTGCTCAGTCCACTTCCGCGTGCCGCAAGAAAGCGCCTCACGCTGAGGCAGGTGGCCAGCATAGATTAGGATAGACCAAGCGCTGTCGGCGGTTTATTGCGGCAGTTAAGTCAAGGACCACTTACATTCACACTTAAAAGGACGCAGATGTCTTCGAACAGAGAACGTCGCGAAGAAGCGATGCGGAAATTGGATCGCGAGCTAAAGAGCCGGGACCGTGCAGAAAAGGCGAAGCCACTGGGTGTCGTCGCGATGGCTGCCGTGGTCATCCTGGCCTTGGTTGGTGGCATCTGGTACGCCGCCACCCGCACCAATGAGCCAGAGCAGACCGAGGCTCAGTCCACTACTGCCCCATCGCAGGCTCCTGAGGTCAAGCCCCTGGCTATGAAGCGCGAGAAGCCACTCGAAGATGCTGTCAAGTGTGATTACAAGGACGCTGGTCAACCAGTAAAACAGGTAACTAAGCCTGCCAAGACTGAAGGTGTGTCAACTAAGGGCGAGGTAAAGGTCAACCTGGATACCACCGCAGGCCCTATCGGACTCACCCTGGATCGCTCGGTGGCACCTTGTACGGTCAACGCCATCGAGCATCTCGCGGCAAACGGTTACTACGACAACACCGTGTGCCACCGAATCACTACCCAGGGCATTTACGTCTTGCAGTGTGGCGACCCAACCGGCAAGGGCTCTGGCGGCCCGGGCTTCCAGTTCAAGAATGAATACCCATCGGATGAGATGGACGCTCGGTCCCAGGTGGTTTACCCTCGCGGCTCTATCGCCATGGCCAACGCAGGCGCAGACACCAATGGGTCCCAGTTCTTCCTTAACTTTAAGGACTCCCCACTCGCGGCAAACTACACCTACTTTGGCAAGATCTCTGATGAAGGCCTGAGCACGCTCGACAAAATAGCCGCCGCGGGCGCGCAGGGTGGCGCATCTGACGGCGCTCCGGCCACCGAAGTGAAGATCAATTCTGCAAAGGTCGGCTAGCGCACTGCTTTTCGACGCCTCATGTGACGGGCCGAAACGTCGCCTTTCACATGAGTAGCCGTGGCTGTCTTTCAACAACAAGCGTCACATGTTTCACTTCAGCCACAACTTAGAAAATTGTTAAAAAAGAAACACCCTCGCACTTATTCCCTACCGGAATATCGAGCGAGGGATTTTTGATCTGCATCACTACAGGTAAACCGCCGTTTAACCGCGTTATAGTTTTGAACCTGAAACGAATAATCGCACGTCGTCCCGCCCCCAACGAGGAAAATTAGGTATCGCGCCCTGTTGCGCAAGCTTGATAGTACCGTTACCCTGATGACAGGTTTTCCGCTTCTTCTACGATAAGGACTTTCTCCATGAAGCTCATCTCCCGCAAGGCACTGACCGCTACCATCGCTGCTGCTGCAATCTCCACCGCTACCCTGACTGCTCCAGCAATGGCTGCAACCACCACCGCAACCCCAACCCCAGTTGCTACCCCAGCTGCAGAGGCCACCACCACCGCGAAGCCAGCTTCCTCCTCCGACAAGGTTTTCGGCTCCTCTGACTCCAAGGACGAGACCACCGACGCTGACGGCAAGACCGAGGCCGACAAGAAGTTCGACCGCGTCATCAACATCCTCAAGGCTGTTGCCGGCATCCTGAGCACCCTGGTCACCATTTCTGGCCTGCTCGATCGCTTCATGAAGATGGGTCGCTAAATACTAGCGCTGCTACAGGCTAGGGAGAACTTTTAAAGTCCCCTTGCTTTTCACAGAATAAGCCTGAAATGCCCTCCAACTTCTTGTTGGAGGGCATTTTTGTATGTACTGCACAACTGCAGCGGGAATCTAGGCAACGGAGTTACGCATACCTAGAGATAGCTACGGGGAAGCCCCACCCATTTAACCCAGGTGAAGACCTGGATCAAGGGTGGGGGCTTGGGAATGGGCGCAGTAGCCTCAGCTACGTGCGGCAGTTAGATGTGCAAGAAGTTGCGTACCGCGTCCCGCAGCGGAACTGGGAGCATAGCAACGAAATTCTTTACAATTTGTGGGTTCAGCATCTGCAATCCGCCGACAATTAGTGCGATGACTCCGACAAAACCAACCAAGCTGCCAACGGTTGAGCCGACGGAAGAGTCGGAGGAGCCAAAGAACGGCTTTTCGAGGTTGACTAGAGTGGTGATCTCAGTGCCTGCATCGGTCTTGATGGTCATTGGGATTGGGTCGGAGCCCTTTTCCGGCATCTTGAGTTCAACCGTTGCCATACCAGCACCCGGGGTTGCTGCCTCGAAATTCTTCGTGATCGGCGCAGTTACCGTCTGGCCGTCGAACTCTACCGCGACGGTCGTCGCAGGATCGTCGATGGTGTAGATCAGGGAGGAAAGATCGACCTTCACGGTCTTGCCCGGCTTAGGCGCGGTCTGGAAGTGTACGCCTACGTTGGACTGGCCAGCACGTGGCGCGAGATCCTTGTTCGCCTTCAGGAAGTCAATGAACAACTGGACGTCCATAATTCCGGTGTTGGGGAGCTTCGTTTCATCCGGACCAAAAGCGGTAAAGCCGTCACCGCCCTGCAGCAGGAAGGTAGAGCCAGCAACCGTATAGGTCTTGGCCGGATCGAGTGGCTTGCCGTCAATGGTGACCGAAGTGATGTGCTTACCCCGCTGCGCCTCTGGGTCGAAGGTGTAAGCCAGGTTATCGGACCAACCAAGGTGCAGCACTGGGCGGTCTGCGCCCGGGTCTTTCCACTGCTGCTCCAGAGCCTGGATAATGTTCGCGCCGGTGACCGAGGCGTAGGTAATCTCGTTACCGAACGGCTGGACAGCGAACGCCTCCGCGTAGGTTACTTCGCCCTTTTCCAGATCCGCTCGCACGCCGCCAGCGTTCATGACGCCGAGGTCTGGCTTGACGGTCGTGCTGCCAGCGATGCCTTGCTTCGCAGCTTCAGCCAACAGATTGTTCAGGGTGGACTCCACGCCCCGATTCTTGCCAGAGGTAGCGATCGTGCCGTCAGAACTGCCCCGGTAGAAGCTGTGAGAGGTATTGGCAACGACCTGCTCGCCCTGCTGCTTTGCTTTCTCTTCAGCCGCGGCAACGATAGCTGCCACCGCAGCATCCGGGGTAGCACCACAGGCTGCGTGGATAGCCTCTGCGTCATGAACGGTGGACTTGATGTCCGTGATTTTCTTCGTTGCTGGGTCGAAGGTGATATCCAGATCTGCCAGGGCCTTGCTGTAGTGATCTGCCTGAACTAGGGCAAACTTAGAGCCATCCTTGCGGGTGATGACCTGGTTATCGGTCAAGTGAGAGTCACCAGCCATGACGATATCAACGTTGTTAGAGAACATCTCCGGGGTACGCATGCCCTCATGGATGAGTGCTACCACGACATCGGCCTGGCCTTCGGACTTGAGCTTGTCCGCAATGTCGTTCGTCGCTTTGTTTGGGTCAGTGAAGGTAATCCCGGCAATACCAGCCGGAGAGACCTTATCTGCGGTGGTCGTAGTTACGGTACCTACCAGCGCAACCCTGACGCCGTCGATTTCTTCGATAACGTATGGCTTAAGGTCTGGGTTTTCCCCCTCGACGTTTGCGCCGAGGTGTGGGAATTCAGCCAAGGATGCCACTCGTCCAGCTAGATCAGCGTAGCCATTGTCAAACTCGTGATTACCCACTGCTGATGCCTTGAGCCCCATCTGGTTCAAGACCTGCAGCGTTGGTTCGTCGTTAAGCAGTGCGGAGTTGAATGCGGATCCGCCAATGTTGTCGCCAGAGGAGACGAACAGCTGCTTCTTGCCCTCAGCAGCAACTGGGAGCATGCAGGCGAGTTCTGCGGCGCCCGGCTCGACGATCTTGCCGTCCTTAGCTACAACATTGGAGATGTGGCCGTGGAAGTCGGTAATGCCCGCGATGTTGAACTGGACCGGTGCGGTTTGTGCGAATGCAGCTGGGGTGAGCGTTGCCCACATCGCGACGGCAGCGGCGGCTGCGGTCGTAGTGCGGGTCAGGCGCTGAAAGTTGCGTCGAGACACGATTGGCTCCTTGAGCAGGAAGATTGATGGTTACCAAATTGTTGTATCCCACTTCACTGTTACCCGCTCAACGACGCAGCTTATCGACGAATACGCCCCTGCCCTTTTAGCCTGACGGTCACAAAGATTTCACGTGTGGTTAACCTCCGGAGGTGAGGCGGTATACATCGAATACCCCCTCGATATTGCGCAGGCGAGTCATCAATGCGCCCAATTGTTTGGTGTCTGAAACTTCAAAGGTGAACCGTGCTACTGCAACGCGATCATCCGACGTGTGGATGTTGAGGGCCGTCGTAGTCAACCGCTCTTCATTAATCACGCGAGTAATCTCCAGCAGCAACCCTTGACGATCCAGTGCTTCCAGCTGCAAGTTAGCCGAAAATACCGAACCGCCATCACTACCCCACGACACCTGGATGAGCCGCTGAGGTTCTTCCTTAAGTTTGGCCGCGTTCGTACAATCCGCGCGGTGCACCGAGACACCGCCACCACGGGTCACGAAGCCAAAGATTTCATCTCCGGGTACCGGCATGCAGCATTTGGCGAGCTTGGCCAGCACATCGGGGCTACCTTCGACCAAAATTCCAGAGGCTTCCGAGGCATTTTTTCGCGCTGCGGTCTTGGCCTTAACGATCTCAGAAAACGGTGTTTTGGCCACGAGCGCGTCTTCGGCATCGTCTTCCGTGCCAAACATGGCAGTAAGTTGTTCGACGACATGTTTCGCGGAGGTTTGCCCCTCACCGATTGCGGTGTACAAAGAATCGACATCGTCGAAGTTCAGCAACGACGCGATGTCTTTCATCGAATGCGCATTGAGCAGGCGATGCTTCGGCAGACCGCCCCGCTGGATTTCGGCTGCTAATGCATCACGGCCAGCCTCAATGGATTCCTCGCGACGTTCTTTGGCAAACCATTGGCGGATCTTAGCCTTGGCGCGGGGCGAGATGACGAATTTTTGCCAGTCAGCGCTGGGGCCTGCATTGAGGTCCTTAGAGGTAAAGATCTCCACGCGATCCCCGTTCTTCAACGAGGACTCGAGGGCAACCAGCTTGCCATTTACCTTGGCACCGATGCATCGGTGTCCCACCTCGGTGTGGACCGCGTAGGCGAAGTCAACCGGGGTCGCGTTTACCGGAAGATTGATGACATCGCCCTTGGGGGTGAATACAAAGATCTGCTTCTCGGTAAGGTCGTAGCGCAGCGAATCCAGGAACTCATTGGGGTCAGCGGCTTCTTTTTGCCAATCCAACAGCTGGCGCATCCACGCCATCTGGTCCACTTCCTGCTGAGATCCGTGGTGATTTCCCTTGGTTTCCTTGTACCGCCAGTGCGCGGCGATGCCGTATTCGGCGTTGTAGTGCATTTCGTGGGTGCGCACTTGGACTTCTAGTGGTTTGCCACCCGGGCCAATCACTGTAGTGTGCAATGATTTGTACACGCCGAATCGTGGGGCCGAAATATAATCCTTAAACCGTCCGGGCAACGCGTTATAGAGGGCGTGCACTGCGCCGATAGCTGCATAGCAATTGTGGATGTTGTCTACCAGAATTCGGATGCCCACCAGGTCAAAGATTTCGTCGAAATCTCTGCCTCGAACAATCATCTTCTGATAAATCGACCAGTAGTGCTTCGGCCGGCCGGCGACCTCGGCCTCAATGTGGTTTTCCTTCAAAGTTGCGGAGACAGCCGAAATAATTTCTTGCAGGTAGCGGTCTCTCGATGGCGAGCGATCGGCTACCAGGCGAACGATTTCGTCATACTTCTTGGGGTAGAGAATTGCGAAGGAAAGGTCTTCTAGCTCCCATTTCACCGAAGCCATCCCGAGTCGATGCGCCAACGGCGCAATAACTTCCAGGGTTTGCCGGGCTTTTTTGGCCTGCTTTTCCGGCGGCAGGAACCGCATGGTCCGCATGTTGTGGAGCCGGTCGGCGACCTTAATCACCAACACCCGCGGGTCTTGGCTCATCGCGACGATCATTTTGCGAATCGTCTCAGCTTCAGCGGCAGCGCCCAATGCGACGCGGTCCAGTTTGGTAACGCCGTCGACAAGGCGAGCGACTTCCGCACCGAACTCTTCCGACAGCTGCTCCAGCGAATAGTCGGTGTCTTCGACAGTATCGTGCAACAGCGCTGCTACCAGGGTCGTGGTATCCATACCGATTTCGGCAGCGATGGTGGCTACGGCGAGCGGGTGGGTGATATATGGATCACCGGACTTGCGCATGACGCCTTCGTGCAGCGCCTCCGCAGTGTTGTAGGCTCGTTGCAGCAACGCGCCGTCAGCTTTCGGATGAAACTGCCGGTGGATGGACATGAGCGGGTCGAGGACGGGATCAACCTTCGTTTTCCCGCCACCAGTGAGGCTACGAGCCAGCCGAGCAGACACACTGCGCATGTTGACTTGTTGCTTGTGCTGCTTGCTTGCCGCCATCACTACCCTTGCCTATTCACATCATGTTGCCGTCGAAGCGATTTACTCGATGTTACTCCAACCGGTTGTTTAGTCCGGTTCGTTCAACACGATAATTGGTGCGTTACTCAGTTTTTCTCGGCCACCAAGGCCTGGCACTTCCAACACAACTACGTAGCCTGCGACAATCGCGCCACATTCTTCGAGCAATTCGGAGGCGGCGCGGAGCGTGCCACCGGTGGCCAGCACGTCGTCGACAAGCACGATGCGCTTGCCAGCAATGTCAATGCCGCTAGCTGGGATTTCAAGCGCAGCAGTGCCGTATTCCAGCGCATATTCGCGAGTGTGCACCGGTGGTGGCAGCTTGCCTTTCTTACGAATCGCCAAAATTCCTTGGCCCAACTTGTAAGACACAGCAGATCCCAACAGGAAGCCGCGGGCGTCCAATCCACCGATGAGTTCGGCACCTAGCTTTTCGGAAGCCGCCGCAAGATCCTCGACCAGCACCCGGAACCCATCGGCATCCGCCAGCACCGGAGTAAGGTCCTCGAAAAGCACCCCCGCTACCGGGAAATCTGGCACCAATCGGACGAGGTCACTAAGTGCCTCGTGTGCTGAGCGGTACTTTGGTGTTGTCACTTCTTCGGCCCTTCCTGCCACCGCTCCATGTTCCAGCCGATGCCAGAAAGAGCTGTGTTTACCACGATATTTGCAATAGATTTGTCATAGACCAGCGTGCGCGGCTGCGATGCTAGCGGGATGACATCGGATTCCTCCCACAAGCGTTGTTCTTCCGCGCGGAGTTTCTCCACATCGCCGATATCACCATTGACGTGTCCGTACCCGACGTGCGGATCAGCAGCGTGCAGCAACGCATCGATAGTACCCGGCACCTCGATGTGTACACCGGATGGAGTTGGTTGCATGCGGTGCACGTCCTCGAAGGTTTGGTTTTCCGCGGACGCGTCAACCACCGTAATTCCGGCCGGCGCACAGCTGGCCGCAATGCTAGCCACCATCGCCTTCTTGCGTTCGTCCGGCCCCAGATACCCCACACGTATTGTCGCACCACGCAACTTTTCGGCTTCACCCAGATTAGTGTTTTGATGTTTCGCCATCACTTCGGCAAGCTGCGCATTGATCGGTTCCGCGTGCGAAGTCAGGTGGGTGAATACCGCAGGAACCTCCACCCCTGCATTGCTTGACGACGTCTTGGCAACTGCGTTGGCATCCACACAGGCCGCGAATGCACGTCGGGCTTCAGCCTGAGCGAAGACTCCAGCGTTGCCAAGGGTGAGCTGTTCGGTCAGGTGACCGGCTTGCCGATCAATCTTGAATCGATTGCCGGGATCGTCCCGATTCACCCACGTCACGTCGGACACCCCAACGAGATCGGCCACTTCCACGCTGTTTGAGGCATTGACCTCATCCAAATTGGCCGAGCGTGGCCACATCAAAACTTTTTCAAAAGATGCCTTGTCCCCGTTGAACAGGTCATTGCGCACCAGTTGTACTGCCCCATTGTCGGATACTGCCGCAATCTTGTACGGGCCCGCCGAGACCTGCAGTTCTGGGTCAAAGTTCTTCAAATCAAAACCGTCGCGCCAAATTTTAGCCACCGGCATCAACGCAGCGGAATTTTCTGACTGCAATGCCTGCACTAGTTGCTCTGGCGACAGCCCGGCACGTTTAGCAATAACATGTGCGGGCACCACGGTGCCGGGACCAAAGAGCGAGCGCCACCGGGATCCCGCGCCGTCCTTGAACGTTACCGCGAAGTTCTTCGCTCCTGGGACGCAATCGAGGTTTTCCACTTGGTCAGTAAGCGGTACGCGTGAGTTAAACAGCCCGCGCATTTTTCCGGCCTTGTAGGCCAAGAGGAAGTCAGTGCACGTCACCGGCGAGCTATCGGAGTAGCTAGCCTTTTCATTGATCGCGTACTCCACGCGAAGTTTAGGCCCTGGGACTACCTGCGCTGTTGCCAGATCTCGGTTCGGAATCATCTGCCCCGAAGGACCGGTGACAAATACCGCTGGGAAAACTCGGCCACCGATAATGTCAGCGTTCGTCGACGCCCCCAGCATCGACGAAGCGTTGGTGGTAAGTAGAGGCGAGCCTACGGCGTAACCGAAGTGGTCGATAGACGATTTAGTTAGATCTTTACCACTGCAGCCAGCCACTGTCCCAAGCGCCAACACTGAAAGTAGGCTCCCTAGAACACGTTTCGCGCCCATACGCTTGAAAAATACTGGCATTGGATCCTTAGTGCTCGCCCGGTGACCAAAAAATTACTACCCAACGAGTATAGGTTCTTGGGCTGGGTAGTTTCCAATGGCAGCCTGAACGTTGACTATCAGAACTTACGCAGCAGCCCCGCTGGAAAACCTGTAAACAGGATGGTCTTCACAGCGGGGCTGAGCTTAACTATCAGGCCGGGAAAGCCTATTGGCCGGGGCGCCAGGTGCGCCCGTTACCACGGGTATCCCGGAAATCGGTGGATTCCGTCTTCGGTGCCGGTTGAATATCTGCTGCGGCCGGAGCAGCAGGAACGCTTACTACGCGTTTCGCCTCAGCGCTCGAGGTGGCGGGGTCAACCACGTGGTCGTCGTGAAGCGTACCCGAAGCGCGCGCAGCCAGGACCGCCTCCTCGTGAGCGCGCACTTTCTTTTGGCGGCGCTTGAGCGATACCAGCAACGGCGTTGCCAGGAGAACGGAGGAGAACGCGCCCTCGATAATGCCGATCAGCTGCACCAGTGCGAGGTCCTTCAGGGTGCCCACGCCCATCATCCACACGGCAATCACCATCAACGCAATGATTGGTAACGCGGAAATAACCGTGGTGGAAATCGAACGCATCACCGTTTGATTGACCGCGAGGTTTGCTTGTTCTGCATAGGTCTTGCGCTTAGATGCCTCGTAACCAGCTGTATTTTCCTTCACCTTGTCAAAGACCACCACTGTGTCATACAGCGAGAAGGACAGCACGGTGAGCAAACCAATCACGGTAGCCGGAGTAACCTCGAAACCCACCAGGGCGTAGGTGCCGGAGATAACCACAATGTCCACGATCAGTGCCGCAATTGCAGCAAGTGCCATGTCGCGTTCGAAGCGGGTCATGATGTAGACGAATACTAGGCCGAGAAACACCAGCATCGATACGATCATGCGGTTGGTAATGGTCGAGCCCCAGGACTCAGACACCGTGGAGTCACCGACAGCGTCGGGAGTTGCTTTGCCGGTGGCATCCTTCGGTTGGTACGTGTCAAACAGCGCGTTGCGAGCCTTGGCGATTTCTTCGTCGCTCATACGCTCGGAGTGGATTTCCAGCATCCGGGTATCGCCAGAACCAACGATCTGCACCAATTCTGGCTCAATGCCGGTTGACTGGGTAAAGGTCTCCTCCACCTGCTCAATCGACAGCTCAGCGGCCGGCATGTTCATCTTCGTGCCGCCCTTGAAATCGATGCCGAGGGTGAACCCGCGGAACACAATAAGCAGAATCGACGCTGCCAGCAACGCAGCGGTAATGCCGTACCAAAGTTTGGTGCGGCCGATGAAATCTACGCCACCTTCACCTGTGTACAGGCGATTCATTGTGGATTCAGCCATTACTTCGTCTCCTCGTTGGTAGCGGTAGCCTGCTTCGCTGGGGATGCAATCCGGGTTGCCTGAGCAACGGCGCTAGCCTGGCCCGATTTTTCGGCGGATTCAGCGGCATCGCGCTCGGCGAATTCCCCGTCCCGGCGCAACCGGTCTGCCACCTTCATCACTGAACCAAGGCCATTGACCTTGGCATTAGCAAACCATGGGTTGCGCGACGCGAGCAGCACCAACGGACCGGTGAGCAAGAAAGTGACTGCCAAGTCGAAGACCGTAGTAAGGCCAAGCGTGAAGGCGAATCCCTTCACCTCGCCAACTGCCAGCACGTACAGCACCACCGCTGCGATCAGCGACACCATGTTACCGGTGACCACCGTTCGCTTCGCGGAATCCCAAGCGCGCGGTACGGAGGACCTGAACGTTCGGCCATCGCGGATCTCATCCTTGATGCGTTCGTAGAACACCACGAACGAGTCCGCCGTGGTGCCAATACCGATGATCAAGCCAGCCACACCGGCAAGATCCAAGGAGTACCCAATCCACCGGCCAAGCAGCACCAGGGTTCCGTACACCAGCGCGCCGGAAGCAATCAGGGTAAACATCGCGAGCAGTCCGAATACTCGGTAGTACGCCATCGCGTAGAGCGCTACGGCAATCAAACCGACTAGACCGGCGATCAGGCCGGCCTTCAGCGAAGCCGTACCCAGGGAAGCCGGGATCGTGGTTGCGGTACCGCCGCGTTCACCGTTCTCGCCGGCGAAGCTCAATGGCAGCGCACCATATTTAAGGTTATTGGCCAGTTCCTGAGCTTCCTGTTGGCTGAAGTCACCGGTGATCGACGTTGCCGAACCAGCCGGAGTGGCGCCTTGGATAACCGGGGCGGAAATGATGTGCGAGTCCAACGTGATGGCAACCTGGCGCTGCATGTATTGCTGAGTCACTGCAGCCCAGGTCGCGCCACCCTGCTCTCCCCCATCCGACTTGAAGGAAAAATTAATTTCCATTTGGCCGGTCTGCGAATTCAAGCCACCACTAATCGGACGGTTGGCGTCAATCTCATTGCCCGTCAGGCGCTTAGCAGAGGCATCGGCGGGTTGCCCCAACAGCACTGGAGCCGGCTCAAGAACGTACTTGCCCCCTTGCACATCACAGGTAACCAACGGCTTGGCCGGATCATCTGTGCCGGCGATCGGATCTAGTTCATCGGTGCACTGCAGCAGGCTCGCTGCAGCGAACTGCTTCGATGGGTCTTCACTCTGGCGGTCTTCTCGGAGCATCGCGGTGATGGCCTGGCGTCGATTAGCAGCTTCCACCGAGTTAGCTGGTTCCGCTGGGGTTTTGGCGGTAATTTCGCCGACCTCAAACTTCTGCGCCCCTTCTTCCGCGCCCTTATTGAGCGTGTCGACGGTGCTGGTAACGCTCTGTTTCGCCTGCTCCGGCGTGATAACACCCTTTTCCACCCAGCGATTGGCCATATCCTTGGTCGCGTTAACCACGGCTGCTGGATCGGGGTTACCCGGCTGCGCCACTGGACGGAACAGCAGCTGCGAGGTCTGGCCCAGTGCGCGCGCCTGGGACGTGTCTTCACCAGGGACAGTAATCACCAAGGTGTTGCCGTCGGAGACCACGCTCGCTCCGGAAACACCCATGCCGTTAACACGGTTTTCCAAAATGGTCCGGGCTTGTGCTAGCTGCTCTTTGGTGGGCTCAGCACCTTGTGGCACGAGTGTGACGCGGGTACCGCCCTGCAGGTCGATGCCGAGTTTTGGATTGAGGCTTTTATTCCCGGTAAACAGGATAAGCCCATACACAGTAACGAGTACGAGCAGGAAAAGCCCGATGGCCTGCTTGGGCCATGCTCTCCGGCTGATGCTTCGCCCGGAACTTGCTGACACGGTGGTTGTCTCCTTGGAACTTGAAGTTCTAACGTGAGTCGTAAATCTTCGCCTAAAGAACTTGACGATGGGCGCTTACCCAAACTGTCATGGTACGTCACGCCAAATTCTTTCGACCAGTCACGCACAAGAAAACACGATTTTCTTTAAAAAATCTAGCTAGCTGTCGAGGGAGAACTCATCCAGGTGAAGCTCAGTAAATGATCCGGGGGCCTCTGGTGGAGCCTCTAATCCCAGGTGATTCCACGCCGCGGCCGTCGCAACGCGACCGCGCCCAGTCCGGGCGATCAAACCAGCTCGGACCAGAAACGGCTCGCAGACTTCTTCCACCGTCGTTGGCTCTTCCCCCACGGCTACCGCCAGCGTGTTGAGCCCCACCGGCCCACCACCGTGGCCTTTAATGAGCGCGGTCAGCACCATGCGGTCCAGGCGATCCAGGCCGAGCTCGTCAACATCAAAGACGATCAATGCGGCTTTCGCTGCGCCTACATCAATGTGCCCATCCGAATGCACCTCGGCGAAATCGCGGACGCGACGCAGCAAACGGTTAGCAATGCGTGGTGTTCCCCGAGATCTGGAGGCGATTTCGTAGGCTGCCTCCGGATCGATGGTGACGCCGAGGATGCGCGCCGCTCGCAACACCACCTCGGTGAGGTCTTCATCGTTGTAAAACTCCATTTGCGCCACGAATCCAAAGCGGTCCCGCAGCGGGCCGGTAAGCATACCCGACCTGGTGGTGGCGCCGACCAGGGTAAATGGGGCGATTTCCAGCGGAATGGAGGTAGCGCCGGGCCCTTTGCCGACGATCACGTCAATCCGAAAGTCCTCCATCGCCATGTAAAGCATTTCTTCGGCAGGACGGGCGATGCGGTGAATTTCGTCGATAAAAAGCACGTCCCCTTCAATGAGGTTCGACAGCATAGCGGCTAGGTCGCCAGCGCGTTCGAGGGCCGGGCCCGAGGTCATGCGCAAAGAGGCGCCCAGTTCTTGTGCGACGATCATCGCCATCGTGGTCTTGCCCAGGCCGGGCGGGCCAGACAGTAGCACGTGATCTGGTGCCACTCCCCGTCGCTTCGCGCCGGTCAACACCAGGTCAAGCTGGCTGCGGACTTTCGGTTGGCCAATGAACTCGTCCAGGCTCTTGGGACGCAAGCTGGTTTCAACGTCTTGCTCCCCCGCATGCGCCCGCGCGTCAACTTCAGAGTTGTCGCCGCGACCGCTTGCCGACGCCACGCCCTCGCCACGCCGAGGTGGCAGGCCGCCAGGAATCTGAAACTCGGTCTTCTCTACATCTGACATATCTGCCTACTTCTTACCCAGGTACGCCAACGCGGCACGCAGGGCTTGAGAGGTTGATGCCGCTGGGGTATCTGCCAGCACAGCATCGACTGCTGCCGCCGCGGATTTTTCGGGAAAGCCGAGGCCAACCAAGGCTTCCAGCACTTGCTCCTGATCCACATCGCTATGCGCCGTCACCGCTGTGCGGCTAGGTGCAGGGTCATCGCTGGTAAATGCGGCAATCTTATCTTTTAACTCCACTACCATTCGCTCCGCCATGCGCTTGCCCACGCCCGGAATTGCTTGCAACGCCTTGAGATCAGAGGTGGAAATCGCGCGGGAGATCTCGTCCGGTGTCAGCATTGCTAGAGCCGCCATAGCGAGCTTCGGTCCAAGCCCGGACACAGACTGCAAGGTGGCAAACAGCTCTCGCGACGCTGCATCGGAAAAGCCGTAAAGCAACATGGCATCCTCTCGGACAACCATCGTGGTGAGCACCCGCGCCTGTTCCCCTCGGGTCAGGGTGCCAAGCGTACGAGGAGTTGCCGCGAAGTAGTAACCTACGCCACCGCATTCGATCACGGCACCGGAAAGCTCGATGGCAATAACTTCGCCACTCAGGGACGCAATCACTAGTTACTCCTTGCAGTTTTGGTGTTGGAATGTGAAATGACCGGGGTGACAGCCTTGCGGGCGCGCCGTTGCTCATTAAAACTAGCCTTGGCTTGCCCTAGCTTGCCACGTTGACTACGTGCATGAGCTTGCAACGCTGCTTCGCTGAGCTTTTGGCGCTGTAACATCGGGGCGCGCCAACAATGGCACACGGCCAGCGCTAGTGCGTCGGCGGCGTCGGCAGGCTTCGGGGGTTCGCTAAGCCCTAGGATACGAGTGATCATGACCGTCATCTGTTTCTTGTCTGCGCGGCCATTACCGGATATCGCCTTCTTCACTTCACTCGGGGTGTACATATGCACGGCGATATCGCGTTGGGCGGCAGCTAGCACGAGCACCCCCACGGCATGGGCTGTGTGCATGACGGTTGAGACATTGCCGCGTTCAAAAATTCGCTCGATGGCCACCACATCGGGCTGGTACTCATCTAACCAGTCATTGACGGCATTGCTCAGACGAAGCAGTCGCTCGGTAAGTTCCGCTCCGGCAGGAGTGCGCACGACGCCCACCGCAACCGGATAGATTGCACGGCCTTTTCCGGTTTGCACGACTGAAAGGCCGCATCTCGTAAGCCCTGGGTCAATACCCATGACACGCAAACCTTCCACGAAATACTCCCCTTGCACTGTTTGTCCCAACATGCCCAGATAACACAGTTAATTTAGCACAGTTTTTCGACTGCCTTCAATCATTCACAGCCCCAAGCAACCAGCAAGTTACTAAAGCAATTCCCAAATCCACCCCGAAAACCACGCCACAGGGACTCAAGCCACGTGAAAGCAGCACCCCAAATTTTTCGCCGAGTAGCTGCTTAGGTAAAAGTTTCCTAAGCTGGTACGGAACTACACTTCATTTTTGGTGCGTTATCAAGTGCACAAAGATAGGAGCCGCGTTGAGCCGGATCTACGAAATGGGCATTTGCGATATCCAGCGCATCGCATTGCTCACCAACCCCTCTGTGGTCGGCTCCAAAAACGCGGTGAAGTGCGCGGCAATCGCCCGGCAGCGCTTTAACGACGCCGGCGTGGACGTCGCCAGCATTCAAGGCAAAGACATGGCAAGCGCTCGGGTACTAGCCAAAGAAATGATCGACAATGATTCGATTGACGCGCTGGTACTGTGCGGTGGCGACGGCGTCGTGTCCTGTGCCCTCGAGGCCCAAGCAAACACCAACAAACCACTGGGCATCATTCCAGCGGACTCCGGTAGTGATCTAGCGCGATCGCTAGGCATCCCCAATCATCCGGAACGTGCGGCAGAGATCATCATGCGCGGATTTTTCACCACTACTGACCTGGGGCGATTAACGGACTCGGCCGGAAACACCATGTGGTTTGGCACCATCGCTGGGTTTGGTTGCGACGCCCAAGCAGCTCTTATCGCGCGTGAAACTCATCCGAAAATCGAAGCCTTGCGCTACCCAATGGCCGCGCTGAAGTCACTACGCCACCTGGTCGGCCACCCCACCATTATCACTTTGGATTACGATCGAGTGATCGAGGGAGATTTTGCGCACGTGTCGGTGGGAAACACTCCGTACTATGGCCAAGGCATGCGGATGTGCCCAGATGCCAATCATCACGATGGGTTACTCGACATCACGCTGATGAAACCCGCCCCTCGCTACGAAATGGCAGCACGCCTTCCCCTCGGCTACCTGCGGGGCATTGAGACGCTGCCTTACGCATCTTTTGAAAAGGCCGCCCACGTGCGGATCGAAATGCCCGGCGAACCCATCACCGCCGACGGTGAATTCTTTGGCACCAGTTGGGCCGAAGTGGAAGCTTTAGAAGGCGCTGGGCGATTCCTCGTTCCTCGTCCTTGACGTAGGCTGCATGACGGGCAATGGTGGCGCGCATGCCACGCTCCGTTCCTAATTCGCTTAAGGTTCAGCGGTGCTGCGCATAGAACGTGAAACATCGACCACCCCGAGGCTGCTGTTCCAGGAAAACCTTACATAAACACCCCGCTAGTTAAGTTCATAACGTATGCGGGGTGCCGGCCAATTTCATGGCGCAGGTTAGTCGTCGAGCTCGGCAAGAACCTCGTCGGAAAGATCCATGTTGGTGTAGACGTTTTGAACGTCATCGGAATCTTCCAAAGCGTCTACCAGACGGATAATCTGACGTGCCCCGTTAGCGTCAAGCGGCACCTGCACGGATGCCCGGAAGTCAGAGTCGGAGTCATCAACTTCCATACCTGCCTCGACCAGAGCTTCTTTCACCGCGGTTATGTCTGCGGCTGCGGAAACGATCTCGAAGCGATCCTCGATGTCGTTGACTTCCTCGGCACCGGCTTCCAGCACGGCCATGAGAACATCATCTTCGGTCAGGTCGCCCTTGGCTACGAATACGACGCCCTTGCGAGTAAACAGGTAAGCCACAGAGCCGGATTCTGCCAGGTTACCGTTATTTTTGTTGAACGCGGTGCGCACTTCTGTCGCTGCGCGGTTGCGGTTATCGGTCAAACATTCAACCAGGATGGCTACACCGTTTGGGCCGTAACCTTCGTACATGATGGTTTCCCAGTCCGCACCACCGGATTCTTCACCAGAGCCACGCTTGCGGGCGCGTTCAATGTTGTCGTTCGGGACGGAGGCCTTCTTGGCCTTTTTGATCATGTCGTCCAGAGTTGGATTTGCGGCAGGATCCCCACCACCGGTGCGTGCTGCAACTTCGATGTTCTTGATCAGCTTGGCAAATTCCTTGCCACGCTTGGCATCGTTTGCAGCCTTCTTGTGCTTGGTAGTAGCCCATTTAGAGTGGCCAGACATCGTGTAACACCTTTCGTCGCGCCGCACGCCACCCTTGGCAACGCTCGACAATGAAAACATTCGCGACCTGCGCTTTCTCCCATTCAGCACGGGAGTGCGCACCGCTAATTCGTACAGGCTTGCCATTATACGCCCGAGTCACCTGCGGGCAGAAAACAGCTTCCGGTTAAGATTCACGACCTGCCTTGTGCTGCCGCACCATATCCAGGAAATATTCGTGCACCTCTGTGTCTCCAGTGACTTCGGGGTGGAATGAGGTAGCCAAGACATTGCCTTGCCGCACCGCAACCACTGCCCCGGCGGCCGGCCCGCTCTCCACGGTCGCGAGCGTTTCGACGCCCGCGCCGGTTTCCTCAATCCAAGGCGCCCTAATGAACACCGCATGGACGGGCTTTTCGATGCCAGCAAAGTCCAGGTTCGCTTCAAAGGAATCGACCTGTCGGCCAAACGCATTGCGGCGCACGGTGACGTCGATCGCGGAGAAGTTCACCGCGTCGGCCCGGGTGTCTAAGACTTTAGCTGCCAGCAGGATCATGCCGGCGCAGGTGCCGTAGGCAGGCAGGCCGTCGGCAAGCGCCTGCTTTAAGGGTTCGTAGAGTCCACCAAGGGTCAAGAGCTTAGACATTGTGGTGGATTCGCCACCAGGCAGGATTATGCCGTCTAGTCCTTCCAGGTGGGCAACGCGCCGCACCTGACGATGCGCCACGCCGAGGGCATCGAGGGTGCGTTCGTGTTCGGCTACCCCACCTTGCACTGCTAGTACGCCGATGATCATGAGTTCTCCTTGAGGTTAGTAAGCGGAATTGGATGGGCTCCCGGTGCCAGCCTGCGGGTTAATCCCTCTTGAGTGACTACCGCCACGAGGATGCCGTCGGCGTCGAAAATGCGTCCGTGGGTGAGCGCGCGGCCATCCGATGCCGATGGGGAAATCTGGTCATACAGGAGCCATTCGTCAGCTCGAAACGGCCGCAGGAACCACATGGCATGGTCCAGGGAGGCCTCTTGAACTTCGATACCCGAATGCGGCACCAGCGCGGACTGGAGCAACGTCATGTCCGACATGTAGGCCAAGGCGCAAATGTGGAAGAGTTCATCGTCAGGTAGCTGGGACTTCGATTTGAACCACACCACCTGTTGGCTCGCGGTATACGGGTTGTGGTCGAACTTGTCTTCTGGAACGTAGCGGATATCCCACTCATCCCATTCTTCAAGCAGCGCAATCGTCGTGCGGCGCATCGTGGATAGGTCCATGTGAATGTCCTCGGGACGAGGAACATCGCGCATGCGATCGGAATGTTCCAGGCCAAGCTGACCTCGTTTGTGAAAACTTGCCTGCATGATGAAGATGGTTCGACCGTCTTGCACGGCCTTCACCTGGCGGGAGCAAAACGAACCACCGTCTCGGATACGTTCGACGAGAAACACAGTGGGTTGACTGGATTGGCCCGGTGCCACAAAGTATCCGTGCAGGGAATGCACGAGGTATTCACTAGCCACGGTGTTTACCGCAGCAGCCAACGCTTGCCCGGCTACTTGGCCGCCGAACGTCCGGGTCAAGGCAGACTCAATGGCAGCGCCTCGAAAGATGTCTCGATCAATGTGCTCGAGTGAAAGCACCTGTTCAATCTTTGCCACTATCTGAGTCTCCTTATTCACGCCGTCGTTGCTCTATTACATCACGAATCAAACCCGTTGCGGACCAACCGCTAAGGTTGATGACATGACACCACGCCGTCTTTACTCTTCACTCGCGTTAGCTGAAATGGTTACTTGGGCCTTGTTACTTGTTGGCATCGTGCTCAAGTACTCGCACATCACTGCCATGGGCGTGCGCATTGCCGGACCAATCCATGGCCTGGCGTTTCTCAGCTACGGTGCCGCCACCTTGTTGATTTGGGCCAATAATCGCTGGTCTTTCGCACGCGGAGTTATCGGGCTATTATCGACGCTCATCCCGTTTGCCACTTTGCCGTTTGAAAAGAATACCGAGCGCGCTGGGCTCCTCGCCGGTGGCTGGCGTTTTCGCGATACTTCTGACACGCCGGCAAATGCGACTGACCACGTACTCGCACTGGTCGTCCGCAAACCGATGCTGGCCTTTGCAGCTATCGCCACTGTTGTCATCGTGGTCTTTTTCGTGCTGCTCTCGTTAGGTTCACCGTTAGCAGCGTTGCGAAATTAGCGCCCCAAAGACACATAAGCCAGCTGCAGTAACCAAATGAGGCCGATTACTACAGCTGGCTGTCGAGTTTTATGGCGTCGTGGATTTACCAGCCACGCTCAGACAAACGGTGTGGCACTGGCTCGTCGTCGACGTTGATACCCACCATTGCTTCACCGAGACCACGGGATACGCGGGCGATGGTGTCTGGGTCGTCGTAGTTCTGGGTGGCCTGAACGATTGCCTTGGCGCGAGCTTCAGGGTTTCCGGACTTGAAGATGCCGGAACCGACGAATACGCCTTCGGCACCCAGCTGCATCATCATGGCAGCATCGGCCGGGGTAGCAATACCACCTGCGGTGAACAGCACCACTGGAAGCTTGCCCTCGCGAGCAACTTCGCGGACGAGTTCGTATGGTGCCTGCAGTTCCTTCGCAGCAACGTAGAGTTCGTCTTCCGCCATCGACTTCAGGCGGTTGATCTCGGCGCGGATGGTGCGCATGTGGGTCACTGCGTTGGACACGTCACCGGTTCCAGCTTCACCCTTGGAACGGATCATGGCAGCGCCTTCATTGATGCGACGCAGTGCCTCACCCAGGTTGGTCGCGCCACAGACGAATGGCACCTTGAAGTCGAATTTGTCGATGTGGTTCGCGTAGTCGGCTGGCGAAAGAACTTCGGACTCATCGATGAAATCAACGCCGAGGGACTCCAGAACCTGAGCCTCAACGAAGTGGCCAATACGGGCCTTAGCCATCACTGGGATGGACACCGAGTTAATGATGCCTTCGATCATGTCTGGGTCGGACATGCGAGAAATTCCACCCTGGGCACGGATGTCAGCCGGGACGCGTTCAAGGGCCATCACAGCGGTGGCGCCAGCGTCTTCAGCAATCTTGGCCTGCTCTGGGGTCACGACGTCCATGATCACGCCGCCCTTGAGCATCTCGGCGAGCCCACGCTTCACGCGAGCCGTTCCCACAGATGGTTCAGTGGTTGTCACTTGGGGTAACCGATCCTTCCCTATTGTGCATTGCATTGGTTTGGTTTACTTTTCCAACACCCGCGCGCCAGAAAAGCAGACACTGTCGGGCGGAAACATGGTTCCTATGTTAGCCCCTCCCCACAGCTAATGGAGCAATTTCCCCCACCCATGCACCTAGCGGTCTATTTTAAGCAGACTAAGTGTATCGAAGCTCGAAATATTCCGGCAGGCGAGCCGTACCTCCAAGGTGACAAAACTGCACCATAGGGCGGGTTCTTAACGAGCGGGTAGCAGACACAGCCTCGTTGTAAAATCGATGCGCCAACTCGACCCTAGCGGTGGCGTCGATAAGCAAAGGGTGCTCAACACCACTCAACTTCTCCCACAACACCCGCTCACGTTGCGCGCGTTCATCAAAATTCTCCGGCGTCACCGGTACCGATTGCGCTGCCACCGCCGCATCCGCCGCCGGGGCTACGAGAGCTTGGGCCAGCGCCGCACGCCGGTCCAAAGCTGCGCCTAAGCTGTGCAATGCCAGATCGACGCGTATATGAAGGCGGTTGAGCCGCTGAGCCGTGAAATAGGCCCACGCCAGAATTTGGGAAAGCACAATGGCCAAAAACACATATGCGAAGGTCATGAGCGCTTCTTTAACCTCACTGGCCCCTGGGCCACCGTCTCGTACACCCGAACGATCTCTGCGCCGACATGCTCCCAGTCATACCGCTCGCAAGCCGTACGACCAACATGCTGTAGGCGCTCGCGCACCGCGGGGAAAGAAACCAACAAATCCAGCGCCCGAGCCAGATCGGTAGGATCAGAATTCCGAAACACCAGACCAGCCGGTGACGCTGAGCGCGTCTGCAAGACATCCTGGAAAGCCTCGAGGTCACTGGCGACAACGGCACATCCAGCCGCCATCGCTTCCACCAGTACGATGCCAAAACTTTCCCCACCGGTATTCGGCGCGACGTAGATGTCTGCACGGCCCAAGATTGCGGCTTTCTCCGCGTCGCTTACTCGACCAACGTAGCGAACCCCGGGGTGCACCACGCCAGTCCCGGATCCCATGACTGTGACTACGCAATTGTCCCGCTGCTGCATCTGGTTGAGGGCTTGCAAAAGTATAGGAAGACCCTTGCGTGGCTCGTCGATACGCCCCAAAAATGCGATGTGAACAGGGCCGTTCGCAGAACGTGGTTGGCAGGCCCGCTGGAAGATGCCCACATTGACGCCGTTCGGGATCAGCACCGGATCCCCACCAAGTTGCTCCACTTGCCAGCGTCTGGCCATCTCCGAGACCGCGATCCCACCGCGGATCTTCTCCAGCATGGGACGCAAGCTCGGGGAGGCTAGTTTCAGCAGGCGTGAAGTAGACGCCGAAGCGTGATAAGTGGCAACGATTGGACCTTCGGCCAGACTCAGCGCCTGCATTGAAAACCCCGGAGCATTGGGTTCGTGAATGTGCAAAACATCGAAGTTCCCCTCTTCGATGAATTGGCGCAACAATCGGCCAATTCTCGGCCCGAAGGACAGCCGGGCGACCGAACCGTTATAGGCCACCGCCACCGCTGGCCCGCCGCGCACAACGTAGGAAGGCACGTGTGCCCGGTCAGTCGCCGGACCAATCACTGAAGTCTCATGCCCCTTACTACGCAAATACTCCGCTAAATCAAGGATATGAGCTTGCACTCCCCCGGGTTCATCAAAAGAATAGGGGCACACGATTCCCACACGCATGAGGTTATGGCGCTTCCCGCGTTGTCGCCGACCGGTACCGTGGTGGCAGGTCTGCCAGCCATAGCGGCTGCAGCATGTGCCAATCCGCTGGGTGCGCCGCGATCCCGGCGGCGAATCTATCGGCTATCCGTTGCGTGGTTTCTGCGACATCCGTGACTTCAAGCGCCTCCGAAATACTAAAGCCCCAGCCGGAAGGAGTGAAGTGGGCATCCACTACGTGCAATGCGGCACCAGTCTGAATCGCTAATAGCGCGGGTCCCGCGGGAAATGTGGCAGGCTCGCCGAAGAAGGACACCCCAGCGCCATGTTGCTTGAGGTCGCGCTCCCCAAGTAACGCGACCGTGCCGCCCTGCTGCAGTACTTCTTTAAGATGCGTAAATGGCCCAGGTTCGCCTGGCTGCGGGTGATGACCGAGCACCCGAAAACCAAGTGAACTACGGAAATCCACGAAAGCTTGAAACAACGCTTCGGGCTTGAGCTTTTCAGCAACTGTGGTGAATCCGCCGGAATGATGCACGAGCCATACGCCCGCCATGTCCCAATTCCCTGAGTGCGGCAAGGTCAGTATGACGCCTTTCCCCGCGTCCTGCGAAGCCTCCAAGTGAGCAATGCCCGTCACCGCGGCATTCAACCGCCCGGCCAAATCTTTCGACCGTGCCATGCGAGGCAAGCAAAAGGCCTCCACCCAATAACGGGCATAGGAGCGCATTGCAGCACGTACCAATCCCCGAGTGACGTTTTCCGGCCCCACCACACGGCTAAGATTTCGGCGTAGCTGTTCACCGCCACGCCCGCCCTGGCAGGCCCAATCGGCGCCGCAATAAGCTGCCTTCAGGACCATGCGCCTGGGTAGCTTACCGACGACACGCCACCCGGCCACATAGGCCAAGGCGACAGGATCACGTAGCAGCTGGGACACCGAGGAACCGAACACTAGGACAGCGGACCTTCCCCATGTTCTTTTGCGCCAGCTGGCGCAGCAATATGGCGATCAGCAAGGTGATCGCGCTTCGCGATCACCAACCGCTGAGCGATGGTAAACAGCGAACCGACTGCCAGGATCCACATAGCAACGTCAATAGCGTAGGGAACCCCAAAACCGGTGAGCCCAACGCCTACCAACCCGATAATCAACCGCTCTGGTCGCTCAATGAGGCCGCCTACCACCTTGATTCCCCCAGCTTCGGCGCGTGCCTTGACGTAAGAAATCACCTGGGAAGCGACCAACACCACGAGCGACGCAGCTACCAGCAGCTGCGGGGCATGATAGGTGTACACCAGCCACCAAGTTATTGCTGCGAAAAGTGCGCCATCCGTGATTCGGTCGCAGGTAGCATCCAGGGTCGCGCCAAACACCGTACCGCCGCCGCGCATCCGCGCCATGGTGCCGTCGATCATGTCAAAGGCAGTGAACAAACCGGATAGAATCGCGGCCCATGCCAAATGGTTGGTGGGGATCAACACCAGGCAAATAGCCGAAGCGATGAGCGTACCCGCGATGGTCACCGTATTGGGGGTAAGCCCCACCTTGAGAAAGGCCTGAGCGATCGGCTCCACCACCACGGCCGCAGGGCGGCGTCCATGTGTACTAAGCACGCGCAACTCCTGGGTACTCCGGGTGCGCTGCCCAAGCGCCGGCTAGCAACGATCGAGTTTGTGCCAACAGCTGTGGCAGCACCTTGGTTCCATTCAGGATGGTCATAAAGTTCGCATCCCCATTCCACCTGGGCACCACGTGTAAATGCAGGTGTTCGCCCACCGAGCCGCCCGAGGATTTACCCAGGTTGAATCCCACGTTAAACGCATCCGGTTGCGATACTTCCTTGATTACCTTGATTAGCACCTGGCTAAACTGCATGAGTTCCGCCATTTCGGCATCACTAAGGTCCTCCAAATTGGCAACCTGCCGATACGGCACCACCATGCAGTGGCCCGAATTATATGGAAACAGGTTGAGCACACAATAGACGAGTTCCCCGCGGGCTACGATCAGTCCCTCTTCGTCGTCGAGAGTGGGTATTTCCACAAAAGGATTGCTTTTCTTACCCGATTTCCGCTCCGGAGAGGTGATGTAGCTCATCCGATACGGGGCCCACAACCGCTCTAGGCGGTCCGAGACTCCCACACCATTGTCGATATAAGAGCCGGGCGTATCGACGCCCACCGAACCGCCTAGTTTGGCTGGATCATTAGATTCAGCGTCGGGCTGCAAGGCGCTCCTCATTTGGTTGGTCGTTGATTCGCTCACGAACCCAATTCTCAATCAAGGAGACAGCTTCTTCAACCGGCACGCCATTGATCTGGGTACCGTCGAGGAAGCGGAACGATACCGCGTTGTCTTCCACGTCGCGTGCACCAGCCAGCAGCATGAACGGCACACGAGCCTGGGTGTGGTTGCGAATCTTCTTTTGCATGCGGTCATCGGAGGTATCCACCTCAGCGCGGATGCCCTTGGCACGCAATGCCTTGGATACGCCTTCCAAGTGCTCAGCGAAATCGCCGGCAACCGGGATGCCCACCACCTGGTGCGGAGCCAACCACGCTGGGAACGCACCGGCGTAGTGCTCAAGCAACACGCCGAAGAATCGCTCGATGGAACCAAACAACGCGCGGTGGATCATGATTGGGCGCTGCTTCGTGCCGTCCGGCGCGGTGTATTCCAGGTTGAAACGCTCTGGCAGGTTGAAGTCCAGCTGTACGGTGGACATCTGCCAGGTACGGCCGATGGCGTCGCGCGCCTGCACCGAAATCTTCGGACCGTAGAATGCAGCACCGGCTGGGTCCGGAACAAGCTCCAGGCCAGACTTGGTGGCCACTCGCTGCAGGATTGCCGTGGACTTTTCCCAAATCTCATCGGAGCCGACGTACTTGTTCGGATCCTTGGTGGATAGCTCAAGGTAGAAATCATCCAGGCCGTAGTCCTGCAGCAAGGAGATGATGAACTCAAGCACACTCGTGAGCTCGGTTTCTAGCTGATCCTCGGTGCAGTAGATGTGCGAGTCGTCCTGCGTGAAGCCACGGGCGCGGGTCAAACCGTGCACCACACCGGACTTCTCGTAGCGGTAAACCGTACCGAACTCAAAGAGGCGCAGCGGAAGTTCTCGGTAGGAACGGCCGCGCGATGCAAAAATCAGGTTGTGCATCGGGCAGTTCATTGGCTTGGCGTAGTAATCCTGTGGCTGCTTGGTGCAGTTGCCGTGCTCGTCGTACTCGCCGTCCAGAGCCATCGCGGGGAACATACCATCGGCATAGAAATCGAGGTGCCCGGACTTCTGGAACAGATCACCCTTGGTCAAGTGTGGCGTGTTGACAAAAGAGTAACCGGATTCAATGTGACGACGTCGAGAGTGCTCCTCCATCTCCAGGCGCACGATGCCGCCGTTCGGGTGGAAGACTGGGAAACCGGAGCCGATCTCATCTGGGAAGCTGAACAGGTCCAGCTCGGCGCCAAGGCGGCGATGGTCGCGCTTTTCGGCTTCTTCCAGCATCAGCTGGTATTCATCCAACGCTTCTTTAGATTCCCACGCGGTGCCATAGATGCGCTGCAAACCGGCCTTGGACTGATCCCCTCGCCAGTAAGCTGCAGAAGACCGCGTGAGTGCGAAGGCCGGAATGTACTTGGTGGTTGGTACGTGTGGCCCTCGACAGAGGTCGTACCACTCCACGTCACCGGTGCGTGGGTTGACGTTGGAGTAGGCGGTCAACTCGCCGGCACCAACTTCCATGGCCTCATCGGAATCAGGGTCTACGTTGCTCTTATCCTCGATGAGTTCCATCTTGTATGGCTCGTTGGCGTATTCGGTGCGCGCCTCGTCGACGGAAGCGTAGGCTTTACGCTCGAATTTCTGGCCAGACTTGATGATCTTCTTCATCGCCTTCTCAATGTTCTTGAGATCTTCCGGCGTAAATGGCTCGGCCACATCAAAGTCGTAGTAGAAGCCGTTGTCGATGGCTGGACCAATACCCAACTTGGCACCAGGGAACAGTTGCTGGACCGCCTGGGCCAGCACATGGGCGCACGAGTGGCGGATAACGCCACGGCCATCTTCGGTATTGGCTGGGATCGGCGTGAACTCGCCCTCAGCAGCAGGGACAAAAGAAAGGTCCTTGATGGCGCCGGTAGCGTCCTTTACTGCAACGATGGCTTCTGGGCCTTTATTAGGCAATTCCAGTTCACGCATCGCTGTACCGACGGCAGTTCCCGCAGGAACAATAAATGGGGCGTGGGCGATATTCGGGGTGGTCATGGGTAATCGCGCTCCTTCTTGCGCTCGTTGCCTTCGGCAAACCTGGCCGAAGGCAGTATCAATTTTGATCCCAACCGTCCGCGCCGTGCAGGGAGATAGCGTCCAGACGCCCAAGCCTGCCACCGTAGAGCAAGCAACCTGATTGAGGACGCATTCGGTAATACGACTACCGCGGTGCGTCGACAAGCATGATGCTCGCTGTGGCCTACTCGGCTGAACTTAGGCGTTCCAGACGATTCGCCCTGCAAAAGCGTTAACTGTTGTACCTCAAAATCTTACCCCTTGAGCACGCTCTCCAGGAGTCCGGCACCCCAATAATCGGTCTCCCCCTGCACGCCGGGCGGGATGAAGAAAACAGCCGAGCCAATATGGGTAATCCACTGGTTCAGGCGATCGCCTTCATCAAGGCGCTGCTGAATCGCCTCGAATTGCAGCTTGGGGTTGCGCTGGAAGCACACGAAGACGAGCCCGGAGTTGCTCAATTGCTCCGAACCAGGCTCCGGCGGAAGATCGAAGTTGTATGCGCGCCGCCGAATTCGCTGCTCAGGATGCCCCTCGGGCGGCCTGGACCGGGCCATGTGGCTCATCGGATCGATCACCGGCAGGCCAAACTGATCTTTCTTTTCGAAATCAGCTTGATCGAACTCCTCCGTGCCAGTGAGCGGAGCACCGTTGTCCAACTTGCGTCCCATGACATTTTCACGGCTTGGCCGATCGAGCACTTCCCAGGTATCGATGTTCATTGAAATCCTGCGCACGACCATGCAGCTACCCCCGTGGGTCCACGACGGCCCCTCTTGGATCCAGATCTGTTCGCGCTGTTCTTCTTCAGTGCGCGGATTGACGGTGCCGTCGATCTGGCCGAACAAGTTCCGCGGGGTTTGCCCTTCAGCTTTAGCGCCGTAGGCGTGGATAAAGCCGTTTTGGATCCACTTGGTGGCGGCATAGTCCTTACCAGCCCGAATGAAATGCCGGGTTGCATGGGCAAGCATCACTGGGTCATCGCAACAAATCTGCAGCACTACGTCAGCCTCGCCCCACTTCGGGTCGAGCTTGTCTCTGCTAAAGGCTTTGAGCGGCCCCAGCCAATCCGGGCGATGGTCCTTAGCGCCGATGATGTCAAACAAGCGGGCGCCAAAACCACAGGTAACTGTTAGATTCCCGGGGGTATCTGCTAATTCCTCTTCCAAATCACCGAGTGGCGCTTGCCCTTGAGTCAGCCTCCGCGCATCGGCCGTCCACAACCGCAGAAGACGGCGTACCGCGGCTGCGTCCACACCGGGACGAAGCGTGAACGCCACCATGTTGAGGTTGGCCTGGCTCGGCGTGACGATGCCTGCCTGGTAGATCCCATCAAATGGCACTATTTTCTCGTGCAAGACCTTTGCGGAGGCCACCGGAGCGTGGGCGTTTTTGTTGGCTTCCGATTCCTTGGTACCGCACGCCACCATTGCGCCACCGGCCACTGTAGTGGCCGATGCTGCTAAGAAGTGGCGCCGAGAAAGCGAATTAGCCATGGTGATGTTCGTGTGCAGCGGGTGCTTCCGAAACCCCGTTGTGGCCCTGCACGCCACCACCGGCGCCGTAGCTCTCCTCACCGGAGGCGATGGTACGTACTGGGAGCTGCAGGTCATCAACTACCGTTCCATCGGCAAACTTCAGCGATACCTTCACCGTGTCGCCTGCCGCAATGTTCTTGGAAAGGTCCATGATCATCAAGTGGTTGCCACCTGGCTTCAGCTCCAGGTCTCCACCTGCGGGGATATCGAAGCCCCCCTGCTTTTGCTGCATAACGCCGTCTTTGACTTCGTGGATCTCGTGCTTGCCTGCGCCGGTGTCCGTGCTGAACGAAATCAGAGTTACCGGCTTGCTGGTGCCGTTGTGCAGCGTTCCAAACACACCGGTCATCGACTTTTCAGCAGGCTTTGCCTTGACGTAGCCATTTTCCAACGTCACCGCGTTGCCATGTTCATGCGCGCCAGCCTGAGCCGCGGAGGTGGCAGCCTGCTTGGCTTCGGTAGCCGTATCAACCTTGGTGTCGGAGTCCTTTTGGGTGTTGGCACATGCGCTCAACGTCAGAGCGACTGCCGCAACCGCGGCAAACTTTTGCACGTTCTTAGACAACATATTTACTTCCTTTTTTTCGCTATCAACAACACGATGCCCGCCAGGGCACCGATAACAGCCACAATGATCCCGATGCCCACCGCGAGGTAGGTGTTCGGCGAGTGCGGCGACTCACTAGACAGCACGACCGAATCCGAGTCGTTGCTTGTCGACGCCGTACCTGCGGGTGCCGACTCGCCAGTTTGAGCGGAATCGCCGGCTACTTTAAACGTCGTCATGCCACGGGTGGCGTGACCGTCGGATGAGGTGATTTGAAAACCAATCTTGTAGCTGCCTGCGCCCGGTGTGACATTCTCGGGAACCGCCACGCTGATCTTCCTGCCATCGAGTTTAGGAGTTTCAGAAAACAGGACTTGCCCAGTAGCTTCGTTGCTGACTGCAACAGTGTTGAAGTTATCCTTGGGCGCACCGGAAAACTCGAGGACGATGTCCCGCGGAAACTCCGTGACGGTCGATTTGTCAGCTGGGTTCGAGTTGATCACTACATCGTGTGCGGCCGCCATCGGGGCAGAGACGCTGAGCAGAACGCCAGCCAGGACAGCGATGGCCGCCCGGGGTGCGCGGGTGGAAAACGTGAACAATCGTCAACCTTTCACCTATACGACAGTGTGCATCCTGCCCACGATCTTTGATCGATGGCTAGACACTAGTCGGAAAAGACTTCATGGAAGTTCCGAACTATATTGCTCACCCTATCCCCAACGCAGCCCAAAACAATAGCCGTGGCATAGTTACCTGCAGCAATCCCTTGAATCCACCAACCCGTAACTGGGGGTGAACTACGCAGCGTTCACCCAGACTGCACTAACTTCCCACCAACTGAGTAGCGCGCGGTGGAGCACACGAAGAAATTGTGTGCTCCACCGCGACTGCTTATGGGTAAAACCCCAGGAAGACTTTTCTAAAGAAGCACACAATTTCTCGAACTCGCCGACAAAAACACGTGGGGTGGGCAGAAAACGCCGTTTCTGCCCACCCCACGTGCAACTTCAATTGAGGTGGTGGTCCTAGCTGGGATCGAACCAGCGACCTTTCCGGTGTGAACGGAACGCTCTTCCACTGAGCCATAGGACCTGGCAACGTGTCTGCACCTTGATGAGTGCGTGCTCGCTGTTGGATTAGAAATTAGCACTGTCTTTACAGTTTCCCTAATCGCGCTGGTGGACGCCCTCTGGGTAGTAATTTCGAAAGTTACACCGTTGTAGTTTGGACCAGGCCGCGTGCCCGGAACTTACCTCTCAGCATTAGCGGGTTGAGCTGGCGATTTGTCTAATTACGACTAACCACGCTAATGTTTGTGAACGCACCAAACGAGTTGGTTCCGGTGCATGCGGATGTAGCGCAGTTGGTAGCGCATCACCTTGCCAAGGTGAGGGTCGCGAGTTCGAGTCTCGTCATCCGCTCTGGTACTTTTAACAAGGTACTTATAAAATGGCGGGATACCTGCCACGGTGGAATGGCCGAGTGGTGAGGCAACGGTCTGCAAAACCGTGCACACGGGTTCGATTCCCGTTTCCACCTCACACTAGCGCGTTTAGCTCAGCGGGAGAGCGCTTCCCTGACACGGAAGAGGTCACTGGTTCAATCCCAGTATCGCGCACCAGAGCAGTCAAGCTCTTTAAACAAACAATGCGGATGTAGCGCAGTTGGTAGCGCATCACCTTGCCAAGGTGAGGGTCGCGAGTTCGAGTCTCGTCATCCGCTCAGGTTCCCGTTGCGGGAATCATGCCCGCGCGTTTAGCTCAGCGGGAGAGCGCTTCCCTGACACGGAAGAGGTCACTGGTTCAATCCCAGTATCGCGCACCAGAGCAGTCAAGCTCTTTAAACAAACAATGCGGATGTAGCGCAGTTGGTAGCGCATCACCTTGCCAAGGTGAGGGTCGCGAGTTCGAGTCTCGTCATCCGCTCAGTTACAACCGTTCGCCGCTGGCCTTATGCTGGTGGCGAACGGTTTTTTTCGTCCCTATTTTTAGGAGCCCACCCAGTGGATGTCCTCGATCTCCTTGGCCCGCCCGCACCGGTGAACGTCCCAGAGGTCCGCGCTGTCGCGATTACCTCGCTCAACGGCCGTGCCACCAACGATGGAGTCTCTGGCACCCTGGGTAGCGAACTGGATGTCGCGTTGCTGCACGCAGTGAGGGCGTGGGCAGACGTCATTATCGTCGGCGCTGGAACGGTGCGCGCCGAAGACTACGGCGCCGTCACACTCACCGAAAAAGCGCAAGCTTCTCGACGCGACAACGGTCAGTCCCCGCTCCCCCGAATCGCCGCAATCACCAGCTCCTTGAACCTTGACCCGCAGGCAAAATTCTTCCGCGACACAAGCAACCCACCAGTGCTTCTAACGGATCAATCTGCGCCCGACATCTTCAACGCCGAAGTTGTGCACTTACGAGAATTGTCCCCACGGGCCATTTTGGACTGGGCAGTGCAACGCGGGTGGTACCGCATTGCTCTCGAAGGCGGCCCGAGCGTCTATGGCCAGTGGCTCGATGCCGACCAAGTAGATGTGCTGCATTTGAGTATTGCGCCGTGGATCGTCGATAAGGCAGAACCACAGTTATTTCCCACTACTTCTGCTGCTCGCGCCTGGGACCTCGAGTTCGCGACGCACGATGCGGCCGGTCTGATTTTTACTCGGTATCGGCGCGTGGGCTAAAAAGTGGTTGCCAACTGGGTGTCTGTCCCACTAGGTTCGCGCTAGCCTGGTTACGTTGTTGTGGTGAAGAACCAGTTGTCAAAGAAGTTAGAGTCCGTTTGGGTTGCCCCGCACCCGTTGGGAACCGGCGCTGCAGCCGAAAACCGACGGACCCGAATCGACGCCATCGGCAACGCAATTTTCTGGCCGCTAAGCATCGTACTGATCCTGCACCGAGTGTTTGTGCTGGCGGTCAACGGCAGTATCACCGACGACTTTTCAACCGTTTATTACGCGCTGCGTCGTTACCTGGACGGTGTGGAAATCTACAACGAAAACTACTCATACGTAGACCCGCATTACCTGTACTCTCCGGGCGCTACCCTGTTCTTGAGCCCGCTGGGGATGGTGGAGGAATTCAGTACCGCCCGAATGTGCTTCATCGTGGCCAATGCGTTGGCAATCGTGGCCGCGCTGGCTATCTTGACTCGACTGTTCGGTTTCTCCCTGCGCAGCTTCGTCTGGCCACTGGCAATCTCTCTGGCATTTGCCACGGAATCCGTCCGCAACACCTTGGTTTTTTCCAACATTAACGGAATCCTGCTTCTCGCCCTGTGTGGGTTTTATGCCTTGCTGTTGCGGGAGCGCAGGTGGGCGGCCGGCGTAGTGCTTGGCTTTGCCATCCTGATCAAACCAATCTTTGCGCCATTGCTTTTTCTGCCCTTTGCCAAGGCGAATTGGCAAACGATCCTGAGCGCATTGGCTATTCCGGTGGCTCTGAACGCCGTCGCTTGGTGGACCATCCCCACGTCGCATTCTTACGTCACTCGCACTATTCCATATCTTGGCCAGACCCGTGATTTTGCTAATTCCTCCCTTCCCGGCATGGCGCTGTATTTTGGTATGCCGCCTTGGCAGGAGAAATTCTGGTTCTTCTTCTTTGCGGCGGTAGTGATTGTGGGGCTTTTGGCGCTCCTACGTTACCGCTACAGCGACCCGCTGTTGTGGGTCGTCGCCACGTCATCGCTGCTTTTGGCCGGAGTGTTCTTCTTGTCGTCGCTCGGCCAGATGTACTACTCGATGCTGTTGTTCCCTCTGTTATTCACCGTGACGCTGCGCCGGTCCCCTATGCACACTTGGGTAGCCTGGCTCGCGGCCTATGGCTTCCTCTCGGCAGATGAATGGCGCACTACGTCCGAGGACTGGATTGACTTCGGCAACTGGTTGTCTTACCTCAAACCGACGATCGGTTGGGCCCTCATTATCATCTGCATTGCAACATCCGCGGTGATCTGGGTAGTCTCTTCTCCACACGCCTCAACCCGGGGCCGGCACGAGAGGGCTAGCATTGACTGACTTTAAGCTGCTTAGCGACGACCAATGGCGCGAACGCCTCAACCCAGCAGAATTCCACGTGCTCCGAGAAGCTGGCACCGAACCTCCCCACGTCGGCGAATACACGAACACCACGACTGCCGGAATGTACTCATGCCGAGCTTGCGATACCGAGCTCTTTCGATCCACGGAGAAGTTTGATTCCCACTGTGGTTGGCCATCGTTCTTCTCGCCGCTTGCTGGTGACAAGATCATCGAGCGCGATGACTTCTCTTTAGGCATGAAGCGTACCGAGGTCCTGTGCGCTAACTGCCATTCTCATCTCGGGCATGTCTTTGAAGGCGAAGGCTACGAAACGCCGACGGACCTGCGTTATTGCATTAATTCGATTGCGATGACCTTTGAGCCGGAACAAAACTAGCCCCGTTCACAGCAAAAAAGGGGGAAGAAGCCTCGAGCTTCTTCCCCCTTTACCTTTTGCGTGCTGCTCCGCGTTACGGCATAACCTCGATGATCTCAGCAATGTCGTTTACCCGACGACCGGAGAAGAACGGTACTTCTTCGCGCACGTGCAAACGCGCCTCGGTGTAGCGCATCTGGTGCATCAGGTCAACAATCCGGTGCATTTCCGGCGCTTCAAAGGCCAACAGCCATTCGTAATCACCCAAGGCGAACGCAGGGACCGTGTTAGCTCGTACATCTGGGTATTCACGGGCCTGCATGCCATGCTCGGCGAGAATACGACGGCGCTCCTTCGGGTCCATCAGGTACCAGTCATAAGAGCGCACGAACGGGTAGACGCAAATCCACGCGCCTGGCTCCTCACCCATGATGAAGGACGGTAGGTGGGAGCGGTTGAACTCTGCTGGGCGGTGCAAGGAAGTACCGGTCCAGAAGACTTCGGACACCTGGCCAAGAACCGTAGTGCGGCGGAAGTCGTTGTAGGCCTTTTGGATATCTTCAAGTTCCTCGGCGATAAACCAGATCATGAAGTCAGCCTCGGCGCGCACTGCGGAGATGTCATAGATGCCGCGGACGGTCACCTTGCCAGCTTCCTCCAAAGCAGCGAAGAAAGCACGTGCATCAGCAACGATGTCGGCGCGATCTTCGCCTAGAGCACCGGAGATCACCTTAAAGGTGCTGAACTGGGAATAGCGCTGGATGCTATTGAGCTTGTCAAAGTCCAACTTTTCAGCCATCGGAGGAAGTGTCCTTTCCGCGAAAATGAATAACTGCTGCCGACTATATCAACCTTTCGATTGATGGCCGTACAGGTGGGCGTCGAAAAGCGTGGGGCCCCACTTCGGCGCGCCTTCACCACTGCCCCCGAATCGGCCGATAGGTTAATTCTCTGTGACCGAATCCCAACCTCACCTGCAGTCAGCCGCGGCACTTTCCTCGCAACCGCGTGAAGTCTCGACTCCCCCAGCATTCACCCAAGCGGTGGAGTCCATGCAGCAGGCGCAGTTGCGTCCAGAGATCACCTTGGGAACAATTCGCCCGCCACAGCGCCTAGCACCATTTAGCTATGCGATCGGCCTTGAAGTCGCGCACCCAGACACCGACTTCATTACCACGGATAGCGACGGCGACGCATTTGGTCGACTCATCCTGTTGCACGACCCGGGCGCTGACGACGCATGGGACGGCGACATGCGCATGGTCGCCTACATTCAGGCCGATATGGACGCTTCCGTGGCCGGGGATCCCTTGCTCCCTGAAGTTGCGTGGGAATGGCTTCAAGAAGGCTTAGCGGATGCCGATGCTAGCTTCACCAACCTTGGCGGCACCGTCACTTCAACGTCCTCCTCTCGCTTCGGCGAGATTGGCGGGCCACCTCGCGCCTTCCAGCTGGAGCTGCGCGCTTCCTGGACCGCTCAATCCAACAACTTGACCCCACATGTGGAAGCGTTTGCCCGAGTACTGGCCAACGTTGCCGGGTTGCCGCCAGAGGGTGTCGCTGAGCTAGCTCGCAATTAGCCAAACCCCGCTGCACATCCAGCAGCGATTCAGAACGGAGTTTACTTTGAGCGCTCCGCAGTCGCTTACTCCTCTGCTTCGCCCCAGAGCAGGCATCCCCGCTGTCGGTCACACCCCTGCTGATTTCGCAGCAGCTGCGGTACACATCACCAAAGGGCGGGGCCCTATCGCCATCGACACAGAACGGGCCTCGGAATTCCGTTTCGACGACCGGGCTTTCCTCGTCCAATTGCGTCGCCAAGACAGCGGAACGCTGGTGCTCGCGCCGGAATCGGACCGCGCTGAATTCACCCGGCACCTGGCGCCAGTGCTGAATACCGCTGAGTGGATTGTGCACGCAGCGATGAGCGATTTACCCGCACTGACCGCGCTAGGCTTGCGCCCGCGGTTACTTTTTGACACCGAGATGGCTGGTCGGCTCGCCGGCTTTTCCCATGTCAACTTGGCGGCTCTGGTGGCCGAGATCCTCGGTTATCAGTTGGAAAAAGGGCACGCTGACGAATATTGGGCCGCCTGGCCGCTGCCTGAAGAATGGATTAACTATGCGGCGCTGGATGTTGAACTCCTCCTCGAACTCGCCGAAGCGCTGACCGAAATTCTTGCGGAGCAAGGCAAACTCGCATGGGCGGAGCAAGAATTCGCCTACATTCTCTCCCAGGATTATTCGATCGCGCATACCCCATGGCAGGACGTGAAAGGGGTCGGAAAGCTCAAGCACCCGCGACAACGCCAAGTCGCCCGCGCTCTATGGGAGCACCGTGAAGCACTCGGCCGCGAGCACGACATCGCGCCCAATCGAATCCTCAGCAATCGTGGGCTCGTAGAAATCGCAACCCTCGAGACGCACTCCCAGTCTGCAATAATGAGCGTGCTAAGCCGCACCCGCAGTCGCAGGCATCTGCACGTGCCCATCCCGCGGGCAGCATTGCCGAGCGCGAAACAATGGGTTTCGGTGATCCGGGCTGCTCTAGCTACTCCAGAGGCTCACTGGCCGGCTCCGGTCCGCAATACTTTCGATGGACCGGCACCGCGTTCCGTCTGGTCCCGCAGTTTTCCCGAGGCTGCCACAGCACTGAACCAGGTTCGCTTGCTTATCGACGACCTAGCCCAAGGGATAAATACTCCAGCCGAAAATATCCTGCAGCCGTCGCACCTTCGCGAGCTCGTGTGGCAAGCGACCATTACCGGTTCACTGCGATCCACCGAGGCGCTCACGAACCACGCATTGCGCATCGGCGTGCGCGAGTGGCAGCTGGAACTAACACTCCCGCTGCTCACTAAAGTTTTGGTCTAGTCTTCGTCGTTGATCAGGTGCTCCACCCACGCATTGACTGAGGCGAAAATTCCCTCAGCGTCCATGCCCAGGTCAGCAAGAATCTCCCCTCGCGACGCGTGATCGAGGAACCGCTCTGGGACGGCAATGCGTCGCAGTGGTGTATCGATTTCGGCGGCGTCCAATGCTTCACCAATCAGTGACCCGATACCACCATGAATGACGCCGTCTTCAATCACCACCACCAGGTCGTGATCGGCTGCGAGGGCGACCAAGGATGGTGCCACTGGGATCACCCAACGCGGGTCTACCACGGTAACGTTGCAGCCTGACTCCACCAATTGCTTGGCCGCCGCGAGCGTGTTCGTTGCCATGGCGCCAATGGAGACTAACAAAACATCGACCTTACGAGATTCCGCACCGTCCTCCCCAGAAGCTTCATTCAGAGCGAGGATGTCTACGCCGTCGTCCAGCGAATCGACCGCAGGAATATCTGCTGGGCGATTACCTTTAGGGAACCGGACCACGGTCGGGCCGTCCTCAATGGCAATGGCCTCCTCGAAGAGTTCTGCTAGCTGCTGGCCGTCTCGTGGCGCTGCCACGCGGACTCCTGGGATAATGCCCAACAGCGAAAGGTCCCACACGCCGTTGTGGCTCGCGCCGTCAGAACCAGTGATGCCGGCCCTATCCAGCACGAGAGTCACCGGCAACTTCAGCAACGCCACGTCCATCAGAATTTGATCGAACGCCCGGTTCATAAACGTTGCGTACAACGCCACTACTGGATGCAGGCCGCCAAGCGCTAAGCCAGCTGCCGACGTAAGGGCATGCTGCTCAGCGATGCCGACGTCAAAAAATCGCTCAGGATATTTCTCCCCAAAGGGTGCAAGTCCAGTGGGACCTGCCATCGCAGCTGTGGTTGCGGTGAGATCGCTACGGCGCGCGGCGGCGTCGAGAAGCGCTGCGGAAAATGCACCGGTCCAGCTCGGGCCAGATTTGGCAACCGGGTCACCAGTTAAGGGATCAATAATCCCGGTTGAGTGCATCAAGTCAGCCTCGTTGGCTTCTGCTGGCGCATAACCACGCCCCTTTTCCGTTACGACGTGCAGGATAATGGGGCCTTCGTAGTCGCGAGCATATTCCAAGGCCTGTTCTACGTGACGCAAACTGTGGCCGTCGATGGGCCCTACGTACTTCATCCCAAGCTCGGGAAACATTTCGGTGGGGATGACCGTATTTTTCACGCCTTCTTTAAAAGCATGCAAAGCGTGGAAGGTGCGCCGACCTACCCACCCCATCGAATTAAGCGTGGTCTTGCCTTGTTCCATCACGCGGTCATAGAAAGGCTGCATGCGCAGTTCCGCAAGATTTTCGGCTAATCCGCCAATCGTCGGTGAGTAGGATCGGCCATTGTCATTCACCACGATGACAACATTTGAATCCGCATCAGTGGCAATGTTATTTAAGGCTTCCCAACACATGCCACCGGTGAGCGCACCATCGCCTACGACGGCGACGGTTTTGAAATCCTTCTTGCCAGTTCGGCTGGCAGCTTTGGATAGGCCGTCAGCGATAGACAACGCGGCCGAGGCGTGACTAGATTCCGTCCAGTCGTGTTCACTCTCCGCGCGACAGGTATACCCAGATAGGCCACCCTTTTGGCGCAGGGTATCAAACTGATCCCAACGACCAGTCAAAATTTTGTGCACGTAAGACTGGTGAGAAGTATCAAAGATAATCGGGTCCTTGGGCGAATCAAACACGCGGTGCAGCGCGATAGATAGCTCCACCACGCCAAGGTTTGGCCCCAGGTGCCCACCAGTAGCAGAAACCTTTTCTACTAGGAAATCGCGGATCTCTTTGGCCAGCTGCTCAAGTTCTTGCGGGCTCAGCCGCTTCACGTCGGCAGGACCGGAAATGCCTCGAAGAATTCCTTCAACCACTGAAATGAACACCTTCTGCCTAGATCATTGCAGCCCACTTGATAGCGAACTGCCCTTCAAAACGATTCTTCCCAAAAATCTTACTAGCCAAGCGGAACCAACGACCACAATCCGCCGCCGCGTCCTGATGCGCTATCCCAGATCTTCGTTCGGTGCGGGGATAAGCAAACCGAACGTCTCACTATGATGAGTGCCTGGGAACGCATTGAACATGGTCAGCTTCACCAGCTCGTAGCCGTGCTGCTGCCATGCGCCCAGGTCCCGTGCGAACGTAGCTGGATCACACCCGACGTGGATGACCACCTCTGGTGCTGCAGCAGCCAGCCGTTCGATGGTCTGCTCCCCCGCTCCCTTACGAGGCGGGTCGAGCACTACTACCCCAGCCTTAGGCAAATGCGGCAAGCTAGCGTAGACATCCTGAGTGTGGAATTGCACCTTGGTGTTGTGCAAAGCCGTCTTTCCCACCTTGGCGGCTTGTGGCGCAAGCTCGACCGAATGCACGGTAGCCTTCGGCAAGGCCGCTTGGATTGCAGGCACAAACATGCCAACGCCGCCGTACAGATCCAACGCTGCTCTTACATAGGTCGCTTCGTCCTGGAAAGCTTCCTTAATCCATTCCGTGACCAGCTTGGAATAGGCTGCCGGAGCGGCCGAGTGTGCCTGCCAGAAGCTGACCGCAGGAAGCTGCCAAGTGGTATTTCCTACGCGCTGGACCGGCATTCCGTCGCCCTCTAGAACCTGAACGACTTTTCGAGCAGTTTTACCTCGCCCAGCCTTGGAGGTCTGGACGACGTGACGATTTTCATCGGAATCGATCGCAACTATAATTTCAGAATCCGGCTCGAACACTCGAGCATCAGGCCCCACGATGCCGTCCAGCACTCCAGGGGCGGCTTGCCGGCACTGCTGGCCAGTGATTACTTCATTTGAGTGTGCGGCTCGGAATCCAGCTTGACCTTGCGCGTTGACCCCGAGGCGAAAACGAGTCCGCCACCCGGTCGCTGGCGCCAAATCGACGATGTCGATCGGTGGAATAGCAGTCAAACGACCAATTCGTTCGAGCTGATCACGCAGCACCTGGTGCTTGAGCGAAAGCTCTGTGGCGGAAGCTACGAACGAGTAATCACAGCACCCTGCGCCCTGCTGGGCGGCAGGGCAGCTATCGGGCACTCGCCCTGGTCCTTCCGCAAGGAGCTCGACGACCCGGCCTCGGGCGAACCGCTTCTTAACCTCAGTTAGTTCAACGACGGCAACATCGCCGGGCACGGTACGCGGGACAAACACCACCATGCCGTCAGTACGTGCTACCGACTCACCACCATGAGCGGCGGAGTCAAAAGTCAATGTCAGTGTGGTACCGACGGAAGGTGTTTCCATAATGAAAAAATCTTTCTTGCTGTTGAGGTGCGTTCATGACGGGCAGTCACGAAGGTTCAGTGACCGCTTCCGTTTCCGGCGCCGAAGACTCCTCGGCGGCTTGAATCGCATTTGCCTTGCGCACGAAGAAAATCGTGACGAGCGTGACCAGGCCGGTCAGCGGCCAGCCCATCGCTAGCCTTGCGACGGCCAATGCGTCCGTGGAATCAGAATTGTAAAAGTTGTTTTGCACAATGAAACGAGCAAAAAAGACCAATGCCCACGCAGCGGTAGCCAAATCATACCAGCGCAACACGGACTTATTCTCTCGCCACTGCATTCCATCACCGTTAATGCCGCGCCAGATGACGCCGACAGCAGGCCAACGGGCGATGATCGAAATCACGAAAGCGCACCCCAGCAACAGCGAAACCCAGATGCCGTAAAGGAAGTACCCTTTTGCACTTCCAGTGAAATACGCGATGGCTGCACCGATTCCCACCCCGATAAGGCCAGAAACAGCCGGCTGCAAGTTTTCTTTACGAACGATTCGCCACGCAAAGACCGCAATGGCCACCCCGAGCGCTGCCAGCAGCGCGGCGGTGAGGCCAAACCGGTTGTTTACCGGCACCAGCACCAAAATGGGCAAGGTCGAAGAAATGAGGCCGGACAACCCACCCATTTGTTCCCACATCGTGGGTTCCTCGTGGTTTGCCTCTGTTAACGTTTGGGCGTCGCTCATCTATTTCCCGCGTTTTTCATCTGTTCCAAGGCACTGCCAGCATCGCCTTCTGCTCGCGATTTAGGCGTGGCTGCCGGTTGCGGTTGTGGGGTATCAGCGGTGTCCGCACCACCCTGCGGGGTAGGCGCCACCGCCTCTTGCATCCGTTCCTGCATCGCCTGTTGGACTTGAGCCACGAGTTGCGAAGGCATGACGACGGGCAGCACGGTTCCCGACATCATCGGCGTTTCACCACGATAAACAAAAGTTCGGGCTGCCACCTCGCGCCCTAGCTGCGCCAAGTCCGCTGCACGATCTCGCGGTGCGGCCAGCGTCATGCGCAGAGTCCACCGAGGTCCATCAACCCCAAAGATGCGAATGACGGCGTGTTCGGTGGTACCAACTACCTCTTCACCCCAAGGGCCTTGCTCAGTGTGAACCTCAAGCTCATCGGCTTCCATGCCCTTAACCACTTCTGCCACAGATTCTGCCCAAACCCCGCCGGAACGAGCCGCAGCAAAGGCTACCGGAGTGATGCGACCGAACTGGGTAACGATGTGCAACATACGCGGCCCATCCTCGCCCATCTCTACCTGAACCTCGGAAGGTTGCGGCATTGCAATTTTCATTGACCCCAAATCAAGGGTGCCCACAGAGAAGTCGCTGAAGTCATAATCATCAACATTGACGGAATCGCCGTCAAACGGACCAAACTCCTCGGCCTCGTGCGCCTGATTGGCTTCTGCGCGTTCCGGCGCAGAAACTTCTTCCAGGGCAGGCTCGGAATGCTCCGATGGCTGATCAGTTGCTGTCTTTTTACCAAACGGCCACATGGTCTCTCTCCTAAATCCCGGTCGAGCCGTAACCACCCGCGCCACGGGTAGTCTCATCGAGTTCGGCTACTTCCTCAAACTCCACCAGTTCCACTTTCTGCACCACAAGTTGCGCAATCCGATCTCCTCGGTGGATCGTGATTGGCTGTACCGGATCGAGATTGATCAAGCAGACCTTAATCTCACCCCGGTAGTCGGCGTCAACGGTTCCTGGGGTGTTAACAATGCTCAGACCTTGTTTTGCTGCCAAACCACTGCGTGGGTGAATCAGCCCCACCGTGCCAAGCGGCAAGGCAATAGCGATGCCAGTACCAACCAAGACCCGTTGTCCGGGGGCAATCGTGACATCGTCAGCCGAATAGAGGTCTGCTCCTGCGTCGCCACGGTGTGCCCGCTTAGGCATGGGCAGCTGTGGGTCCAGCCGACGCAGTTGCACAGTCAGAGGATAGTTGGTTTCGTCGATTGAATTCACGTCCACAAGCGTAGCGTCTCCACCCCAGCCGCGTAGTGGTCGGTGGCCCGTGAAGTAGAGTGAGTGCCGTGAGTACATCCCCTGTTTCCCAGCAATCTGCGGCCCCAGAAGTGCTCTACAGTGAGCGCCAGTGGGTGCCTTGGTACTGGTGGTTGGCCGCCATCGGTGCGGCAGTCTTGACGGCAGTGCAACTACAAATGAACCGCGATATGTGGTGGTTTATCGTGCCGTTTATCCTATTTGCCGTCTTCGCCCTGTGGGGCCTTTGGCAGTTGTCAGCCACGAACGTGATCGTCGAAAAAGAGCTCGACGGCACCCGATGGCTGCGCGTGGGAGGTGCCCAACTTCCCAACAGCGTGGTGGCTCGGTCATTGGCGGTCCCGGAAAGCGCCAAGCGCAATGCGATGGGCCGACAGCTTGATCCGGCAGCCTTCGTGGCATCGAAAAGCTGGCTCAAAGAGATGGTGATGATCGTCCTCGATGACCCCGAGGATCCCACTCCCTACTGGCTGGTCAGCACGAAGAACCCCCAGGCACTTCTGGAGGCTTTCCTCCCTGGCACGCACCACTAGAACACAAGTGGCCCGGATCCTCCCCCAAAACAGCAAGGGGCAAGTTAAGGATCCGGGCCTTTTTGCCGTGGGTGCCCACGCGTCATCCGAGAAGGAGCGCTGGGCACCGTTGGTTTAAGCGCAGTCGAGGCAGATCAGGGTGCCGTCCGGCTCTTCGTGCGAGATGCGGTTGCGACGCTGCACCAAGAAACAGCTGCCGCAGGTGAATTCGTCCTCCCGACGAGGTACGACGGTGACGTTGAGTTCTTCGCCGGACAGGTCGAGTGCTGGCAAATCGAATGGTTCGACGATGTCGCCATCATCATCCATGTCGCTCACGGTGTTCTCGGCAGCCTTGAGGCCTTCAAGGGAGTCGGTCTCGAGCTCGTCTTCAACGCGACGGCGCGGAGCATCGTAATCAGTGGCCATGCCTGTTGGTTCCTTAGGGATTGATCGGTAAATAGGGACGCCGTAACTGGTGCCCTCTGTGGAACTTATCGACGCGGATATTAGGCCACAATCTTGTAGTTGTCACATTCCGACACGCATTTTTCCACCCGCACCACACCCGCTTAATTCACATTCGAATTCTCTCCGACCATCCCATCAGAAAAGTCCAGGTCAGCACACTTAACGTGGCATATCGGAATATCCTCCCAATTTGCGCAGCACAGCCTGAATTTCCGGCCAAATCCCTGGCGCACTAACCAGCATCAACTCACCTGCACTACCCGGAGTAGACAAGGTAGGCACGTGCACCTCAGCTCCGGCTTCCTCGGCAATCAACGCTCCTGCCGCGAAGTCCCAGGCATTGAGCCCATGCTCGAAATGGGCGTCAACCTCGCCACTGGCCACCATGCACAAATCCAATGCTGCGCTGCCTAAGCGACGAATATCACGCACCTCAGGCAAAAGCTCAGCAACCAACCGCGCTTGTGCTTGCCGCCTACTGCTGGAATAGCCAAATCCCGTGGCGACCAATGCCTGCGAAACCTCAGTAACTGCCGTGCATTTCAGTGGCATCTCTACCCCGTCGACGTGTCGAGTAGCTCCCAAGCCGCGGGCCGCGCTGTACAGGTGGCCGGTAGCCACGTTGACAACAGCACCGGCTACGACCTGCCCATCAATGGCTGCAGCAATGGATACCGCGTAATTCGGCAGGCCATACAAGAAATTAACCGTGCCATCGATCGGGTCAACTATCCACGTGACACCGGTTGTAGACACTTGCGCGCTGCCCTCCTCCCCGATGATGCCGTCTCCCGGGCGAACCCGAGCCAGCTCAGCTGCGATAGCTTCTTCTGCGTAGGTGTCTACGACCGTGACCGGGTCCACCGGCGAGCTCTTGGTTTGCGTGTATTGGCGAATATCTCCTAGCTCAGCACGCTTGCGATTAATCTCTTCAGCAGCCAATAACGCCGTGTGGGTAGCAACCGTTCGAAGTTCAACGAAGTTAGTCATAGCGCCATTGTGCCCTCAACTATTGCCCAGTGCGGCGGGCCACTACCCCAGGTTCACCGAAAACCGCTTATCATGAGCACCATGACGAAACTTGGCTTTGGCGTGGACGTTGGCGGATCCGGCATCAAGGGTGCCCTCGTAGATTTAGAAACCGGAGAGCTAGCCGCCGAGCGGATCCGGATTGCCACCCCCAAGCCAGCAACACCCAAAGCTGTTGCTGAAACGGTGGCAAGCATCGTCGACCTCGCTGAATGGGATGGACCGGTAGGAATTACGCTGCCCTCGGTCGTGCTCATTCAACGCGCACTCACTGCCGCCAATATCGATCCTTCCTGGGTAAATACGGACGTCCAGCAGTTATTCGCTGATGTCTTACCGGCGCGCCGCGTTTGCGTGCTAAACGATGCTGACGCAGCTGGCATCGCCGAGTGCGCCTTTGGCGCCCCGGAAGCCAGTGACGGGGCCGTGATCTTATTAACCTTCGGCACCGGAATCGGGTCTGCTTTCCTACTCAATGGAGAACTGTTTCCCAACACCGAAATCGGGCACCTGATGGTGGATGGGAAAGAAGCAGAACGTCGAGCAAGCGCGGCTGTGAAAGATGACAAAGGGTTGAGCTACGCCCAGTGGGCCAAGCGGGTTAATCGCGTACTGGAAGAGTACGAAAAACTCTTCCGCCCACGCAGATTCGTGGTTGGCGGCGGAATTTCTCGTAAGCACGATAAATGGATCCCGCTACTAGACCTCGAAACGCCAGTAATCCCAGCGCAATTGCGCAATACTGCTGGAATCGTGGGTGCTGCAATGGCCGTCGAAAAGCAGCTATTGCCGTAAAACGTGAGATAAATTACGTCAAAAAGCGCAGGCGAATGGTTGCTTTTCTCAAGACTTAGCTATACTGGCGTGTTGACCGTTGACTTCAGGTGAGCGTTCGAAGATCCCCCGTGCATCACACCGATGTGGCATGAGCATTGTCGTTGCTCACAAACCTTTCTGGGGAGTTAACGAAACGCGCTTGATTTTTGACATCTGGTTACTCACGCGAGTCGGCTCAACTATGAGTCGTTGCGCGTCCTCAACGAACGCAACTCGTGTCGCGAGTAGCACGGACATACAAACAAGCAAGGCGAAAGGGCGTACGTGGCAGCCACTGACTCTCCTGATCAGGCACAACCTGAAGGTGCCATCGAGAAGAAGACTGTGAAAAAGACCGCAGTGAAGAAAGTCGCCAAGAAAGCGGCGCGGAAATCCAGCCCTCGGGGGCCGAAGTCCGCAGTTGACTCTGGCGCATCTTCTACCCCGGATACGACTGTTGTGGTCGCAGCTGACATGAGCTCGGGCAGCACGGAGGAGACCGGCGTCGCTGAGACTCCGATCGCACGTACCGCCAAGAAGACGGCGAAGAAAGCTGCGAAAAAGACCGCCAAGAAAGCTGCCAAGAAGACAGCTAAGAAGGCAGCCAAAAAGACCGCAAAGAAGGCGACTAAGAAGGCCGCTGCGCCTGCCAAGTCTGCAACCGACGAAGAGCAGCTTATCGACGACACCGCGTCGGACGAATTTGATACGGATCAAGATGATGACCTCAATGCAGATCTTGATTCTGACCTCGATACCGACTTCCCTATCGACATTGAGGACGACGAAGACGACCTCGGCGTTTCTGACGTCGATGGCGACGATGACCTCGAAGCAGACGACGACGAGGAAGACGACGGATCCTCCGTCTGGGACGAAGACGAATCCGCAGCGCTTCGCCAGGCTCGGAAAGACGCTGAGCTTTCTGCTTCCGCAGACTCCGTTCGCGCCTACCTCAAGCAGATCGGCAAGGTGGCGCTGCTCAACGCCGAGCAGGAAGTCTCTCTTGCTAAACGCATCGAAGCGGGCCTTTACGCCACGTACAAGATGGAAGAGCTCGAGGAAGCCTACGCCAACGGCGACAAGGATGCGAAGCTCACTCCGGCAGTCAAACGCGACCTGCGCGCAATCGCTCGCGATGGCCGGAAAGCTAAGAACCACTTGTTGGAAGCCAACTTGCGTCTGGTTGTCTCCTTGGCCAAGCGCTACACCGGCCGCGGCATGGCGTTTTTGGACTTGATCCAAGAAGGCAACCTTGGCCTCATCCGCGCAGTGGAAAAGTTTGACTACACCAAGGGCTACAAGTTCTCCACTTACGCCACCTGGTGGATTCGCCAGGCCATCACCCGCGCTATGGCTGACCAAGCTCGTACCATTCGCATTCCAGTGCACATGGTGGAGGTCATCAACAAGCTCGGCCGTATCCAGCGCGAGCTCCTGCAGGATCTCGGTCGCGAACCGACCCCGCAGGAACTGGCCAAGGAAATGGACATCACCGAGGAAAAGGTGCTGGAAATCCAGCAGTACGCTCGGGAACCTATTTCCCTGGATCAGACCATCGGCGATGAAGGCGATTCCCAACTCGGTGACTTCATCGAAGACTCCGAGGCCGTTGTCGCAGTTGACGCAGTTTCCTTTACTCTGCTGCAAGACCAGCTGCAAGACGTCCTCCAGACGTTGTCGGAGCGTGAGGCGGGTGTCGTTAAGCTGCGCTTCGGTCTCACGGACGGTATGCCGCGCACCCTGGACGAAATCGGACAGGTCTACGGCGTGACCCGTGAGCGCATCCGTCAGATTGAATCCAAGACGATGTCGAAGCTGCGCCACCCGTCTCGCTCGCAGGTGCTGCGCGACTACCTCGACTAGTTAGCAGACACTGCAAAGCAAGGAGCCCGACCTTATTTCCAGGTCGGGCTCCTTGCAATTTTTCTACGGCTGATATTGGCGATGCAGGCCGTGCTTGCCGTAGGACAAGCGCCGGTGCAGCCATTCAAACGGGCCAGGTAAATGAGCGATTTCCAACCCACCACAGATCACCAGGGTCGCTACCCAGACGCCGATGGCAGCCAACATCGAGTCGAATGCGCCCTGATCTTGTGTGAAGCCAAAACCCCACTTGGTCACCAGAATCGTAAACAGTATCGATTGCAGCAAATAGCCGCTCATTGAGCGTTTACCCAAGCCAAGCACACAACGCAGCGGCAAAGACAGCGACTTGTCTTCCTGCACACGATTCCAACGGGCTTGCAACGGCCGCAGTGCGAGGACGATCATCGCAATAATTCCCGGTCCAGTCAGCACGCCTACGCCCGCATTCACCAAGAACAAGGGCAGTCCCCACCGCTCTGGCAGCACACCAATGAAGGCCAAGCCCATCGGAAGACCACAGCCGAGCATAATGGCCACCGCAATCCCCGCGGCCCACCTCAGCTGGGTCAGATAGGCGTCAGGGTTCGTCAACACTCCTCGCCGGGCAGCCACGAAACCGATCAGAATCAATGGCATGAGCATGGCCGCCTCGGCGACAAACATGAATGGCGATGTTCCAGCCATGACCGAACCGGTGATCAGCTGATCCATATACGTAGTAGGTGCTTCCCCGGACATGTTGCTGCCAGCCATGGCAGTACCAAACTCTGGGACAAGTTCGCTGGCCACAGTAGCGATTATTCCGAGGATCAGGTACAGCAGAGTGTTGCCTATCAAACCAATCCCGGCAATCCACAGCAATGTTTTATCGTTGAGGGTAATCAATGCAGCCATCAGCATTCCGGCCAACCCATAAAACAGCATAATGTCGCCGTAAAAGAGAAATACGCAGTGGATCAGCCCAAATATGGCAAGAAAACCGTAGCGGCGCAGGATAACTCTCCGAGCTTTAGCAAGCGGATACTGGCGCCGATACAAACTTGCCACAATCAGTCCAATGCCAAAACCCAGCATGGTGGAAAACATGGGCAGTCCACGAACATGGAAAAAGACGCAGCCTAGCAGCACAGCGATTTTGTCCAGCATGCTGTTGTCGTACACTCCGCCAACCATGCCAGCCATCGGTGCTTGCGGTGTTTGCACCCACGCGGTGGCCACATTTGCCCCTGCGATGCCTAGGAGGGTAAATCCGCGAGCAAAATCCGGGGCCAGGAGCCGTTTCCCCTGAACCGCAGTTCGTTCTGCAGGTGGATGGTGGGCAGTGGCAGACTCCATACTTTAGTCACTTTCATTTTTGTTCTGGGCGGACACGATCCGTTCAACCATAACAAATGAAAACCCATGCGCACATCAGGGATTTCCCTTAAGGGCGCATGGGGTATCAGCAACTCAGCTGAGCGCTACGGCTTACCACTTCCGGAGGTAAGCAATGCGGTCGCGCAATTGCTCCGCAGAACACAGCGCGGTCGGTGGCCCACCGCAGGCATTGCGCGCCTCAGTATGGATTGCGCCATGTGGACGCCCCGTGCGGGAAGCAGTAATTGAGACCAACGCATTGAGCTCCTTACGTAGCTGCGGAATTTCCTCGCTGGCAACGCGCTCAGCCGCGCGCTGATTTCCCGCAGAGTTCCGTGCGGCTGCCTCGGCCTCTTTGCGCGCTTTATCCTCTGCCGCCCGAGCCTCGACTTGCTCAGCTTGGCGTTGCCGGAGCAGCGCCCGCATTTGTTCCTCATCAAGCAAACCGGGCAAGCCCAGATAGTCTGCTTCTTCTGCAGAGCCAGAAAACGCTCCGGTGCCATAGGTGGAGCCGTCGTAAATGAGCGAATCTAGCTCCGCTTCTGCACCAATAGATTCGTAGGAAGGCAGGTCGTCTTTTTCGTTCTTTTCCTTGTTAGCCTCAGCCAGCAGCTCATCATCCCAGCCCTCTTTGACCCGGTCAGGCTTACCGAGAACATGGTCTCGTGATGTCTCTAGTTTGGCAGCAAGATCAAGAAGTACCGGAACTGAAGGGAGGAAAACCGATGCGGTCTCCCCCGCCGCTCGTTTACGCACGAAACGGCCGATGGCCTGAGCAAAGAACAATGGCGTGGATGCCGATGTCGCATAGACGCCCACTGCGAGACGGGGCACGTCCACGCCTTCAGAGACCATGCGAACAGCCACCATCCACTCGTCAGTTCCCGCGGAAAACTCGTCAATTCGTTCCGATGCTCCCGCTTCGTCCGACAAAATCACCGACACAGGTGTCGACGAAAGCCCTTCCAAGATCCGAGCATAAGCACGCGCAGTCGTCTTATCGGTCGCAATAACCAGCCCACCTGCGTCTGGAATTGACTCGCGCAGCTGCATCAACCGGATATGCGCGGCCTGCAACACGGCTGGGATCCATTCACCACGCGGATCGAGCGCGGTTTTCCAGGCACGAGCGGTCTGTTCCGCATTCAGTGGCTCGCCGAGGCGCGCGGCAAACTCCTCGCCCGCCGATGTCCGCCACCGGGCTTCGCCCGAATAAGCCAGAAATACGACGGGGCGCACCACGCCATCGCGCAACGCATCGGAGTAACCATAGGTGTGATCCGATTGGGAAACGAGGTGGCCTTCCCCATCTTCGACGTAGCGTACGAACGGGATCGCCGCATCATCGGAACGAAATGGCGTACCGGTAAGAGCGAGTCGTCGTTCTGCGTCGCAATAGGCTGTACGGATGCCATCGCCCCAGCTCTTTGCGTCGCCGCCGTGGTGAATCTCATCAAGAATCACCAGGGTTCGCTTCGCGGTGGCTACTGAGTAGTGCTTGTACGGATGCATCGCCACCTGGGCATAAGTGACCACAATTCCGTCATAACGCGGGTGCACTACACCTGTAGAGTTTGAAAACTCATGGTCCAGTGACAGCCCCACGCGGGCAGCCGAGGCGGCCCACTGCACTTTCAGATGTTCGGTAGGCACGACCACGATGACCCGATCTACCGTCCGGTTGCCGGTGAGCTCACTGGCAACCCGCAACGCGAACGTCGTTTTACCGGCACCAGGCGTTGCCACCGCGAGGAAATCTTTAGGCTTTTCCGTCAGATATTTCGTCAGTGCTGCTCGCTGCCAGGCACGAAGGTTATCACTCACTTCTTGCGCAGGCTCCGGTAGATCCGCTCGCAGTCTGGGCAGACCGGGGAACCCGGCTTTGCTTGCTTAGTCACCGGGAAGGTTTCTCCACACAGTGCCACCACCACTCGGCCATTGACCGCCGAGTCGAGGATCTGGTCTTTTTTGACGTAGTGGAAGAACTTCGGGATGTCACTGCCAGTGTCCTGCTTTTCCCGGACATCGGGCCTTTCGATGGTCTTCGTTGACGTACTCACTTGATCTATCATGCCCCATGCAGCCATGCGGTGGCACATGGGGATTAGGGTGGAGTTATGACGAGCGCGAACAACGAGTCACACGACCAGCCACATCCGGGGGTCCCCCAGCCTGGTCGGCACGGCATCGCTCGCGCTTTTCGACGCCCCCGGGCAGCCCTCATTACGGATGCAAAACGCTCGCCTTTGGAAAACTGGGCACACCGAAAGCGTGTGTATAACATTCTCCAAGGCTCGCGTATTCCGTTTTTGCTGGCGTCGGCGGTGACCTATATGTATCTTCATAACGTCTGGTTATCCGTAATCTTGTTCACCATTTCTATCCCATTGCCGTGGATCGCTGTGGTGATTGCTAACGGACAGGGCGAGCCCAAGGATGTCCGGACGAAGCAGACCTACAAGCCCCAGGTGGCACGCCAGCTACACCGAGATTTTCACCAACAGCTCGACCAACCATCACGCCCAGCTTTGCCTGGTACGGATGACCAAACCATCATCGACCACGACGATTAGCCAGGCAAGGAAAAGAAAGTCCCACAAATGGCCATGCAACCAGCAGCACTCGCTCCGATCGCTCAAGAACTCACCAAGGCTTTGAACCGACATGGATTTACTACTGCTGGCATCGCCGAGCATCTAGGGCCGAACGCTACTGCAGCGTGGCGACGTGGCGAGCCGGCGGCTGTCCGTCGCAGAGCGAGCGATGATGCCCCATTGAGCGTGCTCATTAGGGCGTTTATCCTCGGCGATTGGGTAGAACCCGACCAATTAACTCAGCTCATTGGGCAATCCGCCATTGATCAACTGTGTGAAGCGGATGGTGATCTCGTTCGTGTGGCCTTCGATGTTATGCCCCATGTGTTAGATGGCACGGACCGTTGGGTTTTCTCCGACCGAGACGCTTCTATGCGCGCATTCGTCCCCGGCCCCGATCACGTATTAGGCGTGGGAGCTGCCTCGTTGTCATTGCTATCGAGTGTGCCTTCCTCGCCGGTGGACTCGTTGTTGGACTTGGGCACTGGCTCTGGAGTGCAGTTGTTGGCCCAGGCGAGCGTCGCTAAGCACGCGACCGGCACGGACATACACCCGCGAGCCTTGGACTTCGCCCGGGCCACCTTGGCGGGTGCTGGACTAGCACACGTGGAACTGCTCGAAGGCGGGTGGTTTACCCCGGTGGCGGGTCGCACTTTCGATCGCATCGTGGCTAATCCCCCGTTTGTCGTCGGCATGCCCGAGGTGGGACACGTATATCGAGATTCCGGATTGAACCTCGACGGTGCCAGTGAAATCGTTGTTTCTGAAGCCGCCCAGCACTTAACCGCTGGTGGGACCGCACATCTGTTGGCTGCGTGGGCACATGTCGACGGCGAACGTTGGCAGCAACGAATTGCCAGCTGGCTGCCCGATACCGGCGTGGCTGCCTGGGTGCTGCAACGCGATGTGGCAGACCCCGAGCTGTACGTTGGCACTTGGTTGCGAGATGAATCCATCGACCCCCGAGAGCCAGGCGGGCAGGATCGAACTGTCGCATGGCTAGATCACTTTGCCAAGTTTGGGGTAACCGGCATCGGATTTGGGTTCGTGGCGATTCAGCGACTGGCTGATGACGAGCCGTCCGACATCGTCATTGAGGAATTAAGCCAAGCATTTGATGATCCGCTCGGACCAGAGGTGGAAGAGTATTTCCTGCGTGCGCAATGGCTGCGCACCCGCCAAGCATTGGATATTGCCACCAGCCGCTTTGCTTTGCGGCCGAGTGTTGCGATTAACGAAGTAAGCGTCGCCGACGAATCCGGGCAAGGTACCCGTGCGCAAGTCTTGCGTATCTCGCGTCTCGACGGCCCACGCTTTAGCCATGACATCGATGAGCACGTGCGCGCCATCGTTAATGGTCTACATCCTGCGGGTTTAACTTTGGCGGAAATTGCAGACTTGTACTGCGCTGCCCATGGCTTTGACATCGATGCCTTCCTCCCGGAAATCATCGGGATTTTCGTTGACCTCATCCGCCACGGAATCGTGCTTCCCGCCGAATTGTTGGCCGACTAATTTTAAGGAGTGTGCCATGAAAGCCGTACTAACCCGGGTGTCGCATGCCCGCGTGACCGTCGATGGCGACGTGGTGGGTGAAATCGATTGCCCCGTCACCGGCGGAATCCTTGCACTAGTCGGCGTTGGTCGAGAAGACGCTGATAACGCCTGGGAAGTGATGGTTCGGAAAATCGCCGAGTTGCGCATTTTGGCAGGCGAAAAGTCAGTGAGCGAAGCTGGTGCGCCCGTGCTATTGGTCAGTCAATTTACCTTGCATGGAAAAACCGCCAAGGGACGTCGACCTTCGTGGTCCGATGCCGCACCGGGCGATGTTGCCCAGCCCATTATCAAGAAAATTGCTGCCGGGCTGCGAGACCGCGGCATCGCTGTTTCGGAAGGAAGATTCGGCGCGATGATGGAAGTCTCTAGCGTTAACATGGGACCGTTTACCGTCATTGTGGAATGCTAGTTCCCCACCCCTTGACCTCTTTTTATTCACAAAAGAATGGGCTGATTGGCGGTCCCGGGAACTCATTTAGCCACAACGCCGTTAGCTAAATAAGACCCACGACGAGCAGGAGGCCACCATGACTCAACCGTCCACAGTAGAAGAGATTGACGGAGAAGAAGTTGACCGCGGCAGCCGTCGTGGCCACACCAACGACAATCCTGCTGCTGATCTAGTTCGCGTCTATCTCAACGGCATCGGCAAAACCGCCTTGCTGACCGCTGAAGATGAAGTCCGCCTGGCACAGTCCATTGAGGTCGGCCTGTATGCCGAATACCTCTTGGAGAACCAGCCAGAAACGCTGACTCGCGCCAAGAAGCGCGATCTGAAGGTGTTGGTCAAGGAAGGTAAGAAAGCGCGCTCCCACCTGCTTGAGGCCAACCTGCGCCTGGTTGTGTCCTTGGCAAAGCGTTACACCGGCCGGGGAATGCCACTGCTGGACTTGATCCAGGAAGGCAATCTCGGTTTGATCCGCGCGATGGAGAAGTTTGACTACTCCAAGGGCTTTAAGTTCTCCACTTACGCTACGTGGTGGATTCGCCAAGCGATTACCCGCGGCATGGCGGATCAGTCTCGCACCATCCGTCTTCCAGTCCACCTGGTTGAGCAGGTCAACAAGCTGTCCCGCATCAAGCGTGAGCTGTACCAGCACCTGGGCCGTGAAGCCACGAACGAGGAACTCGCGGAGGAATCCGGCATCGATGAATCCAAGATTGAGATGCTGCTGCGCCAGTCTCGCGATCCGGTGAGCTTGGACATGCCAGTGGGTGCCGACGAAGAAGCACCACTCGGCGACTTCATTGAGGATTCCGAAGCAACCGATGCTGAAACCGCAGTCGTAGCTTCGCTGCGCCACAGCGATATTGGCTACGTTCTAGACACCCTTGAACAGCGGGAACAAGATGTCATCCGGATGCGCTACGGCCTCGATGACGGGGTACCACGCACCCTCGACCAGATTGGACGCAAGTTCGGGCTCTCGCGCGAGCGGGTCCGCCAAATAGAGCGTGAAGTCATGGCCAAGCTCCGCGACGGCGAACGTGCCGATAAGCTTCGCGAGTACGCTCAATAGTCCTTGACTCGTATTTAAGCCGGGCACCACTACAGTGGAGGTGCCCGGCTTTTACCGTTCGCCTCGCTACCGAGCGCGTCCGAGTCGGCTAGACTAAATCACATCCAATTTTTTGGGGTTGCGTGCAACCAGCCATGTCATGGCACCACCCCGTAGATATATTGCTTACCTGGAAAGGGCCGTGCGTTCGTGAAGGACCTCGTTGATACCACCGAGATGTACCTGCGTACCATCTATGAACTTGAAGAAGAAGGCATCACTCCCCTTCGAGCTCGCATCGCCGAACGCCTAGACCAGTCTGGGCCTACGGTGAGCCAAACTGTCGCTCGTATGGAGCGCGATGGACTCGTGGCGGTCGCAACCGACCGCAGCCTCAAAATGACCGAGACCGGGCGTTCCCTCGCTATTGCGGTGATGCGCAAGCACCGGTTGGCCGAACGACTGCTTACCGACGTCATCGGGCTGGACATCGCCAAGGTCCACGCAGAGGCCTGCCGTTGGGAACACGTGATGAGCGACGAAGTGGAAAAGCGCCTCGTTCAGGTACTCAATGACTTTGAATCCTCCCCGTTCGGCAACCCAATCCCCGGGCTTGATGAACTTGGCGTGAAAGCCTCCGATTCCCACTTCGGTGTTCGCCTCGTAGATCTTCCCACCGGCGTGGAGCACCAAGCACGAGTCTCCCAAATCAACGAAATCCTGCAGGTAGACGAAGAATTAGTGGAAAAGCTACGGGATGCCGGTATTCGCCTTGGCGCCGAAATTAAGGTGACAAACCAAGGCAAGGACGCCTTCGTTCTTTGTGGTGACAAATGCGTCACCATTCCGGAAGATCTGTCCCACGCCGTTCGCGTGGATGTGCTCTAACTTCGCAATTGGAAAGGGATGAACCCGTCATGAAGGTTTTGGTCACCGGCGGCGCTGGATATGTCGGAAGCGTCTGTGCTCATGTCCTGGTGGAGTCCGGCCACGACGTCACCATCATCGATAACTTCTCTACTGGCAATCGCTCTGCGGTAGCCCCGGGCGCCACGCTGGTCGAAGGCGATGTTGCCGAAGTCATCGACAGCACCTTAGCCGATGGCAACTTTGACGCGGTCATTCACTTCGCCGCTCGCTCTTTGGTGGGTGAGTCGGTAGACAAGCCAGACGAATACTGGCAACACAACTTTGTGACCACACTCAAGCTGCTCGATGCAATGCGCGCGCACGGTGTCACCAACCTGGTCTTCTCCTCCACCGCCGCTACATACGGCGAGCCCCAGCAGGTTCCGATCACTGAGGATATGCCGACGCAGCCAACGAACCCGTATGGTGCCACAAAGCTGGCTATCGACCACGCCATCACGTCGTATGCCAATGCTTTTGGTCTAGCGGCTACCAGTTTGCGCTACTTCAACGTCGCCGGCGCTTACGGCCACGTTGGCGAGAACCGGGAGGTAGAAACCCACCTCATTCCACTAGTACTCCAGGTGGCGCTGGGACATCGGGACAAAATTTTCGTTTTCGGCGATGACTGGCCGACCATCGACGGCACCGCGGTTCGGGATTATATCCACATCCGCGATTTGGCAGATGCGCACCTGCTGGCGATGGAAAGCAATCGCCAGGGCGAACACCGGATTTTCAACCTTGGTTCCGGCGATGGTTTTTCAGTCCTCCAGGTCATCGAAATGTGTCGCGAAGTAACTGGACATCCAATCCCGGCAGAGATCGCTCCACGCCGGGCCGGCGACCCGGCCACCCTGATTGCGTCTTCGGAGAAGGCAAAAACACAATTGGGCTGGGCGCCAACCCGCACCGACCTACGCACGATTGTTGAGGATGCCTGGGCGTTTACCTCACAGCTTGGGGATGCCGCCCACTCCGCACGTCGCTAAGCACCGGGAAGAAAAGGTCGGCGGGAACTGTTACGTCCCTAGGAGGTTTTCCCGGGCTAGTCGGGAACCAGCGCTGCACGCCTGCGTCATCAGTTCTACCCCGCCAGCAAGTTGAGCTTCCCGGAGCAAAACGGTGAGTCCGTGACGGCAATCATGTTCCTCCGCGAGTTGGATTGCCTGGCCGGAGCGGTAGCTGGCACCAATGTGCGGTGCCGATAGGGCTACGCCACACAGCGCATTTGAGCGAACGATTCCAGTCGTTGACCGGGCGATCGCGACGGAGATTCTAAACATCGCCCGCGCCTCAGGGCCGAAAGCGCTATCCAAAATGCAGTCTCGAATCCGGATGTTAGCAAAATACACCGCCGCTACCGAAAGCAAATCTTCATTGGCCATTAGATCGCCTGGGTAGAGGTCCTGGTCCATGACGGTGGTGCACAGCTCCTGCCATTGACTCATGAGCGCGGTGAACACGTAGTCTCTTTCCTCGGCATCCCCTTCAGTAATAGCTTGAACAGCGCTGTGCCCGAAGTTGATCGCTAAATTGGTAAGACTTGCTACGTCGCTGGGCATCATGAAGGGATTGTCGGCGGATAAAAAGGCTAAGGATTCGTCGCGGGTGGCCGCCGGCAAATCTCCGTTGTCCAGCATTTCCTGCATAGATAGGGAACCAAGGATGTTTCCTACTTTGCCTGCTGCCCATTCTTCGATCCCGGAGGTGAGGGGACCGAGATTAGCGCCGGTTTCGCCGTGGACCACGGAATAAGGCGAACCGGTAAAAAGTTCGGAGACATACCAGGTGCACTCAATAGGTACGCCGTACCGCTCAGCCTGGCGTGCCGTGCGAGCCGCTTCCTTGGCGGCCTGCTTCTCCCCCAGTTCACTGGAAATAATCGCGGCGAAAACTAGTTCCGGTTGCAAGTCTTTAATAGTGCGCAGCACTGTTTTTCGCTGTTGCGAGTTTTTCACATCGCAGCGCAAAACCGGTCCTAGGACGAAAAAGGGTGGGTAGTCGACGAAGTCTGACGGTGGCAGGTCTTGCTCAAACAGAAAAAAGACCATGGATTCTTGCGGATGAAATCCGAGTATTCCGGGGATGTTAGCGAGCAAATTGCTTGGGTTGATGATGGTTGGTTCAGTCGAAGTATGTGTCATGGGCCTCAGTAAACAGCCCGGTGCGTGGGGCGTCGAGAAGCGCCCGGTGCACAACCCAGTGCCAGCTACACCCTGTGGATAACTTGGCGGCCCCGTTCGACTCGGATCGCACTACGTGTGGAATACTCTTGCTTTTCAAAGCGTTGCGATAGGTACTAGGGTTAGTCATCAGTCACCGGCGACATCGCTACCATTTCAGTGTTTTCGTCTGCGACACGCAGTAGACTAGCCAACTACCGTGCTGTTTTTCGGGTTCGTCAATGCAACGTTCGTTGACTACGCACCGTGATGCGAGTCAATGCGGCGGGACGCCTAGAGCTTGCTTACTACTTCAGGAGGATAACAATGGCTGACCATAAGCCGAACATGTACGAACTGGAGTACCCTTCGCCCGAGGTAACTGCCGCAGAAAACGATGGGCCAACTTTGATCGTTGCCCTGCACGGCTATGCCGATGCTGGCATGGCGGTGGAGTCTAGTGCTAATCATCTGCGCGCCGCACTGGAACATCGAGGACTGGCGTCCTTCAACAGCGATGAGCTTATTGATTACCGATCGCGCCGCCCATCCGTTGTTATCGAGCACAACGAGGTCGTGCGCGCGGAACGGATGGAGCTTGGACTAGATGTGTTGCGGGATTCCAAGGGCAAATCTTTCCTGCTGCTCAGCGGCCCCGAACCAGACTTGCGGTGGGAATCCTTTACGGCCTCGGTGCGCGAGTTAGCGGAGCGGTTCGGGGTGTCCCAGACGGTGTGCCTTTACGCAGCACCTATGGCGGTGCCACACACGCGACCGCTGGTGATTACTGCCCACGGTTCTAATCCGGAAACCACCAAGGGTTTTTTCACCATGGACTCCAAAATTACTGTGCCAGGCTCGGCATCCTTGCACATTGAGCGCGCGATGACGAAGAAGGGCCACGACGTCTCCGGATTAACCGCTCACGTGCCTCATTACCTTGCTGCGTCTGACTACCCCGAAGCTACGTGGCGCCTGCTTGATGCGGTTGCAGGAATTGCTGGCTTGGATCTGCCACTTCGGTCGCTGCAGGCGGATTCGGAGCGGGTATTGGCACAGGTGGAAGATCAGGTTGCAGATTCGCCGGAGATTCAACATGTTGTGCGGGCGCTGGAGCACCAGTACGACGAAGAACTGGTGAAATATCAGCAGCAGCACCCGAACGAGTTACTCCCTGGGGAAAAAGACATGCCAACCGGCGAACAGCTCGGCGAGGAATTCGAGCGGTTCTTGGCGGAGCTGGCCGGTGGTGCAGAGCAGGATAGCGACAACGAACACCCCAACGCTGAGGATGATGAGTCCTAAAGTAACTGTTTCCCGCTAGGGTGGATGCTGTGAATCTATCCGCCATGTTGCCAGACCTCAGTGAAGTCCCCGAGTCGCTTTTCGACGAAGCCATCTTCGATTCGTTTCTCTCTTGGACGAGGCAACGTGGCATCACGCTCTACCCAGCTCAGGAAGAAGCTGCGTTAGGCATTCTGGCCGGGGACAACGTTATTCTCGCCACCCCTACAGGCTCTGGTAAATCAATGGTGGCCATCGCTGCCCACTTTATCGCGATGGCCCGCGGGCAAAGAAGTTTCTACACCGCCCCTATCAAAGCGCTCGTCAGTGAAAAGTTCTTCGCGCTGTGTGACATTTTCGGCCCCGAAGCAGTCGGGATGATGACCGGCGATGCCACCGTCAATGCGCACGCTCCAATCATTTGCGCGACTGCCGAGGTGGTCGCTAACATTGCGCTACGCCAAGGCGCTGATTCAGACCTCGACCAAATCATCATGGACGAGTTCCATTACTACTCCGAACCTGATCGGGGCTGGGCGTGGCAAGTGCCATTGCTGGAATTACCTAAAGCCCAGTTCCTCCTCATGTCTGCGACGCTGGGCGATACCTCGTTTCTGGAAGCTGACCTAGCACAGCGAACCGGTCGCACTACCAATGTTGTCTCTGGGAGTGAGCGTCCGGCGCCACTGGAGTTCTCTTACGTCTACTCCCCCGTGCACGAAACCATTGAGGAGTTGGTATCCAACGGCAAAGCCCCGATCTATGTCGTTCACTTCACCCAGCGCGAGGCGATCGAACGAGCCCAATCGCTTACCTCAATGACAGTGGTCACCCGGGAAGAAAAAGACCGAATTGCTGAAGAAATTGGTGATTTCCGGTTTAGCACCACTTTCGGCAAGACACTGTCCGGTCTGCTCCGCCGCGGCATTGGCGTCCACCACGCGGGCATGTTGCCCAAATATCGACGTTTGGTGGAAAAGCTGGCTCAAACGGGCTTGCTGAAGGTCATTTGTGGTACGGATACCCTTGGCGTTGGTATTAACGTGCCTATTCGCACTGTGCTGATGACTGGACTGACCAAGTTCGATGGCACCAAGCAGCGGTTGTTGAAGTCACGAGAATTCCACCAAATTGCCGGTCGAGCAGGTCGGGCTGGGTATGACACGGTGGGAACCGTTGTCATCGAAGCACCGGAGCACGAAATTGAGAATTACCGGCTGCGCCAAAAGGCCGGCACCGACCCTGCGAAGCTGAAGAAGATCAAGAAGAAAGTGGCGCGGCAGGGTGAAGTCTCCTGGACCGAAAAAACCTATCTGCGCTTGATTAATGCCGAACCGGAGAACTTGACTAGCCAGTTCAAGGTGTCCACGTCAATGTTGCTCAATGTGATTGCCCGCGAAGGCGATGGCTACGAGCACATGCGCGCGCTGCTCCGCGGCAATCATGACACCCGTGCGAAACAGAATAAGGATATTCTCACCGCGATTGAGCTGCTGCGCAGTTTGCTTACGGCCGGAATCGTGGTGCGTCGAGAAGCAGGCACCGACGAGCAAGGGCGAACTTATCACCTCACCAAGGAATTGCAACGGGATTTTGCGCTAAACCAACCGTTGGCACCCTTTGCACTCGCGGCACTTGATCTGCTGGATAAAGAGTCTGACACCTATTACTTGGATGTCATCTCCGTGTTCGAAGCAATTCTCGACGATCCACGCCAGGTACTCATTGCCCAGCAAAAGGCAGCACGCGGAGAGGAGATCGCCGCGCTAAAGAGCGAAGGTGTCGATTACACCGAACGCATGGCCATCGTGGAAGACATCACCTGGCCGAAACCGCTGGAAGACCTGTTGGAACAAGCGCTGGAAACCTACTCTCAAACCCAACCGTGGGTACGTGAGTTTGAATTATCGCCAAAATCCGTTGTCCGCGACATGATCGAACACGGAATGACCTTTTCTGATCTGATCGCTACCTACGGGGTTGGTCGAGCCGAGGGCGTAGTCCTGCGCTACCTCACTGACGCGTGGCGCACTCTGTCACATTCCGTCCCCGAGGAGCATCGCACCGAGGAACTTGATGATGTCATCGTCTGGTTGGGCGAACTCGTCCGTCAGGTGGACAGTTCGCTTATCGACGAATGGGCGCAGATGGGAGAGGACACCCCGATCACACAAGATGTCCTAGAACGGGAACTTGCTTTCGGTGTGGAAGATCCTTCGGCGCTTTCGGCAAACCGGCGTGCGCTTACCATCATGATCCGCAACGCCATGTTCCGACTGGTAGAGCTATTTGCCTACGAAAAGGAAGACGAGCTCACTCGGATGACCGAGTATTTAGTAGATCCCCCTGATTTTGCAGCCGCGATGGATGACTACTTTGATGAATACGCCGATCTAGATACGGGACCTGCGGCTAGGGGGCCACAGTTTTTTTCACTCCAAACCACCGGTCGGATGTGGACTGCGCGCCAGATTTTGAAAGACCCAGCAGGCGACAACAGCTTCGCCATCTCAGCCACAATTGATTTGAATGAAACCGATCAAGCAGGTGAAATACGTTTTTCAAGCATCTCGTTCGACATGAATTAGCCCGCTGAAAAATTTGGCGGTAATCTTCACAAAATTGATTGTTGCCGATATGGTTAAAAATTGTAACCGGATTTTGATTTGACCCTAAGTGAGATTTGGGACACTATTGGTGCTCACGCTAGAAATAACTAACTTTAGCTGGTCAGCCCGCCAATTCCATTTGGGGTTACAATTAACTCGATACTGCAGCAAACATGCTACAGTGGTGGACACGTTTGCGACCCCAACAATTTGCACGAAAAAGCTCTACGAATACCCCACTGGAGGGATCCAATTCCATAAAAGGGGTTATTATAATGTTGTTTTTGCAATAGAACTGAAGCGTTAGAGGAAAATACCCATGCCTAATCGAGGTTACCGTCCGACGCTGGCGCAGATTCGCACCTTCGTCACCATTGCAGACACCAAACACTTTGGTACTGCTGCCGCGAAGCTGTCCATTTCGCAACCGTCACTTTCCCAGGCACTAGTCGCCTTAGAAACGGGACTCGGCGTTCAACTGATCGAACGCTCTACCCGACGGGTTATCGTCACCCCGGTTGGCCAATCGCTGCTACCCTACGCTAAGACAACCTTGGACGCAGCCGACAAATTCTTGACTCAGGCACAAGGGGCAGAAGGATCCCTGGGCGGCCCACTGACCATAGGGATGATCCCCACTGTCGCTCCATACATTCTGCCGCGCACGCTGAAGATCCTGACCGCTGAGTTCGGCGAACTCCAGCCCCGGATCGTTGAAAGTCAAACCCAGGCACTCATCGACCGCCTCCGCGACGGCAACGTCGATGTAGCCGTGCTCGCTGTGCCTACCGGATCACACAGCCCTGTCGAGGTTCCACTGTACGACGAAGAGTTCGTGGTCGTAGTCCAAGAAGATCACCCATTTGCAGGGCGCACGGATCTCACCTTGGACTCCCTCAAAGAACTCGAGCTGCTGTTGCTTGATGACGGCCACTGCTTGCGGGACCAAATTGTCGACCTCTGCCGTATCGTCAACGTACACCCTTCGATGGCACGGTCTGCGGTGGCACAGGCATCGAGCCTTGCCACCGTCATGCAGTGTGTAGCCAGCGGACTCGGGTCCACGCTGATCCCGCTTTCCGCGCTGGATGCCGAAACACAGCGCCCGGGTATCGCCACCGCGCGGTTCTCCCCGGATGTCAAGGCATTCCGCACCATTGGTCTTGCCTACCGTTCCTCTTCTAATCGCACGGATGAGTTCACAAAATTTGGGGACATCATCAAGCGTGCTTACCAAGAAACAGTCAAAGCCTTCGAAGGCTAGACCTACGCGTACTCGTGCGACGTTGGCACCATCTGAATCGGAGAGCTTGGCATGCTAACCGATAAGATGGTGCCTTAGTTATGAACACCGTGCCTGAAACCTCCAAGTCCGAGCTGTACCAGCGTCTGGAAAGCATCCGCCTGAGCGATGCCCGGCGCTTTCGCCGTCGATTAGCCAAGGCACGCTCGCCGCACGCACTCGTCGCAATCGCAGCGGATTTGTCTCGTGCAGAACAGGCCGTTGCAAAGATCGCCGACGCATTGCCGGATATCACCTACCCGGAAAGCCTGCCGGTATCCGCACGCCGGGAAGACATACTCCAGGCCATTTCTCAGCATCAGGTAGTGATCATTGCTGGTGAAACCGGTTCGGGAAAAACCACACAGATTCCGAAAATGTGCCTGGAGCTGGGGCGAGGTCGCAAGGGCTTCATTGGCCACACTCAGCCACGCCGACTGGCTGCCCGCACCGTTGCCGAGCGCATTGCCTCAGAGTTAGGTCAAGACATCGGTGAATCAGTCGGTTATGCCATCCGGTATGACGATCGAGTCTCTGAAACCACTGCCGTCAAACTCATGACGGATGGCATTTTGCTCGCCGAGATGCAGCGAGACCGCTATCTCAACGCTTACGACACGATCATTATCGACGAAGCCCACGAGCGCTCGCTCAACATTGACTTCCTGTTAGGCTACCTCAAGCAGATCCTTCCCAAACGCCCGGATCTCAAAGTAATCATCACCTCGGCGACCATCGATCCAGAACGTTTCGCAGCCCATTTCAGCGAAGCTACCGGCGAAGACGTACCCATCATCGAAGTCTCCGGTCGCACGTACCCGGTAGAAATCCGGTACCGTCCGCTTGAGTTCGAAGCCGGTGGAAAAGTTATCGACCAAGATGTCAACGACGCAGTTTGCGAAGCCATCGAAGAACTCATGAGCGAAGGCCCCGGGGACATTTTGTGCTTCTTTGCCAGCGAACGCGATATCCGCGATTGCATGGAAACAATCGAGAGCCGCAAGTTTAAAGCCCTCGATGTTGTCCCACTATTTGGTCGGCTTTCCAACGAAGAACAGCATCGGGTTTTCGCACCCCACTCGCGACGTCGAGTAGTGCTCGCCACCAATATTGCCGAAACCTCCCTGACCGTCCCAGGTATTCACTACGTCATCGACACTGGCCTGGCTAGGATCTCGCGCTTTTCGCATCGCACCAAAGTACAGCGACTGCCCATCGAACCAATTTCTCAGGCCAGCGCCAACCAGCGCTCGGGACGATGCGGCCGCGTCGCCGAAGGCGTCGCCATCCGGCTCTTTTCCGAAGATGACTTCCTCGCACGCCCCGAATTTACCGACCCGGAAATTCTGCGCACCAACCTTGCGAGCGTTATTCTCCACATGGCATCGCTGGGCCTGGGCGATATCACCGATTTTCCCTTCATTCAGCCGCCTGACCACCGGGCAATCCGAGACGGCTTAATGCTGCTGCATGAGCTAGGAGCGCTCAACGAAAATACCTCCGACGCAGTAAGCCTCACCGAGATAGGTCGCCAACTTTCCCGTATTCCAGTGGACCCGCGCATGGCACGCATGCTGGTGGAAGCACACGTTAACGGTTGTTTACGTTCCGTCATCATCGTCGTCGCAGCGCTTACTATTCAAGATGTGCGGGAACGCCCGCTAGAATCCCAAGCCCAGGCAGATCAGCTACATGCCCGGTTCAAAGACGCTACCAGCGATTTCCTGTCTTACCTAAAGCTCTGGGACTACCTCACCGAGTTGAACGAGGATCTTTCTGGTAATGCTTTCCGCAAGACCCTCAAGCGAGAATTCCTGCATTACATGCGAGTGCGCGAGTGGCAGGATTTGGTCCGACAACTCACCCAGGTGGCCAAAGATCTTGGCTGGTCAGCGGATGAAACTAGCGATTTCCACCCGGATTCAATGCACCAATCGCTGTTGGCGGGTTTGCTGTCTCACATCGGTATTCGAGAATCCGAATCTAAGGAATTCCTTGGTGCACGCGGAGCCCGGTTCATGGTCTTCCCCGGTTCCGGTTTGGCCAAGAAGCCCCCGCAGTTTGTCATGGCCGCTGAACTCGTGGACACCTCCCGGTTATGGGCCCGAGATGTCGCTGCCGTCGACCCGGCCTGGGTTGAAAAACTAGCCGCGCACCTGCTCAAACACCAGTATTCCGAACCATTGTGGTCTGCCAAACGTGGTGCGGCCATGGTTCACCAGCGCTCAACTCTGTTCGGGGTGCCCGTAGTAGCCGACAAGCTTGTCCCCTATCACCATGTTGATGCCGAGGCGGCGCGGGACATGTTCATCCGGCACGCCCTCATCGAGGGAGAATGGACTACTCATCACGAGTTCTACCATGCCAACAAGGCAAAACTATCCGAAGCAGCAGACTTAGAGGACAAAGCTCGTCGTCGAGACATCGTGGTGGACGAGGACGCTCTGTTCGCGTTCTATGACGCCAAACTGCCCAACAACGCTACCACTTCGCGTAATTTCGACCGGTGGTGGAAGAAGACAAAACCTCGCCAGCCTGCCCTATTGGACTTCGACCCGTCCGCGCTGCTCACGGATGCGGCGCATGAAATCACTGAGGATCAATTCCCCGACACGATCACGCAAGGCGACTTGCAACTTGACCTGAGCTACCACTTTGAGCCGAATCATCCCCTCGATGGCGTGACCGTACGCATCCCGGTGCCGTTACTAGCCACGGTGCGTGAGGAAAAATTTGATTGGCTCGTTCCGGGGCTGCGCCTCGAGCTAGTTACCGAGCTCATTCGTAGTTTGCCGAAACCACTGCGCCGCACGATCATTCCGGCACCAGATTTTGCCGCTCGTGCGTTACCCTTGCTGCATCCATATGCCAGCCCGTTGGGTGAGCAGCTGGCCGATGTGCTGCGTAGCATGGGCGCAGCGGGAATTAATGCTTCCGATTTCGGTTGGGCGAAACTTCCAGCGCACTTGCGTATGACGTTCGCGGCCGTCGACAAGCGAGGCAAGATCGTCGATTCAGACAAATCGCTGGCCAAGCTGAAGGAACGCAATGTAACCAAGGTACGGTCCTCGGTAGCGAAGGCAGCAAACAGCCGTGCGATCACCACAGCTGATAGGTGGGACGAAACCACCATAGGTGAGGTTGACCGAGAGGTCGTGACTACCGTGGATGGCCAACGGGTCATCGCTTATCCTGCGCTGGTGGTGGGTGCAGATGGCGTGCAAGTGCGCGCGATGCCGACAAAAGCCGATGCAGATGCCGCCATGTTAACGTCTTTGCTGACGCTATTGCTGCGCCAAGTAAATGTTAATGCCAAGCAGATGGTCAACGGTCTACCACCCAAGCAGCGTGTAGCGGTGGAGAACTATCCGCACGGCGGGCTCGCCGGGCTTATCGACGACGCGACTACGGGTGCCACTCGTGACCTCCTCATGAGCGCCGATAATGCAGTTCGATCGCCGGCGGCATTTGCGGAACTTTCTGGGCAGTTAGTACCCCAGGTGCCGGGAGCGGTGCGACGCATGATTGTGGCGCTAGCACCGGCGCTGGTGGATTACCTCGACGTGAAGCAGCAGCTCGCAGGGTGGACAGGCGATGCGATCGATGACATGAATCGACAGCTGGAATTCTTGCTACCGCCTCGGGCATTGAGTATTCACGGGATTTCCCGGCTCAAGCACCTCCAGCGCTACTTCCGAGCGATGCTGCTTCGCTTAGAGGCAATGGATCGCGACCCTGACCGTGATGCGGATGCACAAGACGAAGTTGCTGGTGTCGAGCACTACTTGGCTGAAAAGCTCAAGCGGCTGTCGGCGGGTGCTGCGAAGTCCACACCGGTTAAAGACATCCAATGGATGATTCAGGAACTGCGCGTTAGTCTCTTTGCCCAACAATTGGGGACGGCAATGCCGGTATCCGTTCGCCGGGTAGAAAAGGCAATTGACAAGCTCGGTCGTTCCTGAGCCCTTAAGGGTTATGGCGGGCCCGTCGCCTCATGAGACGAATCTCCGACTCGAAGTCATCGGCGCTTTCAAAGGACTTGTACACTGACGCAAACCGCAGGTAGGCAACCTCATCGAGTTCTCTCAGCGGTTCCAAGATGGCTAGACCGATGTCATTGGCCTGCACTTGGCTGCTGCCGTGGCTGCGGACAGATTCTTCAACTTCCTGGGCTAGCCGTTTGAGTGCGTCATCGCTCACGTCACGGCCCTGACATGCTCGGCGTACGCCGACGATAACTTTTTCACGGCTAAACGGCTCCGTCACGCCGTTGCGCTTAATCACCAGCAGCACCGCTTTTTCAACGGTAGTAAACCGTCCTTCACAGTTGGCGCACTCCCGACGTCGCCGTATCGCCGCGCCGGCGTCAATAACACGGGAATCAATGACTCGAGAGGTGTCGTGATGGCAAAACGGGCAATACACGCGGCGTTCTCCGCTCTGGGTAATCTAACGCAGGAAAGTGGGACATACCTATGTTATCGCGCCGGTATCCCAGATTCGGCGCTCCTGTTTTCTAATGAAAAACCTGTGGCTATTTCATTGCTGCTGCCGAAGAAAACGGTTGCGGGTAACCCGAGGTTGTAGCGGATTCTGCTCCGCCATCAGCAAGAACCAATCCCAGGAACAAGGAACCTCCCACCAGGCCGCCAATAAGGAACTGCCGCCAGTTCTCCCCTATTCTCCGTTGCGGCCCTGACTGGATACGCTTGCTGCGTTCAGACACGCGGCGCGGATTAGCCAGCACAACATTGTGCGTTCGAACACCGCGTCGGTTGTTCACCGGATTGGTGAGCATTCCTCCGTCCCAGCAGGCTGCGGGAGGAACAACCTGTGCGCGAGTGCGGGAAGTTGCTGCGTATGGCAGGGTCTGAAAAGTGGTGGTCATGAGATCTTTCTTCCTTTTGTATTGGTACTTCAATCGAACGATGTTGAGCGTAATTGCGCCTGTGGACACTCAAAGGGTTTTTGCGTTCACATGTTCGAACAAACGGTCATGTTCGATTTATAGCACCACAGGTTCGAACATCGCAACCCCTGGATAGATTTTTCGAAAACCCGGCACATAGAAGCGGCTCGTACGCGATAAAATGCCAGTACAGCTCGGTAGACATAGCAGACTTTAACCAATCTGTTCGCATAGAAAGAAGTAGCTATCGCGAAGAAATCTTTCGAACATTCGCTACAAACGTTGCTAAATAGCGTTCGATAGAATAGAACTGAAGGTAAGAACTTTCCCACCTTCCCAATTTTCCCTCGCCCCAGTCACCACGATTCGTCGCATTTTTGCGCTTACTTGTTCTAAGGATTTCCCTCATGGCTACCAGCAAAAAGCAACCAGATCCCTCGTCTCTTAGCGACCGGCAACGTCGCATCCTCGAAGTTATTCGTGACGCAGTAGTGCTGCGCGGCTACCCGCCTAGCATTCGTGAGATTGGCGACGCCGCCGGATTACAGTCCACCTCGTCCGTGGCCTACCAATTGCGCCAGCTGGAGGAAAAGGGTTTTCTGCGCCGAGACCCCAATAAGCCGAGAGCTGTTGACGTTCGCGTGCTGCCAGATTCCAACAAGAAGAAGTCGGGACCAAAGGTCGGCTGGAAGGAAGCGAAGAAGTCGGGAACGCCGGAGGGTGCCACGCCAGCCAATTTCATTCCGATCGTCGGCAATATCGCCGCAGGAAATCCGATTTTGGCCGAACAGCACATCGAGGATTATTTCCCCATGCCGGCCGAAGTTGTCGGCGACGGCGATTTGTTCATGCTCCAAGTGGTTGGCGAGTCCATGACTGATGCGGGCATCCTCGACGGCGACTGGGTAGTCGTGCGGTCTCAGCCAGTGGCCGAACAAGGTGAATTCGTGGCAGCAATGATCGAGGGGGAGGCTACTGTTAAGGAATTTCACAAAGATTCCACTGGCATTTGGCTGCTACCACATAACGACGCCTTCTCCCCTATCCCTGCCGAGCAGGCACAGATTATGGGCAAGGTCGTATCCGTGCTTCGCAAGCTCTAAAGCCAACCCCTTTGCCGGGCAGTAACGAATCTGGTCCGTCAGCGGCTCCCCGTTCTCTCACACTCAGAGGACTGGGAGCATTTCTTTTTTGAGTTACTTGCCCCCGTTTCAGGGTATAAAAAGTCCGGGTTCGTGTGATTTGGTCCAAGTTTTACCGGTCGGACATTCAGTACATGCCAAACTAGTAATGGATTTCCCCAAGTCAACATTTTCCAACTTGGTATCGCGTATGTGTTGTTAATTCTCGAACCAAGCTTTTGCCCAACTGCATACTAGCTCGTTTCACTGCGGGAGCCGCTATCTCTGCGGGTGCTACGCACGGCGTGGCGCTCTACGCACGCGCCAACCGTCGGCACTGCTCGCCACCAACGGATAGGTTTTATCACTAAGGAGTTCACTAAGATGTACGCGGAAGAACGGCGACGCCAAATCGCTTCGCTAACGGCCGTCGAAGGCCGCGTAAACGTAACTGAACTTTCGCAGCGCTTTAACGTGACTGCCGAAACTATCCGACGCGACCTTGCAGTCTTGGACCACGACGGCATCGTGCACCGAGTGCACGGTGGTGCGGTAGCTACCCAGAATTTTCAGACGACGGAATTCAGCCTCGATGCCCGATCCCGGTCGGCGATCAGCGCTAAGAATGCCATCGCCCGCGAAGCACTCAGTTTCGTGCCAGAAAGCCAAGGCGGAATATTCCTCGACGCCGGAACTTCCGTAGCCTCCCTTGCTGAGCTACTTGCCACCCACCCCCAGTCGCAACGATGGTCTATTGTCACCAACTGCCTGTCCATTGCACTCAGCCTGGCCAACGCGGGATTGGACGAAGTCCAGCTGTTGGGCGGCACTGTTCGCGCAATTACCCAAGCGGTGGTTGGTGACACCGCTTTGCGCACCCTAGCGCTGATGCGAGCGGACGTAGCATTCATCGGTACCAATGCCCTTACCTTGGACCACGGGCTATCCACCGCAGATTCTCAAGAAGCCGCCGTGAAACGGGCCATGATTACTAATGCACAGCGAGTAATTGTGCTGTGTGATTCGACGAAGATGGGCAATGACTACTTGGTGAGCTTTGCTGGCATTGACGATATTGACGTCGTCATTACCGATAAGGGCGCTCCGCAGTCAATGGTCGATGCGCTGCTTGATCGCGAAGTTCAGGTGGTGATCGCCCAATGATTTTGTGCGTAACTCCGGCCCCGGCCCTTGATCGGACTGCGCATGCAGATGGCGACCAGCGGGGCGTCGATACGCATCAGCTGCGGGACATTTTCGTGGTCCCAGCTGGCGGCGGTACGAACGTTGCGCACTTGTTGTCGCTCGCAGGTCAAGAAACCATGACGGTGGTGCCTGCACCTCGTATTAGCCAGTACATGCGCATGGTAGGCATGCTAGGGCTACCCTGCGATGTCGTTGAAGTTGCCGGGCCCATTCCGGTGCATTTCAAAGTGAGTTTCCCTAACGGCGCTCACCTCGAGTTTCGCGATCCCCCTATGCCACTTGACGCAGCTCAGCTTGCTATCCTGCGCGAGCACGCGGTGTCCCACGCGGAGCGGGCCACATGGATGGTGCTGGCAGGCGAGCTACCAGCTGTAGCTAACACAGGTTGGTTCGTTGATGTCATGCGCGCCACCCAGCTCTATCACCCACACACGAAGATTGCTGTTGCCACTGCGGGGCCAGCACTGAGCGCTGTGTTGCGGCAGGTATTTACCACCAAACCGCACGTCATTGCCTTGGATAAGGGCAATGTGGACATCGACCTCAGCACGGAAGAAATTGTGGCAACGCTTGTCGACGCCGGCGTGGACCACATTCTTCTGTGCGAAGATCGACGCCATTTCCAGCTCTACTCGTCCGGCACTCAGATGTCGGCAGAGTTCGTCGCTGATGAATCGGACGGCCGGTTGCCGTGGATCGACGCAGCGCTGGCTGGTTTACTACTTGCTGATCCCTACCAGGATCCCGCAGCTGCACTGCGCTACGCGTTGGCCTACGCCAACAGCGCTGGTGGAACAGAATCTGGACACGTGCCAACGCCGGATTCTTTGGCGCTGGCACAAGTCAAGATGCAAAGCTAGCCGAGCAGTTCCAGCACTGCTGCGCGTGCGGCATCGGCATCTGGGGCGGCACACGCCGCTTCGGCGGCCCGCCTGTAATCTTGCATTCCCTTTTGATCAAGGCGGCTTCCGACGTTAACGATGGAAGGGCTAGCCATCGATAGGGACTTCACTCCCAATCCCACGAGCACGCACGCCAAATACGGATCAGAGGCGGACTCACCACATACACCAACCGGGACGTTGTGTTGCGTGCCAGCTTCACAGACCAGGCGGATGAGCCGTAATACGGCTGGCTGCCATGGATCGCACAAGTCACCAAGCTCAGAAATTTGCCGGTCAGCGGCCATGGTGTACTGCGTCAGGTCGTTGGTGCCGATCGATACGAAATCGACCTCTTTCACGATCGAGTCCGCCGTGAGCGCTACCGCAGGTGTTTCCACCATGATGCCAGCGGTAAATCCGCGGGCGCGGGCGCGCTCAGCAAACCACCGTGCCTCAGACACGGTATCCACCATTGGTGCCATCACCCACACCGACTCTGGGGTTCGTTCAGCGAGATCGCAGGCGATCCGAATGGCATCGAGTTGGCGGTCAATCACTCCTGGATGTGACCGCTCGATCCGCAAGCCCCGCACGCCAAGGGCCGGGTTTTCTTCCTCAGGTTGGGTAAGGAATTGCACTGGTTTGTCCGAACCGGCATCAATGGTGCGAACCACCACTTTCTTCCCGCTAAACGCACGCAAGACTGCAGCGTAGCCCGTTGCTTGTTCTTCTTCAGTTGGCTCAGCCTGGGTCGACAACAACGCAAACTCGGTACGGAAGAGACCGATTCCTTCAGAAGGCGCGGCAGCGGCCGTCGCAGCGCTGTCTGGATCATGGACATTGGCTAACAGCGTGACAGTCGCGCCGTCGGTCATCGAGACAGGACCACGCCAAGCACGCGCAGCTGCGCTTTCTACCTGGAACTTCTCCGCGGTGGCCTGTGCCTGCGCAGGATCGGCACCGAGGGTGATAGTACCGCGCGTGGCGTCGATAAGCAGTGGCTCTCCCTCACTGATCCCTTGGAGGTCCTCTCCTACCGCGACGATGCACGGAATGCCGCGCTGCCGCGCCACAATTGCAGTGTGACTGGTAGGGCCGCCACCCTTGGTGACGAGACCGGCAAAGGTACTTAAGTCCAAGGTGAGCGTGTCAGCTGGGGCGAGGTCATCACAAAGCAAAACCAGTGCGCCACTTCGGGAGGAATCGGCACGGGGCAACGTCGGCGCCTGGACTCCGCGTAGCTGGCAGAGCACGCGGTTACGAATGTCATTGAGGTCGGTAACTCGGCCGGCAAAAACTCCTCCAGCCTTCTCAAACTGCGCGATAAATGACTCGACGGCTTGATCTAGCGCCCATTCGGCGTCGACACCCGCGTTTATCTGTTTACGAACCGACTTGGCCAAACCGCGGTCCTTAGCCATGGCAGAAGTTGCAGTCAAAATAGCTTTCGCGTCATCAGACGCATTCTCAGCTAATGCATCGAGGTGTGCAGCCACGGCGTTGACTGCGTTAGTAAAGCGCTCCAGCTCGCCCGGGCGATCCGCCTCTGCGATATCGACGGGAGCTCCAGGGCGCTCTGGTCCCGTGGCGTGCCAAACAGCATCTGCGTAAATGACGCCGCCAACAACACCAGTTCCGTGGAGTGACCTGTGAGTGGTAGGTGAAGTGTCCGACACAGCTAACCTCTTTCGACGGGGTAATAATGTGCCCCAAGTCTAACAGTCTGCACCGGACGAAAACTAACATTTATCACACAAAAAACTGTTGACATTCCCACACAATCAAGCGTAAAACCATAAATAGCGGTTCTGTGATATTTCATTTCAGTTAATGCATTTTTGGCGATTGGCTGGACTTATTCCTGAACTTCTACCGTTTACTCCAGTGTTGTTGTCATTCGCCCGAAGCCACAACTGTGCCCGATCCAAAAGCAAAGCAACATAGCATCATTTGGTTCATCGCCCGGCTGAATGTGCGTGGCACACCCAACAAGGATGCCCACCATGCTTACATCACGTGAACGCCAAGCAGACATATCAGCGCTTGCCACCAAGGTCGGCCATGTCTTGGTTTCCGAACTGGCCGAGCAATTCCGAGTGACCCCGGAAACCATCCGACGTGATTTAAAAATCCTCGAACAAGGTGGTGTTGTCCACCGAGTACATGGAGGAGCGGTCGCCCAAGTATCCAGCATTCAGGAACCCGGAATTGCCCACAAGCCCTTCGGCTTAAATCCGGCGCAAAACTCGGAGATGAAGCGACTTATTGCCCGGTCCGCCCTCACGCTGCTGCCCGAAGGAAACCTCGCACTGTTTGTGGATTCTGGCAGCACCACGGCCGAATTTGTCCGCGAGCTGGTGGCCAGCCATCCGCGAGGGCTCACCACTTTTACCATCGTCACGCCATCGATTGCTATCGCTTCCTTGTGCTCTGATCTTGGTGTGCAGCGCGTCCATGTGGTGACCGGCCAGCTGCGTCCGTTCACGAAAGTCTTGGTGGGCGATCACACTGCGGAGCAGCTACGCGAGCTACGGGCCGATATTGCCGTCCTCGGAGCAAACGGAATCAGCGCTACACACGGAATTTCTACCCCGGATCCAGCCGAAGCTGCCATCAAAGCAGCAATGATCGACGGTGCTCGCAGCACGATTGTTTTGTGTGATAGCTCGAAGATCAACAAGGACTGCTTGGTTACGTTCGGCTCCCTCGATCGAATCTCTGCGTTCGTCACCGACGGCAACGCCGATGCCGAATTCCTCCACGTCTTACGCAACCACAACGTCAAGGTGATTCAAACCTCATGATTTTAACTCTCACCCCCAACCCCAGCATCGATTTCACCATGGCGTTGCCTGAGGATCTCACCCGTGGTGCAGTGCACCGAGTATCCACGGTGTCCAACGTCGCCGGCGGCAAAGGCATCAACGTGGCCGTGGCTACCCACCGAGCACAACAACCCACCATGGCGCTTTTTCCTGCACCAACGGATGACACTTTCATTCGATTGATCAGTAGTACCGGGCTCAACTTCGAGCACATCCATAACGAAGGTGCGGTCCGCACGAATACCACCATCATGGAGATCGACGGCACAACAACCAAGTTGAATGGCCCTGGAGCCGCACTGAGTCCGCACAGTCGCGTGCGCGTCGAAAAGCGTTTGGCAGATTTAGCAGTGGACGCCGACTGGGTTGTGCTCGCGGGCTCCCTACCCCCTGAAGCACCAGCAGATTGGTACACACAGCTCACGGCGATCGTGAGGGAGGCAAATCCGAAGGCGCAGGTAGCTATCGACACTTCAGACGCGCCACTGATCAACGTCGCACAACACCTCGATACTGCGGCGCCCGATCTGATGAAACCTAACGGTTTTGAACTCGGTGTACTCGCAGGAATCGATGGGCACATGCTGGAACAACAAGCAGCAGCAGGTCATTACCAAGCAATTATTTCTGCCGCTCAAGTACTGTGCGACCGCGGTGTGGAATACGTCTTGGTCACCTTGGGCGCAGCTGGCGCAGTGCTTGTACACCAAGACCAGGCCTGGGCAGCTAAGGCCCCTGCTATTGATGTGCTCTCCACCGTCGGGGCAGGCGACTGTTCCCTTGCTGGGTTCATCCTCGGACAGACCAAAAATCTTGGCCCCGCAGGAGCACTCAGGTTAGCGGTAGCCTACGGCACGGCAGCCACCACCCTACCGGGCACGCAAATTCCGTTCCCGGAAATCGTGCATCCGGATCAGGTCGGCATCGTCGCCTTGTAGCAGTTAATGTTCCGTTTAGAAATCCCCTTGAAGAGTTAGTAGAAGATAATGCCGTCACCTGCAATTACGCCACAGCTCATCTCGCTGGATGTCACTGTTGATGGGGACAAATCAGCAGTGATCAACTCCCTGGTCAACCTGTTTACAGTGGCTGAATGTACGGACAACCCAGCATTGCTTGCGGAAGGATTTGCCGCCCGGGAAGCTCAAGGTAGCACCGGGTTTAAGGGTCGCGTAGCAATTCCACATTGCAAAACGGAGGCGGTGGACGAAGCCAGCATTGCTTTTGTGCGCCTGAACCCGCCCGTAGATTTTGGCGGGCCAGACGGCCCGGCCGATCTAGTCTTCGGCATCGCAGCCCCAGCCTCTGGCGGAAAAGAACACCTCAAAATCCTTTCATCTTTGGCACGGGCTTTGGTGAAGTCAGAATTTGCTGATGCCCTCCGCGGGGCCCGCACCCCCGAGGAAGCTGCCGAGCTTATTCACAAAGTTATCGCTCCTAAGCCACAATCTGTGCCGGTCACCGCGGCGGCACCTGCCACGCCTACGTCCGCTGAAACGGCCCCCCAAGCAGCGCCTTTTCAAGCAGCACCAAATCAGCTACGCATCGTGGCTGTCACCTCCTGCCCTACCGGAATCGCGCATACTTACATGGCAGCGGATGCCCTCACCGCAGCCGCAGCCAAGCGCGATGACATCACGTTCGCGGTAGAGCCCCAAGGATCGTCCTCCGCAGAACCGCTTGATCAAGCAACTATTGCGGCAGCTGATGCCGTGATTTTTGCCAATGAGGTGGCAGTTCGCGATGAAGAAAGATTCGCAGGTTTGCCTGTGGTAAAAGTTGGCGTCAAACGAGCTATTAATGAACCAAATGAGCTGTTGGACCTCGCGATCACCGCCGCACGCGATCCGCAGGCTGCTCGAGTTAAATCCGGTGCCGCTTCGGCTGACCACACCACTGCGACAAACGGCGCTAACCAGCAAGGCTGGGGCGGACGAATCCGACAGGCAGTGATGACCGGCGTGTCCTATATGGTGCCTTTTGTCGCAGCCGGAGGTCTGTTGCTTGCGATCGGCTTCGCACTGGGTGGCTACGACATGGCAGGGGTATTCAAGACCGTGGTCACCGACTATTCGCTGTCCCACCTGCCAACCCATGATATTCCGGTGGCTGGCGAAGTGGTCACCGTGCGAAATTCAGGTTTGTCGCTGTATTTGGGATCGGTATTTTTCGCCATCGGACAAGCTGCCATGGGGCTGGTCGTCGCTGCGCTTTCCGGCTATATCGCCTATGCGCTGGCCGGCCGCCCTGGAATCGCGCCGGGTTTCGCCGGCGGCATGATCTCGGTAACCCTGGGGGCCGGCTTCCTTGGCGGCTTGGTAACGGGCATCATCGCAGGCCTGGTTGCGTACTTTATTTCCAGCTGGAAGGTTCCACGGTGGCTGGGTTCCCTTATGCCCGTGGTAGTTATTCCTCTGCTGACATCCACCGTTGTCGGTTTGTCCATGTTCCTGGTGCTCGGCAAGCCGCTGGCCGCCGCAATGACTGGAATGCAAGAGTGGCTGAGCTCCATGAATGGCGCTTCCTCAATCACCGTGGGCATTATTCTCGGTCTGATGATGTGCTCCGATTTGGGCGGACCGATTAACAAGGCGGCGTATCTCTTTGCCACTGCAGGAATGTCCAGCATGGACCCAGGAAGCCTCAAAATCATGGCCGCCGTCATGGCAGCCGGAATGGTACCGCCACTGGCGTTGTCGTTGGCAACGTTTGTTCGCTCACGGTTGTTCACGGAAGCAGAGATTGAAAACGGTAAATCAGCGTGGCTCCTAGGCCTATCGTTCATCTCGGAGGGTGCTATCCCGTTTGCAGCCGCGGATCCGTTCCGAGTCATCCCGTCGATGATGCTCGGCGGTGCCGTCACCGGAGCGCTTTCTATGGTGCTAGGTGTTGAGTCGTCGGCTCCGCATGGTGGTGTCTTCGTCGCCTTCGCCATTCAACCAATTTGGGGGTTCTTCCTCTCCCTCATCGCAGGAACCGTCGTCGCCACAGTCGCCGTCATCGTCCTCAAACGTTTTGCTGCCCCACGACTCACCGAGGTGGCCGCAGCGTAGCGCTTGCTTGTCGACGCTCACCAGCGCGGACATCCTCGCACCCTACCAGTGCTGCCCGTGCCAAATTCTCTACAATTGCCAGTAGAAGCTCATCCCAGTTTTGAAAGGAACATCATGAAATCCATCAAGGTCAAGGTCGCTGCGGCGACCGGTCTCCACGCCCGCCCAGCGACCGTTATCGCGGAGGCAGCGGCTGATTACGACGAGGACATCTTCATTGCCCTGGTGGATAATCCAGATGATGACGAGCCAGCAGACGCATCCTCTTCCCTGATGATTATGGCGCTAGGCGCTGAAAAGGACGACGAGGTTATCGTCACCAGCGAAAACGACGAGGCAGCTGAAAAGATCGCCGCGCTGATTGCGTCTGATCTGGACGCACATTAACAGTCGGCAGTTTTGAGAACACTTAGAGGGCGCTGTTCCATCAAGAACAGCGCCCTCTTAGCGGTCAACGTGCTGGGCAGGTAGCTAGTGAACTCCGGCCCGTGGTCCTTCGCCAATGGTGCGGTAGATCCACGCGAGCAGCGGATAGCCCACCATAATGCCGATCGAACCCCAGGCAATGCCTTCAAGTTCAATTCCTGCCACGGTCAAGGTGAGGTTACCGATGCCGGCAACTAGCGCCACTGCAGCTGCAGTGAGGTTTACTGGATTGTTGAAATTAACCTGATTATCTTGCCAAATGCGCACACCCAGCATGCCAATCAAGCCATACAGGACCAAAGTTGCGCCGCCAAGGACGCCGGTGGGAATCGTGAAGATCAATGCGCCGAACTTCGGAATAAAAGCAAGCGCCACGGCCGTGAGCGCCGCTACCCAATAGGCCGCGGTGGAATAGACCTTAGTGGCCGCCATGACACCGATATTTTCTGCGTAGGTCGTGGTACCAGAACCGCCAAATCCGCCTGCCAAAGTGGTCGCCAAACCGTCAGCGATAAGGGCGTCTCCGGCGAGATCATCCATATTGCGGCCGGTCATCGCAGAAACAGCTTTCACATGCCCCACATTTTCCGCAATCAAAACGATGATGACAGGCAAGGTCACCAAAACCGCAGAGAGCTTAAACTCTGGGCTATGGAACGTAGGCAAACCAATCCAGGCGGCTTGCTCAATAGTATCGGCAGCTGACTCGCTGAGGTTTCCGGTAAGTGTGGCAAAAACCCAGCCCACAATGACGCCGATCAAAATTCCCAAGCGTGCTACCATGCCTCGGCCACCAACGGTGGCCAACAAGATGGTCGCCAACGTGACCGTCGCTACGAGCGGCTGGCTGGAGAAGTTTTTGGCGGCTGTTGGAGCCAAGTTCAGGCCGATGAGTGCAACAATGGCGCCAGTGACAGTTGGTGGCATCACGGCATCGATGACTTTGGCACCGGCCAGTTTCACGGCAAAACCGATGCCGATCAGCACGAGGCCAGCGACGACAATGCCACCGATCTGAACCCCGATCCCCTCGCCCTGCGTAGCCATCAGCGGGGCGATGAATGCAAAGGAACTGCCCAGGTAGCTTGGTAGTCGATTGCGGGTAATCGCCAAGAAGACCATCGTGCCAATTCCGGAGAACAACAAGGTGGTGTTGACAGGAAATCCGGTCAGCGTCGGCACCAACAAGGTGGCGCCAAACATCGCGATGACGTGCTGCATACCGATACCGATGGTACGACCCCAGCTCAGTCGTTCTTCGGGGGCGACCACTGCCCCGGGTTTAATGGTCTTGCCGTCGCCATGGACGGACCAGCTCATGATACTCACGAGGGCTTATTATCGCCCATCGATGGCACATTCGCCGAATTGAGCAAAGGCCTCCTTGTCTAATCTGACAAGAAGGCCTGAAAGTGGCGGGCTATCGGACGTTATTTTTTGTCGCGCAAAACGGTCACGGCCAGCAGCGCCAGGATGATGCCTACGGCAATCAATCCGAAGCCAGCATAGAGCGCAATGGTGCCAACGAGCCACCAACCATAGGCAGACAGCAAGATACCGCGCAGCGAGTCACCCTTGAAGGAAGACTCGCGCTGGTCATTCAGCTTCTTGATTTCTTCTTCAGACTTTCCCTCGGCCTTAGCCTTCTTAATGTCATCCCCCAACTGCTGGTACGTGCGGCCGTTAGAGGAAGCCATCATGTGCTGCCAAATGAAGTGATCAGCGTAAGCCTTTGCTTGAGGTCCAGTGGTCAGTGGCTGGCCTTCATAAGGCTTTAGTGCATCTTGGGAAGCTTGATCCTTCAAGGAGGTGATAGCCTGCCCGGCCGGCATAGTGATCTTTTCCTGATCAAGCTGTGCGGTGACGAAGTTGTGCGCAAAGTTTCCGCCGTAGGCGGCGCCTGCGCCGACCACAATGAAAATTACAGCGAAGATCTCAAATAATGCGCGGTAGACAACCTTGGTCATAGTTTGTCTCGCCCTTTCTTATCGATCGCTACCAAGCGGTAGCGATTCGCGACCGATGCATTTTTGCATCGAGTTGTATGTGACATGTCAATAATCCTCCATCGATTGTTAACATGTCAACAAAAACGGACGCCTAGAGACCAAATGTGAAATTACCCATAGATTAGCACCCAGAACAGGACGATTAGCTACGCGCCAAACTGAAATTCTTTGAGCTCTGCAGCTAAAGACTGGGGCAATCGAACGTCGATTAGCGTGCCCTGTTCTGCATAAGTTTCACTGAGCACCGTCGCCTGGCTATGCAGCCGCGCCACGACATCGCCGCGTGTGAACGGAATCAGCAGCTGGACGTGAGCATCGAGCGAGTTCAGGAACAACTCGATCCTGGCCTGGAGCTCGGCTATCCCCTCGCCGGTATGTGCAGAGACAAACACTGCATCGTCCAACGCGTGCCGCAGTTCGGCAAGCGTCAAGGGGTCGGCCTTGTCAATCTTGTTCACAACGATGATTTCAGGCGGAGCTTCAACTCCAGTTTCCCGCACGATGTCCAAGATGACAGTGTTCACCGCTTCAATTTGCTTGAGCGGGAACGGGTCTGAACCATCCACCACATGCAGCACCAAGTCCGCCTCAACAACTTCTTCCAAAGTGGAGCGGAAAGCTTCCACGAAGGAGGTAGGCAAATGACGAACAAAGCCGACGGTGTCCGTAAACGTGACTGCCCGGCCATCGGCAAGTTCCGCCCTTCGAGTAGTCGGATCCAGGGTGGCAAACAGCGCGTTTTCTACCAACACGCCCGCGCCTGTCATCGCATTGATCAGCGACGACTTGCCCGCATTGGTGTATCCAGCGATGGCAATCTGTGGCGTAGTCGATGCCTTTCGGCGGGCGCGCTTCGTCTCACGGGTCGTCTTCATTCCGGCAATTTCTTTGCGCAACCGCGCCATGTCTGCCCTCAGGCGTCGGCGATCCGCCTCGATCTTGGTTTCACCAGGGCCACGAAGACCGACACCGCCATTGGAACCGGCGCGTCCACCCGCTTGGCGTGACAGGTTGCCACCCCAACCACGCACCCGGTTGAACAGGTATTCCATCTGGGCGAGCGCCACTTGAGCTTTACCTTCTTTGGACTTGGCATGCTGCGCAAAGATGTCCAAAATCAACATCGTCCGGTCAATGACTTTCACGTTAAGCGCCTGCTCCAGCGCAATGAGCTGGGACGGCGATAGCTCACCATCACAAATCACGGTGTCCGAATCTGTGGCGGCAACGATGTCTTTGACTTCCCGAACCTTGCCGGATCCGATAAAGGTTCCGGGGTCAGGTTTGTCACGCTTTTGGTACAGCACCTCGGTGACCTCGGAACCCGCGGTTTCTGCGAGAGCACGCAGTTCTTCCATGTTTGCTTCAATTTCGGCTGTGGTCCCCTCGGTCCACACCCCCACCAAAACCACGCGCTCCAGACGTAGCTTTCGGTACTCGACATCGTAGCCTTCTCGGTGTTCGGTATCGCGGACTTGACCGCCACGGGTCAATTTGCGCAAACTGGAACGCTCTTCGAGGTCCAAGTCACCCACCGTGGGAACGTCTTGGTCTACCTCGACTACTGGCTTATCGACGAGCCCGCGTTTGCTGGACTCAATCAACCCGGATAGGTCTACTCCGGGACTTTCCGCTGGTGACGTCGCGGGTTTGTGGTCTTTAAAAGCAGCTTGTAAAAGCTCATCTGTTGTGCGTTTAGTCATTGCGTTTCATTGTCTCACGAATAAGGGTCTACGCACCAAAACCACGTTTATGGTTTCACTTGCACCGAGGTCTAAGCTTGGGTGTTATGACACGTGAAATGCTGAGCATCGGTATGAATTTCTCCCGCTGGCAAGACGCGGTAGAGGCCGCAATTGCCTCGGAAAAATTGGAAGTCACCGGCGAAGTTCGAGGCGGACAACTCATCGACTTTGTCGACGATTCCGGCGCCATGATGACGATTCTGGCTGCGGAACCTTTCACTACCTTTTCTGGTTTCGCAGGCGCATCCTCGGTCGATGCCCATGTTTCCATGATCAATGACGTATTAGCGCTCAGCGACATCGTCAATGACGAGGGTTATCACGTAGCTAGTGTTGTCAGCACCCTTGCTCAGGGGCCGCTGCTCGTCGATGAGCCAACGCAACAATGGCAGCAGCTAGGCCTTAGTGCTTTGGCAGTAGATGTCAACGTGGTAACTGACGGTGCAGAAGATGCCATTGGGTCCTTTACCTCCCAGGGCGCGGAGATTGTCACCGCCGGCAGCGCGGCCAGCCCAGACGCTACTTTCGTCGCAACGCTTCAGCTTGACACGGTTGAAACCCGCACCAATGCCACCACCGGCGACACGTTCGTGCACGCCACCACCCACTCCCCGTTCGCGCTGGATGTGTTGCTCCCCGGAAGCCTTGCCAGCTGCGTGGCCGGAGATGTTGTTTCCGGCAGCTTTTTGCTTGCCGGACGGATTATTCCACCAGCTGGGTGTGGTGGCGACGACGGTTGTGGTTCTGGCGGCTGCGGCTGTGGATCTGGCGGCTGCGGAGGCCACTAGGTTATATGCAAACTCGCTAAGATAGCATGAGAATAAACGAACTTGACGCTGCGCCATTTTTGCCAAAATTTACCAACGATAGGGAGGATCGAGCGTGCCGGACCTCGATGTGTACCCCGATCCTCCTGCCTGGCACAAAGCCGCAGGTATTGCACTAATCGCTCTCCTTTGCATTTCGTTGGTGCTGTTGTTTAAAACCTGGGGCGCCCTCATCTCCCTGGTGCTAATCGGTGTGCTCGCAGTTATTACCAGTTTTCGCCGCAATGACGGAGAAGCCGAGGCCATCAAAGCGTCGATTAGGTTGTCTGCCGACGAAATCACCGACACCATCGATTCATTCAATACTTTCCTGACCGGCACGGATACCGCGTCGCTAGCGGATCGAACGCTTCATCGCCCAGAACTTGCCAACAAGGACTCGCTTAATCCCGACATCGAGAAGTTCTACTACCTCTATGGCGCCAACGTGCGCTACTTGCACCGACTTCAGGCCCGACTAGCGCAAAACCTGACCGTGACCCAGGCAGAACATCTGTTAACAATCACCGACCAACGCGCGTTGGAGCTACAGGAATCCTGGTTAGCGGCCCGCCGGGCCGCCTACCAACTCGGCCCTGGCAAATCAGCCTAACTCTTGGTTAGCCCTGTTCAAGGGCCGCCAACGCCTGGGCGAAAGTGTCTTGGCTCGCATCCAGCCAAGTGATCCGCGGATCTCGATTAAACCAGGCGCGCTGCCTACGCACGTACCGCCGCGTTCCCATGATGGTGCGTTCCACCGCCTCGTCCAGACTTAACCGTGCGGCCAGATAATCCAGTACTTGGGCATAGCCAATGGCACGCCCGGCCGTAGAGTCAGCCACCAAGCCTTGGCCCACCAACCCGCGAACTTCCTCCACAAGGCCTTGGTCAAACATAAGGTTCGTGCGGAGCTCAATCCTGGGGTTGAGCCATTCTGCGGTGGTGGCTAGACCAATCAGCTGGGTGTTCCATCGGGGGGCCTGATTGATCGGCGGTTGGCTCGCCGCAAACGGCTTGCCAGTGAGCTCGATGACTTCGAGCGCTCGCACGGTACGCCGGGGATCATTGTCTTCGATGGTGTGGGCCGCTGCAGGATCCACCGCAGCTAGCTCTGCATGCAACGCTTGCACTCCTATGTCGGCCAGCCGTGCTTCGTATTTAGCGCGTACAGACGGATCTGTCGGCGGAAACTGCCAATTATCAACGAGCGACTGCACATACAGCATGGAACCGCCCACCAGAATAGGCCGCTTCCCGCGCGACATTATCTCTGCCACATCCGCTACTGCCTCAGCCTGGTACCTGGCCACTGAAGCCGGTTCCGTAACGTCCAGCACATCAAGCTGATGGTGCGGAATCCCCTCCCGCTCGGACACGCTAAGTTTGGCCGTGCCGATGTCCATCCCACGATAGAGCTGCATGGAATCCACGTTGACGATTTCACCATCGAAATGGTGCGCCAACGCCAGGCTGAGCGCTGATTTGCCGGAAGCCGTTGGGCCAACCACCGCGATTGGGCGTAGCGAGTTCACTCGTTCCATCCTTCCCACCGGGCAACTATTCGCCCGACGCCATGTTCCATCGATTCAGTCAGGATCCGAGGCCGGTTAGGGGTAACACCGTGCAATTGTTGCCAAATCTCCGGCTGAATAAGGCCATCTGCCTGCAGCTCAGCCTCGCTGGCGGGGACAGACGTCTGCCCCAACAGCACGCTCCGGCACCATTGCATTCGCTCACCAGCACTCGGTATGAGTGCCAGTGGCGCCCGGTCACTGAGTCCGGCGGGTCCATCCACCACTACGATTAGCACATCGGCATTATGGTCCATGGAATTTACCGGTGCACATGACAAGTTGATGCCGGCGCAGCGCAGCAGATAGCTGGCCAGGAGATCACAAAGGTACTCACCCTGCAGTCCGCTTATCGACGGCGCGCCCCAGGCCGCAAAACTTCCCGTCCGCTGAGTACGCGTGTGATCCGTGCGCTGCCCGAGTACTGCCAGGCGAAGGTGCGGGTAGTCGCCCAGAGTGCGCAGCTGGGCCACCGCGGCTTGCTTCAACTGGCGTGAAGATTGATCGGCGGGAGCAAGCTCGGAGACCAGGGCTGGAGAGCTAGGCACGATCAACACTCGGGGAAAAGCATTCACTCAGATAACTGTAGTTCACGATTCGTAGCTGCTCGATTTCCGGGCGTTGATGGCAGCTTTGCCAAACGCCAAGCAATGCTGCGCGCTACACTGAACAGATAGCGCATCAGCCATGCGTGTCGAATTGTTCAGGCAGCCGTGTCGCGCGGCGAGCACCCGAGGTTTAAGGACACTCCAATGACCAACCAAACTCCAAAGCCAGGCCCACGCCCAGGTCCACGACCCGGCCCTCGTCCCGGAGCCGGAATTGCCAGTGGTAAGCCAGCGGTTTCCGGAGCGTCCAAGCCAACAATCGGTGGTTTCAAAGCACCCATGCACACCGTTAATGACCCAGCCAAGTGGGGCCGGGTCGCGGACAATGGAGACGTTTTTGTCAAGACCGACGACGGCGAACGCCTCATCGGTTCCTGGCAGGCCGGAACTCCTGCGGAGGGTCTCGCCCACTACGGCACGCGTTTTGATGATCTAGTAACCGAAGTGGAGTTGTTGGAAACCCGCTTGGAGGCACACCCCGAGGATGCTGCGCACATCGCGAAGCAGGCCGAAGAACTGAAAGCCGGTCTTCCTGAGGCTGCGGTGATTGGTGACATCGCGGGCGTCGATAAGCGTCTGGCTCAGATCATCGAGGCATCTGAGGCCGCTGGAATTGCGGCGAAGGAGGCTAAGGCTAAGCAGCGGGAGGAAGCGATCGCACGCAAGGAAGCCTTAGCTGCAGAGGCAGAAGAGATCGGCGAGAACTCCACCGAATGGAAGGTTGCCGGAGATCGGCTCCGCGACATCCTCGAGGAGTGGAAGTCCATTCGAGGGATTGACCGCAAGACCGACGATGCCCTGTGGAAGCGCTACTCTCGTGCTCGGGACGCTTTTAACCGTCGGCGTGGTTCGCACTTCGCCGAGCTCGATCGTGGTCGCGCGGCGGCAAAGAAGGCCAAGGAAGCTTTGGTCGCCCGAGCTGAAGAGCTGAAAACCTCTACTGACTGGGCGGAAACCGGTCGGGCGTTCCGTGATCTGATGACGGAATGGAAGGCCGCTGGCCGCGCGCCACGGGATATTGACGATAAATTGTGGGACGCATTCAAGGCGGCTCAAGACTTCTTCTTTAGTGCCCGCAACGCCGAAAACGATGAGCGGGAAAAGGAATTCCAGGCAAACGCCGCAGCTAAGCAGGAATTGCTGGATTCCTACGACAGCCAGATCAACCCGGAGGACAACCTCGATGTCGCCCGCGCAAAGTTGCGCGAGCTGCAGGAAAAGTGGGAAGAAATCGGCTTCGTCCCTAAAGCGCGAGTCCGCGAATTCGAAGACAAGATTGGGGCGTTGGAAAAGCGCGTAACCGATGCTGCTGACGCACAGTGGCGGCGCACTGACCCCGCAGCTCAGGCCCGTGCCGCACAGTTTATCGCTAAGGTCGAAGATTTCACCGCCCAGGCTGAAGCCGCAGAAAAAGCCGGTAAGGCTGACAAGGCCGCCAAGCTGCGTGAGCAGGCCGCTCAGTGGCAGGAATGGGCGGATGCCGCTATGAATGCTGTCGAGGACCGCTAGAGCGCTACACTAACGAGCATGCATTGTGCTCATCTTACGGATCGTCCCGATCGCTGCTCTGATTCTAAAACACAGATCCCGGAGCCATCGGAGGCGATCCGTTCTTTGGCTTTTATGGCTAATCTCGCAGCTCAAGAGGCAACAGGGACCATCGATGCCTCTCGATCGCCCCAACAGTTGCTCATGGAGTTGCTCGCCCCGCACCCGGACCACAGCACGTTCGTGCTCGCACTGCTTGCTGAAGATGCCCCCACCTCCGAGCCTGGACCGTTGGGATTGCCCACCCTGCCACTTAGCGACGATGAAACGTACCGGGATATTCTCGGCTGGGCCATTCTTACTGTCCCGGTCCATGACAACCCACATCTCATCGAGGCCGAGATAGTTGTCGATGTCGAGTACCAACCCTTGCCCGAAGAACCTCTCAGTGCTGCAGCTCAACAAGTGTGGACAGCGCTGATCACCGAGATCAGCCGGGTGGCCCAGTTGCTGCACCGCAACCACCTCGTGTTGTGGCAGCAGTCAGCGCTGAGCGACTCCCCTGCTACACATTCCCTTGGCCAGTTATTAGTTAGCCACGGTTTCCATGAGGCGCACGAAGAATTGAGCGTGGCCTTCCACGCCGACGAGCTAGCGCACCAGCACCACAGCTGCGAGATCTTCGTTGACGCAAATTTCCCCGACGACCTCGCAACGAAGGTTGCGGACATCTACCACCTGGCCAGCCTAGACATCCCGCACGGCGAACTTCCTTGTGGGCCAGAACAGTGGTCGCGGGAGCGCCTGGCAGCGGCGACCTCCCACATGCGGCAAGTGGGCACCAAGAACATTCATGCTATTGCCACGGACGATGCTGGCACAGTCACTGGTCTTGCAGAGGCGTACCTTCCAGCTGGAAACACTGACATAGTGGACATCGGCCTGCTATATGTCCGGCCCGAGCGGCGTGGAGCTGGTCTTGGAGCGGAACTAGCAGGTGCGTTGGCCTACGCTATTCAAACGCATCTGGTGGCAGTCCAACGTGGCTATGCGTCCATCGCCACTTCCAATGGCGCAGCCCGAGCAGTGGCACAAAAAAGCGGCGCCCGGGAAGTCTCCCGAAACACCGCCTGGCTCAAGATCTTGGGTTAGTCCGTTTGCTCAGTGCCTTCTTGGGCCGGGGTGGAGTTGCGACGCCGACGGGCCGAACGTTCCCGCCGATCGTCGGCAAGCGGGCCGTGATCGCTCGCGGTGCTGGCGTGCTTGTTTTCTTCAAGTAGTTGCTGCTGCATTCGCGCGACCGGGTCAAGATCGACATTGTTGCGGCGCTCTTTCGCGATACGCTCCTGCTCTTCACTGCGCAAAGTGACCACGTTGTACAAACCATAGACGACTACCAGGATGGCAAGCGCTGCGAGGATCATGCCCGGGCCAGGGCCCATTCCTTGGTCACGTGTTTGGCGCATCCAAATAGCGAATAGTGAGAAGAACATCGCGATGCCGCTGACAATCCACCCGATTTGCGCGAGGCGAGTAGAACGCAAGAAATAGGCCGCCAGCGTCAACCCCACTGGGCCCAGCGCCGAGATCCACACGAACATCCGCTCCGGCGGGGCGATGCCATAGTCGACCGAGGCCTGGGTAAACGTTGCCAGATCCAGACCAGTGATGGGACCTGTGTACGGCAAGAACCAGCTGACCACCACTAGGGCAGGGCCTGCCAGGAGGGCAATTCGATACCCCGACATATCCAATCGCTTGGCTACGTCGCGTTCCTTGGCAGCGAGGTCCGGGCTAGGTGAAGCTACTGGTTCGAGGCTCACAAAAGTTCCTTCGGTCAAAATAAGCGAATGTTCGTTAGTGGCAGTCGCCGCAACCGGATACTGCTGGTTGCGGCTCTGGTGCGCCGAGCCGTGGCAGGCCAAGGCCTACCCCAACTGGAGCCGTAGTGGGTACCTTACCCGCAGCGCTCATGTCGCCTGCCTTGGTGCGTCGGTGGTGCTCCACCCCGCCATCTGCAATAAGGAAGTGCGGCGCGGCGTCCGTGATGGTGGCGGTAATGACGTCACCAGCACGAATCTCTCCAGCAATTACGCCTGGCTTAGCTTCATGCGGTGCAAAGTGCACTAGGCGTCCATCCCGAGCACGACCTGTCATCCGATGCGTTTGGGAGTTTTTCCGACCGCCTTCAGCCTGCACCAGCAATTCAACTTGGGAGCCAATCAGTTTTTCGTTCTCCTCGCGGGAAATTCGCTCCTGCAAAGCCAACAGGCGTTCGTAGCGTTCTTGAACTACTTCCTTTGGAATCTGCTCAGCAAATTCGGCGGCAGGTGTCCCAGGGCGTGGGCTGTACTGGAAAGTAAACGCACTGGTGAACCGGGCCTTTTCCACGACATCAAGCGTGGCCTGGAAATCCTCTTCGGTCTCTCCCGGGAAGCCCACGATGATATCCGTAGTAATGGCAGCATGCGGGAGCTTGGCCCGAACTTCGTCGAGAATCGCCAGGAACTTCTTGGACCGGTACGAACGCCGCATTTCTTTCAATACTTTGTCCGATCCGGACTGCAATGGCATATGCAGCTGCGGACACACGTTCGGTGTTTCCGCCATCGCATCAATCACATCGGAAGTAAACTCTGCTGGGTGCGGCGATGTGAAACGCACGCGCTCCAGCCCGTCAATCTCGCCACAGGCACGCAACAACTTAGAAAACGCAGACCTATCGCGCTCAATACTAGGGTCTGCAAAATTGACTCCATAAGAGTTGACGTTCTGCCCGAGCAGCGTCACTTCGCAAACGCCCTGGTCTACCAGCGCTTGCACCTCCGCGAGGATGTCACCAGGTCGGCGGTCAACCTCCTTGCCGCGAAGCGACGGCACGATGCAAAATGTGCACGTATTATTGCAGCCCACCGAAACGCTTACCCAACCGGCGTAAGCAGATTCGCGCTTGGCCGGAAGCACCGACGGGAATTGCTCCAAAGAGTCAACGATCTCAACCTGCGCCTTGGCGTTGTGCGCAGCCCGGTCCAGCAATGCAGGCAGCGAACCAATGTTGTGCGTACCAAACACCACATCAACCCACGGTGCCTTTTTCACAACGGTTTCTTTGTCCTTCTGCGCCAAGCAACCGCCGACAGCAATCTGCATCCCCGGATGAGACTCTTTGGTGCCCCGTAATGCACCGAGAGTGCCGTAAAGTCGCATGTCCGCGTTTTCCCGGACGGCGCAGGTATTAAAGACAATGAGGTCTGGGGTAACCCCCTCCGCTACCGGTGAATATCCCGCCTCTTCGAGCAAGCCGGACAGTCGCTCAGAATCGTGCACGTTCATCTGGCAGCCGAAGGTGCGTACCTCGTAGGTTTTGTTTTGATTTTCTTGAGCTTGCTCTAACACAGCTAGCCATTCTATCCCCCAGCATGCCGTGGGCATAATGCACGCGAAGGCCTGCGCGCGGGGCGTCGACAAGCTCATTGCTCCCGCTCCCCACTACCCTCGTTTCACCAGCGTCGCACGTCATTTATGCAGCTCGCGGTGCTCCAGTTCACAAAGTTCGCAAATGTAAGGTCGGTAACACTTTGTTTGTGGCCTAACTTACATTACGATACTCGCATGACCAGTGACGCAAACCACTCTATGATCTCCCTTCGCGGAGTTAACAAGTACTTTGATGACTTTCACGCGCTGAAAAACATCAACCTTGATATCCCGAAGGGACAGGTAGTTGTTGTTTTGGGCCCGTCCGGCTCGGGTAAGTCCACCCTATGCCGCACGATTAACCGCCTCGAGACCATCGATGAAGGCACCATTCACATCGGAGGCAAACTACTGCCGGAGGAAGGCAAGGAACTAGCCAAGCTCCGTGCCGAGGTCGGCATGTGCTTTCAGTCTTTCAACCTGTTCCCCCACCTGACCATTAAACAAAATGTCTCGCTCGCCCCAGTTAAGGTCCGCAAGATGGACAAGGTCGAGGCAGACCGCCAGGCCATCAAGCTCCTCGAACGAGTAGGCATCGGCGCCCAGGCCGAGAAGTACCCGGCTCAGCTTTCTGGTGGTCAGCAGCAGCGCGTAGCAATTGCACGCGCCTTGGCAATGAACCCAAAGGTCATGCTTTTCGACGAGCCAACGTCCGCGCTGGACCCAGAAATGGTTAACGAAGTGCTGGAAGTTATGACTTCTCTGGCTAAGGAAGGCATGACGATGGTCTGCGTCACCCACGAGATGGGTTTCGCCCGTAAGGCTGCTGACCGAATTCTCTTCATGGCAGACGGCGAAATTCTCGAAGACACTGACCCAGAGACGTTCTTCGACAACCCGCAGTCCGACCGAGCCAAGGACTTCCTCGGCAAGATTCTCGGCCACTAATTGACCGCTTATTTAGTGAGCCCGGAAAGGAATCACATGCGAAGCACGCTCCGCTCCATCTGCGCCGTCCTGCTGACTGGCGCTACAGCACTCGGCCTTGCTGCATGCGGTAGTACCGAACCCCGCAGCCTCGTCAAAAGCATTCAGGCCGGCGAAGTCATCCTCGGTACCAAGTACGACCAACCCGGCTTGGGGCTACGTCACCCCGATAAGAAAATGTCCGGGCTGGACGTTGATGTTGCCACCTACGTGGTGAATTCAATCGCTGATGACAACGGCTGGCAGCACCCCACGGTCAAGTGGCGGGAAACGCCATCCGCACAGCGCGAAACCCTGATCAAGAATGGCGAGGTAGACATGATTACTGCTACCTACTCCATCAATAAGGGCCGCGCCAAGGCAGTGGATTTTGGTGGACCATACCTCATCACCCACCAAGCATTGCTCGTGCGCCAAGACGACAACTCTCTCAACGATCTCAAAGACCTGGCTGCCGGCCGCAAGCTCTGTTCGGTCACCGGCTCCACGCCGGCACAAAAGATCAAGGATGCCCTCCCTACCGTCCAACTGCAGGAGTATGACTCCTATTCCTCCTGTGTGGAAGCACTCCACCAGAAGAAAGTGGACGCCATGACCACCGACGCCACGATTCTCTACGGCTTTTCCTCGCAGTACGAGGGCGAATTCAAAGTCGTGGAAATGAAGAAAGAAGATGGTAAGCCGTTTACCAACGAACGATATGGCATCGGTCACGCCAAGGGCGATAAAGCTTCGACGGAAGCAATCAACAAGGCCCTCAACAAGATGTACGCCGACGGCACCTTCGAGCGCCTATTAAAGGAAAACCTCGGTGACGACGCCAAGGTTGTGGAACAAGGCAAACCTGGTGACCTTTCCTTCCTAGACACCAAATAACCAGCGAAAAGAAAGAAAGGAGAATAACACCCCATGGACGCTCTATGGACCGACCTTGAGCCAAAGTTCGTCTTAGCCTTTTGGGTAACCATCAAGCTGACGTTCTACTCTGCCCTGTTTTCCATGATCCTCGGCACAATCCTGACCGCGATGCGTGTCTCCCCCGTGGCTTTCCTCCGCGGAATCTCCACGTGGTACATCAACATCGTCCGTAACACTCCGCTGACGTTGATCATCCTCTTCTGCTCCGTTGGTCTTTACCAAAACCTAGGTTTGACGCTGGCGCCAGAAAACGACAACTTCATCAAGAACAATAACTTCTGGATCGCCGTCTTGGGTTTCACCCTCTACACCTCAACCTTTGTGGCTGAATCCCTACGCTCCGGCATCAACACTGTGCACTTCGGCCAGGCAGAAGCTGCCCGCTCACTCGGCCTATCTTTTGGCCAAATCTTCAGCTCGATCATCTTCCCGCAGGCACTGCGCGCTGCCATCGTGCCGCTCGGCAACACCTTGATCGCGCTAACCAAGAACACCACCATTGCCTCCGTCATTGGTGTCGCAGAGGCTTCTCTGCTGATGAAGTCCACCATTGAAAACCACGCTGACCAGTTGTTTACCGTATTCGGTATCTTTGCGCTCGGCTTCATTGTCCTTACCTTGCCGATGGGCCTCCTCGTCGGCCAGGCTTCTCAACGATTGGCGGTGAAGAAGTAAATGTCAGTTCGCGCAACAGTCCTTTACGACGCCCCCGGCCCGAACGGCCGTCGCCTGAACACAATTATCACCGTTGTCACCGTCCTGGTGGCGCTCGCGGTAGGCGCTTGGGCACTCAATGTGCTCCACGTCAACGGTCAGTTGGAAAGCTCCAAGTGGAGCCCATTCCTCGAGTCAACCACCTGGACCACCTACCTGCTGCCAGGTCTGTTTGGCACCTTGAAATCTGCAGTAGTATCTGTCATTTTCGCGTTGATCATGGGCGTGGTCTTGGGCCTTGGCCGCCTTTCAGAAACCGCAATTGTGCGCTGGATTTGCGGCGTAATCGTGGAATTTTTCCGCGCCATCCCGGTGCTCTTGCTGATGATTTTTGCCTATCAGCTCTTTGCCAAGTACGCCCTATTTCCGTCCTCGCAACTGGCGTTTGCTGCCGTGGTATTTGGGTTGACCATGTACAACGGTTCGGTTATTGCAGAAATTCTGCGATCAGGCATTAGGTCGCTGCCAAAGGGGCAGGTCGAGGCGGCCCGAGCTCTGGGCATGTCGCATCGTCAGACGCTGTGGTCAATCTTGCTGCCACAATCGGTTGCTGCAATGCTGCCAGCACTGATTTCGCAAATGGTTATTGCGATTAAGGACTCCGCACTGGGTTACCAAATCGGCTACATCGAGCTGGTGCGCTCCGGTATGCAATCGGCTTCCTACTACCGCAACTTCCTTGCCGCGCTGGCAATTACTGCGGTTGTCATGATCATCATCAACTACGCTTTGACTATTTTGGCAGAGCGCATCGAGCGTCAGCTGCGCGCCGGACGTGCCCGGAAGAATATTCTGGCAAACGTTCCGGAGCACAAGAGCCAGGGTCTGGAAACCAAGGACCAAGTCAACGCCGACTGGCACGATCCTTCGCACAAGGACCTTCGTCCAATCGCGGAGTAACCTTAGCTACCAAACTCTCATAGCGCTGGTGGCCTACCCGAAGTTTCAGGTAGGCCACCAGCGTATTTCTTTTAGTCTTCCTGGAGTTCAGAAATCCGTAAATCCAGCGCGGAAATCGCGGCTGGCATGGCGATGTGCTGCGGGTATCCGCGACGTGCGAGCATGCCGACAATTCGGGCCAGGGCTTTTTGCCGTTCTGAAAAATCGGCGGGCACTTGTTTGATTGAGCGTGCCTTCTTTACGGCAAGTTCGTGCGCCTTTTCCTGTTCAGTGTCTTCGTCAATAGCTGCTAAGGCTAACTGGCGAACACCGGAAGCGATACCTTTTTCCTTTAGTTCTACGTCTAATGCCTTTTTGGACTTGCCTCGGCGATGGTGCCGTTGTCGGACCCACTCGCGAGCAAATGCTTCATCGTCAACCAGGCCGCAGCTTTTTAAGTCGGTTACGACAGCCGTCACGAGTTCGGGTTCAAATTCGGCGGCAATCAACCGTTGGGTAAGTTCATGCTCAGAGCGTGCTCGGTGGTCTAAAAGTCCAAGCGCCCGATTGCGGATTGTGGCTTTCCGTTGCTCGAGTTCGCGATCGAATAACGGGGCATGTTCTCCCGCGGAGTATTCCTCCAGCGCCTGCGCGAGGCGCTGGAGTTTTTCTTCCTTGGATGAGTATTTAGTCAATGAACCGTGGTGCCTGGCTTACGCTTCGCCGTCGTCAATGTCGTCGAAATCGACGTTAGGGATGACGTCGATGGGATCATCGGTCAAGGCATCCGCCTCGGCGTTTGCATACTTGCCAAAGCCGATCTTTTGATAAATCTTATCTTCCAGTTCATCGGCTAGCTCTGGGTTTTCCTTCAGGTTGAGGCGAACCTTTTCCTTGCCTTGTCCCAGCTGTTCGCCTTCGTAGGTAAACCACGAGCCAGACTTCTTGATCACGCCGTTTTCTACCGCTAGATCAATGATGGATGACTCGCGGGAGATACCTTCGCCATACATAATGTCGAATTCGGCGATCTTAAACGGTGGGGAGACCTTGTTCTTCACTACCTTGAGGCGAGTGCGGTTGCCAATAGCGTCTTGACCGTCCTTCAGAGTCTGGATCCGGCGCACATCGCAACGCACTGAGGCATAGAATTTCAGTGCCTTGCCGCCCGTGGTGGTTTCCGGCGAGCCGAACATCACGCCGATCTTCTCGCGCAACTGGTTAATAAAGATCGCAGTAGTTCCGGAGTTGTACAGTGCGCCGGTCATCTTTCGCAGGGCCTGGGACATCAAACGCGCCTGCAGGCCAACATGGGAATCTCCCATCTCGCCTTCGATTTCCGCCTTCGGGGTAAGTGCGGCAACCGAGTCGATAACAATGATGTCAATAGCCCCGGAGCGCACGAGCATATCGGCAATTTCCAGCGCCTGCTCACCAGTATCCGGCTGGGACACCAGCAACTGATCAGTATCAACACCAAGTTTACGGGCGTATTCGGGGTCGAGGGCGTGTTCGGCGTCGATAAACGCGGCAATACCGCCAGCTCGTTGCGCCTGCGCAATCGCATGCAAAGCTACGGTGGTCTTACCAGAAGATTCCGGACCATAAACCTCTACGATTCGGCCACGCGGAAATCCGCCGATGCCGAGAGCGATGTCAATAGCAGTGTTTCCGGAGGAAATAGCCTGGATTGGGGGGCGTTTTTCGTCACCCAGCCGCATGACAGCGCCTTTACCAAAATCCTTCTCGATCATTGCCATCGCAGCATCGAGCGCTTTTTGCTTATCCCCTCCGGCAGCGCCGGTTGCTTTAGTCTTTTTGGTTGCCATGGTTTCGTCCTTTGTGTTGAGTTTTTCTGCTACTAAAAATTTTTCCGTCACACTTAGTTAGACTGTTCCGGAGCCCCAAATCGATCCCGAATTGGGAAAAATTCATCGATCGGTTTCAGAAATTAACCTAATTGGTGGGGTGGACAGTTCGAAAGTATACACGCACTAATGTTCGAACAACAATGCGGCGCGCCGCTAGATATCTTCGCCCAGCCACCGCTCTTCCGGCACGTCAAAGTCCCGACACAGCATCCACCATACGTCTCGCAAATCCGCGCCAGACTGCATTAATTCCGCAGGAGTCGAACCCGCTTCCGATAGCACATGTGATGAGAGGTAGTACTCCCCCGTCGCCTTGCCAAATTCTCCCTCAACCAAACGGTGAAACTCTGCCAAACGCATACCTGAACTCTAGCCGAAACTGGTTCGGGCACCATTCGCGACACTGTCCGAACCAAACGCCGCAAGCACTGCATTCAATTAGCCTTACGCCTGGCTGATGCTAAGGTAATAGCCTGTCACCGCGGAATTTAAACACCGTTTAACGCTCGTCGAGTTACAAAACTCATACTCGATTGTCTTCTAGAAAGGGCCTCTCGTGGCATCCTCAAGCGCTAAAACTTTGCGCGACGTCGCATTCATCGCGGTTTTTGCCGCCCTCATTATCGCCTTTGCGTTCGTGTCCATCCCCACCGGCAGTGGTGTCCCCATCGTGATGCAAAACGCGGTTATCATCCTGGCCGGCCTCGTGTTGGGTGGCAAACGCGGATTTTTCGCCGCTGGCTTGTTCCTGTTGCTGGGAATGTTGGGCCTTCCAGTCCTAGCCGGCGGCCGCAACGTGCTGTCCGCTCTAGCCGGTCCATCCGTGGGTTACTTGGTGGGCTATGTGGTGTCCCCAGCTCTGGCTGGGTTCGTCGCATACTTGGCACCGCGAGGCAAGGCGGGCATGACCTTGACGTTCGCAATTGCCGGTATCGTCGGATTGCTCACTCAGTACACTTGCGGCATCATCGGTCTGATTGCACGCGTCCACCTAGACTTCAAGGCAGCTCTTTTGGCCCAGGTCCCATTTTTGGGGCCTGACGCAGCGAAAGTTGCTGTGATGGTGGTAGTCGCCATTGCCGTGCATGCCGCTTTCCCAGACCTCATGGCGCGTTCGCGTCGCTAACCCCATGCCCACGATCGTTTTTGACGATGTCCACGTTGCCTTCGGCGACCGCACAGTGTTGGACAATATCAACTTAACGCTCAGCGAACGTCGCATCGGAATCATTGGCGCAAATGGCGGTGGCAAATCCACCCTCATCCGACTCATCAATGGTCTGGGTGAACCCACTCGAGGGCGCGTGCTTATCGACGGCACCGATGTGTCCACCAACGGCAAGGCCATCCGAAAACGAGTAGGCTTCGTTTTTTCGGACGCAGAGAATCAAATCATCATGCCCACGGTGGTGGAAGATATCGAATTCTCCCTCCGCCGGATTAACTGCCCAAAGCCGGAGCGTCGACAAGCAGCGCTGGAAATGCTGAGCCGCTTCGGCCTCGCTGAGCACGCCTCGGATTCGCCGCACACGTTGTCCGGCGGGCAGAAGCAGCTACTGGCGCTCGCGGCGGTGCTCATCATGAAACCGGACGTCCTCATCGCCGATGAACCCACTACGTTGCTTGACCTACGTAATCGACTGCATATTGCGGACGTGTTGCGGTCGCTTGAACAGCAAGTGATCGTCGTTACTCATGACCTTGACCTGCTCGCTGACTTTGACCGCGTGCTGTGTATCGACGACCACCGCGTGGTCGCCGACGGTTCGCCCCACGAGGTCATCTCTCATTACCGCTCGCTCATGGGTGCGCAATGATTCAGGCACCGCTAGGAGTCTATGTACCGGGGACAAGCATCCTTCATCGGCTGCCACCTGGTTGGAAGTTCCTGATACTGATTGCTTTCATCGTGGCATCCGCCCTGTTTGTCTCCACCGCAGCAGTCGGGTTAGCGCTGTGTGCACTGATGGGCGTGGGCTATGCGGTGGCCCGCATTCCTTTCAAAGTGGCCCGGGGGCAACTGCTGCCGGTCCTGCCCATTCTCGCTGTAATCTTTGCATTTCAGTGGTGGCAGCTGGGCTGGAATGAAGCGTTGACAATGTTCTTTACCATCTACGCCTCCATTGCTGCCGCCACGTTGCTCACCCTAACCACTCCCCTGTCTGAACTCATGGAAGCCTTTGACCGGGGCTTGGTCCCACTGGGCCGTCTCGGTATTCCGGTGGCCACTATCAGCCTGGCCATGAGCCTTACGCTCCGGCTCATTCCGCTCCAAGCGCAAGCACTAGGCGAAGCACTAGCGGCTCGTAAAGCTCGCGGCGCAGATTTTTCCATCCGCGCTCTGGCCGTACCGGTATTGATCCGGTCAATGCGCCGGGCCGAAGCCATTGGTGATGCGCTGCTCGCCCGGGGCGTTGGCGACGGAGATGCCTAGCTCGGTCAATAGGCGCACGCAAAAACACCCAGCGACGGGCGCTATGCTCGTCACTGGGTGATAAATAACTACTCGAGGTTATTCGCCTCGAAGCTCGCGCATCTTGGCCTCAACCGCTGGGTCAGTAGCACCAGCAGTAGTTCCGCCTTCGATGGAAGCCTGCGGCTTGCCGGATTCGATCCCCTGCATTTCAGCTCGGATCTGCTCCAGGCGAGAGTGACCAGCCATCTGGATTCCAGCCTGCTCGACTTCAGCCATGCGGCCTTCAACCGAATTCTGAGCGAGTTCCGCTTGACCCAAAGCGTTAGCGTAGCGGCGCTCGATCTTTTCGCGAACCTGATCCAAATTAGGTGTGTTGCCGGATGCGGTCAGCGAATTCATCGACTTGATGGACTCAGTAACCTTTTCCTGCATCTTTGCCTGCTCGAGCTGAGACATCAGCTTGGTACGTTCAGCCACCTTCTGCTGCAATGCCATGGCATTGCGCTCCACGGCCTGCTTAGCCTGAGCGGCCTGCTGCAGAGCTTGATCGTGCAGCTTCTTGGTGTCTTCCACCGACTGCTCAGCGGTAACCAGCTGAGCAGCAAAAGCTTCAGCTGCGTTTTCGTACTCCGTAGCCTTCTGGGCGTTGCCAGCAGCGCACTCTTTGTCAGCAAGCTGCAGGGCCTGGCGGGTGTTCGACTGCAGCTTTTCGATTTCACCGAGGCGACGGTTGAGCTGCATTTCCAGCTGGCGCTGGTTGCCAATGACGGCTGCAGCCTGCTGAGACAGCTCTTGGTGCTGACGCTGCGCGTCTTCAATAGCCTGCTGAATCTGAACCTTAGGGTCTGCGTTTTCTTCGATCTTGGAATCGAACAACGCCATCAGGTACTTCCAGCCCTTAATGAATGGATTAGCCATAGCTAAGTAAATAACCTTCCTAAGTCAGTTTCAATAACCGCCGCCAGGGGATGCCTGCGACGCGATACAACAAGTCTACTGAACAGCACGCATCAACGTCTGGTGAGTAGCTAAATTGTTGCGAAATCGGCTTCAGCGCCACGCATAGCCATGGACCCAGCCGCTTCAATCAGCACGTCTGCGACGGTAGCGCCCAGAGCATGGCATACCGATGCGAGCAATTCCGAAGAAACTTCCTTACGTCCGCGCTCCAACTCAGAGAGGTATCCCGGAGACACCGATGACGCCTCCGCAAGTTCGCGCAACGTGATGCCTCGATCAGCACGAAACGCCCGCAGAGCTGCGCCAAGAGCTTCCCGGAGCAGCGGTTCGGGCTGGGCCACGGCAACGGCCCGATCGGCAGCTGCATAAGAGGGCTTTTCTAAAAGAACAGTTTGAGTAACCATCACTGTGCCTAACGTATCGCAGCCCGGAATTGTTCCCAGGCCCCCACTATTACGCAGAAACGGCGTCCAGCAGCCGTTGCAAGGCGTACTCCGCCGAAGCAGCCCTGATCTCTGCGCGGTTTCCATCCATCACTTCCTCCGGCTCCGGAGCGCCTTCACGCAGGGCCCAACGGGTGTGCCCCTCGGGCAGCACTCGCTCTACCGAATGCACGCCGTTCGGCCCCGCAATCGCAAGCCACACCGTGCCTACTGGATTACCATCCACGGGGTCAGGACCGGCTACACCGGTAATACCCACGGCCCAATCAACCTGCAGTGCGGCTCGTGCGCCGGTGGCCATTGCTTCCGCGACCTGACTCGAAACCGCCCCGTGGACGTCGATAAGCTCAGCCGGCACTTGGGCCAAGCAAGTCTTGACCTCGTCTGAGTAAGTTACGAGCCCGCCGCGCAACACGTCGCTCGCACCCGGTACATCGGCGATGCCAGCAGCAATAAGTCCGGCCGTTAACGACTCACACGTTCCTACCGTTTGACCGGCAGCCCGCAGCTTGTCGACGAGCAAGGTGGCAGAATCAATCACGATTGAACCTTTCGGGAATCCCAGAGATATTGCAGACCAGTAACAACGGTAACGAACACCGCGACATACATCACCGCAGCAATCGGAAGGTGAGCCCAAGTTGGTGCAGGCAACAGGTACAAAGCCACAGCCAAAGATTGCAGCGCGGTCTTCAACTTGCCTCCCTTGGAAGCAGGCACTACCCGCCCCTGTCGGAGTTGAATCATCCGCCAGAAAGTGATTCCTAGTTCTCGGACAATCACCACGACGGTGACCCACACTGGAAGCGCCCCCACAATATTGAGAGAGACGAACGCAGAAATCATCAAAGCTTTATCAGCGATCGGATCAGCGATCTTGCCAAAATTGGTAATGAGGTTATGCTTCCGGGCAATGTCACCATCCAACTTGTCGGTGATCATCAGCGCCACGAAACAGACAAAAGACCACCACATCCAGAAATGGTCCTCATGATTGCCCTTGAGTACCAGCCACACAAACAGCGGTACCACGACAATGCGCAAGCTCGTCAAGACGTTGGGCACGTTGAGCACTGACGCCTGAGTTTGTTGATCACCAGTCACAATCACCTACCCTACCAATGCCCAAGCCGGCCCCGGAAGATCAGCAATACTATCCGCGACGGGACCAGAGCGGACTAACATCAGTAACTATGAATTACTTTTGCGTGAACTACTTCTACCCAGCGGATTCTGCAGAAATCGCCGCCACCCGCCCAGTGCACCGCGAGTTCTTAGGTTCGCTTAAAGAGCAAGGAATCCTCGTCGGCTCCGGCCCCTTCCTGGATGAAGACGGCGGCGCACTCATCATTATCCGGCTCGAAGAATCCGCGACACTCGACGATGCTATCCAGCTCATGTCGAAAGATCCTTTCCAGCAGCAGGGCGTTCTGGACGCGGTCAAGATTCGTCCGTGGAACCCCGTGATGAACGTGTTCGCCTAGCAAGGGTTGCGTCGAATCTGCCTCGAGTTTTGCAAGAAATCACCCCAAAATCTTGCAAAACCCCAGGCAAATTCCACACACCCCACCCCGGGGATCCACCCCAGGCACCCCCCAAAGGCCACGTCGAATCTGCCTCGAGTTTTGCAAGAAATCACCCCAAAACCTTGCAAAACCCCAGGCAAATTCCACACACCCCACCCCGGGGATCCATCCCAGGCACCTAGGGCCCACGAAAAGGCGAAGGCCTAAGCCTCTTCCTCAATGTCCTTAGCCGGGTTCCACTTTGGTGCAATGGCGCCCTGGTTTTCATCCCGCTTGGTTTTAATCACTGAAGCCAGGGTGGTGATCACCAAAACACCCACGATGACCAGCAAGGATACGACAGTTGGGATTTCCAGAACGTGCATGTTTTCGCCACCGTTGATAAACGGCAGGTTGTTTTCGTGCAGCGCGTGCAGGATGAGCTTCACACCGATAAAGCCAAGGATTACCGCGAGGCCGTATGGCAGGTAGACCAGGCGGTCGATGAGGCCGTCGAGGAGGAAGTACATTTGGCGCAGGCCGAGCAGGGCGAATGCGTTCGTGGTGAAGACGATGTATGGCTCCTGGGTGATTCCGTAGATTGCTGGAATCGAGTCGAGAGCAAACATGACGTCGATAAAGCCAATTGCCACCAGGCAGACAAACAACGGCGTCAGGGCGCGCTTGCCGTTGTGGCGCACCGACAACCGGTCACCCTCGTAGCCAGGGGTGACGTGAATGACTCGGCGCAGCGTCTTGATGATCCACATGTCGGAGGGATCGGTTTCCGGCTTGTCGGATACCTCATCAATGATCAGCTTGATTGCGGTGTAGAGGATGAACAGGCCGAAGATGTAGAACACGTCGGACCACGCGTTGATCACCGCGGCACCCAGCAAAATGAACACTAGGCGGAACAGCAGCGCTAACGCGATACCAATCAGCAGCACCTTTTGCTGATACTTGCGTGGCACCTTAAACGAGCCCATGATCAGCGCAAACATGAATAAGTTGTCCACCGAGAGCGCAAGCTCTGTGACGTAGCCGGTGAAGAATTCCATCCCATGCTGGTGTGGGTCACCGGGTTCAGCCCAGGTCAGCCACAGGAAGATGCCGAAGCACACGGAAAGCCCCATGTAGAACAGCATCCAGGCGGCAGATTCCTTCATGGATGGCTCGTGCGCGTTGCGGACGTGGGAGTAGAAATCGAAGATGAAGAAAGCCAGGATCACCGTCGCAGTGATACCCCAGGTAAGCATAGTTACTTCCATAAAAAGACCTCCGGTCTGATCGGTGAACGAAATGACCGGAGGTCTCCCCCGCCGCAAGCCGTTTAGCCCCTGCGACTGGCATGACCGGGAACCGCGCACATGCGATTGCCGTGTTGACGATCAATGCCAAAGTTTGGGGTACTCCCCTCCAAGACAAAGCACCACTTTAGCGGATGTGTCCGCGAGCCACCACAAGGGGGCCGGGGCGCGCCGTCGAAAAGCAGGTTAGAAGGCGCCGGAGCTAGGGTTGGCGTGCGCCGTGACGACGCGCACATCCTCGCCCGAATCTCCCGCGGCATCGGAATCTTCGAAGCCTTCTTCTTTGGGCGCTTCGGCTGGGTCGGCGCCCTTGATCATCCAGATGATTGTCTCCAATTCTTCTGGCTTTACAAGAACCTCTCGGGCCTTTGATCCTTCGGAAGGGCCCACTACGCCACGAGTTTCCATGAGGTCCATTAGGCGCCCGGCTTTGGCAAAGCCGATACGCAGCTTGCGCTGCAGCATCGACGTGGAGCCCAGCTGCGACGTGACCACGAGTTCAACGGCCTGGAGTAGGTCTTCGAGGTCGTTTCCGATGTCGTCGTCAATATTCTTCTTGGCTTCGGCCGCCTTGTCCTCGGTGACGCCTTCGGTGTAGTTCGGTTCTGCTTGGTCCTTGGCCGCATCCACCACGGCTTGGACTTCTTCGTCGGTGACGAATGCACCCTGCATGCGGATTGGCTTGCCAGCGCCTTGCGGAATGAACAGGCCGTCGCCCATACCGATTAGCTTCTCAGCGCCGCCTTGGTCCAGGATCACGCGGGAGTCGGTAAGGGATGACGTAGCAAAGGCCAGTCGGGATGGCACGTTGGTCTTGATCAGACCGGTTACCACGTCCACGGATGGGCGCTGAGTTGCCAGCACTAAGTGGATACCGGCGGCACGAGCCTTCTGAGTAATGCGAACGATGGAATCTTCGATTTCCTTCGGCGCGGTCATCATCAGGTCAGCAAGCTCGTCGACGATGCACACGATGTATGGGTACGGACGGTATTCGCGCTGCGACCCCGGCGGGGCGGTGATCTCGCCGGACTCGACCTTGCGGTTGTAGTCCTTGATATGGCGTACTCGACCGGCCTTCATGTCCATATAGCGCTGTTCCATCTCTTCCACCAACCAGTTCAGTGCCGCGGCCGCCTTCTTTGGCTGCGTGATGATTGGCGTGATGAGGTGCGGAATGCCCTCGTACGGGGTCAGCTCCACCATCTTTGGGTCCACCAAGATCAAGCGCACTTCGTCCGGGGTAGCGCGAGTGAGCAAGGACACCAGCATGGAGTTTACGAATGCAGACTTACCGGAACCGGTAGAACCAGCTACGAGCAGGTGTGGCATCTTCTGGATCGAGTGCGAGATGAAGTCGCCCTCAATATCCTTGCCTAAACCGATGAGCATCGGATCGTGGTTGCCGACGGTAGCCGGGGCATTGAGCACATCTGCCAGACGGACCATTTCACGGTCTGCGTTCGGAACCTCAATACCCACGGCGGACTTGCCCGGGATCGGCGCGAGGATGCGCACGTTATCCGTTGCCGCGGCATAGGCGATGTTGGACTGCAGGTTGGTGATCTTAGAAACCTTCACACCTGGCCCCAGTTCGACTTCGTAGCGAGTCACTGTTGGGCCACGCGAGAAGCCGGTCACCATCGCATCCACATTGAACTCGCGGAAGACATCGGTAATGGCTTCAATCATCCTGTCATTGGCAGCCGAGCGAGTCTTCGGCGGATCACCGGCGATAAGCAAATCTGCGCTAGGCAAAACGTAGTTCGATGAGGATTCCCGTGGCGCTGGCGCAGGGGTGTCCTTTGCCACTTCGCTCTTTGGCGTGCTTGCTTTAACCGTGGCCGGATCGATGCCAGACCGAGCCACAATCGCCTCGCGCATCGCTTCCCGGCTCTGCGCTACTGCATCGCCGGCCGCCCCGCGTTCCACCACGACGGTCTCTTCACCGGTTACCGCTGGGAATTCATCGGTATCTGGGTCCGTGCGGCGAGGTTTCCCGGCCGCCTTCGCGCTAACCGACGCCGCTGTGGCAGCCATCCCCGCGGCCGCCGCAACACCAGCAGCAGCATCCTTTACTGGACGCACCGCAGCCTCGCTTACACTAGCAGCCGCTGCCCCTGCAGCATCGGCGGTGACAGACCTAGTTGGCTTCTTGGGCTTTAGAGAGCTAAACAGAGACGGCTGGGCATCTTCGTCCGCGGACGGAGCGTCTTCACCATCGACTGGGTAGGCTTCCATCGGAGTCGCTGCCCGGCGTGGGCGCACGGGCTTTGATTCCGTTCTAGGCATGGGCGCAGGCCGAGGGCTACGGGCCCGTGGACGGTCGTAAGCGATGTCTTCGATTTCCGAATCCGCATCATCATAGAGGTCATCGTCATCCGCATGCTCGTCGATAGGCGTATTGTCCCGGAAACCCAGGGTGACAATGAGATAGTCAACGAGTTCGCGCGTGGCCACACCAGTAACCTTGAGCGCGCCATAGATAATGAGCAGCACCAAGATTGGGATGGCGAGGAATGCGCTAAACCCAGCGGCCAGCGGCCCACCAACGACAAATCCAAGTGCGCCGCCAGCACCCTGTCGGCCACTCCACGTTGCCGGAGAACCTGCAAAAATGTGCACCAAACCGAGCATCGACAGCACGATAAGGCCGGTTCCCAAAGAGACATTCGTATTACGAGTCGGATTAGGCTTGTAGCCGAGCATGAGCGCTAACGCCAAAGCGAAAAGCGCGACGGGCAGGATTAACGCACCGGCCCCCACCGCAAGGTGGGCGCCCTGCGCAATCATGCGTCCGATAGGGCCCGCAATATCGAACCAGACGGTGGCACCGAGTACTACGGCGACACCGATCAAGATGAGGCCGATGCCGTCCGCGTGGTCGTCGAGAAGCGAAGGCTGATCTGCGGTGTCAAGTTGGTCGTTGGTCTCCGTAGCGTCCTCATCCCAATCTTCGTCGTAGTCGTTGATCACTTTGTTGGTGCCGTTTTTTGGCCGGGTATCCAGCTCGTCGTCGCGACGAGAGCGGGAAGATCCGAGTTTGGATACCCCTCGAGTTGCCCCGCCTACAGCGTGGGCCGTGCCTCGAAAAATCGCCCCTAAACCGCCTCCAACAGCACGAAATGCGCTGCCTGTCCGCTCATGGGAGGTGTCTGCAGCGCGGGTGGACGTCCGAGTATTGATGGCTACGGAAGCAGTGCCGCGTGTCGACGACCGCGCGTTGGGCCGGGTCTTACTACGGCTGCCCTTGGAAGACTTGGACGCCTTGGTGCTATTGGAGACAGACATGCCCCTAACACTAGTTGCTTTCTACACTCTAGTCACATACGCCACACTGGAAACGTAAGAATTTTTCGGTACCGCGTGCTATTCACCCCGTACCTACAGCGAAGCGCGCACCACCGCTTCTTGATCACCAAAGAAGTCAAGCCCCACGGCTGGACGACCAAAAACCCACAACAGCAATTCCGAAACCGGCCCACTGACCACAAGGGTTTTGTTAGCAGACCGAGTGCCGGCCTCGATCACGTCGAAGGACACATCACCCGCAGGCCGCAACAGCACCCGGGCCGGGGATTTGCTGAGCATGCCCCGGGCCACTTTTAAGGCGGTGTACATTTGCCGCTGACTATCTTTGGAAAACGTCCTCTGTGAAAACTCGCCAGCGCGTCGGACGTCTTCGTGGTGAATAAAGTTTTCCGCCCGGTTGACCACCGAGTCTAAGGGCTTCCAGGCAAGCGGCGGCCCGCTCCCCCACTTCTCCACCACGTCCGCGTAGTCCCACGACATGACCTCTCGCGTCGCAACATCCAGCTGCGATTGCAACCCGGAAACAAACATCCCCGCTGCTGCCAGCGGGCGGTGCTCCCTGACATAGAGGTGCACTGCTAAATCCTTGGTGTGCCATCCGGCACAGCACGTTGGATGGTCGGGGCCAACCTCACTAAGAAGCAGTTTCAGGCTGGCGCGTTCGCGTGTGGCAAAAGACATGCACCCCAGCTTAAGTGAAAGCTGGGGTGCATGCGCAGGAATGGAAAGAAGGGCCACTGGTAAGAAAAGTTAGTTACTCTTGACTGGTCTACAAGCTAGGACGAGCGTTTTCCAGATCCGTTTCGTCCACCGGTGCGGTATCCGACGTCATTGGTACCACAGTTGGCATAACCAGTGGCTTGCGGCGCCACTTCTGCTCAACAAAGCGGGACACCTTCCGGCGCACCTGTTGGGCGATGCGGTATGGGTCGTTTTCGCCTTCGCCGGCCTGCTCGATCATGATGTTCTCAACCAAATCAGCAACTTCTGGCATCATGGCGACGGCATCTTCGGAGAAGCCCAGCGCGCGAGCGGTCGGACGCTCCAGGAGGCGGCCCGTGCGGTTGTCGATCACCGCGGTGATATCAATGACACCGCCCTCGCCCATCGAGGTGCGATCCTCAAGCACCTTAGCGTCGATGTCACCCATGGTGACACCGTCAACGTAGAGGTTACCCACTGGGATTTGTCCTACGACCTGTGCCCGGCCGCCGACCAAGTCAACGACCACGCCGTTCTGGGCGAGGACAACACGATCGCGCTGAACACCCGTGGACACCGCAAGCTCCTTGTTTGCGCGCAAGTGTCGCCACTCGCCGTGCACTGGCATCGCGTTGCGTGGACGCACTGCGTTGTAGAGGAAGAGCAGCTCACCGGAATAACCGTGGCCAGAGGTGTGCACCTTGGCATCACGGCCGGTGATGACAGTGGCACCGATCTGCGCCAGCATATTGATCACACCGAATACGGCTTCTTCGTTACCTGGAACCAGGGAGGAAGACAGGATGATGAGGTCGCCATCGCGAACCGTGATCTGGCGGTGCTCACGGCGCGCCATACGGGAAAGCGCAGCCATCGGCTCGCCTTGGGTACCGGTGGTAACCAGCAGCACCTTATGTGGCGCCAGCTTCGCTGCCTCATCCATCTGGATGATGGTGCCGCGAGGTGCCTTTAGCAGACCCATCTTCTCGGCGATTTCCATGTTGCGGATCATGGAACGGCCGTTGAACGCCACCTTGCGGCCCGACGCTACGGCAGCGTCGATGGCTGCCTGCACGCGGTAAACGTTGGACGCGAAGCAGGCGATAATAACGCGCTGTTTAGCCTCCACGACCAGGCGCTTAAGGGTTGGACCGATTTCAGATTCAGAGCCGGAAACGCCAGGGGTGGTGGCATTGGTGGAATCGCAGAGGAACAGGTCGACGCCCTCATCACCCAATCGAGACATTGCCGGCAAGTCCGTTGGGCGACCGTCGGTTGGCGTTTGGTCCAGCTTGATGTCACCGGTGTGCACAACGAGACCGGCACCGGTCTTGATGGCGATACCCAAGCACTCTGGGATGGAGTGGTTGACCGCGAAGAATCGCAGGTTAAATGGTCCGCGCTGCACATTGGAGTTTTCGTTGACCTCAATGAGCTTCGGGCGCTGGCGGTGTTCCTTCGTCTTTGCTGCGATCAGCGCCAGAGTGAAGCGGGATGCGAGGATTGGGATATCGTGGCGCTGCTTGAGCAGCCACGGGATCGCGCCGATGTGATCCTCGTGGCCGTGGGTGACCACGAGTGCCTCCACTTTGTCCCACTTGCCTTCCATGTAGGAAAAGTCCGGCAGAATAAGGTCAACGCCTGGCTCACCGGAGGATGGGAACAGCACACCGCAGTCAACGATGAGCAACTTGCCCTGGTATTCAAACACCGTCATGTTACGGCCAATTTCAGAAATGCCACCGAGCGCGACGATGCGCAGGCCGTCCCGTGGGGCCTTAGGTGGTTCTGGAAGACGCTCAGTGAGATCTGCTCCCTGCATGGACTTCACGACGTTACGACGTCCGCGGTTGTTACGGTCACCGCCAGCGCCACGATCGTTGTTCGCACCGTTGCCGCCATTACCGTTGTTGCCCCCGCGGCCACGCCCGCGACCACCGCGTCGGTTGCCATTGTTGCCGTTGCGGCCGCGACCGTTGCCGTTATTTCCGGATTCACTCTGCTCTTCGGCCACCGGAGTTGCGGAAGACGTTTCGGCAGCAGGCGAGCTTTCCTGCGGCGCTTCCGGAGCTTGGAAGACCACAGCTTCCACCTCAGGTGGACCCGCCTTGCGGGTTACTTTTCGAGCTCGGTTCCGGGATTCGTTCATATTTATAGGGCTCCAGCCATTGTTAAATCTTCTCGGAGCCGTTCTACCTCAGCGTCGCTAGCAGCAACCTGTGGCAGACGTGGGTCTCCAACTTCAATGCCCTGCAAACGCAGAGCGGCCTTACTCATGCTGACCCCACCGAGACGGGCTTGCGCCTGAAATAGCGGGAACAGCGTGGCGTTGATTTCCCGCGCACGGGCGAGGTCGCCTTCCTCGAAACTTGTGTAGAGCTCACGCAACGAGCGCGGAGCTGCATGTCCGACAACTGAAATAAACCCGCTGGCGCCGAGGCTGAGCCACGGCAGGTTTAGCGGATCATCTCCCGAATACCAGGCCAGACCAGTCGAGGCGATGAGCTCGGTGGCGGCGCACAAATTTCCTTTGGCGTCCTTCATGGCTTGAATATTCTTGTGTTCGGCTAGACGTCGAATTGTATCCGTTGAGATTTCAATTGACGACCTACCAGGAATATCGTACAGGCATACTGGTAGATCTGTCGCGTTAGCGATCGCTTCGAAGTGTCGGTAGACGCCTTCTTGGCTAGGCTTCGAGTAGTACGGGGTTACCGCAAGCAAGGCATCGGCACCTGCCTGTGCATTAAGTTTTGCCAGCTCAACTGATGCGCGGGTGTCATTCGTACTGGTTCCTGCAATGAGTTTTGCCCGATCTCCTACGGCTTCTTTCACCGTTTTGATCAGGGCCAGCTTTTCGTCCACTGTGGTGGTTGGCGATTCGCCAGTGGTGCCAGAAAGCACGAAGCTATCCACCCCGTTGTCCACGAGATGCTCAGCCAGCCGCGCAGCGGCTTCGCGATCCAACTCGCCTGCAGCGTCAAATGGGGTCACCATCGCAACGCACACAGTGCCAAAAGTTTCTTTGCCGGTTACGTTAATTCGATTCTGTTCCATGCTCACCAGATTACCTTTTCTAATGTCGGTGTAGCGATACTTAATTGGTCAAATTGTGGTAAATCCACTCAGAAATCCGTCACATAGGGGCTCGTGGCCATGCTCGTGCCGTCGCGAAGCGTCGAGATTTCAAAGTCACCAAACACAACCGGCGCCTGCGCCTGCAGAACTTTGAGGCATTCCACGGCGACACGGCGAATCTCCGCATCGGCGTGTTCGCTCGCGCGCATGCCAATAAAGTGCCGCCAGGATCTAAAATTGCCCGTCACTACGACGCGGGATTCCGTCGCGTTCGGCAGCACTGCTCGCGCAGCCTGTCGCGCTTGCTTCTTTCTCAGCAGCGCATTAGCCTCACCGCCCAATTTTTCTTCCAACGCATTAAGCAATTCGTTGAACGCAAAGCGAGATTCGTCAATCGCTCGGTAGAACAATCTCGATAGTGCCTCGTCCTCCGCGATAAGGTCGGGAATGATGACGTTGGCATCGTCGTCGTGGACAAACCGTTGCGAAAGCTGCGAGAACGAAAAATGCCGATGCCGCATCAATTCGTGGCTTGCAGATCGAGAAATGCCCCGAAGATATAGCGTGGCGGACGCGTGCTCCAGCAACGCGGTATGCCCCACCTCCATGACGTGTCGGACATAGGACGCATTATCGGCGGTATGCGGGTTCGGCTTATCAAAGCTCTCGTAGCAGGCACGACCGGCGAATTCGATTAGCGCTTCCCCGCCCGAAGCATCCGTAGTCCACGCTATGTCTGCCGGGGTCTGAAACTGCGAACACGCGATGAGTTCTACGGTCAACTCCACCGGTCGAGCCACTATGCACCAGCCTCTTTCCTAAATATCGAGGTAATTCTCTAGACCAATAGTAAGCCCTTGGTGTTGCGAAACTTCGCGGACACCGAGCAAAACACCCGGAACAAATGAGGTGCGGTCATAGGAATCCTGGCGAATAGACAACGACTGCCCCAGGGTGCCAAAAATTACGGTCTCGTGTGCTACGGCGCCCTGCATGCGCACGGCATGGACCGGGATGCCGTCGACAAGCGCGCCCCGGGATCCGTCGAGAGCCGTCTCCGTGGCATCAGGTTGCGGCCCCAAGCCCGCTTCTCGACGCGCGTCCGCAATCGCTTGGGCGGTATGAATCGCCGTTCCTGATGGAGCATCAAGTTTGTTCGGGTGGTGCATTTCGACGACTTCGGCGGACTCGAAGAATCGCGCAGCTAACTTGGAAAAGTGCATCGTGAGCACGGCCGAAATCGCGAAGTTAGGAGCAATCAGCACGCCCACAGCTGGGTTTGCCTCGAGCCAGGTTTTTACCTGGTTAATGCGATCTTCCGTAAAACCGGTGGTGCCAACCACGCAAGAAATGCCGTGGTTAATGCAGAATTCCAGGTTGTCCATTACCACGTTAGGGTTCGTGAAATCCACGATCACCTGGGCACCGGCCTGCGAGAGCTCCTCCAGGGAATTGTTCCGATCAATTTCGGCTACTAAGTCCAAGTCGTGGGCTTCTTGAACCCCAGCACAAACCGCCTGACCTACTCGACCCTTGGCGCCGATTACGCCTACCTTGATATTGCTCATAGTGACACTGCCTTTCCCTACCTAGGATTTAATAACCAGCGTAGGCGTTTGACATCTCTAAGTTAAGGATTGCCCCCGCTGTACTTCGATCCTGCCGCGAAATTTGCTGCGGGTTTTGCAACAAATCCGCTAGTAAACATTGCAAATCCCGCAGCAAATCCCACCTCGCCTAGCACTCACATTGGAAAAGCGCCCACCTTAGTTAAAAAGTGAGCGCTTACTGCGCCTTCACGCAGTGGAGCCGAGGTTAGTTGTCGTCGCCTTCGGAGTCGTCTACCAGCACGAGAGAGATCTTGCCTCGGTTGTCGATGTCGGCGATTTCCACCTGGATCTTATCGCCCACGTTGACAACGTCTTCGACTTTCTCTACCCGCTTGCTGCCGCCCAGCTTGGAGATGTGAATGAGTCCGTCGCGGCCTGGCAACAACGAAACGAATGCACCAAACGCCGTGGTCTTGACGATGGTACCCAGGTAGCGTTCGCCCACCTTCGGCAGCTGCGGATTAGCAATCGCGTTGATTTTTTCAATCGCAGCCTCGGCAGCTTCGCCAGAAGTAGCGGACACGTAGACGGTGCCGTCGTCTTCAATCGAAATGTCTGCACCAGTTTCCTCGGTGATCGAGTTGATCGTCTTACCCTTAGGGCCGATCAACTCGCCGATCTTAGAAGCAGGGATGGACACAGAGGTGATGCGTGGAGCATAGTTGCTCATCTCATCCGGCGCGTCGATGACTTCAGCCATGGTGTCGAGGATGGCGATTCGGGCCTCACGAGCCTGGGCCAGTGCATCCGTCAATACCTTAGATGGAATGCCATCAAGCTTGGTATCCAGCTGCAGCGCCGTGACGAAGCCACGGGTACCTGCGACCTTGAAGTCCATGTCGCCGAAGGCGTCTTCGGCACCCAGGATGTCGGTGAGCGCAACGTAGCGGGTTTCGCCATCAACTTCATCGGAAACCAGACCCATTGCGATACCAGCAACAGGAGACTTTAGTGGGACACCAGCGTTGTACAGCGACAACGTGGAGGCGCATACGGAGCCCATCGAAGTAGAACCGTTAGAGCCCAGCGCTTCGGAGACCTGGCGGATAGCGTAGGGGAATTCCTCGCGGGTAGGAATCACTGGAATCAATGCCCGCTCAGCCAACGCGCCGTGTCCGATTTCGCGGCGCTTCGGGGAACCAACGCGACCGGTTTCACCCGTGGAGTATGGCGGGAAGTTGTAGTGGTGGATGTAGCGCTTAGACTTCTCTGGAGCCAGGGAGTCAATTTGCTGTTCCATCTTGAGCATGTCCAGGGTGGTCACGCCCATGATCTGGGTCTCGCCACGCTCGAACAGCGAGGATCCGTGCGCACGTGGAATCAGGTCAACCTCAACGCCCAGGTCACGGATGTCGGTGACGCCGCGGCCATCGATGCGGAAGTGATCGGTCAGGATACGACGACGAACAACTGCCTTCATCACTGCGTTGTACGCCGCGCGGATCTCCTTGGCTGCCTGATCTTCGTCGTCGAAGTCGTTTTTTAGCTTTTCGACGGTCTCGTCCATGTGCGCATTCGTCGCTTCCTCGCGATCCTGCTTGGACCCAATCGTCATCAGCTTTTCGATCTTCTTGCCAGCAACGCGCTCCACCTTTTCCAACACTTCATCGGTGTACGGCGGGAACAGTGGGAATTCCTGGGTTTCCTTAGCGGCCTCGTCGGCAAGCTTCTGCTGTGCACGACACAGGATCTCAATGAACGGCTTAGCGGCCTCTAGGCCTTCTGCAACAACTTCTTCAGTCGGCGCAGGTGCGCCTTCCTTGATGCGTGGCACGACGGATTCGGTAGCGCCTGCTTCCACCATCATGATCGCAACATCGTCTTTGCCATTCTTGGATACGATCCGACCGGCAACAACGATTTCGAACAGTGCTTGCTCATGCTGTTCCTGGGTTGGGAACGCAACCCACTGGCCCTTCGGATGCTTGTCATCCGCAATTAAAGCCATGCGAACGCCGCCCACGGCACCAGATACTGGCAGACCGGACAGCTGGGTGGCAGCAGAGGCACCGTTGATAGCGAGAACGTCATAGAAGTCCTGCGGATTCATGGAGAGCACGGTGATAACTACCTGCACCTCGTTGCGCAGCCCCTTCACAAAGGTGGGGCGCAACGGGCGGTCGATCAGACGGCACGCGAGAATAGCCTCCGTTGATGGACGACCTTCGCGGCGGAAGAACGAACCTGGGATACGACCTGCGGCGTACATCCGCTCTTCAACGTCGACGGTAAGCGGGAAGAAATCAAAACCTTCGCGAGGTTGCTTGGATGCGGTGGTGGTGGCCAGCAGCATCGTGTCCTCATCGAGGTATGCGGTCACTGCACCATCAGCTTGGCGGGCGAGCTGGCCGGTTTCTAGCCGAATGGTTCGCTTGCCGAAGTCCCCATTGTCGATCGTTGCGGTGACACCGTAGGTGCCGAATTCTTCGTCGTGGTAGTAAGCGACATCGCTCATAAAGGCGAGTTCTCCTCTTTGTGTACTGCATGCGGGCGGTCATCGGTGCCGCCCAAGTGCTTGGCATTTTTCTTAGCAATCTAAGACCGCCTTATATCCTAGCAGTTCCGCCCCATATCCGGCTGGCCAGCTGGCCCACCTCCAACGCACGTAAGGGGGCAGTTCGCTGAGGACACATCCTCGCCCAGCTTCCGCTAGAGGGCGTTTTTCTACCAAGTGCAGTCCTTTGCCACCGCTACACAATCAAGGAACATACAAAAATCCCCCATCTACCAGCCATAATATGGCCAGGATGGGGGAAGTTGTTGAGAAAAAGTCTTATCGACGCAGTCCCAGGCGACCGATCAGGTCACGGTAACGCTCAATGTTGTTGTCAGCGAGGTACTTCAGCAAGCCCTTACGACGACCAACGAGGAGCAGCAGACCACGACGGGAGTGGTGATCGTGCTTGTGGAACTTCAGGTGCTCGGTCAGGTTACGAATACGGGAGGTCAGCAGTGCAACCTGTGCTTCTGGCGAGCCGGTGTCGGTCTCGTGCAAGCCGTACTCGGCCAGGATTTCCTTCTTCTGCTCAGCAGTAAGAGCCATGGATTTCTCCTTATTGTTATTTCAGTCCGCATGAAAATTCTCGAAGCTAGGCTTCAAGCTGGCCTACTGCTGCGAACCGCAGTAAAGCCTCGGGAAACCCTACCACAGCGCTACTACTGGGCCAAAATCTCCCGCACCCGCGCGACATCACGTTCCATGGCTACGAGAAGTTCCTCCACACTGGAGAATTTTTCCATTCCACGGACGAAGTCCACAAACTCGACCTCGCAGGCGTGTCCGTAGAGGTCAGCATGCCGATCCAATACGAAGGTTTCCACGCTTCGTCGGGTATCGCCAAAAGTGGGGTTGGTGCCAACTGAAATGGCGGCCGGGTATCGTACATCGCGTTCCATGTCGCCGACGATCGGCGAGTAGGACCTGACAATGAACCATCCGGCGTAGACCCCATCTGCCGGAACTGCATATTTGTCAGAAACATACATGTTGGCCGTTGGGTACCCCAACTCTGCGCCGCCTCGGCCCGCCCCGCGAGCGACGATCTCGAATACGGAGAAGGGCCGCCCCAAGATGGTGGCCGCACCTGAGACGTCGCCGTCGGAAAGCAAGGCCCGCACACGGGTCGACGAGCATCGCTCGGCGCCGACCTTGAGCAGGTCCTGCACAATGACCTCTACCCCATGACGCTGCCCTAGTTCGCGCAAGGTGTCGGTGTTGCCGGAGGCGCGGTGACCGAACCGGAAGTTCTCCCCTACGATCACGGTTTTGGCACGCAGCGTTCCCATGAGGATATCGGTGAAGAACTCTTCTGGTTCTAACGCGGCGAGGTCACGGGTGAATTTCAACGCCAGTAGAGAGTCAATGCCACGTTGTGCAACGAGCGCGGCGCGGCCGACCATAGTGCTGAGCAGCGGCGGCATGGCTTCTGGCCGGATGACTGCAGCTGGGTGCGGGTCGAAGGTTAATAGGACCGAAGGTACCTGCAGTTCTTGGGCTCGCTGTACCGCTGTATCGATCAGTTGCTGGTGCCCGCGGTGTACGCCGTCGAATACACCGATGGTTACTACGCTGCCATCGAGGTCGGTTGGTACCTCGGAAAGTCCATGCCAAATATCCACTTTGTTCATGCTACGTCATAGACTTGGGAAGCATGACTGACGTGCTCGCTAATTCTGGTCTCGTGATTGTGGACAAGCCTGCCCACATGACTTCCCACGACGTTGTAGCTAAGCTCCGCAGGGCTTTTGGCACGCGCAAGGTGGGACATGCGGGTACCCTCGATCCGATGGCAACCGGCGTCCTAGTAGCTGGAATTGAACGAGGCACCAAGTTTTTGGCCCATTTAGTGGCTGAGACCAAAACCTATCAAGCCACAATCCGCCTGGGCATGTCTACCAGCACAGATGACGCCGAAGGCGAAGTAATCGCCCAGACTAACGCCGGGCAGGTGACCGAGGCGGAGATTCGTAGCGAAATCGTCAAATTGACCGGTGACATCATGCAAAAGCCTTCGGCAGTGTCTGCTATCAAGATTAACGGCAAGCGCGCCCACACTTTGGTGCGAGAGGGCGTGGATGTTGATATTCCAGCCCGTCCGGTGACGGTGCACCGCTTTGAGGTCTTCGATATTCGATCCTCGCAAGAGTTCATTGACTTAGACGTTGAGGTGTTGTGTTCTTCTGGTACCTATATCCGTTCGCTCGCCCGTGATCTAGGCCAAGCACTGGCTGTCGGCGGGCATCTCACTGCGTTGCGACGCACCGCAGTAGGCCCATTCACGCTGGAACATGCGCACACTCTCGAGGCATTAGCCGAATCCCCCAAACTATCCCTCACTTTGGATCAAGCGCTTGCCACGAGCTTTCCGGTTCTCGAAGTATCTGAAGATGAAGCGGCAGCACTAGCGATGGGTAAATGGCTGGAACCACGCGGACTAAAAGGGGTACACGCGGCGGTCACCGCTGATGGACAATCCATCGCTTTGGTGAAGGAAAAAGGTAAGCGATTGTCCACCGTGTTTGTGGCGCGCCCATCCACGCTTTAGCTCAGGCGCTGGCCTACGTAATGGCGCTGGCCTACGTAATGGCTGTGGCGGCAAAGATGAAGCCATCTTGAATGTGCCATTTGCCGGAAATGAATGGCACCGGTGTGGGCCGAACTAGCAAGTAGGACACGAAAGTTCCGTCGTCGCGAACATCGATTTCGGCCTGATCAAAGCCAAGGAAACGATGCGTGAGCGGGAACCAAGCTTTATACGTGGCTTCTTTGGCGCAAAACAGCAACCTATCCGAGCAGTCGATTCCTGCTGCACGCAGCCGGTCGAGCTGCGCCAGCTCCCCTTCTCGAGCAACAGATCCGATGACGTCCCCCGGTAGCGGGAGCGCGGGTTCTGCGTCCAACCCCATTGACCGCACCAGCAACCGTGGCGCAACCACCGCTGCGCGCAGCCCCTCGGTATGCGTCATCGATCCTGACACTGAGGCCGGCCACAGTGGCATGCCACGTTCGCCTCGCAAAATGGGTTGTCCAGAGTCTCGGCCAAGTTGTTTGAGCGCCTGATGGGCACACCAGCGGGCGTCGCCAAACTCGGCCTTGCGTACATCTACCGAGTGTGCAACAAGCGCTTTTTCCAGCGGATGCAGTGCATTGAAATTAGTTAGGTCGTCATTAGTCTCAGTGGTGATGAAACTGAATTTGGCGCTAGGCGGGAAAAGGCTACTGTCCAGCATGTTTCACCTCCATGACTTTGTACGGCCATGGTCGATCAGCTGGGTAGTTCTCCCACTCGCGTGGATAGCCAAGCGAAACTTCTACGTGCGGTATGCCACCAATCGTTAAGGTGCCCGGAGAATGCAGGTGCCCGTAAATCACCACTTGGGCGTCGTAGCGCTGGGCCCACGTCCGGGTATGCCGAGTGCCACACCACAACCCCAGTTCCGGCCAGCGCAGCCGTTCCACGGGTTCGTACACAAGCGGCCAGTGGTTAACCAAGATGGTTGGCCCTTGGACCTTGCCGAGGCGCTTGATCGAATAGGCCAGCCGGTCCCAGCACCAAGCACGAATATCGACGAACGGCGCGATGGCAAATTCGTCCGTCATTACCACCTGAGCGTCATGGGCTGCTTGTACTGCCTGCTCCACGGACATGCCGGGCCGCCGGAAGCTGTAATCGTACAAAGTAAAGAGCGGAATAATTGTGACGTCCCCAAACTTTGGGAACGGATCCTCGGGCGTGAGGACGTCGATAAGCCGACAGCCATCTACCAGTTCGTCGTACTTCGCGCGCCCTTTGTAGAAATCACCGGAACGGTTGAACAGCTCGTGGTTGCCGGGAACCCAAATCACGCAGGCAAACTTCTTGCGCAGTGTGGCTAGTACTTGCAGCACAAGGTCGGAACGCTCTGCAACGTCGCCGGCCACGATCAGCCAGTCGGAGGGGTGCGCGGGCTCAATTGAATCGATAACCGGGCCATTTGCTTTCACCGCGGCATGCAGATCAGAGACTGCCCATAGCGTTTGGGTGTATTCGCTCAAGGTGTCTCCTTTCCTACTTCCCTAGCTCACCACGGCTCATTCATTATGCCTTATCGGAACCAAATCTTAAGCGGACGAGCCACGACTGGGAGTAAAAGCGCCAGAGCACCGCTAACATTCGCAGCAGAATAAAGGCTGCTAATCCCCACCAGATGCCGGTCACACCCCAATCGAAAAAGAAGGACAACCAGATCATCGGCAAGAATCCGGCGATCGCGGCAAGCGCGGTGGCATTACGCAAAAATACTGCGTCGGCAGCACCCAACAACACACCATCAAGGGCGAAAACAACTCCACCTAACACAATCATCCCGCTTAGAATCCACCACAACGGCTGGATCGTCCCGAGGACGGAGGGGTCTTGGGTGAAGATCCGCGGAATTGCCCAGTGCCCCAACAACAGCACACCACTGAGCCCAACGGCCAGCAACATTGAATACTTCAAGATCTGCTGCCCAGCTCGTTGCGCCGCCTGTGGTGTCGCAGCGCCGACGGTCGCGCCGCCCACCAGCGCGCCGATGAGAGACTGCGCGGCGATGGCAAGCGAGTCCAAAACCAGGGACAAAAAGCTCCACAGTTGCAGCATCACTTGATGCGCGGCCAATGACGTTGCCCCAAAGCGACCGGCCACCGCGGCGGCCGAAACAAAAGAAACCTGGAAGAGCATCGACCGGGCAATGAGATTCTTACCCAAGGACAACTGATGCTTCATCACCGAAAAGTCCGGCCGCCAGCTCCCTCGATGCATGCGCACCAGCGCCGTCAGGAAGCACAATGACGTAATAGATTCACCAATGAGGTTCGCCCACGCAGAGCCCACAATCCCCCAATGTCCCACGAGCACCGGCACTAACGCGGCGCTAGGCACTATCCCGGCTAGCGTGAACAGCAAAGGCAAGCGGGTGTTTTGGATTCCGCGCAACCAACCATTACCGGCCATCGTCGCCAAGATCAGCGGAATGCCACACGATGCCACCTGCAACCACGTAGTTGCCTCCGCAGCGACTACGGGATCTCCCGCCAACCAACGGCACAGCGTAGGCGCCGAGCCTGCGACAATGCCAAGGAGCAGCACCCCCACGAGCAGCGCGATCCAGGTAGCTTGCACACCTTCGGCGATCGCGGCGCTTGTTTTCCCTGCCCCGTGAAGCTGCGCGGAGCGAGACGTCGTGCCATAGGACAGGAAAGTCAGCTGAGTAGTCACTTGAGCCTGAATGGTAGTTGCGGCACCTAACGCAGCGAGATCCATCGCTCCGAGACGGCCCACTACTGCCGTATCGAGCAAAAGATACAGCGGCGCCGCCGCCAGCACCCCCAAAGCTGGGAATGCCAAACCAAAAACCTTACGAGCCGTAACTTCCACTTCTTTAGTTTTCCATGGTCAACAACACGTCTTTGAGTGCGCGGAGGTTTTCTTCCCGGCTTCCGGCACAGGTGTACCCCGCCGCGCGTAGGTGCCCGCCACCGCCGAGCCTAGCTGCGATAACCGAAACATCTATATCGGCAATTGCACGCAAAGACACTGCGTGCCAATCCGGCTCATATTCTTTGAACACCACGCCCACATCCGCACCGTCGACACCGCGCACGAAATCGACCAGCGATTCCACTTCCGAGGTATCGAGGCCTGCAATTTCATCGTTGCGGGCATAAAGCACCGCTAATCGACGCCCACCAACCGGTTGCACCTCGATACGCCCTAGCGCCGCGCCAAGCATTTTCATGCCCGCCAACGTGGAGTTATCGATCAATTCCGCAGCGATCTGGCGGGTGTCGATGCCATGTTGAACCAAGTCTGCAGCCATCGCGTGCATGCGCGACGAGCCCCACCGAAAACTCCCCGTATCCGTGACTAGACCCGCGTACAACGCGTGGGCCAGCGGTTGATCAATGGCGATACCCATGTCAGCGAACCATTGCCACAACACCGTTGTGGTCGATTCTGCAGCATGGTCGATCAAATCTACGGTGCCAAATCCACGATTGGAATCGTGATGGTCAACCACGATCATCGGCATGCTACTCTCAGCCAGCGCTGTCTTAAAGATACCGGTGCGTGAGATCGAGCCACAGTCAACAACAACTACCAGGTCAGCTTCGGCAAGCGTGGTGCTTGCGCTCACCGAATCCGCACCAGGAATGGTCCGCAAATTTGCCGCGAAATCTTCGGGCTGGCCAATAAACCCCTGTGCGGTTTTGCCTAATTGGCGGGCTGCCAAAATAACGGAACACACCGAACCGATTGCATCCGCATCGGGACGGATGTGTCCGATTACGTTAATGCGCTCAGCTGCTCGAAACAGCTGCGTGGCCCGGCCAAAGTTTTCGGAGGCTTGCATCAAAGTGCCTAGTCTCCCTGCACTTCTTTATACGGGTTAGCATCCCCGGCTGGTTTCGCATTTTCTGCTAAACGCTTGAGTTCTTCGTCTCGCTTGCGCGCCCGAGCCAACAGTTCCTCCATGTGCGCGGAGGTCTCTGGCACTGTGTCTAGCTTAAAGCTCAACGTTGGGGTGAATCGCACACCGAGTTGATCGCCCACGATCTTACGCAGTTGTCCCCGCGCGCGATGTAGGGCTTCTGCTGCCGCGTCGGTGTCTGGTTCAGCATCTACCGTCTCACCGCGCACGGTGTAGTACACCACGGCGTCGTGTAGATCGCCAGTGACTTTGCAGTCGGTGATCGTGACGTATTCCAAGCGTCGATCCTTTACTTCCCGCTCAATAGCCGATGCAACGATCGTCAGAATGCGTTTAGCCAGCCGAGCGGCGCGTGCGTGATCAACCATGGGAATACCTCTTCCGTCTAGTAATTTTCCCTGCCCAGTCTAACCGACTAAACCCCGGGGTCTCACCGGTGCCCTAGGTTTGCGCACCACAGTCCTTACTGCCCGGCACTCCGGTTTGGGTCCCCCACCCACTGAAACATTGTGGCCCAAAATGACGAAACCAGGCTGTGTCCTAGGCAGTCCCGCTTGGGGAAGCTTAAGACACAGCCTGGTTGAGGCGCTGACGATTAGTCGCGAGGAATCTCGACCATTTCGTAGACCTCGATGGTGTCGCCTACCTGGATATCTGGGTAGGACAGCACCATACCGCACTCGTAGCCGGCGGTAACTTCGACGACATCGTCCTTTTCACGACGCAGCGAATCGATGTTCGCCTTTTCGGCAACAACGTTGCCGTCGCGGATGAGCCGAGCCTGAGCGTTGCGACGTACCTTGCCGGATTCCACCATGCAGCCTGCGATGAGGCCGACTGCGGAAGCCTTGAAGATCGCGCGGATCTCTGCCTTACCCACTTCGCGCTCTTCGTAGATTGGCTTGAGCATGCCCTTCAGTGCCTGCTCGATCTCCTCGATCACGCGATAGATGATCGAGTAGTAGCGAATCTCGACGCCTTCGTTGTTGGCCTCTTCAGTTGCCTTGCCTTCAGCACGGACGTTGAAGCCGATGATGACGGCGTCGGACGCTGCTGCCAAGGAAACGTTGGTCTGCGTCACTGCGCCGACACCGCGGTCGATGATGTTCAGCTGGACTTCGTCGTCTACCTCGATTTTGAGCAATGCCTCTTCCAGTGCTTCCACGGAACCTGCATTGTCGCCCTTGATGATGAGGTTGAGGGTCGACGTTTCCTTGAGCACTGCATCCAGATCTTCCAGGGATACACGCTTACGAGCCTTGGCTGCCAAGGCGTTGCGCTTGCGAGCGTTGCGCTGGTTGGCAATCTGACGTGCCACGCGGTCATCTTCCACAACGAGGATGTTGTCGCCTGCACCAGGGACCGAGTTGAGGCCTTGGACCTGCACTGGACGTGCCGGACCGGCTTCTTCCACGTCCTCGCCGTATTCATCAACCATGCGGCGGACACGACCGAAGGCGTCACCGACCACAATGGAATCACCGATACGCAGCGTACCGCGCTGCACGAGGATGGTAGCCACTGGACCACGACCGCGGTCGAGGTGAGCTTCGATGGCCACACCCTGTGCGTCCATGTCTGGGTTGGCACGCAGGTCCAGGGATGCGTCAGCGGTGAGCAGGACAGCCTCGAGCAGGGCGTCGATATTGGTGCCCTGCTTTGCCGAGATGTCCACGAACATTGTTTCGCCGCCGTACTCTTCTGGCACGAGGCCGTACTCGGTGAGCTGGCCGCGGATCTTGTCCGGCTGGGCGCCTTCCTTATCGATCTTGTTGACCGCAACCACGATTGGGACGTCAGCAGCCTGTGCGTGGTTGATTGCTTCCACGGTCTGTGGCATGACGCCGTCATCGGCTGCCACCACGAGGATCGCAATGTCGGTGGACTTTGCACCACGGGCACGCATCGCGGTAAACGCCTCGTGACCTGGGGTATCCAGGAAGGTGATGGTGCGATCTTGGTCCTCGAGGTGTACCTCAACCTGGTAAGCACCAATGCCCTGGGTGATGCCACCGGCTTCGCCCTTACCGACGTTCGCCGAGCGGATCGTATCCAGCAGGCGGGTCTTACCGTGGTCAACGTGACCCATGACGGTAACCACTGGAGGGCGCTGCGCGAGGTCTTCTTCGCCACCCTCATCTTCGCCGAAGGTCAGGTCAAAGGATTCAAGCAGTTCGCGGTCTTCGTCCTCTGGGGATACGACCTGAACCTTGTAGTTCATTTCCTCGCCGAGCAGCATCAAGGTCTCTTCAGAAACAGATGCCGTTGCGGTGACCATTTCACCCAGGTTGAACAGTGCCTGGACGAGAGCTGCGGCGTCTGCGCCAATCTTCTCAGCGAAGTCGGACAGGGAAGCACCACGGGCAAGGCGCAGAGTCTGGCCTTTACCGTCTGGCAGACGAACGCCACCAATGACGTTCGGTGCCTGCATTGCCTCGTATTCGCTGCGCTTCTGACGCTTCGACTTACGTCCCTTGCGTGGCGCACCACCTGGACGGCCGAATGCGCCTGCGGTACCGCCGCGACGACCGCCGCGTGCGCCACCACCAGCTGGGCCGCCACCAGGGCGGTTGAATCCGCCACCTGTGCCACCGGAAGATCCACCGCGGCCACGGCCACCCGCAGCACGGGAAGGCATCTGGCCTGGGGTTGGTGCGTTATTAGGCATCATGGCCGGCGATGGACGGCGTCCACCACCCTGGCGCTCTGGCGAGTTACCACCCTGTGCCGGACGTGGCGCCCCCTGGCCTGGACGTCCGCCTGGGCGTGGTCCGCCCTGGCCTGGACGACCCTGACCTTGACCGGCGCCGGGACGAGCACCCGGGCGTGGGCCACCCTGACCGGGACGTGGGCCACCGGCACCTGGGCGTGGGCCACCCTGACCTGGACGTGGTGCTGGGCGATCGGCGGAACCGGTAGAAAACGGGTTGTTGGCTACACGAGGTGCACGTGCGCCCGGCTTAGGTCCTGGCTTGGCCATCGGACGAGGCATCCGAGAGGAATCATCCGTCGTCTTAGCATCTGCACCTGGCTTCGCAGCAGGCTTTGGAGCGCCCGGCTTAGGTGCCTTGAATTCCGGCTGGGACGCAGCTGCCGGACCTGGCTTGGCAGTTGCTGGGGTTGGCTTCGCAGCCTGTGCGCCAGGGGTCGCTGGTTTTGCAGCTGGGGCGTTGGCCGAAGGGGTCTTCGGAGCAGGGGCTGGTTTTGGGGCACCTGGCTTAGGTGCGCCTGGCTTCGCAGCTGGTTTTGCCTCTGGCTTAGCGGTAGCGCCTGGCTTTGCGGCTGCAGGCTTATCTGCCGCGCCTCCATTAGCCTTGGCATAGTATTCGGTCATCTTCTTCACCACTGGTGGTTCAATGGTGGATGACGCGGTTTTGACGAACTCGCCCTGATCCTTCAGGGTGCCGAGCAGTTCCTTGCTGGTAATACCGAGTTGCTTTGCAAGCTCATGTACACGTAGCTTTCCGGGCACTTTTCTCCTTGTGTTGTTGCTAGAAGCTCACCCAAGGATCAATCCGCACGCGGACTGCTCAAAGGATCGAGCTTCTAGCGATGTTCGTTGACGTTCATCGCTGATGCTTCATCGGGTGCTCATCAGTGTTTAGGTCTTCCTTCTTTGGTGTCGGGTCCAGCGACTTTCGCTGTGATGTACTCACGTACGGGACCTGTGTCCAGATTTCCGGACACCCTCAACGCTCGGCCAAAGGCCTTGCGTTGCTCAGCAATTTCCAATGCTTCAAGCGTTGGAGTGATCCATGCGCCCCGGCCACCAAGCTTTCGCTTAGGGTCCGGCACCACAGTCACGAGGTCCGCTCGGTGAGCGACGACCCGTAACAGTTCGTTGTCTGGATGCGTAGTGCGAGTTGCTATGCAGGTGCGGATCGGTGTGTGTGTCGCTTCTCGACGCCCCGATGCTTCCGGCATACAATCCCTTCCAAACAACACTATTAGGCAAAAAGGCAACAAAAAGTCGCCAGCTCGCGCAGGAGCCGTTAATCAGTCTACGCCCTTAACGTTAAAAAGTTAACCTGGGGTAAACCTATCGGCGCGTCTGCTGTTATTCAGCTGCCTCGGCATCGGAGCGAATATCGATCTTCCAGCCGGTCAGGCGTGCAGCAAGACGCGCATTTTGACCTTCTTTACCGATCGCCAAGGACAACTGGTAATCCGGAACCGTCACTTGGGCGTGCTGGATTTCTGGATCGATGACCTTAACGCTAACCACCTTCGACGGAGCAAGCGCATTACCGACGTATACCGCTGGGTCCTCGTGGTAATCGATGATGTCGATTTTCTCGCCGCCCAAATCGTTCATGATATTGGTGACACGCTGGCCGCGTGGACCGATGCAGGCGCCCTTGGCGTTGAGCCCCTTGACCTTGGCGCGCACGGCAACCTTGGAACGGTGGCCCGCTTCGCGAGCGATGCCCATAATTTCCACGGATCCGTCCGCGACCTCAGGGATTTCCAGTTCGAAGAGTCGACGCACCAGTTCCGGGTGAGTACGGGAGACGTTAATGGAGACGTTTCGAGGTTGACGGTTCACCTCAACGACAAACACCTTAACGCGATCGCCGTGCGAGAGTTTTTCGCCCGGGATCTGTTCAGCTGGCAGCAACACACCGTCCTGGCCCGCTACTTCGGTGCCGAGGTTGACTACGACAATGCCACGCTCGTTCATAAATGCGTCGGCTTCGACGATGCCGGAGACAACGCGACCTTCAACGCCTGAGTACTGATCGTAGGTCTGGGCGGCTTCAGCTTCGCGCATCCGCTTGATGATTGCCTCGCGCACTGCCAGGGCTCCTGCCCGGCCGAAGTCGCGTGGGGTGTCATCGTATTCGGATACTACGTTTCCTTCGTCGTCACGCTCGGTGACAATGACTTCGACGGCGCCTGTGAGGGAGTCGATGTTGACTCGAGCGGTAGACGATTCCAGCTCGTTGGACTCCAGGTAAGTCTGGCGTAGGGCGCCGGCGATGGTCATCAAAAGTTCGCGAACTTCGATGCCCTTGTCCTTCTGGATCGCCTCAAGCGCCTTGATGTCAATATTCACTTGTTTTCCTCTCGCCATGCAATGGCTTCGTCGTAGGTCAATTCTGCGATGCGTTGCTCTTCGGCAGGCACATTCGAGAATTCAATTTCTACCACTGCCACTGCCTCCGAAGCCAATTCGTGCTCCACTACAGAGTGTTTTTTGCCTTCGGTATTGATGAGAATTACGGACGTTTCGGCGTCGTTAAGCGCGCCGATTCGGTAAACAGTTTTCCGATCAGCAATGGTCAGAGCGACTTTTCGCCCCCGATTGCGTCGCCAGTGCCTCGGGAGTGTCAGTGGGGTGTCCACGCCTGCAGTGCTTACCTCTAAGGTGTAGCCTGCGCCAAAGTTTGCTTTCCCTGCCGCTTCGGCAGCGTCAAGAACGTCTGAAATATCGCCTGAGATCACTTCCAACTTGTCCAAATCTGGGCGTTGATCTGCGTCTACAGCAACTACCACTGCCGATTTCGCCCCGGCTTTAGTGACTTTGATGAACTCTTCATCCACACCGTGCGCGTGCAATACATCTGCGATTAGTGTGGAAATTTCTTCTTTAGTTGGAAATGCCATGCGGACCAGCATAGCTGGTCACCGCGTACACTGTTTCGATGTGAAACGCCGTCTTGCCCTAATCTTATCTCCTGCTGTGTTGCTGTGTGCCTGCTCGATCGCTTCTTCCCCCACTCCGCAACCTGAGTTGAATTCGCTGGCCCAGACCGCACTTAACGACGCCGCCGGGTTGCAGGCAACTAACCCAGAGCTCAGTGCGGTACGACGCGATCACGCGCAACGGTTATTCGCTGAAGTTCGCCGTCTCTGCGGCACACGAGAGGACGGCAGCACTCCTGACACCTGCGTGGTGCCCACCGCCGATGCAGTTCCTACGGCCGATACTTCAGACATCGTGGCCAAGGCCGCCGCGGATCTGTTGATCCACGTCGATAAGGTACCGCGTGAATCAATGCCCGAGGTGGCACGGATTCACACGGAGCTTGCAGAACTAGGTGCTTCAGCTGAGACCAGCGAACCTCCCGCGGGTTCTGGGGAAGCTCGGGCGGTACTCGAATGGGAGAACTCCGTGGTGTATGCCCTCAAGGTCACTTTGGCTTATGCAGGAAAACACACGCCAGCCGTTGAAGATGCAATTTCGCGACACAGCGCACGGGCGGCCGCTTTGCACGCCGCGCTACCCGATGCGCCACCAGCCGCCGCTGCCTACAACTTGTCTGCCTACCCAGACCCCGCAGCAACAATGGACTTCCTCAAAGCTATCGAATCCGATTCAGTTACCAGGTGGAATATTTCTGCATCCGAATCCGACTCCGGTGCGTGGCGACGTTACGCCTTATCTGTAAGCGCCGAGGACGCCCGCCAGGCGCAGGCATTGCTTTAAACCCTCGCTGGTAGCAGTATTGCGCGTTTCCTGCCAGACACGGCAAAGCACCCGGGCTAACCGGTAGTGGTTGGTCAGTCCGGGTGCCACAGCACGCAGTTAATTAGCCGAGCAGCTCTTGCACCTTGGCCAGCACTTCCGCGTATGGCAGCTCGAGGGTTTCGCCGCCGCGGATGCGCAGCTCAACGTTGCCGTCTGCAAAAGACCGCCCGAGGATGACAGCGAATGGGGTACCCAGCAATTCAGCGTCCTTGAATTTCACGCCTGGGGATACCTTTGGGCGGTCGTCGATGAGGACGTCCACGCCGGCGTCGGAAAGCTGGGCAGCGAGTTCTTCGGCGGCTTCAGTGGCGGCAGCATCCTTGTTTGCCACGGCGACGTGCACCTTAAACGGAGCTACTTCAGCTGGCCAGATGAGGCCCTTGTCGTCGTGCATCTGCTCGGCGAGCACCGCGATGAGACGGGAGACGCCGATGCCATAGGAACCCATTGTTGGGATGACGGTCTTGCCATTTTGGTCCAGGATCTGGACGTCCATGGCTGTGGTGTACTTGCGGCCGAGCTGGAAGATGTGGCCGATTTCGATGCCGCGCTCCAGAGTCAGGGTGCCCATGCCTTCTGGTGCTGGGTCACCTTCGCGAATCTCGGCGGCTTCGATGAAGCCGTCTGGGGTGAAATCGCGTCCGCACACCATACCGACGACGTGCTTGTGTGCAGCATCTGCGCCTGTAATCCAGGACGTGCCGGTGACGACGCGCGGGTCGGCAAGCACCTTGATGTCATTGTCTGCCAGCGCCTTTGGACCGATGTAGCCCTTGACCAGGAATGGGTACTTCTTAAAGTCCGCTTCATCGATCAGCTCAACCTCGGCTGGCTCGAAAGACGCTTCGAGGCGCTTCATGTCCGCCTCACGATCGCCTGGCAACAGCACACCGGTGAGCTCCCACTCCCCGCCCGGCTGACGAACCTTCACGGCCAGGCACTTCAGGGTGTCGGCTGCGGTGACCTCGCGGCCTTCCACGGTGATTCCCGCGGAGCGAGCCCAGTCAACGAGCGCATCGATGGTAACGGCATCCGGGGTCTCGTGGACCTCGGCGGCAGGTTGGCCGTCGATCGGGCGCTCGACGCCCGGCTGCGTTACGACAGCCTCCACGTTTGCGGCGTAATCGCCGTCGGTGGCGGAGACGAAGGTGTCTTCGCCGTTTTCAGAAATCGCCAGGAATTCTTCGGAGGCGGAGCCACCCATTGCGCCGGAGGTTGCGGCACAAATGGCATATTTCACACCCAAACGGTCAAAGATCGCCTGGTAGGCACGGCGGTGTGCCTGGTAAGACTCTTCCAGGCCCTCGTCAGTCATGTCGAAGGAGTAGGAGTCTTTCATGACGAACTCGCGGCCACGCAGAATGCCGGCTCGTGGGCGTTCTTCGTCGCGGTACTTGGTCTGGATCTGGTACAGGGTGACTGGGAAGTCCTTGTAGGAGCTGTAAAGATCCTTAACAGCCCAGGTAAACATCTCTTCGTGGGTAGGGCCCAGCAGCATGTCGGCGCCCTTGCGGTCCTTCAGCCGGAACAGCGAATCGCCGTATTCGGTCCAGCGGTTCGTCGTTTCGTACGGCTCCCGTGGCAACAGAGCAGGAAAGGCCAACTCCTGTGCGCCGATCTTTTCCATTTCCTCACGAACCACGGTCTCAATGTTGCGCAAAACCTTCAAGCCCAGTGGCAACCAGGAGTACACACCTGGGGCGACACGGCGGATGTAACCTGCGCGAACGAGAAGCTTGTGGCTTGGGACTTCGGCGTCAGCCGGGTCTTCGCGAAGTGTGCGAAGAAAGAGCGAGGACATGCGAGTGATCATGGTTGATCAGTATATCTGTCGCACGCAGCTGCTTCTCGACGACCACGGCTATCGTCCCTTATCCGAAACGGGTGCGGGCCACGCCTTGGTCCCATTGTTTTGCAAACCAGTAATCTAATCAACATGTTGATCGTCCTGCCACCGTCGGAAACCAAGGCCTGGGGCGGCTCAGGCGCGCCCCTCGACCTCGATTCTTTAAGCTTTCCTACGCTAAACGAGGTGCGCATGCGTAACGCACGCGACCTCGCCCGACTCTCGGAAAAGCGCGCTATGGAGGTGCTAGGCCTTTCCGAGAAGCAACGCGAAGAAGCCGTCGCCAACCGCGAGCTATTCGAAGCCCCCACGATGCCCGCGCTCGAGCGCTACACCGGCGTGCTTTACGACGCCCTCGACGTAGGCTCACTTCCACCGGCTGCTTTGGGGCGACTGGTGGTCTGCTCAGCACTGTTCGGCCTGGTTTCTGCTTATGACTGGATTCCGCATTACCGGTTGTCTGGTGGCACGAAACTACCTCGTTCTCGTGGCGAGGTGCCAACTATGAAGGCACGGTGGGCAACGCTAATTTCTGATGCCCTCTCAGAAGCGGGATTTGTCGTTGACCTGCGATCAGGTACCTATCAGCAGCTCGGACGGGTTCCTGGAGCTGTGACCGTTCGCGTGGAAAAGGACGGCAAAGTGGTGAGCCACTTTAACAAGCACTATCGCGGGTCGGTGGCGCGGGAGCTAGCAGCTGGTCCTGAGTGTAAGTCATTGGCCGAGGTCATGGCGGTGTTGCGGACCGCGGGGATGGTTGTGGAGCAACGAAGCGAAACTGAGGTTTGTTTAAGCGTTTAAGACTCTGACGCATCTTGCTTCTCCTAGCTGAAAATGTGAAACACTTTATCCGTCAGGTATCGCAAGCTAGACTGAAATTACTATGACGCCTCAACAAACCCACCGCTTCCGCCTCTGGTTCTTTATCACTTTGGTCATCGGCATTGTCGGCATCGCCCTCGGCGCCCAGGAGGCTAGTACCAACACTGCAGACCGGCTACCGGATGGTTTTGAATCCACCGAAGTCGCCCGTGAGGTCGCCAAGATTCCGGGGTCGGAAAAATCTGCCGCTATCGCGGTATTCAGTTTTGAAGACCGGCAGGCCCTAACAGAGCTACAGAAAACAGCGCAAGAGCTTGGCGGACCACTGATTCCAGCGAAGTCCGGCAAAGCCGCGATGGTACCTTTCGAAGTAGCTGACGGCACAAGCGCGCAGGACAAAGACACGATTTTCGGCCTGCGCGAACAACTCGTCGATAAGGCACCTCCCGGGACAACAGTGCAGGTCACCGGCCCCGCCGCCATTCAAGCGGACCTGGCAAACGTCTTTTCCGGAGCCAACTTTCTGCTGTTGGGAGTAACTGCCGCGATCGTGGCGGTATTGCTCATCATCACCTACCGCTCCCCGATCTTATGGCTAATTCCGCTGCTGGTCATCGGCGTGGCGGACCGCTTCGCTGCGGTGACCTTTACCCAGCTACTCCACGCGACACACCACATGTGGGATGAATCCACTGCGGGTATCCTCTCAGTACTGGTGTTTGGCGCAGGAACGGACTACGCCCTGCTTTTGATCTCTCGATACCGTGACGAGCTGCGCCACCACGGCGACCGCTTTCAGGCGATGCAAGCGGCGTGGTTGCCAACAGCAAAGTCCGTGCTCGCTTCAGCCGCAACGGTGATGCTCGGAATGCTGTGCCTGCTGCTTTCCTTGGTTCCAGCCACTCGCGGACTGGGTTTGGCCTGCGCATATGGTGTAGTGGTCGCCGCTGTATTTGCGCTTGTGGCACTTCCAGGTGCGCTTGTAATTCCAGGCCGGTGGGTTTTCTGGCCCCGCGTTCCACGACAAGGTTCGGAAGCCAACCACGGTATCTGGGACACGATCGGCAACCTGGTGCGCACCCGCGCAACAACTGTGATGAGCCTTGCAATATTGGCACTCATCGCGGCCAGCACGTTGCTTTTTGGTGCCAAGGTCGGCCTTGATACATCCGAGCAGTTCTTGAAGACTCCCGAGTCGATCACCGCATCGGAAACGCTGGAGCGCGAGTTTGGTGCGGATGCCACGCCGGCGAACGTCGTCACGCGTGATGCAGCTGGCACCACCGAGGTCATCAAACAGCTCGGTGGCACGGTGACCAACACCCGCGAAGGGGCCGGGACTTCGGTACTGCTAGTGAGCGGCCCTTCCCCCACCGAGCTGCGCGAAGCTTTCGCCGCCGAGCGTATCGACGCCCGCGTGGGTGGCCCCGAAGCCGAAAATGCTGACAACATCGCTGCGGCGAAACACGATCAAATGATCGTATTTCCAGTGCTTGCGCTGCTGGTCACGCTCGCACTGGGCATGTTGCTTCGCTCTGTAGTTGCACCACTAATTATGGTGTCCACGGTGATTTTGACCTACTTCTCCGCGCTGGGGATTTCGTGGCTGCTGTTTACTAAGTTCTTCCATTTCACCGCGCTGGCAGAAACGACTCCCCTGTATGCGTTCGTGTTTCTCGTGGCGCTGGGTGTGGATTACAACATCTTCCTAGTTACTAGGGCCCGAGAGGAGGCAGCACGGCAAGGTACCCGAGAAGGAATACTCACCGCTCTCAGCGCCACCGGTGGCGTCATTACGTCGGCTGGCGTACTGCTCGCTGCTGTGTTCGCGGCCCTAGGTGTGTTGCCTTTAATTGTGATGGCTCAACTCGGCGTGGTGATCTTTATTGGCGTGCTCATAGACACGCTGCTGGTTCGCACCGTGGTCATGCCGGCAATTGTGTTGAAATTGGGAGAGAAATTCTGGTGGCCGGCGACGCCGAGCCAACGCGAGGCAGCCTAAAACTTGACGATGACCAACCGCCAGCCATCGTGAAACTCTTCTTTCACCTCATGGTTGGCGGGAAGCTCGGTTGACTGCGTGAGGTAGTTCAAATCAAGGAAACCGCTGCCTAAATCGTAGGCAGGATCGGCACCAAATCTAGTGCAATCATGCACCGCTGCAATGCCCACCCGCTCCGGGCACTCGTCGGCAACAATAGCGTTTTCTAGATCGTGCTGGATCCAATGCCAATGAGCATCTTTGACCAGTCCAGTGGCCACAATGATTGCGGTGACTGCAAACACCGCCGGCAGTATCCATACCGCAGCATACAAACGTTTATGAAGGACTGAGGCTACGAACGTCCACAGATAAAGAGCCACGAGCGGGAAGAAAAGGGCCACGACAGCAAAGGACAAACCCATCGTCCCACCACCAGGAATGCTGGTTCCGTAGATGATGAGTAAGCAATAGAAGAACACACTCAGTTTGGTGACGATACTAAGCGGTTTCACTTATTACCTTGCTTTCAGCTTGTCTAGAAAATTTGCTGCTCTAATACAAACCAAGCTTAAATCATCCAACTATATTTATCACAATGAACTTTTAATTTCAGTTAAGCTTAATACCGCTTCTTAATAACAGTTTCCAAGAACAAGTCAGAATTCCTTGACGTACACGTGCCACTGATCATCCAAGGAACGCACTTTATGCAGGCCGACCTCATCCCCCTCGTAGGTCGTCACTAGCACTTGATCAATGAAACCACCGCCAAAATCAAAAGCCGGATGCCCCATGACCGTCGTGCAGCGCTCGACCCGGACTAACCCGACCCGCTGCAGACAAGTAGCGCCAGCGGCCGCCAAGTCATCTCGAATAAAAGTCCAATGCCAACGCTCGACAGCCCCCGTCCCAGCTAGTCCGATCACCACAACAGCCGGTAACGGTACCAACCACAGTGCAGGCACCGACTTCCTCTGCGAAATGCCTACAACGCACAAAATCACATAGAAAATCACGAGCCAACTCAGCGGGACGATGCCAAAGAAGAAAAGATCAAGCCCGCCCCCTCCCGGAATGCTGACAGCATAAAGAAAGTACAAAGACAACAACGCAGTAAAGCCAAGCAAAACTCGACCGCACCATTTCATACGTTCATTTCAGCAGAAAGTGCTAGACAGCACAGCACTTACAAGCCGGCGACGTCCCCGATCACGATAACCGCCGGTGGCCGCACCTCATGCTCTGCCAATGCACTACCTAGTTGTTCCAGGGTAGTACGGAAGCCGCGTTGTTCGGCAGTAGTTCCCTCTTGGATCACAGCCACGGGAGTCTCGCCGGGGCGTCCGGCGTCGATAAGCGCACTGGCAATTGCCGCCCCATTCTTTACACCCATAATCACTACCAGAGTGCCGCCAGTGTTGGCTAGCGCGTTCCAATCGTTCAACGACGCGGGGTGCCCTGGTGGCAAATGCCCGGAAATAACGGAGAAACTGTGCACTACCCCGCGTTGGGTGACCGGTACTCCAAAAACCGCAGGTACCGAGATCGCCGAGGTTACTCCCGGGATCACCTCGACCGCTAGCCCGGCAGCAGCACAGGCCTGCAGTTCCTCGAAACCGCGACCAAACACGTAGGGATCCCCGCCCTTGAGGCGTACCACTCGTCGCCCAGCCAACGCATGTTGAACGAGTAGCTCATTGATTCGCTCCTGCGCCACCTGCTTGCCATAGGGCAGCTTGGAGCAGTCAATCACCTCTTTATTAGACAGATCGCACAGCTTATGCAGTTGCGAGGTTGGCCCCAAATGATCAGCGAGGATGACGTCAGCAGCCTGCAGCGCGTGCATACCTCGAACGGTAATGAGGTCCCAAGCCCCGGGGCCACCGCCTACCAAAACCACGCTGTGTTTTTCCATAGTGAATTATTTTAGTTTGCGGCAGGCATCAACAAATCTTTGCACCGCGTGCGGAGCGCCTGCTGGATGAACATGCAGGTAGGATGCGTGGATCTGCTCCCGCACGAAACCTTCCCTGTGGGACGCCCCATCCCAGCCGCGCCATGCCCAGGCCGGCGCAAAGCCCTCGGCCGTGTGCTGGGTGAGCGCGGTGTGATGAAATTCGTGTCCTGTAATTCTTTCACCAGCCCGGTACAACACCGAATCCTGCACCGCCACCGCCTCGCGATACCCCAAAGTCAATCGCCGTCCCATCACAGCATGCGTACCAATCACGCCGAGCATCGGGTGCGCATCCAAGGTCTCAACCAGCCACAACAACCCCGCGCACTCCCCGTGAACCGGCTTGCCAGCCGCGACATGCGCCCGCACTGCTGCTCGAAGCTCTTGCCTGCCGCTGAGCTTTTCGACGTACTCCTCTGGGAATCCACCCGGCACGATCAGACCATCGCAATTCGGGAATTCATCCACCAAAGGGTCAAAATCCACCACGGTAGCGCCAGCAGCTTCCAACAGCTCCCGGTGCTCTGCGTAGGAAAATGTAAAGGCTGGTCCAGCTGCCAGCGCAATAGTGGTGGGTTCTCCCCCAGTCACCCATTCAGCAGGATCCCAATGGGGGCCATCATAGGAACAGTCAGCCAACCTCTTGATTGCGGTCACATCACAATGCTGCGCTACTAGGTCTGCCATCCGATCGACTGCTTCGCGGGCCGCCCGCCCGTATTCTGCTGCGGTGATCAGCCCTAAGTGCCGTGACGGGACGTCAACCTGTTCTACCCGTGGAATCGCTCCAACTACCGGCACGCCGATTGCTTCCACTGCCGTCCGGCACACCGCTTCGTGCCGCTGCGAGCCCACCTGGTTGAGAATCACACCTGCAACGCGCACGCTCGAGTCCGCAGTGGCAAAGCCTCGCACCAGCGCACCAGTAGATTGGCTCATGCCACGCACGTCAACTACGAGAATCACCGGTAACCCAAGCTCCGCAGCGATTTCGGCAGAGGAACCGGCCGGGATATCCGTATGTTGGCCCGTAATGCGGCCGTCGAAAAGCCCCATCACTCCTTCAACCACCGCGAAGTCTGCATTTGCCGAACCGTGGGCATAGAGCGGGCCGATAAGACCGGGACACATAACGGAATCTAGGTTTCGCCCTGGCTGTCCCGTGGCAAGTGCGTGATAGCTCGGATCAATGTAATCCGGGCCGACCTTGAACGGCGCTACCGTATGCTCGCGCGAAAGCGCTGCCATCAGCCCGGTGGCGACGGTGGTTTTCCCTGTCCCAGATCCCGTAGCGGCGATGAGGATGCCAGGTGTTACCACTCGATGCCTTTCTGTCCCTTTCGGCCAACGTCCATCGGGTGCTTGATCTTGGTCATCTCGGTGACCAAATCGGCGACCTCGATGAGTCGTGGGTCAGCATCACGGCCAGTGATCACGACGTGCTGAGTACCAGGACGTTCCTGCAACGTCCTGGCCACGTCTTCCACGTCCACCCATCCCCACTTGATGGGATAGGTGAACTCATCGAGAACATAGAAATCGTGTTCTTCGGCAAGTAGCCGACGCTTGATTTCTGCCCAGCCATCGCGAGCGTCCTGCGCGTGGTCCTCCTCGCTCCCCTGTTTCTTGGCCCACGACCAACCTTCGCCCATCTTGTGCCACTCCACAGATCCCGGCTCCAATTCGCCGAGCCGCTTAAACACTGCTTCTTCGCCCACTTTCCACTTCGCCGACTTAACAAACTGAAACACCCCAATTCGCATCCCCTGATTCCATGCGCGCATGGCCATGCCAAAGGCAGCTGTCGATTTGCCTTTACCTTCACCGGTATGGACTGCAGTAATTGGCAGCATGCGACGCTGGCGGGTAGTCAACCCGTCATCAGGAATATTTGCTGGATCGACTTTGCCTTGAGGCATGGGGCTCCTTGCTACTTGGGAATGCGGCTTTCTTCTTATCTCAGATTAACTGCAGCGCGAAGAATTACGTGCGCGACTAGGCTACTTCCTATGCAAAACCGTATCCGCGCTACCGATGCCGAGCGTTCTCAGGCTCTGGAAGTAATCGCCCAAGCAATGTCTCGTGGCCAATTGAATTTTGTGGAATTCGAGGAACGCTCCGCGGACATTTCTCGCGCCGTTTACCGCGATGAATTAGTGGAGCCGTTAGCAGATATCGTGGCGGACCCACAGCAGGTCGTGTCGGCGGTGGACGTGCCAGCTAACTCGGCGTTAAGCCAAGTAGTAACAAGCGCCGATGGCGATTCCTTCAGCATCGGTGTGCTGTCTTCCCACCATCGCATAGGAAATTGGGCGATTGCCAAGCAACACACCTCCATCGCAATTCTTGGTGACAACCTCCTCGATCTCACCTCAGCGAGCTTTGCGGACCGAGATATCACTATCAATGTGTGTTCAGTACTCGGCGACATCAAGATCATTGTCCCCGACGATGTCCACGTGACCGCACCGGGCTTTGCCCTGCTGGGAGAATTCGAAGTTAAAAACCAAGGTTCCGCTCCGGCGGGCGCGCCGGTTATCCGAGTCCAAGGCTTAGCGGTACTCGGCTCCGTAGAGGTGGAACGTCGCCAGGTACGCCGCCACTAAAACTTGTCGATCTCAATCTTGGTCATCGTCAGCATCGTTTGGTAAGAATCCGGCTGGCTCATCAGCTCACCGAAGTTATCCGGGATCACCTGCCACACCATGCCGAACTTATCGACGCACCACCCGCACGGCTGCTCACTCGCAGCCAACGAATCCCACAGGGCATCAACCTCTGCTTGCCCGTGGGCATTGATCATCAGCGAGATACCGCCGGAGAACGTGAAATCTTGGGGCACCCCAGAATCCATTGCGGTAAACCACTGGCCGGCTAGCTGGAACTCAGAAAACATGACTTCGCTGTTGTGCGGGTAACTAACGCGCACCCCTAGCTGCGAATTTGGGATTTGCGCACACCAGTAATCCACGGCCTCGGCGCATTTGCCTTGAGCGTCGCCACAGAACATAAAACTCGGAATAACGTGAGGTCGCGGGTCATTTTCTGGACGGGCCACAATCAGTTGCCAGTTCACGCCGTACTTGTCCTCGACCCAGCCATAGCGGGCAGAAAACGGGTATTCCCCAAGGTCCATGAGGATCCGTCCGCCGTCGATAAGCTTGGCCCAGGCTTCGTTTAAGTAGTTGATATCGTGCCCTGCTTCCGGATCGAAACTCACCATGAAGTTGACGGCAGGGTTTGGGCGATAGTGATCGTCGGCACTGATGAGGGAGATGGCGAGGCCGTCGATGGCAATGTCAATGGTCAGATCCTTACCCGCCATTGGTTGCTGCCACTCTGGCAATCCCTCGGTCGGATAGGTCTGGCCGCCGGTGATTTCCGTGTTGCGGAAGATGCCTGAGTAGAACTCGGCCATCTCGCGGGCATTCTGATTGCACCAAATGTTGGGCACGATTGTTTGCATGTCACCAATAGTAGTCGGCGGTGAAGTAGACGTGGGTTGTGCAACTGATTCGGCGACCCCGGAGGTTCGAACTCGGGTCTTGCAGGATGCCCAGTCACGGCGTCTAATAGCACACCTGACCACCTGCAAAATCCGAGGTTGAAAACTCGAGGTTGCGGCACCCAAGAACGCAAAAGGCCCGATGCCACCTGCCTAAACTGCGAAACGATTCACCTATCCCACTGAAATTGCGCCTAAAACATTGTCGGCATTGAGCTCGTCTAGTCGAAGGCTCACCCCACCGAGATTACGCGCTAATTCTGTGGCGAGTCCTAAACGCACGCGACCCGATTCGCAGTCGATGACAACTGGCGAGGCGACGCGTCGGGTGGCAATTCGTTGAGCAGCTATCCGCACACCGTCTAGCCCTGCAGCCCCGGTCGCTCGCCCGTCCGACAAAATGACCAAAAGAGGTCGTCTGCCCGGCTCTTTGCGCAGTTCGCGTTCGATCAGATCATGCGCCAGGATGAGGCCCTCGCCAAGCGGGGTGCGCCCACCGGTTTCCACGGTAGACAGGCGACGCATCGCCACATCAATTGAGCCGGTCGGTGGCAAAACCAACGTCGGTGCAGCGCCACGTACTGAGATTACAGCCACCTTGTCCCGGCGCTGGTAAGCGTCCATCAACAGGGACTGAACGGCTCCGACAACTGCCGAAAGCCGATCGCGGGCAGCCATGGATCCCGAGGCATCAACGACGAACACGATGAGATTGGATTCTCGGCCACGACGCTGCTGTCCGCGCAGGTCTTCCGGCTGAAAATCCAGCATGTCTTCGATGATGGTAGCCCCGCGTTCGGCAGCCGCTACAACTGATCCGACCAGGTGCAGACCATGTCCGTCCTCAAGGGCCCGAACGGAGGCACCATAAGACGAGTACGTGGCCGAGCGTCTGCCCGGCACACCGTCCTCGCCGACCTTGGCCAGGCTCAAGTGTCTAGCTGGGAAATTTCAGGCCAGAATCGGCCTGACCTGCCTTTCCGTCGGAGGTCGGCTCGGGTGTATCCGCAGGTGTTTCCTGGGGCTCCGAAGGTTCTGAAGGCTCCGAGTCCGGTATTTCGGAACGCGCCTGATCAAGAGCCTCATCCAGCTCAGATTCGTCAAGGCCCGTGTCGTCGAATGGATTGCGACGCTTACGGTGCGGCAATGCCAATTCGGCGGCGACGCGGATGTCCGCGTCCTCTACAGCAAAGGCCCCACGCCACGCCGCATGCGCCACGGCTGCGCGAGCAATGACAAGGTCGGCACGCATTCCATCCACGTCGAAGGAAGCACAGAGATGCGCGATGCGTTGCAGCATTACGTCGCTAAGCTGCACTTTATCGACGCTCACGCGAGCGGCAGCAATCTTTTGGGCCAAGGACTGCGCATCCTCGACATAGCCAGCTACGAAAGTAGCCGGGGAAGACTCATAAGCGAGCCGCCTACGCATGATTTCGGCTCGTACGGAGACATCACGAGAGGCTGCTACCTCGACAGCCAAACCAAAGCGGTCCAGTAACTGCGGGCGCAACTCCCCTTCCTCGGGATTCATGGTGCCCACCAGCACAAATGAAGCAGGCGCGGAGTGAGAGATGCCGTCGCGCTCCACAGTGACGGCCCCAGTGGAGGCGGCGTCCAATAGAACGTCAACGAGGTGATCTGGCAGCAAATTCACTTCGTCGACATACAACACACCCCCGTCCGCCTGCGACAACAACCCTGGCTGAAAATTGGCCCGGCCGGTGGTCAGCACCGCTTCGAGGTCTAGAGAACCGACTACCCGGTCCTCGGTCGCTCCAATGGGAAGGTTGACCAGGGGGCCGTCGATAAGTTCGGCAAAGGCTCGAACCGTGGTGGTTTTAGCGGTGCCTTTTTCTCCGCGCACGACAACACCCCCGATCCGAGGGTTAATCGCGTTGAGGATCAGCGCTAACTGCAAGCGCTCCTGGCCAACAACGGCTGTAAACGGAAAACCTGGATTGGGGGTGGTCAAGGCGGTGTTACTTCTCCAGCTTCAGGGTCTTTTGGGTGTGGTTCCACTGCTCGTCGAACAGCTCCTGGTTGACGGCGAGCTTAATGCCGTAGGAAGGAACCATTTCCTTGATCTTAGGGCCCCACTCCACCATGCGGTGGCCGAAGCAACGCTCAAGCACCTCGATCATTGCAGCTGGGGCGATAGAAGCTCCTGGGGATGCGCCGAGCAGACCTGCGATGGTGCCTTCAGAGTTATTGATCAGCGCGGTACCAAATTCAAGCGAACCGAAAGCAGGCGCTGCGGTTGGCTTAATAACCTGTACGCGCTGGCCTGCGATGACCAGCTCCCAGTCCTCTGCCTTTGCCGTAGGCATGTAGGCGCGGAGGGCTTCGAGGCGTGCGCCTTCATCCTTTAAGACCTCCGTGACCAGGTACTTGGTCAGCCCCATCTCCTGCGCGGCAACACCGAGGTAGGACGGAATGTTTCCTGCGCGGATAGACTTGAACAGGTCCAGCATCGAGCCCTGCTTCAGGAACTTAGGAGTCCAGCCGGCATATGGGCCAAACAGCAGACCCTTCTTGCCGTCGATAACGCGAGTGTCCAGGTGTGGCACGGACATTGGCGGGGTGCCAACGGAAGCCTGTCCGTAGACCTTAGCTGCGTGCTGCTCGATGAGTTCCTCATTGGTGCAACGCAGCCACGCGCCGGAAACTGGGAATCCACCGTAGCCCTTGATTTCTGGAATGCCGGCCTTTTGCAGCAGTGGCAGCGCCATGCCGCCTGCGCCAACGAAGACGAAGCGTGCCCGGTAAGTCTGGATGTCACCAGTGTGGACGTTTTTAACAACAACCTTCCACTTAGCGCCATCCTTCTTGATGTTTAGCACCTCGTGGCCGTACTTGACCTCGGTGCCACCCTGTTCAGCGGCGTTGAGGAACTGGCGTGCCTGTGCGCCGTAGTTGATGTCCGTACCGGTGTTAAACCAAGAGATGGCTATCTTTTCAGCGTCAAAGTCGCGGCCCTTGGCCATCAGTGGCAGGAACTCGGCGAACTTTGCGGAGTCATCAGAAAACTCCATACCTGGGAAAAGGCGATGCTTAGACAGCTTTTCGTAGCGCTTGCGGATGTAATCAACCTGCTCCTGGCCACGGCCGAAGGACACGTGCGGGACCGGCTGGATGAATTCTTCCGGATCAGTAAGAATGCCGTTTTCTACCTGGTGAGACCAGAACTGGCGGGACACCTGGAACTTTTCGTTGATGTTGATGGCCTTGGAGATATCCACTTGACCGTCACGCATCGGCGTGTAATTCAGCTCGCACAGCGCAGAGTGGCCGGTACCAGCGTTGTTCCACGGCGAGGAAGATTCAGCGGCTGGGACGTCGAGGCGCTCGAAGACGACCTGAGACCACTGTGGCTCCAACTGTCGTAGCATCGCACCGAGGGTGGCACTCATGATGCCAGCACCGATAAGTACGACGTCTGCTTCCTCAGTCACTGGATTTGCATTTACCTTTGCATCGGACACAGTTAACTCAACTTCTTTCGTCTTTTTGGTCTCTGCTTTTAGGCCGGTTGTCTGAAAATGGACACAGTAAATGGACTCTATGCGTCCTTAACCTTCCACCTTACGCCCAACTTTTGTGGCGTTGCCAATAGTCCCCCTAAGAAGTTATTCATTCGCAGACCCCAAAGTTGCCTCGGTAGCGGGTGCAGACGGTCGAGTTTCCGGAGATAGTGACATATGCTCGGATAGATATAGACACATCATCAATTGCAATCATTTCTTATCAATCTCTCAACAAAAAATTAATGATTGCACAGTTCAGCAAAGGTGCAACGGATGAGCGATTTGCCGCTAGCTCCTGACTGGGTAGAGGACATCCTCGGTCCGGGCTACGAACGTCGCACGTTTGATCTAGGCGCGGATCCTGATGGCCAACCGCCGATCGTCGCAACGCTTGTGCGGCACTTCCCCACCGATACCGCGCTTAACGACGCTCCCTCGGCGCTGCACTCCGCCCCGGCCACCGGATTGCCCGAGGTGGAGTTTGCGCGCCGACCGGCGATCTTATACGTGCCAGGAACCAGCGATTACTTCTTTCATAAGCACGTTGCCGAGTTTTTCCACAGCCAAGGCTTCGCGCTGTATTCGGTGGATTTCCGAAAGTGTGCCCGCTCGCACCGCGAGGGCCAACTGTGGTTCTTCACCTCGGATATCGTGACATATTTTAAAGATCTCAACGTCGTATCCCGCTTCATTATTGATCAGGGCCACCCGGAGATTGTCATGATGGGCCACTCTTTTGGTGCCCTGGTCCTGGCCCACTGGCTAGATCATTTGCGCCGCCTGCGCGATTCCGAAATTTTCCCCAAAGTAACGGGAACAATCCTGAATGCCCCGTGGATCGAGCTGATCTATCCGCTAGCAATGGTCTCTGCTATCCGAAAAATTGCCCCTACCGTAGCCAAGTACTACCCCAAGCTGCCGTTGTTCAAGCGCAAATGGCGCGCCTATGTTGCATCCTTGCACCGCGACTACCAAGGTGAATGGGACTTTAACCTGGAATACAAGCCCTTGGGTGGCCACGATAAGTACTGGGGCTGGGTGCGGGAAGTGATAAAGAATATTGACCGAATTCAAGAAGGTGCCGTCAACTGTGGTGTCCCGGTTTTGGTCTTGTGTTCCCTTACCTCAAGCAGTGGCCGAGTTTTTACCGATCAAACCCACACCACGGATGCCGTCCTCGATGTCGATGACATCATCACCTATTCGACGCTGCTCGGCGATAACGTCACCACGATCCCTATTGAAGATGCCAAGCACGACGTTTTCCTATCCCAGGATAAACCGCGTAAACAGGCGCTTCGCACGTGCATCGATTGGCTGCGGGATGTGAAGGACACCCGGCGCTCAGTCAACCGTTAGCTGGCCAGACTACCGTTTCGTATCGGAGCAGACTAACTTCGGTAGGCTCAGTCCTACCAAAGTTTTCCCTAACGGATACCAAGTGGACAAAGGAGCAAGTGATCCGCGTTGCCTAAGCACTACGACCTCATCATCATCGGAACCGGTTCCGGCAACTCGATCCCTGGTCCGGAATTTGACCATCAATCGATCGCCATCATTGAAGAAGGAACGTTCGGTGGCACGTGCCTTAACGTTGGCTGTATTCCCACCAAGATGTATGTCTATGCTGCCGACATCGCGCGCGAGATCGACGGGGCCGCACGCTACGGAATATCCGCACAGCGCACTGGGCTTGATTGGCCATCCATTGTTGAGCGAGTGTTTGCCAAGCGCATCGACCGTATCGCCGAAGGCGGCGAAGCTTATCGACGCGGCCCCGAAACGCCTAATATCGATGTCTACGACCGGCACGCCGTCTTCGTAGGCCCCAAGACGATCCGCACCGGACAAGGCGATACCGAAATAGACATCACCGGTGACAACATCGTGATTGCCGCCGGATCGCGCCCCATGATCCCACAGGTAGTAGCCGATTCCGGCGTGCGTTATTACACCAACAACGACATCATGCGACTGCCGGAGCTACCGAAGTCCATGATCATCATCGGGGGTGGCTACATCGCATGCGAGTTTGCGCACGTCTTCTCCGGACTTGGTGTAAACGTCACCCAGCTCAATCGCAGCGATCGCATGCTGCGCAGCCTAGACGACGACATCGCGCAGCGGTTCCAAGAAATTGCCTCCCGCAATTGGGATGTGCGCTTGAACGTGGACGTCGAAAAGCTACACGAAGGGCCCGCAGGCATCGAAGCTACCCTGAGCAACGGCGAACAGGTTGCCGCGGACGTGCTCCTCGTAGCCACCGGCCGGATTCCGAATGGTGACCTGCTACAGCTGGACCAAGCAGGAATTGAGATGGACGGCCAACGCATAAAGGTGGATAAGTACGGTCGCACGTCCGCGGAAGGGGTGTGGGCGTTGGGAGATGTCTCTTCCCCGTACCTGCTCAAGCATGTGGCGAACGCCGAAATGCGCGCCGTACGGCATAACCTGCTGCATCCGGAAGCCCTGCAGGAAATGCCGCAAGACGTGGTTCCCGCGGCGGTGTTCACGCATCCGCAAATCGCAGCAGTTGGGTTGACCGAGGCCCAGGCTCGGACCGAGGGATACGACATTACAGTAAAGATTCAAAATTACGGCGATGTTGCCTATGGCTGGGCAATGGAAGATTCGGAGCACTTTGCCAAGCTCATTGCAGACCGTAAGACCGGCCGACTGCTGGGCGCACACCTCATCGGCCCGCAAGCCGCCACACTGATCCAACAACTGATCACGGTCATGGCCTTTGACCTGGACTGCCGAGACGTAGCAACCAAGCAGTACTGGATTCACCCAGCTCTTCCTGAGCTCATTGAAAACGCCCTGCTTGGTCTCGAGTTTGACGAGCGCAGCTAGCGTCCGTTGAGTTATCGGATACCGGCGGCCACGGCGAGTCTTGCGTCGGCCGTCATCATGATGTTGGTGTCTTTGGGGCCACGGTTCGTTCGAGCATCCATGTGGTCAGCGGGGCTAGCCGCGCTTGCCATGACCGTGTGTGCCGGGGCGAGCCTGATCCATGCTTTTCGGCGGCACTCAGAAAGCGAAAGGCCTAGCCTTCCCCAGACTGTGGCGCGGGTGCTCTCTGCGATCGGTGGCGCTCTGACGGTAGGCATTGGCATTACTCACGCAGTTGCCTACACGGTTGCGTTAGACCGAGGCTTGACGATCGCCACGACGGCCACGCTCTACGCACTGCCCGCGGCGATGCTCAGCTGCCTGCTCGGTGGATTTGCCCAACTGCCCAAATCCTGGCTTCCCCTCGTCATTCCGATTGTGGCCGGGGCTCCCCTCGTCGGTTGGTTGTCTTTACAGTCAGACGTCTGGCAGATTCGACTAGCTACCGCCGTTGTGGCGGCCCTCGCTGCCGCAAGTTGTGGGCTGGCCTTTTGGCGCATCGGATCCCGAGGTGTGCGCCCTAAACGGTCAGGGATATCCAGGCTGCTGGCGCTTGGCTCACTGACCACGGTCGGATCAATTCTGATCTACGCCGTTTTCGTTGCCGTCACGCCTGCCTCGTGGTGGCAAGACTTTGCGTCTCCGCACCTGCTGGCGTACGGCTATGCTGGCGCTACCGTCGCTGCCACTATTGCAGGATTGGTGTACCGCCCTAGCGAACACCCCGGCCACGGTTGATTTCAGCCAGGAATTCATCGAGGTCCCAGGCCTCATCAATCGCGTCCGCAATGAGATCTAGTTGGCGCATTCGTTCGGCAGCGAAGTCTGTATCTGGGGCCACCACGAACTTTGGTTTCCGTACCGCATCCGCCACCCAGCGCAAAAATTCCCGGCGGAAATCATTATCTTCTAGTTGGCCGTGGCGGTGGGTACCCCGGAAGTTTTCTCGCATCGCGCCTTCCCCATCGAGCCACGGGGCCTCCGAGCTGCGGGCAATCTGGCCGTGGTGGATCTCGTAGGCGCCGTTGACATGGTGCAACAGTGTCTTTTCGGGGTGGAATAAGATGTCGATATCGAACAATCCCAAGCCCGGCGTGGTGCTGTCCGATTCGACGGGGTCGTCGATAAGCGCGCACATCATTTGGAAGCCACCGCAGATCCCAAGCGTCGGCGCCGTGCGCGACGTGATCGCCTCGGCCAATCCGGTTTCCCGCAGCCAGTTGAGGTCCGACACAGTCGCCTTAGAACCCGGTATCACCACGAGGTCTGCCTCCGCGACAAAGTCTGGGTCGTGAGTCCACGTCACGCTCACGCCGGGTTCGCACGCCAGCGCCTCAATGTCGGTTGCATTGGACACGCGTGGGAGCCGAATTGCCGCCACTCGCAGCCTCTGTTGCCCCAAGCTGCTTGTCGACGGCCCCACGCTCATTCCCACCACCGACTGTAACGAGTCCTCTGCGTCCACCCACAACCCGTCGATGAAGGGCAGCACCGCAACCGTGGGAACGCCGGTCAACTCAGCCAATTCAGCGAGGCCGGGCTGCAAAATGCTGACATCGCCGCGGAACTTATTAACGATAAAGCCCTTGATTCGTTCGCGATCAGCATCCGCCACGATCTGATGGGTGCCATAGAGGTGGGCCAAAACACCCCCGCGATCGATGTCACCGACGAGGTACACCGGAAGGTCTGCAATCTCCGCGAGACCAAAGTTCGCTACATCGGTAGCTCTGAGGTTAATTTCTGCGGGTGAACCGGCACCTTCGCAGATAACTACTTCGAACTCATCCTGTAATGCAGCAAGGCAATCTGCTGCAATACCGCGCAAGTAGGAACGGTGTTCCACGTAATTGCGAGCGGTAACGGTGCCTTGCGCACGCCCATTAACCACCAATTGGGAGGTTCGATCCGAGCCGGGTTTAAGCAAAATAGGGTTAAACTCCACCCTGGGTGCCAACCCACAGGCCACAGCTTGTAAGCCTTGAGCTCGCCCAATCTCCCCACCAGCAGGGCAGACCACCGAGTTGTTTGACATGTTTTGTGCTTTGAACGGCGCAACTTTGATGCCTCTTCGCGCCAATGCACGGCACAGCCCTGCCACGACGATGGACTTCCCGGCATCAGAGGTGGTGCCGGCGATCAGCACCGCCGTCATTTAGATGTCCGCGTCCGGAATAGTCAAGATCTCATTGCCGTCGTCAGTAATGACGATGGTGTGTTCAAACTGGGCGGTGAACTTGCCGTCGCGGTTTTGCACGGTCCAGTCGTCCTCCCAAATATCGTAGTCGAGGCCACCGAGGTTAATCATCGGCTCGATCGTCAACGTCATGCCCGGTTCCAGTACATCCCGGTAGACATCAGAATCGTAGTGGAGCACGATGAGGCCATTGTGGAAAGTTGGGCCCACCCCGTGCCCGGTAAAGTCCCGGACCACGTTGTAGCCAAAGCGCTTAGCGTAGGACTCGATAACGCGACCAATCACATTGATCTCGCGGCCGGGCTTTGCTGCCTTGATGCCCCGCATCGTGGCCTCACGGGTGCGCTCGACTAGCAAACGGTGTTCTTCAGTAACGTCTCCGGCAAGGAACGTGGCGTTGGTATCACCGTGCACCCCATTCTTAAATGCCGTGACATCAATGTTGACGATGTCCCCGTCCTGAATGACAGTGGTATCTGGGATGCCGTGGCAGACGATTTCGTTGAGGGAAACGCAACAAGACTTCGGGTATCCGCGGTAACCCAAGGTCGATGGATATGCCCCGTGATCACACATGTATTCGTGGGCGATCCGATCGATCTCATCTGTAGTAACACCCGGCTGCACCGCGCGCCCGGCCAACACCAAAGCGTTAGCAGCGATACGAGACGCCTCGCGCATCGCCTCGATGACCTCCGGGGTCTGAACCAAAGGTTCACCCATGGCTTCCTGGACGTCGTCTTTCCACACGTACTCGGGGTGTTCAATATGGCCCGGTACGGTACGGATTGGAGTTGGCTTGCCTGGGGTTAGCTTTCCGCGAGTACTCATACAAGACATGCTAGCGCCCCGGCAACCACACAGGCATTACTGCCCTTGAGCACCGGGATTTCGGGACTTATCCAGCGCGATGAAAAAGCGATCCGTCACCGCAACCGCTGATTCCGACCCACCACCGGAGACGATCAACGTGGCAAACGCGATGTCATCGCTTCTAAAACCTGCAAACCACGCATGCGATCCACCGTTAAATTCGGCCTCACCGGTCTTGCCGAACATATCCCCTCCGGTCTGCCGCATGCCCCGAGCAGTACCGTGCGTGACGACGGAACGCATCATGCCCCGCAACTGTTCCACCACCTGCGGTGACGGTGGCGGTACTTCTTCATTCACACTCGCTGGGTGCCCGGAAACCAAAATCGGCGTGGGTGTTTTACCCGCGGCAGCCGTGGCTGCAACCATGGCAAGGCCAAACGGGCTGGCCAAATCACGCCCCTGGCCATAGCCTTCGTCTACGCGTTCCATGAATTCGTCGCCACGCGGAACAGCTCCCGTAGTGGTATTGAGCCCAGGGATGGTGTAATCCACGCCCAAGCCAAAGCTCTTGGCCATTGATTGCAGCTCACCCGGGGCAAGACGCGCAGAAATGTCTGCAAACGTAGTGTTGCACGACTGCGCGAAGGCATCATCAAGGCTGGTGTTACCCCGGGAGAAGGAATTGTAGTTGGTAACGATGCGTGGGCCGACTTCCATCGAGCCAGGGCAAGGCACCGTTGATCCAGGGGTCAGACCTTGATGTTGAAGTCCAGCAGCCGCGGTGATGATCTTGAACGTCGAACCAGGTGGGTATTGCCCCATCAAAGCTGGGTCGCCGTCTTCATCGGCACGTGGCGTTTGCGCCACCGCAAGGATTTCCCCGGTAGATGGCCGCACGGCAACCATCATTGCTTTCATGTCCTTGCGCAAATTGACAGCTTCTTGCGCAGCGACCTGCATACTGTGATCAAGGCTTACTTGGACAGCTGGACGAAGGGCCGGTTCATGGCGTTCCAGCGAGGCAATTTCCGCGCCGTGGTGATTAACCTTGGCAATCTGCCATCCATTGGAGCCTTCAAGATCACCGGCCACGATTTGTTCCACGCGCGACATGATTTCGGGAGCAAAGCTCGGATCTTTACGCACCATCGCGGCTTCTTCGTTCACAATGATTCCGGGAACACCGCGCAATTCATCAGCTATGGGACGTCCCTGCGGGCCAGAAATGACAGCGACAGAGTAGTTGCCCTGGTGGTCCGCCAGCTTCTTGGCTAGGTCTGCTCCGTTTACTTCGGGGATAGCTTTGTCTCGCCGATGTGCCTCGTTGAGGACGGTGGCTACTCGAGCGGAGACACCCGAGACATTTCCGGCTTCTTGTGGATTAATCAAAATCCGGTAGACGCTACCGGGTGCCAAAACATCCGCGCCATCAGCGCTAATCACCCGGGATTTTTGCGCATTGATCGCCCGCAGTTCCAAGTGTTGGTGCGAACCGAGCTGCGGGTGCACCACTGCGGGCGCAAAGCGGATTTTCCATTGGTCTTTAACTTTGGTGGCATTGAGCTGGGCATCATAGGTGAAGTTACGGTCTTTCGGCAGCATCCACTTCAGCTGATACGTCGCGGTGGCCAAGGTTTCTTGATTATCAACCTGCTTCAATTGCGCATCCAAGCCATCTGCTTGCATGCCATCAATGTTTTCTTTCAGCGCAGCCCGCGCCACGTCTGGGTTGTCTGTAAAGCTTGCGGCTTTATCTAAATCACCAGCTTCCCAGGCGGCAAGGAATTGCTTAATCACTGGATCAGCCAGTTCTGGCTTAGGAGTACATGCGGATGTGGCACCTACCGCGATAGCCAGGGCCGATAGAAATCCAGTGACACGTCTCATGGTTAGCAACCCTAGCAAGCAGCGCACACGTTTTAGAGGATCGCGCGCTTGCGTGCCTCAACAATTGCGGCGGTGCGTGAATTCACCCCTAGCTTGCTAAACACATGTCCAAGGTGACTTTTGATCGTGGCCTCGGTCAGCACCAATTTTTTAGCAATTTCTCGATTAGACATTCCCTCCGCCACGAGTTCCAACACTTCGCGTTCCCGAGCGGTGAGCGAGGTTTCCGGGTTGCGCACCCGCCCCATGAGACGGGTGGCTACCTTGGTGGATAATACGGACTCGCCGCGGGCAGCCGTGCGGATGCCGTCGATAAGCACGGTGGGGTCAGAATCTTTGAGCAAGTACCCAACGGCACCTGCGCTCACCGCGCCGATCACTTCAGCATCGGAAGAATAATTGGTGAGCACCAGCACTTGGGGCGCGTTTGACATTGTTCGGATTTCGGCTGTCGCGGCTACGCCACCAGCTTGGCTGTCGGTGCCGGGTGCATCGCCAAACCGCAAATCCATCAGGACCAGATCGAGTGGCTGTCCGAGCGTCTCATATTTTCGCACCAGCGCCACTGCTTCGTGGGCTCCAGATGCTTCCGCTACCACCTCTACATCCGGTTGATCATCCAGCACCGCGCGCAGTCCTGCGCGGATCACCGGATGGTCGTCTGCCAGCAGTATGCGAATCATGTCTTAATCTCCTACCGGTATGCTCACTCGGACACCGGCCCCGTTCCCGGGCTCCGATTCGATAACCAGACTGCCCCCTAGCTCGCTTACCCGGCGCCGAGCCGCCGCTAGCCCGAAGGAACCATCTACTCGCGCTGGGTCAAATCCTCGACCGTTGTCCACGACGTCCACGCTGATCTCATCTTCGGCGTAGCTCAGCGTTATCGACGTGCGCGTCGCCTCGGCATGCTGTGCCACGTTAGCAAGCAACGACTGGACCAAGCGCACGACTGTCGCCTCCACTTGCTCCGGCAATTCTCGAGGGGCACCGTCAACCTGAAATTCGGCCAGGGTTTCCGGAGTGCTCGTGCTCACGGGCGTGGTGGCACAAATCCGTGCCAGGGCTACTGGCAAACTCGCCCCGGACAGCGGAGCTGGCTGCAATGCTGCAATAATGCGCCGGGTTTCCTGGAGATTCTCAGCTGCCGTTGTTCGGGCGAGTTCGAGGGTACGTCGTTGCTCTCCGTCAATTGCGTGCCGCTCAGCGGCATGCAACAGTAGCTGAATTGATGTCAAACCTTGCGCCACGGTGTCATGGATATCCGCCGCCAATCGTGATCGTTCCGAAGCTTCACCAGCTTGGCGCGCTAGACGTGTGGCTTCGGCGCGAGCAGCGAGTAGTTCGTCCATAGCGAGTTGCCGCGCTCGCGTCTCCTCGATCAAAAGTTGGAAACCCGAACCCAGTAGCCACACCAACCCGCCAGCAATAATCGGGCCCATGACGGCGCCTATGTGCCAGCCACCGTGCCAAGCCAACCCACCTACCGCAATGGCAGTAAAACACGCTATCCACAACGCGGACCGCCAACCGGATGCCACGTGCAGTACCACAAAGAACAGCGGAAATGTGAGAAAAGCAGCATCCGAGTTTGCCAATACAAAAACACCAAACGAGATCGCCAATAACGCCAGCCAGCCCCAGGCAAATCGGCGTCGGCCAGGCTGGTTAATTGCCCATTCGCCCACGGCAAAAATCCCGCAAAATACCCCACCCGCGAGGAGGGAAACCAGGGTGTGGTGCTGGACCAAGGCCACGGCCCACAACACGACAACCAATACACCAAGGACGATATGCAGCCAGGACCACATTCGCTTAACTAGCAGCGGATCTGGCAGGCGAGTCGGGTCGGAGGTGGGGGTTTCCCAGGGCATTAATTCATTCACAGTGCTTTCCAGCTTAAGCCGTTGGGGATGAACCCGCGTTAGACAAAAGTATGAAATCAACTGTGGACCTCCGGCCGATGTTTCGAGACCTCTTCCTCAGCACAATCAAAGCTATGTTTCAAGCATTTAAAGAACTTCGCGCAGCTCGTGGGCGGACTTTACTCATCGTGGGCACGGTTGCCATGATTGCTGTCCTCGTTAGCTTTCTCAGTGCGCTCACTAGTGGGCTGTCCCATCAATCGAAATCAGAACTGGATCGGCTAGCTGAGCTCACCAGTGGGCAGCTTTCCTCCACGAGTCTGGTGATCGCTGACAGCGGCACCCCGTCCTTATCGGCCTCCAATCTGAGTTCGGACCAAGTAGCCAGCCTGGGTGGAACGCCGCTGTATACCGCCCGCGCCCGCGTGGGTGAGCACACCGCCATTGTTGTGTCGAATCCTGCGGTGCCTCGCGGTGAGGCAGCAGTATCCCCCGCTTTGTATAGCGAATCTTCGTCAGTCCGCTTGGGGGATCGAGAGCTTCGCGTCACCGCCGGCCTAACTGATGTATGGCTCGATCACCAACCCATAGTCGAGGCCAACCCGGCCGACGTGGCTCCCCTCACCTTGGGTGTTTCCGCCGTATTGCTCAATGCCGATGCAACACCAGCACCAGATGTTCCCGGCACCCGGGTGTTAAGCGGCAAGGACATCTATCAGGTATCAGCATCCTACGTCGGCGAAAACATGTCGTTAACCACGATGACTTATTTGCTCTTTGTTATCTCCGCACTCATCGTTGGCGCCTTCTTTGCCGTCTGGACTATGCAGCGGCTTCGTGGCGTCGCCATTTCCACCGCCTTGGGCGCGTCCAGGGCAGTAATCATCGCGGATGCGCTCGCCCAAGCTTTGTTTGTGCTCGTACTCGGCGCGATCGTAGGTATCTCCATTACGGCTATTGGGGGCAGCTTCCTAGACCACGTCATGCCTATTGTGGTCTCCCCTGCCACCACCCTCGCCCCGGGGCTGACCATCATTGGCTTCGGCTTGTTAGGAGCCGTTGCTTCCCTACGCCCAATTTTTACTGTTGATCCTCGTACCGCGCTCAGCGCTACATAACTTAAGGAGCCTTCCTTGCTACCCCGTGGACTTCACATCCAACAACTATCCCTGACCGTTCCGGACGGTGCCACTTCTCGCACCCTGTTAGATAGCATTACCCTCTCCGCGACCCCCGGCGAAGTCTTAGGAATTACGGGCCCATCAGGCTCTGGCAAATCTACGCTGCTATCTGTCGTTGGCTGTTTGCAGCAAGCTTCGTCTGGCGGCGCTGTGCTCCACACCGATCGCGGTCCACTAGATCTCACTGCGGCGCACGGTGCTCAGGCCACTGCCTATCGACGCCACCACATCGGCATCGTATTCCAACAGCCCAACTTACTGCCAGCGCTTTCAGTCCAACAGCAATTGCTGCTGATGCCGCGCCTTGATCGAGTTTTGCCGCTACCACGTGGACGTCGAGAAGCAGCCAAACACCGCGCCACACACTTGCTGGAGGCGGTGGGACTTGGGGGCTTCGAGCAACGCCGGGTTGGCGAGCTCTCTGGCGGCCAACAAGCTCGAGTCAATATCGCGCGCGCCCTCATGAACTCCCCCGAGTTGTTGCTTGTCGATGAACCAACGGCCGCTCTCGACCGGAAAACTGCCGCGTCGATCACGGCTCTGATTCGCGGAATAGCTAAAGAAAATGGCGTCACGACCCTTTATGTCAGCCATGACGCCACGCAGCTCGACCAACTCGATTCAGTCATTGAGCTTGTCGATGGAAAACTAATTACTTCGTGATACTCACCGTGGGAGCGCCGGTGACTGTGGTGTCATCCATGGTCTCGGCAATCTTCATGGCTTCTTCAATGAGCGTCTGTACGATCTGCGATTCCGGAACCGTCTTGATCACTTCGCCCTTGACAAAGATTTGTCCCTTGCCATTACCGGAGGCAACACCAAGGTCCGCATCGCGGGCCTCACCTGGGCCGTTTACCACGCAGCCCATGACGGCAACGCGCAGTGGAATTTCCATGCCTTCCAGGCCTGCCGATACTTCCTCGGCCAGCTTGTACACATCCACCTGGGCACGGCCACAGGATGGGCAGGACACGATCTCTAGCTTGCGCGGACGCAGGTTGAGTGACTGCAGAATCTGATCGCCAACCTTGATCTCCTCCACCGGATCAGCGGAGAGAGAAACGCGGATCGTATCGCCGATGCCTTCTGCCAACAGCGCACCAAACGCCACGGAGGACTTGATGGTGCCTTGGAATGCCGGGCCCGCCTCGGTGACACCAAGGTGCAGCGGGTAATCGCACTGCGCGGCCAGCTGACGATACGCCTCTACCATAATGACTGGGTCATTGTGCTTCACCGAGATAGCGATGTCTCCGTAACCGTGCTCTTCAAACAACCCGGCTTCCCACAGCGCGGATTCCACCAGGGCTTCCGGCGTAGCTTTGCCGTACTTATCCATAATGCGCTTATCCAAGGAACCAGCGTTGACGCCAATGCGAATCGGAATGCCCGCATCGCCCGCCGCCTTGGCTACTTCCTTCACACGGCCATCGAATTCCTTGATATTGCCTGGGTTCACGCGAACGGCAGCGCAGCCAGCATCGATGGCAGCAAAAATGTACTTTGGCTGGAAGTGAATATCGGCGATAACCGGAATCGGAGACTTCTTAGCGATGATCGGCAAGGCCTCAGCGTCCACCGTCTTTGGGCATGCCACACGAACAATGTCACATCCGGTAGCAGTAAGCTGCGCGATTTGCTGCAAAGTAGCGTTGATGTCGTGCGTTTTGGTCGTGGTCATCGACTGGACCGAAATTGGATGATCGGAGCCTACTCCAACCTTGCCCACCATGAGCTGGCGGGTCTTGCGACGTGGTGCCAACGTCGGTGCAGGCGCTTCGGGAAGGCCGAGGCCGATTGGGGTGGTCACAGTAATAGCTCCTTCAACTTCACAAGCACAGGAAATCGTCTTTTTCACCTTACCACCGGTGTAAAACTGAACTCAGGTTGACGATTGTTCCCCGCGAAACCAGTTGTTACCCAGCGATAGAGGCGTGGGACGAAAGAAAAACTCTCTAGAAAATTCGGATCGGATTAACCACGTCCGCCACGATCACTAAGACGCCTACCACCAGCAATGCCGCGGACATCGCATAGGTAATAGGCATGAGTTTTAAGTAATCTGCTGGACCTGCTGGTGCCAAGCCAGCCAAGCCACGGAAGAAGTCACGAATCTTTTCCCAGATCACCACGGCGATGTGTCCACCATCCAGTGGCGGCAGCGGGACGAGGTTAAACAAGGCAAGGAACAGATTCAAACTAGCCAGCATCATGAGGAACATGGCCCACTGGCTGCGCTCCGCCATCTCACCGCCCATCCGCGAAGCGCCCACAACGCTCATCGGACTAGCTTCATCGCGTTCCTGCCCAAAGATGGACATCACTACTCCCGGAATCTTCGCCGGGAATGCCACGAGCCCCTGGACGGTGGCTTGTAACATGTGGCCGAAGAATTCACCTGTTGCGGGGACCGCACCGAGCGCAGAGTATTTCTTCACCAAGTCCGGGATCGGTGCGGCCGAAACGCCAATCATGCCGACTGTTGCCGTGGAGCCGTCGTTCAGCGGGAGGGATACCGCCGCTACTTTTACCGGCACATCTTGTTCTTTCCCCTCGCGGGAGATGGTGAGGGTTACCGTCTCCCCTGGGCGTTCGGAGAGCATTCCACGCAATTCCTTAAACGTTGCCACCTGCTGACCATTAACCGCCAACACGCGGTCGTCGCTACGCAGCCCAGCCTCTCCTGCGGGGCCAGCCCCACTACATTCGGCATCCGCGGTGGCTGGCACGCAGGCGGTACGACCGATGACAGGAGTGTAATCAGCGCGCAAATTTGGCAACCCGGAGCTTACTGCGATGCAGTAAAGCACGATGAGACAGACGAGGATGTTCATCATTACCCCGCCCATCAGCACCGCGATGCGCTGCCACCATGGGCGATCCACCATCGAGTAGGGGCGTTCTTCTTCGCTCACCTCATCCAGGCTGGTCATGCCGGCGATGTCACAAAAACCGCCTAAGGGGATGGCTTTTACTCCATATTCCGTATGCCCCTTGGTGTATTTGAATACGGTTGGCCCAAAGCCGATGTAGTAGCGGCGCACTCGCATGCCGCACCAGCGAGCGACTTGCATGTGCCCTAGTTCATGCAGGCCGATGGTCAGCGCAATACCCAGCGCGAACAGTAAAACGCCAGCGAAATAACTCAAAAATTCACGTCTCCTCAGCCAATCTTTCGGTGCACAGCTTAGGACGCAATCCGGTCTACATACGCATTCGCACGTCGACGTGCTTCTGCTTCAGTAGCCAGGACATCCGCCACATCCCTCGGTTCACCGGCGAACGCATCTGCAGCGCCCAAGACTTCAGCTACGGTATCAACAATGTGTGGGAATGCAATGCGACCGGCCAAAAAAGCCGCCGCTGCTTCCTCGTTTGCTGCGTTGTAAACGGCCGGATAAGTGCCCCGCAGCTGCGCAGACTGTCGTGCCAAGGTAACGGCGGGGAAAGCCAGATCATCAACCGGTTCAAAAGTCCACGTATGCGACTGGGTGAAATCCAGTGCTGGCTGAGCTTTCGCCACGCGTCGTGGCCAATCCAGCGCCATAGAAATAGGCAATTTCATCGACGGTGGTGAGGCCTGCGCGATGGTTGCGCCATCGTGGAAAGTGACCATCGAGTGAATTATTGATTGCGGATGCACCGTGACGTCAATGAGCTCTGGCGCGACGTCGAAAAGCAGGCTGGCCTCGATCAATTCCAACCCCTTGTTGACCAGGGTGGCCGAATTCAACGTATTCATCTGCCCCATCGACCACGTTGGATGTTTGGCTGCCTGATCCGGCGTTACCGACATCATTTGCTCGCGTGTCCACCCGCGGAATGGTCCGCCACTGGCCGTCAGCACAAATCGTGACACCTCCGCACGCTGCCCGCTCATCAGACATTGCGCCATCGCGGAATGTTCGGAATCCACCGGGATGAGCTGCCCTGGCCCAGCTTGCTTCAGCACTACAGCACCGCCTGCTACCAGTGACTCCTTGTTTGCCAACGCCAACTGCGCCCCACTTTCTAACGCAGCCAACGTGGCGTGCAACCCGAGCGAGCCCACCAGCGCATTCAATACTGTGTCTGCAGGAGTGTCCCGCACCAATTGCTCCGGCGTTGGCACAACCGTCCCCCCCAGCGCCTGTCCCACAGCAGCCGCTGCTGCTGGCTTAGCGACGGACACCTGGTGGGCACCCAACCCCAATTGCGTAGCCTGCTGGATAATCAAATCCGGGTTGCTACCGGCCGCAGCAATACCTACGACTTCAAAGTCTGCTGGGTTATCTGCAATAACTTCTAACGCCTGAGTGCCAATCGACCCAGTCGACCCCAAGACAACAATTCGCTTCTTTTGCGCGTTCATGCTTTCTATTGTGTCATCTGCCAGGTGCAGTCCATGTGCATTTGCCACCTCAAACGGGGTTAGCCTCTTTGCACACCACTTGCAAATGTCGTGTTTCTGGCCACGACGTAATAGAATATGCGAAGATAACGACAACGCTGCACAAATTCTCGGGAACATTTCTCGATCGCAGCAAGTGTGCAAACTTCAGTTTTTAAGGAGCTTAAGACGTGGCTGGTTCTCACAAGATCGTGCCTGAGGTCCACAATGGTGTGTCCACCCTGGATGAGCCATCGGCTGCTTGGGGCTGGCATGACATCGGACGTGGCCCAATCCAGATCGCTGGTTGGATTTCCGTGCTGTTCTTGCTGGGCTTCAACTTCGGCAACCACCATGGCCACGTTGAGACGGTCTTCCTCCTCGTCATCGCCGTGCTGATTGCCCTGGGTCTGCTGATCCAGCTGTTCCAGCCGAAGCTGTCTCAGGTTCGCACCGTAACCGCCCACAACAAGCCACAGGGCCACGTAGAGCCACACTGGACCTACAACCAGCGCACCCTGCAGGGCACCCACGCTAACCTCACGGATTCTCAACTGCGTGCCCTGAATGTTGACCCAGCTTCCGTCAAGGGCCAGCTCCACTAAAATCTTGCCGTTAAGGTTTTCATCCGCCTAGCCAGTAATTCGGCTAGGCGGATTTTTGTTTGCTGTACTGACTTTTCGTCAATTAGACGTGGTGTTTGACCTTAGCGAATACATCGGGAAGGTGCGCATCAATATGCTTGGCTGCGAACTTTCTGGCCATCACCCAGCTCAAAACCGGCATAGCGATCAGCAAAAGCCAACCCATTGCCAAAGCCCACACCGGACCATTGTGGTCGTGCCACATGAGTAACGCAACTCCCGGCACTAGTGGAATCCACGCCAGGAACAAAGTAGCAAAAACGGTGAGGAAAGCGCCGGAGGAATACCCGGATTTGTCTTGCCACGGGCTGGTACCCGGTTTGGCCGTAGGGTACGGATTGTACACAGTAGCTACCTGCGCAATGGCCGAGGCGACTACGAACATCAGCAGCCCCGCTGGGATGAGAAAGCTTGCGGTTGCACGATCGTGCACGAAATAGAAGATGGCGATCGAATAGAACACCGCGTAAACAAACGGGATAGTCATGGACGCGAGATGACGCGCCATGGTAACCGTCCTAGGGGGCACCCCACTTTCCATGTACATCCACGTAGCTGGGCCATCGAATCCAAAATCATTGGAAGAAATTGTTGCGCTCATGAACGCGAGCATCCACAGGCCCAGATAGAACTGTAAGTCCAAATCCATGCTGATGGCTTGAAAAGCAAAGAATACTGACATAATGGGCGCTGCAATCAGCGAATTAAGCAAGCGAGGATCCCGACGGAAGTAGCGCAGCGCTCGGCTATAGATAGCTCCTGCTGGCGTACGAGGCACGAGCGGCAGGTAGGCTCCACCGCGTTCCACTTTTAGGTTTTCGCTTACTTGGGTCTCGCCCTTATCCAGTGGCGCGGCCAGTCGGCTAGCAACACTACGCTGCCACCACCACAGCGCCAACGCTAAAGTCAACACGGTGATGGCGCACTGAGCGAGCGCGAGTAACCAGTGCCCGTCGATCGCCGCAGCCACGGCTCCGCCTGCAGAGCCCAACGGTGTCCAACGCACGTATGGAGCAACGTCCGCTAGCGTCACGTGGGCGCCGCTCTGCGTGATCAGGAAGTTGTAGCCCAAAATCATCACCAGCAGCAGCAAGGAAGAAACGATGGTGGTTCGTTCTTTGCTATGCCGAGATTTCTGCGAAGCAAACTTGGCGGATAAGAGTTCGGCGACAACGATCATCAAAAAGTATTGCAGCACCATCGCAGGGATGAGCAGGGCAATCCACACCGGTGGGATGGCCGCGGCAAAAAAGACCGTGGTGATCACGGTGACGAGGATGCCGGTGACACCCCGGCTCGAGTAAATAGCGGTAATGAGGTGTGCCTTGAGCAATTGTCCTGGAGAAATCTCGAAGCCAAGAAAATCCTCTGGCTGCAAGTGGTTTTCCCCGGCGGGCAGCATAATCACCAGCATCAGGTACCCCAATACCCCTGCAGCCAACACTGTAGCCAAGGATTCTGGGTGGCCATGTGAAGTCTCAAACCACATCATCGCCCCCATCAACGCCGCTCCCGCTAGACCATAAAACAGAAACATCACCATCATGAACACGACGGCGCTGTTGGCCTGCACACCACGCAACCAGAGTTTCCGTTGCGTCTTCAGCAAAGACTTAAGCATCCGCTGCTTCTCCCCCCTGCAGCCAACCCAGCGAGCCTTCCGCAAGCTGCCCGCCACCGGAATGCTCCACAAATACGTCAGTGAGGCTGCGCCCAGCACGGACCTCATCCACGTGACCAGACGCAACGATGGCTCCATCCTTGACAATGGCTACGTGGTCACATAGCCCCTCAACCAGCCCCATCACATGGGAGGACAACACGACGGTGCCGCCCGCTGCAGCGTAGCGACGCAAAATCTCCTGGATTACCTGGCCTGAGGCAGGATCCACCGCCTCCAACGGCTCGTCCAACACCAACAACTGTGGGCTGTGCAGCAACGCGTTAGCGAGGTAAATTTTCTTGGTCATGCCCGCCGAGTAGTCAACGATTCTCTTGTTCCCCGCCGCGTTAAGCCCTAGGGCGTCGAGCAGTTCCTGGGCTCGCTGTTCCACCACGTCGGACGGCATGGAGCGTAGGGCACCAGAAAACTGCAGCAATTCCATGCCACTGAGTCGATCAAAGGCCGCGTAGCCGTCGACAAGCAGGCCCATTGTTGCCTTGGCGGCGGGAGCATCGTGCCACACGTCATGCCCACAGACTTCTGACGTGCCATAGTCGGGGCGAATCAGCGCAGTGGCCATGTTAAGCATGGTTGTTTTTCCGGCACCGTTCGGGCCAACGATGCCGTAGATGCTGCCTCGCGGCACATCTAAGGACACGCTGTTGACCACCACCCGCTGTCCGTAGCTCTTGGTCAGTTGTTTGATCCTTAAGGCGGGGATGGTCACGTAGCTGGACTCCTTGGCGCTAACGTTCCTCCGCCGCGAGCTGACCACAAGCAGCCGCAATCTCTTGGCCGCGGGTATCGCGAACCGTACACGGCACGCCTTGCGCAATCACGCGGCGAACGAACTCGTTTTGTCGTTCTTTAGGCGAAGCATCCCACTTGGATCCCGGTGTCGGGTTAAGTGGAATGAGATTCACATGTACTTTAGAGCCTAGCGCCTTATGTAGTTTTTTGCCCAACATGTCTGCACGCCAGTCATGGTCATTGATATCGCGAATCAAAGCATATTCGATGGAGACGCGTCGACCAGACTTATCCGCGTAGTAACGGGCAGCTTCCAAGACCTCCTGCACCTTCCAGCGATTGTTTACCGGCACGAGGGTATCGCGCAGTTCATCGTCGGGAGTGTGCAAGGACACGGCCAAGGTGACCGAGAGGTCTTCGTCGGCAAGCCTGCGGATCGCCGGAGCCAAACCGACCGTAGACACCGTGACATTCCGCATCGAAATGCCAAAACCTTCTGGAGCGGGCCGGGTAATCTGCCGGACAGCGCTGAGCACCCGGTTGTAATTGGCCAACGGCTCCCCCATGCCCATGAACACAACGTTGGACAAGCGACCGCCCTCGGCCTGCATCATCGCAGCTGCCGCACGCACCTGATCCACGATCTCACCAATGGATAGGTTTCGGTCCAATCCGCCCTGCCCCGTGGCACAAAATGGACACGCCATGCCACAGCCTGCCTGCGAAGAAATACACAGCGTCGCCCGGTCTGGGTAGCGCATCAGCACTGACTCGAGCAGCTTGCCGTCGTGCAACTTCCACAACGTCTTGGTGGTTTCCCCGCCATCCGTCGCGTATTCCTTAATCGGCGAAAGCAACGAAGGAAACAGCGCTTCCTTGACTTTAATTCGCGCGGCTTCCGGCAAATCGGTCATCGTCAACGGGTCAGCTTCCAGGCGACCATAGTAGTGGCGCGCGATCTGATCTGCCCGGAACTTCGGCAGGCCGAGTTCTTTTACTGCCTCAACCCGCTCTGCGGGCGTGAGATCAGCAAAGTGCAACGGCGGCATGCCGTGCTTAGGAGCCTTAAATACAAGCGGAATTGCAGTCATAGTAAACCCCATCATTCCATGAAAAGCGGCCGGTTCACCAACCGGCGGTGTGGGGCACCAAGTTGGCACAGTTAACAAAACTCCCGTTGAATGGGAACCATGACTTACCCAACGAACGACCACGAACCATTCGACAACACCGATCCAACGACGCTGCCCACAAGCGAAGCTCCTGCGCCACGAGAGATCGACACGAAGGACCCCCAGCCAGCAATGCGTAACGACGCAAAGGTGAAGGGCTCCGTTGCCGGCGGCACCTGGGTAGCGCTTATTTTTGGCACGCTCCTACTTATCCTGCTGCTGATCTTCATCATGCAAAATCAGCAATCGGTTAACTTCAGCCTGTTCGCCTGGAGCTTTAATGTACCGGCCGGTGTAGGTTTCCTCCTAGCCGCAATCATCGGAGCCTTGATCATGGCAATCGTTGGGGGCGTCCGGATGTTCGAGTTGCGCCGTCAAGTCAAACGAGCCCGCAAAGCCCTGAACTAGCAAGAAAAGCAAACGTCGCAGCCTCCCCCCCACATGGAAAAAGGAGCTGCGACGTTTTTTCGTCGAAAAGCTACGAACCCACGAAGCTCAAGATGAGCCAAGTAACCATCGCAGATGGCAGCATGCCATCTAGACGATCCATCAAGCCACCATGCCCGGGAAGCATGCGGGACATGTCTTTGATACCGATCTCGCGCTTGAACTGGCTTTCTACTAGGTCACCCAACGTCGCGCACACCACCAGGCCCACGCCGAGCAGGATGCCGAGCCAGAAACGGTCCCCCAGCAAGAAATGTACGGTCAATGCGCCCGTGACACTGCCAAGAAAGACCGAGCCGGCAAAACCTTCCCAAGACTTTTTCGGGCTCACAGCCGGCGCCATCGGATGCGAACCAAACATCACGCCGGCAATATAGCCTCCCACGTCAGAGGCCACGACACACAGCATGAACGTCACGATGAACATGCCATAAGCAACACCGTCCCGCTCAATGAGCGAAAGCATCGCGGCAAAACTACCAAATAGCGGAATCCAGGTCAGCACAAAAATGCCGATGGACATATCGCGCAGGTAATTTTGCGGCGCGGTATTACGCCCGTGGTGGAATAGCCGACCAAACATCAGCACGAGCACGCTGGTTACAAAAGCGGCGACGAGACCTTTCGTGCCAAATGGCCACGACGCCCACACCATTGCCTGCCCACCGGCCAGCAAAACGACCCGCTGCAGAACATAGCCATGCTCTTTGAGACGCCGGTGGACCTCCCACGTAGCCAGGCCGACGGCCATGGCAACGAGCGGATACCACCCGTGTGGGATGAGGAAAATTGCAGCAAGAACTAACGTTCCGAGACCCAAGCCCACGCCTACGGCGGACTTGAGGTCCCGGCCGGCGGAGTTTTTAGGCCGCGGGAGATGATGCTCGATGCGCGACCTTCGGGGCTGGGAAGTCACTGCTGGCTATACTTCCATCAGTTCCTTTTCCTTGGCAGCGACGAGCTCGTCCATCTGCCCCACGTATTTCTGGGTGACCTTATCCAGGTCCTTTTCTGCTGCTTGGACTTCGTCTTCGCCAGCGTCGCCGTCCTTTTGCAGCTTCTTGAGCTGATCCATGCCCTTACGACGCACGTTGCGGATCGCAATCTTGCCATCTTCGCCCTTGGATTTGGCAAGCTTCACCATGTCCTTACGACGTTCCTCGGTCAGCTGAGGAACGGTAACACGCAGGACCTGGCCGTCATTGGTTGGGTTCACGCCGAGGTCAGAGTTGCGGATCGCGTTCTCGATCTCGTTCATTACCGACATCTCGTAAGGCTTAATGAGCAGCATGCGTGGCTCTGGCACGGAAATGGTGGCCATCTGAGTAATTGGGGTCAGCGTGCCGTAGTACTCCGCCATAACGCCATTGAACATAGCTGGGTTAGCGCGGCCGGTACGAATAGTCGTGAGGTCATCACGAGTGTGCTCAACCGAGGCAGCCATGCGCTCTTCTGCTTCAAACAGGATCTCGTCAATCATGAGAATGTACTTTTCCCTCTGGGTACGTAGAAATTTGGATAGAAGATTTCGGTACTTAATTTATCAGGACTTAACCAGCGTACCGATACGCTCACCGGCAACCGCACGGGCAATATTTCCCTGGGTGAGGAGGTTGAAAACCAGGATCGGCATGTCGTTGTCCTTGCACAGCGAGAAGGCGGTGGAGTCAGCAACCTTCAGACCCTTTGCGATTACTTCCTGCGGCGTTACTTCGTCGAAAAGCTTGGCATTTGGATTGGTGCGAGGATCGTCATCATAGACGCCGTCCACGGCCTTGGCCATCAGCAATACTTCGCAATCGATCTCCAGCGCACGCTGTGCAGCCGTGGTGTCCGTGGAGAAGTACGGCATGCCCATACCGGCGCCAAAGATGACCACGCGCCCCTTCTCCAGGTGGCGCTTTGCGCGCAGCGGAAGGTACGGCTCAGCAACTTGAGCCATGTTAATCGCGGTCTGCACGCGGGTTTCTACACCCTGCTTTTCCAGGAAGTCCTGCAGAGCAAGGCAGTTCATGACGGTGCCCAACATGCCCATGTAGTCCGAACGATCCCGGTCCATGCCGCGCTGCTGTAGCTGTGCGCCCCTAAAGAAGTTGCCGCCACCGATGACCACACAAATTTCGGTGCCGTTCTGCGCGATCTCCGCAATTTGCTTTGCGACGTTTTGCACAACGTCCGGGTCAATACCAACCTTGCCACCGCCAAACATTTCCCCACCCAGTTTGAGCATGACGCGCTTGTATCCTTGGCGCTTGGTTTCTGCTTGGTTCGTGGTTGCCGACATGCGGTGTACGCACCTTCCTGTTGATCAATCGAGTTCTCTGAAACAGCTTACCCTCTATCCAGAATACGAAAATGCCTCCGCCCACGTGAAATACGTGCGCGGAGGCATCTGGCCTTTCAGGGACGCAGGCAAACGCGCCCCTAGCACCTAATTAGTGCTGGCCAACCTCGAAGCGAGCGAAGGAGGTCAGGGTGACGCCTGCCTCGTCCATGAGCTGCTTAACGGTCTTCTTGTTGTCGGAAACGGACGCCTGCTCGAGCAGAACAACGTCCTTGTAGAAGCCGTTCATGCGGCCTTCCACGATCTTCGCGATTGCAGCCTCTGGCTTGCCTTCTTCGCGGGTAATCTTTTCCTGAGTTGCGCGCTCCTTCTCAACTGCCTCAGCAGGAACGTCTTCGCGGGTCAGGTACTGAGCCTTCATTGCGGCAACCTGCATAGCGGCAGCCTTTGCAGCAGCCTCATCGTCGCCTTCGTAAGCAACGAGCACGCCAACTGCTGGTGGCAGGTCAGCTGCACGGTGGTGCAGGTAAACAGCAACCTTGTCGCCCTCGAGGGTGATTGCGCGACGCAGCTCCAGCTTCTCACCGATCTTTGCGGACAGCTCCTGGATAGCCTCAGCAGCAGTCTTGCCGTCTACGTCAGCGTTAGCGAGCTCTTCAGCGGAGTTAGCCTTGACTGCAGCAGCAGCGTCAGCGATCTTAGCGGCGAAATCCTTGAACTCAGCGTTCTTTGCCACGAAGTCGGTCTCAGAGTTGATCTCGACCATGGTGTTGCCAGAAACTGCGATCAGGCCTTCAGCAGCGGTGCGCTCTGCGCGCTTTCCGACGTCCTTAGCACCCTTGATGCGCAGGATCTCAACAGCCTTCTCGAAGTCACCAGCGGACTCTTCGAGGGCCTTCTTGCTGGCCATCATGCCAGCGCCGGTCAGTTCACGCAGCTTCTTAACGTCTGCAGCGGTGTAGTTCGCCATGTGGGGCGATCCTCCTTGTATATAGAAAGAGTTTTCCTAGTGAAGCTTAGCTTAGAGTTTCGCCACATGCTCGCAGCGGGTGGCAAAAACTTTCTCCCCTTCGTCGTTCCACCGCGCAACGTGGGAAAGATTTCACCCCGATTGTGGCAGCTGCGTAAAGTGTGACAGGTGAGGCGCCTTTTCGTGCGCAGTTGAACAAATCTTTCCCACCATGGGATTTCCCTGCCCCACAGCCAGTCGGCACACCTGCCGCATAAAGGCCGAAAATAGCCAATACCGGCACCGCCATCCATGCGTTGCCCTCGTAAACATTGCACCCAACTAATTCGAGAGGGAACCCCGTAACTTTGGCAAGCAAAAAGCCTCCAAGATTAATTCATAATCTTGGAGGCTTTTAATGCGTAAGTCTTATTCAGCAGCCTTGTCAGCAGCTTCAGCGGCAACTTCTTCGGTTGCCTCAACCTTTGCAGCTACCTCAACCTTTTCTGCCTCAGACTTGTTGGCATCGCCGGCAGCTTCCTTAGCCGCAGCCAGCTGACGCTCTTCGCGGGCCTTCTTGCCCTCTTCCACAGCGGTGGAGATGACGCGAGACAGCAGAGCGGTGGCGCGGATGGCGTCGTCGTTACCTGGAATTGGGAAGTCGACAACGTCTGGGTCACAGTTGGTGTCCAGGATAGCCACAACTGGGATGTTCAGCTTGTGAGCCTCGGAGATCGCAATGTGTTCCTTGTTGGTGTCGATGACCCACATTGCGGAAGGAACCTTGTGCATGTCAGCAATACCGCCGAGCACGCGCTCCAGCTTGGTACGCTCACGGGTCAGCATGAGGATTTCCTTCTTGGTGCGACCTGCGTAACCGTCTTCAGCTGCGTCCATTGCCTGAAGTTCCTTCATGCGGGACAGACGCTTGGAAACGGTCTGGAAGTTGGTCAGCATGCCACCGAGCCAGCGGTGGTTGACGTATGGCATTCCAACGCGCTCAGCCTCGGTAGCCACAGCTTCCTGAGCCTGCTTCTTGGTGCCAACGAAAAGGATGGTGCCGCCGTGAGCAACGGTTTCCTTCACGAACTCGTAGGCCTGATCGATGTAGGTCAGGGTCTGCTGCAGGTCAATGATGTAGATGCCGTTGCGATCGGTGAAGATGAAGCGGCGCATCTTTGGGTTCCAACGACGGGTCTGGTGTCCGAAGTGGACGCCTGCGTCGAGAAGCTCGCGCATGGTTACGACTGCCATGGGTGCTTCCTTTCAAGTAGAAGTTTCGGTTTTGATAAAGTTGTGCAGGTTTTTCTCCTGCTCCTAGCGACCATTCCCGCTCCAACACCCGCCATCATTTCTGCTGGTGGGACCAAGTTGGGCGCGAAAAAGTTGGCCGCGCGTAGTCAGCGCCTCCCATTCGGGACACACTGCTAGGCATCAATTTAGTTGATTCTTCGGGCTGAATCAAATCCAATTGGGAAGTTATCCACAGGGTGTAGTGCCCACACAGTTATCCACAGCCTGCACCACTCTCGTCGGCGCTAAGGAAGCTACGTTTGGCCACATGAAACTTGCTTTTCGCCTGATATGCGGCAGTCTTTTATCCATTGCCATTGCTTTTCTTGCCCCGCCATCCGCAATGGGTTATGTTCACCCGCTAACAGGTCGCCCCTTTGCCAGCGGCGTGAGCAGAACCTTTGACAAGCCAGCAAAGAATTGGCAGCCAGGACATCGTGGCGTCGATCTGCGAGCAAGCCCTGGTGACAAAGTGGTGAGCGCGGGCGCTGGTCGTGTTGCGTTCGTTGGCACGATTGCAGGCGTTCCCAGTATTTCGATTGATCACCCAGATGGGATTCGCACCACCTATCAACCAGTGCACGCAATGGTTAAAGAAAACGATGATGTTCGGGATGGTCAGCCGATCGGCACGGTCGGACAGCCAACTAGATATGACGAGGATCTGCACTGGGGCGCGCTCATCGGCAAGGATGACTACATTAACCCGCTGTCCCTTCTCGGCTCCCCTGCGATTCGACTCAAGCCCGCGGGTGAGCCTGGTCGAAAGCCGCTTTAAGGCGCTCAGCTGACACGTGTGTGTAGATCTGGGTGGTTTGCAGGGATGAATGTCCCAGTAATTCCTGGACCACCCGCAAATCCGCCCCACCAGAAAGCATGTGTGTTGCCGACGAGTGTCGCAGTCCATGCGGGCTCACATGTGCCAGCCCGTTTTCTTTAGCAGCACGCTCGACCACCCGGCGAACTTGGCGAGGATCTATCCGAGCACCTTGCTTGCCGACGAACAAAGCGCTTTCGCCTCGATTAGCCAAATGGTTGCGACCTTGCGCCAGCCAGCTATTCAATGCCTCGGCCGCACTGTGACCAAACGGCACTACTCGCTGTTTGTTGCCCTTACCGGTCACGGTAATTGTGCCGGGACCACTTGCATGAGGCACGTCGCTTACGTCAAGGCCACACAACTCAGAGACACGCATTCCCGAGGCGTACAACAGTTCCAGCATCGCAACGTCACGCAAGAATTCTGGTTCATTGGTAGACGCGGGTGTAGTCACCAGTCGTTCAGATTCGTGCGGGTTCAACACAGTTGGCAGGTGACGTTGCGCCTTCGGCGTCACTAGGCGACGGGCCGGGTCGGTGGCTAAATACCCTTGCTTTAAGGCCCATGCAGAAAAAGCACGGGCAGCAGCAGTCCGCCGCGCCAGCGTAGCTCTCGACTTACCGGCAGAGACGGCTTCAGCGAGCCAGGTACGAAGCTGTGGAAGCGTGAAATCCGCAAAGCTGGGATTGTGCACCGCGAATCCGCGAAGATCCGATACATAACCTCGAACTGTTGCAGGCGATTTCCCCTCTACAAGTAGGAGATGTTCGCCGAAATCGTCAATCGCTTCCCTTAGTTGGCTCATCCGTTCACCTGGCCGTCGATAAGCAGGTCGAAAGCGTAGGAAAAGGGCGACGCGATTGCCACGCGCCGCCCTTTATCAATTGACTCACCCATAGTGCATAACCCTAGCGCTAAACATCACCAGATTGTGGAACCAGCCCGAACCACAATCAGATTGGCTTAGGTTTGCCTAACTTATCCTAATTGCCAATGCGGAATTACGCAATAGTCTTTTTGCGAAAATTCGGTTCGTTTGTAACCTGGGCACGTCAAGCCAGCTCCACCACTCTCCCCCAGCCATTGCCCTCTCGCCGCACCAAGGTTTTCTTCTGCAGCTCAACAAGCAGGTGCACGGTAAGAGGAATCGACAACCCGGCATCATTAGCGATGTCGCAGGTATCGCGCGGTTCTGGAGCAGTGGCATCGTAGACGCGCATTTCATTTCGGCTCAGTTTTTGCACCTCATTTGCCGCAAATTGCATTTCATATTGACCCTCCACGTCCACGGCACCGATTGCATTGACCAGCTGACGCACCTCTTCCGCGCTCACCACTAACTGGGCCCGACCATGTCGAATGCGATCATGACACCCCAACGAATTCACCGTCGTGATGGGCCCCGGCACCGCCATTGCTACCCGCCCCAAACCTTCCGCCCACGTCAACGTGTTGAGCGCACCTGAACGCCATGCTGCTTCTACAACCACTGTGCCTTGGCTGAGTGCCGCCACCAGCCGGTTGCGCGTGAGAAAGCGATGCCGTGCAGGAGATACGCCCGGCGGGTACTCGCTAACCAATGCGCCCGCCCTGGCAACCTCCTCAAACAATTGCGAATGCGCTACCGGATAGGATTTGTCCAGACCGCAAGCGGCTACCACCACAGTGTGGCCACCGGAATCCAGCGCTGACCGATGCGCTACCCCGTCAACACCCAACGCGCCGCCTGAAACGACCGTCCACTGGCTGGTGGCAAGTCCTCGGGAAATCAATGCCGTGGCTTCCCGTCCATAGGAACTAACCGCTCTGGTCCCCACTACGGCGACGGCTTGCGCGAGCAACTCATTCAATGGCTTCCCGCGTACCCACAACGCATGAGGAGCCACAGCATCTTCTTGAAATGAACGGGAGCATTCAGAATATCCGTTTGCTGCGAACCCAAAAGTCTGCTCGCATTGCTCACGGGGCCATTCAGGAGAATCCGGGGTGACCAGCCGGCCGCCAAGTGCCTTGATAGTTTCCAAATCTCGGGCTGCACTATCCACTTGATATCTGGTTTGGGTGGCCGCCAGCAGTGTGTCTAACCAAGGTTCTCGGTTCTTAATCCCTTGGGCAATCGCCTCTGGTTGCCACCCGGCAGATAGCAATCCTTGCAGTACCCGGTTCGGGCCTTCCAAACATCGCGATAGGTATGCCCACGCTAGTTCGCGCTCGTTTGTCATAGCGGGACTCCCAATTCTGCTGCACCAATATGCAAGTCAATAGAGTGGGCTACCTGATCCAGAGTCGGCTGATCAGCCCCTGCGATGTCGGTGAGAGTCCACGCTACTTTCAGAGTTCGATCCACCCCGCGTTGCGAAAGCTGGCCGTCGGCCAGCAAAGCGGAAAGGTAGGCCATTGCGACATCATCCGCGGGGTATTCCCGGCGCAACAAGTGTGGATTTACCCGTGCGTTAAGAAGCGTGGTCAACCCTGCTCGCCGCCAGCGATGTTCGGCGCGCAAACGAGCTTGCATCACACGTTCCGCAATTATCGACGTCGGCTCCGATTCAGCACGGCCGAGCACTGCCCCACGCGCGTGAGTTTTGACAAACAGATCGATCCGATCACGCAGCGGGCCAGAAACGTTGCTGAGGTAGCGTTGGCGAGCTGTCGCCCCACAGGTGCACGCAGTAGGGTCTTCGGAGCCACATCGGCACGTGTTTGCAGCTAGTACTAACTGAAACTGCGCGGGAAAGACAATCTCGCGGTGATTGCGCATCATTCGCACCGCACCAGTTTCCATCGGGGTTCGAAGGCTATCCAGAATTGGCGCTGGGATTTCCGATACCTCATCTAAAAACAGCACTCCGTGATGCGCCAAACTAACAGCACCTGGCTTGGGGTGGCCGGAACCACCGCCGATGAGCTGGGACGACGTCACGCTATGGTGTAGCGATACATAAGGTGCCTGGACGACGGGCCCTGACAGACCACTCCCTACAACTGAGTGCACCGCGCTAGCTTCTAGGCATTCGTTTGCCTGCAACGCTGGCAACAACCCGGGAAGCCGCGCGGCGATCATGGATTTCCCTGATCCCGGAGGCCCGACCAGCATCATATGATGCCCGCCTGCAGCAGCGATTTCCGCAGCTAATCGAGCCTCAGGTTGCCCAGCGACATCCGCCATGTCTAACTGCGCCGGAGGGCAGTCCGGCATCTGCGGATTGACCAGTGGTAGGTCTTTTCGCCCAAATGCCCAGTCCACCACATCGGTCAGATCCGCGGCATAGAGCACCGGAAAGTCCGCTATGAGGGCGGCTTCGTCAGCGTTAGCTGCCGGCACTACACATTGCCTTAGTCCTGCTTCTCGTGCCGCCAACAAAGCTGGGATGACTCCTCGCACCGGCTTTATGGTGCCGTCCAAACCAACTTCGCCTAGAAACATCGTGTGCGCGAATCGGGAATCCACAAGTTCGTCTCGAGCAGCAGCAGCCAGTATTGCCGTCAGAATGCTCAGGTCAAAATGGCTACCCGACTTGGGCAGGCTTGCGGGGGAAAGGTTGACAATCACCTTCGTTTTCGGCCAAGGTAGCCCAGAGTTGTTCATGGCGGTTTTCATCCGGTCGCGAGACTCACTAATGGAGGTATCGGCTAGCCCTACGATGTAGACGCCTGGCAGACCTGCACCAATGTTTGCCTCGACCTCAACAACTGTGGCTTGAACGCCGATCAAAGCTGCGGAATAGGTTTTAGCGAGCACCGCACTCGATCCCTTCATAGTGAGTGATCTCCTCATCGGCGCTGAGATCTACCACCACGGCGTCGAAACGCACGTTGCGCAACGGCTGCCCGTTAAGCCACTGGGCTGCCGCACGCTTCATCCGGTGGAATTTGCTAGGAGTAATTGCCTCGGCGCTACCGAAGGCAAGGGTTGAGCGCGTCTTAACCTCTACAAATACAACTTCAGTGCCTAGTTCGACGATCAAGTCAATTTCTCCGCAGGGATACGAGACATTGCGCCCGAGTATTCTGCCGCCTTTCTCAACAAAGTGTTTGGCTACCAACTGCTCCCCGAGACGGCCGACCTGCTGATTCATAGTGCTACCTCCATTAGCTACGTGATTGGTTGTGGAGGCAGTAGAGCACGATCGTCGCGTGTGGCGGTCAATAAAAGAAACAGCCTGTGGACAACCGAAGTTATCCACAGGCTGAACGAGATAGTACGCAGATTTGAGCGGACTTAAGGACTGGATCCGACTATTCTGGAATGATCATTTCGGGCTTGTCTAACTCTTCAATGTTGACATCCTTAAAGGTGATCACTCGTACGAAGCGCACAAAGCGAGCGGATCGGTACATGTCCCACACCCAGGCATCTGACATTCGCACTTCGTAGTACACGTCGTTGCCCGTGGTGTGTGGGATGAGCTCAACAGCGTTTGCCAAGTAGAACCGGCGCTCGGTTTCCACCACGTAGGAGAATTGGCTCACCACATCGCGGTATTCCCGGTAGAGGGAAAGCTCGACTTCGGACTCGTAATTTTCGAGCTCTTCTGCGCTCATTTTTGCGCTCCCTTCGCACCAACGTCACGCAGCCACTCCCCGTGAGCAGCTGCTACATTGGCATAACTATAACGATGAAATTCGCTCGCACCGTGTTGGCGCACCGCGTCCATGTGATCCTTTGTGCCGTAACCCTTATGACGGTCAAATCCATACTGGGGAGAAACCTCAGCCAACCGGGCCATAGCCTGGTCGCGATATTCCTTCGCAAGCACGCTCGCCGCGGCGATACACCGTGCGGCTGCATCACCCCCGATAATCGGCAACGTCGGTTGAGTTAATCCTGGGACTTGAAAACCATCGGTAAGCACATAACCAGGCCGAACACCAAGTTCTGCAATCGCTCGTCGCATTCCGGCAATATTGGTAAATTGAATGCCCAACTGGTCGACCTCAGCTGCGGAAAACTCGACGATTGACCAGCTCACTGCATATCTTTTGATCAACGGGAAGAGAGCCGCCCGTCGAAAAGCACTGAGCTTTTTGGAGTCGGTGAGCACAGCTAGTTCAGCAATTGGACGGTCAGGCATTATGCATGAGGCAATGACGATGGGCCCAGCGCAAGCGCCTCGACCAGCTTCGTCGACGCCCGCCACCGGGCCCAGTCCGGCCTTGCTGAGCGCTACTTCCAAAGTGCGAAGTTGCTTCAGCTTACGCATACAAGCGAATTAATTACCGGATTGAATGTCGTAGTCCTCGACGCCGCCAATGCGATTAAACGGAAGAACAATCGCTTGTACTTTGCCGATGATGTTGTCGCGAGGCACCGTGCCCTGGTACTCATCCCCCAAGTGATAGCGGGAATCAGCCGAGTTGGTTCGGTTATCGCCCATCACAAAGTAATTGCCTTCAGGGACCTTGATCGGCCCGAAGAAAGCACCGTCGCAGGCCTCAGAGCCGCGGGATTGGTCAGCCACTGGGTACGTCGGCGGATCAAGCTTGTAAGAGGAGTCGATCGGTTTACCGTCCACCATGATTCCAGGGTCCCCCGCTTGGCAGGACACAGTCTGGCCACCGGTAGCAACGATGCGCTTAACCATGTCGTTTTCATCCGGCGAGCTCAGGCCAATGTAGGAGCCGAGATTCTGCAAACCTGCCAGCGGGCCCTGAGCTTTCTGCGGAGTAAATCGATTGTTCCATGATTCCGGAGCCTTAAACACCACTACGTCTCCAGCTTCCGGTTCACTCATGCGATAAGCGATCTTGTCGACGTAAATGCGGTCACCGGTGCAACCGGGGCACCCATGCAATGTCGGTTCCATGGACGCACTCGGAATTACGTAAAGCCGCCCGACGAAGGTTTGCAGCACAAACATGATCAAGAAGGTGGTGATTACTACGACCGGAATCTCTATGTACCACGGAGTTTCCTTCTTCTTGTCTTTCTGTGTCTTCTTGGCCTGCGCCGGAGCCTGATAAGTCATAGTCGAACACTTTACCAGCCTGGCACCGTCGCTCATTTGCGCAGCCAGCAAGTCCCAACATGTTCGCCCGCCCTTGCCGGCAAGAAATAGGGAAACCCCCAACCTGAACTTGCAGGTTGGGGGCATAAAAGCTGTAGATTAGCGCTTTTCCTTGATCTTGGCAGCCTTACCGCGCAGGTCGCGCAGGTAGTACAGCTTGGCACGGCGAACGTCACCGCGGCTAACAACCTCGATCTTCTCCAGGTTTGGAGAGTGAACTGGGAAGGTACGCTCAACACCGATACCGAAGGAAACCTTACGGATGGTGAAGGTCTCGCGGATGCCGCCACCCTGACGACGAATAACGACGCCCTTGAACAGCTGGGTACGGGACTTGTTACCTTCGATAACCTTTACGTGCACGTTGAGGGTATCGCCAGCGCGGAAAGCTGGAACATCGTCGCGCAGGGATGCTGCGTCAAACTTATCAATGAGGTTCATGAAGAATCCTTTTTACTTATTGAACAGAGGAACCTAGCGGCATTTTCCACTTCGTGGACGCTCGTGCTGGTTCATGCCCGAAACATAGAACTGGAATAGTATGCCACACGCTCCCGCTAGCGACCAAAACCAGCTTTCTTCAGCGCGTCAGCCATCGAACCACCGCCAGCTTCTCGACGCCCACCCCTAGGCTTTCCTCCCTTTGGTCGGTCATTTCTGGCGGCCTTGCGCGGCTGGCCGGGTTCGTCGTTAAGCCGAAGCGTCAGTGAAATACGCTTGCGATGTTCATCTACCTCGAGCACTTTAACTTTCACCACTTGGCCCGAACGAACTACCTCGTGCGGGTCAGAGACAAACGTGTCGGAAAGCGCGGAAACGTGGACGAGTCCGTCCTGGTGGACTCCGACGTCAACAAAGGCGCCAAAGGCTGCAACGTTGGTGACGGTGCCTTCGAGGATCATGCCCGGTTTCAGGTCGGAGACCTTCTCCACGCCTTCCTTGAAAGTAGCGGTCTTAAACTCCGGGCGCGGGTCGCGTCCTGGCTTTTCTAGCTCTGCGATGATATCGGTGACGGTCGGTACGCCAAATTGTTCGTCGGCGAAGTCGCGCGGGTTGAGGGTAGCTAGCACGCGTGCGTTGCCAATCAGATCCGCGACGCCTAGGCCAGTCTTTTCAGAGATCCGCTTGACCACGGGGTATGCCTCTGGGTGCACTGCAGAAGCATCGAGAGGATCCTTGCCGCCGTTGATACGAAGGAAGCCGGCGCACTGCTGGAACGCTTTCGGCCCGAGTCGTGGGACCTTCTTAAGCGCGGTTCGGGAGGCAAAGGCACCGTTCTCGTCGCGATAGGCCACGATGTTGTGGGCAATGGTTTCATTCACACCTGCTACGCGCGTGAGCAGCGGCGCAGAGGCCGAATTCAGATCGACGCCGACTGCGTTCACTGCATCTTCCACGACGTTATCTAGCGCCTTTGCCAGCGCCGTCTGGTTCACGTCATGCTGGTACTGCCCCACACCAATGGCTTTCGGGTCAATTTTGACCAATTCAGCCAGTGGGTCTTGGAGGCGACGAGCGATGGAGACTGCACCGCGCAGGGAGACATCCATGTCTGGGAATTCCGCCGCTGCCAGCGCAGAGGCGGAATACACGGATGCGCCAGATTCGGACACAACCACTGGGGTCGGTTTCTTTCCACCAGCTTGTTTGATCAGGTCAGCGATTTCCCCTGCAAGCTTTTCAGTTTCGCGTGAGGCCGTGCCGTTGCCGATAGCAAGCAAATCCACACCGTGTTGTGCCGCGAGGCTCGCGAGCGTCTGGACAGCCTGCGACCATTGGTTTTGTGGCTGGTGTGGGTAGACGATCGCGGTGTCAAGTACTTTGCCGGTCGGGTCAACCACTGCGCATTTAACGCCATTGCGATAACCCGGATCCAAACCGAGCGTGGCCCGCTGCCCAGCAGGGGCTGCTAGCAAGACGTCGCGCAGGTTCTTCTTGAAAACCTCAAGCGCGCCTTCCTCTGCCTTTTCTTTAAGTCGCATGCGAGTGTCCAGGCCTGCAGAAATATATAGCTTAGTTTTCCATCCCCAGCGGACGGCGTCGTTGATCCACGGTGAATCCGCCAGATCAAATCGATCCTTGATCAGGCCCTCAAAGAAAGTGTCGTCGGCCTCTAGGTTGAGGTGCAGTACGCCTTCGGATTCCCCACGCAGCAGTGCGAGAATACGGTGGCTCGGCAGCGTGTGAAACGGCTCTGAGAACTCAAAGTAGTCCTTGAACTTCGCTCCTTCGGCTTCCTTGCCTTCTACCACGCTGGCTTGCATCGTGCCCCGGCGGAACATTTCATCGCGTACCTCACCGACCAGGTCTGCATCCATGGCAAATCGATCGATGAGGATTGCGCGAGCTCCGTCCAACACCGCCTTGTCATCGGCAAAACCGTCTACATAGAAGCTTGCGAGGTCTGGTGTTTCCAACGCCAGCAGCTTATCGACGAGTGGCTCCAAACCGGCATCCCGCGCAATGTCGGCTTTGGTTTTCCGGCGTTTTTTAAACGGCAGATACAGGTCTTCCAGACGAGCCTTTGTGGTTACTCCGACGATGAGAGCCCTGAGGTCGTCGTTAAGCTTGCCCTGCTCTTCGATGGCCTTCATCACGGCAACCTTGCGTTCTTCGAGCTCACGCAGGTATGTCAGGCGTTCTTCGATGGTGCGAAGCTGAGTGTCGTCCAGCCCACCCGTGACTTCCTTGCGGTAACGAGCGATAAACGGAACCGTGTTGCCTTCGTCGAGGAGTTTCACGGTGGCCTCGACTTGCGAGACCTCAATGCCTAATTCTTGAGCGATGAGGGAAAGCATTCGCCCATCGTATCTTGGCCTTTTAACGCCAGCGCAACTGGCTCGAACTTTGTTCCTAATAATGACATTGCTCTCAACCGCTGTTGCCAGTATGACGCCAGGGACTAAAACGGTAGTAGTTACTTCTACCGAAAGGAACACTGATGAACTCACTTGGGTTCTCTCGGCGCAATTTCCTCGCCGGCGGCGCAGCACTTGCCGCGGGCAGCATGCTGGCGGCGTGTAATTCTGGATCTTCAACTTCCACGGCGACCACAACGGCTGCCAAAGAAGAGAAAAAGGTCGACTACAAGGCCATTTCGGGCAAACTCGTGATGCTAGCCACCGGTGGCACCATCGCCAGCCAGAAGGATGCCACTGGCGCGCTTGTGCCGACTGTCACCGGCGAAGAGCTACTGAAGAAGGTGTATGAAAAGTTCGATAAATCAAAGCTCTCCATCGAAGTTCGCCAAGTCAGCCAGCTGGACTCCTCGGCCATGACGCTCAAGGACACCGACGGCATCCTGCAAAGAGTCCACGACACTCTCAAGGAGCCGGGCGTCACCGGCATCATCGTCTCGCACGGCACGGACTCGATGGAAGAGACCGCCATCGCGATTGATACTTTCCTCGACGCTGAACAGCCTGTCGTTCTCACCGGGTCCATGTTCCCGTTCGATGATCCTGACACCGACGGTCCAGACAATCTCACCCTCGCGGTCACCGCTGCCACCGACCCGGCGAACAAGGGCAAGGGCGCTTTCATCGCGTTCGGCGGCAAGATTCTGCGGGCGCGTGGCGCTTACAAGAAGGACGCTTCCAGCAAGGATGGCTTCGACACCAACGCCACCGCCGACATGAAACGACCAAAGCCGCTGCCACTAAAGAAGCTTGACGGCACCCGCGTGGATATTATTGCCGCCTACCCTGGAGCCCCTGGCGAACTGGTCAAGGCCGCCGTCGATTCTGGCGCGAAGGGCCTGGTCATTGAGGGCATGGGCTCAGGCAACGTTGGTGGAGCGATTGCGGATGCCATCGTCGAGGTTGCCGGCAAGGGCATCCCGGTGGTCATGTCGACGCGCGTCGACAAGGGCTTGGTTGAAGGTACGTACGGCGGCGCTGGCGGCGGTGCCACGCTGGCCGAAAAGGGCGTGATTGGTTCGGGCATCCTCCGGCCTGGACAATCCCGAATTCTCGTTGTTGCTGCGCTCGTCACCGGCACCGACGTGAAGGAGTTGTTCCCCGCGAAGTAGCGCCGCCCCTCCTTCAGGCGCTTCTCGACGGCAATAGCCAAAGACCCTCCCACTCGGCTGGCATCCCCGGGTGGGAGGGGTCTGCAATAATGCATCCATGATTTCTCCTGACGAAAGAAACCTCGTCCGAATTGTTCGCAGTCATGCGCAACAGACTTCTAATGGCGATGCAACAACTGTGGCAGCCGGTCTACTCACAGCCTCTGGGCAGATCATCCTCGGTATGAATGTGTACCACTTTCTCGGCGGCCCCTGCGCCGAAATCTCTGCGCTCAGCAAACATGCAGAAATTGCTTCCGACGACCCTATTTCAACTGTCGTGGCTGTGTATGGGCCGACAGGTGATGTTATCTCGCCGTACGGGAAGTGCCGTCAGATCCTGTTTGACCTTGACCCCAACATCAAGGCAATCGTGCGCACTCCCAATGGGTTCGTGAGCTTTGCAATTCGTAAGCTCCTTCCTCACCCATATGATTGGCGCGCATCTGAGAGCCCACAACGTTTGTACATGTGGGAGGGGTATGAAGACATGATCCGTTCGGAAGTAAAACAACAAACTATTCGTGTCGATGACCCGTTTGTACCCGGCCCTGCCACAATAGTGTTTGAAAAAAGTGACGGTTCGGTGGTGGAACTTGCTGCAACAGTAAGCAGTTCCCGCACCATCTTGAGGAACGAACTGACCGACGATATCGCTCGCGCCGACGGTTTTACCGATCTCAATGAACTCAACGATGCCCTCGATATTCATTATCCGGCGTTGGAGGACAACGCCGAGGTCGATATCGTAACTTTCGAGTTGGCCCCGCTGCGCTAGCTTCAATAGCTTCTCCGCTCAGAGCGAAATACTGCACCCACCGAAGCGAACCGATACACAATGGGGCGTATGGACGACAAACAAGCCCTCGTTACAGGTGGTTCCAGTGGAATTGGGCGCGCAATCGTGCAGCGCCTCGCAGCCGACGGGTACCACGTTACTTTCACGTGGAATCAGAATGAATCTGCAGCGAAGTCACTTGAGTATGCCACGGCAATTCAGGCGGACCTCCGCACTGTCCTGGGAATCGATCAATTTCTTGACCGAGTCAAGGGCAACAGTTTCGATGTTGTAGTTAACAACGCCACGACAGGTACCGAGATTTCCCCGATAGCAACCACAGCCCTGGAGGCGTGGCAGGAACAGCTCACGATTGGTGTCACAGCCCCATTCATGCTGATCAAAGAACTGGGACCCCTGATGCCCGCTGGCGCCTCGATCATAAATATATCCTCGCTAAACACACGCATTCCCCAACCCGGTATTGCGGGATACTGTGCAGCGAAACCAGCTTTGGAATCACTCACTCAGGTTGCAGCAAAAGAGTTTGCTCCCCAAGAGGTCACCGTCAATGCTCTAAGACCTGGCCCAACTGATACGCCTGGTAACCATGCTGTCAACCCAGACCCTGCGGTCCGGGAACAGATCGCAGCTATGATCCCTTTGGGGCGTTATGGCCAGCCGGAAGATGTGGCCAACGTGGTGTCGTTCCTCGCCAGCACTGATGCCCGGTGGGTTACAGGCCAGGTACTTTCCGTATCTGGCGGACTTTAAGCAACCAGCGAGAGCTGTGCAGTATCCGGGACCACTGCGCGCTTCAACAACTGGTCTAAATCCAGACCTAGGGCTCGATGTACACCTCGGATTACTTCGGACGATCCTTCTTTTTCGCCCCGCTCAATGTCGGACAAATGCGACGGAGAAATCGCGGCTTTGCGTTCTTCCCTCAACGCCTTACCTATCCGCTGCCGTAGCAAGTCATCAGATACTACGACGATCATTCCAACCTCTCCAGCAGGTCCGGCCTGCGCTCCCGTGTCCGCGCCAGCGACTGTTCGCGACGCCACTCTTCCACCAGCTTGTGGTTTCCAGAAAGCAACACATCCGGCACTTCCAGCCCACGCCACTCCCGTGGCTTAGTGTAGCTCGGTCCCTCCAGAAGCCCGTCCGAGAACGAGTCTTCCTCGTGCGAGGACGCATTACCCAGCACACCTGGAATTAAGCGCACGATCGCCTCGGTCATTACGAGCACTGCAACTTCCCCGCCGATCAACACATAGTCGCCGATCGAGACTTCCTCCACGCGGTAGCGGTTTTCGGCATCATCAACCACGCGCTGGTCGATACCCTCGTAACGTCCGCACGCAAATACGATGTGTTCCTCGCGCGACCAGCGCCTGGCCATTTCCTGGGTAAACGGCCGGCCGGCAGGGGTCGGCACGATGAGCAATGGCTTGTCCCCTGCTTCGCCCTCGTAGCCTTCGAATTCTCGGCCAACCAGGTCGTCATGCCGAGGCTTATCGACGTGCAACGTGGCGGATTCCAACTCGCCGTGGACGTTGCCAGCCGCAACGTCGTCAAGCGCAGGCCCCCAGACGGTAGGCTTCATGACCATGCCTGGGCCACCGCCGTATGGGGTATCGTCGACGGATTTGTGCACGTCGGTAGCCCAATTGCGTAGGTCGTGAACTCCGACGGAGATGATGCCCTTTTCGATCGCTTTGCCGAGCAGCGCGTGGCGCAGCGGCTCAAGGTACTCAGGGAAGATAGTGATGACGTCGAGACGCAGCATTACAGATCCAGCAGCCCTTCTGGCGGGGTGATGGTGCAGATACCCTTCTCAAGATCGATCTCGGGAACGATAGCCTCAACAAACGGGATGAGCACCTCGCGGCCGTCGATGTCTACTTCAAGCAAATCTTGGGCGGGGCCATGAATCACGACTTTCACCTCGCCAATTTCCTTGCCTTCATGGATGACCTTTAGACCTTCGATCTCGTGGTCGTAATAGCCTTCGTCTTCGTCATAGATCGGATCCGCGAAGAACTTGGTACCACGCAGCGAGTCGGCCGTGTTTCGGTCCGGCACCTCGTCAAACTTGATCAATAGTCGGCCTTGGTGCGCACGAGCCGCAGCGATGGTAAGTTCGTGTTCCTTTTTGCCTTGCGTGCCATGCAGCACCTCGCCGATTGCAAAGCGAAGGTCGGGGTCATCGGTGGTCACTTCAACCACTACCTCGCCGCGAATGCCGTGCGACTTCACGACCCGTCCGATCATCAATTCCATGCTGGCTAGTCTAGCGCAGCACCCAAAACTGAGTAAACTGAGTTGCAGCGCTAAAACTGAGTAAACTGAAAGGCGTTGTTTTCGTGCAGTTGAATCCCTTTACCCCGACATTTGGCACCTCCCCCAGCTTCCCCGTGGGCCGCGAAGAAGTGGTGCAGGATTTCCGCCGTTCGCTGCAACAAGGCCCTGGCGCTCCCAGCCGAGCGATGTTGATCGTCGGCACGCGTGGCGTTGGCAAAACAGTGTTACTCAACGAATTGGAGGATGCCGCCCGCGAAGAAGGCTGGCACGTGATTTCGGAAACGGCACTACCTGGCTTGGTAGCGCGACTTACCGATGAGCAGCTACCGAATTTGTTGAGCGAACTTGACCCGCACCCAACTAATCGACGAATTACAGGCATCAACGCTCCCGCTGGTCTAGGCGGAATCCGCTCAGAAGTCATCGCAAAGCACGAACCTAAACGAGGTCTGCGTGGCGAGCTGACCGCTGTCGCAGAACTAGTAGGCCACGGCATTTTAATCACCGTTGACGAAATCGGACGCGCCACAGTGGACGAATTGGCTGAGCTCATGGCCGTTATCCAGCACCTGTTTCGCGAGCGCCGAAATGTCGCCATCGCAGCAGCCGGCCTACCGGAAGAGGTTGCGTCATTGCTCGATCACCCAGGCATCACGTTCTTGCGCCGCGCCGATAGGCGGATCCTGGGCGCGGTACGCCGGGAAGATGCCGAGCGCGGACTCATTCAACCAGTCATCGAAGCAGGTAACGCATGGCACCAAGACGCACTCGCCGCAGCTGTCGAAGCCACCCACGGCTACCCGTTTTTGATCCAGCTGATCGGCTATCACGCCTGGAATGCCGCTGGTGGCAAGGACATTTCACCCAAAGCTGCGTGGAGTGCGATCGAGCGAGCCGCCGTAGAGCTAGGCAACCTCGTCATTGAACCAACACTTGCCCGCTGCACAGCATTGGAACGTGACTTTCTCACAGCCATGGCCCAGGATCCGGTTGATTCCCGCCTAGCTGATCTCATTGAGCGCCTCGACAAATCTCCAGACACCGTCAGCCAGTATCGACGCCGCCTGCTCGACCGCTACATCATCGTTTCCTCTGGCCACGGACTAGTGCGATTTGCCATTCCGGGCATGCGGGAGCATTTGCGTAGGCAAGATGAATCAGGTCCGTTGCCATTCTGGTGATTCACACAGCGGGACGTTCGACAATCAGGGATGCAGTCGAGCTACCAGCTTCCAGCCACACAGCCAAGTTCTCATCCAGCATTCTGGCCAAACTCATGCAACGCTGCCGAGCTTCAACTAAAGCCAATCGACGTGACTGCACTTTAAACGGGAAGCCACTCTCGATCCCAAAGGTACTAAGCAAAGGCCATCGTCTACTCGACCTGATTTTGTATTGGCCGAAAATGATGCAATTCGAGCAGGTAAGGGTCGTTGGATATGAAGCCTTCGTGCCTCCGGGGGTTTTGTTTTGTCCAATTGCGTTTCGACGAGCCGTCGTCAAGCAACGCAAAAGGCCGCCCGGCGAACCGGACGGTCAATCACAATTACCTAGCAGGAATTACTCTGCGGCAGCTTCCTCGGCAGGAGCATCTTCGGATGCAGCAGCTTCTTCAGCAGCGGCTTCCTTCTCAGCTTCCTCAGCAGCAGCCTTCTCGGCAGCTTCCTTTTCAGCCTTAGCCTTTGCTTCAGCCTCTTCCTTAGCCTTGCGCTTCTTCTCGGTGATTGCTTCAGCAGTTGGAGCGTCAGCAGCCTCGGCAAGAGCCTGGTTGAACAGGTCGAGCTTGGATGGCTTCTCTTCAGCGACCTTCAGGGTGCCTTCTGCACCTGGGAGGCCCTTGAACTTCTGCCAGTCACCGGTGACCTTCAGCAGAGCGAGAACTGCCTCGGTTGGCTGTGCGCCAACAGAGAGCCAGTACTGAGCGCGCTCAGAGTCGATCTTGATGACGGATGGCTCAGCCTTTGGCTCGTAGATACCAATGTTCTCGATAACCTTGCCGTCGCGCTTGGTGCGGGAGTCAGCGATAACAACGCGGTAGTGAGGCGTACGGATCTTGCCCATACGCTGCAGCTTGAACTTAACAGCCATGTGTATTCCTTCTAGTCACTGGGCAGTACAGTCACTCCCCCAGGTTGGGAGAGCCGGTTCAACCCTTCATTTGGTCTGCGCGTGACGTCTTCGTTCGGCCGGGGCCGGTGGCGAAAATTACGCAGGACTCAACAAGCATAGACGATGCTTAAGTGCAACTCCAAACCGCGCTTGCTTATCGACGACCCTTACTTCAGACTCCAATTCGTACGGCGACCGTTAAACCTTGGCCGGCTCTTCCGATGCCCGGGCAAAGCCCGCAAGCATAAGGAAAACACCAATGCCTGCAATAAGAGCCAGCAGCCAGAATGGGCTCGTCACAATTCCCGAACCCTGATACAAGATTTCCCGGCCAGACTCGGCGATCATGCGGATCGGGTTCCACGGGTAGATCCAGTCGCGCCAGAAGTTTGGCACAAATTCGCGCGGCAAGGTCATCAAAGACATGCCGGTGATCAGACACAGCGCCGGAATAGCAATTCCCGGTTTGCCGAACAGATTGACAGCACCAACCGTGAGGGAGCCAACAACAAAGCTAGCAAACGCGAGGAAACACAAGACGGTACCGGCAGCGAATTCAACTGGCGAGAGCAGGCTATAGACCAGCCAACCCATCAACCCCACCCCAATATTGAGAACCATCAAGGCCGCCAGCTGCAGGCCTATTTTGCGAGCCCGAATACTGTTGGCTAACACAAAGCTCCCGATCATCGTGGGAATAAATGTGAGCAACACAAACAACGCAGGCAACAATGACCCAGCCAAGCCCAGCGTCGGAGGTACCGGGTTTCGGTAAGTGACATTCATCTTGGGACCATCTGCCGGAGCCTTGGACAACGCACCTTCGAGCATCTGAGACACCATTGGGTGTTTGCCCTGGTTAATCTCAACATCGATGTGAGGTTGTTCCTTCTTCGCTGCGGTGGCAGAGAAATCGGCAGGAATAGTGTAGACGGCGTAGGCATCTTCATCCCGGTCAACAATTCGCAACATCTTGTTATCAGCTAGCCCCGCCGCAACTTTGTCGGACAGCTTCAATGGGCCCGCTGGCGTGGAAGTGGCGACGTCGTTGTTGTGGATCGCTACCGGAATGTCTCGAGGCTGCATTTTGATCATAGGCGTAAAGATCAGACTGAGCACGGCCATGATGAGCAGGGTCAGTGCCGCTGGTTTTGCGAAAATATTGGCTGACATAGCCACCCCTATTTAGATACGGAACGTTTCTAAATTCAACCTAGCGCACCAAGTTAAGAAACGCAACGTATCTTGATTTTTGGCCGAGAAACCCTAGACTGAACAGCATGAAGCAGACTCGCCGCACCGGAGAAGAGCTCCTCGACGCTATCGCTATGGCCGTCCGCGCCGAACTTGCCGAACATGGCATTGGCGGTATTACTTACGAAGGAGTGGCACGACGCGCGAAGACAAGTAAGCCGGTGCTCTACCGGCGTTTCCCTACCCGCGCGGAGATGATCTATTTTTCCGTTGCCACGCAGACCACGACAGCTCTCAAAGCGCACATTCAGCCGTCTTTGCGAGAAAACTTGCGCTTGATTCTCGAGGCCATGCGTGAAAACGTCGAGCAGTTTGGTGTCGATAATGCTCTGACTCTGCTCGGAGAAGCCGGTCCTGAGCTCCGCGCGAAAATCACCGATCAAACAATCTCGCCGCTACTTAAGCACTGGCTAGAATGCATCGAATTTGCCTCCACATCGGGCGAATTGCGGCAAGCAGTGGAATCCGAACGGCTGATTCGGCTACCTTTCTCGTGTGCAATCGCAGACGTGATTGCCAAAGGTGAGTTGACCACTGAGGCCATCGAGGACATCATCGACAACATCGTCCTTCCCGCGTACGCTGTCCAAAGTTAGAATTTCACGGTCAGCGAGCTACGCCTTAAGCTCTGCCCGCATTGTGTGTTCAACGGAGTCAGCTATCTTAGACTCTGCCCTCTTCGATGGGATTACCTTACTGCCACTAAGAGACAGCAGCGCCACAGTAACCACTGCACAAAACACAAAATCAATTACTGCTGTGGCCGCGGAAATCTGGGATTGATTAAGGTCCGCCAACCCAATGGCACCAAACATGAAAAAGCCCAAATTGTTCCCAACATGCAATGCCATTGGCGCTGCTAGTCCTCCCGTTCGATGTGCTAGATAGCCAGTGCACAACGCAAACCACGCGATAGCAAGCAATCCCATCCAGGAGTACTCATGCCCAACAACAAACAATGGGAGCGGAATGACCACGGCTGCAATCCACGATCTAGTCCACTTGCCGCAGGCTTGCCCGAGCACCCCGCGGAAGACAATCTCCTCCGCCATCGATTGCGCTGGTACCAGCGCCATGCAGGCCAGGAGCAGTGGAACGTTAACGCTCACTGAGCGCGAAGGCCCAGCAAGGTACATCGCACTCACGGATAGCAAGGCCAAGGGCAGTACCACGCACACCCCGGTAAGGAATAGCTTCCAGTCAAACGAGCCGGTGACCCCGAAAATGCTCTTCCACCGCCGACGGCGCACAATCCGAGCCGCAAGCATCGAAGCCGGCAAACCAGCCGCCAGCATCACTAGCATCGCGGTACAGACTTCTACTTGATACATATCCATTGGCTCTGCAAAACCACGATCGACGAAGCCTTCGGCACCAAACTGCCAGGCAACCAATTCGATTACGCCAAAGCTCAACATTAGAAAAATCGGCCACAGCACGAGCACCAACAAAATCTCTACCAAAGGATGCCACCAACGTCGGTGGGCTTGAATGAAATATGACATGTTCTAAAGGTTCGCAGGCTATGCTCATCCGCGGCATCGGGCAAGTGTCCAGTCTTTTTCGTACTTTCGGCCGACACCGACGAAACCGCGCACCGGCTAAAGTTATGCTCCATGACCGCCCCTGCCCTCCGCCCGCCGTGGGTGATGGCCACATTCACTTGCATTATTTTCGGCCTTCTCACCTATTTGTTCATGTGGCCGGCGACCTTTGATTTTCAGGACCTAGGTGCCTTCCCCGATTCCTACACGGTTCCGCGAATTGCGTATCTCACGTTGCAGTTACCTGCCGGTCTCCTCAGCCTGGCCGGCCTGCCTTTTGTACTTCGTGGGGTACGCAGCGAGCATCCCGCTCAATATGTAGTTGCCACCACCACGGTCTTCCTCGGTACTTTCGGGGCACTCGGTGTCTATGCAGGCTTATTCGCCATCATCGAGCTAGCTTCTCGACGTTCCATGCGGTGGGCAGCACTTGCCGCGGCAGCTGGAGTCTGCGGGGCAATCGGCAGCCTCATCGCGGACCCGGACAAATCCGAAGTTATCCCAGCTTTCGGCTTAAGTTGCGTTGTGATTATCGTCTGCCTGTTGATTGGGGTCGGCAGAGGTAAGCGTCGAGAAGCCGAAGAAGCGGCCTGGCAAGAGGCACAACTGAGCGCGCGTCACGACGAGCGGCTGCGCGTCGCTCGGGACATGCATGACTCGCTCACTCACCGACTCAGCCTCATTTCGGTACACGCGGGGGTGCTCGAGATGCGGCCGGACTTGGACGAGCAGGCTCGGGCGCGCGAAGCTGCGACCATCCGGGAGCAAGCAACGGCGGCGGTCGCTGACCTGCACGAAGTTTTGTCGGTACTCCGCACGGAACCAGAAGCTGTGGATCCGCGACTGAACGCAGAAGACGTGGTGGCGCAAGCGCGCAACGCCGGAATGGAAGTCTCCTTGAGCATCGATTCGGCAGGCAAACAAAAGCTGGCGAGCCTCAGCACTACCTCACAGCACACGGTGCATCGCATGCTGCAAGAATGTCTCACCAACGCCCGAAAGCACGCTCCGGGCGCCCCAGTGCATATTTCCATTACTTCGGTGCCACAACTACGCGTATCAGTAAGCAATCCTGGAGCAGCAGCTGAAGGAACACACGGTGTTGGTCTCATTGGTCTTACTGAACGAGCAGAATTGAGTGGCGGTAGTCTTGCCGTGAGCACGAATCCATTTACCGTTACTTTGGAGCTGCCATGATCCGGGTGGGCATTGCCGACGATGAAGAGCTCATGCGCCATGGCCTGCGGATGCTCGTCGACTCCTCACCCGATCTCGTGTGTAGTGGAGAAGCCAGCAACGGCAAAGAAGCTCTCGCATTAGCGCGCGAATGTGACGTGCTCTTGCTGGATCTACGCATGCCTGAGATGGATGGGTTGGCAGCACTCCCCCGCATCAAGGCTACCTGCCCGGATACTGAGGTCCTGGTGCTGACGGCTTTTGATACCCAAGCGAACGTGCTGGCTGCCCTTCAAGAAGGTGCGATTGGTTTTCTACTGAAGACGACTCCGCCCCGTCAATTGCTAGCTGCAATCCATGCCGCAGCTGCCGGACAAACGCTGCTATCCCCTGCCGTGTTGCAAGACTTACTTAACCGAGCACAACCCCGTCCGGTTGATCCTGGAGTGACTACCTTGAGCGAACGGGAACGGGAAGTTGCCCAGCTCATTGCTGCAGGGAAGACCAACCAAGAAATATCAGCTGAGCTTTATCTGTCGATGTCCACCGTGAAGACGCACATCGCTCGAATCATGGAAAAACTCGACTGCACCAACCGCGTGCAGGTGGCTATTAAAGTGTTGGCAGATTTTTGACTCTGAGATGTCCCTAAAACTGCCTGAAATGGGACAACTTCGAGTCAAAAATCCGCGTGGGCCTGCCTAGTCGAACTTCAGCTTGTTCAAGTCGATGTTTTCCATGCCCTTCGGAAGTTTGGGCATTCCCGGCATGCCAGGCATGCCTCCGCCAGCGCCGCCCATCTGCTCTTGCATCTTCTGCAGATCTTCCATGGATGGCATGCCGCCTGGCATGCCGCCCATGCCCGGCATTTTTGGCCCGCGGTTCTTAATCGGCTTCTTCTTGCCGTTCTTGCCCTTGCGGGTCTTGCGCTGCTTCTTAGTGGCAGAACCACCCCTGCCGCCCATGCCCAGCTGTCCGGCCATTTTGCCCATCATCTTCTTAGCCTCGAAGAAGCGCTCAACGAGGTTATTGACGTCAGAGACAGACACACCAGAACCATTGGCGATGCGCTTGCGTCGCGATGCGTTCAGAATCGACGGGTCTTGCCGTTCTTGCGGAGTCATGCCACGGATGATGGCCTGGATGCGATCCAGGTGCTTTTCGTCCACCATGTCGGCCATTTGGGACATCTGCTTGCCGCCAGGCAGCATCTTCAAGATGTTGCCGATTGGCCCCATGCGGCGGATCATCAACATCTGATCCAGGAAGTCTTCCAGGGTGAGCTCGCCGGTGCCCATCTTCTGGGCGGTCTGCATCGCCTTTTCCTGATCGAGGTGAGCCTCAGCTTGCTCGATGAGGGTAAGCATGTCGCCCATGCCGAGGATTCGGCTGGCCATGCGCTCTGGGTGGAAAACGTCGAAATCTTCGAGTTTTTCACCCGTGGAGGCGAACATGATGGGTTTGCCGGTGACTTCGCGGATAGAAAGGGCTGCACCACCGCGGGCATCGCCATCGAGCTTCGTCAGCACCACGCCGGTGAAGTCCACACCATCGCGGAAAGCCTGAGCGGTCTGGACGGCGTCCTGGCCGATCATGGCGTCGATAACGAAGAGAACTTCATCTGGATTCACGGCATCGCGAATATTGCGAGCCTGTTGCATCAGCGTTTCGTCGATGCCGAGGCGACCGGCGGTGTCAACGATGACAACGTCGCGCTGTTGGCGCTTGGCTTCCTCAATACCTTCGCGAGCGACGGCCACAGGGTCACCATGAGAAGTGCCCATCTCATGCTCCAGGGTGTCCATCGCGGTACCAGGATCAGGCGCAAACGTCGGCACGCCAGCGCGCTCACCCACGATCTGCAGCTGCTGCACGGCACCGGGGCGCTGGAGGTCACAGGCGACCAGCATCGGGGTGTGTCCCTGCTTCGCGAGGTGCTTGGCCAATTTACCTGCGAGGGTGGTCTTACCAGCACCCTGCAGACCAGCGAGCATGATGACAGTCGGTGGGTTCTTGGCATAGGAAAGGCGACGGGTTTCCCCACCGAGAATGTCAACGAGCTCCTCGTTGACAATCTTGATCACCTGCTGCGCAGGGTTAAGTGCTTCGGAAACCTCGGCACCGGCCGCGCGCTCCTTGATGCGTTTGATAAATCCACGCACGACAGTCAGCGAAACGTCGGCTTCCAAGAGAGCAAGGCGAATCTCACGCGCGGTGGCGTTGATGTCAGCTTCCGTCAGCTTGCCCTTGCCCCGCAGGCCGGTGAGGGCGGATTGAAGGCGGTCGGACAAAGATTCAAACACGTCAATTGCTCCCTGTAATCGGTTGGATTCTCCACTATGTTAGTAGACCCCACCCGCTTTCCCCTAGTTTGGGCAGCCAGTGCAAAAATCTGACGGTACACGCAAAAACTGCCGGGAAGGATGCGGGCGATCCTTCACCGGCAGTTCGGTGGGTAATGGAAGTGGCGGTGCTACGCCAGCAGGGCGTCGACGAAGCTTTCGACCTCAAATGGCGCCAGGTGATCAGCGCCTTCGCCAAGTCCCACCAGCTTCACTGGAACGCCAAGTTCTTCCTGAACCTGGAACACGATGCCGCCCTTGGCAGTGCCGTCGAGCTTGGTCAGTACCACACCAGTGATGTCCACAACGTCACGGAAGGTGCGGGCCTGGATCAAGCCGTTTTGGCCAACGGTAGCATCAAGTACCAGCAGAACTTCGTCCACTGCGGCCTTCTTTTCTACTACACGCTTGACCTTACCCAGCTGATCCATCAACCCCACCGAAGTGTGCAATCGGCCAGCCGTGTCGATGAGCACGACATCAGCCTGCGTTTCCACGCCCTTGGCCACCGCATCAAAGGCGACCGAGGCAGGGTCGGCTCCTTCGGCACCACGCACGGTCTCGGCCCCTACACGACGTCCCCAGGTTTCCAGCTGATCTGCAGCTGCAGCGCGGAAAGTATCGGCAGCGCCGAGCAACACCTTGTGGCCCATGGATACCAAGACGCGGGCAAGTTTGCCGGTGGTGGTGGTCTTACCGGTGCCATTCACACCGACAACCAGAACAACAGCAGGCTTGCCTTCATAAGGCATGGCCTTAATGGAACGATCCAGCTCTGGACGTCCGATTTCAATCAGTGTCTCGCGCAGCATGGCTTTTGCCTCGGCCTCCGAAGACACTCCGCGTTCGGCGATCTTCTCACGCAGCATTTCCACTGCTTTGACCGAGGTGTTTGCCCCGAGGTCAGCCATGATCAGCTGGTCTTCAATTTCTTCCCAGGCATCTTCGTCCAGATCGCCGGCAGAGAGCATGCCCAGCACGGACTGACCGAGGAAGTTATTGGACTTTGCCAGCTTTCCGCGGAGCTTGCCTAGGCGTCCAGCGGCCGGCTCGATGTCATCAAGCGGTTCCGGAGCTGGTGCTGGCGTTTCGGTTGGCACTGGGGTTTGCTCTAGTGCAGCCTCGGCGCCTTCGGCAGTAGCATTTGCCGCAGCCGCAGCTTCCTCTGCTTCTTCGACGACGTCACTCTCGGCAGGTTGAGCAGGCAGTGTTTCTACTTCAGCTGGCGCTATCGGTTCGGGAGCGCTGTCTTCGGTCTCTGGTTCTTCGGATGGAGCTTGCTGCGTGTTAGCAGGCTTTGCCACCTTGGACAGCTTTAGGTTTTCTTCCTCAGGTTGTGGTGTGTCCTGCGGCTGTTCCTCGATAACCTTGGCTGGTTCGCTCGGCTGCGTTTCGGCCGGTAGCGCCGGTTCCTCGGCCCGCGGAGCTGGCGCGTCGACCTCAGGGGCAGGCACGATTGGAGCGGACTGTGCCGGTTCGGTTTGTAGCCGTTGGTCGTCGGCAAGCACGGGCTCTTTCTTGGCTGGTGCGAAGTTGAACCCTGCGTTTGCCGTGTAATTTCCGCTCTTTTGCTCTTGGGTCAGCTCTTTTGGCTGATCTTCGTCTTTGCTAAAAGAAATAGTCTTGGCTTTTTTACGCTGCTGCCCTACCACCACAAGGATGATCAACAGCAGGAGAATCAGGAGCAGCGCGCCAATAATGAGATAAGTGGTGTTCATGCTGTCCATCTTGTCAGCACTTCGGCACTCCTTGCCACTTGAGCCCCTAAGTGCGCGGGGTCAACCTTAGCTGGTCCAAGCGCGGAAGCTCCTGTTTGAGATCCGCGAGCAATGCCTGCTGTACGTGCCGCAGGTGCCCCACCGTCCAGTTATCCGGCAGCTTCGCCACAATTTCCACCAGCAAATCATGACCTACCCATCGAGCATGGACCGTAGCCTCGTCCAACCCAGCATGCTGTGCGCAATGCTGTGCCTTATCGACGATCACCTCATCCACTCCATCCATCAGTCGGGAAAATACTGATTTCATCGAGCTGATCAACACCCCGACCACCACCACGCCGATCACCAAGCCAATAATTGCGTCTACTTGCGCAAAGCCCAGATAGGCTCCGATCACACCGATGATCACGGACAAAGAGGTCAAAGCATCTGTGCGGGCATGCTGCCCTTCTGCAATGAGCGCAGCAGACCCCACCCTGCGACCGGCTTTGATACGGTATTGGGCCACCAATTCATTACCCAATGCGCCAACGATGGCAGCTGCCAAGACCCAGCCGAGGTTGTCCAAATCGCGCGGGTGCCGCAAAGCCTGGATGGCATCGTAGAAAATGAGCACCGCGCTAGCAGCCACTACCAGGCCGATAAATAGCCCGACGAAGTCCTCGACACGCCGGTACCCGTAGGTAAACCGCTTTGTGGCAGCTCGCTGCGAAAAGCGAAAGGCAACGAGCAACGGAATTGTAGTAATCAAGTGGCCGAGGTTGTGGATGGTATCTGCGAGAAGGCTGACGGATCCGGAAATTGCGACAATCCCGATCTGCAGTATTGCCGTGGCAGCCATCCCCGCCAAACTCAGCCAAGCAGCCTTCATCGCAACCCTGGTGGCCTCTGTAGAATCGCTGATCATTGCTTGATGATCATGCGAGTGTGGCATTACAGCATGTTTGAGCTTGTCCCACCGCGTGTGAGCGTGATGGTGGTGCTCGTGCTGGTGTCCATGATGCGTCATTATTTAAGTATCTGCATAATTACGCAACTAGGCAAGTGTCTTTGTTGGGCAGAGCGCTATAGTGAAACGCATGCACAACAAAGATTCCATCCACGCCCCAGACCTCAACCATGCCCACCTGGCAGCGGAATCTTTCAAACTGTTGAGTGACCCCACCCGTATCCGAATCATCTGGATGCTGCTCCAGGGCGAGTTCAATGTAAACCAACTTGCGGAAACCCTGGGTGTGACAGCCTCGGTGGTTAGCCAGCACCTCGCAAAGCTGAAAACAGCGCAACTGGTGGAATACCGCCGCGAAGGCACGTTCATGTTCTATTCAGCTACTGACGAGCACCTAGAAACCTTGCTCAGCGAAGGCCTTTCCCACGCCGAGCACGTCGCAGGCGACGTACAAGGTAACGGTATGCACTCCTACCAACGCACGATCCGCGAAAAGAAGTGGCACGAAGCGCACGCCGAGTAGCACGCTCTGCAAGGTTTGTTCAGGAAATTGCAACCTATTCACGGTCACTGATTGTCGAGGGTTGCATCAATAATACGGTTCTAGTTAAGAAACACCCCTGGTTAGTGCTCAATTTTTGCAGTTTCGCGCACCACCGAGGGGTGTTTTCCACACAACGGTTGGATCAAGCAACGCCAGTGGCTAGTCCTCACTGAATTCCAACGTTGCTTGCCTATAGCCCCGGGTATTTCACCGCCAGCACCATTGCGTCTGCCGAGATCAAGTCGCCAGTCACCAAATCCGGAACAATCTCGGCAAGCTCTGCCCAATAGGAAGCTGCCTTGAGCAGCAATTTTGGTTTGCCCATCAGCCCATGCGCATGCATACGTGCGGCTAGTGCAAACACCAAGGATGCCACCGGAGCCAATGCCCACATATTCTCGCGCGCATTGGTGTCCACTCCGTCTAGCTTGTCAAAGCGTACGCGTGCGGACGCGTAAATCGCCCGGTTGTTGCCCTTCAGCGCCCGCAAAGTGGACACCATCGTCTGGATGACCGTTTCATCAGAAAGCAAACGGTTCAGGTCTGCTCGGCGATGGAACGCTTCCATAACTGCCAACAACCGGGCCGAATCGTCCATGATCGCCCCTGGGACGATATCGCCTTGCGCGAATAGCACCTCAAGCAAGGCCTTCTGCTGGGCTTCATCCATGAGCGCCAACTGGACCGTTCCACGGTCAATGCACGCGGTGTCCAAAGTGTTGTCTCGGCCGGTGGCCAACGCCTCCACCAAACGCTTGCCTGCGAGAGCTTCCAATTCCCGGACCACGTCGCGCGTGGACTCTTCCGCTTCAATCAAAGCAGGTAGCTGTCCCATGAGCTCCAGCGCACCCATCCAGGGGCTGCGTCGGATATCTGTGGCACTAGTGGCTGCAAACTGCCCCAGGATCAGACCGGACGCAATAATTCGGCCAGGTTGTTTTTCCGCCGGAACCAAGGAGGCAGACAGGCCATCCAGCGCAGCGGCTGGGTTAGAAGACAACGCAGCAACAACAGCTTCGCGGTTATTGTGCTCGCCCTTCCAGGAGGCCAAGTAATCCCACAGGACCGGCATAACCTTTGCGTCGTCAGGGGCGACGTCGGCCTCACCAGCCAAGAAGGCCGATAGATCCGCGAAAACCTGCTCCTGATCAGTAAAGTAACCCTCTTGCTCTACCCGCTGTGCCGCGGCGGTTGGGGCATATGGTGCGCGCAACACGTTGAACGGGTCGCGAGAATGCACGTCGATGATCAAGTCGCCCGCGCCCACCAAGTTCGCAGGCAGTTCGGTGCGCTCGCCGGTTATGTCCAAAGATACTGCTGGCATCCACGGAGCAGTGGCAGACCAAATCCACGCGGAGAGCGCTCGCCCTGCTACGAGACCTTCGAGGACCAAGTCGTGGCCGTCGATAAGCATGCCAGTGAAATGCGGCTGGGTATCGATGTCCGCCAGATTCACCGAAGCGCGTTTCTTGCTCCGCGGATCAGTCCATTCCAGCTCCAGGCGGCCACTCATCATGGTGGTGGCTAGTTGCGCCATAGAGGCGGTGTAGGTGATGCCGTCGAGAGTGTCCAATTTGATGGTGCGCACCGGCGAACCATGCTGATTGCGCAACGACACCATCGGACGGCCGAGATTCGAGCCGGCGCGAAGCCGAAGTGTCCCCTCAGCATCAAGATCGGCGGCACGACAAGTAATGCGAGTCGTCCGCCACAAAGCTGGCTTGCCGACGAGCGGCAGTTCAAACTGCAGTCGGGGCGGCACAAAGCGAATCGGCAGCTGATCTCCCGCCTCGTTAGTCACGGCGAACGCGACGTCAGCGGCATCCGGGGCCACCTCAATATTTCGTGGTTCCACCTCAAAGTGTTTGTCGGTGGGCTTAACCAGGAGCACCGCTTCAGACAAGCCACCAGCCGCGGGAATCCGGACGGATCGTACCAATCCGGCGAAGTCAGTGGAGGCGGCCATTCCCTCAACGATGGCGTATTCGTGGCGGAATGACTCATTTCGCGGCCCTCTCAAGCGCACCAGATACTCGCCCACCCACGGGTCGTCGTAAGCCTCGGGATCGAAAATCTCAAAGCTACCGCCCTCCGCCGGAACTTCCAGCGGTTCTTCAGCGGACACTTCCACACCGGCAATCCCTACTCCGGCGTAGGACGAGATGGACAGGTACCACGTCTCATCAGCACCGGAAAGGGTTGGCGGGAAATCCGCGATCAAACTAGCAGTATGGACTGGCAAGCCAGTCAACGTCCGCACATTATCGACGGCCGGTGCTGGGTCCCTAAACGTCACGCGCTGGCGTGGATTAATCGAGCGCACTGGGCGCACGGGGGAAACCTGCTGCCCCGGTCGAACCGCTTGAATCGAGTCCGCGCGGGAAGTATCGAGCACTCGGCACACCCACGATTCCCAGCCCTCGACCGGAAACTCCTCCACAATCGGCAGCGGCTTAGAGGTAACTACATCCATCAACTCCGTGTCTACCGGGCACAAGACCTGCAGCGTGGCGTAGTGGACGGAAGCCTTTGCGGTAATGTTGTGCCCCTTCGGGGTAAACACCAGAATCGGGTCTTCCGAGTTAATCACCGGAACGTTCCACGTAATGCCATTGGTGGAGTCCACGACCGTTAGCTCGCGAATCGCGTGATCCAGGGTGATGTCGAGCATCTCGGAGTACTCTGAAGTGTCTCCCCACGGGCGTCCCGTGCGGAAGATCCGGGTGGTGCCTTCGAGGCTCACGCGCCACAGGATTTCAGCGCCGGCGTCGATACGCTGCTCGGGTAGTCGCAGGCACACTTTGTGGCGCTTGGCGTCGAGAACGATGCGTGGGCGGAGTTCGCGGGTGCCCACGCCCACGGAATTGAGCCGATCCACGGTTCCTACTGGGCGCTCTTTAAGCTCTTCGATCACTGAATCCGCGATCAATGGTGCAAGCTCGAGGTGGGAACGGTCCCGATCCAGCCAAGACGTAGGGTGTTCAATGGTGAAGTTCCGAAGCTGCGCGATGTCGGCGAAGACTTTGTCGTGGTGGGAGCACAGTGGAATGTCTAGACCATGGAAATCGAAAGATTCACTTTCCATCGCTTCGAGCACCATCGGCACCTTAGCGGAGGTGATACCCGTGTGCAGCTCCAGGCACTCTACGGGATCCCCGGAGTAGACCTCCATGCCAAGACCTTGCAATAGCGGGATGATGCGCGGGGTGACGGCCTCAAGAAGCGCTGGCGTTGGCTCGAGTTCCAGCCCGCCGAGATACTCCAGCACGAAATTCTCCGGAGCCACCATGCGGGATGCTCGCTTGATCAGCGTGGTGGTGGTCAATGCCGGCATGACATCGATGAGCGCACCGAAATCGGCGCCAGCAGACAGCTGACGGCGCACAAAGGTGCCGAAGAATCGCTCGATGCGTTGCAGCTCATCGCGGGAGAGGTTGGAAAGTGGGAAAAAGTCGATGTCGCTTAGAAGTTGGGCTAGTTGGAGTTCGGTTTGCGATGCCCATCCCAAAAGGGAATCCATGGGATCAGCGATGGGATGTGCTCCAGAAGCGCTCATCAGTGGTGTTTCCTGCTTTCACTAGTTGTGTTCTTCTTTAAGAATCCGCAGTCCAGCATAGCGTCCGAGCTATTGCGCTGGGCTCATCCGTTGGCTAATCACTCGGGTAACACCATCACCACGCATGGTCACGCCATAAAGTACATTGGCTACATCCATCGTCGGCTTTTGGTGAGTGATCACAATCAACTGGCTGGATTCCCGCAACTTCTCAAAAAGTGCGATCAGTCGGCGCAGATTCGTGTCGTCGAGAGCTGCCTCTACCTCGTCCATGACGTAGAAAGGAGAAGGCCGAGCTTTGAAAATCGCTACGAGCATAGCGAGCGCTGTCAAGGACTTCTCCCCGCCCGAAAGCAAGGTCAAGCGCTTGACTTTCTTTCCCGGTGGGCGAGCTTCCACTTCGATACCGGTGGCCAGCATGTCCCCTGGCTCAGTAAGCACAAGTCGCCCCTGCCCACCCGGGAACAGTGTTTCAAATACTGCGGGAAACTCCCGTTCGACATCATGCCACGCGTCGGTGAACAGCTGCAGGATCTTGTCGTCTACCTCCTCGATGACGTCGGAGAGATCCTTTCGAGCCCGCTCTACGTCCGCAAGCTGCCCTGCCAAAAATTCGTAGCGCTCCTCTAGCGCCTTGAACTCTTCCAAGGCTAACGGGTTCACTTTCCCCAGCGAATTCAGCGCCTTTTCGGCTTTCTTTAACCGGTCCTGCTCAGCAGCCTTGTCAAAATCTTCTCCTGGTGCATAATCCGCGAGCAAGACTTCAACGGGTACGCCGAGTTGACCTTCCGCTTGGGCTTGCGCTTCCTCGATCCGAACTCGAGCCTGGGAACGGGCGATTTCCGCCGCATGTTTTGAATCGGACAACCGCCCTAGCTGTACCTGCGCCGCATTGACCGAGTCTTTAGCCCGACCCAGCTGCGCGGTGAGACCAGCTTTCTGCTCGGCCGTCTCTTGTTTGCGTGCTTGAGCACGTTCGGTAGCAGACAGTACTCGTTCCTGAATGAGGCGAGCGTTGCGAGCCACTACCGTGGCTAGCTCGACCTTTGCTCGGCGTTCAGCGATTGCTGCTTCGTGGCGCGCACGCGCTTGCTTTTCTTGGGCAGCCTGGCGGCGTAACTGCTCGCCTCGGCCTCTGCCCTGCCCCGCCCGTTCCTCCGCGGTGCGCAATGCGAGACGGGCTTCCATCTCCATGGCTTTTACCTGTGCTAATGCCGCCGCTGCTTCGTCGCGAGCTTGGGTGGAGGGTTCGTCAGGTTCTTGGTCATCTTCGATGCGGGCAAGACGATCCATCGTCTCGGCTAGCTGCTGTTCGAGCTCAGCCGCACGCATCTCGGCTTGGGTCACCCGGGCTGCCATTTTCTCGTGCGCCAATTTGGCAGCATCTGCCTGCTTGCGCAACCGATCTGCATCCCGGCCGAGGGCGGCAACAGCTGTGTCATGATCTCGCAGCGCTGCCTTGGCGGCAGCTGCTTGCACTTGAGCTTCGTCGTAGGCTTCCTGGGCGCCAGCGAAAGTTCCGGATATCTCTTTAAGCTGTGCCTGCGCCTGCGCGAGCTCTTCCCGCGCCGCCATAATGTGCGTCTCTACTTCCACCACGGAACCGGCACCAGATCCTAGCGACATCCAACCTTCGCCAAGCACCACACCGTCCGGGGTGATGGCCCGCAGACGTGGGTCCGAGGCGATGACACTGCGCGCCTGATCAAGATCGGCTACCACGACTGCGTCGGCAAGCAAGCGGGACAACGGCCCGGCCACCGAATCATCGACATCAATCTCATCGAGCACCCACCGCGCCCCCGCGGGGAGCACGGCGTCCAGCCGCCAAATTTTGGCATTGCCCCGTTCAATGATGACCGTGCGCTGCGCATTGCTCAGCTTATCGACGATCTCCGGCTCGGTCACACTGCCCACGAAGCCTTCGGCAACACCGCCAAGTGCGGCAGCCAACACCTTCTCAAGTCCCTGCGGCGCACGGACCAATTTTGCCACCTGATCAAAATCCTCTAGCAGATCAGCCGCGTTATGCTGGGGTTTCGTCTGCTCAAGGGTCTGGATCCGAGAATCCAACCCGGAAACCTCTCGCTCCAGCGTGCGCGCAGTACTGCGCACCTGCTCTAAGCGGGAATTAGCAGCTGCGGACTCCGCTGCCGCACGATCAGCTGCTTCCAAGAGAGGCGCGCGTTCCTTCTGGTAAGCGCTGAGATTCTCGCTCAGCTGAGTAAGTTCCTCGGCGGCCGCGTGCGCGCGTTCCAAGGTTTCTTCGAGTTGTTCCGATAGCCGCTCTGCTTCGTCCTGGGCACCCCCCAACGCCGCGCGTTGGGATTCCTCGGCAGCGAGTAGGCGGACCACACCTTCGCGGCGATCAGCGATGGCACGCACCTGCGCCAAATGTTCGCGATCTGCCTCGCGGACCTCGGCCTCGCACTCCTCGACCTGTTCCCGGATCGATTCAAGCCGCTCCCGGTTTACCGCCACGGTTTCTTCCAACTCGTGTTGCTGCTGATCAGCTATTTCGGCACGACGTTCCAAATCCGCAGGATCAGGCCCGGAATAGGTGAGCTCGCTCACTGGCGAGGCAGCCCTATCGCTGGCGATTCGCACGGTTGCGGACACCCGTTCTGCCAAGGCAGACAACTGAAACCAGAGGTTTTGGGCGGCATCGGCCGCGGCGGTCGCCTCCGCGAGCTCCTGCTCCAGTTCGAGTTGCTGCTGCGTTGCTTCTTCTAGCTGCTCAGTAAGCGTTGCTACCTGCTCTGCGAGCATCCGAGTGCGAGACTCAGTGGAATCTAGCTTTTCATTGAGTTCCACGAGGTGCGCGCCGGCGAGTTTGAGCTTGGCATCGCGTAAATCAGCTTGCACCGTAGCGGCCCGCTGAGCTGCTTCAGCTTGGCGAGCTAGTGGCTTGAGCTGGCGTTTAAGCTCTGCGGTGAGGTCTTGCAGGCGGTCCAGATTTGCCTGCATGTTCACCAGTTTGCGCTGCGCTTTTTCCTTTCGCCGCTTGTGCTTGAGCACACCCGCGGCCTCTTCAATAAACGCTCGGCGTTCCTCGGGCTTTGATTCCAAGATTTGCGAAAGACGACCTTGGCCCACGATCACGTGCATTTCGCGGCCAATACCGGAATCAGACAGCAATTCCTGGATGTCCATTAGGCGCGCTTTTGCCCCATTAATTTCGTATTCGCTGGCGCCATCGCGGAACATTCGTCTGGTAACCGAAACTTCCGAGTATTCGATGGGCAACGCACCGTCGGAATTATCAATGGTCAGCGTTACTTCGGCACGCCCTAACGCAGGCCGATCACCGGCACCAGCGAAGATAACGTCATCCATCTTGCCGCCACGCAGTGTTTTCGCGCTGTGTTCCCCCATCACCCAGGCGAGCGCGTCCACCACATTGGACTTACCCGAACCGTTAGGCCCGACCACTGCGCAGATGCCAGGTTCGAATTTGAGGGTCGTCGAAGACGCAAAGGACTTAAATCCCTTCAGCGTCAATGACTTCAAATGCACCGCTTGATCCTAACAAGTCCAGCGTTTAGCGGGTTTCAAAACCCTGCACCCCGCGTATCGACGCCCACTGCTCCACCACCACATCCACTCGGCCGGGAGTATCGCCAGTGCGCAGCCAAGTTAAGAGCTCCAAGCACTGCGTGCGCGGCCCTTCAGCGACCACGCACACTCGGCCGTCAGCAAGATTCGTCGCGCTTCCGGAAAGCCCCAGTTCAAGAGCCTTCGCCCGGGTAAACCACCTAAAGCCCACGCCTTGAACATGCCCATGGACGAAAGCGGTGAGGCGAGTATCTGCCATTGCGGGCTCCTTGATTCTTACGTATGTGGGGCTCAAGCGTGGGCGTCGAAAAGCAAAACGCCCGTACCACTTAGGGTAGCGGGCGTAAGGGGCCTAAAAATGCTAGCGGTGGGTCAGCGGATCAGAGCCGTCCCAGCACTCCATGCCTTCCCAGCCACGGATGCCCTTGACGTCATCGCGGTGGAACTTCGGATCCAGGCCTTGCTTCTTCTGCGCAGCGTAGTTCTTAAGCAGCGCGACGGCAATGCCACCCATCGGCAAGATTGCGATGAGGTTGACGGTAGCCATCAGGCCGGAGAAGACGTCTGCCAGCGCCCATACCAGTGGTACTGAGCCCATCGCGCCACCGAAAACGCACAAGACTACGAGCACACGGTAGGCGTTGAGCAACGACTTGGATTGGGACAGATATTCAATATTGCTCTCACCATAGTAGTAGTTGCCAATTACTGAGGAGAAAGCCAGGAAAATAATCACAACGGTGAGGAAGTGAATACCCCAGGTACCCACGTTAGAGGCCAGCGCGTTCTGCGTCATTTCCATACCGGTGAGGTTTTCATCGATGTCGCCGCGAGCTAGCAGAATGATGAAGGCCGTAATGGAGCACACCACGATGGTGTCAAAGTACACACCCAAGGTCTGGATCAGGCCTTGCTTGACTGGGTGAGATACAGAGGCGGTCGCTGCCGCGTTTGGCACGGAACCCATACCGGCTTCATTGGAAAACAGGCCGCGCTGTACGCCCTTCATGATCACGGTGCCCAAGGTCGCGCCCGCGAACTCGCGAATACCGAACGCATGAGTCCAGATGGACCAGACCATCGCAGGTACCTTGTCAAAGTTAATTGCCACGACGATAAAGCCGATCACGATGTACAAGACGGCCATCACTGGGACGATGATCTGAGTGAAGTTAGCAATACGCTGCACGCCACCAAACACAATCATCGCGGTAAGCGCCGCCAAGATCAGGCCAACGATGATGTTCGTGATCAACGGATTCGTGCCAAAGGAGGTGACCACAGCTGCGGAGATCGAGTTGGACTGCACCGCGTTGAACACAAAACCATAGGTGGTAGTGATCAAAACGACGAACAGAACTGCGGCCCACTTCAGCTTCCACACCTTAGTGATGTAGTACGCCGGGCCACCTCGGTAAGAAGAATGGTCCTTCACCTTGAAGGCCTGAGCCAACGTGGACTCAATGAAGGAAGTAGCGCCACCCATCAGTGCCAGCATCCACATCCAGAACACGGCACCAGGCCCACCGGTGGCAATCGCAATCGCGACACCGGCGACGTTGCCGGTGCCCACACGGGAAGCGGCCGAAATTGTGAAGGCCTTAAACGCTGAAATGCCGTCCTGGCCTTCGGAAATCTCCGATGGCTTTTCGACGATAGCCTTGAACATGTCTGGGATGTAGCGGATCTGCACCAAAAGCGTGCGGATGCCGAACCAGACGCCCGCTGTGACGAGCAGAGCAATGACGAGAAGCCAGTACTTCTCGTTGAATACGCCAATGTATTCCACAAGTTTTTCCATGGGACACACAATATCTGTATGGTGTGCCAACTAACAATTAGCGCTGACTCACCACAGCTATTGCCAGCTCCGCTGCGCGGTCAACCTCGCAGATCAGGAAAGGGGCTGACAAGTAGGACAAAAATGCGAGCCACGATTCATAAACGTCTCACGCACGATCTGCGTCCCACAGCGCGGGCAGGCCGCACCGGCCTGCCCATATACATTTAATGACCTGGAAAAATACCCTGATTCACCATTGACGTTGACATACAACGCGTCAAAGGAAGTCCCGCCCTGCGCCAAGGCGTTAGCCATGACCTCTTTCCCGGCATCCAACAGACTGATGACCTGCGTAGTAGACAGCGCAGAGGCCGGAGTTTCACCATGAATTTTTGCCCGCCACAGGGCTTCGTCAGCGTAAATATTTCCGAAGCCACTTACCACGCTTTGATCAAGCAAAACCCGCTTGATGCTGCTGTTTTTAGCAAGGATACGAGCTGCCACCTCGGACATCGAAAATTCCGGGTCGAAGGGATCTCGGGCGATGTGCGTGATGGCCTCGGGCGTGCCGTCGATAAGCTCACCCACCTGCCAGGCGCCAAAGGTGCGCTGATCTACAAACCATGCCTCGTGGCTGTCGCCGAGCAGCAGACGGGCCCGGAGGTGCTTATGCGTTGGCGTGCCTGCGTTCTTAATCAGCATTTGCCCGCTCATGCCAAGGTGAATAAGCAGGTATTCCCCGGAATCGAGGACCGTCCATAGGTACTTTCCGCGACGAGCTACCTCCTCAATCCGACGACCGCTCAGACGGCACACCAGTTCTGCCCCGCCGCCAGCTTGTCGACGTCCCACGCGCGGGTGGATGACCTCTGCGGACTCGATGGTGCGCCCGGCCAAATGCTGCGCCAAGCCGCGGCGGACCACCTCAACTTCAGGAAGCTCCGGCATTAGGCTTCACGCGCTGCCTGCAAGACTGCCTGCTGCCGTTTGGTGTCGAACTCCGCCACAGTCATATCTTGCAGGGCTTGGTACGCCACCTGGGCAGCGTGCTGCTCAGCGAGCTTTTTATTCTGCCCAGTGCCGGTCCCAAGTTTGACGTCATCGACGCTGACGGTGGCGGTAAACGTGGTGTCGTGGTCCGGCCCCGAAACCACTGCTGAATATTCCGGCATGGAAAGCTTGCGCTCGGCCACACGCTCTTGGAGCATCGTCTTCCAATCCTGGTGCTTGCCCTTGGAGCTCGCGGTGTCGATCTTCGTGCGGAACAAACGCAGGATTACCTCACGCGCAACGTCAAAGCCGTGCTCTAAGTAGATTGCGCCGAAAATAGCCTCGGTAGTATCTGCCAAGATTGAATCCTTAGCTTTACCGTCGCTCAGTGATTCACCTTTGCCGAGCAAAATATGCTCGCCGAGGTTGATTTCCCGCGCGATGTCCGCCAAACCGTACCGGCTCACAATCCCAGCGCGCATCTTCGAAATGTCAGATTCTGCGCGGGTCGGGTATTGCGCGTACAGCTGGCCGGCGACGGACAAACCGAGGACGGCATCGCCGAGGAATTCTAGGCGCTCGTTGTTGGGCAGCATGCCGTTTTCGTTGGCAAAGGAGCGGTGTGTGAGAGCCAGTCGGAGGCTCTCCGGGCTCATGCTCACCCCAAGGGCGTCTAGTAGGGGCTGGTGGTCTACTGCTTCAAATGCCGCATCTAAGGCTTCCGTGCCGGTAGCTCGAGATTTCTTCCGGCTCATTTGAATTTCTCCAGACCTGCCCACCGGGGATCCACGAGGTCATTTTCCTCACCTGAAACCCCATCTGGTTCTGGAACATCGCCTTCGGCGCAATCCAGTCCGAAACTATCGCAGGCCGGACTAAACGGCAGTTCCAGGCCTACCGCGTCGATCACGGACTGCAATAAATCAATGCGATTATCGACGACCTCGGGCAGCTCATCCTCATCGTCGCCTGCTTCATCTCCCTGGATGAAATCAGGTGATGCTGCGAACACTTCGCTGATATGGAACGTTTGCTCTGGGGCGAGCTCCGTCAGACAGCGTACGCACTCGCCCGTCAGCGTTGCCGTCACGTCTGCGTCTACCATGATGCCTTCGCCCAGTGGTGTCAGGGTGGCAGCTACAGTGACGTCACTGTCTTTAGCAATAGCGATCATCGCCGCGCCGATCCGCACGGGGCTAGGGCCGGTTTGGGTGCGCTGTTCTGGCATAGTGCCACCGCGCAGCATGGTGGCGCAGTCAAAGATAAATGGTGAAGTCATAGCGATGCTAAGCCTACTCCGATTGCACCACCGGTAGTGTTTCTAGGCTGGGTAGTCCTCGTAGGAATCGCGCTCGTACCCGTCGCCGGAGTGCGCCCGGCTACCGGTGCCGGAAGCGCCAGCGCCACGTCGAATTGCCGTGCGGTCGCGAGAGACTGCGCGCAACGTTGCAGACAAGGACTCTTCGAATTCAGCAAGTTTGCCGTCAACATAAGCATCGCATTCGCTGCGCAGGCGGTTGGAATCCGTGTGCGCGGCATCCACCACACGGTGAGCTTCCTCGTTAGCGCGACGAACCACCTCGGACTCAGAGACCAAGCGGTGCTGCTCCGCCAGCCCCTCGTCCACTGCACGCTGGTAAGACTCATTGCCCTTCGCCTCCAGGCGCGCTGCCTCTGCGGTTGCGCGGTCTACCATGTCCGTAGCGTCGCGCTGTGCGGTGACTACCAGGCGGTCTGCTTCGTCTTCAGCCTTAGCGACGAGCGCATGTGCACGGTTTTCCGCGTCCGCCACCATCGTGTCCGCATCTTCGCGAGCCCTAGCCAGCATGTCTTGGGCCTTGTCTTCGGCATCGCCAACGATGATTGCGGCACGGTCTTCGGCGCCGCGAATAATCTCATCCCGCTGATCCAGGACGTCTTGAGCGTCATCGATTTCCACTGGCAATGCGTTGCGGAGATCGTCGAGAAGCGCGAGCATCTCATTGCGAGGGACCATGCAGTTTGCGGTCATCGGCACGCCGTAGGCCTGCTCGACGGTTTGAACCATTTCATCCAGTGCTTCGAAAACGCGGTACATAGCTCCCAGCGTACCTGTGGTTTGCGTGCACGATCAGGGCTACACGCCCGCCCAGCTATTTTTTGGGCGATTTTCACACCCCCGCCAGGCAAAAGTGTGCCGTGGGCGTAGGTATTACACTCCCACGCCCACGGCAGGCATTGTGCAGCTATAGTGCGCCGCACCGGGTAACAGAGGACTAGATCACGCCCTGAGCCAGCATCGCATCTGCTACTTTCTTAAAGCCAGCGATGTTAGCACCAATCACATAGTCGCCTTCGTGGCCATATTCTTTAGCAGTCTTGGCCACGTTTTTGAAGATGTTGGACATGATCTCGTGCAGGCGCTGGTCGGTGTATTCGAATGACCAGGAGTCTCGTGACGCATTTTGCTGCATTTCCAGCGCGGATGTTGCTACGCCACCTGCATTCGCGGCCTTGCCCGGCGCAAAGTGGATGCCGCGCTCCCGGTAAACCTCAATAGCCTCCGCCGTCGACGGCATATTAGCGCCCTCGGCAACGAACTTGCAGCCGTTGTCTGCCAGTGCCGTAGCGGCCGTGCCGTCCAACTCATTCTGAGTGGCACATGGCAAGGCAACATCACATGGCAAAGACCACAACGAACCCTCAGTGTGGAGAATCGCTCCCTCAACCTCAGCCACGTATGCCGAAACTCGTTCGCGACGAACTTCCTTGATTTCCTTGAGCTTGGCCACATCGACGCCGTTCGGCGTTTCTACCCAGCCGGAAGAATCCGAAAATGCAATGACGCTAGCACCTAGCTCTTGTGCCTTTTCAATGGCGTAAATAGCCACGTTGCCAGATCCGGACACGATTACCTTGGCCCCATCAAAGGAGGCATTGTGCGCCGCGAGCATTTCTTTGGTGAAGTACACCAGTCCATAGCCTGTAGCCTCAGTGCGTACCAGGGATCCACCCCACGTCAGCCCCTTGCCAGTGAGGACGCCGGATTCGTGCTGGTTTGCCAAGCGACGATATTGCCCAAACAGGTAGCCAATCTCTCGGCCACCAACACCTATGTCACCTGCGGGGACATCTCGATATTCGCCAACGTGGCGGTAAAGCTCGGTCATGAAAGACTGACAGAATCGCATCACTTCAGCGTCAGATTTGCCCTTGGGGTCAAAGTCCGAGCCACCCTTGCCGCCACCGATAGGCAGTCCAGTGAGGGAGTTTTTAAAAATTTGCTCAAAACCCAGGAACTTTACAATGCCCAAGTTGACCGATGGGTGAAAGCGCAAGCCGCCCTTATATGGGCCAAGCGCCGAGTTGAACTGCACGCGAAAACCTCGGTTGACTTGCACAACTCCATTATCGTCGGTCCACGGTACTCGGAAAATAAGCTGGCGTTCCGGCTCACACAGTCGCTGGATCAGGCCGTAATCGGCGTAGTGCGGATCCTTTTCCAGGACAATCTTGAGGGAATCTAGGACTTCGGCCACAGCCTGGTGGAACTCAGGTTCGCCAGCGTTGCGTTCCAGCAAATTGTTGTAATACTCGGACACTTTGGTCTCAATAGACATCTTTCGCCCTTCCCTAATGAACTTGTTGTGCGGCCGAGGCCCGCTTTGGAAGGTGGACAAAACCTGGACTGCGCGGAGGGCGAGTGTTTGGGCGGCACGCCCTCAGTTACACTGTCACCTGCACACGGGGTGTCACATTTTGCCCATTTTCCAAGTTGTGACACTGCTAAGCGGTATTGGACCGCTGGCTATGTTGGATCGGTGGAAAATTCCTTGAAACGTGGCCCACATGGGGTTTTCCAGCGATACAACAACCGGCACACCTTGCACTCTACCAAATAATTTTCATGGAATTCCCCCTCAAAGTGTTTTTCCCGCCAATTATGCTAACTTTTGAGATTCACATCACTCTAGGTACACTTTTGGCCCATACGCTGGATAAACGTCGGACAAAAACTTAAACCCACGCTCCACCTTTGCTTTTTATCGATTGTTCAACAATATTTTTCATCCGAATAATTTCATTCACGATCTGAAAGTTATGCACCGATATGAATATTTTGATCGCCCCTGATTCCTTCAAAGGAACCGCCACCGCTCACCAAGCCTGCGAGTTCATTGCTGCCGGCATTCGCAGTGTTGCACCCGAGGCCACCATTACCGTAGTTCCCCTTGCGGACGGTGGCGAAGGCACCGCGTCCTGCTTCGCCGGCGATGTAGTTACTCTGCCCACCACCGATGCCGCCGGACGGCTCACCGAAGCCAGCTATGTTTTTGATGACGGAACCGAATCTGGCCTGCCCCAAGCCTTTATCGACGTCGCGGCCGCCTCAGGACTACCTGCCGTAGCCGATCACCCGGTTCCGATGACCGGAGATACCTACGGGACTGGCGTGCTGATTGCCGATGCAATCGCCAAGGGAGCGCAGCGCATCACCTTAGGGTTAGGCGGCTCCGCCACCATAGATGGCGGCACCGGCATTCTCGTAGCACTTGGGGCACCGGCAATGAACGCCGAGGGACATCCACTACGCCAAGGCGGAGCCGCCCTTGTCGACTTCGATCATTTTGATACCGCCCAACTCAACATCCCGGCCGCTGCGGCCGAATGGGTGTTGCTCACAGACGTTTCTGCACCGGCCACCGGCCCCCATGGCGCAGCGCACGTATTCGGCCCGCAGAAAGGCGCGTCAGCAGCCGACATTGCGATCCTCGACCAAGCACTGGAAACACTGTGCGACAAATGCGGTATTGATCCCGGACGTCCCGGCTTCGGAGCTGCTGGTGGCCTTCCCATCGCGATCACGGCCTTATCCACCATCCTGCACGGCAGCGAATCCCACGTGCATGTCATGCCCGGCGCGCCCGTCATTGCCGAATCTGTAGGCTTGCCGGAATTGCTCCAACAGGCAGACGTAGTGATCACCGGCGAAGGCAGCTTTGACCAGCAATCTTCGCTGGGCAAAGTGACGGGAATGGTCCTGGACCTTGCTGCTTCGCACAACAAGAAGGCATTCGTAGTGGCGGGTAAACTAGCCCAGCAACCGGCATCCCCCGCCGTTGGCGTGGAGATGATTGCGAATAGCGACGTCGAAAAGCAACTGTTTGAGGCGGGAGCGCGGATCGCTCGCTCCTGGTAGCGACTAGGGGTGGACTGCCACTGTCCACGGATAGAGTGGAGCTACTTCGTGTGCCTGCTCGTCGTGAAGCAAGACCGGCTCGGCAGGTAGGTCGGCTTGCGGGGTGAGCAGGCGTGAGAACAACATTGCCAGTTGGTTGACGGAGCGCACCGGGGCGTCGATATGCACGGTGATGCGGCTTGCTACGCCGCTGCCTAATGCCCGCAGCTCAGCCAGTACGTCTGGCGAGATTACGATTCCTTGTTCACCGGCTACGGTGACGGTCGCGGATTCCACTTCGCTAGCGCGGGCGGCTAGTTTCTCAAACCGCGCCAGCAGGGGCGCGAATTCGGCAGTTGGGACGATCAGATCAAACACAATGGCAGGCATGATGCCAGGTTAGCTAATACTCTTGAAAGCTATGACTTCACCTATGCACGTTCGCCCGATCCCCATGCACACCATGGCCGACGGCACGCTCAAACAAGTCAATCCCATGACCGGCACCGAGGTGTGGACTGTGCCCGGTCGCGGCAACCGACCGCTTGGTGTGCCTAGCACCGAGCCACAGCCGCTTAGCGACGGCCACGAACGGTCCGCCTGCGCCTTTTGCGAAGATCGCCTCCTTCATACACCCCCGGAAAAAGCCCGCATGGTCCGCTCCGCGGATGGCTGGGAGATCCTCCCCGGCGCGCCAGCCTCGGAAGTTCATGACACAGTAGCTGAGTTCCGGCGAGTGCCCAACCTCTTCGAGATTGTCTCCTACGACTACTGGCACCAAAACTACGGTTTCACTATGGACGATGAGACCGCAGAGCGGATGCAGACATACTTGGCTGATCCGGCAGGTCGGGCACACGTCTTGGCCATCGTTCGCACCAGACTCAAAGCCACCGGGCTGCTTGCCGCGGACGTCGATGCTATGCCGGACGACGCGCTTGTTGAGCGTGCACCCGGATATTTCGCCGGTGGGCATGACCTCATTATCGGGCGCCGGCACTTCATCGACGGTGCCACGATGGACAACCAGCTTGCATCCTCAGGCACGCTTACTCCCGAAGAACACCGTGCGCTGATCTACTTCACGGTGAAGTCAATCGAAGACCTGTACGCGCGCAATCGATACGCGCCATACGTGGCGGTTTTCCAAAACTGGCTCAAGCCCGCAGGTGCCTCCTTTGATCACTTGCACAAGCAACTCGTGGCTATCGACGAGCGTGGCGTGCACGCCGAAGAAGAGATCCGGCGCCTGCGTGCAAACCCAAACATGTATAACGAATGGGCGGTTGATTACGCTCATTCCCGCAACCTAGTGATTGCTGCTAATGACCACGCGGTGTGTTTCGCCGGGTTTGGGCATCGCTACCCTACCCTGGAGATCTACTCCAAGTCCGCCACCGCCGAGCCGTGGCTGCAACAGCGCCACGAAATCGACGCGATGTCCGATCTCATTCATGCGTGCCACGCAGCAGCCGGTCCGCAGGTTCCATGTAACGAAGAGTGGCATTACAAACCGATTGATTTGGATATCGCGATGCCGTGGCGGGTCATGATCAAGTGGCGAGTTTCTACCCTCGCTGGATTTGAAGGTGGCACCAAGATCTACCTCAATACGCTGTCGCCGTACGACGTCCGCGATCGCGTTGTTTCCGCACTGTTCACGCTACGCGATTGCGGACAGCTCGCCCCCGGCATACGGATCGCCGACGAGGTGCACCTAGATCGAAATAGCTTGAAATACAACCCTGCTTTGCGGATGTAATGCACTAAGGTGGGAACACAACGCATAACGCTCCCAGTTAGAAAGGCCAGTTCCCGCCATGCACGCTGCAACCGACATTGTCACCTCTACCCACGTCGATTTGTCGTGGCAGCGCGCGTTCTACGAGGACTTGCACTCCCACCCCGAGCTATCCACCCACGAAGAACGCACCGCGGCCCGGATCGCCGAAAAACTCGCGGACTTCAATTGCGATGTGACCACAGGCATCGGGGGTAATGGCATCGTAGCGATCTTCCGGAATGGCGATGGCCCTACTGCCCTGTTTCGTGCTGACTTCGATGCCTTGCCGGTGGAAGAACTCACCGGCGTGCCTTATGCCTCCACTGCGACGGGCACCACGGAGGAAGGGCTCGTCACCAAGCTGATGCACGCCTGTGGACACGACATGCACACCACCGCATTGCTGGGCGCCTGCGCGCTGCTAGATGCCTCCCGTGATCGCTGGTCCGGTACCTTTATTGCCTTGTTCCAGCCTTCCGAGGAAAACGGCATGGGCGCCCTAGCGATGGTCAATGATGGTTTGGCCACGCACATTCCCCGGCCAGACGTAGCTTTCGGGCAGCACATCGGACCGGGACGTGCCGGCGAAATTATGTCGATGTCTGGACCGGCACTAGCGGCAGCAGACTCCATTGACATCGTCATTCATGGCAAGTCTTCCCACGGATCAATGCCTCACCTTTCCGTGGATCCCACTTTTGTTGCTGCAATGATTGTGGTGCGGTTGCAGGGCATCGTTGGACGCGAAATCCCGCCGAGTGAATTTGCCGTCGTCACGGTGGGAACGCTTGCATCAGGCAACACTAACAACACCATCCCAGAAAAAGCCCGCTTGGTGTTGAACTGCCGTACCTACAACGACGACGTCAAGCACGATCTCTACGAGGCAATCGAGCGTGTTGTGCAAGCCGAATGCGCGGCGTCGGCCTGCCCTAAGCCTGCCGAGATCACCTATTTTTCCCACGCTCCCCTCACCGACAACTCGCCTGAACTCTTTGATCGAGTACGACCTGTATTCGATGAGCTTTTTGGGACGGCCTCTGTAGACGGTACCCCGTGGACTGCGTCGGAAGATTTCTCCCAGGTACCACGCCACTTTGGCACCCCGTATTTGTTCTGGATGGTGGGTGCCACCCCGGCAGCACAGTGGGACAAGGCGGTGGCCGAGGACCGAGTATTGGAGGATATTCCATCCAACCACATGGGAACTTTTTTGCCTGACTACGAACCAACGGTAACGGCCAGCACCAATGCGGCTGCTGCCGCGGTGCTGGCCTACCTGGCTAAGTAGCTGCCTACTAGATGTATCGGACTAAGCCGAGTTCTGCTGGGCTCGCCAGCAACTGGTGGCGTGGCAGGACTCGAACGGTGTAGCCCAAGGGACCGGGGCGAGAGAGATCGAATTCGGCCGTGTAGCGCCCTTCCCCGTTGTCGTGCATCGTCAGAATTTCCTTGTCCGTCAGGTCACCGTGGATATCGGTATCCCCCACGATTGCCTGGACCAGAACATCGTCATCGGTAAGCACCCCAAGGTCCACGTCGACGGATAGCCGGGCGCGTTCGCCGGAGGTAATCACGCGGTGTGGGTCATGCGCATTTTCTACCCGCACGTCCTCCAAGCGAATGTTTTGCCACGCTTGGTACATCCGCTCCTTCCAATTCACAAACTGCTGAGCGGCATCGCTATCTCGCATGACCAGGCGAGCCGCGTGATTTGCGGGACGGTAGTACTGCTCGGTGTAGTCACGCACCATGCGCGTGCAGGTGATCATTGGCGAAAGCGTAGTCATCGAACGGCGCACCAGGTTCAGCCATTCGCGAGGCATTCCCGAGGCATCGCGGTCATAGAACAACGGGGCAATGTCGTGTTCCAAAAGGTCGTAGAAAGCCTCGGCTTCTAGGTAGTCGCGGTAGTTTTGGTCTTCGGTTTCCACAGTTGGGATGGTCCAACCGTGGTCTTCCTTAGGCATTTCGTCCCACCAGCCGTCGGAGATGGACAGGGTGAGGCAGCCGTTCATGACGGCCTTCATGCCCGAGGTGCCGGAAGCCTCCTGCGGGCGAACCGGGTTGTTCAGCCAGACGTCGGAACCAGACACCAGGTAGCTGGCGAGTCCGATGTCGTAGTCCGGGAGGAACAGGAAGCGATCCCGCACCCCGGCTTCATCGGCAAAGCGGACGATGTCCTGCATCAACTTCTTGCCACCCATGTCGTGAGGGTGTGCCTTACCAGCGATGACAAACTGAACCGGGCGCTGCTCGTTAAGCAGAATGGAACGCAGTCGGTCTGGGTTCTTCAGCATCAGCGTCAGCCGCTTGTACGTGGATACCCGGCGTGCAAAACCGATGGTCAAAATGTCCTTGTCCAGCACACGTCCGGTCCAGGACAGCTGTGCTTCGTGCTGGCCGCGCTTCAGTCCAGACTGGTGGAGAGAATTCCGTGCTACCTCGACCAAATCTGCACGCAGTTTGTTTCGGGTCTGCCACAGTTCCTCATCACTGACTGCCTGGGTATTCGGCCATTCATCGGCAATGGAAAGGTCTGCGTGGTCAGCAAATCGTTCGATGATGTCTCGCATCTCCGGCTTCGTCCACGTTGGCAAGTGCACGCCATTGGTGACGGAACCAATGGGCACCTCCTCTGGTTCGTAGCCTGGGTAGAGCGAAGCAAACATTTCGCGAGAGACCTCGCCGTGCAGCTTGGCGACGCCGTTAGCGTGCTGGGACAAGCGCAGCCCCATGTGCGCCATATTGAACCGGTGCGGATCTGCCTCCGCGCCGAGAGCCAATGCGCGCTCCAATGGCACACCTGGAACCAAACGCTTGTCTTCTGGCTGTCCATCGCCCAAGTAGCGCCGCACCAGGCTCATATCGAAGCGGTCGATGCCTGCTGGGACTGGCGTGTGCGTGGTAAAGATGTTCGCGGCACGAACCTGGGTAAGCGCGGCATCAAAAGACATGCCATTGGCCATGCGCTCACGGATCCGCTCGAGGCCGAGGAATCCGGCATGTCCTTCGTTCAAGTGGGCTACGCGAGGGCGGGCCAAGCTGCGGGCGTCGCAAAAAGCATTAACGGCGCGCACACCGCCCACGCCCAGTACGAGTTCCTGCTTGATGCGGTGCTCGTTGTCACCGCCATACAGACGGTCAGTAACTTCGCGCATGTCCGCGGAGTTTTCTTCAATATTGGTGTCCAGCAACAGCAATGGGATCCGGCCAACTGCAGCTTCCCACAGTGCGATGACAATGTCGCGTCCCTCTGGGAATGCGACGGTAACTTTTAGCTGGTTGCCTTTTTCGTCAAGGACTGGTTCCACCGGCAGTTGACGTGGGTCGTGGTATTCGTAGTGCTCTTCCTGCCAGCCGTCGCCGGAGAGCGACTGGGTGAAGTAGCCGTAGGAATAAAGCAGGCCTACGCCAATCAGCGGCACGCCCAGATCAGATGCGGACTTCATGTGATCGCCTGACAAGACGCCAAGGCCACCGGAGTAGATCGGCAAGGAAGGATGGATACCGAATTCCATCGAGAAGTATGCAGCAATTGGGTCATTGCTCCCCAGATCCGATTCACCAACTGTGGCCTGATCGGTGATCTGGTGCTCAGCATGAGAATTTTGGTACCAAAACGCACCCTGTAGGTACTGGTTGAGGTTTTCTTCTTCAGCACGCACCTTGGCTACATAGTCGCTGTCGGCGGCCAATTCTTGCAGGCGCGCAGCCGGGGCGTTCATCAAAATCTTGCGGGGATTTTCATCGAATGCGCTCCACTGTTCGGGCGCGATCTTTTCGAACAAGTCACGGGCTTGCTTGCGCCACGACCAACGAAGGTTCATGGCGATGCGCCACAACGGCGTCAATTCTGCGGGGATGGATTGGACAACGTTGACTGTGTTGGTTGGTTTCACCCTCTCCACTTTGCCATAGGTTGACGAATCCGCTACTTGAATCAGCACCTGCCCCAACTGCCTGCCCCCCGACAGGCTGCACCAACTTCTCACGACCGCACGCATGGCAAAACCGCCCGGCTAGTCGAATTCTTCCAACTATCCGGGCGGCCCACGAAACTGTTCTTCGTGCGTTTACCTACTAACGAGAAAGGTTAACATCCTCGCCGAGCATGTGAACGTGAATCGTGTTGGTATTACCCGAAATTCCAGGCGGGGTACCAGCGACGACCACCATCATGTCGTTTTCTTGGTAATCGTCCAAACCGATCAGCGCCTTGTCCACCTCGAGCATCATGTCATCGGTAGAGTGCACCGTTGGGCATAGGAAGGTCTCCACGCCCCAGGTAAGCGCCAGTTGCGAGCGAACTGCCACATTAGGGGTGAACACCAACAGTGGCAGACGGCTGTGCAGGCGTGCAAGACGCTTTGCGGTATCACCGGAGGTGGTGAATGCAACCAACGCCTTTGCATTCAATCGCTCGGCGATATCACGCGCGGAGTAGGAAATGACGCCACGCTTTGTCCGAGGAATGTGTGCCAAATCTGGGGTCCGGGCATCGGCTTCCGCCGCGGTAACGATGCGCGACATCGTCCGCACCACGTTCTGTGGGTCCTTGCCCACGGATGTTTCACCGGAGAGCATGACCGCGTCTGCACCGTCGAGGACCGCATTGGCCACGTCGGATGCCTCGGCACGGGTCGGCCGAGAGTTCTCGATCATCGAGTCAAGCATTTGCGTTGCGACGATCACCGGCTTGGCATTTTCTCGAGCAATTTGAATAGCCCGCTTCTGCACCAACGGTACTTCTTCCAACGGAACCTCAACGCCAAGGTCACCGCGCGCCACCATGACTGCGTCGAAAGCCAAGATGATGGATTCCAGGGCGTCAACTGCCTCTGGCTTTTCGAGCTTGGCGATCACAGGAACGCGGCGGCCTTCTTCGTCCATCACTTTGTGGACAAGTTCGACATCAGCCGGGGAACGCACGAAAGACAACGCGATGAAATCGACGCCCAACTGCAAAGCAAAACGCAGATCGCGGATGTCCTTTTCCGAAAGCGCCGGGACAGAGATATCCATGCCAGGCAGAGAGACACCCTTGTTGTTGGACACTGGGCCGCCTTCGACAACTTCGCACACGACGTCGTTGCCGTCTACTTCTTTACAAATAAGCCCTACTTTGCCGTCGTCCACCAGCAGGCGGTCGCCCGGCTTGGCGTCTTTGGCGAGGTTCTTGTAAGTGGTAGATACACGATCGTGGGTACCTTGCACATCGTCTACGGTGATGCGCACGATCTCGCCGGTTTCCCACACGGTGGCGCCTTCAATAAAGCGACCGAGGCGGATCTTCGGCCCCTGTAGGTCGGCCAGAACGCCAATTGCGTGGCCGGTTTCGTCAGTGGCCTCACGAACCCAGCGGTAGTTCTGCTCGTGGTCCGCGTGCTCACCGTGGGAAAAGTTCATTCGGGCAACGTCCATGCCCGCCTGTGCTAATCCAAGGATGCCTTCCTTGCTAGCAACAGCTGGGCCAAGCGTACATACAATCTTTGTTCGTCTCTTCACAGTTACCCACCCTAGTCCCTGCTGGAAAAGTCAGCCACAGATAAGCTATTTCCGATCCTTTTTGGTTATGTCCGATCGGGGTCCAGTGACCTCGACTGGGGTTTCCCTGGGGCCTTTAAGCAGGACAACCATCACCACTGCGATGACAAACAGCACAGTCGAGGTAATGGTGTTAACTCGCAGACCAAATACCAACGTGGCGTGGTCTGATCGCATGAGTTCGATCCAAAAGCGCCCCAAGGTATAGCCGGCGACATACAACCAGAACACCCGACCTCGGCCTAGTTTGAAGTGCCGGTCAAGCAAAAGCAAAACCACAAACACGCCCAGGTTCCACAACAATTCGTAGAGGAAAGTCGGGTGCACAACGTCAATAACTTCTCCCGTGGATCGGCCAGTGAGCGGCGCCAGGGATCCATTGGCGTCCACACGGTAGTAGATCTCCAGCCCCCACGGTAACGAGGTCGGACCGCCGTACAGTTCTTGGTTGAAGTAGTTTCCTAGACGCCCAATTGCCTGGGCGAGGATTACCCCGGGCGCAGCGGCGTCGGCAAGCGGTGCGATTGGCAGGCGGCGAAGTCGCATCATCACCCACACCGCCAGCACGCCGAGTGCTACAGCTCCCCAGATGCCCAGACCGCCGTTGGTAATTTTCAGAGCATCGATCGGGTTACAGTCCGCGCAGAAGTACTGATCATTATCGGTTGCCACGTGATACAACCGGCCGCCGATAATGCCGGCAGGCACTGCCACCAGTGCAGCATCCAGCACCACATCGGGATCGCCACCCCGATCCGCGTAGCGTCGCTTAGCCACCACAACCGCCGCGATGATTCCGGCCACAATACACAGGGCATAGGCCCGAATTGGAATCGGGCCTAGCTGCCATACGCCTTGAGGCGGCGAAGGGATAAAAGCTAAAGTCTGAACATTCACGGCTGCACGTTACCTAAGCGATGAGTCGAAACGGGTCAAAATTGACATGGGTTGGCTAAACAACACCACCCACCCAGTTTGCCTCACCGCCACAATTCGTGCGCGGATACCCTCCCCAACCGCTGGCTAGCGCGTGGTTGGCGTAGCTGGATGTTGCCCAACTGCAACAAGAGTTCGCACGACATTCAGCGGCTGATCCGAAGTGACCAGAGATTCGCCGATCACCACGGCATCCGCCCCCGACGATGCATAGCGCATCAAATCAGTGGGGGTGCGCACCCCGGACATCGCTATGCGGATCGTCTCCCGCGGCAGACCAGGCGCAATTTCTCCAAAGGCCTCTACATTCACTGTCATCGACCGGAAATCCCGGGCATTGACGCCCACCACCGTTGCCCCAGCTTCAATCGCTCGCGTGGCTTCTTCCGGAGTGTGCACTTCCACCAGGGCAGTCATTCCCAGCGATTCCACCCGATCTAGCAGAGATTCCAACCGAGCTTGATCCAGGGCAGACACTAGCAGGGGCACCATGTCGGCTCCGTAGTAGCGGGCTTCGTGGATTTGGTAGGGATCCACGATGAAGTCCCTGCTCATCACGGGTATGTTTACTGCCGCTTTTACTGCTTTGAGGTCCTGCAGTGAACCGTGGAACCGGCGACGCTCAGTTTGGCAGCCGATGATACGAGCGCCGCCCGCCTCAAAATCCAGCGCTAGCTGTGCGGGGGCATCGATTCGGGCGATTTCGCCCTTCACTGGGGTCGCGCGCTTAATTTCAGCGATGACGCCGCATCCCGACTGCAACAATGCGCTACGCGCATCCCTAGGGGGCTCCGCAGCCCGAGACATCGCCTTGATTTCTTTAAACGGAAGCTTAGCTTCGCGGGCAGCGACATCTTCAATGACGCCTTGCACGATCTGCTCAAAGACCGTCGTCATCGCTGCCCTCCCAACGCCACCTCGCGCCAATTCTTTGGCTGTTTACCTCTTAAGGCTAACTGCTACAGGGGAAGCCACAAAAATTGACATAAAAACCACAGGTAGGACGCGGGCGCGTGCACACCTGCTGCTTATCGACGTTCCACGTGATCGGTCACCGTCGGATCAAGGTCGGCATCAATTGCATCCCATACCACTCGCGACGAATGAGGGTCTTGCTCTAAGTCTGATGCGATCTTTTCTTCCCGGCTCTTCTTCGCCTCAAAGCGGTTCTTACGCGGGGAATCCTGTCCCGGCCGCATCGCCAACACGATCCCGGCTACCAAGGCGCAGGCGCACGCAATAAGGGCCAGCGTTGGGCCCAGCGGCTGCACTGTGCTGTTCGTAATCTCTGCCCATTGGGCGACGGTAATTGGTTCAGCGCTGCGCTGAGACGCAGCCCCTGAGGTCAAAATGGTCTTCGCCCGAGCTAGGTCAGCTCCGGAAGTAAGCAATCGCATGGGGGCCCAACTTGCCACCAGCGCTGCCATGCCAGCTACCACGCCGATGATCCGCCGACCGGTGCGTCGTAACGCGAGGGCGGCGACCACGCTAGCCAGCAGCAACAGGGCAACCGCCGATTGCTCCGTAGACCAAACAGCACCAACCAAACGATGGGTTGCTTGACCGGACTTATCGTCAAAAACATCCACGACCAGCCAGGTGAGGCGAGAGGCTCCCCACAGCGCGGCGGCGGAGAGGCCAAGTAGTGCGATGGCTGCGCGGGAATGTCGGTTTGACGTCTTCGGCTGATCCATAGGGCTAGACTCTACCCGGTTCTCCGTCGTTTTCGGCTTCCGGGGCGGGCAGCAGCAAGCGATCATCAAAGCAGCTTCGAGACCCCGTGTGGCACGCTGCCCCGGTTTGCCGCACCTTCATCAAGATTGTGTCTCCATCGCAATCGTAGGAAATCTCCACCACCTCCTGCACATGTCCCGAGGTCAGCCCTTTGATCCAGTATTCATTACGGGACCTAGAGAAATAGGTGCCTCGTCTGGTCTGCATCGAGTAGGCCAACGCGTGTTCGTCCATCCATGCCAGCATCAACACTTCCCCGCTACCTGCTTCCTGCACGATGGCAGGAATAAGCCCTTGGTCATTGAATGCCAATCGGTCTTTCACCGCTGGCGGGAGAGCAGCGTTTGCGGGATCCTGCCCCAGCATCAGCGCACCTCGCAGCCCGCGGCGGCTAACGCGCTCTTCGCCTGAGCAATTGACACGGTGCCAAAGTGGAAAACACTCGCTGCTAACACCGCATCTGCTCCGGCGGCAATCGCCGGTGGGAAGTGCTCTGCCTGACCTGCGCCACCAGAAGCAATGATCGGTACGGATACTGCGGCACGCACCTTCTCGATCAGCTCAGTATCAAACCCAGTTTGGGTGCCATCACCGTCCATCGAATTCAACAGAATCTCCCCGGCGCCTAATTCCGCACCCCGGCGCGCCCACTCCACGGCGTCCAGCCCGGCAGATTTCGTCCCGCCATGTGTGGTGACCTCAAAACCGCTAGGCTGTGGCGTACCTCCGGCAGGGACGCGGCGGGCATCCACGCTTAACACCACGCACTGTGCACCGAAGCGCTGCGATAGTTCTTCGATCAATTCGGGCCGAACAATCGCGGCCGTGTTTACGCTCACCTTATCTGCACCGGCTCGTAGCAGTTCGTCGACGTCGGCTGCCGTGCGCACACCGCCGCCTACCGTCAGCGGAATAAACACCTGGTCGGCGGTCCGGCGCACTACTTCCAACATGGTGCTTCGTCCATCTTTGGAAGCGCTGACATCCAGGAACGTCAGTTCGTCAATACCTTCCGCCTCGTAGCGAGCGGCGAGTTCTACGGGGTCCCCGGCATCCCGCAGATTGGCAAAATTCACGCCTTTCACCACACGGCCTTGGTCCACGTCCAGACAGGCGATTACTCGCACCGCTACGCTCATTGCGTTCCCTCCTTAACATTTACTGATGCATGCGAATAACAGTATGGCCGAAAGGCGGTGCCGTGCGGGGCGTTTTGGACGGTACGCGTGAACATCGACAAGCTACAGCGGCTAGCTGCGGATCTCGTCGATCAGTTCGAGGATCAGTGCATGCTGCTTAGGGTGGCCGGCAATAACCCCCGTGGATTGCGGTGACCACTCATTGCCATGCAAATCAGTCACGTGCAGGCCAGCTGCTTGGCACAACAGCACTCCAACGGCGTTGTCCCAGGTAAATGGGCTAAAGGTGACAGTAGCTGCGAAAATCCCTAAGGCGGTAAAGGATAAGTCAACCCCGACGGATCCGGTAACCCGCAGCCGGGCGTGCTCGTCGCTCAGTTCCGCTAAGAGTGCCCGACGTAGCCTCGTGTGGAATTCGTGGTCATGATCAGCAACGATGGAGCCAAAACCAATATGCACACACGCAGGATCCGCTGGCTTAAGTGCAGGTTGCGGACGGCCATTGACGAGCAGTGGCGAGCCGGAAAAGGTAGACAGGCGCTTTCCTAACGCCGGCAGCGAACAAATGGCAAGCACTGGCTGCGATTTAACCAGCAAACTCACCAGGATCGCGCACAGCGGATTCCCGACGGCGTAGTTGGAGGTTCCATCAATTGGATCAACCACCCACATAGCTTCATGCTCAAATACTCCGCCTCCTTCTTCTCCATATACCGGGATTCCGGTGAGAGTAGTCAGGGTGCTGCGCAGCATGCGTTCGATATCAAGATCTGCGGTGGTGGCAAAATCACTTCCACCTTTGGCGATTTTTTCCGCGGTGCCGAATTGGTCCAGGAAGATCTTTTCGGCATCGTCGATCGCTGCTTCTGCAATCGCCAGCAGCATCCGAGCATCAAGCATTGATTATTCGCTTACTGCTCGTAGCGCTTCGGCCAGGGTGAAGGATCCCTCATATAGCGCAGTGCCGACGATTGCGGCATCAATGCCTTCGTCGGTGTACCGGGCTAGTTCCTCAAGATCGGCAATGGAAGAAATGCCACCGGAGGCCACAACCTTGGCGTCGGTAGCCGCTGCGATGTCCCGCAGCAAATCGGTGTTAGGACCCGAAAGCGTGCCGTCCTTGGAAACATCGGTCACGACAAATCGGCTGCACCCGGCCTCGGTGAATCGTTCCAAGATTTCCCAAAGGTCCCCGCCATCGGTCACCCAGCCGTTGCCACGAGCACGCCATTCGCCATCCACGAGCCGAACGTCAAGGCCGATCGCAACTTGTTCCCCGTGACGCTGAATCGCTTGTTCTGCCCACTCGGGGTTTTCTAACGCAGCCGTGCCGATGTTGACTCGACGGGCACCGGTGGCAAGGGCGCGTTCCAGAGAAGCATCATCGCGGATGCCTCCGGTGAGTTCAACCGCGATATCTAGTTCTCGGATGACCGCCGCCATCAAGTCGTGGTTAGTTCCTCGCCCAAAAGCCGCATCCAAATCGACAAAATGCAGCCACTGCGCGCCTTGCTCCTGCCAGCGCCGAGCCGCGTCGATCGCGGTTGCATAAATCTTTTCACTACCGGCTTCGCCTTGGTGCAGGCGCACCGCGTTGCCATTTACCACGTCAACTGCTGGGAGAAGGGTGAAAGTCATAACTGTGAATTCTAGTTCCTTGATTCGGTTTTAACTGCGGGAGCTTAAAAACTGGCGAGCCAATTGCGCAGCAGTTGCGCGCCAGCATCCCCCGATTTTTCCGGATGAAACTGGGTGGCCCACAAGCTGCCGTTTTCTACGGCCGCCACGAACGTGTCACCGCCGTGTTCACTCCACGCCACTTGTGGGGCCGTGGTCAATCCATCGCCTTCAAATTCCCACGTGCGGACGCCATAGGAGTGGACGAAATAATATCGCTCGGCGGGGTCAAGCTCAGCAAACATGTCAGATTGTGCTGGAGCCTGGACTGTGTTCCACCCCATGTGCGGTAACACGGATGACTGCAATTGCTCCACAGTCCCGGGCCATTCGCCACACCCGGCGGTCTTGACCCCATGCTCTAACCCGGTTTCAAAAAGAACCTGCATGCCTACGCAAATGCCAAATACAGGTCGACCACCAGCAAGCCGTTGCCCAATCATGCGGGGTCCGTTGATCGCGTTTAGCCCCTGCATGCACGCCGCATATGCGCCAACCCCCGGCACCAACAAGCCATCAGCGGACAAAACCACATCTGGGTCCGCAGAGATAACGACATCAGCCCCAACCCGCTCGAGGGCCCGACTGGCAGACCGGATATTGCCAGACCCGTAATCCAGTACGACGACTTGTGGCTTCATAACTGACCTTCCTCGTTGCAGCGTGACGCGGGGCGGGCAGCCCATGTGTCCCGGCTGACTACTTATTTCGTGGGCCTCGGCGCTTGGGACGCGCGGCGGCTACTGCTTTGGATACTTTAGCGCCCGCCTTGGCGGCGCTGCGCACCCCTGGCACCTTTACCCCAGCTGCGGGTGGCTTCGGCAGCCGAGGCAATTTGGTAGCTTGTGACACCTGCTGCAGCCGGACCTTTGTGTTGTTGTATTCGGCGACGCGGTGTTTACCCAGGTAGATGTCCAATAGGGTGGCAGTCAGTCCGCACATCACGATGCCCGCTGCCACGCCAAACGCCCCGGAATAACCAGCAGCGGCGGAGACCATGCCGAGGGCAAAAGAGCCGATTCCGGTACCGGAGTCAAAGGCGATGTTCCACAATGCTGAGGCTTCGGACACCCTACTGCGTGGCATGCGCATGAACATGGTCAGCAGAGCTTCGTTTTGCACTCCGCCAAAGCCACCGCCGTAGAGGAACGCTGCCACAAAAAGCCACCACACCGACCATTCGTTGACGATCGCCGCGCTCATCAAACCGAGACCGCACGCGGCGCTCAGCAGCGCGGGTGCCATCGTGGAACCAGGCTCGCCCCGGCGGTCGGCAACAGTTCCAGCGATATAGCGAAACACCATCTGCGCGCCGCCCACGATGGACAGCACGATACCGGCGGCCAGTGCCCCGTGTACTGGATCGGCTTCGCGGACCGCGGCAGGCAGGAAGGAAGAAACCGCGCCGAACCCCATTGAGGTCACGGAAATCCCCAGTGCTGGGACGGTCACTAACTTCCAGGTGGCTACCTTAACGCCGGAAGTAGTCGCGGTGGCATCGGTCTGACGAGGTTCAGGATGAATCCGCGGAATAAGGAAGCACATTGCGGTTGCCACCATGGCAACCGCCGCCCCCAAGACATAGACGGCGTCATAGGACACTTGATCCGCGAGATAAAGGCCGACGGGAAGAAAGACGAGTTCGGAGAGACCAACGGCCAGTCCCAGCATTCCGGAAGCTTTACCTAAAAAGCGCATAGGCACAAGCTCTGCAATCAGCGCGGACTCCGCAACGGTCAAGGCGCCAAAGCCAACTCCGCGGATGACGGAGACAGTGAGCACCGCGAGAGGATCCATGCCCAGTAGATAACCCAGCGCAGGCAAGCCCAGCAGCGTAGCCGAGGCCAGCATCACGGGGATATACCCAAAGCGCCTCAGCAGCTTAGGTGTCAACATTTGGGTCAGCACCGTTGCGGCCATAAAAACACCGGTGGTCGCGCCCGCAAGTGTGTCAGATCCCCCCTCGTTGATCACGGCGAGGGGCACCACGGGCAGCAGCAATGACCAGCCACCAAACGCGGCAGCCACCGCGATAATGGTGGCTAGGTAGCCGGGCGAAGCCCACATGCTGTCTAGTTTTTCGAGTTCAGCACGAGACATCGCTTGGCGCACCAATTTAGGTCATCTCTCCAATCATCCATAACAGTCCCGCGGCGAGAGCCACGGCGGACAACACTGCCAACGCATACGTCATCTTCTTCGCGCCTGCTTGGTAGGCCGAATAGGCTCCGCCAACAAGCAGCCCCGCCACGATAAACAGCAGGTAAACCAACCAGTAATTTGGTCTTTCCGCAGTTTGGGCGGCTACCGCGTGGGCGTCGATAAGCATCTGGCCCGGCGCGGCAGGCACAATGAGGTTCATCATCTCGGCTACTTTATCAACTTCTGCGAGAAGTTACAGCGCGCCCTTGGTTGACGGCACTCCGGTCAACCGGGCGTCCTCGCTAAGTGCTTCGCGTAAGGCGCGCGCGACGGCTTTAAATTCTGCCTCCGTGATGTGGTGCGGGTCGCGGCCGTAATGGCAGCGAATGTGTAGGGTAATTCGAGAATTGCTGGCTAGTGTTTCAAAGAAGTGCGCATTAATCACGGTGGGATAATGCCCGCCGATCACGCTGGTGAGCAGGTGTTCCGGCTCGCCGTTGAGCACGAAGTACGGTCGTCCGGAAATATCGACGATCGCTTCGCACAGCGCCTCGTCCATCGGCACCTGGGCGGTACCGAAGCGGCGGATGGCCCGCTTAGGGCCCAGAGCATCCAGCAGTGCTTGGCCCATCACGATTGCCGTGTCCTCCACCGTATGGTGCGCATCGATGTGCGTATCCCCCACTGCTTTAACCGTCAGGTCGAAGCATCCGTGCACACCGAATGCGGTGAGCATGTGGTCGAGAAAAGGCACGCCGGTGTCAATGTCTACCCGGCCCGCACCGTCGACATTAATTTCTACCGAAATGTCTGATTCGCTCGTCTTTCGGGACGCCTTACCGATTCGCATTGTCCATTATCCTTTCCGCCGCCGCCAAAAACGCGTCGTTTTCGCTCGGCAACCCAATTGTGGCCCGCAAGTGCTTTGCGACGCCCACGTCTCGGACCAATACGCCCTGTGCCAAAAACTCCCGCCAAGCTTGTTGTTGATCCGAAAACTGGCCAAAGAACACAAAGTTCGCTTCACTAGGCACCACGTCGTAGCCCAACTGCACCAAGGCAGCTAAGACTCGCTCTCGTTCGGCGGCCAGCGTAGCCACCGTGGCTAGAGTTTCCTTCCGGTGTCGTAGAGCAACGATCGCGGCGGCTTGGGTTAATGAGGACAAGTGATATGGCAAGCGCACCAACATCACCGCCTCAATGAAGGCTGGATCCGCCACAAAGTACCCCAGACGACCGCCCGCGAAGTCGAACGCCTTACTCATCGTGCGGGATACCACCAGCTTGTGTGGGTACTCCGCCAGCAACGCACATGCGGATACCGCAGTGGAGAACTCTGCGTAGGCTTCGTCCACAATTACGATGCCGGGTGCGGCATGAATTATCGCCCGCAGCACGTCCAGCTCGGTGATGTCTCCGGTGGGGTTGTTCGGAGAAGTCACGAACACCACGTCCGGTTGATGGGTGGTGATCGCATTTAAGGCTGTTGGCACGTCAATCCGAAAATCCGCGCCACGTGGGACCGGGATGAAGGTGGTGTGGGTTCCTTGGGCGAGGATCGGATGCATTGAATAGCTGGGCACAAATCCCATCGCTGAGCGCCCCGGTCCGCCGAATGCCTGCAACAGCTGTTGCAGGATCTCGTTAGAGCCGTTGGCTGCCCAGAGATTATCCTGTGTTACCTGGACACCGGTCTGTTGACGGACATAGGCTGCCAATTCAGTGCGCAGCTGCACCGCGTCGCGGTCCGGGTAGCGGTTTAACGTCGCCCCCAACTGTGCGACGTGTGCGACGAGATCCGCAACGAGAGCCGAGCTCGGCGAATACGGATTTTCGTTGGTGTTCAGGCGCACAGCTACGTCGAGCTGTGGCGCCCCATAGGGGCTTTTGCCACGTAGTTCTGCGCGCAATGGGAGGTCATCAAGCGCCATGTTGCTCACCTGCCAACCGCACCCGAATGGCTTCGCCATGTGCGGGCAGCATTTCTTCCGTAGCCAGCGTGATTACGCAGTTGCCCACCTGTGCCAGCGCATCTGCTGTGTATTCCACGAAGTGGACTGGTTTAAGGAAGGTACGGGTGGATAGTCCCGCAGCATAAGCGGCGGAACCTGACGTGGGCAGCACATGGTTGGAACCGGCTGCATAGTCTCCAAGTGGCACCGGGGAATGCTCGCCAACAAACACTGCCCCAGCGTTACGGATTTGCCGAGCTATGGCCTGGGGATCGGCAGTCTGAATCTCCAAGTGTTCGGCCGCGTAGGCATTAGCAACCTGGACGGCACGTTCCAGGTTATCGACCAGCACAATTCCCGACTGCTGCCCAGTTAGGGCCTCGGCGACGCGATCGGCGTTTCTTGTCTGACGGTAGCGCTCAGCGATTTCTTGATTGACCTGGCAGCTAAGCTCTTCCGAGTCGGTGATTAACACGGAAGCTGCCATCGGGTCATGTTCTGCCTGAGAAATGAGGTCATAGGCCACAAACACCGGGTTGGCGGTGTCGTCGGCAATGATCGCGATTTCAGTCGGTCCCGCTTCCGCGTCAATGCCCACTACCCCGCGCACGCACCGCTTGGCTGCGGTGACGTAGATGTTGCCTGGCCCGGTAACCATATCCACCGGCGCGAGCCCTTGGGGTTCGTCGCCATAAGCCAGTAACGCCACGGCCTGCGCACCGCCCGTCGCCCACACTTCGTCAACCCCAAGCAGGCCACATGCCGCCAAAACGGTAGGGTGTGGCCAGCCGCCGTGATCTGCTTGGGGTGGAGAGCACACGACCAGCGAATTCACGCCCGCTTCCTGAGCTGGCACCACATTCATGATGACGGACGATGGATACACTGCCCTACCGCCAGGTACATAAAGCCCTACCCGTTCGACCGGGATAAACTCCTCACGGACCACCGCGCCCGTCGCCAAGGTCACGCTGTGTGGCGCGGGCCGTTGGGCAGCGTGCACTGCCCGAACCCGAGAAATTGCTTCCTCGAGGGCTGCTCGGACCTCGCTATTTAGTCCGGCCACGGCGGCGTCGATAAGCGAGCTAGGAACAATCAACGACTCCGGCAACACCCCGTCAAATTTCTCGCCGTAAGCTACGGCTGCGGCGGCACCTCCATCACGCACGGCGTGCACGATCGGTTCTACCACGGCCTGAGTTGCGGAAACATCGACGCAAGCGCGAGGCAAGGTGCGGCGCAGATGTGCGTCAGTTGTCTCCTGTTTTCGCAAGTCAATGATCTTCAACATGTGCGTCACTCCTTCCTCTACTTCCACACGTTTTGCATAATCTGCAGTTTTGGGCATAACTTACAGAAATTCTAGCTGCTCAGACCCAATCGAGTCACCCGGTTTCATACATAATGGCCTATTTAAGGGGTGCTTGGACTATCACGGCTTGCGCGCGTAAATTGATAGCCTGTCCGTTGACTTCTGTTGTCCACAGATCCGCCACCCGGCCGGATTGAAAGAGTTAGCTTAGGGAGGGTGCCCGAATGACATTTGATGACTCAGCCGCGCGCCCTGACGACCCCACCATCGTCACCCCAAACCTCAACATGGTGATAGATGCCGCCCGCATCCACGGCGTCCATTTCATCGAAGGAGCAGACCGGCTACTCATGCCGTGGGAGTTGCACCGCCAACTGCTAGCTTTTGTTACCGCGCCCCGCGCTTACCTGCTGTCTGTGGCGCAATTGCGCTGCCGTCTCGCGCTTGCCGACGTCGACGAGTTGGTGCAATTCCTGTCGCAGTGGAATGCGGAACGGATTAATCCCACCGGAATGTTCACCATGACCGATGAAGGTGAACTGGCAGTCCACTTTCGCAGCCACTTGGCCATTGGCGCTGGAATATCCATGCAGCAGCTGTGCGAATTCTTTACGAAGTCAGCGGAAACCTCACACATGGCTATGGACGAAATGCAACAGTTCTTTGGCCCCAAGGTGTACGAAATCAATGACATCGCCATCGCCTACGAAGACGATCACGCCATGCGCTCAGCGCTCGTGCATCGATACGATGTTGATGCCGACCCCACCGAACGCACCATTGCGCTGCAACAGGATTTTTTAGCTGAAGTGCTCGGCGCATCCACCAGCACCGAGCTTGCGCCGGAAGACCAAGCTCGCCCCGTCACCATTGAGCGAGTCGCTGATGCTTTTGCTCAACTCGGCATAGAAAAGTCTGATACTGAGTCGGACTTCCTTATCACCGCCATCAACGACATTTTCCTCGCCGCTTTTATTGACAACGGCCCCTCACTCCTTATCCGTGGCCACTGGGACGCCAACTACGATCCAGCCACTGACACGCTACGAACCTTCCTCGCGGCCAATGACTGGAATAACGCCTCCCCCACCACGCGAGCTCTGTGGCTAGAAGATGAGCAGGGCCTGCAGTTGCGGGTAGAGTACGCCATTTCGGTGGAATCAGGGCTCAGCGACGCCCAATTGGAGGAAAACCTGATCATCGCCATGCATGACATTCTCAAAGCGATCGATAATTTAAGTATCGGACTCACGGGCACCTCTGCGGTGCACTGGCCCGACTAAGCTTCGTCTAGCAGCGTCTCCTCGCCATCTGTCTCATCCCGGTTGAGCATCGCGGACACCCAGTAGCTCAACCACGCGAAATAGAGACCTACAGCCAGCGAGATACCAGGATTGAGCGCTGGTACATAAGAAATCTCTGCCCCTAGCTGGATTTTTTCCATGTCGATCTGCGGCATCCGCCACCGGGCCACCACGTCCCCAGACCACAGAAAAATCGCCGAGCCCAACAGCCCGCAAAAGCCTGCCCATGTCATCATGGTTAGGCCCGGGCGTCTCCGCGCGAGCCATCCCGCGCAAACACCTACCAGCATGCCAAGGACGGCGGTACCGGCGCTATAGGATACGAAACCGATAAATTCTGCGTTGGCTCCGCTAGTGACGTCGATTCCACCGTCTGCAATCGTGCCGACGACGGCAGGACGCCACCAACCCCAAAGCCCACCACCGACGGTGAATGCGACGGCAGAAAGCAGAAAAAGCAGTGCCGACATGCCGATTTCTTGCGGCACAAAGAATCGGGGCCGAGCAGAATCAGGCGTCGCTAAGGCAGTGCTAGTTTCGGCCGCGTCCGTAACTTCCTCGACGGGACCCGGATTGGCGGTGGCAGAGTGGCTAGTCATCGTGACAGACATTCTAGCCACCATGACGAATTGGGCCGCATTTAGCGTTGGAGGTAGGCAGAATCGAGCGACCCGTGTCGGGAGCATACAGCTTCCCAGCCATCGGGACGCACCTGCACCACGATCCGTCGGCCACACAGCTGGCAGTACCGCGGCGCCTCCAACCCTGCCCGGGCACTTGGGGATAGCTTGATCTTCAGCTCACCACCATCGAGTTCTTCCCCGGTGTTGGGGTGGAATTTTGGCGCTTCCCCTGCGAGCACCGCCTCCAACAGCTCAGTTGATTCTGGAACCTTCACCGCACCCGCCTTGTTACACCGTGGTGTTAAGCGCCTTGATAGGCAACCGCAGCTTGCCCATCATGTCCATATCTTGTTCCATTGGCCGCCCCAGGGTAGTCAAGTAGTTGCCCACGATGATCGCGTTGATGCCACCGAGCAGCCCTTGCTCTACTCCCAAGTCGCCGAGGGTGAGCTCGCGGCCACCGGCAAAACGCAGAATTGTCTTTGGCAGCGCCAACCGGAACGCACCAATTGCGCGCAATGCGTCCTGGGCGGGCATAACTTCGCGGTCTGCGAACGGCTTCCCCGGACGTGGATCCAGGAAGTTCATGGGTACTTCGGTTGGGTTGAGCTCGGCCAATTCGGTGGCAAACTCTGCCCGTTGTTCGAGGGTCTCGCCCATACCTAGAATGCCACCGCAGCACACTTCCATGCCGGCCTTGGCCACCATGTCCAGTGTCGCCCGGCGCGATTCCCAGCTGTGGGTGGTTACCACATTGGGGAAGAACGAACGGGCGGTTTCCAAGTTGTGGTTGTAGCGATGGATGCCGGCCTTGGCCAGGCGATCGACCTGCTCTTGAGTCAAGATGCCAATGGAGGCTGCAACGTGGATGTCCACCTCGGACTGGATGGCCACCACTGCTTGTTCTAGCTGCGTCATGAGGTTTTCGTCTGGTCCCTTGACTGCAGCGACGATGCAAAATTCAGTAGCGCCAGACTTCGCGGTTTGCTTGGCAGCTTCCACCAGCGATGGGATGTCCAGCCACGCTGAACGCACTGGGGAATCAAACAAACCGGATTGGGAGCAGAAATGGCAATCTTCTGGGCAGCCGCCAGTTTTGAGGGAAATGATGCCTTCCATCTCAACTTCTTCGCCACACCAGTTCAGGCGCACTTCATGCGCCAATTCCAACAGTTCTGGAATTCGGTCATCGGCCAAGTGCAAGACCGCCAGCGTTTCTTCTTTGTTAAGTCCTACGCCTTGTTCCAGGACTTTGGTGCGGGCGATATCGAGGATGTCGTCAGTAACTGCAGTCATCGGTTCCAGGTCACGTCCTTGGCTCGATGCGCGCGCCACTTCAGTTATGCAACGTTAGAACTGGAGTGTGGGCGATTTCGCGCGCATAGGTGATCAATTGTACGGATCACATTACACGCGCCCCTGAACAGTGTTCAAGGCGGCGGGTCCACTGCAGTCGAAAGCGCCCTCATGTGGGTTAAGGGCAGCTAAGCTGCCCCAGGCTCGTGGCCTAACCGCACAGCTTCCAGTTGCCACCTTCGTTGCGGAAACGCATCGTGTTGGTTTCCGACTGCCCATTCGTCTTAGACGTGGTCACCGAGGCGGACGCATCGGTGCCGTTCACCGTAACTTTGTCTACGCCCGTAAGCGTGGTGCGAGTAGCTTCGTAGTCTGGCAAATCCTTCAGCGGCAGGTCAGGGAACTCTTTGAACGAAAACGCCTCGCGTCCGCCGTTTTGTTCAATCAGTTCGGTACACAGACTGTCCACCATGTTGTTCATGTACCCATGCATGGTGGTTTGCTGCTCCGGCCGCTTGAGCAACGCGGTAATTCCATCAATTTCAGCCTGCGTGGCTGGACGACCGTCCACTGGCTGCACTGGCGCGTCTTGTGCTGGCTGAATCGGCTGCAGACCTTGCTCCGCCGCAGCACCCGCGGGAGCAGGCTTTGGTGCCTCTGGGGCCTTGGCTTGGCCGGACTTGCTCGTTGCTTCCGCACTAGCAGCTGGTTCGCTAGACGCAGGTGCGGAGGCCGACGTCGATGCGGAGGCTGACGTAGCCGGAGAGCTCGCAGAGGTAGCAACTGCTGAAGACACTGACGATGCCGCACCTTGCGTTGAGGACTTTTCGTCCTTTCCGCAAGCCGCCATTGACAGTCCCGCGACAGCGACCATCGCCACTGCAGCAAGGCTTCGGTTATTCCAGGTCATGGATGACATCCCGAGTCTCCCTAAAAGTTTCTCATTCGAATTGCACTAACAATGCGTTAAAGGTACGAACAAATTTAGCTGCCCACCAGTGTAGGCACCACTTATGACACAGCGCATCGCTAAGCCGGAGACCCAAAGCGCCCTCCCACCCAATTCACATCAAATAACTATCCTGGTTCGATGTGCAATTATCTCGTGAAGTAATCGTCGCCGAAGCGATGCTCATCCTCGACGAATTCGGGCTCGGTGACCTCACTATGCGCCGCCTGGCAAAGCAACTAGACGTTGTCCCTGGGGCACTGTATTGGCACGTGCCCAATAAGCAGTCTCTGCTAGAAGCGATCGCGGAAAGCATTGTGGCCCCGGTGCTTGACCTCGGTGCCGAGCGTGGCGTCGATACGCCTTGGCAGCACGCAACGCACCAGATCGCGCGCACGCTACGCGATGCCATGGTGGCGCACCGCGACGGCGCGGACGTGGTCTCTGCGGCACTGCCGGTAGGCGACCTGCGCACGCGCATCATTGATGCCCTATGCGAACCGCTAAGTGGAGCCGATCTCGACGATGCCGCGCGCCGCCTTGCCGGAAATACGGTCTTAGATTTTGTGATGGGCTACACCGTTTCCGAGCAAGCAACAACACAATTAGCGCAGGTTACAGGTGGTTGTGACCACCCTGGAGCCGGAAACCATGCGGAACGGAACCAAAGATTTGATGCTGGGCTGTCCATCGTCTTAGCCGGTGTTTCCTCGCTAACCCAACTAAGGTGATCAGCATGACTTCTTCTACAAACCCTGAACGCCAAGTGTGGCCAGGCGACGCCTACCCACTCGGTTCCACCTACGACGGAGCAGGCACGAACTTTGCGTTGTTCTCCGATATTGCCGAGAAAGTCGAACTGTGTCTCATTGATCGCGAGCAGAACGAAGAACGAATCGTCCTCGAAGAAGTAGACGCCCACATTTGGCACTGCTACCTTCCCGGGGTTCAGCCCGGCCAACGCTACGGTTACCGCGTGCACGGCCCCTACGACCCAGATAATGGCCACCGGTGCGACCCCAACAAACTCCTGGTAGACCCGTACGCTAAGGCTTTTGACGGCGAGTTTGACGGCCATCCTTCTCTATTCAGCTACGACATCAACAACCCCGACGATCCGCATGCCCGCAATGAAGAGGACAGCCTCCTGCACACCATGCGATCTGTGGTCATCAACCCGTTTTTTGACTGGGCAAATGACCGTGCCCCCCGGACCCCGTACCACGAGACGGTGATTTACGAAGCCCACGTCAAGGGCATGACAATGACGCACCCGGACGTGCCAGAAAACCTCCGTGGCACCTACGCAGGTCTTGCGCACCCAGCAATTATCAACTACCTCAAGGACCTGGGTGTCACGGCCATCGAGCTGATGCCAGTGCACCAGTTCCTCCAGGACGATCGCCTCCGCGACCTGGGCCTGCGCAACTACTGGGGTTACAACACTTTCGGCTTCTTCGCTCCGCACCAGGACTACGCCGCTGCTACCAAGCCGGGTGGCGCGGTCTCCGAGTTCAAGGGCATGGTGCGCGCCTTCCATGAAGCAGGCATCGAGGTCATTCTCGATGTGGTGTATAACCACACCGCCGAAGGCAACCACATGGGACCTACCATCGCTTTCCGGGGCATCGACAACGCTGCGTACTACCGCTTGGTGGATAACGACAAGAAGCACTACATGGACTACACCGGCACCGGTAACTCCCTCAATGTGCGCCACCCGCACTCGCTGCAGCTCATCATGGATTCCCTGCGTTACTGGGTATCCGAAATGCACGTCGATGGTTTCCGTTTCGACCTCGCTTCCACCCTGGCCCGCGAGCTACACGACGTTGATCGCCTCTCGGCCTTCTTCGACCTCGTCCAGCAAGATCCCATTGTTTCGCAAGTCAAGTTGATTGCCGAACCGTGGGACATCGGCGAAGGCGGCTACCAGGTGGGCAACTTCCCACCGCTGTGGACCGAGTGGAACGGCAAGTACCGCGATACCGTGCGCGACTTCTGGCGCGGCGAGCCAGCCACCCTGGGTGAATTCGCTTCCCGCCTCACCGGCTCCTCTGACCTTTACGCCAACAACGGCCGCCGCCCTACCGCGTCTATTAACTTTGTCACCGCACACGACGGCTTTACGTTGAATGACCTAGTCAGTTACAACGAGAAGCACAATGACGCCAACGGCGAAGATGGCCGCGACGGCGAATCGCACAACCGCTCCTGGAACTGCGGTGTGGAGGGCCCGACTGAGGACGAAAGCATTAACCAGCTCCGAGCTCAGCAGCGCCGAAATTTCCTCACCACGTTGCTGCTCTCCCAAGGCACGCCAATGATTGCCCATGGCGACGAAATGGGCCGCAGCCAGGACGGCAACAACAACGTCTACTGCCAAGACTCCGAATTGAGCTGGGTGGACTGGCAACAGGTGGAAGATAACCAGGATTTGGTGGAGTTTACTACCCGCGTGCTCGCAATCCGTCGCGAACACCCGGTGTTCCGACGCCGTCGCTTCCTCGCGGGCGGCCCACTGGGTGCTACTGACATGCCGAAGCGGGACATCGCCTGGCTCAACCCGGGTGGCGAAGTAATGACCCAGGACGATTGGAATTTCACCTCCGGCAAGTCCATCCAGGTTTACCTCAACGGCGACGCCATCCTTGAGCCAGACGTGCGTGGCCAACGAGTTGAAGATGATTCCTTCCTGTTGTGTTTCAATGCCTACCACGAGGACATTGAATTCACCCTGCCCGCTGCCGACTTCGGTTCCGCCTGGCAACTGCTGATTGATACCACCGAGGCCACCGGTGCCCCATCGACCGAAGAGATTCACTGCGCCGATGGCACGCTAGTGGTACCCGGCCGGTCGACGATGCTGCTCAAGCAAGTCGACCAACAAGAGGCCGAGAGTTAAGCACTGCTAGGCCGCACCACTCGCCCCACTGCTCGCAACGCGTCGAGTAGGCTGGGGCGAGTCTAGTTTTACCTCGCTTGAACCAGTCAAAGGATTGCCCTCGTGATCGCAGCGCATGGAGCCCGCATTTCTGTCACCGCCACTGCCGTCGAGGTGGAGTATTCAGATTTGCTCGCCGCGTTGCGAATGGATTCCGTTGCGCAGGGGCGTCGAGAAGCCCGCAGTGTGCAGCTGCCCGACATCAACGACGTCACCACTACCCTCCCGACTAGTGTCCTCGGCGGTAGCGCCACGCTGCACACCAATGACGGTGACCTCATCGTTGAGTTTTCTCCCAACCAACAGGAACAGCTGGCAACGTTTACGGACGCAATCGCTGCCGCCCAGCGTGGCGAAACCCCGATGGATACTGCCGCCGTTCCCGGCTTGAGTTTCGTAGCTTTCGATGTGGAAACCGCCAACGCCGACTGGGGCTCGATCTGCCAGATGGGTGTCGCTCGCTTTGTCGACGGCCGACTGGCCGAAACCAAAACCTGGCTCGTGCGGCCACCAGCCGGAATTGATGAATTCCACGAGGACAACGTAGCTATCCACGGCATCACCGCTGCCGACGTGGCCGAGTGCCCGCGCGCCACGGACATGCTGGCGGAGCTCGTGGATTTTGTGGGCACGGACGTGATGGTGGCGCACAACGCCCAATTCGATTTCACTGCTCTTTCCCGCGCCGCGGCAGCCAGCGATGTGCCAGCCCCTACCTTCACCTTCGCCTGCACCTTACTGCTGGCCCGGCAGTTGAAGCTGGGTTTTGACAACAATCGCTTACCGACGCTCGCCCACGGGCTTGGCATCGAATTTTCCAAGCATCACGACGCCACGGCCGATGCCATTGCCTGCGGTGAGATTATGGTCGCGTTGGCGCGTCGACAAGGCTTTTCCGGCTCGTTGGTGGACTTCTACCATCACCAGTCATTTACCCTTGGGACGCTCGATTCCACCAAGGTCTTCCCGGTGCTGCGCGATCGCAGTGGCGCAGGAGTGACGTTGCAACGCCGCAAGCTTGGGCTCATTGCCGCAGATACCGATCCGGTAGCAACTGATGCGCAGCCGAAGACGGCCGGCACGTCGGAGGCAGGTTCACCGCGGCGGGGAAACGCAGGTGGGCGTGCCCCATGGTCACGGGTATCTACCCCAGACGAGATCCCGGCCCCCAATCCAGACGCGCCCGCTGACAGCCCATTCCGGGAGCAAGTGGTGGTGCTTAGCGGGGATTTCGAGCCTTATGACAAGGGACAGCTGTGGAACGGCATCGCGCAGCTCGGCGGGACGATTGGGAAAAACGTCACCAAGAAAACCACGATCGTTATCTGTGGGTCTTGGGCGACCAAAACCTCGAAGCAAAAACGCGCTGAGGAGCTCATTGCCAAGGGCCAAGACATTGCAATGTGGACGGCCACTGAGCTGTTCACCGCACTTGGCTTGGATGCGGCGGATCCGCTGAGCGAACAACCCCCTTTCTAGACCGCATCTGCCCTATTCGTGTGGGCGCGCAAAAAATTTTTTGTTCGATATGGGAACCGATCGCTGGTTTTTGAAGTCTAACTAAGTAGAGGGACTTTCACTTTTTACTTCATGTTTTGGGGGAAACATGCCAGCATCAACCATCATCACTAGCAACCGGGTCCGTTCAAGCGCGCCCACCGGTACGCTGCGCGATCTGCGCCCGGTGCTCAGCACCGTACAGCGTATCGACGCCCTGTCTTTGTCCGCACCATCCTATGGCTCATCGGCAGCCAACATTGCACTTTCCGATTGGCTGCGCGTAGGTTTTACCGGCGCGCTCGCAGATCAACTGTTAACACACCGAGATTTAGCCAAGCTGGGTGTCACCGCGTACGAAGCCTGGCATCGAGCCGTCGGCAATGTCGTCGATCACGCCACCGACCCGGTAACGGGCACAGCGAAGTTCCGGGTACGCCCCGCCCGGGTGTTGCTCGGGCAGCAAATCCAGGGGATCCAACTTCATTCTGACATTGCGCCGACTTCTGCTTGGCTTACCCATCCCCAGCTGTTTCGCAGTGTTTATGAGTATGCCTGCCAGCGGCTCGATACCCACGACATTCGTTTCTTTTGCCCCGAATCCGAAATTTTGTTTGCGGTGCCGGAAACCCACAAGGCAGAAGCCCTGTGTCAGGTTGCGTTGACCTGGCGGAATTCACCAAGCGCCCTGTCAATTACCCCAATTAAGTATTCAAGCGGATTCCCGGCGGCTGGGTAGGTTCGTCCACAGGTTTCCGGCGCGATGCCTCGAATCTTCCTATGCTGGGTGCAGTAATACATCCACCGATAGCGAAGGCTCACTACGCCGACGTGCAAGGAGAGTAATACCTCATGCGACACCCGATTACTGCCACCTATCGTTTGCAGCTGCGTGGCCCCAAGGCGGATCCCCAAGGGCGCGCATTCGGGTTTGCCGAAGCAGCCGAGCAAGTGGACTATCTGTCTCAACTCGGGGTGTCCCATCTGTACCTCTCTCCTATTTTGAAGTCGGTGCCCACGTCTAACCACTCGTATGATGTCATCGACCCCACGGAAGTTAATCCGGAACTGGGTGGCATGGATGGCCTGAAGATGCTCGCGGAGAAAGCCCATGCTGCAGGGATGGGCATCATCGTCGATATTGTGCCCAACCACGTCGGGGTGGAAACTCCCCAGCTCAATTCTTGGTGGTGGGACGTACTTAAGTTAGGGAAGCAATCACAATACGAGTCATTTTTTGACATTGACTGGCACGAAGACAACGGAGCCGGTGGCAAGCTTGGCCTTCCTGTCCTCGGCCAAGAAGGCGACGAGGATAAGCTCGAGTTCGGCGAGCATGCTGGCGAGAAGGTGCTCGTCTACTACGATCACATCTTCCCCATTGCGCCCGGCACCGAGTCTGACGATCCACACCGTACCTACGAGCAACAAAGCTACAAACTCATGTACTGGCGCGACGGCATCATCGGTTACCGCCGGTTCTTCTCCGTCAATGGCCTGGCCGGCATCAGGCAGGAGGACCCGCTCGTCTTCGAGCACACCCACACGGTGTTGCGTGAGCTGGTCGCCCTCGACCTCATCGATGGTGTACGGGTGGACCACCCTGACGGCCTATCGGATCCCTTCGGTTACCTGAATCGTCTGCGCGATGTGATCGGCCCAGACCGCTGGCTCATCGTGGAAAAGATCCTCGGCGTAGATGAGCCCCTAGACCCACGTCTGGCCGTAGACGGCACTTCCGGTTACGATGCGTTGCGCGAATTTGACGGAGTCTTCGTTCATCGCGAATCCGAAGATTCCTTGAGCATGCTATCCATGCAACAAACGGGTTCCCCGTGGGACGCTGCGTCACTCGAGGCCACCGAGCACGCGCTGAAGCGCGAAGTAGCAACTTCTGAGCTGGCTGCAGAGGTCCGTCGCCTAGCTCGCGCAATGCGCCGAGACAACTTCTCTACCGCGGGCCCGCATGTGTCCGAAGAACAGCTCATTGACACCATCGTGGAATTGGTGGCGTTCATGCCGGTTTACCGCGCAGACTACATCTCGCTGTCGCGGGTTACCTCCACGGTCATCGCGGACATGGCGCAACGCTTCCCTTCCCATCGAGATGCCCTCGATATCATCGCCGCAGCGCTGCTAGCGGAAGGCGAAGCCAAGACGCGCTTCGCGCAGGTCTGTGGCGCAGTCATGGCCAAGGGTGTGGAGGACACAACGTTTTACCAAGCCTGCCGCCTGGTGGCGCTACAGGAAGTAGGAGGCGCTCCAGGCAGATTCGGGGTGTCAGCCGCGGAGTTCCACCTGCTGCAACACGAGCGCTCTATCCTGTGGCCTCGAGCGATGACGACGCTTTCCACGCACGACACCAAACGAGGCGAAGACGTGCGCGCTCGCATCATCGAGATTTCCGAAGTGCCGAGTGAATTCGCGGAGCTTGTGAGCCGGGTTGGGGCCATCACCCCACCACCGGATGGCGCTACCGGGCACTTCCTCTTGCAAAACCTGATCGGCATTTGGCCTAGCACCGGCGCCCCGACGCAACAAATCGTCGACCGCTTCCAGGCCTACGCCCAAAAGGCCGTTCGGGAGGCCGGGGTCCACACCACCTGGACCGAGCCCAATGAGTCCTTCGAGACCGCCATCGCCCACTGGGTGCAAGCGCTTGTCGACGGCCCAGCCACCGCCCTGATCAGCGAATTCGTCTCATCGATCGCCACGGCCGGCATTACTGTTTCGTTGGGGCGCAAAATGCTGCAGCTCATTGCCCCAGGCATCCCGGACATCTACCAGGGCAACGAGTTTTTCACTGATTCCCTCGTCGATCCTGACAACCGCTCATTCGTTGACTATGTGGCGCGTTCCCAAGCGCTTGAGCACCTAGCTTCCGCGGAATTCCCAGCGCAAGCACTGCACGCGCTGACTCCGGCGGAAGATCAAGAAGGCTCGGCATATCCGCACGCGTTCACGCACCCGGATGTCGCTAAGTTGGCAGTGACTGCAACGGCACTCCGGGTACGCAAGTCCATGCCCGAGTGTTTTGCCGAGGGCGCGTATCAAGCGGTGTTTGCGGTGGGCCCAGCCGAATCGCACGTCGTAGGCATTGCCCGGGGCACCTCAGCACGCGACATCCGAGTGGTGGCCTTAGCCACCAGAAGGCCAATCACTTTGGCTCAGCGTGGCGGCTGGGAAGAGACCTCAATTACGCTGCCTGCCGGAACGTGGCAAGACCAATTAACCGGCGTTGAATACACCGGCGTAGTAGCGGCAGCCGACATTTTCCACACCCTGCCAACGGCGCTGCTAGTGCGCGTTTCGGTGTAGCGTGCAATAGTCTGTAATTCGTTATGGCGAACAAACGAATTTCCCAACTGGGCACCACTTTCCACGAATGGCAACGAGCCAACCCTACGATCGACGCAGATTTTCGGGGCGCAATCGAGGACCTGCTCGCTGACGCCGGTGTCACCTATGACCGGGTAGTAGCCCGGATTAAGACGTGGCGCTCGCTCAGGGCGAAAGCGTTAAAAAAAGATGCCCTGGGAAATTTCGTCTACACCGACCCATGGAATGAGATCAAGGATGTGCTGGGGCTGCGGATCACCACGTTCTACTCAGCGGACATCCCAGTGGTCCTCGAATTGCTGGGGAAGTCTTTTACGGTGCGTAAGTCCGTCGACAAAGCGGCCGAAACCCGCATCTCAGGTGGCTTTGGCTACGGTTCGCACCACCTGATTTTGGAAGTGCGGGACGATGATGAGGACTTAAGCGCCTACGCAGGATTCATGTTCGAGGTGCAGGTTCGCACCGTGCTGCAGCACGCCTGGGCGGAATTTGAGCACGACATCCGCTACAAGGGTGCCGATAAGTTAGACCCCCGCGTTGACCGAGCATTCACGTTGGCGGCGGGGCTCATCGAGCTTGCCGACCAGCAGTTTGACCAAATCGTGCAAATCCAAGGCGAGGCTCCCTCGAAATCGGATGACGTGGAGCTTTCCGCGGAAACGCTGCCTGGCGTGCTAGCGATGTTGGTAGGCACGCGTTTCCCCATGTCGCGTTCCGAGCACTATGCCTGGCTCGAGGAAATCCTCGCTGTGAACGGAATCACCACTGTTGCCGAATTGCGTCGCCTCTTGGACGAGCAGGCCATCGCCGACGTCGAAAAGGCCATCAAATACCAATTTGTCCCTGGTCAGGTGCGAATCATTGATGACTTGCTGCTGCGCCAATTCGGGGAAAAGCACATTGAGCGCACGCAGACTTCCGGCTATCGTGTGAAGTTGCGCGGCCAGCGGCTGAAAAATAGGCTCGAAATGATGCGGTCGGCCGGTATTATCCCGGAAAACGGGTAGGTTAATAAGCAAAGATTGCTTGTCATTTTCACACTAAAAGGAGACGGTGTTTTTCATGGGTTCTACCCTCGCAGATTTCCCACAGCTCGCAGACTTCATCCACGTCTGGGCACTGGCAATCGCTGATTTCTTCCGCCCAATGGGCATCAACTTCCCGCCTGCCGACTGGGGCCTGAACATGTAAGTTAGGCCCTACCCATCAGGCGGTCGATCTCTCGTCGTTCGCGTTTAGTGGGTCGCCCAGCGCCTCTATCCCGTCGCGGGATGGAGGCTATTATTTCTTTCGGCGGTGGCGGTGGCGAATGATCGACGTAACACGTGCGGGCGATAGCCGCCCCCACCCGCTTCCGGATCGTGCGCACGACTTCCACCTCATGCTGCCGATGATCCACCCAGACTCGCACTCGATCCCCCGGAACTACCTGTTGGGATGGCTTAACTGCTACCCCGTTGAGCTTAACGTGGCCAGCTTTGCACGCTTCTCCGGCAGCCGAACGCGTCTTCACAAGGCGGATAGCCCACACCCAGGCATCAATCCGCACCGGTTCAGTGAAGGATTCCATTCGCGATTTAGTACTCGTCCTTGTGGTTGATGATTTTCTGCACTCGGGAGTAATTGACAAAACCACCGATAACCGCGAGCACTAAGCCCAACGCGAGGAAGAACCACTGGTGTGTAAGCAGCAACAACGCCACACCGCCTACCACGCCGGTGCTCACCGCAATAACTCCGTTGCGTGCGTATTTCCGCACCGCCATCTTGCGCTGTTCAATGGGGTTTCGAGGGTAATTCTGCAGGGTCATAATTAACGATCCTAGCAGCTAGACCCCAACTTTCGGTGAATCTTCAGCTGGTGGGCAACGCACCATGCCAGCGAGTCGCGCTTATCCACCTGGCGCCATCGCCGTTGCAGCCTAGCTTGTCCCTAGCCACAAATCCATTGCGTTCCTGCAGGTTTTGGCTCGGTACCACCGGACGTTAGCTCGGCTAACACGGCGTGGATCCAATCGGCCCGTCCCGGTTCAGTACCGATGGTGAAGTGAACGCGTGCATCGTAGGAGACATCAACGATGTCTACTCCCCTGCTGCGCAAATCTCCTTCCAGTCGGCCGGCGATGCTGTGGCCAACGTCCACCCGATAGAGCTCCCGGAGATTGCGTCGAACGGGTGTGACCTGATCCAAGGTCATAGACACCGAGTCTGAGTAAGCCCGAACCAGCCCTCCGGTGCCAAGTTTCACGCCACCAAAATAGCGGACACTCACCGCGACGATATCCAGCAACCCGCTGCCTTTGAGCACGTCAAGCATCGGTTTTCCGGCGGTTCCAGAGGGCTCTCCGTCGTCACTAGACCGTTCGATGGGCATCGCTTGGTCTACGTGGCAAATGAATGCGCTGCAATGGTGTCGGGCATCAGGAAACCGAGACTTGATCTGGCCGATGAAGTCCCGCGCAGCTGCCTCTGTTTCTGCGCGGGCGATAAATCCGATAAATCGAGACCGTTTGACCTCGTATTCGCTGGTGAACTCGTGCGCGGCGGGTGGCCTTAGGTAATGGTGGTCGGTCACGGCGCTACTGTGCCACCGGGCAATAGAGGTCGGTTCGCATCGTTGCTGGATCTGCCTGTGGAGTTGGTTCCGTGACATAGACCTCGAAGCACGACCCGGCGGGCCGGTACCCTTGCTCGGCCAGGGTGGTCATCATGGTCTCCCAGGCGGCTGGGAGACGGTCATAGGAACCGAGGTGGGTGCTTCTGGCTAGCCGGGCAGCAGGAATCTCGCTGGCCACGAGCTCGATGGAGCCCATCGCCAGCGGGCCAGGAAGTGCCTCGGGGACGGGGAATCCTACTTCCACATCGCAGGTTCCTTGTGGTTCATTCATGCGGACATAGCGGCAGACCGCGGGGCCTGCTGGACGAATTTTGCCCAGGGCGATGGCTTGTCCCAGGGCGCTGAACGTGGCGTCGAAAAGCTGGTTAAGCTCGGTGAGCGCTACCTCGTGAGCGATCGACACGGCGGTGGGCACCGGAACCCCCTCGAGGATTTCGATGCCTTCGGCTGGCGCACTGTTCAGGTAAGTCATGCGCCCCACTTTACGACGTTTATGCCAAGGGATAGCTCACCTGGCGGTCATAGCGCTCCAACAGCGGGTTCCCGGAGGATATGATCGCGATTCTTCCGGCTGCTTCGGCAGTAGGATCAGCAGCTAACTCGCGCAGGCCGGAGTTGTCCGGATGCGGCGGGAAATCCAACGCTTCTCTTAATCGGGCTGCCAGCCACATTCTGGTATTGATGTTTTCGCAGACCACTGCCACCTTTTCGCCGCAATCCCGCAGGAGGGCTGCTAGTTGGCCTATCCGGTGGAGGTCTCGGAGGTGGGTCGGGGAACCTGGCAGGAGGGCGTCGTCAAGCAATGCTTTGAGTTGGAGCACGATGTGTTCAGTGGCAGCTTTGCCTTGCATCAAGCTCGTGCATGCGGCGGCGAACGCAACAGATGAGGAACGCCATGCGGTGACCAGCTGCTCTCGATTTTCGGCAGGCAACGAGGTGCGCTGAATTTTCTTCTCAAAATTCAGCAGAGCGACATCAGTCATAACGACCATAATCGCACGCCATCCTGCCCCGCGCACGTCCATTGCACTTTGGCAGTTGCCCGCGCCATAACCCCAATCTATGACTAGCCTGGGGTGCATGACTGCTTACGAAGTTTGGGCTCCACATGCTATAGCCGTGCGCATCAGGGTCGACGGCCAGGTCACCGACATGCGCGAGACAGAGCATGGGTGGTGGACTGCCGACATCGACAAGTCACCCGGCCAGCGCTATGCGTTCAGCCTTTTCGACGGCCACGCCTGGTCCGACTTCGTCCCGGACCCGCGCTCAACTTCTCAGCCCGATGGAGTTCACGGTGAATCCGAGGTAACTGCTCCGGACTTCGAGTGGACAGACCACCAGTGGACCGGGCGCATCACCGCCGGTCAACTGCTGTATGAACTACACGTGGGCACATTCACGCCGGAAGGGACGTTTGACGGCGTGATCTCAAAGCTCGACTACCTCAAAGAACTTGGGGTCACGACCATCGAGTTGATGCCGGTGCAACCGTTTGGCGGCGAGCATAACTGGGGATATGACGGCGTAGCGTGGCATGCAGTACACACTGTCTACGGTGGGCGCGATGGCCTGAAACGGCTGGTGGACGCCGCCCACAACAAAGGCATCGCAGTGGTACTCGACGTGGTGTACAACCACTTCGGACCCGAAGGTAACTACAACGGCATGTTTGGCCCCTATACTTCCGGAGGCAACACCGGTTGGGGCGAAGTTCTGAACCTCACCGGCCACGGCTCCGATGAAGTTCGGGCATATATTTTAGATGCCATCCGGATGTGGTTCGAGGAATTCCACATCGACGGTCTGCGCTTGGACGCAGTGCATGCGATCTACGACCCCGGCGCGGTCCACCTCTTAGAACAGATGGTTTTCCTAGCTAAGGAGGTGGAAGCAACCACGGGAATCCCGCGCACATTGATCGCGGAATCGGATCAAAATGATCCACGGTTGGTTTCCCCGCAGGAAGCCGGGGGCTATGGCCTGGATGCTCAGTGGATCGACGACTATCACCACGCGCTGCACACCCTGGTCTCTGGCGAAAACCACGCATATTATTCCGATTTCGGCAGTGTCGAAGCACTGGCTCACACGCTCAAGGAAGTGTTCTTTCACGCGGAAAGCTATTCCACCTTCCGTGGCAGGGTACACGGCCGGCGCCTAGACACCACCATCGTCCCGGCATCCAGATTTGTCACTTACACCACCACTCATGATCAGGTGGGCAACCGGGCGCGTGGCGATCGACCATCTATGAATCTTTCGGCCACCCAGCAGGTGCTTAAGGCCGCGATGGTGCTGTTATCTCCGTTTACTCCCATGATCTTCATGGGCGAGGAATTCGGGGCGAAGACCCCGTTTGCGTTCTTCGTCTCCCACGGTGACCCGGAGTTGCTGCGGTTGACTGCTGAGGGTCGGCTGCGCGAATTTGCGCGCGCTGGGTGGGAAGAAAGTGAGGTGCTGGATCCAACGGATCCAGCCACGTTCGAGGCCTCTCGGCTGGACTGGGACTTTGATGCAGAGCAGCAACGCATTTTTGCCGCTTATCAACGCCTCATTGCGCTACGCCACGAGCTAAAGCTCGCGCGCCCGTACCTCGAACACCTTGATGTTGAATACGGCGACAGGTGGCTTTCTTTTGGATACCTAGACGTCACTGTTGTGGCTAACTTCTCCCCCGATCCCGTCACGGTGCCTTTCGGCGGGACGTTGACGTATTCCTTTGGCGAGCCGGTCTGTAGCGAGGACGGCGTTACCCTCGGGGCCTGGGAATTCGCCGTTCTCACCTAGTCAAGCTTTTTAGTTAGTCCGGGGATTAAGTCAGGAACTCGTATTCAGGAGTTCCGGGCTGAAGCAGCTGGCACTGGATGGCGGAGTCTGCCATGCGCTGCAGCAGCGCCGAAAGGTCGCTTGCTCGGCCCAGTTCGATCCCCACTAGCGCTGCCCCGGTCTCGCGGTTATTGCGTTTGAGGTATTCGAACAGGGTGATGTCGTCCTCCGGGCCAAGCACGTCCGAGAGAAAACTACGCAGTTGGCCAGGCTCTTGCGGGAAATTGACTAAGAAATAGTGTTTCAGGCCTTGGTGAACTAGTGAGCGTTCCACGATCTCGTTGTAGCGCAGCACGTCATTGTTGCCCCCGGAGATGATGCAGACGCACACTTCCCCAGGTTGCGGAGCATGATCACGTAACGCCGCGACTGCCAGGGCACCCGCGGGCTCGGCGACGATACCTTCGTTCTGATAGAGGTTAAGCATCTCTGTGCACACTGCCCCTTCGTCGATGCTCACCAAGCGCAACCGGTCCCGATTTGCCTCAGCGATTTGGTAGTTCAATGCGCCTACTTTGCCGACCGCTGTGCCATCCACAAATGGATCTACTGAAGGCAACGCCACTGGTTTTCCAGCAGCGAGTGCGGCGTGCATCGACGCGGCACCAGCAGGTTCCGCCCCGATGATTGAGGTGTGTGGCGCCAGATCGTGGACGTAGCTGAGCACGCCACCCAGCAATCCGCCGCCGCCGACGGGAACGTAGATCGAATCCAGGTGCTTGCCTTGCGCAGATAGTTGCGCCAAGATCTCGGCAGCTACCGTGCCTTGGCCCACCACGGTGTCCCAGGCATCAAAGGGTTCCACGAATGTTGCGCCGTGCTCGGTGGCATAGGCCCTGGCGGCGGCTGCTGCCTCATCGAAGTTATTTCCTACCAGTTCGACGTCGATAAGCTCACGGCCGTGCACTGTGATGCGGCCGAGCTTTTGCTTCGGGGTGCGCTTTGGCACGAAGATCCGGCCCCGGATGCCTAGGCTGCGGCATGCGTAGGCCACCCCTTGGGCGTGGTTGCCGGCGGAAGCGGTCACGATGCCTGCTTCGCGGCGTTGTTCGTCAAGCTGCACGATGCTGTTGTAGGCTCCACGGATTTTGTAGGAACGTACATCTTGCAGGTCTTCTCGTTTGAGGTACACCTGAGCGCCGGTTTCCTCGGACAGTCGCGAGCAGTAGTGAAGTGGTGTGGGAGCAATCACCGAAGAAATTCGCGCCTGAGCAGCCTGAATATCGCTGGCGCGGACAAGGTTCGGCTCGAGGGCGGGCTGTGGGACGCGGGATTCGGTGACTGATTCGGTCATTCTCACACCATACCGAAAGGTTCCACTTACTGGGAGCACTTTCCCAAAATACTTAGGATTGTTGATTCACCAACGTTTAACCTGAGCGTTACATAGCTGCAACATGGCTCGCACATAATGCTTTAAACATCATCAAATTTTCCTGACAAGGAGTTTCCTAGCCGTGTCTATCCGCCGTCGATGCATCGCAGCGTGCGTAGCCTTCAGCGCCGCTGTAACGGTTGTCTCCCCTGCTCACGCGAACATTGTAGCTGCGCCAATCCAGCACTCCGCGCCAGGAGCACTGCTCACCTTGGAACCGCTGGGCACTCATGAAACTGGCCAATTCGAAAAATCTGCCGCAGAGATTGTTGCCTACCATGCTGCATCGAAACGCTTGCTTGTAGTCAACGCACAGTCGGGCAAGATTACGGTACTGGATGTAGCAAAGCCAGAGGCCCCAAAAGAACTGCACTCCGTCTCCGGCGGTGAAGGCACCACCATCAATTCTGTTGCCGTGCGTCACGACGGCCTCGCGGTAGCAACTGTCGAGCCAGCGGATAAGACCGCGCCTGGCCAGGTTATCTTCTTCGACGCTGCTGGAAACGGTGAAATCCTAGGCACTCTCGGGGTCGGTTCCTTGCCAGACATGGTGACCATCACGGCAGACGGCGCCTACGCTTTGGTCGCCAACGAAGGTGAACCGGCAGACGACTACTCCGTGGACCCAGAGGGCTCCGTCACCGTCATCACGCTGCCAAAGAAGGTAGCGGCTGCTACCGAGGCCCGCACCGCCGACTTCATCGCATTTGAGGGCAAGCTGCCAGAGGGCGTGCGCGTCTTCGGGCCAGCAGGCACGGACGTGCAAAACCTCTAGCCGGAATACATTGCTACCGAAGATGGCAAGGCGTACGTCACCCTGCAGGAAAATAACGCAGTAGCGGTGGTGGATATTGCATCTGCCTCCGTCGAAAAGCTCTTGCCTTTGGGCACTGTGGATCACTCCGTAGTTAAATTCGATCCTTCCGACAAGGACGGCAAGACCGAACTACGGACCGCCCCGGTCAAGGGACTCCTGCTGCCCGATGCAATCGGCACCTACCAGGCCAACGGCCAGACCTACTTTGTCACCGCCAACGAGGGCGATACCCGCGATTGGGAGGGCTTCTCCGAAGAAAAGCGCGTGGCAACGCTGAAGCTTTCCAAAGGGTTCGCCGGGCTGAAGCCAGAAGAAATCGCTGCATTGCAATCAGAAGATCAGCTCGGCCGCCTTAAGGTGACCTCTACCCTGGGCAAGAACGAGGCAACGGGCACCTACGACGAGCTGTACTCGTTCGGCGGCCGTGGCTTCACCATCTTTGACGCACAGGGTAACCGGGTGTTTGAATCCGGTTCCGAATTCGAAGAAATCCTCAGTGGCCTGGGGAACCAACCGTTCAACCCAGATCACACCTCGAACGACGCAGACGATCGCTCTGATGACAAGGGCGCCGAACCAGAGGGGCTGACGCTGGGCACGATCGGTGACCGCACCTTTGCCTTCATTGGCCTCGAACGCACCTCCGGCATCATGGTCTACGACGTCACCGACCCGAAAGACGCCGCCTTTGTCACGTACCTGAACAACCGCGACTTTGCCGAAGATCCAGCGTCCGGCAAAGCCGGCGACCTCGGCCCAGAGGGACTGACCTTCATCCCAGCGCAGCAGTCACCCAACGGCAAGCCAATGCTGGCAGTGGGCAACGAAGTTTCCGGCACCACCACGCTGTACCAGATCAATGCAGACAAGTCCCTCATTGATAAGCCTGCTACGTCCAGCACTTCGAGCAAAGGATCATCCGCTGGTTCCAGCACGGTCGGCTTGATCGCTTCCCTTGCTGCCGTAATCGGCCTCATCGCGGCGGCACTGCCACACCTCGGTGAACTCCACGCACAGTGGTTAAATCTGCTGGCGATGCTGCAGGGTCGCCGATAGGCCCCTATAGCAAGCCATCCGAAGGCGCCAACGCCCGGCCCGCTGCTGGCCGGCCGGGCGGCGTCGATAAGCTAGCTTTTAGCCCAAGATTCCCGGCCCCATCGTGGCTTTCAGATCGCCCATGAGGGACCCGGTGCGATTCACACGCAAGTGCTCGCCCAGCACCATCATCGTGGAGTTCTCCCCGTCCACCAGCTTCAGATACACATCCGATTCGCCGGCATTAGACTGCAACACCGCCTTGAGTTTTGCGATGTTTTCCAGCGTGCACTGATCCGTCCGCATCACCAATTTGAGCGGCAAGCCTGCGCCGTTGCCTGCGCCCAGCTCGGGAGACTTCAGATCATCGCAGAACAAGGACATCCGATCATCTCGGATCGAGATATGCGCCTTGGCCAAGATGATGTTGTCTTCCACCAATTGCGTGGCCACCAAGTTGTAGACCTTGTTGAACACCAACAATTCCACCGAGGCGCCGTTGTGGTCCTCCACCGTCACAATTGCCCAAGGGGAACCGTCCTTTTTGGAAAAACGCCGGTCCACCGAGGAAATGATTCCACCGATCGTCACCTCAGTGCCGTTTTTAAGCTCACCGCCCAGAATGGTGGTCAACGCAGTATCTGTCTGTGCCGCCAGCGCTTCTTCGAAGCCATCGAGCGGGTGCCCGGAGACGTACAGGCCCAGCATTTCGCGTTCGAGGGCGAGCTCGTGCTTGCGGTCCCACTTTTCCTCCGGAACCTGCACGGCGAAGAAATTCTCCACCTCACCTGCGGAATCATCGCCGCCAAATCCGGCAAACAGGTCAAACTGCCCCTTGTCCGCAGCTTTCTTGGTGGAGATCACTGAATCCACCGCATCCTCGTGCACGAGGACCAAGCCCTTGCGCGGATGCCCCATCGAATCAAAGGCACCAGCCTTGATCAGCGACTCTGTCACTCGCTTCGAGCAGGGCAGGGTGTCGATCTTATCCAGGTAGTCGGAGAAGTCCTTGAAGTGCCCCTTTTCGTTGCGCGTTGCGACGATTGATTCCACCACATCTTCGCCCACATTTCGGATCGCGCCCAAACCAAAGCGCACGTCGTCGCCCACAGCGACGAAGTCGAGCACAGATTCGTTGATATCTGGCTGCATCACCTTGATGCCCAAGTGGCGGCAATCGGCCAGGTAGATCGCGGATTTATCCTTCTTATCCGAAACGGAGGTAAGCAGGGCAGCCATGTATTCAGCGGTGTAGTTAGCCTTGAGGTACCCCGTCCAGAAAGACACCAAACCATAGCCAGCTGCGTGCGATTTGTTAAATGCATAAGCAGCGAACGGCTCGATGGTATCCCACAGGGCCTTGATCGCCTCGGAAGAAAAACCATTGGATTTCATGCCCGCTTCGAAGTTCACGAACTCCTTTGCCAGCACCTCTGGTTTCTTCTTACCCATTGCTTTACGGAAGCCGTCTGCTTGGCCTGCCGTGTAGTTAGCCACCTTCTGGGAGATGCGCATGATCTGCTCCTGGTACACGATCAGACCGTAGGTATCACCCAGGATTTCCTGCAGCGGTTCCTCCAACTCCGGGTGGATAGGCTTGATTTCTTGTCGGCCGTTCTTTCGGTCTGCATAGTCCAGGTGGGCGTTCACACCCATCGGGCCCGGACGGTACAGCGCAAGTGCCGCCACGATGTCATCGAAGCCGGTGGGTTCCATACGGCGCAGCAATTCGCGCATGCCACCGCCATCGAGCTGGAACACACCGAGAGTATCGCCGCGCGCCAGGAGCTTGTATGTCTCCGCATCATCCGTGGAAAGGTTTTCCAGATCGAGGTCAATGCCCCGATTTCGCTTGATGTTTTCCAAGGCATCACCGATTACGGTGAGGTTGCGCAAGCCAAGGAAGTCCATCTTCAGCAGGCCGATGGCCTCGCAGGCCGGGTAGGGCCAACCGGTGATCAGCGCGCCGTCTTGCTGGCGCTTCCACATCGGGATGCAGTCAAGCAGCGGCACGGACGCCATAATCACTGCACAGGCATGCACGCCCGCTTGGCGAACCACGCCTTCGAGGCCTCGAGCGGTGTCGTAGATTTTACGAACGTCCGGGTCAGTCTCAATTAGTTGGCGCACCTCACCGGCCTCGCCGTAGCGAGGGTGCTCCGGATCCATGATGCCCGACAGCGGAATGTCCTTTGCCATGATCGCCGGCGGTAGCGCCTTGGTAATCCGATCGGCAATTTGGTAGCCGGCCTGGCCGAACTGAACGCGAGCTGAGTCTTTAAGCGCCTGCTTGGTCTTCACCGTGCCGAAGGTAATCACCTGGGCGATCTTGTCTTCGCCCCAGCGTTCCGTGGCATAGCGAATCATTTCGCCGCGGCGGCGATCGTCGAAGTCGATATCGATATCCGGCGCCGACGGGCGCTCCGGGTTGAGGAAGCGCTCGAACAATAGCCCATGCTCAATCGGGTCAATGTTGGTAATTGTCAGCGCATACGCCACTAGTGCACCGGCGGCCGAGCCACGGCCTGGCCCCACCCGAATGCCGATCGAACGCGCATGCTTGATCAACTCCGCCACGATGAGGAAGTAGGAAGGGTAGCCCTTCATGTCAATAACTTCGATCTCGTAGTTGGCGCGATCGATGTACTCCTGCGGGACCTCGGCCCCGGGGAAGCGGTCCTGCAGACCGCGCATGACCTCTTTATGCAGCCACGACGTTGGCGTCTCCCCCTCTGGGACGTCTGCGATAGGCATACGGTCATGCGGGTGTGGCTCCCAAATTTCACCATAGTCCTGCACGCGCTCGGCAATGAGCAGCGTATTGTCGCACGCACCCGGAACGGTGTGATCCCAGCTCGCTCGCATTTCTGCGGCGGATTTGATGTAGTAGCCGGTTCCGTCGAATTTGAAGCGGTCTTCGTCGTGCAGGGTTTTGCCCGTTTGCACACAGAGCATGGCCTCGTGCGCCTGGGCTTGGGACTCGAGCACGTAATGGCAGTCGTTAGTCACCAATGGGGGCAGATCTAGTTTCCGGCCAATTTCTAACAACTCGGATCGCACGCGATTTTCGATGTCCAGGCCGTGGTCCATCAGTTCCAGGAAGTAGTTTTCCTTGCCGTAGATGTCCTGCCACATCGCGGCGGCTTCCAGGGCCTCGTTGAACTGGCCCAAGCGCAGTCGGGTTTGTACGTCGCCCGAGGGACAACCGGTGGTGGCGATGATGCCACTAGCTCGTTCGGCAATAATCTCGGCGTCCATGCGCGGCCACTTGCCGAGCTGACCTTCGTACGATGCCATCGACGACAGGTAGAAAAGGTTATGTAGGCCCTCGACGTTTTCCGCGATCATCGTCTGGTGCAAGTACGCACCGGAGGCGGAGACATCGTCCGACTTTTGGTGTGGTTCACCCCAGCGAATGCGCTGCTTGTTAAAACGCGATTCGGGAGCTAGGTAGGCCTCGATGCCAATGATGGGTTTTACGCCCACCTCGGTCATTTTCCGATAAAAGGCATCGGAGCCATACATGTTGCCATGGTCCGTAATGCCTACCGCAGGCATGCCCTGCCGCAGGACTTCGTCGGCAAGCATGTCGATTTTCGCCATTCCGTCGAGCATCGAATATTCGGTGTGGTTGTGAAGATGCACGAAGGAAGAATTGCTCATAGTTGGAAGATTCTAGCGCCCGAACGACGGCTTGGCGACCACGCAGGTCAGTGCACATCTTTTTCACTAATGTGCCATACTGCACCGTCGATAAAGCGGGGCTAACGGTGCAACAAAAACCCTCATGACCGAGGTAGCGCGCATCACTAAAATGCTCGGTTGTGATACACGGATTACCCCCACTAGATGTTGGCCACAATTGCTCTACAAAACCCCAAGAAAGCGCTGATTTGCTGCAAAAATAACTTGGTTCCACCTAGGAAACAATCTAAACTTCCTCAAGGAATCACCCCCGCTAAACCGCACAAAATCGGAAAGGAACACCACATGTTCTCCTTCGGCCCATCCGCAACCCAATTCACCGTGTTTTCCGTCTTCGGCGCAGCAGCCCCTGAGCTCCCTCAAGACCGCTTCGGGTTTGCTGACCACGAGCTTGCCGATACTCTTGCGGAGCACGACGTGCGCCTGGTGGCATAAGCCACCACGTGACCGGCAACTGCAATCGCTCGGGCACATTCGCGCAACCAGATAAGGCGCTACTAAGGTAGCCACAGTGATTTACGCCGTTGCCGCTTATTTACTTTGGGGCGCTTTCGCCGCCTACTTCCCGCTTCTACAGCCAGCGCAACCGCTGGAGATTCTCGCCCATCGCATCGTGTGGACCGCAGTGGTGATGACCGCCCTGCTCAGCACGTCGAAAGGCTGGGGTGAGCTGCGGCACGCCAGCAAGAAGACCTGGCGGATTTTGACCATTGCCGCGATTGCCATCGCCGGCAATTGGCTCACCTATGTCACGGTGGTGAACTCAGGGCATGTCGCTGAAGCTGCCCTCGGATACTTCATCAATCCGCTGGTCAACGTGTTACTTGGCCTCGTTTTCCTCGGTGAACGGCTTCGCTTCTTACAAAAGATCAGCGTAAGCATCGCAATTTTCGCCGTCAGTATCTTGATCTTCCTCAGTGGGCAGCCACCATTTTTTGGCCTGGTCCTCGCATTGTCCTTCGGCTGCTACGGTTTGCTAAAAAAGCAGGTTCCACTCAGCGCTGAAGCGTCGCTAGCAGCGGAAACGTTCCTGCTCACCCCAGTTTCTCTGCTCTACCTCGGCTACCTATGGCGGGAGGGCGAGCTGACTTTCTTTGCGCATGGCCCCAAGCATCAGCTGCTGTTGATTTCCAGCGGCATCATCACTGCGGTACCCCTGTTACTGTTTAACAAGGCAGCGCGCATAGTCCCGCTCAACACCATCGGAATGTTGCAGTACTTAGCTCCGACCATGCAAATGCTGTGGGCGGTATTTATCATGCACGAGCACATGCCCGCTATGCGTTGGCTCGGTTTTGCCATCATTTGGCTCTCCGTCGCCATTTTCCTATGGGATGTGTGGCTGCAGGCCAAGTCCCGGCGGACAGGCCGCGAATCAGCCTAGCGTTTCGACGGATCCACGGGACGGATCCCAAACCGACCCCACGCAGCATCCTCGGGCAGCACTTCAACGCTTGCCACCTCAGGGCTAGCTGCAATAACTCGAATATCAGCCAGCTGACCGTAAACCACTGCTCCGCTGATCCTATCGCGGATATCCGGGTTGTTTCGTTGCGCCCGAGCGAACACCTCCCGGCGCGTCTCCGGGGCTATCGGCTCCGGCACCGCTACCGGCGCACTATCTGGCAGCGTCACCGCGTTCACTCGCCCTACTGGCCACTGGGTGGCAAGCTGCCCCGCCTTATCGACGTTTACCGGCGCGGCGAAACTCACCAGGGCAAACCCCTCGCCCTCGCGGTGTAAAGTCGGGGCGATACGGTGCTGGTATTCATAGAACGTCTCGTCATGATCCATGCCCACCGCATCGCCGTTTAACAGCATCGGTTTAGAGGTGTTGTCATCGAACCCGGCGAGCACGATAGCCCCAAGAATCACCGCGCTAGAGATACCAGCGATCCAACCCCGTATCGAGTTCATGCGCGTAATACGTCGAGCGCATGCTGCAAATCTGCCGGGTACGGCGATTCTACTTCCATGTAGTGCCCATCGGCTGGGTGCTCGAAGCCCAAGCGCACAGCGTGCAACCATTGACGAGTTAGCCCTAAACGCTCATTGAGTTTCGGATCCGAACCGTACATAGGGTCACCGCAGCAGGGATGGTGCAGGGATGAGAAGTGGACGCGGATCTGATGGGTCCGCCCGGTTTCCAGGTGGACGTCGAGAAGCGTCGCCTCGCGAAAAGCCTCGATGGTTTCGTAATGGGTAACCGATGGCTTACCGTCGGTGGTCACGGCGAACCGCCATCCCGCGGACGGGTGCCTGCCAATGGGGGCATCGATTGTTCCGCTCAGCGGGTCTGGATGCCCCTGGACCAGCGCGTGATACGTCTTGGTCACGGTACGCTCTCTAAACGCCCGCTTCAGCACGCTGTAACCACGCTCTGAAGCCGCCACCACCATGACACCAGACGTTCCGACGTCCAAGCGCTGCACAATTCCCTTACGCTCGGGTGGGCCCGAGGTAGAAATACGGAAACCAGCTGCTGCTAGTCCGCCGACCACGGTGGGACCTTCCCATCCCACCGTGGGGTGGGCGGCAACCCCCACCGGCTTATTGACGGCAATGACATCCTCGTCCGAATAGAGGATATCCATGCCCTCAACTAGTTCTTCTTTGGGCACTAGTGGCGCTGCCGGCTCAGGGAGAGTGACATCGAGCCAGGTATCGGCTACCAAACGGTCTGATTTGCCTACCGCCCGGCCGTCGATAAGCACATCGCCTGCCTCAGCAAGCTCTGCCGCGACGGTGCGCGAGAGGCCTAAGAGTTTAGCGAGCGCGGCATCCACCCGCATGCCAGCCAGCCCCTCGGGTACGGGAAGTTGCCGAGACTCACGCATTGCGCTTCTCCCGGTGCTCTTCGAGGAACACTCCAATCACAAAACACACCACGCCCACGGTAATGCACGAATCCGCAATATTAAAGACCGCAAAGCTGCCAATGGAAATAAAATCCACCACATGCCCGACAAAAAACGCCGGAGCACGAAACAAACGGTCGATCAGATTGCCCAACGCTCCCCCGGCGATCAGGGCTAGCCCCATCGCGCTCCAGGCATGACGGACCTTCACGGCATATACGGCAATTCCGAGCACGAATACCAATTGGATGCTAGTAAACAGCCAGGTGGAACCCTCTCCCATCGAGAAAGCAGCTCCGGGATTAAACAGGAGGTAGAAGCGAAACCAGTCGCCAATAATTGGTTGAGGTACACCTGGGGTCAGGGTTCGCAGCATGATCATCTTTGTAATCTGATCTATCGCTGCAGCACTCACCGCCACTGCTGCCATTGGCCCCGCCCAATTGCGCGAGCGCTCATGCGAATTAACACTCCTTGTTTCCCTCACGTTCACGGCACCAATTGTGCCCCGAATCCCCGGCAAATGACACGATTTGAGCCCGTCGGTGTGTCTGATTGAGCAAACCGAGGTGCTAGATCCCATATGATGAATCCTTATGAAGACCCCTGCTTCGCGTCCCCTTACCGCGCTCATCGCCTGCTGCCTGCTTGCCTTCTCAGGGCCACTGAGCGCCTGTGGCAAGGACGAACCTACCGAGCAATCCCGCACCGAGCAGGCCGTCTCACTTCCCGTTGATCCGCCGCGAGTAACCCTAACTTCTGCAGGATCTGCCCCACAGCGCGTTGTTGCCTTTAAAGACTCCGGGGCCAGCCAACACCTCCGCCTGGCGATATCCGACGCGTTCCAGCAAGGCACCGGCGCGATACAGTCCATCCCAGCCACCCCAGCTCCGGCAGCCGAAAAAGACACGTTAACCGCAGCAGTCACGGCCACGACAACCGGAGACCGAGACATCAAACTCGAATTCGCCCAGCCAACCCACTCCAATCCGGAGCGCGCCGCCGATACCGCCGGGATCGACGGCTTTCAGCTCGGCTGGAAAGCAAATAACACCGGGCGCGCGGAGAGTGTCAACATCGCGGCAGCCAAGGGCGCATCCGATTCCGCACGTCAGCTGGCAGAACTGCATGTGATGAAGATTGTTGCGCAGCCCATCATCTTCCCCACCGAGCCCATCGGCCCCGGCGCCACCTGGACCGTGGAAAACCGAGTAGCCGGCGATTCCACCATGCTGCGCACCACCACCTACACGTTGGACCGATCAGAAGGCGATCAGGTTGAACTGTCCGCCGTGATCACGCAACGCCCCGCGGTTACCGCATTATCCTTAAGCACCACCAATGCGGGCGGTGCTCAAGAGCTAAAAGTTCGCTCGGCTGAATCAGTCTCCCGTGGCAAGCTTTCAATGAACCTCACCAAACCATTGCCCACCGCTGGCGGCTTCGAGCTAGCCACCCGGGTGCGCTATAGCGCCGACGGTTCAGATACCGCCGTGTTCCAGGACTTTGGCACCAAGGTGGAATTTCAGTAGAGGCGGCTGAAGTCCCTATCGCTCCTGTGGTGGCACGGGGCAGGTGGAAATTCCCAAAACTCGATAAAGCGGGCAGAATCCACCGACCGCGGTACCAGCCATGAGCCCGGCTAGGAACACCAACAGCGCCCGCTGCGGCCCCTTGCTTGTTCGAGCACAATAACCGGCCACTACCGCGATAGCGCCACGCACCAATCGATCAGCAACACCTTCATTAGTCTTCATAGCTTAAATCCTAGGCGCGTTACCTCAGGTGACGGCACAATTCGACGTAAAAGAGGCCATACTCACGTATGAGTATGGCCTGCTACATATCCGCTTTGGATTATTGGGACTTAACCTGACCGGCTGGGGCTTCTGCCTGGCACATGGCCGGTACCTTATCAGGGGTCACCGTGTTGGTGATGAGGGTACAAGCCCAGCTCTTAGACAGCTTCCACGAACCGCCTTCGTTGACGAATTCGACACTGTCTGCCACCTGAGATGGCCGATCCGGCAGGGTGAAGTTCACGGTAGCCAGAACAGAATTTGGCGTGTATCCCGGCAATACTGGGTCTACTACTTCAAAGTTCGCGCCAGATTCCTGCTTAGACTTGGTCATCGTCTCAAACAGCTCCGGTGCGGACTCTCCGCCCTGGACGGTCTTAATCTTTTGGTCCACCGGGGCAGCCGGGTCAGTGGCAACCGCCAAAATCTTGTTCAGGTCGGCGGCGGTTGGCTGTGCAGCGTCGGCACCAGCTGGGGACTTAGCCGCAGAGGTCTTAGCAGGGGTATTGGCTGGCTTAGCTTCATCTCCACCGCAGGCAGTGAGCGAGAAGGCGGCTGCAAGGGCGCATGCAGCGGCAGCAGTCTTGGAAAACTTCAACGAAATCTCCTTGAGGATTATTGTCGGAAAATCATTCGCACGTCGTCTGCAAGCTCTATTTCCGCCCGCAAGGTGTCAACTGGGCACTTCGTGCAATGTTTACCGCTGACGTGAGGCCGATAATAACACGAGTTACCCCTGTGACTTAAGATTCCCACTCGCACCACGCTCAGTTTTATCCCACCCCGCAGCCGAAACGGGCCGGGAATATGGCAGGCTATGAAGTTATGACTGAAGCTCCAGCCAAGAAGATTGTCGTCCTCACCACCGGTGGAACCATTGCCTGCACCGCGGATCCCCACGGCGTTTTACTCCCGACCGTTTCCGGAGAAGACCTGGTAGCCCCAATCCGCCCGCGCTTCAACCCACAGGACGTCCAGATCGACGTCCGGGAGCTCACCCGCCTAGATTCTGCGTCGATGACGCTGGCGGATATTGATGAAGTTATCGCTGCAATCTTCGACATTTTGGCTGATGAGTCCGTGACCGGTGTCGTCGTCACGCATGGCACCGATTCAATGGAAGAAACCGCTCTCGCGGTGGATACCTTTCTCCCCGACGACCGCCCGGTCGTGTTCACCGGAGCTCAAAAATCCTTCGATCACCCCGAGTCCGACGGGCCAGGAAACCTCTTTGAAGCCATTTTGGTGGCTGCCGACGAATCCGCCCGAGGGATAGGCGCGCTCATCGTCTTCGGACACGCGGTGTTGCCAGCCCGAGGCGCTGTCAAGTGGCACACCAGCGACAATCTCGCCTTTGCAACGAACGCGCCGGAAGAACCAACGCGTCCGGACCCAGTGGCGCCAGCATTGCTTGCCGACGTCCGCGTGGATGTCATTTACGCCTACCCGGGAGCACCGCGCACCGTGGTAGATTCCCTCGTCGCAGCGGGCAGCCAAGGGCTTGTTGTGGAAGCGATGGGCGCCGGAAACGTGGGGCGCGACCTCGCCTTAGGCCTGAGTGATGCGCTCGCCCTAGGCATCCCAGTAGTCATTTCCACTCGTGTCGCCCGTGGCGAAATATTCGGCTCCTACGGTGGCTCCGGCGGCGGCGCCACGCTGGCGGCCAAAGGCGCTCTGGGATCAACCTATTTCCGCGCCGGTCAGGCGCGCATTTTGCTAGCGATCGCCCTTGCCACCGGCCGTCACCCAGCCACGTTGTTTTAACTTTCTTCCTGCCTCGCTAGCCAGTCGTGCCAATCAAGGCTGGCTAGTGGGTCGGCGTCCGTCAATTCCGGATCATCAATTGCAAAGCTTTTGGTTCGGCCTCGGACCGTAGTCCGGGTTTCAAAGCGCACTGTAACTACGCCGTGTCCGCTGCCTTGCACCCAGCCGTGCCCGAATTCCGGATGATAGACATCCTGGGTGCTGTAAAAGTGCCGCCCCGAAGTCGGGGTGTTTTCCGCTGATGCCGTAGTGCTAAGCACCTCACGGACCCCAGGAGCAGAGCTCGTATCGCGCACTCCTGTTTCAAAATCCGTGTCGCTGTTTTCTACGACGATAATGTTCTGATCCAACTCGGGGAACAATACATCTTGCCGGTGGGTTTCCAATCCGGAATAAGAAACCCCTACCAGCCGAATCGGCCCAAATTCATCGGGGTACCTTGTGAGCTTTCGCGCGTTCGCCGAAAGCGTTTCCAGCTCGTCGGTGGCATAAGGCAAAGTCAGCGCTCTCGTTTCCGTATGGAAGTCAGCCCGCTTGAGCTTAACGCTTACCGTGCGGGCTGCGCGCCCATCGCGTTGGAGGCGTCGATAAGCATCGCCCGCGGCTCGCTCAACTGCGGCATCTACTTGCGCGCGGGTGGTCAAGTCCTCGGGATAGGTGTGCTCGGAGGAGACTTGTTTAGCTTCGGCGCGAGGTGCAACGGGACGGTCATCGTGCCCATTTGCTAGCTGCCACAACGCCACGCCTACGGTCTTTCCCAACGCAACTTCAACTTCGCGCTCATTCAGCGCCGCAAAATCTCCGATCGTCTCGATCCCTTGCTGCCGCAATTTCTGTTCCGACACCGGCCCAATCCCCCACAATTGCCGCACAGGCAAGGGAAACAGCCGCTGTCGTTCTTCCGACTTAGGAATCACACAGACGCCATCTGGCTTTGCCAGTCCGGAACCAATCTTGGCTACTTGCTTTCCCGCCCCGGCGCCAATCGACGCCGGCAGTCCTACCTCCGTTGCAATTTCTGCCCGCAAGCCTTCGCACCAGCGCACCACTTCCTCGGCAGTTGCGCCGTGAAGCTCGGCAGGCTCCAGGAACGCTTCGTCGATGGACAGTTGCTCGATGAGCCCAGCACGCCGAGCAATCATGGCAAAAACGCGTTGCGACGCCACGCTGTAGACCGCGAACCGCGGGCGAACCGTCGTGGCCCGAGGCCCCACAAGCGCCCGCGCCTGATACATGGGCATCGCGCTACGAGCCCCAAACGCGCGAGCCTCGTAGGATGCGCCCGCTACCACTCCTCGGCCAGCCAACCCACCTACAAGCACGGGGCGGCCCCGCAGCGTGGGGCGGGTGAGCTGTTCCACGGACGCAAAAAACGCATCCATGTCTACATGTAACACCCACCGTTGCATACAGACCAGCTTAAGCGGACTACTCCCAAGGCAAAGAAAACCCCTGCGGCACCCCTATATCTAAGTTAGATCCCAGTCTAATTCACACGGAATTCTCAGCAATGGCCTCTCCTCCAGACATCAAGGGCGACTACAGTGAAGTGCTCTAACAACGCTGAATTCTAATTTTTTGCACCACCCAGCAATCGCTGCAGCGCTTCCCAACTCTCAAAGGCTCAATACATGATCCCGGTGAAGTACCTCGATCCTGAAATTCCTGGTTACGCCATCTTCACCGCCTTTGCCATATGCGCCTACCTTACGTTTGAAGGCGCCGTGTTGATTGTTTCACCAACAATGATCCAGTCAGCGTTGTTCAACCTGGGCGCAATGCTCGCGTTTTTCGCGATGTCTATCGGCTACTACCAGCTGTTCCATGAACTTTCCCCAACCTCAATTCGCCTCCACTTAGCCATCAATCTATTCGGTATCCTGCTGCACTTCTCCTGCATCCCGGAGCTGATGCAGGTTGAGGTAGACGTGCAAAAATATTGGGCTGGCCTCTACCCTGCCGAAGCATGCATGGCACTCGCTCTCATTCCTCTCGCCCACTGCTTATGGCATTCTCCTTTTACTCCCCGCTTTTTAAGCGTGTTGTATGTTGCTTTCGGAGTACTGTGGCTCACCTGTATTGTTTGCTGGCATTTCGAGGTTCAAATTGACGTGCTTGATTGGGTCATGAATCTGGAGGGCGGCGCAGCGCAGGCTGCATTAGCCATCTTCCTGGCTAAATTTACGCGCAATGCCCGACGTATGCAGCGAGAACGACTTACCACTACTAGCCGCGACGTTCCTTCCTTCAGGCGTTCCACACCACCATAAGTTTTCATTGCCGCACGTTTCCTGGGACACACTTCTGACTGGCGAAAATAAAATCGTTGACCTTTCCTGGTCGGGGCTGTTATAAAATCGACCCTGCATTTCACCATCAGTAATTTCTTAGGTTAAACTTAGTTAAGATTTCTCCTGCCACTATCACCGAAATGAAACCACGCCATGAAATTATCTGTTGAAGGTGCACGAAAGGCCACCTGCGCGTTTTCTGCAGGTTTTTTGTGGCTATTTTATCTAACCTTATTGCTCATAACCCTATTCTTGAGCAATACCGCAATATCCACACACATCGTCCTCATTGTCGCAGGCATTTTCTTTTGGCTATCACTAGTTATGGTCACGAGGTATTTCTGGCCCCAACACCGGTTCAAGATGCTTTTCGTCGTGGCGATCAACACCCTGGGTCTGACCTACTTCTACATCTTCTGCAACGAATCCGTGAGAGGGATGGCGGGATTCACCCAAAACTCCACCTATTATCAGCTTTCCCAAATTCTCATGGGAATTTCTTTAATAATGCTGGGAAGCGTGATCTGGCAGCACAAAAAGACACCGAAAGCAGTCAGCGCGCTACTCATTGTGCACGGCATATTATGGACAGCTCGAGCCGGGATCTCCCTCACCGGACCAGCCCCGCTAATTCTAATTCTCTTTTCTCGAGCAATGACCTATCTAGCCGAAATCTCTTTTGGCTTGTCCTGGATTTGGGTGGGCGTAACGCACTTCCGCAAAAGCACAGCGCCCTTACCCCCTGGCAGCTAGCGCCGCTAGCTCCGGAAAATATCTTGCTAGCAACCATCAAAGCAGGTTGCAGGGCCTCCGAGCTGGGCTAGACGATATTGATAACAATATTTTCTTCAAAGCCGCATGAACTCACTCACAAGGACAACGCGGATTTAAAATTCTTATTTAGCACTTTGTAATGAAAGTTTTCAGAAACCATGACTTCCATCCATGATTACGCATCAACAGCAACGCCGGGCCGGGCGCTCTTTTTAGCTTTGTGGATCTTCGTCTTCATTCTGCTCGAAGCCTGTTCCCTGCTGATTAGCCCTTCCCAAGTGATCGGCGCGCTTTTCCAAATGGGCACGATGTTTCCCTACGCCATGATGACCATTGGCTATTACAACCTGCTACGTGGAGTGAATAAGTATGCCATGCGCGCGTTTGGTGCCTTCAACGCTCTCGGCGTCGTTATCCAATTATGCTCGATCCCCGACCTCTTAGAGATCAGCCCGGATGTGCACGGTTACGAAATCGGCCAAATCGTCGCAGAGATCCTGATGTGCATTGCAATTTTCATACTGGTCCAAGTAATGAGCAAATCCCCGCTCGTACCGCACCTGTTCGCGTACGCATACGGTATCTTCGGTATCTTTTGGCTGCTGGCGTTGTGGCTGTGGGTCGCCTATCCGCACCGCTCGATCTTTGATCCCCCGACCTACATTTCGGGTTGGATAGCGCAAGGAGGTTTTGCGCTCTTCCTCACCGCGTGGGGCTTAAAGAAGCACCGTCAGCACGTAAGAGGAAAATAGAAAAAGTGTGGGCTGGCCGAGCGGCCAGCCCACACTTTTAGCTTTTTAGCGACGCTCTAGCTGCGCAGACACACCAGACAGCACTGAGTGTCCTTCAAGTTCTTCTGCGGTGAGGTTGAACTCGACAGCCAGTACTTCGCCGGCAATGAACTCTGCATGACGCTCAGCCCACTCCAGCTTGTCCGCTGGAACGGACATCGTTACGGAAATACGATCCGACACGTCGAATTCGCTTGCCTTACGCGCGTCCTGCAGACCACGGACCACGTCCGCAGCCCAGCCCTCGGCCTCAAGTTCTTCCGTGACTGTCATATCCAGAGATACCAAGCCACCAAAGCCATCTACCTGAGCGGTAGATTCTGGATTGGCAGCGACCAGTCGCTCATTGAATTCGCCTTCGTGCAGCTCGATACCATCGGCAAGCACGACTTCACCGGAGCGAGTGTAGTTGCCGGACTTCACTGCCTTGATCGCCCGCTGGACATCCTTGCCCAAACGTGGCCCAGCTGTCTTTGCGTTGACCACTACCTCGAACTTGCCCACAGCATCAACGTCATCTGACAGCACAACTTCCTTCACGTTTACTTCATCGCGAATAATCGCGGTGAAGTCCGCCAAGCGATCAGAACCTGGCATCGCAACGGTCAGCGCTGGCAATGGCAAGCGATTACGTAGCTTGTTAGCCTTACGAACCGACGAGGCTGCGGAGCACACCGAACGGATGCCATCCATGGCGTCGACAAGCGCTGCATCGGCAGGGAAATCAGCAGCGTCTGGGAAATCCGTCAGGTGTACGGAGCGCTCACCGGTTAGCCCCTTGTAGATCACTTCGGTAGCCATCGGCAGCAACGGTGCTGCCACGCGAGTCAACGTCTCCAGAACGGTGTAGAGGGTGTTAAACGCCTCCGGGTGTGCCTCATCGCCGGCCCAGAACCGCTCGCGAGAACGACGAACATACCAGTTGGTCAGTACGTCGCAGAACGTACGAATCTGATCGCATGCGCTCGCGATATCGGTATTGTCCAGCGCCGCCTGCATGCCCGCGACCAGATCGTGGGTCTTGGCCAGGATGTACCGGTCCAGCACGTCCGTAGAATCCACGCTCCATTCAGCAGGCTTAGCGGCGTACAGCTGCAGGAAGCTGTACGCATTCCACATCGGTAGCAATGCCTGGCGTACGCCTTCGCGGATACCCTGCTCAGTGACAATCAGGTTGCCGCCGCGCAGGATCGGCGAGGACATGAGGAACCACCGCATGGCATCGGAGCCGTCGCGGTCGAAGACCTCGTTGACGTTCGGGTAGTTGCCCTTGGACTTGGACATCTTCAGGCCGTCGTCGCCAAGCACGATGCCGTGTGCCACGACCTTCTTAAAGGCTGGGCGATCAAACAGTGCGGTAGCCAGAACGTGCAGGGTGTAGAACCAGCCACGGGTCTGGCCGGAGTACTCCACGATGAAATCTGCCGGCGAGTGGGTGTCAAACCACTCCTTGTTTTCGAATGGGTAGTGCTTCTGTGCGAACGGCATGGAACCGGATTCGAACCAGCAGTCCAGGACCTCAGGAACGCGACGCATCATGGACTTGCCGGTCGGGTCGTCTGGGTTCGGGCGGGTCAGCTCGTCAATGTATGGGCGGTGCAGGTTAGTTGGGCGCACGCCGAAGTCGCGTTCGATTTCGTCCAGAGAGCCGTAGACGTCCACACGTGGGTAGTTCTCATCGTCGGAGACCCACACTGGAATCGGCGAACCCCAGTAGCGGTTACGGGAGATATTCCAGTCCCGAGCACCTTCGAGCCACTTGCCAAATTGCCCGTCGCGAATGTGCTCAGGCATCCACTCGATGCCTGCCTTGTTCAGCTCTACCATGCGATCCCGGAACTTGGTCACTGCCACGAACCAGGACGGCAGCGCCATGTAGATCAGCGGCTCACCTGAGCGCCAGGAGTGCGGGTAGGAGTGCTCAATGGTCTGCTGGCGAACTACACGACCAGCAGCCTTGAGATCCTTGATGATCTGCTTATTCGCATCAAAGATCAGCTGCCCCTGGTATTCCGGCACGAGAGAGGTGAAGGTGCCGTCCATACCCACTGGGATAACTGGCTCGATGCCGTATTCGGCACAGGCAAACATATCGTCTTCACCGAAGGCTGGCGCCTGGTGGACGATACCGGTGCCGTCCTCAGTGGTGACGTAATCCGCGGAAATGATTTGGAACGCGTTCGGCTGATCCTTGAAGTAGTCAAAGATCGGCTGGTAGGTCAGCCCCACCAACTCGGTGCCGGCGTGGGTGGAGACGATGCGATGTTCCTTACCCAACTCCTTTGCCAGCGTGCCGACGAGTGCCTCAGCCATCAGGAACCGCTGCCCGCGGAACTCGGCCAGCCCGTCCTCTCCCACTTCGACCAGTGCGTAAGCTACCTCAGGGTGCACTGCGAGGGCTAGGTTAGATGGCAAAGTCCATGGGGTGGTCGTCCAGGCCAGAGCACTAGCGCCAACAAGTTCCTCATTAGCGGTGGTGCCGTCTAGCTTGCCGGTGATCGGGAAGGTCACGGTCAGGGTTGGGTCCTGGCGCATCTTGTACGAGTCGTCCAGACGCGTCTCCTGGTTGGACAGTGGCGTCTGCTCAGCCCAGGAGTACGGCAGTACGCGGAAGCCCTGGTAGATCAGGCCCTTGTCGTAGAGTTCCTTGAAAGCCCACATGACCGACTCCATAAAGTCGAGGTCCATGGTCTTGTAGCCGTTGTCAAAGTCCACCCAACGGGCTTGACGAGTGACATATTCCTTCCACTCCTCGGTGTACTTCAGCACTGAGGTAGCACAGTAGTCATTGAACTTGGCCAGGCCCATACCTTCGATTTCACCAGTCTTGATGCCCAACTGCTTTTCGGCTTCCAACTCGGCTGGCAGGCCGTGGCAGTCCCAGCCAAAGACTCGGGCAACCTTCTTGCCACGCATCGTCTGGTAACGCGGGATGATGTCCTTGACGTAGCCCGTCAGCAGGTGGCCATAGTGTGGTAGGCCGTTAGCGAACGGAGGGCCGTCGTAGAAGACGTACTCTGGCGCGTCATCGCGCTGATCGAGAGAAGCTTGAAAAGACTGGTCTTGCGCCCAGAACTTCAAGACATTCTGTTCCATCTCCGGGAACTTGTTACTGCCGCCGGACAGATCTACGCGTGGATAAACACGCTGGACGTTGTCGCTCATTGGGTTCCTTTGCTACCTTGTTGTCGCACTGACACAGCTTGCGTTACTACTTGCTGCCGGGACGCCGAAGGCGCGGTACCACCCTGCTTGCTGGGCAAACCTACCGGGAACTTTCCCACTGTATCTGCCCAACCACTTGATTGGTCTTGAAGGTCTATCACGGTCCCACCCGTCTGGTTCTACTGAGCATTGAGGTGTCCCATGCCGTTCTTCCAGATAGCTCCCCGGTGATTGCCGGATCAATGCTGGTAAAAATGTGGCTCTTAGAAGTTGTGCCCTCGAGTATAGCCTAAGGCTACGAAAGCGAAACGAGAAGCCAGCAGATTATTGTCTGTGTGATCGACCGCGAGCCCAATCCACCGCCCACAACACCAAGCCGACGGCAGCAAACCCGATCGTCGCCAGGTACCAAGTGCCGTTACCGGTAACTACGCCAAGCACAATGCAGGCAAAAGCGGCTAAGGCCGAGATGAGAGCTGCGATCATCATGGTGTGCAAGACCTTTTCGTGTAAACCAAGGGCTGAAATCTAGGGCAAAGAGCGGCGATACATACCAAACCCCTCGCCCACTGCTGCGGACGGGCCGGGCAGTTGGCGAGGGGCATAAGTTTTGGCATTGAGCCTAGTTAGGGCTTAGTTGTGACCAGCTTCTGGGCCACCTGCTGGAGCAGCAGGTCCGCGGGAAACGAGCTCTTCGAGCTGAGTTTCCAGCAGGGTCTTCATGCGGGTGCGGTACTCGCGTTCGAAGGTGCGCAGCTCAGAGATACGGCCTTCCAGCACGGACTGTTGTTGCTTGACCGTTGCCATGATTTCGGTGTGCTTGCGCTCCGCGTCCTGCTGCAGTGCATTGGCCTTATCCTCGGCCTGCTTGATCTGCGTTTCGGACTTGGTGGTGGCATCCGCAATCATTGCCTCGGAACGCTGCGTTGCGTCGGCGATCAGGGCCTTTGCCTTCTGGTCAGCTTCAGCGGTCATCTTGTCAGCCTTAGCGCGGGCCTCAGACAGGGTTGCTGCGGATGCAGAGTTTGCATCGTTGATCGTCTTCTCGGCGGCTGCGCGAGCTTCGTCGAGCATGGACTTAGACTCTGCGCGTGCATCGTTGGTGAGACGATCGGACATTTCCTGGGCCAGGCCAAGGACGCGTGCGGCCTGCATGTGGGTTTCGGCAGTTGCCAGGCCTGCGCCGGCGGCACCACCTGCAGCTGCTGCTGCGGCTGCAGGTGCCACGCCAGACTTCTGCTCCCCTGCGGCAGGCTTCGTAGCCTGCTCCTTAGCAGCCTTTGCCTCCTGCTCAGCCTTAGCTGCTGCCTGCTTTGCAGCAGTAGCTTCGTTGCGGGCAGCCTGGGTCTCGTCTTGCGCCTTCTTGGTGGCTGCCTGTGCGTCGGCAAGCTTCTTCTCGTACTCTGCGCGTACCTTGGCTTCTGCTTCTGCTGCAGCAGCCTTGCGGATAGCGGCCTCATCAACATTGTTAGATGCAGCTGGTACAGGAGCAGCAGCGGTGGACTTGCCGCCGTTCTTCTGCAGGTCTGCTACCTGGTTTCGCAGATCTTCGTTTTCTTCCTGGAGCTGTGCCAGGGTGTCTTCAACGAGATCGAGGAACTGATCTACCTCATCTTCGTTGTAGCCACGCTTGCCGATTGGAGGCTTGCTAAAAGCGACATTGTGCACGTCAGCTGGAGTCAGCGGCATTGACGGTTCCCTTCGCGATAATGTGCAGCCCCCAAATGTCAAGGAGGCGTGCTGCGGGAAAGGTTCCCACAGCAGGTTTCGTTCATAGTGTAAAAGACTATTTCCTAACTAGGATAGCGAATTTCGCTAGTCACGTAGGAAACAACCCTTCAAAATATTGTGACCTGTCCCAGAGCTAAACACAACTGCAACGAAAGCATTCTGCTGACTCGGCAGGCGCAATAATTGGCTTCCACCTCACTGGCCAGCAGGTTTCCCTAGAGTTTTCTACAGTTACATAAACATTCTGGCGACGATTTGAAGCACCCAAATTGCCACAAAGAGCAGCAAAATCGACACGTCTAACGCTACTCCGCCCAGCGGCAATGGGGGTACCAGACGCCGCAAAGCCTTCACCGGCGGATCGGTAGCGATAAAGATTGGCTCCGCAATCAATGCAAACCACTTCGGTGGCTGGAATTGCCGCGAAAAGCTTTGAATCATTTCAATAATGATTCGGGCTATCACCAAATAAAGGTATAGCTCCAGAATCCAGTACACGATCATTGCAACAGTTGACACAAGCATCGACCTTATCAGTAAGAAAACTACGACCCCATCGCCATCCTCAGTTACGAGGATTAAGCGTGGGGTCGTCCGCCAAGCATTTTTAGCGCAGGCGTGCTGCGTCTTCGAGCTCGTAAGTAGAAATGTGTGCGCGCTCTGGGATCACTGCAAAGACGCGCGGAGCCAGCTTCTTCATGTCGCCACGCAGCGCGAAGCACAGACCCGCGGAAAAGTCGACTACTCGGCGGGCATCCTCAGCAGCCATGTCTGAGATGTCAAACACTACGGCGTCGCCGTCGCGGAATGGCTCGGCAACGCGGTTTGCTTCCTTGAAATCGGCCAGGCGAACAGACACGATGGTTGGCTCAAGCGCGCGCACGGGCGCAGCGTAGTCGCGGACCGCGCGCTCCTCTGCGTATGCTGGCGCGGCGTCGTAACGACGCTCGTCGGCGTAGTATGCCTCGTCCAGGTCACCGTCTACCGGTGCGAGACCGAAAAAGTCCATTACTTTACGAACACTCGACATAATTTCCCTCGTCTGTTGGGTGATAAAAGGCTAGCTGCTGTGTTGAAGCGATTGTGCCTTTTAACCTAATGGGCGAGGTCCCAAAATCGCCGTTCCGACACGCACCATTGTTGACCCATTTGCAATCGCCGCAGCAAGGTCGCCGCTCATCCCTGCGGAGAATTCCAGGTGGCGCCCATAGCGCTTAGCTAACCGGGAAACAACCCCTGCTGCCTGTGCGAATGCCTCATTCGGATCCACGCCGAGCGGAGGTACACACATCACACCGGCCAGCTGCAGGTGCTCTGCCTTATCGACGACATCGGCAAGCTCGTCAATGCCGTCTAACGAGCAACCTCCCCGGCTGGCATCCCCATCCAAACTCAGTTGCACAAAGCACGTCAGCGGTCCGGGCGCGCGGTCGTTGCGTTCAATAGCTAGCGCCACGCCCCGGTCGAGCGCCAAGGCCAACTTCACCGAATCTACGGAATGGACGGCGTGTGCCCATCGAGCAACCGAGTTGGCTTTTTTGGTCTGGATCTGACCAATCATATGGATCTTTACCTGTGGCAAGGCAGCAGCTTTTTCTCGGGCTTCCTGCTCACGGTTTTCCGCCACCTCAATTACCCCAAGCTCTGCTAACAGCGCTATATCCGCCGCGGGATGAAACTTGGTGACTGGCAGCAGCGCGACACTGCCCTGCTCGCGGCCTGCTTTGGCGGTGGCGACGTCGATAAGCTCGCGAACAGCAGCGAGGTTGGCAGCGAGCTCGTCTTTTCGGGTTACAGATTCGGAAGCCATACCACACCTGCTTGGCGTCCGGTGGTGCCTTCACGCCGATAAGAGAAGAAGACATCCTCGGCGATCGTGCAGCGCGGGTCAGCATCGATTGCTTCTACGCCAAGCCCCAAGAGTTGGCGCAGGATACCCGCACGGATATCCAGCCCACAGGTTCCTTTTCCGGTGGTAGTGCGGGAGCCCGGAAGCCGGGATTCCACATCCTGCGCCATAGCTACAGGCACCTCGTAGGTTTTACCCGATGCCGCAGCACCCATCAACGCATGAATGTGGCGGGGACGCGCCCCGAGCTGGACCATTCGGTCCACCGTTTTCTCAACAATTCCGTTACGTGCACCCATCCGCCCTGCATGAACAGCTGCGATGACGCCCGCTTCATGGTCGGAAAGCAGGAGCGGGACGCAATCGGCGGTGAGCACTACGAGCGCTAACTCGCGTTGGTCGGTAACCAGTGCGTCCGTAGCGGGAACCGGGTTGACTGAGCCATCTTTGACGTAAGTCACCGTGTTGGAATGCAGCTGCTCCATAAAAACGAGATTTTCCAGCGGCAGTCCAATAGTGCGGGCCAGCCGCGCTCGGTTGTGGCGCACAGCTTCTGGGTCATCACCTACGTGCAGCCCGAGGTTAAAAGACGAATACGGAGCTGCGGAAACGCCGCCGTCGCGGGTAGTAAAAACCTTACGAACGGGGCGCGGCTGCTGGGGTGAATTCATAAGGCCATTTTTCTATAGCAAACGAAAAAAATCCACATGCCTGGCGTCGCTTTTCCCGGTTGGGAAAGCTCACGCCACGAGCATGTGGATCACGGTCGCAGATTACTGCGGATTTTTTTAAAGCCCAGATGTTGCAGCAGCTGGGCTGAAAGGCGCTGCGACCCCAGCTTTTGGGTTCAGCCAGACTACTTCCGTTTAGAAGAACGGAGGCAGATCGATGTCGTCGGAGGAATTGCGGCGGTCAAAGCGGCGGTCATCCCTGCGCTCCGAGCGGCGCTCGCTACGGTATCCGTCCGTGTAGAGGCCACCACGGCTATCGGAGCGGCCGTCCGTGTCCAGGCGGTGACGCGCAGGCTCCTCCCGGAACGAATCGCGGTAGGTTTCCTGCTGTGGCTCACGGTAGGTTTCCTCCCGTGGCGCTTCCGGCGCGGTTTCCTCCGAAGATCCGAACAAGCCAGCGCCACTGGTAGGTGCCGGAGTGGCGGAAGGCTGCGCTGGGGTTGCAGCTCGCTGGGCGGCTTCCTGAGCTGCGGCGGTGTTGTTGGCATTGCCGTCGAAACCTGCAGCCACGACGGTGACTCGGACTTCATCGCCGAGGTTATCGTCGATGATCGTGCCAAAGATCAGGTTGACGTCAGGGTCAGCCTGCTGCTGGACCATCTCAGCCGCTTCGTTAACTTCGAGCAAACCGAGGTCGGAGCCACCCGCGAAGGAAAGCAGCACGCCCTTGGCGCCAGCCATCGTGGATTCGAGCAGTGGTGAGTTGATTGCTTGTTCCGCTGCATTGACCGCACGGTTTTCGCCGCGCGCGGAGCCGATGCCCATAAGCGCGGAACCAGCGTCGGCCATCACGGAGCGTACGTCTGCAAAGTCCACGTTGATCATGCCCGGGGTGGTGATCAATGAGGTAATTCCCTGCACGCCGTTGTACAGAACTTCGTCGGCAGAGCGGAAAGCATCCATCATGGACAGGGAGGCATCACCGAGCTGCAGCAGACGGTCATTCGGGATAACGATCAGGGTGTCACACACCTCGCGCATTGCCTCGATGCCTTCGATAGCTTGCTTGGTGCGACGCTGGCCCTCGAACTTGAATGGTCGGGTAACCACACCCACAGTCAGCGCGCCCTGCTTCTTAGCAATGTTAGCCACGACTGGAGCTGCGCCCGTGCCGGTTCCGCCGCCTTCACCAGCGGTCACGAACACCATGTCCGCGCCCTTGAGCGTCTCTTCGATTTCCGACTTGTGGTCTTCCGCGGATGCGCGACCGACCTCTGGGTTGGCGCCCGCGCCGAGGCCGCGGGTGGCCTCGCGGCCGATATCAAGCTTGACGTCTGCATCGGAGAACATCAGTGCCTGCGAATCGGTGTTAATGGCGATAAATTCGACGCCCTGCAACCCCTCTTCAATCATGCGGTTGACGGCATTAACGCCACCGCCGCCGACACCGACGACCTTGATGACGGCTAAGTAATTGTTTGGAGAGGTCATATCAGTGGTCTCGCCTTTCGAAATAGATGTGTGTAGCCTGCTGCAACAGATCACAAGAAGCTTTATCGACGCCCATCGGCCCGCGCACCCCACAATAGTGCCGGGCGGAGCCGTTTGTAGACTGCTTCCATCATGTTCGATCGAGCATAAATTTTGGGGGACATTTTTGCGGCGTGTCGGTACCCTCAACTAAAGGTTTAGGGTTGTGACGTGCAGGTTTCTCTAGGGTTGAAGCGTCACTAGGCCAGGTGCTGACACGTTCCACTTGCGCCCATCACGTTGTAATACCGTCTTGGTGGCCAATGCCTTGTCATGGCTCTGATCAGCTGAGCCCCAGTAGACTTCCTTGCCGCCCTTGAAGTACAACGTGAACTCATATGCTGAGCGCGCATCGATGCGCTCTAGGTCCGCGCGGTTCTGCGGATCAAGTGCCTTCACGATGCCCACAGCTGGCAGCAGGACCTCGCGTTTATCTTCCTGCTGACCGCTTAGCTCAACGACCCCTGGTGGCGGGGAGTCAATGACAAATGGGATCGCGGACTCGTCGATAAGATGCTCGCCGTCACTGCGCTTAGTAAACAAAATCGCTTGGCGCTCCACCACGTTAATTTCCACCGAAGTTGGGAATGTGCGCTGCACGCTCACCTTCGCGACCCACGGAATAGTAGCTACCCGCGACGCCACCTCATTCTCGCGCACTCGAACCACGTTGTCGCCAGGAATTATCCCGGATGCCGCTTGTATCTCTTCGGCGCTGACCTGAACATTGCCGGTTACGGCAATATCACGCACCTTCAGCACAGGCACAAAGTACGCCACAATGCCACTGATCACGAGCAGTAGCGCGATCGTCAGCGCCAGAATCTTCCAGCGATTTCTAGCCAGCATCTAGGACAACTCACCCAGGATTTCATCGGCAGCCATCGTTACGCTACCTGCGCCCATCGTGAGAATAAGATCATCCTTGCGTGCCACGCGCGCTACCGCAGCGCCAACCTCGGAAAAATCTGGCACATACTGCACTGGCTTGGATACCTTATCGGCGATAATTCGTCCGTCGACCCCGGCCACCGGCTGCTCCCGGGCACCGTAGATCTCCAACACGATCACTTCATCGGCCAAAGAGAGCGCATCAGCAAATTCTTGAGCAAATTCCATCGTGCGCGAATACAAGTGCGGCTGGAAAGCCACCACTACGCGGCCTTTGCCTTCCGCCACAACCTTCTCCCGGGCAGCCTTCAGCACTGCATCTACCTCGGTTGGGTGGTGAGCATAGTCATCAAAAACCCTGGCGCCAGCGTAGGTTCCGCCCGCGATCGTGCCACGGTGTTCGAAACGTCGGCGCACTCCCGTAAAGTCAGACAGCCCTTGCGCGAGCAGCGTGATGTCACCGCCCACCAAGCTGCCTGCCAGCAGCGCAGCCGCTGCGTTCAGCACCATGTGGGAACCCGGAATGTGCAATTCTACGTCTACGTCTTGGCCATCTACCTGGAACGTCACCTCAGTGCCGTAGTCCGTCGTCTCCGACTTCTTAATGAGTGCCCCAACCTCAAGCGTTGGGTGCTGTGCAGCTGCCTCGGGCGTGCCGTACCCCAGCACCCGAATGCCGCGAGCAGCGGTACGCTCCCCAAGGGCAGCCGCGTGGACGTCGTCAAGGCAAACTACCAGCGTGCCGTCATCGGCGATCTGGTCAGCAAAATCATCGAAGACCTGGAAGTATGCTTCCTTTGTCTTAAAGAAGTCCAGGTGATCTGGCTCGATGTTGGTGACCACAGCGACGCTTGGCTCGTAACGCAACAAGGACGCATCGGATTCGTCTGCCTCAGCAACAAAAGCGGCACCGGTGCCGTGGTGGGCGTTCGTCCCGGCTTTATTGAGTTGTCCACCGATCGCAAAACTCGGATCAAGCCCGGCAGCCTGCATAGCCACCACGGTCATCGACGTAGTAGAGGTCTTTCCATGCGTACCAGCAAGTAAGACTTGCTGGTAGCCGGACATCAATTCCGCTAGCAGATCGGATCGCCTGATCACGGGGATCCCCTGTTCCCGAGCCGCCACCAACTCCGGGTTGTCCTGCGGAATAGCGGCAAAGGAAGTGACCACCGCAGTAGGCGCCTCGCCTGCCTGCCGCAAGTTTTCTGCGCTGTGCCCAATGGCTACCTTCACCCCGGCGGAGCGCAACGCCAGCACAATGCGGGAATCTTTTGCATCTGAGCCAGAAACTACCGCTCCCCGATCAGCCAAAATCTTGGCAAGACCTGACATACCGGCACCACCAATGCCGATCATATGTACTCGAGATAGATCCACCTTCGGGGCTTGGGTTGCGGAATCAGACGAAGAGTCAATTGACTTAGTCACTGGGAACGCCTTTGCTAGAAAAATATTTAAGGGTGAGGTTCACATTCTACGTGCTGCTACCGCTTGACGAGGTCGACGATCCGCCGAGCGACCTCATCTGCGGCCTTACCAAGACCTGTTGCCGCTGCGACGCGGGACATGTGCATGTGGATGTCATCATCGCGTAGCAAAGCGATTACTTGTTCAGCGAGCTTGTCCCCACTAAGTTCCGCATCCGGCACAAGTTGTGCGCCCCCGGCTTCCACGATGGGCAAGGCGTTGAGCGCCTGCTCGCCATTGCCATGTGGCAACGGCACGTAGATAGCTGGGACCGCTGCCGCCGTTACTTCCGCGACGGTCATGGCACCAGCCCGGGACACAATAAGATCTGCTACCGCCAGCGCTAGATCCATGTCATCGATGTACGACACCGACTCGTAGCCAGGATGTTCCGCAGGTTTGTCGTTCTTCTTGCCATACGCGTGGAGGATTTGAAATCCCGCTTCGGTGATTCGAGGCACCGCCCCGGCCACGGCGTTGTTAATACTGCGGGCACCCTGCGAGCCCCCGGTGACCAGCAACGTCTTCTTTGCTGGATCCAAACCCCATTTTGCGTACCCTGCTGCGATCTTCTCCGGGGTCGGTGGCACACTCAATTCAGCGCGAATCGGCACGCCGACGACATCGCCTTTCATGCCGGAATTTTCCACGGCGTTGAGCCCCAGGCCGCCCAACCACACACCGAGTTTGTTGGCCATCCCGGCGCTAGCATTCGCTTCGTGTACAACGAACGGGACTCTTGCCCACCGAGCCGCGAGGTATGCCGGCGCAGACACATACCCGCCGAAACCGACAACTGCATCGATTTTGTGTTGCACCAAGATGTCCTTGGCTTGCTTGACCGCGCGAACCACTCGGAAAGGCAATTTGGCTAACGCCATAGACGGCTTCCGAGGCACCGGCACGGGATCGATCAGCATTAATTCGTATCCGCGGGCGGGCACCAGCTCGGTTTCCAAGCCACGAGCAGTACCGAGGGCGATCACCTCGGCCTGGTATTCACGGACCAGGGCATCTGCCACCGCCAACGCCGGTTCAATGTGGCCAGCAGTGCCGCCACCGGCAACCAAAACTTTAAGGGGAGATTGAACCACTACCTATTCCTCCTTGGTCGACGCTGTTGGCCTTTAGCGCGTCCGGAAACACGATCTCCGTCGCGGCTCGAGCCCGCACCAGGAGCCTGCCTGCGCACTCCAGGTTCGTTTCCTTCGAAACTACCACCTCGGCGTGTAGCTTCAGTGCGTGGGACAGCGCCCCGTTGCCCAGCCAGGCGACGCTCGCGCCCATCCATTCGGCTGGCTGGGCGTTGCGACGTCACCGGCACTGCGGTGGCCACTTTCGGCGCCCGTTTCGTCCGAGCCTGCGAAGCAATCAGGTCGTTTTCGCTCGGCTCTGGCAACCGCAGCAGACGATCGATAGTTGGACGGCCATAGGACTGCATTGCCGAAATGGCCTCCGGCTCATAGCGCGCGCAACTGGCAAGCAACCCCATCGAAGTAAGCGTAATCACCGCCGACGTACCACCTGCGGAAATCAACGGCAGCTGGATACCTGTAACAGGGAACAAACCGACCACGTAGCCGATATTGACAAAAGCCTGTCCCACCACGCCCATCGTGAGTGCGCCCGCCATGAGGGAAATAAATGGATCCCGAGCATTAATAGCTACGCGAATGCCATACACCGCAAGCCCGGCAAAGAACGCGATGACGACCATCGCGCCGACCCAGCCCAGTTCTTCACCGACGATGGCAAACACAAAGTCATTTTTTGCTTCCGGCAGGTAGAACCACTTAGCCCGAGACTGTCCAATACCAACGCCAAAAAGGGAACCATCTGATAGTGACAGAAAACCCTGGTAGGACTGGAAGGCCGCCCCGCGCGTGTCGTCGAAACGCCCCATGAGCGCGTCAAACCACACGGTGATACGGTCACCGCGGTAACCGCCGCCGGACATCGCTTTGAAGATCACGCCAGCGCCGATAGCCACTGCGATGCCCACTACCCACTGGAACTTCACGCCAGCGATAATGCCGATCAACGCGACGATGAGGAACACCGTGGCGGCCATACCAAGGTCGCCTTCGGCAGCGATGAGGCCCAGCATCAAAGCCGATACCACGCCGTAGACCGCCAACCGGTTTGATTCGGATTCCTGACCGTTTGCCACGGGTTCGGTCCGCGCCCCTAGGTAACTAGCGCCCCAGACGGCCAGTGCTACTTTGGCGAACTCGGACGGCTGGAAACGCAGCGGGCCAAGGTCAATCCAGGACTGCGATCCCACTTCCTCTTTACCTGTGCCAATGCCCGGGATCAGCACTGCAATGAGAAAAGCAAAGGCCACCACCAGCAGGTAAGGGGCCATTTTTCGCACTGTACCGGGCTTAATACGCATTGCTACGAGCATGCCTACCACGCCCAGCACGACCATCACGAGCTGTCGCAGCGCAGTGGCCCACACGGAGTTGCCTTCGACGACAGACCAGGTCATCGAGGAACTAAAGACCATGAGAATGCCCAGGCCAGCAAGACAGGCGGCGAAAAACAGGATCAGGTAGTAGTTTGTCAACGGACGCGAGTGCATATCACGCCATCCGTTCGCGATAGCCTGGCCGACACCACCGAGTTGGGAGAGGTCTAAACGCTTCGGCCTGGTTGACGCTGGTGGACTCACAGCTTCCTTGCGTCCTGGCTGAGTGGCCTTCGTCATCTCGTCTCCCTTGTAAAGCTGGCGGTGTGTTAGGGCTTCTACCTCGGGCTATTTCTCAGCGAAGCACGTTCGAGCGGCTGCGGCGAACATGTCGCCACGCTGTCCCATCCCACTAAACATATCGAGCGAAGCTGCTGCGGGAGCGAGCAACACGACTTCTCCCCCAGAAACCTCCTCAGCCACATAAGACATCGTGCGCATCATGGCTGCTTCGGGGTCAGTGTCCTCCACCAGGTAGATCGGCATCGCCGGGCGGACATCCCGTAACGCATTCGCGATAACCTGCTTATCGACGCCCAACAGCACGGCCGCCTTCATCCGGCTCGCATGCGCGCGCACCACGTCGGTGACATCGGCGCCCTTAAGCTGGCCGCCTGCCACCCAAATGACGTTGTCCAAACCTGCTAGCGCAGCATCGGCCGCGTGCGGATTGGTCGCTTTGGAATTGTCTACGAATGTAACCCCATCGCAGGTGTGGACGAGCTGCCCACGGTGCCCAGAAACTTCGAACTCCTCCAGCGCTTTGGCGATAGCTTCCGCAGACACACCAAACGCTCGCGCCATTGCCGTTGCCGCAAGCGCATCCAACTGGCCGGCGGGCCCAGCCGGTGAAATATTGTCCGCGGATGCAATCACGGCATGATCAGCGAACGCACGATCCACGATGTGCCCGTCGACGATGCCGACATTTCCTTCGGCCGGCTCACCGAGGGTAAAGCCGACCACTTTCGTATCCGCCAACTGCCCGGATGCCGTCAACCGGGCGAGCTGATCTGCCACATCGGCATCATCGATACCTACCACTGCCACTTTTCCGAGTAGCGCCTTAGCTTTCGCCGCTGCGTACTCCAGGAAACTGCCGTGCCAGTCAATGTGGTCTTCAGCGATGTTGAGCAAAGACCCTACCGCCGGGCGCAATGAATCCGACCAGTGCAGTTGGAAACTCGAAAGCTCAGCCACCAGGATGTCGATGCGCTCTTGGGCGCTGAGAGCATCGCCAACAGCCACGCCAATGTTTCCTACCGCAGCAGCCTGCAAGCCGGCAGCTTTCAGCATGGCAGCGGTCATCGCGGTGGTGGTCGTCTTGCCATTTGTTCCTGTGATCACTACCCAGTTGTGGGGCAGCCCGAAAGCTCCGGCTTGGTCCAATCGCCACGCCAGCTCCACATCCCCAATAACCGGCACCCCTGCAGTAGCGGCTTCAACCAGCAGCGGCGCGTCTGGGCGCCACCCCGGCGAAGTCACGACAGCACTGAAATCTGCCAGTCGCTCCTTCGCCGTATCGACGCTCATGTGACCGGCCCCCGTCGCTTCGGCCAACCTCAACCGGGCGGTTTCATTGTCATCGGCGACGACGGTATCCACGTTTAGATCGGTGAGCATCCGCGCGCAGCCGATACCGGATACTCCGGCTCCGGCCACTAAGACTTGACCGCGCAGTTCAGGAGGCAGTGTGAAGGACATGTGCTTATACTCCCGCCGAATTCAGCCAGTCGTTGTAAAACAAGGCCATACCGATGATGCAGGCCATCGCAGACAGTAACCAGAAGCGGATAACTACGGTTGTTTCCGCCCAGCCGCCGTTTTCAAAGTGGTGATGGAATGGCGCCATTCGGAAAAAGCGGGTGCCGCGGGTCTTGAACACCGCCACCTGAATGACCACCGAGGCGGCTTCAATAACGAAGAGTGCACCAATGATGATCATCAACAGTTCGGTACGCGAGGTCACCGACAATCCCGCGACCATACCGCCTAATGCGAGGGAGCCGGTATCGCCCATGAAGATCTTGGCGGGCGCGGCGTTCCACCACAAAAAGCCCAGGCAGGCACCGAGTCCCGTCGCAGCCAAAACAGCGAGCTCCAACGGATCACGGACCGTGAAACAGCCCGGCTCTACGCTGACATCGCAAGAGTTGCGGAACTGCCAGAAAGTGATCATTGTGTAGGCACCCATGACCATCGCGGTGGAACCGGCGGCCAAGCCATCCAAGCCATCCGTGAGGTTTACCGCATTGGACCAGGCAGACAGCAGAATGTAGATGAAGATAAGGAAGACGACCGTGCCGATAATTCCTCCGCCCACGGCGATATCAAAAGTTTCAATGTCACGGAGGAAGGACAGGTGGGTCGATCCTGGCTTGAGGCCGTTGCTATCTTCAAAGCTCAAAATGGCCCAACCAAACAGCAGCGCTACAACCAGCTGGCCGATCAACTTAGCCTTCTTATTCAGGCCCAAGTTACGTCCCATCGCAAGCTTGATGTAGTCGTCGGCAAAGCCGAGGCCGCCTAGCGCCACGGTCAGCAGCAAGACGATGAGGCCTGAGGCCGTGAATGCTTCCTTGCCGTTGGAGACAGCAAAAATTCCAGCTGCTAAGTAACCCAGCACGATGCCCGCGATGATCGCGATGCCGCCCATCGTCGGGGTTCCCCGCTTACGCATGTGCGAGCGCGGGCCGTCTTCACGAATCTCCTGGCCGAGGCCCTCCGCGCTGAAATAGCGGATCAATAATGGAGTCATAAAGATAGCTACGAGGAAGCTCACCACTCCACCGATGATTATCTGAGTCACGAAAGCCTACTTCTCCTCAACCGATGCCGTGCATCGGTCTTGTCCCAACAATGTTTAATAAACGTCTAAGTATGCGCGATGGCAACCCATCGCTTCGAATTGCTTGCCTTGAAACGCTCAGGCCTCTGGTGTGTCAACCGGCTTACCAAGCAACCCTGCAGCTACTCGCCACAGCCCCGCCGAGTTGGATGCTTTGACCAACACCACATCCCCCGGAGCTAAGTCCTTATCAACCAAGTTAATCGCAGCATCAGCCGAATCTGCGGTCAACGTAGTTATACCCCGCTCGGTGGCAGAAGTGGCTAAGGCGTGACTGTTAACGTCTGAACCAACCACAACCAAGGTATCAATCCGCATATTCAGCAGCACTTCCGCTACGGCCTCGTGCTCGGCGATAGCATCATCACCGAGTTCGGCCATTTGCCCCAACACTGCCCAGCTGCGTACCCCTTGGCGACCATGCGCGGTGTAGCTCAACGCAGCTATTCCCGCGCGCATGGAATCGGGGTTGGCATTGTAGGAATCGTTAATGATCGTGACGCCATCGGCGCGGGTTTGCACGTCCATTCGGTTAGCAGAGGCATTACGGTGATCGGACAAGGCCTGCGCCACCGCCGCGGGATCCAAACCGAATTCCACACCAACCGCGGCAGCTGCCAAAGCGTTAGATACCTGATGCTCCCCAAATACCTGCAGCGTCACCGGGTACCCTTGACCCGTCACGGGGGTATGCAGCGTGAAGCTTGCGCGGGCGACTTCGTCTAGGCGGATATTGGTCGCGTAATAGTCCGCTTTGCGCTTGGTGGAAAAACGAACAACCCGCGCGCGGGTTCGACTCGACATTTCGGTAACCATGTCGTCATCGGCATTAAGTACCGCGAGCCCATCAGCGGGCAGTGCCTCCACCAGTTCCCCTTTAGCCTGCGCAATGTTTGCTCGGGAGCCAAATTCACCCAGGTGCGCGGAACCTACATTGAGGACCACACCGACATGAGGTGGTGCGATCTCCGCCAAATGAGCAATGTGGCCGATCCCGCGGGCGGACATCTCCGCAACGAGGAAATCTGTATGTTCTCCGCAGCGCAACGCCGTGTATGGGTGCCCAATCTCATTGTTGAATGAGCCGGGAGGTGCCACGGTCTCCCCTGCTTTGTGCAAGACGCTAGCCAGCAGATCCTTCGTGGAGGTCTTACCAGCAGAGCCTGTGACCCCCACAACCTTTAATCCACCAACTGTGCACTGATCCACCACATAGCGCGCCAACCGGCCCATAGCCTGCAAAACCGCAGCCATCTCGCCTGAGGTGTCATGAGCCAACGCGTACGGATCGCTGTTTGAACTTTTGTCTTCTGTGGGCGGTACCAAGATTGCCGGCAGCCCCACTTGGTGCGCTACCAACGCAGCTACTGCTCCGCTATCTAGGGCACTGCCGACAAAGTCATGGCCGTCAACTCGCTGGCCAGGTAGCGCCACGAACAGGGCGCCTGGCTGGATTTTGCGCGAGTCGAATTCCACAGTGCCGGTGACAATGGTGTCAGGGGCGGCGCCGTCGACAAGCGTGCCCTGCACTGCGGACACGATTTCTGCAAGAGTTAGCCGGATCATGACTTCTTACTCACAGCTCCTTATTGGTTGTGGAGACGGATGGGTTGGGCTAGGAGCGGTTGCGAATTGCGGTACGAACATGATCACGATCATCAAATGGGTAGTTGACACCCGCGACCAGCTGGCCATTCTCATGGCCCTTACCAGCAATAATTATTGCATCTCCCGGCTGCGCCCACCGGACAGCCGCGATAATTGCTTCGCCCCGGTCGCCAATTTCGACGATTTCTGGGTGGTGGGCAACAGTTTTCTGGGCTGCGACAGCCCCTTCCATAACTGCTTGACGGATCGTGGCTGGGTCCTCCGAACGCGGATTGTCATCAGTGATGACCACAAAGTCCGCGCGTTCCACCGCGGCTGCGCCCATCAACGGACGTTTGGTTGCATCACGATCCCCGCCAGCGCCAAGCACGACGGCAACGCGTCCGGCAATTTGGGTACGAACCGAATCAAGCACCGCTGCGACGGCTGCTGGTTTGTGAGCGTAGTCCACAACAGCCAAGAAGTCTTGGCCTTCGTCAATGCGCTCCATCCGGCCTGGAACCCCCACCGTGGCTATGCCAGCAATAAACTTCTCCACATCACTGCCGGCTACATGCGCCAGCGCAATCGCCAGCGCCGCATTGGCCACATTGAACTGACCTGGCAAAGCCAGTTTGACCGGGAACTCCTGATCTGCGATGGAAACCGTAAATTCTTGAACGCCAGCAACATCGACGGTGGCTTCCGACGCAATAACATCCGCCTTCGCACCACCGGTAGCCACGGTGAGGGCATCCGGGCCAGCGATGCTTGCCATCTTCACGCCCCAAGAATCATCAACCATAATGACCGGGCGCTGCGCACGAGTGTGCGAGCCAGGCCGGAAGAATCCCGCCTTGGCATCGAAGTACTCTTCCATCGTGTCATGGAAATCCAGGTGATCTTGCGAAAGATTGGTAAAACCACCGGCAATAAATCGCGTGCCAGCAACACGGCCTAATGAGATTGCGTGGCTGGAGACTTCCATAACCACGTGGCTTACTCCCCGATCGCGCATCAGCGCGAACAGCTCCTGTAGCTTGGGGGCTTCTGGCGTGGTGAGCTTGGTTGGTACCGGATCACCATCGATGCGGGTACCGGTAGTACCGATGAGGCCCACCTTGTGGCCTTCGGCAATCAAACCAGCCTCAAGCAGATAGGTAGTAGTGGTCTTACCCGAAGTGCCAGTTACGCCAATGACGGTGAGGTCGTGAGAGGGATTGCCGTACACCGCAGCACTGACGGGGCCGAGGATCTGGCGGATGTCCGCCACAGCAACGATAGGACGCTGCTCACCGGCTTGCTGAAGGAGTGCTAACCCGTCATGATCAGTAAGAATCGCTGCTGCCGGAGTGCCGGCCGCATACCCGGCACCGTGTGCGTTCAGACCAGGCAACGCAGCAAAGAGCGATCCTTCGCGCAGTTCCCCAGAATTCAACGTAATGTGGTCAAACTCGAGGGATTCCTGACCGTCAGCTCCGTGGAGCGTACCGCCGGACAGCTCCACGAGTTTTGTCAGTGTTAGGGACATACTTGCTCCTTGCTTGTTGTTGGTGCGCCCGAAAGCTTCGGGCACCCGCTACGTTAAGTCTGCTACGCGGCACCGGTTAGGGAAAAGAACTAGCCGGTGTGCGCTATGAAATTGTGTGGAAACCGAGAACTTTGCAAGCTACTGGCTAGGCTTGATAAAACACTGTGAACCACCAGCTAGTTTGCCTGCAAGATCAATTGTCCTTCCTGCTTCGGCGATAGTGGGACGTTGTCGCGATTGAGCAGCCACGCGCCGATGTCGTGAAACAGTGGCGCTGCAGTCTGCCCGCCTTCGCCATGCACGCCGCGTTGCGGTTCATCCAGCATGATTCCGATGACAAAACGTGGATCGTCGGCAGGTGCAATGCCGGCGAACGTGATCCAATATTTGTCATTGGAATAAGCCTGGGTGACTGGATCGACCTTTTGCGCAGTACCCGTCTTGCCCGATACTTGATATCCCTCAATGCCGGCGCCGACACCAGTGCCTTGCTGGACACCGGTGGGATCCTTTTGCATAACTGAGCGGAACATATCCACAACCGTGCGTGCAGTCTCCGGCGAGACCACCTGCGTCTTTGCCGGTTCCGGCTGTTGTTGCACGGTACCGTCGGGCGTAGTCACCTGCTTGATGATGCGTGGCTCCACGCGTTGGCCGTCGTTTGCTAAAGCTTGATAGACACTCGTCATTTGCAGCAGGGACATCGACATGCCTTGCCCGATTGGCAGGTTGGCAAACGTGCCTCCCGACCACTGCGAGCGGGCTGGCAGAAGTCCATCGGTCTCGCTCGGCAGCTCAATTCCCGTCGCCTTGCCTACCCCAAATTTTTCCAAATATTCAGCAAACTTGTCTTCGCCTACGCGCTGAGCGAGCATCAGCGTACCCACGTTCGATGACTTACCGAAGATACCGGTGGTGGTGTACGGGACGGTTCCGTGCGACCACGCGTCACGCACGTTCACGCCTGACATGTTGATCGAGCCAGGTACCTGCAGCACCTCATCTGGGGTGGTCAGCTTGCCTTCGATGGCGGCGGCCGCGGTGATAATCTTGGCCACCGATCCTGGCTCAAACGGGTGGGTAATCGACGGGTTATCGAAGTTCTTGCCCTTCTCCACCTGCTTGGATATATCCCCGTTCGGGTCAACCGTGTCGGTGTTGGCCATCGCTAGCACTTCACCCGTTTTGGCATCCAGCACTACGGCGGAAGCGCCCTTGGCTTTCGAGTTGGTCTTAGCCTGCTCCAGCTGTTGCTGAACATAGGTTTGCAAGTTCAGGTCTAGGGTGAGCTCAATGGCATTGCCATTGCTCACCGGAATGTCGTCTCGCAAGGTGCCCGGAATGAGCTGACCATCCGCAGATACATCTTGGGTCACGCGGCCGTCGGTACCGGCAAGCACCGAATCCTGCGCGGCCTCCAGCCCAAATTGGCCTTCGCCATCCATCGAGATTTTGCCGATCACATTTTCGCCGACCGCACCGTTGGGGTACTGCCGAATGTCTTGGTGATCAGCCGCGACGCCATGAAAGCGCTTCGCGATGTCCGCGGCCACGTCGGGATCCACATTGCGCACCAACACTTCGTAGTGGGTGTCGGCGCGCAGCTTAGCCTTGAGGTCATCTTCACTGACCTTGCTTTTCGACGCCGCCGCGCTTTCGATAACCTTCGGAATTTCCCGGGCCATCTCATCGATTTTGTCACTCACCTGTTGATCTAGGACTGCAGACAGTTGGTCCTTCGGTACGGACCCGAGTTTTCCTTCCATCGCCAACTTCTGGCGTGCTTGCTCTTTGAGCTCCATCCGCAGTCGCTGTGGAGACACCGTGAGCGAGCGGGCCTGCATAGTGTAAGCCAATGGGTTTCCGCTGCGATCCGAAATCTCGCCGCGACGAGCTGGATCAACGTAGACGCGGGCGCGCTGGCTTTGAGCTTGCTGGGCAAACTCAGGCCCCCACATCAATTGCACCAGGGCCAATCGCGCGATGAGAACTACTGCCACTGCCACCACCAGACCGCGGATCAGGCGCAGCCGGCGCTTGCGCACCTGGTCAAGGCTTTGGGGTTTATTCTCTGGCCGCATCGTAGGCCCTTGCGGACGTAACGCTTGCTGCCTACCCGCCGGTCGCGGACGCTCCCGTGGGTCCGGTTCGGAGAACATGCGGGTGTCGATACGGCGAGAGCTGGGCTCATTTTGGCGCGTAGACGACAGATCGCGAGACGAGTAGCCTCGTCTCGCGCCTTGGTGTGGTCCAGCAGCTGACCGGCCTTTGCGGGGCGGGGTCATCGAGCTCCTTGCCCCATTCCACTAGCTTGCTGTTGGTTGGTGCGTGGCTGGTACGGTGCTACGCCCGGGCTTTGCGGCTGTGGAATGGAATTTACGTTGTTGGTGACTTCCTTGGTGTCCTTCGGATCACTAGAGGCAACGTCTGCGCGAACCTGGGCACCGTTGACGTCAATAATAGGGCGAGTAGCCTCCGGTTTACTTGGACGCTGCTCCGTAACTGCCCCATTATTTTCTACCGCAAGAATTCCAGGCTGGTCAGGAACCACCATGCGACCTTCTGAAGCTTTGCGGGCCATCTCCGCAGATGCTCGTGCGGCTTCAACATCGCGGTTGAGGGTTTCCAGCTGGTTATTGAGCTGAGTTTCCTGCGCATTAAGCTTTTGCAATTCAAATGCCTGCTCAGTGGTGCGCCCAGAAAGCAGCACAGCAATCGCGATCGCGGCCACAAGGCTGCACATCACCCCCACAATGAGCTTTACTTTGGCTGGATCTGCTTTTTGTTGCTCAACCCGTCGACCCCGAACAGAGACAACTTGCTTCGAACCGAGCTTCTTTTGAAAGAGATTCTTGTGGTTCGGCTTTAGAAAGCTTTCCGCCCGGCGTGGCTGCCGGGTAAGCGGCTGTGCGCCAACCCGTTCCCGACGCGGAATTGCTGTGGTACCTGCTGCGTCAAGCTGACTCGCGCGGCGAGCACGGCTGGGCCGCTCCAACAATGCGGTGTGACTGCGGCGATCAATGTTACGTGGCGGGGTGGTGATGCTCATGAGAAGTCCTCTCCGTCAGCGGTGGCAATTCGTTTCGCCGCACGCACGCGCACTGGCGCGGCACGGGGGTTGTCTTCGATTTCCTGTTCCGAGGCGGTTTCCGCCCCGCGTGTGATCAGCTCAAATTCCGGCGCGGTGCCCGGCAAGTCCATCGGCAAGCCATGCGGAGTCTTTGAGGACGTCAATTCCGCCAGAGCTTTCTTGACGATCTTGTCCTCTAAGGACTGGTAGCTCATGAACACCACCCGCCCCTCGAGCGCAAGGCGTTGGCAAATCACCGGGATGACGTTGGCCAACGCCTCAAGTTCCCCGTTGACTTCCACCCGCAACGCCTGAAACGTCCGCTTTGCGGGATGCCCACCGGTGCGTCGCGTGGCTGCTGGGATCGTGGCATAGAGCAGTTCGACGAGACGCGCGGAGGTGGTAAACGGTTCCTTCTCACGCTCGCGCAACACCGCCGAAGCGATCTTCCCGGCAAAGCGCTCGTCGCCATAAGCTTTGAGCACGTGTGCCAGCTCGCCGTGACTATAAGTATTTAAGACCTCGGCGGCCGTGATTCCTTTCGTCGGATCCATCCGCATATCCAGCGGCGCATCAACTTTGTACGCGAAACCTCGCTCAGCCTGATCAAGCTGCATCGAGGACACACCCAAATCGAACAGCGCTCCAGCGACACCATATTCGCGAGCATCCTCGAAAATCGCGCCTTCGCGCGTATCGATTGCCTCACCCAACCCGTCAAAGCGAGTGTGCACTCCCACAAAACGATCGCCGAAAGGGGCGAGCCGTTGCGTAGCGTCGGAAAGGGCCTGAGCATCACGATCAATGCCAATCACACGTGCTTCAGGGAAAGTGCGCAGGAAGTGCTCTGTGTGTCCACCCGCCCCAAGGGTTCCGTCCACGATGACGGCATGGTGCCCAAGCTTTTCGACGGCCGGCGCTAGTAGCTCCGCCATCCGATCCCGCATCACTGGGATGTGTCCGTGTTCGTTCGTAGTCATGCTCGGGCACCTCCCCCGCTGTGTTGGCTGTTTTTGATCCTGTGACTTGTAGGTTTCAACGTAAGGCCCGGCTACATTTAGAGCCCTGCCCGAAAGGGACGGTTCTGATATCGGGGAAGTACACCAGAACTATCAACCTCTCGAGCAGAGTCCGTAAATCTAGCCAGATCCTGCCGTGTGGGCCACCTTTGGTTACAGCAGCCCGCCGAGAACTTCGTCCTCGCCTGCGGAGAATGAAGCTTCAGTCTCCGCTTGATAGGTGGCCCAGGCTTCCGCGTCCCAAATTTCTAAAAAGTCCACCGAACCGATCACCACACACTCTTTGGTCAGGCCCGCATAAGCACGATGCGGAGCAGACAGTGTGATGCGCCCTTGCCCGTCAGGTCGCTGCTCGTCCGCACTTGCTGCCAAGTTACGAATGAACGCTCGAGCCTCTGGATTCGTGCGCGACACCAGTGCCGCTTTCCGGGCCCGCTCTTCAAATTCGGCTTTGGGGTACACGGCCAACGAGTGGTCTTGCCCCTTGGTGATCATCAAGCCACCAGCTAGTTCCTCGCGAAACTTTGCCGGCAGAGTAAGTCGCCCTTTGTCGTCCATTTTCGGGGTGTAAGTACCGAGGAACATGCCTGGGACCTACCTTTCCGAAAAAAACTCGATGCGGCTTGCTCTTCCTTGCGATCACCTACGCCATCCAGTTGAGTTGCGGAATCCGGATGCCTTGTGAGTGCTATGTCGTTTTCGTTTCGGCAGTTCTCCGATTTGGTTTCCCCCTAAGGGGCCACTTCTTCCTACCACCGACTCCCACAATACCCCACTTTCCCCCACTCACAACCCCACTCTGTCCGCGTGTTGCCACTACTCAAAGCATTTATGCAGGCCATACCCACTTTTGTCCAGTGGGGAAAGTTTGGTAACAATTTTTTCACCCGCCACAATTGGCAGCTTTTGCCACACTGCCACCTGTAGATAACTCAAGAAACTGAAAACCAAACGGCAGAGCTAAGTGATTTAAGCAGGGAAAATGGCAGCCTTTGCACCAACACGGGTCAAAAGTGGGGAAAAGTGGGGAAGTTTGGACTTGCCGCTAAAGCGATGTCAGCGCACACGAAAAAACCTGCAGCACAGAGGTTGTGCTGCAGGTTGCTTAAGGCTTCGTATTACTGGGGGTGCCCTTAAGGGCGATCCTCAAAACGATTCCGGAACCGCTCGTCCATGCGATCAGCAAAGCCCCCAGACCCAGCCTGCCCACCGCCAAAGCCCGGCGCCTGGCGGCCTGAACGCGCACCGCCACCCAAGGAAGCATTTCGCGGTACAGGCTTAGCTACAGCGTCATTAGCGCGCATCATCCAAATTCCCGCGCCAAACATCAGCAAAAAGCCCACAACGCTCAAGCCCACGAACCACATATTTGTTTGGGCAAGCACGATACCCCCTACGAGGATGGCCAGGCCGAGCACAAAAATCGCCAGCCCTTGCAGGGAGAATGAGAAGCTAGACTCACGAAATTCGACGCCGGATACAGTAGATCCAAACTTGGGATCTTCCGCCATGAGAGACTGTTCAATTTCGCGCAGTGCGCGCAGCTCTTGTTCAGAAAGCGCCATAGTTTCCTCCGCCCTCACGCCTAGCTCACGCCAAACCTGCTGGGAATCGCCGATCAAATGGTCAAGTACTACTCCTTTAACGTAGACAGTAATGCGAAAGTTCCCAATGGGGTAAAATTAGTTATTTCTCTAGGCGGCGATCCCAGTTCCCAGGTCAACACCTTCTACCTGATCGAGAAATTCACCAGCGAGAGTGAGCAGATCTCGCACGTCCGCCGGAGTATATCGAACTGGAAGTCCGGTAATTAAGCGAGACCGCAAGGTGGAATAGGACCTAAATTTATTTGCCCACTGGTCCCCAAAGTCATCGACCCCAGCTAGCTGCCCCCATGCACCGCCCGGTTGACGGCGCTTTTTGGGCAACCTTGCTGTTGCCAGATAAGCGCCAGCAGTTCGAAGGGCAGCTTGATAAGACAGCTCAACGGCATCTTCTAATTTCCCGGCCGAAAAGGCGCTACTCGCCTCCCCCAGCAATAAGCCGGCGCGAGTAAGGTAAGAATCCCGTTTGGCCTGGTTCCCTTGGAAAAACCGGGTGGTAGCTGAAACTACTGAACTCATTTTTACTCCATTGCATTCGTACTTGTTAACGTGTCTAAGACGCTAACAAGTGGAGCGGACACCACTGCCCAAAGAATCGAACATATGTTCCCTAAAGATTGAATGCGACTAATGGAACAAAAGTCACCCCTACAAAACGCACCGCCTGCACAGCGTTCGTGATTCGATAGATAGCGTGGACTTTCAGATTCGACCGCTCAACAAGCACGAGTTCATTGCAGCAGCTCCCACCTTGGTGGACATCTACTTAACCGCCATGCGGTATGACACCTCACTGCGGGACACCCGAATTACTGCATGGCGCCAGCACACGCAACTTCCAGGGTTCGCGGCAGTTGCCGCCCTACGGGATGGCGTTGTGGCAGGCGTTGCCTACGGTCACGCTGGCGTCCCAATGCATTGGTGGCATACGCAGATCCAACGCGGACTCCACACCCGTCACCAATACACCGACTGCAACCGGCGGATCCTATGTAACTACTTTGAACTGAGCGAAATTCACGTTTTGCCAGAGTTCCAAGGAAACAAGCTTGGCGAGAATATGCTGCGCACACTGGTCAAGAACGTGCGTCAACCCGTCATACTATTGTCCACCCCGGAGGTAGACAACGAAGCCAACGGAGCCTTCGGCCTCTATCGCAAACTGGGGTTCCAAGACTTATTGCGCCACCACTTCTTCGCCGGAGATTCGCGCCCATTCGCGATCCTGAAGGCGCAACTTCCCCTGCCACAATAAGTCCCAAGCCGTGGGGCGTCGATATGCACTCAGTGCAAGCTAGCGGATGACATCGTGCCCGAGCTCGACGCCCCATGCCGGAGCCATACCCAGATTATGCAGCACTTCCTGGGTAGCGCGCGCATTGTTGAGCGTCATGAAGTGCAAGTCTGGGGCGCCCTCTTCGATCAGCCGCTCGGCAAGCTTCGTTGAAATCTCAATCCCCACCTTGCGAACTTCCGCATCGCCCTGCTGGGCAGCACGTTCCAGGCTTTCTAACAAACCTGCAGGCACTGTTGCGCCCGACAGCTCCACCTGACGATGTACGCCACGGATACTGGTAATCGGCATAATTCCCGGAATGATCGGCTTCGCACCGTGCACCGGATCGGCGGCGAGCAATCGGTCCCGCAGCCGGAGGAAGTGCTCCACATCAAAGAACATCTGCGTTATGGAATATTCGGCCCCGGCCCGCAGCTTTGCCAGAGTAAACCGGGTATCGGCCTCCAAATCAATTGCGCGATGATGCCCTTCCGGAAACGATGCAACTCCCAATTCAAAGTGCGAGCACTCAGGATGCGAATGCACGACATCAATTAATTCTGACGCATATTCCAAGCCCCCTTCGGCTTTACACCATTCACCGAGCGGATCGCCTGGTGGGTCACCCCGTAAGGCCAACAGGTTGGTCAACCCGGCTGCTGCATATTGGGTGATAATTTCTTCCAATTCCGCGCGAGTATGGTCCACCAGCGTCAGATGCACCAAGGTAGTCAGCGGGTGCTGTGCCAGCCGCTTTGCGACGCGAAACGTACGCTCCCGCGTTGAGCCGCCCGCGCCATAAGTAACGGATACGAAAGAAACTCCCAGATCTTGGAAGGTGAGCGCCGCATCCCACAGCCGTCGCTCCGCCGCTTCATCTCGTGGTGGCATGAACTCCACTGAAAAAGGAACACGCCCGGGCGTCGGGTGCGCCAGCATGTCAATGATTCGGCGTTGATAATTGGCGGTTGCTCGTGTTTCCGTCATGCCTGGGTATCTTATTCATAGAGAGGCCACTTTCGTGGCAAAATCGCCCAAAAAATAGACAGCTTTGTTTGTTTTTTGGGAAAATTTCTAGACAGCTAGGTAGGGAACGAACTGTGACCAGCACAAACAGCGCGGACATGACGCTGGAAAATTTTCCAGACGCCGTCAACCAATGCCTTCAGGAGTTCTTTGATGCCCAACGGGATGCCATAGCAGCAATCGACCCGGTGGTCGTATCCGCAACTCAGCTACTAGAAGACATGGTCATGGGTGGCGGCAAGCGAATGCGCCCTATGTTCGCTTGGACCGGCTACGTAGGCGCAGGCGGTTCCAATGAGGACCCGCGAGCAGTACTGCGCGCGGTGTCTGCACTCGAGTTCATCCAGGCCTGCGCCTTAATTCACGACGACATCATCGATGCCTCAGACACCCGGCGCGGCTCCCCCACTGTGCACCGTCGCGTAGAGGCATACCACCGGCAACAAGGCTGGCAAGGCGCCTCCTCCACCTACGGCGAGGCCGTAGCCATCCTGGTGGGCGACCTCGCGTTGTCGTGGGCTGAGGACATGCTTCAGACCTCCGGGCTCAGCTTGGCAGCGCTCGCCCGGGTACGGGGCGCGTGGTCCGCCATGAAAACCGAGGTTATTGCTGGCCAAATCTTGGATATCAGTGTGGAAAGTTCCAGCAACGAGCGGGCTGACATCGCCGAAAAAGTCAACCGGTTTAAAACTGCCGCTTACACCATCGAGCGCCCATTGCACATCGGCGCAGCCCTCGCCGAAGCCAATGACGACGTTGTCCATGCCTACCGCGCGTACGGGCACGACATCGGTATTGCCTTCCAGCTTCGCGACGACCTCCTGGGCGTATTTGGCGACCCAGCGGTCACCGGCAAACCGGCTGGAGACGATATCCGCGAAGGAAAGCGAACGGTGCTTCTAGCGGAGACGCTAGCCCGGGCAGACGCCACCTCCCCCGAGGCCGCCGAACGGTTACGCCAGCGAGTGGGGGTAGCTTCGGAACCAGCAGAGTTAGCCGAGCTGGTTGACGTCATGAAGGCAATCGGCGCTGATGAAATCGTGGAAAACCGAATCGCTGAACTCACTGCGCGCGGGCTGTCTCACTTGGAGAAAGTACAGCTGGCAGAGGGCGTCCAGGAAAGATTGCGCGAGCTAGCCATCCGAGCTACCAAGCGTCTGGTCTAGCTGCACGATGGGAAATCTCCTTCAGAAATCCGCACCAAAACTTCCTGTGTGGGGAGCCGCAGCTACCGGCCTCATCGCACTGGCATCATTTGGCGCCGGAGCAACCCGCAACCGCGGCGGCGTACTCAAGGCCCTGGGTCTGGAGTTTTTCTCCTACGGACACGGTGCCGCGGTGTCCAACACGTTGCTGTGGGTTGGCATGTTGGGTCTCATCGTCTGCTGGGCGAGGCTTGGCCGGTTAGTCGTCGACAAGCGCGTCACTACGGCGCAGGTGACCCAAACAATCATCTGGTGGGTTATGCCGTTGTTCTTCGCTGCGCCGATTCTTTCTCGCGACGTGTATTCATACCTCATGCAGGGGGCGATGCTGCGCGACGGATTCGATCCCTATTCGCAGGGAGCCGCAGTAAATCCCGGCCCAATGCTGCTTGAAGTAAGCCACGATTGGCGTAATACCACTACGCCATACGGCCCATTACACCTGTGGTTAGGGGACATGATTACCAGCTTGGTCGGCGACAACATCACGGCTGGAATCCTGATCTACAAGACGGTGTCAATGTTGAGCTTTGCCATGATCGCCTGGTCGGTGCCCAAAATAGCGGTAGAGATGGGCAGCGCAGCGGCGTTTGCTCAATGGCTGTGTGTAGCCAACCCAGTGATGATTTTCCACCTCATCGGTGGCATGCATAACGAATCCTTGATGGTCGGATTAGTCAGCCTGGGTGTTTTGGCGGCGCTACGGGCGCGGTTCGTGTTGGCGGTGACACTCGTCGCGGTATCCGTGTCTTTGAAAGCCACCGCTGTGTTCGCACTCCCATTTATCGTGTGGATGGGGTTACGCGCAATGTTGCCAGCGTCCTCAGACGCGTCCACGCAGCACGCATTAGCTGCGGTAGCACCAAACCAGCCCAGGAAACGCGCCTGGAAAGAAATCTGGGCGTTCCTCTTTACTGGGACATGGATGACTGCCCTCACCTTAGCCGTGGTGAGTGTGGTCACCGCGCTCTCCGGGGCGTCTTGGGGCTGGGTTAGTCAAATTTCGGGTAACTCTAAAGTCATCAATCCGCTCGCATTCCCCTCGCTCCTAGCTAGCGTGATCACGCCGGTGGGCAAGCTTTTCGACGACAACTTCGCGTATAACGAAGTACTCAAGGTTACCCGCCCGCTCTCCCAGGTGTTGATGCTCGTGGGGTTGGTGGTGGTCTGGTGGTGGTTCCGGCAAACCAAGCAGCGGGCCGTCCACGGTATCGTCGCTGCCTATTGCGTAGCGGTGGTGTTCAACGCCGTCACCTTGCCCTGGTATTACACCAGTCTGCTCAATTTCGTAGGAACGCTTCGAATCCCGCCGCTTGCCACCAAGTTGGCGGTGGCACTGTCTATGATCATTGCCGCGGCTTTTACCGGCAGTGGCAATCATCAGCTGTACAACGGGCCGTGGATGATGGCGATCACGGGACTCGCGTGGTGGCTCACCAGCCTGATTTTTGCGCAGGAAAGATCCGTAGACCGCACCTTAGTGGTGGCCTAGAATCCCATCGATTGCGCGCGTCGCATGACTTCGCGCGCTAGGTGGCCATGCAGGGCGTCAACAGGGCGTCCCGGCAAGGTGTCATCTTCAGTGAAGAGGTATTCAAAAATCTCGGCATCAGTAAATCCGCCATCAGAGAGCAGGGCGATAACACCCGGCACAAACTTGATCACATGACCATCGGCAGCTAGGAATCGCTCCGGGATGGCTTTCTTACCGTCTACGTCCACTGCGATCAGCTGGTGGTTGCCGAGCATATCGAAAACTCGAGTAACCACCACCCCCATGCGCTCGGCGAAATCAGGAACGCTCAGCAGTGGCTCATCGGCGCTGAGAACTTCAGATGCTTTAGGAAGAGAACTCACAGGAGCACATTCTACCCTGCGGTCCCGCACGGCCAACTACCAACGTGCGCCGACCGGCGGGTGGCATTGGCGATTCTACGCCCCGGTCAGCCATACTGGTTTCCATGAGCACTGTGCAGGTCGGCGACATTTTGGACAATCGCTATCGGATAGACACTCCGATCGCGCGTGGCGGCATGTCTACGGTCTACCGCTGTGTCGATCTGCGGCTGGGCCGCCAGGTTGCGGCAAAAGTAATGGATGATCGTTACTTGAACGATCCAGTGTTTCGCACTCGCTTCGAGCGCGAGGCACGTTCAATGGCCCAGCTCAATCACCCAAATCTGGTGAATGTCTACGATTTTTCGTCGTCGGCCGAACATGCTTTTCTCATCATGGAACTCATCACCGGTGGCACTTTGCGCGAGTTGCTGGCGGAGCGCGGCCCCATGCCGCCGCATGCGGCCACCCAGGTAATGAGGTCCTTGCTCACCGGGCTATCGGTAGCCCACGAAAAGGGCATGGTGCACCGGGACATTAAGCCGGACAACGTACTCATTAACGCTGATCACCGCGTGAAACTCGCGGATTTTGGGCTCGTCCGCGCCATTGCAGAATCCGAGCGTACCTCCGATCAGATTGTAGGCACGGTGTCCTACCTGTCCCCAGAACAGGTCGACGGCGGCCCCATCGGACCTGCCTCCGATGTCTACTCAGCCGGCGTTGTGCTTTTCGAGTTACTCACCGGAACGCTTCCCTTTTCCGGAGACACCCAGCTCGCACACGCGATGGCTCGCTTGCATACCGATGTGCCCGCGCCAAGTTCCCGCATCGACGGCGTTCCCCCGCTTTTCGACGAACTCGTGGCAGCCGCTACTCACCGCGATCCCGAACAGCGCTTTAGCTCAGCCACCGAGTTCCTGGCAGCCTTGGAAGATGTAGCTGCAGCAGAACAGCTTCCATCGTTTAAGGTCCCGGTGCCGCGCAACGCAGCAGCTTCCCGAGCCACCACGGTGGTACCGCTGCCACCCCTCGACGACGCGGAGCGGACCGCCATTACCGCTCGGGATACCAAGCCGCCTAAGCACACCCAAGTCTTACCTGCGGCGGCCTCCCCGGTCTCGCCCGCGACGCCGCGTCCGGAAACTGCTGAGTTTCGGGCCCCGGCACCGGTGACACCGGCGCCCCCTGCACCGCTGCCCTCGCGGCCAGTTGCAGAACCACCAGTACCGGATCCACAGCCGGATTATGTCGCCCCGGTGCCTGTGAGCAACCGATCGCCGATCAAGGTCATAGCCTGGCTAGTCGTTGTTGGCCTGCTCATTTCCTCAGTAGCCGTTGGTGGCTGGTGGTTTGGCTCCGGCCGTTATGGCGAAATCCCGCAAGTTCTCGGGCTGGACGAGGCCCAAGCGGTCACCGCTGTAGCGGAGGCCGGGTTTCACAGCAGCGTGCGCCAGCAATACCACAATGAAGTGGCCAAAGGCGCTGTGATTGGTACCGATCCCCCTTTTGGCCAACGAGCACCGCGTGGCTCTGACATCGCGGTGCTCGTCTCCTCCGGAAAGCCCACCGTCCCCGCCCTGCCAGCCGGCGGGGACGTTAAACGGTTCCGCCAACTCTTAAGCGACCGGGGGTTGCACCTCGCGTTTGGGGCTGAATCCTTTTCTGACGACGTCCCCATTGGTGGCGTGGTATCGACTATCCCGCCGGTTGGGTCCTATGCCGAGGTAGGCAGTACCGTCACAGCGTCGCTGAGCAAAGGCCCGGCACCAGTGACCATGCCGCAGGTGCGCGGGATGAGTGAGGAGGCGGCACGTGCGGCCGTCGACAAGGCAGGGCTTAAGGTGGCCGCCGTTGATCGAGAATTTGCCGCCGATCTGGCGGGTGGAACCGCACTAGGATCTTCCCCCGTTGCCGGAACGGAATTGAAGCGCGGCACCGAAGTTCGACTGCGAGTGTCAAATGCGCTCAAAGTGCCAGACGTTCAAGATATGGACGCAGGTCACGCCAAAACGGAGCTGCAGTCACAAGGATTTGTTGTCACGATCACGCACACCAACGCTGCTGCCGACCGCGCACATACCGTGCTCAGCCAAAGCAAATCTGCTGGTGAACTAGTTGATCCCGCGCACCCAACCATCGAACTGAAGGTTAATTCCAAGGTACGAGTGGCCAACGTGGTGGGCAAGAATATACTGAGTGCGACTAAGACGCTGGAAGATCAGGGCCTTAGGGTGAAGGTCGTCCGCGAGGGCGATGTGGTAATCCGGCAGTCCCCACGGGGAAAGCAAGAAGTGGAGGCAGGAGAAATTGTGGAGCTCAGCGCGTTCTAAAACGGGGATGTACCTGGGGATATTCTCGGTTTTCCTCGCGTCTACCCTAGCTTTGCTCCGAGTCGGAACCACGGGGTGGAACCTACGCACCCTTGTCGACGTCCAAGTCTACGGCGGCGCTGGTCAGCGGATCTTGCACGGTGACAGCATTTATGCCGGCCCAGTATTCACCACGGAAGGTCCCCTGGAGTTCACCTACCCGCCGTTTGCCGCGATCGTGTTCGCCCCACTGGGATGGATCCCGTCTAGCCTCTGGCCACTGTGCACCGTGGTGAGTACTGCAGGCATTGGTACAGCAATTGTGGTGTGGTGGTGCAAGAATCTACACCGCCCGCAGTGGACCGGCTGGGTGTTGGCGGGATTCTTCCTTTCACAGCCCATCATTTCCACACTAGGTTTCGGTCAGATCAACGTAGTGCTGGCAGGGATGGCAGTAGCAGATATCGCCGCCACCCAGGCAAGAAGGAACTTCCGGGGCACGCTCGTAGGCATCGCCGCTGCCATCAAGCTCACGCCGGCATTTTTCGCCGTGTGGTTTGTTGTTCGGAAAGACTGGGTGGGGCTTCGCAACCTCGTGCTGGGGGCAGGCGGCGCTACGTTGCTCACCGCATGTGTGCTGCCAGCGGATTCCGCAGCATACTTTTTGGATAAGTTGCACGATACCAACCGAGTGGGCAACACCGCTTTCGCCCATAATGCCGCGCTGAAGGGTGTGCTAGCGCGCCTTCACGCACCGGAATTTCTCTGGATAATCCTGGCAGCCTTGGTGCTCGCGCTGGTAGTTTTGGTCGCACGGCGCGTCAACACACCGCTTGGGACGGGTGCGCTGCTGTCTTCTTCCGTGGTGGCATTCGGCGCCTTGCTGCTTAGCCCAATCTCCTGGACGCACCATTGGGTGTGGCTGCCACTGGCCGGCGTAGTGGCACTAACTCGCCCAGACATGGTCAGAATCGGGGCTATCGGGCTGGTGCTGGGACTCGTGGGGCCAATTCTCTTTATCGGAGCATATGCGGGTGATCCGCATTGGCTGTTGACCATCACCACGTCCAGCTACGCGCTCTACGCCGTCGCATTCTCGCTGAGCGCCTGGCGCTCGGCGCACCGCATGGTGGAACCCAGCCCGGAGCTTCCACCCAATAGCTTGCAAAAACTCTAGACGCACCGGGCCATGCTACTGAGCGACCGGAGGCTTAGCGACGCTGGTTTCGCAGCATTTCCGCCACGAGGAACGACAGCTCCAAAGACTGCTGCGTGTTCAACCGCGGATCGCACGCGGATTCATAGCGGCCCGGCAAATCCACATCGGTGATGTCCTCAGCACCGCCGAGGCATTCGGTGACATCTTCGCCGGTTAACTCAATGTGGATGCCTCCCGGGTGAGTACCGAGCGCACGGTGGACCTCGAAGAAGCCCTGGACCTCATCGATCACCTTGTCAAAGTGACGCGTCTTGTACCCGTTGGATGAGGTGTAGGTATTGCCGTGCATTGGGTCAGACTGCCAAATGACTTTATGCCCAGAGGCCTCCACGGCCTGGATGATTCCCGGCAGCACCGAACGAATCTTGTCATGGCCCATGCGCGCAACAAAGGTTAGCCGACCTGGCTCCCGGTGCGGATCCAACCGATCGGCGTAAGCGACCGCTTCCTCTGGAGTGACCCCTGGACCGATCTTGATGCCAATCGGGTTGGCGATGAGTGCCGCGAAATTAACGTGGAAATCTTCCATGCCTCGCGTGCGTTCCCCGATCCAAAGTTGGTGAGCGGACAGATCATACAGTTCTTGCCCGGTGCCATCCTCGCGGTCTGCTAGGCGCAGCATCGCGCGCTCATAATCTACGAGCAAAGCTTCGTGGGAAGCGTAGATGTTGGCAGTGCGCAATCCCGGATCGTTGACCCCACAGGCATCCATGAAACGTAGCCCAGATTCGATTTCTCGGGCCAGCGCCTCGTAGCGCGCCCCGGCCGGCGATTTTTGAACGAACTCGCGGTTCCACTCGTGGAGCCGGCGCAGGTCTGCTGTCCCCGAGGAGGTCAGCGCGCGGACTAGATTCATTGCCGCCGAGGAGTTGGCGTACGCACGAATCATGCGGGCCGGATCATGGCGCCGTGCCTCCGGCGTGGCCGCTACCCCATTGACGATGTCACCACGGTAATTCGGCAACCCATTGGCATCCAGGTCGCTCGAGCGCGGCTTTGCGTATTGACCAGCTATTCGGGCCATTTTCACCACCGGAGTGGATGCGCCGTAGGTCAACACCACCGCCATTTGCAGCAGGGTCCGGATGTTGGCCCGAATGTGCTGTTCGGTGTTGGATTCAAAGGTCTCTGCGCAATCTCCGCCCTGTAGGAGGAAGGCCTTCCCCATTGCGACGTCGGCAAGCAAGGTCTTTAGCTCGCGGATCTCTTGCGGGACCACGATCGGGGGCACAGTTTCGAGGATCCGGCGCACGGCCTTGGACTGGCCGGTATCCCACGTTGGCTGTTGCTTCGCGGGGCGCTTGATAACGTCCTGAAAGCGATCGTTAAGCTCATCTGGCAGCGGGGGCAGGCTCGGGAGCTCATGCACTGGGATATCAACTGTCCAACTCACACCCCACAAGTTACCACTTTGTGGCTGGGCCCAGATGGAAACCGCCAGCTGTTGGGCAAAAGGGGTTAGCTAGCCGCGCCTCGCGCATCGAGCGGGAGCCTGGACATACAAGCCTTGAACTTTGCGACGTTGTGGCGTGCGTCCACCAAAGCGTCGTGGTTGCCTGCCGGCGCCTTGGGCAGCGCGGGTTTTCCGGCAAATTCCCAATACTGCTTAAGTTCCCGCGTAAAACGCGGTATCTGGCGCGGCAAGCCCGTCATGTCGCCCCATAACTGGGCCAACACGACGTGGTCGTAGCACCCCACCCATGCCCACAATTCGGGGCTATTGTCAGCGGCAGTGAAAAACTCCAGAAGCTCTCGCCGGATAGTGGCCCGATCTTTCCATGCACTGTGGCTGGGGCTTGGCAGCAGTGGCAGCACATTACGTGCCACCCACTGGGATGCCTTTGACGCATCGAATTCGGTGGAGACGGCGTAATACTCACGCCCGTCTTCTGCAACGATTCCGATGGACACTAACTCAATGGTGTGGCCGTCTTCGATAAATTCGGTGTCGTAAAAATAGCGCACGGTTCGATTGCCCTAAGCCTTTGGCTCAGTGCCTTCAGGGTAGCCTTTGCCGGCTGCCAAGGACTTTTTCACCTCGCTGGCATAGACATCAACGTAGTCTTGGCCGGCCAATCGCGCGAACTCGTGAACCACGTAGTCAGTAAACGCCCGCAAGGTGGCGTAATCCTCCGGGTCTAGTCCACGATCCGCAGCCCATTGCAACGGGTCGATCGCCTTGCCTACTTCGATATGGACCTTTGCCGGGCGTGGCACCCAGGTTCCGATCGGATTGGCGTCGCGCGAACCGATCATCGCCAAGGGAACCACCGGTGCGCCGGTAGCCATGGCTAAACGCGCCATGCCAGTCTTACCTCGGTACACGCGGCCATCTGGGGAACGGGTGCCCTCTGGGTAAATACCCAACACATCACCGCGCTCAAGCACCTTTCGTCCCGTATCGATCGCGGCCTGAGCGGCGTCCCCAGACGAACGGTCAATCGGGATTTGCCCTGCGGAAGTGAAAAACCAGCGCTGGAACCCGCCGATTACGCCAGTTCCCTCGAAGTATTCCTTCTTCGCCGGGAATTGAATCTGACGGTCGCACAGCAGCGGCAAGTAGAAAGAGTCCATCACGGATTGGTGATTGGAAGCAAGAATTACCGCTCCCTTTGCCGGGATATTTTCCTTACCGGAGATAGTTGGCCGGTTGTAGATCCGCAGGGCAGGACCGAACAGCAGGTGCTTGTAGAGCCAATACCATTTGTTTTGCAAGACGTTGCATGCTTTCTACTCGTGGGCCAACCGCTAAGACTCTTCCAGTGTAGTCGGCCACCTCTAGGCACGAACAGTTACACGCAGGAGCAACTACCTTATGCCCAAATGCCAGCTTCGTCCGCCGCCAGCGCCGCCACGCCGACCATGCCTGCTTCTACCCCGAGGGTAGCCGGAACAATGCGTGGCGACGGCCGGTGTCCGGCGCCAACCACCAGTTGGGTGGAACGTCGCGCAGCTAGCTCCAGGAATAAGTCAGCATTGGCGGAAACCCCGCCACCGACCACAATCAACTCGGGATCAAAGACATCGCCCACGATTGACAGGCCGATGGCCAACCATTCCGTGAAGTCTTCCAGCGCTTTTTGCGCCAACACATCACCCTTCCGGGCTGCCAGCATGACGTCTTCGCCGGAAAACTCTGGGGTGTCCCGCAGGGCGGATTCCACATCTGGTTCAGATTCCAGCAGCTCTCGCGCGGTAAACGCTAGCGCGGTACCGGAGCAGTACCGTTCTAGGCACCCGCGCTTGCCGCACGCGCACGGACGACCGCCCGGCACCATAGGAAGATGGCCTAGCTCAGGGGCAATGCCGAAGGATCCGCGGTAGATGTCACCGTGGTTCATCAGTGTGGCCCCAATGCCGGTACCAATGGCAAAGAGGACCCAATTGCCCGCTGCCTGGGCTGCGCCGAACCGATATTCACCGAACGCGGCCGAGTTGGCATCGTGCTCCAGTCGCACCGGAATATTTACCCGGTTGGCCAGCATCCGCCGAAGCGGAGCGTCGCGCCACGGCAGATGCGGTGCGAATTGCACGATGGAACACGTGGGATCCAAAAAACCGGCAACAGCGACCCCCATCGCTTGGACGTCGTGCCGCGCTTGCAGTTGCCCGGTCATCGAAACGATGGCATCTTCCATGCAGGACGCGTTGCGTTGGGACTTCGCTTGCAAGGTATCGATGACCTCGCCCCGGGAATTAACCACGGAAGCGCGCAGATTTGTGCCACCGATGTCAAAACCTATCGAAACAGGTTGACCAGAGCTTGCCATGATAGATCCCTCACCCAAAATGACCAATAAAAAGAAAACTTCGGCAAGTATACCGGCACCAGCAGGGTTAGCCAGAAATGGTCCGGGTGAATACGTGGCCCAGCCTGTCCCAGGACCAGTGCTTTTCTACGTACTCAGGCCCCGCCGTGGCCATAGCCTCTCGTCGATCGTCATTTTGCAGCATATCGATGAGCGCGTGTAGCAGCTGGTTGGTGTCATGCCCATCCACAACCACTCCGGTCTCGGGAATTACTGTCTCTGGAGCCCCTCCAGAATTCCCCGCGATAACCGGCACACCGGCCGCTTGCGCTTCCAGGTAGACAATTCCTAGTCCTTCTACATCCAATCCTCGTCCGCGAGTACGCGCTGGCATCGCAAACACACTAGCGTGATGCAGCAGCGCTTTCGCATCGGCATCGGACACTTCTCCCGTAAAGCGGACGTGACGAGTCTGCGCAGCCAGCGCCCGCAGTTGAGGCTCATAGCTCCCCCGACCCACGAGGATGAGGTAGGCATCAGGATGCACCGCGACCACCTGGTTCCACACCCGTAGCAGGCTGTCCTGCCCTTTGCGCGGTACTAACCGAGACATGCACACCACCAGCCGGGCACTTTCCGGCAGCCCGGCGAGTTGGGGTGGGCGAACCGGGCGGTCCGGGCGTCGAAAAGCGTCAGCGTCTACCCCGGAGGGCATGGCCACGTATTCGGGATGCCCACCAAATGCCGGGGAGAGCCGTCGCTTCGTGTACTCAGAAATGTAGGTCACCGCATCACAAGAGTTGCCGATTGCTCGCAAAAGTTGTCGCGCAACCGGAATCATGGACCACCCCACCTCATGCCCGTGAGTGCTGGCTACCACACGTGTCGCCCCTGCAGCTCGAGCGGGCTTCGCCAGAAGTCCAAGGGGTGCGGAAGACGGAAACCACACGGTGTCAATCGCTTCTTCAGCGATGAGCTGCTGCATGCGCTTGCGTACCGCCCGGGTAGGCAGCAGCACCCGATGTTGTAGCCGAACCACGCGATACGGCACATCAGCATCGTAGATGGCAGCATCGGCGGGGTCTTGAGTAGACGCCAGCACCACGATGCTGTCTGCTGGATAAGTTGCAAGATAGTCGCGGACATACGATTGAATGCCACCCACGGTGGGTGGGAAATCATTGGTCACAACGAGAAGACGATGCATAACCACCAGCTTATTCGCTTATCGACGCCCCACGTGCCCGCCCGCGCTACCCTTTGGCGGCAACGCGGTTTTGTTAGTAGCGCCGAGCGCCGTAGAACGGCATCGAATCGACATCTACTACCTGCACTGGAATGCCATAATCCGAAGCATGCACCAGCTTGCCGTTGCCGGCATAAATGCCGACGTGGGTAGCTCCTGGGTAGTAACCCACTACGTCGCCGGGCTGCAGATCAGCGCGGCTCACTGGGGTGCCACCAGCCATCTGGGCTTGGGAAGTACGCGGGAGAGTCTTTCCTTGCTGAGCATAAGACCACACCACCAGACCCGAGCAATCGAACTCGGTTGGTCCCGCGGCTCCCCAACCATATGGGGAACCAAGTTTGGTCATTGCAGCCTCTAGGGCCTTCATGCCTTCAGCATGCGTACCAGTAACGCCGGCTAGCGAGTATGCGGCAACCGGGCCGTTCTTTTTCTCCCAGCGTTCCCGTTCTTCCTTGCTTAGGCCATCAACGCGCTTTTGAATCTTTTCGATTCGATCTTTCAGCTCACGCTCTTGTTTTTCCATCTCCCCGCGCCTGATGCGCAAGTCGGAGATCTGGAAATTAAGCTCTGCTTGCTTCCTCGATGCTTCACCGTGCGCTTCTGCAGCAACCTTGGACAACTCAGCTTGACGAGCCAATGCTTCCTGGGCCTTCTTGGTGTAGGCCGTGAGGTACGCCGAACGATCGATGGCGTTTTGTGGCCCGTCCGCATTGATGATGGCCGTCAGCGGGTCAATGCTTATGCCGCGGTAGCGGGACTTCGCTAGCCTATCGACGACCGCCTTGGCGTCCATCTCGGCCCGCCGGGCTTCTTCCGCCTGTTGCTTTGCTCGCGTCAGCTCTTGATCAGCGGCGGCGACCTCTTTTTCTTTGGCGCTAATGCCATCCTGGAGCTGCTTGAATTCTTCGCTCTTAGCGCTAGCGTCCTTGGATGCTTGCTCCATGACTTTCATGAGCTCATCCATATTCTTGATCTCGTCAAGATTTGGCAGGGGTGCAGGCGTGGATTGTGATTGAGCCTCTGGTGCAGGTGCCGGGTCGCCAACAGCGACAGGCATTCCTACCGATACGCAGGCAGCGCCGGCAAGCAAAATCGCAGTCATGCGCGATCGAAGATCGAAGTTATTCACGAAGGTAATCCATCTGGGGAAAGCGGGCTCTGACTTGGGCTGGTAGAGCGGATGCTGGTTGAGCAGCGAAACTAATACTAAGAATAGTTTAAGAAACTACCAAGCGCAAACTTAATTTCAGGTGCTACGCTTGCCGTTCCGCCGATCAACAGCGATACACGGAAAACAATAGCAGCTCCATCGAAAAAGGCCCACCAAAAATGGTGGACCTTTTTCCGAAAACCATGGTCGCCACTTGCGTTGCCACTAGGGCAACATGGCGGGCGATTTAGTCACTCACAAGTTACTCACCCACGAGCGCACATGCGTAAACATACGCAGCGGTTGAGATCTTAGAAGCGCACCGCAGAGTGGTATGGCATGTAATCAAGCGGGTGCTCAGACAGCGGGGTGCCCTCAGTCAGCGCGTGGATTACGGTGCCATGACCGGAGTAGATACCCACGTGAGAAGCGCCATCATAGAACGCAACGATGTCGCCGGCCTGGAGCTGATCACGGGAAACTGGGGTACCCTGGGCTGCCTGCGCAAAAGAGGTACGCGGAATGGACTTGCCAACCTGAGCATACGCCCAAGTGGTCAGACCCGAGCAGTCGAATGCGCTTGGGCCTGCTGCACCATAAACATATGGAGAGCCAATCTTGGAACGGGCGGCATCCACAATGGCCTGGCCGGTAGATTGTTCAGCAGCTGCCGGAGCGGCCTCAACTGGCTGCGCATCGGCAACAGCAGAGTAGTTGATTACTGCACCCTGGTTAGCCAGGGATGGGATCCACTGGTCAATGCCAGGAACGTTGGCGATGTTTGGCACGTTTTCAATGCCAGCAACTTCCATGGACATGTTGGTGTTTGGCACGACAACTTGTGCAGCCTGCGCAGGGGTTGCCATTGCGGCTGCGGCGCCTACTGCGAGTGCGGATGCAGTGGCCTTGGTTGCGAAACGGGTGTTGTTACCCACGAATAGTCTCCAAATCTTCCTGTATAGCCGGCCGGGTTAGCTGTCGGATTCGGAAACGGAAGGCTCCCTACCACTGTCCCCCTCCATAGTGCGGGAGGGTCTTCAGCGGATTCACCCCAGAGGAATTGTGGTTCCCCGGCTCAGTGGCTTGCTCCTGGAGAGGGCTCCAGGGCCAGCTACCGATTAGGCATATTTGTTTTATATTCCAGGTTTCGACCAATTGGCGTATTGGCCTTCCCGTAATGTCTCGACAAGATTACGAAATGGTTACGACGAATGTCCAACAGGACACGCCACCTCGCGTTGTTATCGGACCGTTATCAAGCGATCCGCTTCGCGTTGCCAGCTTTTTCAAATCTTTATTCAGTTGAACCGGCTAATCAATAATAGAAGGATCATCCCAGGTCAGCTGTGCATGCTTGCGCGCCCGCCAGACTTCAGCCCTACCCCTAAAGCCAGGGCCACATTGTCAATCTGTCAACATTCTGTGAAAAAGTGAGCTTTGACACTAGGTTGCAACATTTGCCCCAATTTTCCCATAGCCCACTGATGTGTCATACCGCTTTACGACGTCTGCGCGCCCGGCCTGACTCCGCACACACCTAAAATCTAAGGCTCTCAAAAGCAAAAGCGCTGAGGTTCGCCGAATTAGTGCTAGGAGGCTCCTTGCTACCCGCTAATCGGCTGAGCCACTTGTGCTGACGCGCTTGAGACGCCTGACGGCTAGATACGAGGCTGGGATACACAAACAGGCCCTGAGCCCCATATTTCGGGGTTCAGAGCCTGTTTGTTGAGCAGTTAGCAGTTGGATGCTAGCGCTGAAGAGTTAGATCCGGCCGTTCTCGGCGTCTTCGGCGCGGTTGCGCTCGTTGAGGTCCCGGAACATTTCGGTCTCTTCTTCGTGGTTTTGGTGCGCGATGGCCGCAGCCTTGTCGGCGATTGCCTGATCATCAGCCTTGAAAGCAGAGCCGCGAGACAGGGAGTCAGCGAAGCCAAGCTCGTTCATCTGCTTTGGCACCTTAGCGCCAGCGTATGGCAGCGGAATTGGGTGACCGTGCTCGTCCACAGGTCCGAGTGGCTGGTGTACTTCAATGAACGCACCGTTGGAGAGCTGGTGGATAACACCGGTCTCAATACCGTGCTCTAGAACCTCGCGGTCGGAGCGCTGCAGGCCAATGCAGATGCGGTAGGTGATGAAGTAAGTCAGTGCAGGAAGCACAATCAGGCCGATGCGACCAACCCAGGTCATTGCGTTCAGCGAGATCTGGAAGTGGTAGGCGAAGAGGTCGTTACCGCCAGACAGAGTCAGGAGGAAGTAGAACATCAGCGCCATGGCACCAAGTGCGGTACGTACTGGAACGTCACGCGGACGCTGCAGCAGGTTGTGGTGTGCGTCGTCGCCCGTGAGCTTCTTTTCGATGAAAGGGTAAGCAAACAGGAGCACGACGAGGATGCCAAGCATGACTGCTACCCAGAACACTGCCGGGATGGTGTAGTTACCGAGGTAGAGCTCCCATGCTGGCATGACACGAGCTGCACCGTCAGTCCAGAGCATGTAGATATCTGGCTGCGAACCTGCGGAAACCTGCGCCGGGTTGTACGGACCAAGGTTCCAGATGGAGTTAATGGTGGTAACGCCGGCGAGCAGGGCCAGGACACCGAAGGTGAACAGGCCGAAAGCAACACCCTTAACAGCGAATACCGGGAGAATACGCACGCCGACGACGTTGTTCTCTGCACGACCAGGTCCAGGGAACTGGGTGTGCTTCTGGAACCAAACGATGGCAACGTGTGCTGCGATCAAAGCCAGGATGATGCCTGGAATCAGCAGTACGTGAAGGATGTAGAAACGGTCGAGCATGATCTCGGATGGGAAGTCGCCACCGAAAACAGCCCAGTGCATCCAGGTACCAATGACAGGAAGGGACACCACGATCGCAGACATGATTCGCAGGCCAACGCCGGAAAGCAGATCGTCTGGCAGGGAGTATCCCATGAAGCCTTCGGCGACGGACAGGATCAACAGGACACAGCCAATGATCCAGTTTGCCTCACGCGGACGACGGAACGCGCCGGTGAAGAACACACGCATCATGTGAACCATGATGGAGATGGCGAACATCAGGGCTGCCCAGTGGTGCAGCTGACGGATGAACAGGCCACCACGGACCTCAAAAGAGAGGTTCAGTGCGGTCTCATATGCGCGAGACATCTCCACACCGTTAAGAGGCGCGTAGGCGCCATCGTAGATGACCTTGGTGATCGAAGGATCAAAGAACAGGGTCAGGTAAATACCGGACAGCAACAAGATAATGAAGCTGTACAGTGCGACTTCACCAAGCATGAATGACCAGTGCGTTGGGAAGACCTTGTTGATATTGGTACGGACTACGCCAGCAAATGGATAGCGTGAATCCAAGTTATTGCCAATTTGATCTAGCTTCTTGCTCATGACTTACGCTCCCAGAATGCAGGGCCGACTGGCTCGACAAAGTTGCCGGCGGCTACGAGGTAGCCTTCTTCGTCCACGGTGATTGGCAGCTGTGGCAGTGCACGGGCGGCTGGGCCGAAGATCGGCTTGCCGTGGCGCAATGCGTCGAACTGCGACTGGTGGCATGGGCACAGAATGCGGTTGGTCTGTGCTTCGTAAAGGGACGTTGGGCAACCAATGTGCGTACAAATCTTGGAGTACGCGTAGTAATCGCCGTAGTGGAAGTCCTCTTGCCCCTGGCGCTCGATGACGCGCTTCGCATCCTCGGAACGCAACCGGATCAGCATAACTGCGTTGCGTGGGCCGTGGATCGAGTGCATGTGCATCTCGTAGACGTCGCGCTTAGCGTCGTACTTGTCGCCATCGTTGACATCTTCTTCACACAGCGGGAAGACGGTCTCCATTGCAGCAGCAGAGAGGTCCTCTGGACGCATGCGGACAAGGCGGGTCACACCAGTGGTGCTGTAGTGCTCGCCGTGCTTTTCGGCGATAGCGGAGGTGTCGCGGCCGAGGTAAATTTTCTTGCCGTCTTCGATCTGGGTCCAACCAGAGGTCCAGAGGGTGCCGTCGCCGTTGTAGTCGAGGGCGCCTTCCTTCTTCTTCCATGGGTTCTTGATCATGCCACCGAGTGGGAGGATGATGGCCAGACCAGCGAGCACTGCGGAGGTGCCCATCATGCCCTTAAGCACCTTGCGACGACCAAGGGTGGAAGTCTCCCAGGAATCGTTGAGCAGGGCGACCAAAGTAGCGCGATCGACCTCAGCAGAACCACCGTCGTGGCGACGCTGCACCGAGATTTCTTCAGGGATGAACTTCTTCTGGTACTGGACTACGCCAACTGCCATCGAAATGATGGACAGACCCATCGTGATACCGAGCAATGGGGTGTAGAAGGTGTAGATCCACTTCCCATCTTCGCCCAGGCCCTTGTACTCCCAAGGCCAGAACAGGTAGACAGCCATGAATGCGAGAGCCATGACGATTGCCAGGCCAAACCAGAATCCAACGTTGGCTACTGCGCGCTTCTCGGCTGGATCGCCAGCGATTGGGAAGCGTTCCTTGCGGTAGGCAACGGTAACTTCATCAAGTTCAGTACCCAGGCGAGCAAGTTCTTCGTTGCTCATGGACTTGAGCTCTTGGCTCGTGTAGTTCTTCTTTACGTTGTTGCTCATGAGCGAGATCCAATCCACAGGGCAGCAGCGATAAGGGCCGCGATACCGACAAGCCACATCAGCATGCCTTCAGAGACAGGGCCGAGACCGCCCAGTGCGTAACCACCTGGGGATGGGGTCTCCTTGGCTGCCTTGATGTAGGCGATGATGTCCTTCTTCTCATCCTCAGACAGCTGGCGGTCGGAGAACTTAGGCATGTTCTGCGGACCGGTCAGCATAGCCTGGTAGATTTCCTGCTCGTTTGCAGGATCGAGGTAAGGGGCGTACTTACCGGAAGACAGCGCGCCACCACGACCGGTGAAGTTGTGGCAGGAAGCGCAGTTCAGTCGGAAGAGCTCGGAACCGCGAGCAATGTCTGCTGGGTCGATTTGGCCGTCGAAGTTCTTACCACGCAGGGACTCCATTGCAATGGAGCCATCTTCATTCTTAGCCAGGCCAGGACCGCCACCGTTGGCGTTAACGTAGGCTGCGATAGCCAGGGTCTGGTGCTCATTGAAGCGAGGCTGCTTACGGGCGGCCTGTGCTTCATTGCGCAGCATCGGCATACGTCCAGAGTGAACCTGGAAGTAAACTGCGCCTTCACCGACACCGATGAGCGAAGGGCCGCGGCCTTCTTCGCCCTGCAGGTTAGCGCCGTGGCAGGTGATGCAGGCGGAGTCGTACAGGGCCTTGCCCTCGGTGACCATGGCCTGCTCGTCAGTGGATGCGGTGACAACTTGTGCGTCTGGGGTGAACGCGGATGCCAAGAAGCCCGCGCTGGTTAGGCCAAGAGTAAGCGCCGCTGCGCCCGCCAGCGTGCGGCGAGCCTTCCGGCGACTCTTAACCTTTTTCGCAGTAGACGATGCGTTCACAACGTCCTCCTGCTTAGTTGGGTTGGTTTCCATCATTTCCCTTAAATCTCGTATGCGGAAAGTGAAGGGCTGTAGGCCTTGAGGAAAATCTCGGGTGAGTCTTTCCGGCCCCTACGGCCTACTGAATGAAGTAAATGGTTACGAACAGGCCGATCCACACAACGTCGACGAAGTGCCAGTAGTAAGACACTGCCATCGCTGCGGTTGCCTGTGCTGGGGTGAACTTGGACTTCGCAATACGAAGCAGGACAACCACGAATGCCAACACGCCTGCGAGGACGTGGGCGGCGTGGAAGCCGGTCGTAATGAAGAAGGCCGAACCGTAAACGGAGCTTTGAATGGTCAAGCCCTCGCGCACGAGGTTGTAGTACTCGTATGCCTGGCCTACCAAGAAGATGGCGCCCAGAAGAATAGAGATTGCGTACCACATACGAAGCTTGAACACGTCGCCACGCTCAGCAGCGAACACGCCAGCCTGAGCGGTAAACGACGAAGACACCAGAATTACGGTGATCAACAATGCGTAAGGAACCTTGAGGTGTTCAGTACCCCAGTCCCACGCTTCTCCCTGGCCGTTGGCGCGAGATACGAAGTACATCGCGAACAGACCAGCAAAGAACATCAATTCCTGAGACAGGAACACAATCGTGCCGACACTGACCATATTTGGCCGGTTCAGTGCCACAACACGCTGTGGTGCTGCCATTCCTTTATTTCCAACTGCGCTCGTCACGCGTTCTAGTATGCCGGTTTGTCACGGTTAAGTCACTTCGGTTCCCCCCATGACCAAAATTACATCTGACCATTATCGCAGGTGGCATGGAGGCGAAATTTCTTCGAAAAAAGTTGTACCCCCGCGGGAACTTTGTTTGACCACTTTACGACGAACACGTTTTCGCTGGTCATGCCCAATTTTACTCCGCACGCACTGATCCCCCAACCAGTCACACGTGCGGCTTGATTCATCTTAGCGCAGAAATGTTTGCTTCTTCGACCAAACTCCCCTACTTGCTTGAGATTCATATCACATAGGTTTCGGGTAGTTTTCGACCCGTTTACAACTATTGGTTGACCCCCGACCGCGACCACCCGCGAGCGAAGTGTATTGGCCATTTTCGCTGGTTGTCACCGCTTTACCACACGGCTTGTAGGTACGCCGCTCCGAGTTCCCGTGATTGCGCTAACTCCCCTACCCACCATGTTCGACTGAAATCGGGTGCAATGAACACGAAACGCCCCGACCGCCATATAAGGCGCTCGGGGCGTTTTTAACAAAACCGGATCTTAGTGCTTTTCTTTCGGAATGCCGTACTGGAGGTTCAGCATGGTACCGGACCAGATCAACAGAACTGCGCCGAATGCAATCAGCCAGTAGTGCATGTAGACGATACCGAAACCGAGTACTGCAATGGAACCGGACATCACAGCTGGCCAGATGGAACTAGGGCTGAAGAAACCGAGCATGCCGGTTGCGTCTTCAATTTCTGCTTCTTCCCAGTCTTCTGGAAGGACATCCATGCGGCGCTCAGTGAAGTGGAAGTAACCACCCAGCATCAAGCACAGGCCAGTTGCCAGTGCCAGACCGGTACCACCGGCCCACTCGATACCCTGGATATTGCCAGCGTCGGCAACCCTAGCGGTGGCCACGAAGTAGATCACGGTCATGATCAGCATGAAGGTCGCGAGACCGTACATGATCTTTGCAGTTGACTTCATTTGAACTACTCCCTTGGTTTAGCCGTTGGTCACGACGTTGGCGCCGTCGCGAGTTCCCAGGCGGTCAGACACGAATGGCTTGGTCGAGGTAGCGTAAGGCTCTTCACCAATGGACCTCAACGCCTCGGCGTTGGTTGCCTGTGGGTTGTCGTTGCGGTACTTCAGGTACTCCTTGAACTTGGCTGGAGTAACAACGCGGACCTCGAAGTTCATCATAGCGTGGTAGGTGCCACACATCTCGGCGCAGCGACCGACGAATGCGCCTTCCTTTTCAATCTTCTCAATCTGGAAGCGGCGCTGGGAGTTGTTTGCCTCCGGCTGTGGGTACACGTCGCGCTTGAAAAGGAACTCTGGTACCCAGAACGCGTGTCCGACATCCGAAGAAGCAAGGTCGAACTCGATTGGGGTCTGAGATGGCAGAACCAGCACTGGGATCTCGTCGGTGGTGCCAACGGTCTCGATCTTGTCGAAGCGCAGGTAGGACATATCCGACTTGGACTTGCCGTGGATTGGGCCACCCAGTCCACCGTGGTGCGGATCAGCCTGGTACTCGGCGTCTACCTTGGAAGCTTCGGCAGCATCCTGACGCTGCTTGTCCACACCCTTGTACAAGGAGCCGGTTGGGGAAAGGTCTGCAGCAACCTCACCGTAGCCGAACTTCCAGTTCCACTGGAACCCAGTGACGTCAACCTTTACCTTTGGATCCTTATCCAGAGCGGTTACCTTGTCCTGGGTCTGAACAGTGAAGAAGAACAGCGCCATCACGATGAAGATCGGGATGATGGTCAACACGAGTTCCAGTGGAACGTTGTACTGCAGCTGCTTAGGGAATTCACCCTTGCCCGCCTTAGCGGCCTTCTTAGCGGAGAATCCGAAGATCGCGTAGATCATCAGACCCCACATGATGATGCCGATAATCCAGGCTGCAACCCAGACCCATACCCAGAAGTTGCCAATTGCGGTCGCTTCAGGAGTTACGCCATAAGGCACGCCCATGCGCAGGGCCTCGAAGAAGCCGTTTTCTGGCGGTGCTACATCGCAACCGGCGAGCGTAAAGCTGCCAGCACCCAAGACGCCTGCAAGCAGTGCCTTGCGCTGGAAACCACGCTTGTTTCGCTGTTCCACGTGTGTCTGCCTTCCTGTTCCACACAAAACCATCAGGACACTAAAGATCCCATTCCTAACTGTGCAGACTATCGCATTACCGACGCTTTTCCACGTTGCCGAGTTCCCCAGGGTTATCCAGACCACACGTCAGTTTCGCCACATATTGGCGCTTACGCCACTCTATCTGCAGGTTTGCCCCTTTTTAACCCACATTAGGAGCAGCAACTGTTATCCAATTCACAATTTGCAATCCCCTATTGGGGGAACAACTTCCGATTGATATTAGGCACCTTATGCAGCTCGCCTACGACATTTACGTCGACAAGCTAGCAGCGTTTCGACGGCCCACCGGCCCACTTCAGCATCACGAAGCCGTATCCTGTTTAGAGATATCCAAACACCTCAACAAATAAGGGGAACACTTTTCTTATGTGTGGCCTGCTAGGCATGCTCACCGCCAACGGTGACGCCGCGACTTATGAACCAGCAATCAACCACGCGCTTCCTTGCATGCGACACCGAGGACCGGATGATGCCGGAACTTGGCATGACGACGATGCGGTGTTCGGCTTCAACCGCCTGTCCATCATTGACATCGCCCACTCCCACCAGCCATTACAGTGGGGTCCGCAGCATCAACCGGATCGCTACTCAATGACGTTCAACGGCGAGATCTACAACTATGTTGAACTCCGCGAGGAACTTGAAGATCTGGGCTACACCTTTAATACATCCGGCGATGGCGAAACTATTGTGGTCGGCTTTCACCACTGGGGCACGGATGTGGTTAACCACCTGCGGGGCATGTTTGGCATCGCTATCTGGGATTCCGTGGAACGCAAACTTTTCCTTGCCCGCGATCAATTCGGCATCAAGCCCCTTTATTACCTCACCACCGTCGCCGGGACGGCCTTTTCTTCCGAAAAGAAGTCCCTGCTAGATATGCTAGAAGCCCTCGGCGGATCTGCGGAGTTGGACAAGCGCGCAATCGAACACTACGTGGACCTGCAATACGTACCCGAGCCAGAATCACTCCACAAGGCCATTCGGCGCCTCGAATCGGGCTGCTTTGCCGTGGTGGAGCCTGGTGGAACCGTGGTAGCTCAGCGTTACTTCGAGCCAAAGTTCATCACCAAGCCTGTTCCTAAAGACAAGGAACAGGACTTGTTTGATCGCATTGCCAAGGCGTTGGAGGACAGCGTCGAAAAGCACATGCGCGCTGACGTCACGGTGGGTTCATTCCTGTCTGGCGGTATCGATTCCACTGCAATCGCAGCGCTCGCCAAACGGCACAATCCAAATCTATTGACGTTTACCACCGGCTTTGAGCGGGAAGGCTACTCTGAGGTCGATGTGGCCGCTGAATCTGCGGCTGCAATCGGGGTGGAGCACATCGTTAAGGTGGTTTCTCCGGAGGAGTACGCCAACGCGATTCCTAAAATCATGTGGTACTTGGATGACCCGGTAGCTGACCCATCCTTGGTTCCGCTGTACTTTGTGGCTCAAGAAGCTCGCAAGCACGTCAAGGTGGTGCTGTCCGGCGAAGGTTCCGACGAACTGTTTGGCGGTTACACCATTTACAAGGAACCACTGTCCCTCGCGCCGTTTGAGAAGATCCCTGCCCCGCTGCGCCGAGGGCTCGGCGCACTTGGTAATCGATTGCCTGACGGCATGAAGGGCAAGTCGCTGCTGCAACGAGGTTCTATGACGATGGAAGAGCGCTACTACGGCAACGCTCGCTCCTTCAATTTCGAGCAAATGCAGCGGGTTATTCCTTGGGCCCGCGAGGATTGGGATCACCGCGAAGTTACCGCCCCGATTTACGCGAAGTCTCGGCACATGGATCCAGTGGCACGCATGCAGCACCTGGACCTATTCACCTGGATGCGGGGCGATATCCTCGTCAAGGCCGACAAGATCACCATGGCTAACTCCCTGGAGCTGCGCGTTCCATTCCTGGACAAAGTGGTATTCGAGGCTGCGGAATCTATCCCGCACGACCTCAAGATCGCGCACGGAACTACGAAGTACGCGCTGCGCCGCGCAATGGAAAACATTGTTCCGGCCCACGTGCTGCACCGCAAGAAGCTGGGCTTCCCGGTGCCTATGCGTCATTGGCTCGCCGGTGACGAACTGTTCGGTTGGGCGCAGGACACCATCAACGAGTCTGGTACCGAGGACATCTTCGACAAGAAAGCAGTTCTTGAAATGCTTAACGAGCACCGCGACGGTGTTTCGGACCACTCTCGCCGTCTGTGGACAGTGCTGGCTTTCATGATCTGGCACGGCATCTTTGTTGAAGATCGCATCGATCCGCAGATCGAACAGCGCGATTACCCCGTCGAAATTTAAGCTCCCAACGACGACCGAAACGAAAGAAAGCCGCAGCCCACGTCGATTGGGCTGTGGCTTCTTTAGTTTTATGTATCCACACTTCCGATCACCGAGGACCGCACTTGTCCCCCTACCCACACGGTATCGCCGATGCAGTCAATATCTAACTTTCCATCAGCACCAACAAAACGCCCTTGCCTTACGTGAAAGCTATCGGGAACTACGCCCTCAGCCCGCAACCATTGTGCGCAGGCAGCATTGAGAGAACCAGTTACTGGATCCTCATAGCCTGGACCTAATGCTCGGATTTCATAGGCCGCGCCCCTGCCCGGGGTCAAAGCACAAACACCGATCTTCACCCCGCGGGGTACCGTATGAGCGCTCAGGTCCTCCAGCGCGCTGATGTCATTGACCTGAATCAACCGCCAGCCGGCACCGTTGTCTCCCCATGCGTGCCGAACCACCTGTTCGGCTTTAAGCCCGGTGGCACGCAGACACTCCTGCAATTGCGTCGAATTCAACGGACCTCCTCTGCGCAGTGGAGGGGCAGCAAAACTTAGACTGGACCCCCTTTGGCGTACGGTTACCAAACCAGCTTCGCATTCTTGGACAACGTCGAAGTAAGACGCTTGGTGGTTTTCATCAGCTGCGCCATTTCTGCGACTTAGCCAAACATATGCCGTGCCTAGTGTGGGGTGCCCGGCGAACGGAAACTCTCCGTGGGGGCCAAATATTCGCACTCGATAGTCTGCATTCGGGTCCGTCGGAGGCAACAGAAAAGTAGTTTCCGAAAAACCTAGCCACCGAGCAATTTTTTGCATCCGAGAAGTGTCTAACTCCTGGTCAGGGACCACTACTGCTAACGGATTTCCGGAAAAGTTGTCGGTGCAGAACACATCGACAATGAAGAATTCATGCCGCATGTTTCGTCATGCTACTGAACGTAGCGGGTACGCGCGGCAGGGCATTTACATAAACGAAGCCCGCGTTCCACTTCAATTGATGTGGAACGCGGGCTCGTTCAAGAAGTTAACGGGCTTAGTTGAAGGAGTCGCCACAAGCGCAGGAGCCGGTAGCGTTCGGGTTATCGATGGTAAAACCCTGAGATTCAATGGTGTCCGCGAAGTCAATACGTGCGCCCGAGAGGTACGGTGCACTCATCTTGTCCACGACCAGCTTCACGCCACCGATGATGTCTGCCTTGTCACCGTCCAACTCACGGTCATCGAAGTAAAGCTGGTAGCGCAGACCAGCGCAACCACCTGGCTGAACCGCGATACGGAGTGCCAAATCATCGCGGCCTTCCTGATCAAGTAGGGCCTTGGCCTTGACTGCGGCTGCATCGGTGAGAATGACGCCGGTGGAGGTTTCTGGAGCAGTCATGTGCATCTCCTTTGTGAAATGTTCGTCGGTTGTCGCGATTGTTTGTTTCTACGGTACTCCCCTACCTGTTGATCGTGCACACAGCAGGCGCGGATGGAACCGAGGATCCTCATGTTTAACATCATTGCGCCACATTTTGTTCCCGCGGTGCTTTAACACATCAATGGAACCCAAATCCCCAGTCCAGGTTGGAGTCAAGGTAGCCTTATGGACGTGAACGAATCTACGAATAACTCCTCCGACAGCGCTGGCAGCGCGAAGTTGCCGAAGGGTTACACCCCGAAGAAGGGGCGGCCTACGCCGAAGCGCGATGAAGTTGAACGCGCCCGCGGGGTGCGTCGTGGACCAACCGGAGCGCCTGAAACAGCAAAGGAAGCCCGCGCGCGTCGTAAAGCCTTGAAAGAGTCCATGACCAAGGACGAATACAAGGAATACAAGCGCAAGCAGCGCGATGACCGCCGGCGACGTGCGCAAGAAGCTCAGGCAGCAATGGACCGTGGCGATGAAAAATACCTCATGCCTCGGGATAAGGGTGCGGAGCGTCGCCTGGCTCGCGATTGGGTGGACTCCAAGCGGTTCCTCAACAATTTGGTGATGCCGGTAGCGCTCGCACTGCTCGTGGTGATGATCATCGGCAACATTTACCCAACCGTCGCTGGCTATCTATCCATGTTTGCCATGGTGGTCATGGTTGGTTTCCTTATCGAAGGCATATACATCGGACGCCAGGTAAATAAGCGGGTACGTGAAAAGTTCCCGAACACTACCGACACGGGATTCGCCATGGGCTATTACGCATATTCCCGCGCCATGCAGTTGCGTAACCTTCGCACCCCAAAGCCACGCGTAAACGTTGGCGACAAGATCTAAATGATCTCTCTGGTCCTCGGCGGGGCCCGCAGTGGCAAATCAGGTTTTGCGGAGCAACGCATTTCGACGCTTGCCGACGCCCCTGAGCACATCACTTATGTAGCTACTGCCCGTCCTTGGCCGAGTGACCAAGACTTTGCTGCGCGGATTGCGCGGCACCAGGCTCAGCGCCCCGCGCAATGGCGCACTGAGGATGCCGAAGACGCGATCGCAGTCTTACACAACCCACCGAGCGATCACCTCATTATCGACGATGCCGGAACCTGGCTTACCTGGCATTTTGACCAAAGCGCGGCCTGGCCCGGACAAGATGGAAACCTTGCGGACGTCGAAAAGCGCTGTGCTGAGCTAGTAGCTGCACTGCGCACGACGACGGCACGCAATATTGTCTTGGTTACCCCTGAGGTTGGGCTGGGGGTGATTCCGGAATCTGCAGCTGGACGGGTATTTCGAGACCAGTTGGGCTCCCTTAATGCCCAGCTCGCAGAGGTTGCCGATGAAGTGCACCTCGTGGTTGCAGGGATCGCGCTAACCTTGAAGTCTTGAAACCTCAATGTTCGAAAACAAGGAGCCCTCAGTGGTAGATCCAGCCGAAATTTTCGCCCGCGTCGAGATTCCGAGCGCAAAGATCCGCGAAGAAGCTCTTGCCTACCATGATCGGCTCACCAAGCCGGCAGGCTCCCTGGGCAAATTGGAAGAAATCGGGGTGTGGCTGTGTGCCTGCCAAGGGGTGGTGCCACCTCGACCGATTTCGCGGGCTCGGGTGGTGGTGTTCGCCGGCGACCACGGAGTGGCTAACAACGGTGTTTCGGCCTACCCACGCGAAGTTTCTTTGCAGATGGCTGCCAATATAAGAGCAGGAGGGGCGGGCATTAACGCACTAGCGGAATCCGCTGGTGCCACCGTTCGAGTCGCCGACATTTCGCTTGATCACGATGCGTGGGGCGACGAGCGCGTGTCCCGTTCCTGCGGCTCCATCGATGTCGAAGATGCCATGAGCGAAGAGGACGTGATTCGCGCGCTCAATATCGGCAAAATGATTGCAGACCAAGAGGTTGATTCCGGCGCTGACCTGCTCATCGCTGGCGATTTGGGCATTGGAAACACCACCCCAGCCGCAGTGCTCACGGGTCTCGCCACGCGAAATGAGCCGGTGGCCGTGGTTGGACGTGGCACGGGCATTGACGACGAAGCCTGGAAGCGCAAGGTAACAGCAGTACGCGACGCAATGTTCCGCGCGCGCAACTATCGAGATGACCCCGTGAAGGTGCTGCAGACGGTTTCCTCGCCAGATTTGACTGCAATGGCTGGTTTTCTTGCCCAAGCCGCGGTACGGCGTACCCCCGTGATTTTGGACGGCGCCGTAGTCACCTCCGCTGCGTTGTGGGCCACGCGCTTGGCCCCGGGGGCGCGGTACTGGTGGTTAGCTGGTCACCAGTCTGTGGAACCTGCACATGCGCAGGCACTAGAACTTCTCGAGTTAGAGCCGCTTTTGCAGTACCACATGCGTCTAGGCGAAGGCTCGGGGGCGGCCACTGCTCTGCCACTAATTCGCGCTGCGGCGGATGTCATGATCAACATGGCCACCTTTGAATCCGCCGGAGTTTCGGAGAGCGTCTAGATGTCCGGCAAAGCCGGAACGTCCGGCGAGGGCGAGCATCAGCACCCACTGGTAGAAGGGCCCGCCACGATCATTAGTTGGCTAACGATCTTCCCGGCTAAGGGTGCGAACGTGTTCGATCGGACCACTGGTGCCCGAGCGATGGCTGCGCTACCGGTAACCGGATTTGTAGTCGGTGCGGTAGCCGCCCTCGCGGCATACCTCCTGGATTCAGTGGCTACTCCCCTGCTCACCGGTGCCATCACCGTGTTCGCCTTTGAAATGCTCACCCGCATGATGCACATCGACGGTTTGGCCGATGTCGGCGACGCCCTGGGCTCATACGCTACTCCAGCCCGGGCTCAAGAAATCCTCGCGGATGCAACTACAGGGGCAATGGGCTTGGGCACAGTTGTGCTCGTGCTCTTGCTTCAGGTAGCAGCGGTTGCGGAAATAGCTACCCAGGCGAGCCCAGTGAGCACGGGCTTTGCTGTCCTTTTGGTAGCCACAATAGCCCGGCTTTCTGGCATGGTGGGTTGCCTTTCGGGTTTTAGGCCGTTTTCAGCTAACGGTTTTGGCAGCTTAATTATTGGCACGGTGCGCTGGTGGTGGATTCTGGCTTGGGCGCTGGTGCTAGCTGCTGGGTTGGCGGCCTATGGGGTGGGCGTCGATAAGCAATGTGCACTAGGTGGCGCACTGGCCCTTGGCCTGGCACCGGCGCTAGCTTGGTTTTTTGTTCGGCACTGCCATCGGCGGTTTGCTGGCCTCAACGGTGACTGCATCGGCGCCAGCATCGAGCTGGCAGCCGCGGTAGCAGCCACCGCTATCGGATTGGTTTTGAGCTTATAGCGTCGCTTAGGCCTCAACGAGGATGTGCTGCCAGCCATGTTTGTCCGGTTTCGCACCGCGCTGGATACCGGTCAGTGCATCTCGCAGCTGCATGGTGATCTCGCCGGTCTGGCCTTCATTGATCTGGAACTCACCGCTCTTAGATTTCACGGTGCCCACTGGAGTGATAACGGCTGCAGTTCCGCAGGCAAAGGTCTCCGCCAGGGTTCCGGATTGAGCATCACGCTCCCATTCCTCGGTGGAGTAGGTGCGTTCGACGGCCCTAATCCCCAGGTCTTCGGCCACTTGCAGCAAAGAGTCGCGAGTGATTCCGGGGAGCAAAGAGCCACTCAGCTTTGGCGTAACCATTGTTACGTCATCGCCATCTCGGTAGATGAAGGCCAGGTTCATTCCACCCATCTCTTCGACGTTCTTGTGTTCGATAGCATCCAGCCACACCACCTGATCACAGCCCTTTTCGGCCGCCTGCGCCTGAGCAAGCAGCGATGCCGCGTAGTTGCCTGCGAACTTAGCGGCTCCGGTGCCACCGGGAGCGGCTCGGACGTAGTCTTCGCACAGCCACACCGATACCGGCTTAACGCCGCCAGCAAAGTACGCTCCGGCAGGCGATGCGATCACCGCGAAGGTGTAAGACTTTGCCGGGTGTACGCCTAGGCCGACCTCGGTGGCAAACATCAGGGGACGAAGGTACAGGGATTCCTCGCCGCCCGCAGCGGGGACCCAATTCGCATCGATGGTAACCAGCTGCTTGATCGCCTCGATAAATACTTCTTCGGGCAGCGTAGGCATAGCCAATCGCTGGGCAGAGGAATTTAAGCGCTGAGCGTTAGCTTCCGGACGAAATGCGGAGATGGAGCCATCCGGCTGACGGTAGGCCTTCAATCCTTCAAAGATTGCTTGACCGTAATGCAACACCGTGGTGGCCGGGTCAAGGTTGAACGGCGCGTACGCGCGCACTCGCGCGTCGTGCCACCCCTTATCCTCGGTCCACTCGATGGTGACCATGTGGTCCGTAAAGTGTCGGCCGAATCCTGGATCGGCTAAGATTTTGGCGATTTCCGCTGCAGGGGTCGGATTTTCAGTGGGCTCGATGTGGAAGTCAAGGTTGTTCATGCCCTCCTAACCTACACCGCAAGCCGAATCGCTCGCAGGCGTTTTATCCGGTTCTCCCCCTTGGTCCGGTTGCGTACATTTTTGTGATGAACCCAGGAAGTTGCGCGCAGAAAATGCGTTAAGGTGAGTTTTGGTTACCCGAAGTTCCACTACAACCAGGAGGATGAAGCTACAGTGCCCACCAAGTTTGAGCTTCCAGCAATCGGAGCAATGCCCCAGCTGAGTGTATCCAAGAAGCTCCCGAAGAAGGCCGATGCCGTGATCATCCCAATTTTCCAGGGGGAAGACGGTCCGGAAATCGCCGCCACCGGCATCTTTGATAGCTCTGCTGATATTGAAATTCTCGGTGCGCTCTCCGCTCTTGGTGCCACCGGCAAAGCCCAGGAAGTCACCAAACTCACTGGTATTGCGGGCGTTAAGGTGGACATCGTGGTCGCCGTGGGCCTGGGAGATTCTGGGGATTTTGACGCCGAAACTTTGCGACGTAGCGCCGGCGCAGCTGCCAAATCCCTCGCTGGAGTGCAGGTTGCGGCCTGCGCGCTCGGCGTCTTTGGGCTTGCCGACGCAGTGATCGGCGCAGCCCTGGGAGCATATTCTTTCCGCGGCCAGAAAACCGCTAAGCTGCCCAAGAACCAGCACCCGGTTAAGGAGATCGTCTTCATCTCGGAGAAGAAGGATGAATTCGCCGAGGCGCAAATCATCGCAGAATCGGTGGCTTTCGCCCGAGACCTCGTCAACACCGCATCGTCTCACCTCTTCCCCGAATCCTACGCAGCAATCGCAGCGGACGCGGCCGCGGAATATGGCATTAAGACCGAAATCCTAGACGATAAAGAACTGGCCAAGAAGGGCTTTGGCGGGCTCATTGCTGTGGGTCAGGGGTCGTCCCGCGGACCTCGTCTGCTTCGGTTGACCTATTCCCCAAAGAAGGCTGGCAAAAAGGTTGCCCTGGTAGGCAAGGGCATCACATTTGATACCGGTGGAATCTCCCTGAAGCCAGGGGCCAACATGGACCAAATGATTTCTGACATGGGCGGATCGGCCTCAGTGATCGCAGCCACCATCGCTGCTGCCCGGTTGGAACTCAACGTCAATGTCACCGCCACCGTTCCTATGGCCGAGAACATGCCGGACGCTAAGGCGTACCGTCCAGGCGACGTCATTACGCAGTACGGCGGCAAGACCGTCGAGATCATCAACACCGATGCCGAAGGCCGCCTCGTGCTCGCCGACGCTCTCGTCCGAGCCTGCGAGGATAACCCGGACTTCCTTATTGACACCGCCACGCTGACCGGTGCCCAACTCGTGGCCCTGGGCGCTCGCACAACCGGTGTCATGGGCACTGACGCATTCCGCGACCGCATCGCGGAAATCGGCCGCACGATTGGCGAACCAGCCTGGGCAATGCCGATCCCGGAAGAGATGTCTGAGGAGATGTCCTCACCAGTCGCAGACCTGCGTAACTCCGGTGGCTCCCGCTTCGCCGGAATGATGCAAGCAGGTTATTTCCTGTCCGAATTCGTAGCCGAAGGCGTGGAATGGGCTCACCTCGATATCGCCGGCCCTGCCTACAACACCGGTTCCGCATACGGCTACGTGCCAAAGCGAGCCACCGGCAATCCGGTGCGCACCTTAGTGGCAACGCTGCAGGACATCGCTGCAACCAACTAATCCGCTTGACCGGTTAGGGCAACTCGCCGCGCTCAAATCGAGCGCGGCGTTCTTGTTGTTCCTGACGCTTTCTGAGCAACCGGTCACGTTCAATCCGCTCCCGCATCCGCTGTGGGTACCCCGTTTCCTCCACGTCATAGACCGGGATCCCAAGAAACTTGATGCACTCGTCGATGCCCTTCGGGCCACCGATACGGCGTCGGGTGAACTCACCGTTTTCGTCGACAAGCACAATGCTCATCTCGTTGACCAGAGTCTCCGGCTCCACAAAGCCTTCCACAAAAGCCCTGCCCTCGACCCATTTCTTCAAGTATTCGCGATCTTGGGCACGGACCGTGTCACCAGGTGCGCGAGGTGGGCGAATACCTGGTTTGAACTTACGCGAACCGAATAGATTGAACACAAGAACCCATCTTAGGCGAGCTCGAAAACCATTCAGATAACCCTATGCATGACGTTGTAGAGGCTAAGACGGTACGCTTTAGGGTATCAATCGCATTTTTGCCTACCCGAAACTTCAAGGAGTCTTTCACAATGGCTTTTTCCGTTGAGATGCCCGAACTCGGTGAGTCAGTCACCGAAGGCACCATTACCCGCTGGCTGAAGCAGGTCGGCGACACTGTCGCAGCCGACGAGCCATTGCTGGAGGTTTCCACGGACAAGGTTGACACCGAAATTCCTGCCCCACACGCAGGTGTCCTGACCAAGATCCTCTTCGAAGAAGATGAAACCGTAGATGTCGGCGAAGTTATCGCCGAGATCGGCGAAGAAGGCGAAGCTGCTGCCGCGCCAAAGGAAGATGCTCCAAAGGCAGAAGAAAAGCAGGAAGCTGCAGCTCCTGCTGCTTCCGGTTCCGGTGACACCACCGACGTGAAGATGCCAGAGCTCGGCGAATCCGTCACCGAGGGCACCATCACCCGCTGGCTGAAGTCCGTCGGCGACACCGTCGCAGTCGACGAAGCACTCCTCGAAGTTTCCACCGACAAGGTAGACACCGAAGTTCCATCCCCAGTCGCAGGCACCATCGTGGAAATCCTCTTCGACGAAGACGACACCGTCGACGTCGGTGAAGTCATCGTCCGCATCGGCGACGGCTCCGCACCAGCAGCCAAGGCAGAAGAAAAGAAGGACGTTCCTTCTGAGGCTGCCACCAAGGAAGCTGAAACCAAGGAAGACAACGCTACCGTCGAAGAAGCTGCCCCTGCTGCTTCCGGTTCCGGTGAAACCACCGACGTGAAGATGCCAGAGCTCGGCGAATCCGTCACCGAGGGCACCATCACCCGCTGGCTGAAGTCCGTCGGCGACACCGTCGCAGTCGACGAAGCACTCCTCGAA
>JAUDUO010000002.1:0-456358 GCA_032468405.1 Staphylococcus chromogenes
GGGAAACGCCCGGTCCCGTTCCGAACCCGGAAGCTAAGCCCACCAGCGCCGATGGTACTGCACCCGGGAGGGTGTGGGAGAGTAGGTCACCGCCGACCAAAAACTTAAAAAACAATGCTGAAAGTCCCTGGCCATCTGGTCGGGGACTTACAGCCTTGGGGCATTAGCTCAATTGGTAGAGCATCTGCTTTGCAAGCAGAAGGTCAGGAGTTCGATTCTCCTATGCTCCACAAGATAGGTGGTCTGGTTTCGGAAGGTACCAGACCACTTTTGCGTTTCCAGAGCCAGCTTTAAGCCATAAAGAAGGCCCTCAAAAGCTCTACGCTTTTGAGGGCCTTGATAGCAACAACTAGAGAACCAATAAGTTGTACTTCGTAGCTTGAACTTCCTTTATCCTGGGCAAGGCCTTTTCCAGTCGACGCCAATCGGCCGAAGAAATAGCTTTCTCGGCTTCCGTTATGACTGCAGCCGAAGGGGTTCCCCAAGCGATAGGCATGGGGCTGACTTCGTCCCAGTGCGCCGAATCAGTCATAGAGCGGCGACCCGATACCGCAACTGCCGGAACCCTGGTTCCCACTTTTCGTTGATGGCCTTCGAGTTTAGTGATGGTTCGTAAGGCCAAAGCGTGCTGCGGTGGGAGAGACTCGTCAACATTCACGTTCACCAGCGCCATGAGGACGATGTCCCGGGGGTTTTCCTCCGCGATGATTGCCGGGACGAGCGGGTAGGCGTCGTAAAGCCGCTGTGCACTGCCAATCTGATGCGGCAGGATAAATACCAACGCCAGACAAAACAGCGCGAAAGACCCCAACGCGATGAGTGCCACGAGGCGCCACCCAGCCGTGGTGAAAAAGAAGATGGCCAAACCTGTGGCTAGTGAGATAAGTCCAAGAACCCCGGCAGATAGCTGTAGTCGGCCGACATCCTTGCTGTATTCGTTATTGGCCTTGTTGTGGGCTTCGTCGACGGTGAAATGAAAGTTGTTCACGGTGTTCCTTAAATATCGGTTGAGTCCATGATTCGATACGCATAACCTTGCTCAGCGAGGAATCGCTGCCGGTGGGCGGCATATTCCGCATCAAGCGTATCGCGAGCCACGACGGTGTAGAAGTGCGCTTGGCGGCCGTCTGCCTTGGGGCGCAACAGCCGGCCCAAGCGCTGGGCTTCTTCTTGGCGCGAGCCAAAGGTGCCGGAGATTTGAATCGCTACCGCAGCCTCCGGTAGGTCGATGGAGAAGTTGGCAACTTTCGAGACCACCAATGTGCGGAGTTCTCCGGATCGAAACTGGTCGAAGAGCTTTTCGCGTTTGCTGTTCGACGTCTTGCCTTCAACCACCGGGACATCCAGCTTCGCAGCGATTTCCTCCAGCTGGTCTAAGTACGCACCGATGATGAGCGTGGGCTGTCCTTCGTGTTGCCGGAGCAGCTTACGCACGACAGGGATCTTCGCTGGTGAACAAGCAGCCAGCCGATAACGTTCGCTCGCCTCGGCGACGGCGTAGGCCATGCGTTCATCGTCGGCAAGCGTGACGCGGACTTCGACGCAATCAGCGGTAGCGATGAACCCCTGGGCTTCGATGTCCTTCCACGGGGCGTCGTAGCGCTTGGGGCCGATGAGGGAGAAGACGTCGCCTTCGCGACCATCCTCGCGGACCAGAGTGGCGGTGAGGCCGAGTCGGCGACGCGATTGCAGGTCGGAGGTCATGCGGAAGACAGGCGCGGGCAGGAGGTGGACCTCGTCGTAGATGATGAGGCCCCAGTCGCGAGAATCGAAAAGTTCTAGCGCCCGGTACTCGCCCTTGGTTTTCCGGGTGACCACCTGGTACGTCGCGATGGTCACGGGGCGAATCTCCTTCTTTTCGCCGGAATATTCGCCGATTTCGTCTTCGGTGAGAGTCGTGCGGCGCAGTAGCTCGTCGCGCCACTGGCGGCCGGCCACGGTGTTGGTCACGAGAATCAGGGTGGTTGCTTGGGCGCGAGCCATCGCTGCGGCACCGACCATGGTTTTGCCCGCGCCGCACGGCAGCACGACTACACCGGAGCCTCCTTCCCAGAAGGAATCGGCGGCCATCTGTTGGTAATCACGCAGCTGCCAGTCGTCCTCGACCAGCGAGATTGGGTGTGCTTCGCCATCGACATAGCCCGCCAAGTCTTCAGCAGGCCAGCCGACTTTGAGCAGTTCCTGCTTGAGCCGCCCGCGTTCCGACGGATGAACCGCTAGGTTCTCATCGTCAATGGCAGCACCCAGCATCGGTTTGATTTTCTTGTGACGCTTTAGCTCAGCAAGGATGGCCGGTTCCTGAGACTCGAGTACGAGGCCGTGGGCGGGATGCTTGTGCAGGCGGACCCGTCCGTAGCGCGACATGGTTTCGGCGACATCGATGAGCAGGGGCTGCGGGACCGGGAAGCGGGAGTATTTCTCCAGCATGTCCACGACTTGCTCAGCGTCATGCCCTGCGGCGCGGGCATTCCACAGCGCTAGGGGTGTGATGCGATAGGTGTGAATGTGTTCAGGGGCCCGTTCGAGCTCTGCGAAGGGGGCGAGAGCTGCCCGCGCCTCACCGGCTAATGGATGATCGATCTCTAGCAATACCGATTTGTCGGATTGGACGATGAGGGGGCCGTCGCCAAGTGCCATGCTCGCTCCTTTTTCGCGTTGGACAAGGGCAAACTTCAATTATGGCACGGCAGGTGGAACGTTGAATGCCTTTGAGGTGGACCGTTTTGTGTCGAAGCGAGTCATCTCAAAGGCATTTTGTTTAGTCGACCTGCTGAGAAATCAGCTCGTCGCGGTTAAAAGCGCCGGCGACGCTGCGCAGGAACACAAAGTGCGCGCCGATTGCGCAGCAAGCGCACAGGTTGGCGAGACCAGTCAGAATGTCCGTGACCGACTCTCCGCTGAGATGCGCCCGGGTGATGATTGCATTCACGAGCATGATGACGAACACGATGAGCCCCAAGGCGATCGTTGCTGCATTGTGTGCGCTGCGACGTGCACGATTACGGATGGCGAGGAAATATTCGTCGAGATCCTCATCCTTTTCCTTCATGCCGCACAGTGGGGCGAGTTTAGCTACAGCGTAGGCCCCTACCAAACATGCAGGGATCCATAGGAGCTGGAATTGCCAGCCCTTAATGGCGATCAAAGCGCTGGCGAGGACTCCGATTCCGAGGGCAATATCCGCAATCAGGATGTAACGCTTGCGGCGAGTAACGGTAGCGGGAATAGACATGAAAACACCTACTTTTGGTAAAGCTGCTGGGACATGGGCGGGAATTCGGTGCGAGAGAATACAGCTTCGATCGGTAGGCCGAACACTTCAGAGATCGTCATGGCGAGGTCGAGCGAAGGGGAGTGGTCGCCGCGTTCGAGCGCGCCGACGGTTTGAACATTGACACCGAGGAGTTCGGCTAGTTGCGCTCGTGACATGTCCCGTTCCGTGCGCAGTAGTCGAATCCGGTTAAAGATTGGATTTGAGGGTCGTTTCTTTGGGGACATGCTTCATAGTGTTGTATAAACACAACAACTTGTCAAGTTTTTGGCAGCAGGACCTCGGTGATGCGGTGCAGTCGAAACCGGTGCGCACTGCCGGTAGCTGGGTCGATGGCATCTACCACTCCGGCAGACACGGCAACTGGCCGCACTGACCGATGTACGGCAACGCCGTGTTTGTCAACGAACCCCAGCGTCACGATAGTCCCAGCCTGTACCGCGGCCTGGAGCACAGAAAGGGTTTGGGTTGGATCGACGGCAGTGCCCTTAGGACGTTCCGTTTGAATCCCGGCACCATCGTTGCGTCGGATAGCTGCGACAGCCGCGGCGATGCGTCCGTCGTCGAGCTTCGGGGCGGTTGTCGTCTTGGGGGTGGGTACGCGGGAAGGTTCGTCCACCAAATTCAGCGTGAGTCCAAAGGCATCTTCTGCGACCGGCTGCAGGCCGGCTGCCCGCAGCTGACGGATCACCTCGATGAGTGGGGCTTGCGCGATGGCTACGGTGGGCGCGATCGCGCGCATCGCCACCTTGTCGCCCACTGCAGTTACTGCGTGTACTAAGGCCGATGGATCCTCGCAGCGCAAATAACTAAGCGCTGGTCCGCCACGCAGGCTGCCGTGTCGACGTCCCACGTCCTCGATCAAAAACCGCAACGCTTGCGGCACCTCTGTGACGGAAAATGCCGCTAGCTTGTCGAGGATTTCTTGTCCGCTTAGTCCTGAATCCAGTGCATGGCGAATGGAGCTTTCGGTAATGCGATACACGCTAGCAAGACCGGCGGATTCCAGTTCGCCGATGGCGTCCACAAAAGATTGTGCTTCGGCGGTCAACGGCCCGCCAGACATCACTGTCATGTCCGACTGTACAAACAGTTGGGTAGTGGGAGCAGGCATGAGGTCGGCGGGTTCCGTACCGGTAAGTGTCGAGGTGAGCGCACCGATCCACTGAGCGTCAGCCGCTAATTCGTTTAGTAAGGAAGCGTCGATTGGGATTAACGGCCGTTCGAAGGCCAGTTGGGCTCGGGTGTCCGCGGGAGTAATTGGGCCGAACCGTCGCCAGACGTCCATCACTAGATTGCGGGTCTCTGGCAATGTGCGGTCGTGGCTGGCGGGAGACAGCGCGTGAATAGTGGTGCCTTTGTCGTCTTTGGTTCCCATGAGGTGCGGTAGCCACGGGGAGTGCAGCCAGGCGTCGATAAGCATGCGCCAGCGGGTATCGAGGCTAGCTTTGAGCCACTCGTCGGCAGCGGGGGTTGGGGCGAGGTAGTCACCGCCGTCGTCATCGTGCGGCAGGGGGTCGGGGACGCCGCGCGCGAGTAGGCGTGCCGATTCTGCAACGCTGAGCAAGCGATAGATATGGTCTGCAGATAAATCGAGTGCTTTGGTTAATCGAGTAATCACCCGGACGCCTACTCCGCCGCCCTTGAGTGTTGCTGCAGGTGTAGTGCCTAATTCGAGGAGGAGCCTACGCATATTGCGCAAGACCTCCAGGCCTGCGGAAACCCCGGAATCATCCGAAAATGGCACTGGCGTGAGCTCGGGTGGGGTTAAAGACAACATCGGGGTATCCAGTAGCAATGCCCGAACGTCATGGGGAAGCTGGACGGTGGTGGCGTCGACACGATTGAGCAAGCCAGCCGAAATTAGCTGGGGAATCGGACGCTGGGGATCTGCATCGACTGCCGCATCTTTGGTGATCCCCAACCCGCCCGAAGCGCAGAGCGTATCCAAGATCTTGCGCTTGCGTGCGGGCAGCGTATCGACGAGCTTGGCTAACTCCGCCCGGCTCCGAGGTGCTGGGGTATTCGCTCCCGGCAACAATTGCACATGCGACGGCACTGCGTGCCACGTTGCAGATTGTACGGCCCAGCGGCCGGGGGTTGGATCAAAAATGAGCGCGTGGGCTCGCAAATACTCCAACTCGGCGTGGATATTTGTCTCTATAGGGGCCGCGATGCCTGCAGCTTCGCACCGATCGAGGATGAATCGGATGACTTCGGGGGCAGTAACAGGGGTAGTCTCAGCGCCCAGTTCGTGGAGGGCTTCCAACACCCCAATAGCTGTTGCATTAACCTTAGTGATCGCCCGTTTTACCGACGAACGCAATTGCAATCGCGCAGCTAGCGGCGTGATTCCTGGTGGAAGTGGCAGGACGACATCGGGGCGGTTGCTGAGCAGTCGGGTGAGCTCACTGTCATCGAGCCCGGCGAGCCACTCGCGAAAGTCGGGAACTTTTTTGCCTGCGCTGCTGCTGTTATTCATGATTCCCTCAAGTTTAGTGCCCTTCGAGGTGACTTTTTGCCTCGAAGTTTGACAGAATAGGGGCATGTCGAAAATGGAGAAGAAGGGCTACGTCGATCCGGCTTGGCCAGAGCACATCCCGGGTGCTGGTCACCCTGTCACCGAGGCACTTTCCCGTTTGGCTGGCGCGTCTAGCCCATACGGCGATGAGATGCCGTTCCCACTTCCAGCTGACCAGATCGGCTATGTTCACCCACACACGGTGATTAACAAGTAGTCTCAGCTGCAGCCTAACGGCCCGCGCCCATCAAAGGGTGCGGGCCGTTGCTATTGCTAGGTCACAATGTGTAAGGCATCCTGAAAGGGAATGGACTTTCATTAGGGAGGCTGAGATGGGCACGTTGTTTTTCGGAATGCTGTTCTTTTCTTTTATTCCTTTTCTTGTGGTGCTAGCGGTGGTCGGGTTGAGTTTCCGCCGTTCATTTTCGTGGGCCACGCTGGGGATTTCGCTGATCCCTGGGGCGATATTGGGGGCGGTATTGCTCCTTGGAGGCGAACATTTTTCTTGGCCCGATTGGGTTGTAGTCGGTCTGGCTTTCGGCATTGTGGCAGCTGGCGCGATACTGGTTGGCCCGCGAATTGGGGCTGGTCGGTGGGCAGCTTCCGGTCTCGGGTTGATTTTAGGATCACACCTGGCTGCTGCCTGCTACAACTATGACGTCATCAATTCGACAGACGGCCAAGCGATGTTCTGGGCGATGCACCTGATGGTGTTGTGGTGCATTGTGGGTGTTCCCGTACTTTTAAGCATTGTTGTTTTGGCGTTGATGCAGCGCGCCAAGAGGTAGTCGGGGTGGGTCCAACGGCCCGAACACAAGCGAAAGCGCCACAATCCAAAGGCGGAATGTGGCGCTTCATGCGTGGCGCTCAGCGCAAGGCTTAAGAGCTGGTCGCTGCCTGAGGCATTGGCAGTGCTGGCAGCTGAGCGTTCAGGACAGCGTTAATGGCGTCCTGGTTGGCTGCGTAGAAGTCCAGGGCCTCCTGTGGCAAGACGATGCCACGTGCGGCAAAGAAAGCCTTCAGCTGCTCGAGAGCGGACTCTGCAGCGGTCTTAGGGGCAGCGGCTTGCTCAGCTGGGGCATCGTAGGCCACGGCAGCCTTCACTGGCGCTGGCTCTGGAGCTGGTGCTGGAGCAACTTCGCGAGGGGTTGCGGCGGAGTTCAGGCCAAGGGAAGCGGAGCATGCTGGCCATGCGCCCCAGCCCTGGCCGGCGAGAACGCGCTCGCCAACGGCGATCTGCTGTTCCCGGGTAGCCAGGTATGCGTAAGGGGCAAACTCCTGGCCGCCGTATGCGTTCCAGGTCGAAGGGGAGAACTGCAGGCCGCCGTGGTAACCATTGCCGGTGTTGATTCCCCAGTTGCCGCCGGCTTCGCAGCCTGCGAGGCGATCCCAGTCGGAATCGGATGCGGCGTGAGCGGAAGGAGCGAGCAGGGTGGCAGCAGCACCGAAAGCGATGGTGGAAGCTGCGAACTTGGTCTTCAGGGAAGACGGGGCGGAATGACGTGCCATGTTGATTGTGTTCCTCTCATTTTGGCGCCTGTGAGGTTAGCTGTCGGGTTCGGACGGAGGATCACGATGTCCGGCCACATGGAAAATGTGGCTTCACCCCTAGGGAAGGTGTGAACCTTCCCAAAAGTGGGTTCCCCACCCCAGTCTGCAATGAAGTTTTAGGTTGATATGTGACTACGGCCTCCAGTGGGATCTTCCGCAGACTGGGTTAGGCGCAAGGAAGAAGTGGAGTTCGTAGTGCTTGGTAGACAACGGTAGCGTTTGGTAACGATTGTGTCACGCTCAGGTGCCCTAAAAGTTACGAAAATCTCTCGAAGGCGAAAAACTCGCAGGTGAGGCCGAGTGAATTTTTAATGTGAAATGGGTCACTTGCTTAGCTGAAAATCCCTATAACCAAGCCGGTTTTGGGCGGGTTTTCAAGCTATTTTCCCTGTTCAGTGTGCTGTTGTTAATGCGTCCTCAATGTTGGGCGTGGCCGGGGTTAAGAATTGAGAATTGTCGGACAAAGGATTAAGGCTTGCAGTGGGAGTTGAGGATTGCCGAGTGGGCGTCGATAAACAATTGGCGCACGCTATAATCTACTTTTTACGCACACTGGATGAAAGGTTGATGACTATGCCCATCGGCAAGGTGAAGTGGTACGACATCGAGCGTGGCTTCGGCTTTGTCTCGAACCCGGGCGATGAAGACGTGTATGTCAACAAAGCCGTCCTGCCTAAAGGGGTAGACGAGCTGCTGCCAGGCCAGCGAATCGAGTTTGATTTTGCAGCTGGTCGACGCGGCCCGCAGGCTCTGCGCGTGAAAGTGTTGGAAGAAGCGACTCGTAAGCCAATCCACAAGTACAAGCCAGAAGAACTAGCTTCGATGATTTCGGATCTGGTTACGGTCTTGGAAACTACCGTACAGCCAGGACTGGCCAAGGGGCGCTACCCTGATCGCAAGGAAGGCCGCCAGGTGGCCGAGATTCTGCGGGTAGTGGCCAAGGAACTCGACGCCTAGCCATAACCCCGTTTAAAAGGCCACAAAGTAAACAGTGCGGTGGGCATGCCCACCGCACTGTTTTAGTGTCTATTGCTGTTTGGCTGATACGGACCACACCACGGTGTATGGGGTTTCCACGCCGTTGGCATCCTTGCCGATTAGCAAGGAGGAAACCTCGACAACTACGAGCCGGGACCCTGATGCCGAGGTAGCCGCAATCTCTACGTCTTTCTTTTCGTTGCCCTTATAGAAGGTTTGGTCGTTGGCGGCCGGATCGTCATATATCTTCAGCAGTGACCAGTCATGATCGTAGACTTCTTCCGGCAGCTCTAACTTGAGGCTGCCGTCTCCTCCGAGGGCTATTTCAGGAACTGTGCCCTGTGGGCACTCAACGCCGGCTTCACACACCGTATATGGGCTGACTTCTATTTTTTGTGAGCCCGCAGCAGCGCGCAGCGTCACCGAATGGGGATCCGGGCCTGGCCGGTCATTCCACCACTTTTGAAAGGCGATGCTTCCGGCGACGATCAAAAGAACCGCCACGATTAAGGAAAGAAACTGCACAAGGTTGCGTTTGCGTGTACTGCTGGCCATGAGTCTTTATGCTAGCCAGTTAATCGGCTGGTACAAACCTGACTTCATACATGTCCGGCCATCGTTTGCCAGTGAGCAGAAATCGATCGGTTCCCTCGAGCGCAGCAATTCCATTGAGTACGTGGTTCGGATCGGGGGTGGCGCGGTTGGGCAGCGCACTGGCGTCGATGTGTGCGCTTACCCAGCCGTCTGGGCCAATTTCGACGATCTCGTTGGTCATGAAACGGTTCGCATAGATTTTTCCACCGTGGCACTCCAGTTCATTGAGGCGATCGACGGTGCCCCGTGAATCCCGCACGGTGATTCGCTTAGCTTCAGCAAAAGTCTCTGGGTTAAGCACCCGAAGGGATGCACTTCCATCGGACATGAACAGCTGATTGCCTGCGGCGCACAGTCCCCAGCCCTGACCGGGATATCGGGCTTGAGCGGTTTCCTCAAGGGTGCGGGCATCGCGCTTATATGCGATACCCTCTTTCCACGTCAGCTGCCATACATGTGCGCCCACCTGTGCAATGCCTTCGCCAAACTGATTCGTTGGCAAGTGCTTTTCGACGCTCGGACGCCCAGCCGGATCCGCCAACGGCACCCGCACAATCTTGGACTCGCCATACCAACCGGTGCCGATGAGTAGGTCTTGTCCGTCAACTTCAATGCCCTGGGTAAACAGGTGGGGATCATAGGGGTGGGTAGCCACGATCTCGGTCTTGAGATTTCTCACCGGCCCATGAGAGGAGGAATTTTCCGCGGGCTGAGAGCTGCTGGAACAACCGGTTGTTCCAGCTAGTGCGAGTACACAGAGTGTTGCGGCGAGGAATTGTTTGCTACCCATAACTTACTATTTTGCCCGATGGGCAATAATGGAGAAGTGGCACCTGCAAAAAGAAACATGAGAAAACGGCGAAATTCCAAGGGACTGCTCTTTGATGCCCGTGCCATCGAGCTTGCCCGTGCTGCTCTGGAAGAACTCGACGAAGGGATAGTCGGGGAGCACCGTGGCTTTTTGATTTCCGGGGATAACGCGGTTATTCATCATTTTGCCGCTGATGTCCCCGGGTACCGCGGCTGGGAGTGGACTGCGGTCCTTGCCTGCGCGGATGGCTCATCGCATGTCACCGTAAGTGAGCTGGCCCTCATGCCGGGCAGCGACGCCCTACGGGCCCCCACCTGGGTTCCTTATGAAGACCGCGTGCGCCCCGGCGACCTGCAACCAGGTGACCAGTTTCCTCCGTTGGCAGACGATGAGCGGCTAGAGAAAACCGCCGACGGGCATCATACGTTGACCAAGAAAGGCTTCGAGGATTCCCTGATTCGGTGGCGTAACAATTACGGTCCTACCACGGAGTACGCGGAAAAAGCGGCGATGAAGTGCGAACGCTGCGCTTTCTTCCACCCGCTGCCGGTCTTTGGCAGCTTTGGCGCATGCATGAACATCTATGCGGCTGACGGCCGGGTAGTCCACGCCGCATATGGATGTGGCGCCCATTCGGAAACGCCACCGGCAGACAACCTGGCCGCGGTAGAACACGAGGCTTTTGATGACGGCCACCTCTAGCATCTAGGACTATCCTAGACTTCTTCCGCCTGCTCCCAGAGCCATTGGTTCACTGGAGCCGGGTCGGGACCACCAGCGCTACGCACCCCCGAGAAGGCGTTGAGTAGCCACAACGGGCCCACGTGGACGAAGCCGGCGACCGGTTGAAGGTCAAATCCTTCCGCCGCCAGGTAGTCCAGCACTGGCCTCAGAGTCGTGGAGGAAAGCGCCCGCGGATGCGTGCTGTAGGACGCGGTGGTGCCGTCGAAAGTGATGAGCGCCGAAAAGATTCCTTCCACAATGCGCCCGTGGTGCCAAAGCAGACCTTCGTCGTAACCGCGCTGGCGCGAAATACCCAGGCGTTCGCTAAGCCAAGCTAGGTCGGGTCCTTTGACGGTAGGGTACTGCCTCAGATCGAGGTGTGCGATCGGGTCCACGGTGATACGGGGAGCAAACGAGCGATCTGGGCGGTGGCGTACGGAGCCATCCGCCCACACCAAGGGATTAGACGCACCTGGTGGCGCAGCCCGGAGGGCGGCCCGAGCGGCGCGTTCTTGGTCGGCGTTGAGCCCTAACCGCTGGAAGTGGGCGGTGAGGTTGCGGACGCGGCCGTCGATAAGCCTGAAGCTCGTGCAGTTCATGATTGGAGCAGCTCGAAGAACGGTCGCATCTTCACGAGCACTTCGTCATATTCCTCGTCCGGGTCGCTGAGCGCGGTGATGGCGCCACCTGCGCCGTAGTGAGCCCACGCGCCAGCGAGGGTAATAGTGCGGATGAGGATCGAGAAGTCAGCAGCGCCATCGGCGGAGATGTAGCCCATTATTCCGGAGTAATTACCTCTTGGAGCCTGCTCTAGGCCGGACAAGATCTCCATCGAACTCTGCTTGGGCGCCCCGGTCATCGAACCACCGGGGAAGGCAGATTGAATTACTTCATAAGTGCGCACTCCTGGCCGAACTCGGCCAGAAATCGTCGAGATCAACTGGTGAGCATGGCTAAACGTATGGACGGCACACAATTCCGGAACGGAAATGTCCGTGCAAGTTCGAGCCAAATCGTTGCGCAGCAAATCGACAATCATGAGGTTTTCTGCCCGGTCCTTTTCCGCCGAAGCAAGCTCCGCTACTAACGCCGCATCTCGGATCGGGTCCGCAGCGCGAGAGCGAGTCCCTTTGATCGGACACGCGCGCGCAACCCCGTTTTTCACCTCCAGGAAACGCTCTGGGGAAGCCGAAAGGACCGCCTGCTCAGGGCATCGGTAGAAGCCCGCCATTGGCGACGGAGCTAGCTGCCGTAGGGCCACGTACCACCCCAGTGGGTCGATATCGGAACCTACCTCGGCAGCCGCAGCGGTAGTAAGACAGAGCTCGTAAGAATTCCCAGCGGCGATCTCCTCCTGGCAGCGTGATATCAACTCTCGATACTGCTCCCGCGAATGGCGCATGGTGGGTTCCGCATGCACCGTAGCCGGTGTCACCGGTGCGGGAGTCAGGGTGTGGCCCCGCTGTGCATCAGGGGTGAGCAGATAAGCGCGTCCCTGGACGATCTGATACACGATCTCTGGTGCCAGCAGCTTGTCGACGACCACGCCGCCGTCGACAAGCGCACTGGCTTCGTAACTGAGTACTCCGATCGCGCCGGGCACAAACGTCGGAGCCACTGCGGAATCGGCGGTGAGCACCACACGGGGAATGTCAGGCAGGCTTACCAGCTTGCTGCCAGCAGCTAGGAGGTGTGGGCCGTCCTCAGTGGCGGTGTCTAGCCAGCATAGGTATGGGTAGTGGCTCCAGCTTGCGGCGACTTGTTCCGGCGGGATAAGCGCGGTTTCTCTCCGGTGCCATCGTTGGGTAATGCCCGCCTCCACCAGCAGGTTTTGGATTAGCTGGATGCCGTGCGCGGTCCCGATGGATTCGGGATGGAACTGCACGCCCCACTGCGGTTTATGCCGATGGGCAATCGCCATGATGGTTCCGTCATCTGCGCGCGCGAGGACATTTACAGTCGGGTGCTCAGTGATGTCCAGCGAATGGTAGCGAATTACCGGAAGGGGGCTAGGCAGATCGGCAAAGATCCCAGTGCCGCAGTGGCGGACCAGGCTTTCTCGACCATGCATAGGAAACGGAGAACGACGAAATTCCGCTCCGGCGAGGTGGGCAATAGCCTGGTGGCCAAGGCACACCCCAAACACTGGAATAGTGCTTTGCTCAATCGCGGCCGCCGAAGCGCCTAAGAGTTCCCTGGTCGGGGCACCTGGCCCAGGCGACACCACAATGAGGTCAGCATGGTGCAAGTCAAGTTCCGATTCTGGAGCATCATTGGGCACGATACGTGGGGCAATGCCACTGGCACGATGGATGAGATCTGCTAGCAGATGCGTGAATGAATCGTGGTTATCAATCAGTAGGATATCGGTCACAATGTAATCCGGTTCACCTGCATAAATACTGGAAAAAGCGCATAGGCTCAGTGTATTAGTTTCCCAGGTGGATAGGTAGCGTTTGCTTGCGCTAGCTTCCAAGTGGGATTGTTGACAGGGCACCCACCACGAATGTGTGCGCCAGTGGCGGGTGCAGCGACAATTCAACAGTTTCCTGGGAGCATTCATGACTACTTCGACCGCAAATAACAGCGCGCTCGATAAGTACTTCAACATTTCCGCGCGTGGCTCATCCGTGGGTACGGAAGTCCGCGCCGGCATCGTGACGTTCTTCGCGATGGCTTACATCATCATTTTGAACCCGCTGATCATCGGCACCACCCCAGACCGCAATGGGGAGGCGCTGGGCATCCCGCAGGTGGCAGCAGCCACTGCCTTGGCCGCGGGTGTCATGACCATCGCGTTTGGTCTCTTTGCTCGCTACCCGTTCGGTATCGCGACTGGCTTGGGCATTAATACCCTCGTTGCCGTTACGTTGGTGGCAACGGAAGGCTTGACGTGGCCAGAGGCAATGGGCCTAGTGGTAATCGACGGCCTGATCATCGTACTGCTGGCAATTTCTGGCTTCCGCGTGGCAGTATTCAACGCCATCCCAGACTCGTTGAAGGCCGCCATGGGTGTGGGCATCGGCATGTTCATCGCAATGATTGGCCTGGTGGACTCAGGTTTTGTCCGCCGAGTACCGGATGCTGCGCACACCACGGTGCCGGTGGGTCTAGGCATCAACGGCTCCATCGCGTCCTGGCCAACTTTCGTTTTCATCGTCGGCTTGATTATCTCCGGCATCATGGTGGCGCGAAATATCCGGGGTGGCTTGTTCTTCGCTATCGTGATCACCACCATCATCGGCATGATCGTAGAAGCTCTCACGGGTGCTGGACCATCCTTCGTCGATGGTAAGCCAGTGCCAACCGGCTGGAATCTTGCCGTCCCAGCACTGCCAGAGTCCTTCGGAGGCATCCCAGATCTGTCCATCGTAGGCAACGTGGACCTCTTTGGCGCTTTTATCCACGTGGGCGCACTGTCTGCCACCTTGCTGGTATTCACCCTGGTCCTCGCTAACTTCTTTGACGCGATGGGCACGATGACCGCGCTCGGCAAACAAGCTGGTCTCACCGATGAGCACGGCAACCTGCCGGACATGAAAGCCGCGTTGGTCGCTGAAGGTTTCGGCGCAATCGTTGGTGGCGCCGCCTCCACGTCCTCCAACACTGTGTATGTGGACTCCGCCGCTGGCATTGCTGACGGCGCACGCACCGGCCTAGCTAACGTGGTCACCGGCGTGCTTTTCCTTGCGGCGATGTTCCTCACGCCGCTGTATTCCGTGGTGCCAATTGAAGCCGCGGCCCCGGTACTCGTCGTTGTTGGCGCGATGATGATGGGTCAGATTAAGGAAATCGACTTCACTGATTTCACGATCGCCCTTCCGGCCTTCCTCACCATCGTGGTCATGCCATTTACCTACTCCATTGCTAACGGCATCGGTGTGGGTTTCGTGACCTACGCGCTGCTGGCCTTGGCCTCGGGTCGCGCTAAGCAGGTGCACTGGTTGTTGTGGCTGATTTCGGCTTTGTTCGTGGTGTACTTTGCCATCGATCCGGTCATGAACGCATTGGCCTAAACTCAAAGCATTATGACTATCCAGCTCACTGCCATCGATGATCCTGCTGACACACGCCTCGACCCAGTTCGGGACCTGAAGCATTCGGACCAAGGTGGCAAGGGGCTGGTCATTGCCGAAGGTCCGCTCATCGTCCGTCGGCTGTTGGAATCGCGATACCCGGTGCGGGCGATCGTGGGATTTGAAGCAAAGATCCGCAGCTTCCTCGAGGAAGATGGCGTCCCAGAGCTCGTAGCGAACATTCCCATGTATGCGGTGACCCGAGAAACGCTGGCTAAAGTAGCCGGGTTCGATATGCACCGTGGCCTACTGGCCGCCGCCGAGAGAGTGGAACCTGCCAGCGTCGCCGAAGCAATCGATGGCGCGCGCACCATTGCCATCCTGGAAGGCGTTGGGGATCACGAGAACATCGGGTCGTTGTTTCGCAACGCAGCAGGAATGGAAGTAGACGCGATCCTCTTCGGGGCCGCCTGCGCTGACCCGCTCTACCGCAGGTCTGTCCGCGTATCGATGGGGCATGTACTGCGCCTGCCATTCGCCTATTTGGACGGCAATCCGCGCACTTGGCAGCACAGCCTCAAGCAGCTTGTCGACGACGGCTGGCATCTCGTATCGCTCACCCCCAACACGGACACCCTGCTGGCGGACGCATTGGCCGGAAAACCGGAAAAAGTGGCCCTCCTCGTGGGCGCCGAGGGGCCCGGCCTGACGGAGCGGGCCATGCGAGCAACGCAGGTGCGGGCGAAAATCCCCATGGCCCCTGGCACAGATTCACTGAATTTGGCTACTGCGGCCGCAATTGCTTTTTACGAGCGACAGCGCGCGAACCACTAGCTTCGGTCGGTGTGGCGCAACTTCTCCCGAAGAGAGTCCAGCCCTTTACCGGCGCGTCGTAAAGCACGGCCGGACATCTCCAGGGTTTTATCGGCGATCGCGCGCGCCCGGGATGCGACATCGTCGCTGGTGTCGAGGGCGGGTAGTTCTTCGTAGTCGTCGTAGGCGGAATACTGCGGGCCCAGTCCTAGCTTCGCCGAGGCATCGGCCACCAAGCCGGATACGTCCTTGCGTTCGCGTGGCGGCGCAATGCGGGGTTCCTTGCGTCCGTCAATTGCATAACCCACGACGGAGAGGTCGGGGCCCTCGGCAGAAATATCAACGCCAAGCCAGTGTGTATCTGCTTCGTGGACCAGGTCAATTGGCTCGAATGGCAAGTCGATCGAGTTTGGCGATGCGGTGCCGCGTTCGCCGGACCAAAACGGGTTCTCGAAAGGTGAAGGCAATCCGATGTCTTCGTAGACCCGGTTGCGGCGAGCGCAGAAACTGCGCCGCAACTTGCCATCGATCCAATGGGCGATGCCGCCGAAGCCAGTGTCGTGGTTGATCGCGAAAGCATAAGTGTTTGCGGCAGTCACCGAGTTCAACAGCGTCGGGGATAGTTGAGACAGACAGGTGAGGTCTTCGACCACCGTCTGGACGATGGTTATGCCGGGGTAGCCAGCGATGTAGAACTCGCCTTTGCTGGCCTGGACTGACCGATTGAGCGGGAACTGTCCGAACACCGAAATCGGCCAGGACGGATTCATGAGAGCCAGGTATTTCCGGCCGAAACCGCGGTCGGCCTTCGGCTCCTTGGCGAGGACGGCTGCTGGATCATCTGCATTGACGAACCATAGCGTGACCACGGCATCGTGCTGCTCCATGTCGAGTTAGCTCCTTGGGCGCTTGGTGTTCGTCCGCACGCCGAGCAGCACGTCCTCCCAGTGCGGGGTGACGGCTTTGCGGCGTCGCTTGGCCGGACGCTGCTCAGCTTCTGGATGCTGCAGGAAGTCGCTATCTTGCGCAGCAGTTTCCTGAACTTCACTGTGTTGCTGGTCAGGCTCGTCTGCTGTGTCCACGCGAGACACGGATGAAAGGGTGCGTACCGCTGGTTGGCCGAAATCTGGGTCCGTGAGGTCAGCAGCCACCGCGTTGCGGGCCACAGCAGTAGCGGAGCTCATGCCCTGAGGATGGTAAGACCATTCGGCCACGTTGTCAGAGTGTCCTGCCTGCCAGTGGACTCGGACAACCCACTGGCCGGACGCGTCTTTGTATGCGTCCCATTCAGAGTCCGAGAGGTCATTACCGCGCGCAGCGAAAGCGGTGGCTAGCACTTCCCACAGCGTGAGCTTTGCGGGGCCATCGGCGCGTACCGGGTGGGCACGCTTGGCCATGTCTGCGATGCGGGCACGCTCAATGAGCACTGGGTGCGCAAAAGGCTCAATTCGAGCCTCAGTAACGCCATTTTCCTCGGCGACCTCAGTGATCGTCTTGCCGGAGCGGATCCGGTCCTGAATGTCACGCGGGCGCATCTTCAGCGGCGTGGACAGGCGCGGGTCGATCTCCCGCGATTCCGGACGTGGAGCTGGCTTTTCGACGATCGCCTCGGGCGCCTTTTCCTCAGGCTTGGGCAATGCGGCCGGTTGTCCGTCCAGAAGCGTGCGTAGCTGGCCGGCGACCTCGTCGGTTACCTCCACGAAGCAGTCGGTATTCTCGTCGAGCAGCCGAAACACCAGGGAGGTGCCAGTTGATTCGTCTGCAATGAGCTTGAGCTCGCGCAAGATAACTCCTTCGTTGGGGCAACAGCTAATGTGACCACTCTAACGCACAAACGCGCTGCACCGTGGGACTTGCAGCGCGTTTGCCGCGGTGTGTTATAGCTGAGTGATCGCCCAGTCGATGGCTTTGGTCAATTTCTCGATGTCGCTCGGTTCGATCGCAGGGAACATACCAACCCGCAGCTGGTTCCGCCCAAGTTTGCGATACGGCTCAATGTCAACCACGCCGTTGGCTCGCAAGATTGAGGCGATGCGGGCTGCGTCGATCGACTCCTCGAAATCAATTGTGCCCACCACCAGCGAGCGCTTTTGTGGATCGGTGACAAAGGGCTGTGCCCCCTCGCGTTCCTCGGCCCACTGATACAGCGTCGCTGCTGACTGCGAAGTACGCTGCACCATGCCAGCCAAACCGCCGTGAGCGTTCATCCACTCCACCTGAGCATTCATCATCAACAATGTGGCCACGGCAGGCGTGTTGTAGGTCTGGTTCTTTCGCGAATTATCGACGGCCGTCTGGAGGTCCAAAAACGCCGGGATAAAGCGACCGGAGGCCTTGATCTGCTGCACCCGTTCCAGGGCGCGGGGTGACATCGCGGCAAACCACAACCCGCCGTCCGAAGCAAAACACTTTTGCGGAGAGAAATAGTAAACATCGGCCTGGGACATATCTACGGGCAGTCCGCCAGCGCCGGAGGTGGCATCGATAGTGATCAGGGCATCTGTACCGGCTGGTCGGATCACCGGGACCATGGCGCCGGTGGAGGTTTCATTGTGGGCCCAGGCGATGAGGTCCACGTCGTCGATGGGCTGTGGGGTAGGGGCATCGCCAGGCTCAGCGGCAACCAATGCGGGGGCATCGAGCCACGGGGCTTGCTGTGCGGCCTTGGCAAATTTTCCAGAGAACTCGCCGTAAGTAAGGTGACCCGAGCGCTGACTAATTAAGCCGAAAGTTGCGGCATCCCAAAACGCGGTAGCGCCGCCCAAGGAGAGGACGATTTCGTAGCCGTCAGGCAGCTGGAAGAGGTTGCTCAACCCCTCTTTGAGTGCGCCAACCACGTTTTTTACTGCTGGCTGGCGGTGTGAGGTGCCCATGATCTGTGGCTGGCCGCTAGTGATCGCGTTGAGTTGTTCATCGCGAACCTTCGATGGCCCGCAGCCGAACCGCCCGTCGCTAGGGCGAAGTTCATCGGGCAAGGTGGGGAAGTGGTGTGCGTTCATCTGGCTCACGCGCCCTTTCTCTCGGCGGGGTGGTTGCTCACACCCTAGCGCTTATTAAATACAGTGTCTTGAAAATATACATTTGGGGGTGGCGGGTTATTGGGGTGAAGATGTCGCCTGTGGCAATGGTGCTGGTGGCGAGGTGTGGCTACGTGGGCAATGTGGCAGGATTTGCAAGGGTGTCAAAATGGGGGTGGTGTAGAAGTTAACTTGCAAACTTTGTTAGGGGTTTGAACTGCTTTGCAAGGATCTTTACAGGTCTTGCTGCTGATAAACTGCGCCCCTTTGGGGAGAATTGTTGCCAGCGTCACATTATTTGCTAGAATCTGTAGTTATTCCAATGCGACAAGCGGCGCTTGTTGGCTGCGGGCTATCATCGCATGAAACGGTGGTCAAAATTATGCATCTGTGAGCAACCCGGCATGGAAGTGAAAGGTTTTCACAATCTCTCAGGCGGGAAGCGTACAGTGGCTATTGTGAAGGCCTGCCTAACATGCCCTAAAATGTGGCTACAAACGCAAAAGCTGCGCCGCAGCGGTAACAACGTTGCCTAGAAACGCGAAGTTTGCGTCCACATCGGTAGACAAATTCATAAGGCGCGCACACCGCTCGCGGTGTGCGAAACCCCACGGGGAAGGCCTCGACTGTAATTTTCTTTGAAAGGGAAACTGTGGCTTCTGAAAACAATGACAAGGCCGTTCTCCACTACCCAGGTGGCGAATTTAACATGGACATCATCAAGGCCACGGAGGGCAATGATGGTGTTGTGCTGGGCAAAATGCTCGCAGAAACTGGTCTTGTAACTTTCGACCCAGGCTACGTAAGCACCGGTTCCACGGCGTCCAAGATCACTTTCATTGACGGTGAAAAAGGCATCCTGCGCTACCGTGGTTACGCAATCGAGGACCTGGCAGAAAAGGCAACCTTTAACGAGGTTTCTTACCTGCTCATCCACGGCGAACTGCCAAACCAGGAGCAGCTGTCTAAGTTCAACGACGAAATCCGTCACCACACCCTCCTGGATGAGGACTTCAAGGCACAGTTCAACGTCTTCCCTCGCAATGCCCACCCAATGGCAGTGCTCGCGTCTTCTCTGAACATTTTGTCCACCTACTACCAGGACACCCTTGACCCGCTGAACCCAGAACACCTGCACAAGGCAACCATCCGCCTCATGGCAAAGGTTCCTATGCTGGCAGCGTACGCACACCGTGCCCGCCACGGCGAGCCATACATGTACCCAGACAACTCCCTGAACGCTCGCGAGAACTTCCTCCGGATGATGTTCGGCTTCCCAACCGAGCCATACGAGGTTGACCCGCTTTACGTTAAGGCGCTGGATCAGCTTCTTATTCTGCACGCCGACCACGAGCAGAACTGCTCCACCTCCACCGTTCGCATGGTCGCCTCTGCACAGGCCAACATGTTCGTTTCCGTCGCAGCCGGCATCAACGCGCTGTCCGGCCCACTGCATGGCGGTGCAAACCAGGCTGTTCTGGAAATGCTCGACGAAATCAAGGCCAACGGCGGCGACGCAACCGACTTCATGAACCGCGTGAAGAACAAGGAAAAGGGCGTCAAGCTCATGGGCTTCGGCCACCGCGTGTACCGCAACTACGACCCACGTGCAGCGATCATCAAGAAGACCGCACACGAGTTGCTGTCCCAGAATGGCAACGACGAGCTCCTCGAGCTCGCCATGAACCTGGAGCAGATTGCGCTTGCCGACGACTACTTCATCTCTCGCAAGCTCTACCCGAACGTGGACTTCTACACGGGCCTGATCTACCGCGCCATGGGCTTCCCAACTGACTTCTTCACTGTCCTCTTCGCCATGGGTCGTCTCCCAGGCTGGATCGCACAGTATGTCGAGCAGGTCTCCCAGCCAAACGGCAAGATCTACCGCCCACGCCAGATCTACACCGGTGAAGCTCTCCGCGAATTCGTCCCACGCGACCAGCGCGGTTAAGCCCAACGCCACACCACATTGAGCCAAACTCTGTATCCCTTGCGTACACTTTAGGGAAAGAGTTTGGCTCATTGTCATCTCTCTCAAGCTGACTATTCAAGGAGTTTTCTCAAATGGAAAAGCCAGTAATCGAACCACAGACTGGCCCAGCCCCAGAAGATTTGGTCATCGTTGACCTCGTCGAAGGTGACGGCGCTGAAGCTCAGCCAGGCGGTGTCGTTGAGGTCCACTACGTTGGTGTTGACTTCGAATCCGGCGAACAATTCGATTCTTCTTGGGACCGTGGCCAAACCATCGAATTCCCGCTCAACGGCCTTATCGCCGGTTGGCAGGAAGGTATTCCTGGCATGAAGGTTGGCGGCCGCCGTCAGCTGACCATCCCACCAGAGGCTGCTTACGGCCCAGCCGGTGGCGGACACCCACTGTCCGGTCGCACCCTCGTGTTCGTGATTGACCTAATCAACGCGCACTAATTATCACAGGGGTGCTGAATTAGCTGCAGGTTTTGCAAAATCTAGGGGTAGATTTCTTGCAAAACCCACAGCAAATTCGGGAACCGGTTTAGCTCAGCGCAGCCGCCTTCACTGCTGCAGCCACCGCGGGTTCCACCCGCGGGTCGAGTGGAGAAGGGACAATGTGCTGTGCATCCAGCCTGTCATGAGCGACCTGAGCGATAGCGCGGGATGCGGCCAGCTTCATCGATGGGGTAATTCGGGTGGCTCCGGCTTCCAGGGCGCCCCGGAAGATACCCGGGAAGGCCAGCACATTGTTGATCTGGTTCGGAAGATCCGAGCGGCCGGTAGCTACGATGGACCCGTACCGGACGGCGAGGTCGTAATCGATTTCCGGGGTGGGATTGGCCAGGGAGAACAGAAACGGCTCTGGGGCCATTAGTTGCAGCTGAGCCTCGGAAATGTGAGAACGAGAAACGCCGATGAAGGTATCTGCGTCACGCAGGGCTTCGTCGATGTCTCCGGTGCGACCTTCCCTGTTGGTTAGCGCGGCTAGCTCGCGTTTAATGGGGGACAGCGGTTCGCGGTTAGCATGGATGATGCCCCGCGAATCCACCATGATGATGTGCTGGACACCCGCTTCCACCAGCATGCGCGCGGTGGCAACGCCAGCCGCGCCCGCCCCGGAAATGACGACTCGGAGGTTGCTAAGCGCTCGGCCAGTGATCTCGCAGGCATTGCGCAACGCCGCAGTGATAACGATGGCGGTGCCGTGCTGATCATCGTGCATGACGGGGATTTCCAGTGCCTCCACCAAGCGGCGCTCCAGTTCGAAACAACGTGGTGCCGAAATGTCCTCTAGATTGATAGCTCCGAAAGACGGGGCGAGGCGAACAATGGTTTCGAAGAGTTCGTCGACATCGGTGGTGTTCAAGACGACCGGAACGGCGTTGAGCCCAGAAAACCGCTGGAAGAGCTGCGATTTTCCCTCCATGACAGGGAGCGCCGCAGCGGGGCCGATGTCGCCGAGGCCGAGGACTGCAGTGCCGTCGGAAATGACGGCCACAGTGCTTCCCGTCCACGTGAATTCTCTAGCCAACGCTGGATCTTCGTGGATTGCTTCGCACACTCGAGCAACGCCTGGGGTGTAAGCCAGGGAGAGGTCAAGAGTGGTTTCCAAAGGGCGGCGGGACACGGTGGTGAGCTTGCCGCCCCGGTGGGCGTCGAAAATTTGCTGGTCGCTGAGCATTATTTCATGTTACTGCTGGGAAGCGAGTTGTTCATAGTGTTTGAAACGTTGCTCTCGTCCCACCCGTTCGGGGTTGGTTTCGAGTACCGAAAGCTCATGAGCGATGGTAGTAAGTACACGATCTATGAAGGCCACTGGCTCGTCGGCCGCGTCGGGTGCTTCGGCAATGATGGCGTCGACGATGCCTGCGTCGCGCAGCGCAAAGGCAGAAACATCTTGTTCTTCCATCATCTGCGGAGCATGGTCGGTGTCTCGGTAGATAATCGCGGATGCGCCTTCTGGTGGGAGCGGAGAAAGCCACGCGTTAGCTGCAGCGAGCACCCGATCAGAAGGCAGCATCGCTAGAGCGGCCCCGCCGCAGCCCTGTCCCAGGATGACTGAAACAGTGGGGACATCCACGTAAACCAACTCGCCCAGCGTGCGTGCGATTGAACCAGCGAGTCCGTGTTCCTCGGCGTGCTGGGAAAGCTCAGCCCCCGGTGTGTCGATAATGCTGACCAGCGGAAGCTGCAGTTCATGAGCCAGCGAAATTCCGCGCCGGGCGCAGCGCAGTGCCTCCGTGCCGAGCTCGGCTACCCCTAGCGGAGGCTGGGCATGCCGATTTTGCCCAATCAGAACCACGGGTCGTCCCGCGATTTTCGCTAGCGCCACAGTCATAGCGTCCGAGCGTCGACCGTCTCCGGAACCGGACAATTCGATCACATTCGGCCCGAGCTTTTCGACGATCTGGCGCACCCCCGGCCGATCCGTCCGGCGGGTGCGTTGGATGGAATTCCATACGGAGTCAGGCACCGCGGGAATTACTTGCGGCGCCTGCGGTTCGTCCGCATTGTGCGAGGAAAGCAATACGTTATCGATTTTTCGTACTGCCTCGCGCAACAGCTCGGGGGAGAGGACACCATCGATGACCCCAACCCGCGAGAGATTTTCGCCGGTCTGTACGCCGTCGGCAAGCGGGCGCCCCGTGGTCAGCTCCACCACGCGGGGGCCCAAGAATCCGAGCAAAGCGTCGGGCTCGGCGAACGTGAAGTGGCCGGCTGACCCCCAGGATGCCATGACACCGCCGGTGGTCGGGTTGCGGAGGTAGACCAGGAACGGCAAGTGCTGGTCTTTGTGTCGATAGACGGCGGTGGTGATGGAGACCATCAGCGCGAATGCTGGGGTGCCTTCCTGCATCCGGGTGCCACCGGAAGAGGGAGAAATCAATAGGGGCAGCCTTTCGGCAGTGGCTCGGTGGATACCTGCAATGATGCGACGTGCCGTAGCCGCGCCGATGGAACCGCCTAGGAAGGAAAACTCCGAAAGGATGGTTGCTACTCTGCGGCCAGCGACCGTGCCTTCACCAGTGATAACGGCCTCATCAACGCCAGACTTCTCCCTCGCGCGTGCGAGAGTTTCTCGGTAGCTGTCGGAAATGTCGCCGTATTCTGGAGGTGTGTCCCAGGAAATGAAAGAACCTGGGTCCAGGACGGAAGCGATGAGGTCTTGAGCGCTGGTGCGAGTCATAGCTCCAAAAGTAACGCGAGCCACGAGATGGTGTGTGCCAAATCGCAGAGGAAGTGAAAATTGGGGGTAGGGGTAGTTTTCCTGCGAGCGCGTCACGATGGGCGTTTAATGGGCACTATGACTCCCCACATTCCAACCGTAACTTTCAACGATTCCACCGAATGCCCGCAGCTTGGTCTTGGTACCTGGAAGCTGCGTGACGACGAAGCCGAGCGCGTCGTCCGAACCGCCATCGAGCTGGGATACCGCCACATTGACACGGCCATGATCTATAAGAACGAAGAAGCCGTTGGCCGTGCAATCAACGATGCGATCAAGGCGGGCGATGTTACTCGCGACGAGCTGTTTGTGACCACCAAGTTGTGGCACACTGACCAAGGCGCAGACAAGGTGGCTGAGGCGTTTCAGACTTCCCTGCAAAAGCTGGGCTTGGACTACCTTGACCTGTACCTGATTCACTGGCCGTGGGCACGAGCTGGCAAATTCGTGGAGAGCTTTGACGTGATGGCGAAGATGCAGGGCATGGGCACCGTGCAGTCTATCGGTGTCTCCAACTTTTACCCGGAAGTCTTGGACACCTTGATCGCGGAATCCGGCATTACCCCGGCCGTCAACCAAGTGGAGCTGCACCCCGGCTTCTCTCAGGGTGACCTGCGGACATACCACGATGCCAAAGGAATTCGAACCGCCGCGTGGTCTCCGCTAGGCCAGGGGCAGCTACTAGAAAATGAGACGATCACTCAGATTGCTGCTGAACTGGGCAAGTCTGCGTCTCAGGTGATGGTGCGGTGGAATGTGCAACTGGGCAACATCGTGATCCCGAAGAGCGCTCACCCCGATCGGCTTGCGGAAAACATTGCAATCTTTGATTTCGAGCTTTCCAATGAGCACATGGCCGCGCTCACCGCCCTCGACGATGCCACCGGCCTGGGACGTATTGGAGCGGATCCACTCGAGTTCCCCGCAGACGAAGCTTAGCGTCCGATGGTTCTCCAGCGCAGCCAAGATGGCTTTGTAACGGTCCTTACTCTCAATCGTCCGGACAAGCGCAACGCAATAAATTCGGAATTAGCGCAGGCAGTTGCGGATGAAATGGACAGCCTGCGGGAAGTGTTCCCGCAGGAAACCAGGGCAGTTGTGCTGCGCGGGGAAGGATCGGCATTTTGCGCGGGAGCCGATTTCGGCGGGGTGTATGGTGCGGAATTCCGCAGTGGGTTACAGCGAATGCTCACTTCTATTTTGGAAGCACCGTTGCCCGTCATTGCAGATATCCAGGGCCCTGCTGTCGGCGCGGGGGTGCAGCTCGCGCTCGTGTGCGATCTCCGGGCGGTAGGGGACAGCGCCTGGTTTCTCGTGCCACCGGCTAAGTTGGGGTTGGCCTTGGATAACTGGACCATCCGCCGGACAGTGAGCATGCTGGGCGGATCGGTGGCGCGTGGCATGTTGCTCGGCGCGCAAAAAGTTTCTGCTGACCTGGCCTTTGCCTGCGGGTTCGCCAACCTCCGTGGTGATTCCAGCGCTGCGGGCAAATTCGCCCAGGAAATTGCGGGCTTTGCGCCGTTGTCGGTGCAGCAACTCAAACGAGTGCTCAACGACGAAGGATTTGGGTTTACGTTATCTGCCACACAGCAGCAGCTTTTCGACGCCGCGTGGAATAGTTCGGACGTTAACGAGGCTCAAATTGCGCGGGCCGAGAAGCGGCCCCCGGAATTTACTGGCCGGTAGCGGGCAGATTCGCCTGACGGGTCTAACATGGCTCGCATGAACGATGCCACATCCTACCGGGGATTGAGCCAGGAGGACGTCGAAAAGCGACGTGCCGCCGGGCAGGTCAACCGCGCGGTACGCACCACTGGACGCAGCGTGGGGCAGATTGTCCGCACGAATGTGTTCACGCGGATCAATGCCATCCTGGCCGTGTTGTTTGGGCTGGTGGTGTCCACCGGATCGTGGATTAACGGGGCGTTTGGCCTACTCATCGTGGTTAATTCCTCGATCGGCATCGTGCAGGAACTGCGGGCGAAGCGGACGCTGGATCGGTTGACCATCTTGGGTGAATCCAAACCCCGGGTGCTGCGTGAGGGAGTGGTTGCTGAGCTGTCGCGGGATGAGATTGTCCGCGATGACCTGATCGAGCTGTCGAGCGGGGATCAACTAGTCGTAGATGGCCCAGTGCTGGTGGCCGAGTCCTTGAAAGTGGATGAGTCCATGCTTACGGGGGAATCGGATGCAGTGCTGAAACAGCCAGGGGATGAGGTACTGTCTGGCTCTTTTGTGGTGGCCGGGAGCGGGTTGTACCGGGCGGAAAAGATCGGACGGGAGGCCTATGCTGCCCGATTGATCGAGGAAGCCGGTGAGTTTACGTTGACCGATTCCCAGCTGCATCGGGGTATCGATCAGATTCTGCGAATCATCACATGGTTATTGATCCCGGTGGGGGCACTGACCATGTGGACGCAATTGTTCCGTACGCATGCGCGGCCCGATGACGCGATTCTTTCGATGGTGGCCGCCCTGGTTCCCATGGTGCCCGAGGGACTGATCCTCATGACCTCGATCGCCTTCGCGGTGGGCGTGATTCGGCTGGGCAAGCACAATGCGCTGGTGAATGAACTGCGTTCGATCGAGTCTCTGGCGCGAGTGAATGTGTTGTGCGCGGACAAAACCGGCACCTTGACGGAAAACCGTATGGAACTGCAAGAAGTTGTGGTCGTGGGGGATCGGGGCCACGAGGTGGGCGTCGACAAGCTGCTCGCGGCACTGGCTGCTGCGGACAAGCACCCGAATGACACGATGCAAGCCATCGCAGCGGGTATCGCAACAGCACCAGCTGAGGTTTTGGATAAGGTGCCTTTCGATTCCTCGCGGAAATTTTCCGGGGTGCGGACCGCGCAAGGGTCTTGGTTGATTGGTGCGCCCGAATTGCTCACGGTGGATCGGGACGTCTTGCAGCAATGCGCTGAGTTTGGTGCGGCCGGGCTCAGGGTGTTGCTGCTGGTTCAGGTGACGGATTTGACGCAAGACCCAGACCCGGAGCGGACACAGGCGGTGGCAATTGTGTGCCTGGGGCAGAAAGTGCGGGCTACTGCCCGCCAGACGCTGGAGTTTTTTGCCAAAGAAGGCGTGGAGGTCAAAGTCATTTCCGGCGACAACGCGGATTCAGTGCGTGCAGTGGCGCGGAAAGTGGGGCTGGATGGGGAATCTTTTGATGCCAGGAATCTGCCGGATGATCCAGCCGAAATCCTGGACAATCACGCCATCTTTGGTCGTGTGACTCCAGAGCAGAAGCGCAGCTTGGTGCGTAGCCTGCAGGCTCAAGGGGACTGCGTGGCGATGACCGGGGATGGGGTCAACGATGTCCTTGCGTTGAAGGACGCCAACATTGGCATTTCTATGGGATCGGGTTCCGCGGCTACTCGCGCCGTGGCGCAGGTGGTGCTGCTGGACAATGACTTTGCCACGCTCCCGCAGGTGGTGGCGGAAGGGCGTCGCGTGATCGGCAATATCGAGCGCGTGGCCAACCTGTTTTTGACCAAGACGATCTATTCCGTGTTGTTGGCGCTGGTCCTAGGGATTTTCGGGCTGACGTATCCGTTCCAGCCGATTCACGTGACGATGATTGGTTGGTTCACCATCGGCATTCCGGCGTTCGTACTGTCCCTGGCGCCCAACTATGAACGCGCTCGCCCCGGTTTCGTCCGTCGCGTGCTGCTGCTTGCGCTGCCCGCAGGCCTGCTCATCGGGGCGTTTACGTTGGGATTTTGGATGTGGAACTATCCGGGTGATGTTCTTGACGAACGCGCCCGTCAAGTATCCACGGCCACCCTGTTAGTCCTGCTGATTATGGCGCTGTGGGTATTGACGGTCGTCGCTCGTCCATTGAATTGGTGGAAAATCGCGCTGATTGCCTGCAGCGTAGGTGGATACGGGGTGATCTTCTCGGTGCCGTCCTTGCAGCGGGTTTTGCTCCTCGATTCCTCGAACCACGCCCTGCTTTTCGACGCCGCGCTGGTAGGCCTAATCGGTGCCGGGTTGATTGAAACGGTGGCGCGCGTTCGCCGTCTTCGCGAGTGATATGCAATAGCGGATTTTGCAAAGGAGTCGTAGCTCACAGTTTTCACCTTAACAAACTTTGCAAATCCTGGGTTTAGGCTTGGCTGGGGGTATTTCGCTCGTAGGAAAATCTGCAGGTGAATCGCGCTTTCGGGGGTAAGTGTGCGCTTGTTATGGTCACTCGTTTAGGCAAAGACTTCACCATTGCAATGTGAGCTAGATAACTTTTCAACTACGCGATATTTGTGATCGCTCACACAATGGCAAGGTTGGCCAGTTATTAGCTCCCACCGTCAACCGGTTGAAACAGAGTTGACGCTACCGAAAGCGAGATGATCTTCGATGAGCACGGCAAGTCAAGTTCAGCTCACGCGCCGCGAACCCACGGCCGCAGAGTTTCGAGCCATGCAGGAAAGCGCGCAATTTCAAGAACTGCGCAAGACTTTCCGCTCATTTACGTTCCCAATGTCCATAGTCTTCTTTGTCTGGTTCTTGTGCTACGTGCTGCTTGCTACTTACCAGCCAAACCTCATGGCCATGAAGGTATTCGGAAACGTCAACCTGGGCATCATTATGGGCTTGCTCCAGTTTGTGACCACCTTCTTGATCACCTGGATTTACATCAAGTTCGCAAATAAGAACATCGAACCGCGCGCCGCTGCGATTCGCGAAGCAATGGAAGGTTAGGGCAACCCCAATGACTCACGTGCTTGCCGCCGGTTCAAATACCGGTAACCCGATTCTTAACATCACTGTCTTTATCATCTTCATCGTGGTCACCATGGCCATCGTGATGCGTGCCGGCAAAAAGACGTCCGACGCCTCGGACTTCTACACCGGTGGCGCGTCCTTTACCGGCACCCAAAATGGTCTGGCCATCGCAGGTGACTACCTTTCGGCAGCTTCGTTCCTCGGTATCGTGGGCGCGATTGCCTTGACGGGCTATGACGGATTCCTTTACTCCATTGGCTTCTTCGTGGCGTGGCTCGTTGCCCTGCTGCTGGTTGCGGAACCGCTGCGTAACGTCGGCAAGTTCACGATGGCCGATGTGTTGTCATTCCGCCTCAAGCAGAAGCCCGTACGCATGGCCGCCGCAATGGGCACCCTGTTTGTGTCGCTGTTTTACCTTATTGCGCAGATGGCCGGCGCCGGCTCGCTCGTGGCCGTGCTGCTCAACCTGCACGGTAAGACGGAGCAGGCCATCGTGGTGGTTATCGTCGGCGTCATCATGATCGCCTACGTGCTGATCGGTGGCATGAAAGGCACTACCTACGTGCAAATGATCAAGGCCGTACTGCTCGTGGGCACGGTGATTATCATGACGGCGTTGGTGTTTTTCGCAGTCAAGGGCGGCCTGTCCGAGCTGTTTACCAAGGCGGTGGCCGCGCACAACGGCAACGAAGCCTTGCTCAAGCCGGGCATGAAATACGGCAAGACGGAAGTGACCAAGCTGGACTTCGTCTCACTGGGCTTGGCGCTGGTGCTGGGCACCGCAGGTCTGCCACACGTGTTGATGCGTTTTTACACCGTTCCTACCGCTAAGGAAGCCCGCAAGTCCGTTACGTGGGCAATCATCCTGATCGGCGCGTTCTACCTGATGACTCTGGTTCTTGGCTACGGCGCAGCAGCGCTCGTTGGCCCTGACGTGATTAAGAAGGCTCCTGGCGGCGCTAATGCTGCGGCGCCGTTGCTTGCACTCGAGCTGGGTGGATCCTTCTTCATGGCGATTATCTCCGCAATTGCGTTCGCAACCGTTCTCGCGGTGGTGGCAGGTCTTGCGATTACCGCGTCCGCCTCGGTGGCCCACGACGTGTACCACTCCATTATCCGCAACGGTCAGTCCACTGAAGAGGAACAGGTGCGGGTATCTCGAATCACCGTGGTAGTCATCGGTATCGCCGCCATCGTGCTCGGCATCTTGGCTATGAGCCAGAACGTTGCTTTCCTGGTAGCGCTCGCCTTCGCGATCGCCGCATCAGCTAACCTGCCTACCATCCTGTACTCCCTGTACTGGAAGAAGTTCAACACCACCGGCGCTGTCACCGCGATCTACTCCGGTTTGATCTCTGCACTGGTCCTGATCGTATTCTCCCCGGCGGTTTCTGGCTCACCTTCCGCGATGTTCCCCAACCTCGACTTCGCGTGGTTCCCGCTGGCAAATCCGGGCCTGGTCTCCATCCCGCTGGGCTTCCTTGGTGGCATCGTGGGCACTTTGATGGGCAAGCCGGACAACCTGGATGACCTCCAATCTGAGATGGAAGTCCGCTCGCTCACCGGCGTGGGCGTGGAGGCACCAGTCGATCACTAAAACCGAGGCTCTTTTGCGCCCCTGGAATCGGCCTTTAAGATTCTAGGTATGCGCCCGCATGTTCAGCCTGCTCCGCGGCGTCGCCAAGCATTGCACAGCTTGGTGGCGCCGTTTTGCGTGACCGCATTCTTGCTCAGCGCGCCGGGCTACATCGAGGCGGCACTAACTGAGCTGCGCAGCCACGACGCCCCGGCGGTAGTTCGGGCGGTGACCGGTCCGGCCGCCGAGCAGCCGCGTGCCGACGACCGCGTGGAGTTTTCTGACTACGAAAATTTCGTTGCAAACCCGACTGGCTCGCAAATCTCATTTACCAGGCTGTCAGACGGCTACCACACTGGAAGTGCAACCGAACGCTACCCGCGTCCTGCCCTGAGCCTTAGCAAGCTGTTTATCGCTGATTACGTCCTCGATCACGGCACCCCAGAAGAGCGCGAACAAGCATTAGCGATGATTCGTAGTTCCGACGATGACTTCGCAGACGAGCTTTATGAAAAATACCCTGATTCGATCACCTCAGTAGCCACCGAATACGGATTGTGGTCTACCCGCGCGTCTGAGGATGGGTGGGGGTATTCGGTCACCTCGATGTATGACATGGTCAAATACCTGAAAGCCAAGATCGAAAATGAGCCACGCTCACCACTGTTGCAGGCAATGAAACAGGCTGACCGAACCGCCGCCGATGGTTACACCCAAGATTTTGGTACGTCGGTGCTTCCCGGAGCAGCAGGTACAAAGTGGGGCTGGTCCAATGACCTGCTGCTGCATTCGTCGATAAGCTTTGGCGACGACTACGTGGTAGCCGTCGCCGTTATGGGGTCTGCCGAGGATCTAACGGCGCTGGTCAAGCATCGCGTGGAGCCTTTGTTAGCTGGAAAGTAGTGGACGCACGCGGTTAATCAGGTTCAGTGCGTCGTTGATCTGTTGCTGAGTTGGCAGAGGAATGTTGCGAACCTGAGGTGGCAGCATGGAGCTGAGCTGAGCGACGTTCGGAATGGTCGGGATCTGCGTTTGCGTTGGGGTAGGGCCCTCCCCTGGCTTCCACTGGCCCCAGTCGTGGGCGTAGACGTTGTTGATATCGACCTCAACGCCATCGATGTTTGCTTGCCAGCGAGCCTTCTGGTGAATGGTGGTGCGCGGGTGGATTTGGCCGTTGGAGCCCCAGTCGTGCATCCAGAAGAACTCGCCGAGCCCATCCTGAGTCGCCCACTCGATGACGTTGTAGTTGCCGTACACGCCGAGCTTTAGATCAGCAGCGTGCAGCTGCTGCTGGAAAGCCTGAAGGTATGGGCGGATCTGGTTGTCGTACTGAGCGCGACTTGGGTTGTCATCGATGGCGGCGTAAATAGGACGTCCCTTAGGGCCGCCCGCGGCAGCGTGAATGGCAATTGCCTGAGGAGCGTGAATAGCCGCTCCCGCAGCGCCCTGGAGCCAGTCGGCGGTTTCCGCACGACCGAACTGGTACACGGAAGCGGTTGCGAGGCCGTGGTTGGCAAAGTCTTGAGTTTCCGCGATGCGGACCGGCTTGCCCTTCATCCACTCCGCGCCAGGCCGCTTCTCTGATACGTAGCGCACCGCGCCGAGGTGGCCGTGCGCCTTCACCGACTGGGCGCTGGGAACGCCACCGGAGTAGTCGATAACAGTGCCGATGGGGGCTGGCAGGGCTTGTGCCTGCGGGAGTTTGCTGTTGGCAGTAACCAGCACTGCGGTGCTAGCGAAGGCAGCTTTGAAGAAAGTTCGGCGTGAGTAGTTCTTGTCAGTGATCGCTTCGGTGGTGTTTTCGGTGTTCACTTGAATTGCCCCTGGGGTTTGAGTGCTGAATGTTGCTGGCTAGGTTCGCAACAGCGATAACAACTGCAACTTTTGTAGCTTTTGTACCTTTTGTATCAGTAGGCACTTTAGCAACAGTTTGGGGTGCTGGCTAGGGGAGCGTTGACGGTTTTGGGCATAAACGGTTTTAGGCATAAGCGGTTTTAGGCATAAAAAGTGCCCCCGAGTGGAATCGAACCACCGACACCGGCTTTAGGAGAGCCGTGCTCTATCCACTGAGCTACGAGGGCAACGTGGGCCACCAGGGCGCACGCAAGAATTCTAGCGCACCCTTTTCTGAACGTGAAAAATGCCCGGTTTTGTTCTATTGGGGCGACAAATCTCCATGGGAAGGGGGCATCGTTGAGCAATCTTGAGTCTTGGGTAACGATTTGGTTTTAGCTCTTGCGTTCTATATGGGGTCGGGTAGAATTGGAGGTGAAAAGAGGAGGTTGAGCCATGATTGACGCCGCAAAACGGCTGCTGGAGCGAGCGTTGGAAAGTGATCTAACGTTCGATTCTTTTGGCGATCTCCTGGAAATTAAAGAACTTGTCGCGCGATTGGAAACCGAACTGGCGCGTGGTCGAGAAGTTTACGAATTAGAAGAAGCGGGCGCGAGCCGAACGGCTGCCCGACGAATGGAACGGCGCGCGTCATTTGCTTGGCGTGATGACGTGCCAGTAGAGCCCCAGGACCTCATTTTGTCAGCCTTGGAGAAGCTGTCCGGGGCGTCGAAGCGGCGAGAAGAAATTTATGAACTCGCAGCTGATGCGGCGCAGAACTCTTCGCCGCGGCAGACCCATGAATATGTCAAACGGTTAGTTCGGGAGGAAAATCAACGCCTCGCAAAGGATCCGCATGAAGCCTTCCGACAGCGACGATTCACCATGCGCAATCAGGATGAATACGGCGGCTGCACATTTTACGGTTACGCTCCGCCGGCCACCGCTGCGCTGCTTAAAGCGCTGCTCGACCGCTCATTTCACGTCGAGCAACCGGCTGATGTTCCAGAGACTGACCTGCGCACTATTCCGCAGCGGCAACTTGACGCGTTCACTCAAATCCTCAAGTGGGCGTCGTCCGACCGCGTCGCCATCACCGGACATGTATCCCTGGTGGCCTCAGTTACTGACGGTGACACCTTCGACTGGAGAGCCAAGTTCGCCACCAATGTCGGCATCGACCTCAACCTTTTTGACATCGCGCATCTTAGCGACGACCGCGTGGTGGACTATATCGTCGTCCACGACCATAACGGGGCAGTCAAAAACCTAGTAACCGCTGAGCGTTCTGCAAACTTTTACCAGCGAGTGGCCCTCATGGCGCGAGATCTTGTCTGCCAGCATCCAGGATGTGACGCACCCGCCAGCAGATGTGACGCCCACCATGTGCAACCCTGGGGCCGAGGCGGACCGACTGACATCAGCAACCTAGCACTGGTGTGCAGAAGGCATCACCGCAGAATCGACGACAGCTACGTAGAACAACACATGGAAATGATGTTGAAACGTCCTGTATGGATCTATAACTGCGGGCGAAAACAACGCAACACCTCACCGGCCGCCACCAGGTCGGGTGGGTGGCGCGTCGCTGACCCCTGCCCGTGAGCGGGGGCACACATTGGGGGCTAAAATCCCACATTTACCCCGAAATGCTCATAGTCTAGAAAGTACGTGTTACTCAAGAATCCCAGAATAGGTGTTGAACATGGCAGACCTTAAGGCAACCTTTACCGATGTTACCCGTCGTGAAATCTTGGCCCGTATTGTCACGAAGAACGACGTGCCAGTTCTCTCCGTTGAAGAAATTAAAGAGGATGGCACTACCGAACGCATCATGCTCCTGAACAAGTATGACGCGAAACAGCTCTCCGCGGTATGTGAGCTTTATCTCCAGCAGATCTTCTCTGCTCAGTTCACCAACATGGTGACCAGTCTTTCCCCGGAAGAAATGGCCGAAATCTTCTCCGACGAAGACTAAATGCATCTCAACGTCATCGGCATCGGCGCAGGTAACCCCGCGCACCTCACCCTTGAGGCCATTGCTGCGCTGCAATCGAGCGACTGCGTCGTTGCCCTCGACAAAGGTGAGGCCAAAGCTGATCTGCTAGGTGCCCGCCAAGAAATCATCGACCGGCACGCCCCCGGCACCCCGCTCATCACCGTCGAGGACCCACCGCGCGACCGTAACCCCGCTGACTACCAGGCTGAAGTTGAACGCTGGCACCAAGCCCGCGCTCAGCTGCTTATCGACGCCCTCCCCGCGGACGGAACCTGCGCTTTTTTGGTGTGGGGTGACCCGGCCCTCTACGACTCCACCCTCCGGATAATCGAACGCATGCGAGATCTTGGGCTGGAATGCTCCGTAAGAGTTATCCCGGGGATCACGGCGGTGCAGGCACTAACCTCCGCACATGGCATTGCGCTCAACCGGATCGGTGAAGATATCCGCATCACCACTGGACGCGCTCTCCTAACAGGGCCGACCACCAACGTAGTGGTCATGCTGGATGGGAAAGCGGCCTGGAACGACGTCCCCGACGCAGAAATTTGGTGGGGCGCTTACCTAGGAACCGACAAGGAAGTGCTGCGGTCCGGCCGCGTCGCGGAAATCGGGGACGCGTTGGCCGAAGAAAAAGCCGCGTTGCGCGAGCAACACGGCTGGATCATGGATATTTACCTCCTACGACGCTAGCTCCTTGAGCTTGCGGCGTACCTCGGAAGCTGGCGGGTTCGTGGCGTAAGTTCCATCGGAATACTTCACGGTGGGGACTACCCGATTGCCTTCGTTAACCGATTCCACCCAAGCCGCAGCTTCGAGGTCTTCTTCGACGTCGATGCGGGTATACGGCGTCTCAGTACGGTCCAGAGCCTTAACCAAACGCTGGCAAAATGGGCACCATTCGGTGGTGTACAAGGTTACGTGATTCATAGGTTACTTCCGTTCGTAGGTGATGAACTTATAGCGTAGCGGAGAATCTCGGTCCGGGCCGACAGTGAGGTGTCCCGTCTCGGAGGTGTGCCAACCGGAGTCGGAAGCGGGGTGGAAATCTTCGAGGGGCGGAGCCGCTACGGCGCCGGGAAGGCCTGCGAGGTGGACGTCGATAAGCGTGCACACCACCTGGCTGACCTGGGAGAGGGTGTCGGCGTATACGCGGCCGCCGCCCATGATCCACGCGTCGCAGTCGGGGAGAGCGCGGACAACGGTTGCCCCCTCGGACCACGGGCCGGGATCGCGACTGGACAGAACAAAATTCTCACGGCCCGGCAGCGGCCGAAATCGCTCGGGGATCGACTCCCAGGTGCTGCGACCCATGATGACCGGTTGGCCCAGGGTTGTGCGCTTAAAATGGGCGAGATCCTCCGGCAGATGCCACGGCATGTCTTTGCCGTCACCGATAATCCCGTCCAGAGATTGTGCCCAAATCGCGCGGTAGGTCATACTGCGACCTCGCCCTTGATGGTGGGGTGCGGGTCATAGCCTTCGAGCTGGCAGTCCTCAAACGTGTAGCTGAACAGGTCTTTTGCGCGGTTGAGACGCAGCTGCGGGTAGGGGCGGGCCTCGCGGGACAACTGCTCGCGCACCTGATCGACGTGATTGTCATAAATGTGGCAGTCGCCGCCGGTCCAGATGAACTCGCCGACCTCAAGGTCTGCTTGCTGGGCAAACATGTGCGTGAGCAGGGAATAGCTAGCGATGTTGAATGGCACCCCGAGGAACATGTCAGCAGAGCGCTGATAGAGCTGGCAGCTGAGCTTGCCGTCGGCGACATAGAACTGGAACAGCAAGTGGCACGGAGGCAACGCCATATTGTGCAGCTCGGAGACGTTCCAGGCAGAAACGATGTTCCGGCGGGAATTCGGGTCCTTTTTGAGCAGCTCAAGCGCATCCGAAATCTGATCGATGTGCTGGCCGTCCGGGGTTGGCCAGGAGCGCCACTGCACGCCGTAGACGGGGCCGAGCTCGCCGTCTTCGCGCGCCCACTCATCCCAAATGCGGATGTTGTTTTCCTGCAGCCACTTTACGTTCGACGACCCCTGCAAAAACCACAGCAGCTCGCCCACGATGCCTTTCCAGTACACCTTCTTCGTGGTGATCAGCGGGAAACTCTCTGCCAGATTGAACCGGATCTGCTGACCAAACAGGCTGGTCGTCCCGGTACCAGTGCGGTCGGATTTCTTTGCGCCTTCCTGCAGGATCTTGGCCAGGAGGTCTTCATAAGGCGTCGCAGTCATGGGTACCAGACTAGCGCACCTACAAGTGCTTGAGCGCTTCTCGCTTTGACAAGGGTTGCATGCGCTTCTCATGAACTGAGACGAACTCACGAACCCACTCTGGATCGTGCCGCGCGTGGTCCCGCAGCGCCCAACCAATCGCCTTTGCGACGAAGAACTCGCGGTCGGCGAGATTCGGCAGGATGCAATCTACGAGCAGGTCTTTGTCTAGTTTAGACCTAGTGCCGAGCTGGGAAATGATCGCGTAGCGGCGAATCCATAAATCTTCGTCGCGGGCCCATTCGCGCATGAGCGTATCCGATTCCGCTGGCGCTGAAGCGCGGACAAAAGGCTGCACCTTGACCAAGGCATCGACGAGGTCCCACCAGGCTCCTTCGGTGACGAGTCGTCGTATGAGGGGCATTGCATCGATGGTCGTTAAGCGCGCGTAGCGGGGGAGCGCGAGCAGGAAAATCGCTGCGCGGCGTTCGTCGCGGGATTCTGCATGAGTCCAGGTATGTTCTGCTACAGCCAGTAGTTCTTCGAGCGCAGGATTGCGGCCCAACAGCTCGAGTGATACCGCGTTAACCACCGCTCGAAGATCCCCGTTGGTCACGCCGATCATCGGCTCGTCGGTTTTAAGGTACGCCTGCTGGCCTTTCGCTCGCTCGGGATCGGCGAAAGGTGTAAAGCCAGCGCGGATGTGAGCCAGGAATGACTCAGTAGGAGCCATGCTGCTCTAGGTATGCGGCTGCGTGCTGCAGGATATCGTCGGCTAGCTCAGGTCGACAGATTAGGACGTCCGGTAGGTAGGTATCCTCGTTGTTGTAGGACAACTCGGAGCCATCGAGACGCGAACAATGCAGGCCAGCTGCGCGAGCCACACCCACTGGCGCGGCGGAGTCCCATTCGTACTGACCACCGGCGTGGATGTAGGCGTCCGCGTCACCGAGCAGCACGTGCATGGCTTTAGCGCCTGCGGATCCCATCGGCAGGAGTTCGAAATCCAGCTGGTCTGCAACGTGCTGGGCGACCTGTGGCGCTCGGTTGCGCGAGACGACGATCTTACGGGAGAGCGGGCCGGTGACTGCCTTGGACTCCGCGGAGGTAAACACGACGCCGAGGTCGGGGAGATTAACTGCCGATTCGATCGGTTGACCGTTTTCTACCAGGGCAATGTGGATGGCCCAATCCTGGCGGCCACCGGCGAATTCCTTGGTTCCATCGAGGGGGTCAATGATCCACACGCGGTCCTTGTGCAGGCGGTCGAGGTTGTCTGCTGCTTCTTCGGAGAGGACGCCGTCGTCGGGCCGGTGCTGCGTGAGCACTCGGGCGATCCAGTTCTGGGCGAGGTCATCGCCAGCGTCGCCGAGGTTGCGGTCCCGAAGCAGGCCGACGCCACGTACCCCCTTGAGGATTTCGCCGGAGCCAAGGGCGAGCCGGAAAACCAGGCGGGCATCATCAATATGAGCAGTCATGCTTTCGAGTTTAGTTGTTTGGTCGTATAGGGGCAGTGTTTGCAAAGATAGAACTATGACTGACTCCATCCTCACCAGGTTCCGCCCGCAAGTGCGGACGTGGTTCGAGGATGTTTTCGCCCAGCCCACGCCGGTACAGCAGGAAGCGTGGGAAGCGATCTCTTCCGGCCAGCATGCCCTCGTGGTCGCGCCCACCGGCTCCGGCAAGACGCTCGCAGCGTTTCTCTGGGCGCTCAATTCCCTAGTGGAAGCCCCAGGGCAAGCGCCACTCCCGCAGCTTGTCGACGCCCCATCTGCCCGCTCTGAGCGCGGCAAGGTAAAGGTCCTCTACATTTCACCCCTCAAAGCTTTGGGCGTGGACGTGGAGAATAACCTCCGGGCACCGCTCAAGGGGATTCAGCTGGCCGCGGCGAAGTTAGGCCTGGACGAGCCGTCGATAAGCGTGGGCGTGCGATCGGGCGATACCTCGGCGAGCGAACGGAACCGACAGCTGCGTAACCCGCCGGACATCTTGATTACGACGCCGGAATCGCTGTACCTGATGCTGACCTCGCGCGCGGCGGCGATTCTGTCCGAGGTGGACACGGTGATTATCGACGAGATCCACGCGATGGCGGGAACGAAGCGCGGCGTGCACTTGGCGCTTTCTTTGGAACGGCTCGGCATGCTGGTGGGCAAGCCGGTGCAGCGCATTGGACTTTCGGCAACCGTGCGTCCGCTGGAGCGGGTGGCTTCGTTTTTAGGTGGCTCTGAGGACGTGGCGATCATCGCTCCGCCAGCGAAGAAGGAGTGGGAGCTCGTAGTGCGGGTGCCCGTGGAGGACTTGTCTGACCTGCCTGTTCAGGAGGCAGGTTCGCCGATCGGGGAAGCCGTTTTGGACGATCCACTGGGGCTTGCTGGGCCGTCGCCTTTGGAAGAATCGGCGCTGCCGACACAGAAGTCCATCTGGCCATTCATTGAGACGCGGGTGTACGAAGAAGTCATGGGCGCGCAGTCCACGCTGGTGTTTGTGAACTCGCGCAGGACTGCCGAACGGCTGACCTCTCGGCTGAATGAGCTGTATGCGGCAGAACACGCGCCGGAAACCTTGTCCCCGCAGCTTCGGCGGGACCCGGCCCAGCTGATGAAGTCTGTGGACGTGGCAGGCAAGGCCCCGGCCGTGATCGCTCGGGCGCACCACGGTTCGGTGTCTAAGGACGAGCGCGCGCTGACGGAATCCTTGCTGAAGTCCGGCGACTTGCGCGCTGTGGTCGCCACCTCATCGCTGGAACTGGGTATTGATATGGGTGCGGTTGACCTGGTTATTCAGGTGGAATCGACGCCTTCCGTGGCCTCTGGCCTACAGCGCGTTGGCCGCGCCGGGCACGCGGTGGGCGCGGTATCGCGGGGGTCTTTCTATCCCAAGCACCGGGCAGACCTGGTGCAGACCGCAATTACTGTGCAGCGGATGCGCGCCGGGCTGATCGAAGAACTGCACGTCCCACAGAATCCGCTGGATGTGTTGGTGCAACAGACGATCGCTGCGTGCGTGAACCAGGATCTGCATGTAGACGAGTGGTACGAGACTGTGCGTCGCTCGTACCCCTACCGCGAACTTGCCCGCGATGTGTTCGATGCCGTTATCGACCTGGCCACCGGGGTGTACCCTTCGACTGACTTTGCGGAGCTGAAGCCACGCGTGGTGTTGGACCCCGTCACCGGCATGTTGTCCGCTCGCCCCGGTGCCCAACGCGTGGCGGTGACCAGCGGCGGCACGATCCCGGACCGAGGCATGTTTGGCGTCTTCCTGATCGGTTCCGGTACGGAGGGTTCGGCACCCCGTCGAGTCGGTGAGCTCGACGAAGAAATGGTTTATGAGTCCCGCGTCGGCGACGTGTTCACGCTCGGCGCCACGAGCTGGCGCATCGAGGACATCACCCGCGACCAGGTGCTGGTCAGCCCCGCGCCGGGCCACACCGGCCGCCTGCCGTTTTGGACCGGTGACCAGGTGGGTCGCCCTTATGAGCTTGGCCTAGCGCTCGGTGCTTTTCGACGCGCCGTGGCAGCCGACCCTGCCGCGGCCGCGGGCCTCGGGCTGGATGAATGTGCGGAAGCGAATTTGGTCCGGTTCCTTTTGGACCAGCGCACCGCGACTGGCCTGGTCCCCGATGAAAAAACCCTGCTCGTAGAGCGTTTCCGCGATGAGCTTGGCGACTGGCGCGTCGTGTTGCACACCCCCTTTGGTCGAGGCGTGAATGGTGCCTGGGCACTGGCAGTGGGGGCTCGAATCGCCGCGGAGACCGGGCTGGATGCCCAAGCTGTCGCCGGTGATGATGGTATCGTTTTGCGACTGCCGGAGTCTGACACAGAGCCAGGGCCTGCGTTGTTTGTATTCGATCCGGATGAGATCGCGGAGATTGTCCAAGAACAGGTGGGCAATTCGGCGCTGTTCGCCGCGCGATTCCGCGAATGTGCTGCTCGTGCGCTACTTCTCCCACGGCGGAATCCAGGCAAGCGCGCTCCGCTGTGGCAGCAGCGCCAACGCGCAGCGCAGCTGCTCGACGTAGCCCGGAAGTACCCGTCGTTCCCGATCATCTTGGAGACGGTTCGCGAGTGTCTGCAGGACGTCTACGACCTGCCTGCCTTGCGCAAGGTCCAAGAAGAGCTGCAGCAGCGCCGGATGCAGATCGCTGAGGTGACCGTCGATCAGCCAAGCCCGTTTTCCTCCAGCCTGCTGTTTAACTACACCGGCGCCTTCATGTACGAAGGGGATTCGCCGCTGGCGGAAAAGCGCGCCGCTGCGCTGGCATTGGATCCCTCGTTGTTGGCGAAGCTGCTCGGCACGGTGGAGCTGCGGGAACTGCTGGACGCCGATGTCATTGAGCAGGTCCACGACCAGCTGCAACGCCGATCGTATGAGCGTCGGGCGCGCACCCCGGAGGAGCTGGCGGATACGCTGCGTATGATCGGCCCGATCCCGGTGGACGAGTTGGAGGCACACTGTCTGTTTGAGCAGCCGTTGGTTGCTACACAGGAAGCGCTGCAGGGCCGAGTGATGGTCGTGCGCATCGCCGGTCGGGAACACCTGGCCCAGTCGCAGGATGCCCCTTTGTTGCGCGACGGTTTGGGCGTGCCGATCCCGCCCGGCGTAGCGGCGCAGCGCGAGCCGATTGCGGATGCGTTGCAGCAGCTGGTCAATCGTTTCGCGCGCACCCGCGGGCCATTCACTGTAGTGGAGGTGTCAGAGGCCTTCGGACTCGGATTCTCCGCCGCCCACGCCGCGGTTCTCCACGCCAAGCAGGAGAAAGTGGTGGTGGAGGGGCACTACCGTGCTGGGATCGTGGACGTGGAGTATTGCGCCACTGAGGTACTGCGCATGATCCGCTCGAAGTCCTTGGCGCTGGCCCGCGCTCAGGCCGAACCGGTTTCGCAATCCGCCTATGCCCGCTTCTTGCTGGATTGGCTTGGTGTCGCAGCGGTTGGGGAGCGGGGGCAGCTCGCCGGCGTGGACGGTGTTTTCCAGGTCATCGAGCAGCTTGCCGGTGTTCGTCTCCCGGCCAGCGCCTGGGAGACCTTGGTGTTCCCGCAGCGTGTGGGCAACTACGCGCCGTCGATGCTCGACGAACTCACCGCCTCCGGTGAGGTGCGCATCCTTGGTGCAGGTGTGGCCGGGTCGAAGGACCCGTGGATCATGCTGCTGCCCGCTGACTATGCCGCGCAGCTGGCACCCCTCATCGAGCCCGGCGGCCTCACACCGCTTCAAGAGCGAGTGCTGGAGGTGTTGCAGCGCGGCGGTGGTTTCTACTTCCAAGACCTGCTCGCTGAGCTCCAGGACGATCTGCTCACTGTGCAGTCCGATGAGCTGCGCGAAGCGCTGTGGGCGCTGGTCGACCAAGGCCTAGCGACTCCCGATTCCTTCGCCGTCATCCGTGCCCGCTTATCGACGTTCGGGCCCGCCGCAGGTGCCGCCCACCGAGCCCGTCGCACGCCTGCCCGTGGTCGCTTGCGGATGGGGCGGACCTCGTTTTCCCAGGCCACTCGCGCTGCGACTGGGACTCCGCCGGATATGACCGGCCGGTGGGCCCTCGCTGTTGTGCCGGCTGAGGATGCCACGTCGCGTTCCGTCGCGCATGGCGAGGCCTGGCTGGATCGTTACGGTGTGGTCACGCGAGGCAGCGTGGTTGCCGAAGACGTCATCGGCGGCTTCGCCCTGGCCTACAAGGTGCTCGCGCGCTTTGAGGAAAACGGCAAGGCTATGCGCGGCTACCTGGTGGAGGGGCTGGGGGCCTCACAATTTTCGACGTCCGCCGTCATCGATCGCCTGCGCGCCTTCGCCGACTCGCCCGATCTGGTGGGCTGGCCTTCGGGTGCTGCTGCGCCTGCTGCTTTTGTGTTGGCTGCCTCCGATCCGGCTAACCCTTATGGGGCGGCCCTGCCATGGCCTTCATCTTCCTCCACTCCGACGCGCGGTGCCGGAGCCCTCGTCGTACTCGTCGACGGCCTCTGCTTCGCCCACCTCACCCGGGGCGGACGCACGCTTACATTGTTTGAATCTTCGCTGGTGGGGGACCTGTCGCGTTCAGATATGGCTGCTGCGGTGGTGTCGGCTTTGGCCGGTGCTGTAGCCGCGGGCCGTTTGGAACGCGTGGTGGTGGAGAAGATAAACGGAGAGCCTGTGTTTGAATCTTCGTGGGTTTCGGAGCTGCGCGAGGCCGGAGCTGTCATCACACCTAAGGGGTTGAAGATTAATGGGACGGTTGATCCTGCTGCGCCTGCTAAGCGGCCGGGGCGGACTCTCGATGAGGCCGTGATTAGTTTCGATGATCCGGCTGAGGATCAGCTGCCACGTGCTGCGTCGACAAGCCCCTACGGCAAGTCGTTTAGGTCTGGTGGGTATCGGCGCTAGGCGAAGTTGGCCCTACTTCAACGGCTTGGGCGAAACGTGGCAAAGTGCTGGTCCATTCGTAGCGCTCTAGGTCGCGATTGATTCGGATTGCACCTTCCCAGTGCGCGTGCCAATCCAAAATGCGATGCCAAAGGGATACAGGCGCTGAAAGGCCAGGGATGACGGGGACGCCGTCGTCGGGGAGGTGGGCATCACTCGACCACATCCCCCATTTGCTTTCGAAATCTGGGCACAGGTTGAGCCTGTTTGTCTCCAGGTCCACGTCAGCGTCTACTTGATTACAGGTATCTTTTTCGATTATTGCCAGCTTTGGTTGCAGCCCAGAGGTAGGCCCACAAAACCGGTTTGACCGCTATCTCGCACGACGTGGATTGATTGGTGTTTGAAATGAAAATCCGCGATGGACATTGTGGCCCCCGGATTTTCATCCCCAATGAGTCCGAGGTAGTAATCGAGTCGCTCTCGTAGCGCGGGTAATTCCATTATCGTTTGAAGATTCGTATCACTAGGAGAAACGAGAAGCCAAGGAAAACAACATTCAGTACCCACGAAAGGTAATGCCACTTCTGTGCGCCGAAATAAGACGCATCAGCGCTGACACCAGCGAAGTAGTTGAGAACGATGGCGGTAATGAACAGGATTGCCAGGGCAGCGAGCTGGAATCTCGATATTCGAGATAGCCGATTCTTGGAAGTGTTGTTCATAATTGCACCGTACCCACACCTTGGGGGGCTGCGCCACTACAATCACTCCCATGCCCGAAGGTGATTCCGTCTATCAGCTCTCCAAGCGCCTGCAGTTTATGGCCGGGCGCGAGGTCGTCGATACGAGCATGCGCACCCCGAGCACGGCGCTGGAGAGCTTCACAGGACTTACCGTCGACGCCGTGTGGCCCTACGGCAAGCACCTGTTTATGCAGTTCGGAGAGCGGAAGATCCTGCACACGCACCTGAAAATGGAGGGCACGTGGTCGGTGCACCGGCGCGGCGACAAGTGGCGCAAACCCGGCCACCTCGCGCGTGTCGTGCTCACCCTCGCCGATCCAGGCGGCCCGATCGAGGTCGTCGGCTTCGAGCTCGGGCTTGTCGACGTCTTCCCGGCCAACATGTACATCGACCGCATGGGCTACCTCGGCCCCGACATTCTCTACCCGGATTGGGATGAGTACGGCCGGGACGAGGCTTTGCGCCGGATTCTCGAACGCCCTGAGCGGCCGATCGGCACGGCGCTGCTGGATCAGAAGAATGTGGCGGGCATCGGCAATGAATACCGTGCTGAAGTGTGCTTTCTCGCAGGCGTGCACCCTGCGGTGCCAGTGGGGTCGGTAGATGTGGGGCGCGTGTTGGACATTTCGCGTCGGGTCATGTGGGCGAACCGAAACTCGCCAATCCGCGTTACAACTGGCGTGCGACGCGCAGGGGAGAACGGCTACGTGTTCGGCCGCAACAACAAGCCGTGCCGGAGGTGCGGGACACTCATCGTGAAGGGGATGCTGGGCGGCGCTGATCTCGGCGGGGATGCCGACGAACTGGAGCGCGTTATCTGGTGGTGCCCGAATTGTCAGCCGTTGTGACAAAGGCGGCTGCTTACCTCGAGAGTTCGAACTCGGGTCTTGCTGGATAGCAGGAAGCGCTTAAATGTAGCAAACCTGACCACCTGCAAGTCCCGAGTTCGGCGCCCCGAGTTCGGCCCTCCGAGTTCGGCAAGGCCCAGACAATCCCGCGTCTAAAGTTCAAAAACTAAAAATTAGCTCTGCAAACGCTTGGCTTGCTCCTGGACCTGCTTGCGTTCAAGGACTTTGAGCGTTTGTTCTTCTTCGGTTGTCAAGCCGGCGATCTTCCGAACACCGCCGGTTGCTACTGGGATCAGCAGAAACACTAACCAGGCGTATGGCAGGTGGAATGCGAAGTGCAGCACGAGGAACACCACAAAAGCGATCATGCCTGCGGCCGAGTCAACGAATCGGATGACGTCGCGTTTGCGTTTAAGCGCAGCTAGCTCGGCAGAAGGCTCTGTGGAGCCGGATTTGTTTGGGGTATCGGGCAGGTCTCGGAATAGGGGAGTGAGTTCACCGCGGGTAGTTGCGGCGGCAGCTTTGCCGGAGCGTTCCTCGAACTCAGCGACGTTGAGCCGACCTTCAGCAAAATGGGTGCCGAGGGCGTCGAGTGCGCGGGAACGTTCGGCGTCGGAAAGGCGGATGTTAGAGGAGCTCATGGGTTGAGCATAGATGATCAAGTTCAGGTCAGCTGTTAAGTAAACGGGAGTTGAATTTTCCCGACTCAGCGCGCGAAATGGGCGCGGAGGCCTTAGAACTAAGTTCGTCGATGCCGAACAAATTTTTCTAGGAGTTTTTATGCCTCGCTTCTCCAGGATGGCCGTCGCGCTGACCACGACGCTGGCGCTCGGTGCCAATCAGGTTGCCTTCGCACAAGCTCAGGCCGCGCCAGTTCAGTTCAACGTGGCTGCTATCACCGACTTCCACGGACACTTTGAGCAGACAAAGAAGGCGTCCGGCGAGGTTAGCGACCCAGGTGCTGCCGTACTGTCGTGCATGGTGCCCAAGCTTGCCGACGGCCACGCCCAGGCCTTCGTTTCCTCCGGCGACAACATCGGCGGCTCGTCTTTCTCTTCCGCGATGTTGCAGGACACCCCGACATTGGAGATCCTGAACGCTATGGGCCTGGAAGCATCTGCGGTGGGCAACCATGAGTTCGACAAAGGATTCAAGGATCTCACTGGCCGCGTGGGAATCAATGGCGATGGCCAGGCGCATTTCCCGTACCTGGCTGCGAACATCACCGGGGATAATCCAGACCTTAAGCCTTATTGGATCAAGGAAATGAATGGCGTGAAAGTGGCCTTCGTTGGCACGGTCACGGACACCACGCCACAGATCGTGGCCGCTGATGCGGTAACCGGCCTGGAGTTTGCCAACCCGCTGGAGGTGACCAATCGGACCGCTACCGAGCTGAAGAAGTCTGGCCAGGCAGATGTGGTGGTTGCGCTGATCCACGAAGGCAACTACACCGCCAGCCAATTTGGTGCAGACGTAGACGCCGCGCTGGGCGGCCACACTCACGTCACAGGAACCGAGAAGATCACGCGCGCCGACGGCTCACCGTTTGTGTGGGCGCAGGCCAACGCGTTTGGCAAGGCGATCGCCGACCTTGATTTCACCTTCGATTCGGCGAACAAGAAGGTCTCAGATATTCAAGTCCGGGTGGTAGACGCGGCAGGCATGATGGCGGAGTGCGGCGCTACGCCGGACCAGGAGGTACAGGCGATCGTCGATAAGGCAGTGGCAGCGGCGTCGGCCGAAGGCAATCGCCCGGTGACCAACCTTAAGACGGATATCTTGAAGGCTTGGAACGAGTCTCAGCTGGCGAACCTGATCGCGGAGGCGGCGAAGGAAGGCATCGCGACGAAGACGAGCGTGAAGCCTGATCTGGGCCTCATCAATCCAGGTGGTGTGCGTGCAGACCTAAACGCGGGCGAAGTGACGTACAAGGAAGTCTTCGACGTGCAGCCGTTTGCCAACGACATGACGTATGCAACGCTGACCGGCGCAGAAATTAAGGCAGTGCTGGAGCAGCAGTGGCAGACCAAGAACGGCAACGAAACCACCACCTTGCTCGGCTGGTCCAACAATTTCTCCTACACTTTTGACCTCACCCGCCCTAAGGGCGACCGGATCACCTCGATCTCCGTTGATGGTGCGCCCATCGATCCGGCCAAGTCCTACGTCGTTGCGGCAGGAGCGTTCTTGCTTAACGGCGGTGACGGCTTTACTGCGCTGAAGAACGGCACGATGAAGTCCACGGGCATTCTCGACGTCGACCTGTTCACGGATTACCTCGCTACGCATCCCGACCTCACCCCACGCACCTCCCAGGTCGCAACTGGTGTTTCGTTTGCCAATAAACCAGAAGCAGGCAAGGATTTGACCATCAATCTGGATTCCTTGTCCTACGAGTTCGGTGAGACCGCAGCACATGTGACGGTATCCCTGGGCACTGCAAAGGCTACTGCTCCGATCGACCTCAAGGGCGGCGATACCGCCAAGGGCACGCTGGGCACGGCAAAGGTAACGCTTCCGGTGCCGGACGGTGTGACGGGAATCCAGCAGCTCACCGTGACTACTGACAGCGGAACTAAAGCGGTGATCCCAGTCGACTTCGGTGAAACTAAGCCGACCGTGTCTGGGTCCTCCGGGGCAGGCGTCCTGGTCGGCCTTGGGCTGTTGTTTGCGGCATTCTTTGGCGCGGGTGAGCTGCTGAAAACTGGCCAGTTTGCCGAGTTCAAAGCAATGATCGACCAAGCCGTGCGCGATATGACGGCTCGCTTGCAGCGCGCGCAACGGGCATTCGGCCTAGGCTAGGGATTATGAAAACTCTCCTCAACGTTGTTTGGTTAATTTTTGGCGGGTTTTGGCTGGCACTGTCCTACTACTTGGCTGGCATTATCGCCTGCATCTTCGTGGTGACGATCCCAGCTGGTGTCGCCAGTTTCCGCATCGCTAATTACATGCTTTGGCCGTTTGGTCGCACCGTGGTCGCGCCAATTGGCGGGGACAACTCGATGAGCGCGCTGTCTAACGTGGTGTGGTTCATCGTTGCAGGTTTTTGGCTGGCGATCGGGCACGTGACGACGGCCGCGGCTCAGGCCGTAACCATTGTGGGCATTCCATTTGCCTGGGCGAATATCAAGATGATCCCAGTGACCTGCTTCCCGTTCGGCAAGCAGATTGTGTCTTCGGATCGTATCCCGTTCGGATACCAGCCGATGGTGCAGATGTAACGCGTCAAAAGCACAAAACACCTGGTTCCTTCTTTCACCCCAAGGGAGTGAGTGAGGAACCAGGTGTTTTTCTATTAGTGACTAGCGCTTGGCGCGGTACCACTCGATCAGCGCGTCGGTGGAGCCGTCGCCAGATGCGGGCGCGGTCTCGCCAGTGACGGCCGGGAGCAGATCGCCAGCTTGCTTCTTGCCCAGCTCCACGCCCCATTGATCGAAGGAGTTGATGTCCCACAGCACGCCCTGGACGAAGGTGATGTGCTCGTAAAGTGCGATCAGTGCGCCGAGGACGGCTGGAGTGAGTTCTTCGGCGAGAATCGTGGTGGTTGGGCGGTTGCCTGGCATGACTTTGTGGCTGACCAGCTCAGGTGCCACGCCTTCTGCCTCAATCTCGGTAGCGGTCTTGCCGAACGCCAAGACCTTGGTCTGTGCGAAGAAGTTAGACATGAGTAGGTCGTGCATCGAGCCCTCGCCGGAGGCGGTGGCAAGGTCTTGCTTTGGGCGAGCAAAACCGATGAAGTCTGCAGGCACGAGGCGCGTGCCCTGATGCATCAGCTGGAAGAATGCGTGCTGGCCGTTGGTGCCTGGCTCGCCCCAGTAGATTTCGCCGGTTGGCGCGGTGACTGGGGAGCCATCGTGGCGGACGGACTTGCCATTGGATTCCATGGTGAGCTGTTGCAGGTAAGCAGGGAACCGGGACAGATCCTCGGAGTAGGGCAGCACCGCGTGGGTGTCAGCACCGAAGAAATCGGTGTACCAAACGCCCAGCAGGCCCATCAGCACGGGCACGTTGGATTCGAACGGGGTGGTGCGGAAGTGCTGGTCCATGGCGTGGAAGCCGCCGAGGAAGCGCATGAAGTCCATCGGACCGATGACTGCCATGAGGGACAGGCCGATAGCAGAATCGACGGAGTAGCGGCCGCCCACCCAGTCCCAGAAACCGAACATGTTGTTGGTGTCGATGCCGAACTCCGCGACCTTTTCGGCGTTGGTGGAAACAGCAACGAAGTGCTTGGCGATTGCGGACGCGTCGCCGTCGAATTGCTCTAGCAGCCAGCGCTTGGCGGCATGTGCGTTGGCCAGAGTCTCCTGGGTGGTAAACGTCTTGGAGGCAATCACGAAGAGGGTGGAGTGTGGGTCGAGTTCGTCGAGCGTAGCCACCATGTCGGCTGGGTCCACGTTGGAGACGAACTTGGCATGAATGCCAGCTACTGCGTAGTGACGCAGCGCCTTAACTGCCATGGCGGGACCCAGGTCAGAGCCACCGATGCCGATATTCACGATCGTCTTGATGGTGTGTCCGGTGTGACCAAGCCACTCACCCGAGCGCAGGGCATGGGCAAAGTCGCGCATCCGGCCCAACACTTCGTGCACATCAGCGGCAACGTCTTGGCCATCGACCTCGAAGTCCTCTTCGACTGGCTTGCGCAGTGCAGTGTGCAGGACCGCGCGGTCCTCAGTGTTGTTAATGTGCGAACCGCCAAACATCTCCTCGATGCGTTCGCCGAGGGATGCTGCCTCCGCGAGTGCTCGGAGCTTGCGGAAGGCGTCATCGTCGATAAGGTTCTTGGAGAGGTCCACCCGCAAGCCGGCAGCGTCGAAAGTCAGCTCTTGCGCGCGGTTTGGATTGGCTGCGAACAGCTCCCGGAGCGTTGTGCCCTGAATGCGGTCGTGAGCTGCGGTGATCTCGGCCCATTGGGTGGTTGCGGTGATGTCGAAAGACATGGGGACTCCCCTTGATTGTGGTGGGTAAAACACTTGCCCTCCACCTTAGTCGCGTTTGCGCTATCCCAGCTTGCCGCGACCCATGCGCAGCAAAATGCTTGCCAGCGCGGGGCCTTCCTCACCGATCTCATCTCGGAAACGGTTGATGATCGCCACTTCCCGGGTATGCACGAGTCGCGTGCCGCCCGAGCCCATCCGGGTTTTGCCGACGGCCTGGGACACTGCTTGTCGACGCTTTACCGCGTCGAGAATAATCCCGTCGAGACGGTTGATCTCTTCTCGGTACTTCTGAATTTCGGCATCGGACAGCGGATCATCAGTGCCGGAAGGCATGCGGATTTCGAAATCAGAGGTGGCCATAGTTGTACAGTATATAGCGTTAAGCTGCATGTTCGAATGGAGTGTTCGAGTTGTCTGGCCGGGCAGTTAAGCTAGGGGCATCATGATGAACTCGAATTCTCCCTTTTCCGGAAATACCCGTGCTGCTACAGGTTCGCCCACCGCGGGGGCGTCGATAAGCAACGCGGACGCTTTTGGCAGCAGTGTTGACCTCGTCGAAGGGTTGAACCCGCAGCAACGGGAGGCAGTGGAGCACCGTGGGGTGCCGCTGTTGATTGTGGCGGGTGCTGGGTCGGGAAAGACCGCGGTGCTCACGCGCCGGATTGCGCATTTGCTGCGCGGTGGGGTCCACCCTAGCCAGGTGCTGGCCATTACCTTTACCAACAAGGCTGCGGCTGAGATGCGGGAGCGCGTGATGGGGCTTGTTGGTCCCGTGGCTGAACGCATGTGGGTATCTACTTTTCACTCCACGTGCGTGCGTATTCTGCGGCAGCAAGCTGCGCTCGTGCCGGGGTTGAATACGAACTTTACGATTTACGATTCGGATGATGCCAAGCGGTTATTGACGATGATCGCGAAGGAACTGGAACTAGATGCCAAGCGCTTTTCAGCGCGCGGGCTCGCGACGGCGATCTCGAACTTGAAAAACGAGTTGATCGACCCGGAGCAGGCGATTGCCGATGCAGGCTCGGAGCCCTATGCAGCGACCGTCGCGAAGGTGTATCAGGAATATCAGCGCAGGTTGCGCGGGGCAAATGCAGTTGACTTCGATGACCTCATCGGGGAAGTAGTGCGAATTTTCCGAGAGCAGCCACTTGTGGTGGAACACTATCGCAGGCGCTTCCGCCACGTGCTGATTGACGAGTACCAGGACACCAACCACGCCCAGTACGTGCTGGTCTCGCTGTTGGTGGGCAAGCCTTCGGCGGACCCACACGCTGTGCCGCCGTCAGAACTGGCGGTAGTTGGCGATGCAGACCAGTCCATTTACGCTTTCCGTGGCGCCACTATCCGAAACATCGAGGAGTTTGAGAAGGACTACCCAGAGGCGCGCACAATCTTGCTTGAGCAAAATTACCGCTCCACCCAGACGATCCTTTCAGCAGCCAATGCGGTCATTTCCCAGAATGAAAACCGGAGGGAAAAGAAGCTGTGGACTGCGCTAGGCCAGGGCGAACCCATCGTGGGCTATGTGGCTGACAATGAGCACGACGAGGCTCGCTTTGTATCAGCGGAGATTGATGCGCTGGTCGACCGGGGCATGAACTACGGCGACATCGCCATCATGTACCGCACCAACAACTCCTCCCGCGCACTTGAAGACGTGTTCATGCGCGCAGGAATCCCATACAAAGTGGTTGGCGGCACTCGCTTCTACGAGCGCAAAGAGATCCGAGACATCGTCGCATACCTGCGGGTGCTGGATAACCCTGGAGACGAAATGTCCCTGCGGCGCATCATTAACACTCCGCGCCGAGGGATCGGGGACCGCGCCCTGGCATTCATCGGCGTGCACGCCGACAACCTGGGGATTTCCTTCTCGCAAGCGCTTATCGACGCCGCCGCTGGGGAAGTAAACCTACTGGGAGGCCGCGGCCGCAATGCGGTGGCCAAATTCGTGGAGATGATGGACGGACTGAGAGCATCCGCAGCTCAGCGCGTTGACGAAGTGACCGGGCTGCCGAATATCGGCGCAATTGTGGCCGACGTGTTGGATGTTACGGGTTATAAAGCGGAACTTGAAGCATCCAACGATCCGCAAGACGGCGCCCGGCTGGATAACCTTAACGAATTGGTATCCATCGCCCGGGAATTTTCCTCAGAAGCTGCCAACCTGCAGGCCTATGAAGAAATGGATGGCTCCGCCTACGAACCCGCAGAAGGGGAGCCGCAGCCGGGGTCGTTGCAGGCCTTCTTGGAGCGAGTTTCCCTCGTCGCGGATGCCGACCAAATCCCGGATAACGACCAAGGCATGGTCACCATGATGACGCTGCACACCGCGAAGGGGCTGGAATTTCCCGTGGTGTTTGTCACCGGCTGGGAAGATGGACAATTCCCGCACCTGAGGGCGCTGGGCGATGCGAAGGAACTAGCTGAGGAACGGCGCCTCGCTTATGTGGGAATCACGCGTGCTCGAAAGCGGTTGTATCTCACTCGGGCGATGCTGCGCAGTTCATGGGGCAACCCGTTAACCAATCCGCCCTCCCGGTTCCTCGGAGAGATCCCAGCAGACTTGGTGGATTGGCGTCGCGAGGAACCGCAAGGAAGCTATGGCAATTTCGGTTCTGGATGGGGCTCCGGTTCCAGCACCCGAAGCGCCAAGTGGGACAATGACTGGAATCGTTCTACAGGATCGGGATTGGGCAGCGACGGCTGGGGCAATGGAGCAGCCAAAAAGCCGACCCTGCCAAAGGCACCTAAGCGCAATAATGATCTGGTTTTGGTGGCAGGAGATCGCGTTAACCACGAAAAGTACGGCTTGGGCACGGTGATCTCTTGCGAAGGCACGGGGCCACGAGCAACGGCAATGATTGACTTTGGATCTTCAGGAACCGTGCGCCTGATGCTCATCGGTGGAGTGCCGATGGAGAAGCTGTAATCAGGAAATTAACACCGGAAAATGGCCCCGAAAAGGGGCTTTTTTCGTTGGTTTGTGCAGGAAACTGAACAAGTAGCGACTGCGCTGTAACGAGTTTGCCTTGATCGGCGACGGTTAAAGTAGCAAGCCTTACCCGCGAAACTTTGCCAGTAGCCGCAGGGGGCTATTTAAGGCATGGAAAAGTAAAAGCCTCCCTGGGGGTCGAAAAGACAATTTCGAGGTCCTGGGGAGGCTGCTAGAGGGCTTAAATTAGACGCTAATGCCACGCTGTGCCAGCCATGGCACAGGGTCAACGGCGCCCTGGCCGTTAGGGTGGATTTCAAAGTGCAGGTGAGAACCGGTGGAGAAGCCACGGTTGCCCATTCCGGCAATCTTCTGACCAGCGGTAACGTGCTGGCCAACGGAAACGTCCAGGGATTCCATGTGGCCGTAGACGGAGATGGAGCCATCTTCGTGCTTGATTCGGATCCAGTTGCCGTAACCGGAGGCTGGGCCGGAATCGATGACAGTGCCGTCCATGACAGCCAAGATTGGGGTGCCAACAGCGTTGGCGATATCGATACCGGAGTGGAAGGAACCCCAGCGTGGGCCGAAGCCGGAGGTGAAAGCACCTTCTGCAGGCTTTGCGGTCTGTGGGGCGCGGGCAGCGTTGTCAGCTGCGACTCGCTCTTCGTTGTACTTGATGGCCTTGGAAACCTGGTCATTAAGGTTTGCCATCGGCTTGAAATCGGCGATAGCCAAAATCTGTGGAGCTTCGCTAGAGGTTGGGGCCGTCGCGTTAGCGGCGAGCTCAATCTTTGGAGCCTCAGCGGTTTCCGTGTGTTGTGCTTGGGCTACTGCGACTCCGCCAGCGCCGGCGGTAGATGCTGCACCGGTTGCGACTGCGACGAGGGCGACGCGTCCTTTGGTCGTCGGCGACGCGCTCTGCTTGCGGTGGCGCCCTACGCCAGTCCGCGATGCATGCTTCTGCATTTAGCCTTCTTCCTCCGTTTGCTCACAAATATAAATTGTGACCGTCTCGTTACCTAACGAGGAATCACGATAGCGGTTCGTTACAAGCGAGGCAAGCGAAATTGTGGAATCTCGGCGAAATGGTCTCAAATTGGTCACGATCTCGCCGTCAAAGTCTAAAGCTATAATTTAGACTTTATTTACGCATGGATTGATCTGTTTTCTCTAAGCTTCGTCTCAGCTTACTGGACTCTTCCCTAAAGTGTGCAACTTGTCGCGCGGGTTACCTCGCTTACATTTGTGGGCGTGGCACAGTGGATGTGATGAACAAAAACACTAGTCCACATGCACGTCCGGCCAAGTCCTCTCCGGTGAAATCGACTTCCCGTAGCAAAGTTGGCGCATCGGAATCTTTGCGAATGAAACTTGGTGCGCGTAGTCGAGCTTCTTCGATTGCGACCGCTGACCGCTCGACAAACCGCGCTCGCCTTAAAGCGTTTTTACCGATCATATTGATAGCCAATGTGATCGTTGTCTCTTTTCTATTGGTGCTCGCGCTTTCCGGCATTTTGCTCACAAATTCGAGCTTCGTAGCGTTACCGGCAACCATTGCACAACTCTGGCTTATTGCTAATGCGGCCCCAGTGGCGAGCGCAAGCACGACGCTGGCGACAGTGCCTCTTTTGCCTGCTGGCCTGGTGGTTGCCCTCGTGGCCTGGCGGGTGCATGCGGTGGTAAAGGATCGGGTGTCTCTTGCTGATCTTTATGTCCTTATTGCATGTGTGCTGGGTGTGCCACTGCTGTTGACGCTCACAGCGCTAGCCATGCTGCTGGATGCGTCTACCGTCTTGCCAGTTGGGGTACCCAATGTGTTTTTGAGCTTGGGTCGGACCTTGGCTATCCATGCGACAGCGTTTTTGATTGGCATGGGTCCACGCCTGTGGCGAGCGCTAACTAAGAAGTTTGGTTTGGTACCTACGCTGTTTGATTCGCTGGTCACCGCGCTGCGTTATCTTGGGGCGCTGTGGGCTACCGGGTTGATCGCGGTCGGGGTGTCACTGGTGATGCATCGCAATGCGGTGTCCGAGGTCTTTAGTGCTTATGCTGACTCCAGTGCCGGTGGCAACTTGGTGGGGCTCAGCGTGCTGTACCTTCCCAACATTTCTCTCTATGCTGCTGCCATCTTGTCGGGTGTGGAGCTGGCCGTTGGGCGCGGTTCGATCAGCTTGTTCGGCGTCTATTTGGTGCCGCTCCCGCCGTTGCCGCTTTTGGCCGCCGCGCCAGCCAGCGTGTGGAGCCTTGCGTGGCTCTTCCTGCTCGTTCCGCTCGCACTGGCCTTAGTGGTTAGTTATCGTCGCCTGCTTGGTAGCGAGCGCCCGCTTCTCGACGCCGCGCTCTCGGCCGCATGGTGTTTTGGGATTACTGCTGTGGCAGTGTTCTTAACGGTAGGAAAAGTGGGACAGTATGGCTTCGTTGGGCCGGTGTGGTGGATGGCAATCCTGCTCATTCCAGGGTGGTTGCTGGGTGCGGGCCTAGCAATTGCGGGTGTGCACAAGCTATTGGGCCGCGCCCCTGAACCTGCTGTGGCAGAAGTGACTGAAGAAGAGCTAGATAATAAAGGTATAGAAGAAAAAGCTGAAGCTAGTGAGGAAGAAGAGGCATCGGAGCAAGATGATGCTAAAACAGATGAGCCTGGTAACGCGGTGCCCCTCGGTTTGAAAGAAAAGGAAGAAGCAGATGACGAATAAACGCAAAATAGTGGTCATGGCTTCCGGGACGGGTAGCCTCATGGCCTCCATCGTTGCCGCAGCAGGGGACCGTTACGAAGTGGTCGGCGTGGTGACAGACCGCCCATGCGCGGCCGTCGATAAGGCGAAAGCGAACGCTGTGCCGGTGACCACGGTGGCCTACGAAACGGGCTGCGATCGGGCGGAGTGGAATCGCAACCTACGGGATGCCGTTGCTGCCTTTGCGCCGGACATCGTGGTGTCCGCTGGGTTCATGCGCATCGTAGGCGAGGAATTCTTGGCGGAGTTCGCAGGGCGGATGATTAACACGCACCCTGCCTTGCTCCCCGCTTTCCCTGGTGCTCACGCCGTCCCAGATGCGCTGGCATACGGAGTTCGAGTAACCGGTTCCACCGTCCATTTGGTGGATGAAGGTGTGGATACCGGCAAAATTTTGGCACAGGTGCCGGTGCCGGTGGAACTAGACGATGATGAAGCAACATTGCACGAGCGGATTAAGGTGCAAGAACGTGCCCTCATCGTGCGGGTACTCAATTCGGATAATCCGCTGCAGCCCCTCTAATATTGGGGACGTTAGCGTAGTCAATAGTGACTACTCATCGTGTGAGAAGGGTTGGCTGTTTTTATGAGCGAAGATCGTAAGGTTATCAAGCGCGCCCTCGTGAGCGTCTATGACAAGACGGGACTCGAGGACCTGGCACGTGCGCTGGGGGACGCAGGCGTAGAAATCGTTTCCACTGGTTCCACGGCTGCCAAGATCGCAGACCTAGGTATCCCGGTCACGCCAGTAGAGCAGCTCACCGAGTTCCCTGAGTGCCTGGAAGGCCGCGTTAAGACGCTCCACCCACGCGTCCATGCCGGTATCCTCGCTGATACCCGCAAGGAAGATCACCTCGCTCAACTTGCCAAGCTCGGCATCGATACCTTCCAATTGGTGGTAGTCAACCTATACCCATTCCGCGAGACGGTCGCCTCCGGCGCGAACTTTGACGAATGCGTGGAGCAAATCGACATCGGAGGCCCATCTATGGTGCGCGCCGCTGCGAAAAACCACCCATCCGTTTCCATCGTCGTTGACCCAGCCCGCTACGGATCCGTCATCTCCGCACTGGGCCAAGGTGGCTTTACCCTGCAGGAACGCCGCGAACTTGCCAGGGATGCTTTCCTGCACACCGCTTCCTACGACGCCGCAGTCTCGGAATGGATGGTCTCCCAGCTTTCCGACGACAACGCCCAAACCGCCCCACTGCGCTACGGTGAAAACTCCCACCAGAGCGCAACTGTGACTCGTGTTGGCACCAAGGGTTTGGCAAATGCCAAGCAGCTCCACGGCAAGGAAATGTCCTACAACAACTACCAGGACGCTGAGGCTGCTTGGCGCGCTGCGTGGGATCACGAGCGCCCATGCGTCGCGATCATCAAGCACGCCAACCCTTGCGGCGTTGCGGTTTCTGAGGTTTCTATTGCCGACGCTCACCTCAAAGCGCACGCCTGCGACCCAGTATCCGCTTTCGGCGGCGTCATCGCCGTCAACCGCGAAGTCACCGCGGAAATGGCCAACCAGGTCAAGGACATCTTCACCGAGGTCATCATCGCTCCTTCCTACGAGGAAGAAGCCGTGCAGATCCTTTCCGAGAAGAAGAACTTGCGCATCCTGGTCGCTGAATACGAAGCGCCAACCGAGGAGAAGAAGTTCATCTCTGGTGGCATCCTGACCCAGGAGCCTGACCTATACCAGGCGGAAGGCGACAGGCCAGAAAACTGGCAACTGGTATCCGGCTCGCCACTGAGCGCTGAGGAACTAGCAGAACTCGAGTTCGCCTGGCGATCCGTCCGCGCAGTCAAGTCCAACGCCATCATCCTGACCAAGGACAATGCCGCCGTGGGTGTAGGCATGGGCCAGGTCAACCGCGTTGACTCCGCCCGCCTGGCTGTCGAGCGCGCCAACACGCTTGCCGACGGCGCCGACCGCGCCCGTGGATCCTATGCCGCGTCGGACGCTTTCTTCCCATTCGCAGATGGCCTGCAGGTGCTTCTCGACGCCGGCGTTAAGGCCGTCGTCCAGCCTGGCGGTTCAATCCGTGATGAGGAAGTCTTCGCAGCGGCTCAGGCTGCAGGCGTGACGATGTACGTCACTGGCGTGCGTCACTTCTCTCACTAGGACTCGCTGACCGCAGGTTCGCAGTAGGCAGGTTTGCTCGTTGATTCCATGCGAGCACCTGCCAGCCAGTCAAAAACGGAACGCGCGCCGAACAGCACGCTTATGCATAGGATTGCCGCAAGAATCTCAGACCAGTCTTGGTAAGCAAAGAACTGCGGGAAGGCAAGTTTCAGAATGCCAGGCAGCAGTGCCCAGGAGTTTCGTACGAAGGGGCGCCACCAGGCGGGGCGTTCGTAGGTTGCTTTAATGCTCGCCAGCCAGTGGCCGATTGTTTGCCCTGCTGTAAGCTCACACGCCACCTTGTAAATGCCAAAACCCAAAAGCGAGTTTTCTTCGAATTGGTATGATGGCATCTCTGCCCAGAAATATCGTGCGGCGGCACTGCATGCTGTCGCTAGAATGGCAAAGAGGATGGAGTCAATGAAATAGGCGATCATTCGTTCAAAGCGGCGCGGGCGTAACATACCGCCAGGCTATCGAAAATGTGACGCGTTAGCACTTCTAGTCGTCGGCTGCGCGACGTCGTCGCGTGCGTGGCCGGGCAGGCTCGCCCTCTTTGCCCAGTTCAGCTCGGTGGCGAGCAATCAGCTCCGCAGCAGATAAAGACTTTGTCTCGATATTCTCTTCTTGGGGTTCCTCGTCTGGGGTGCCTTCTTCAGGGGTAGCTACGGTCTTGGGAGCTTCGGTCGGGGCGTCGACAAGCTGCTCGTCGGCTTTGACTACTCGTGCGCGTGCGAGCTTATCCATAAGAGAACGGTAATTGCGATCCCAGGCCATCGAAATGGCGATAACCAGCATGAGCAAGTTCATAAAGATCGACGGCTCAAAAAGGTAGGACAGCGGAAAAGCAACGAAAGCCCACGAGTTTCGCAGCGCCGCGCGTCCGAGCCGGGGCAAGGGCGCATTGTCGACGCCCTGGAATTCCACTCGATGATGCAACAGCCGACGGCAAAGTGTCCCCGACCAGAAAGTTTCCGAAATGGTCTTGTAGAGGAACAACGCTAGGAATGGAAACGCGGTGTAGAGGAACAGCTCGAAAAAGAGTAAGCCGGTGCCTGCGACGGCCAAGATCGCGTTGAAGGCTAAAAGCAAGAGCGTAGCGGTGATGGCATCTGCCAGGTACGTCAGTAAGCGGAACCCAAACGCGACTGGTTCCGAATGTTCGATGTTTTCCGAAGTAGGCGAGACGGCGTGCGACATCACATATCCTAAAGGGAGAAGAATTTGACCAATTCCAGCCTAGGACAGTGGAAAGCGTAAACCCGCTACGGCACGCACCTTAAGGAGCAATATAGTATGCGATTCGATCATCTCATCGCGGGCCCTGCGATCCTCTTTGCCCCTGCCAATCGGGCTGAGATCATTCCCAAAGCGGCTGCTCAGGCGGATGTGGTGATTCTGGACCTTGAAGATGGTGCAGGGGATATGGATCGGCCTCAGGCATACGAAAATATCCGTTCGTGTGGGCTCGACCCGGCGACCACTATCGTTCGGGTAACTGGACCACGATCCCCACATTTCCACGACGACGTTGCGTTCGTTCGCACTACGCCGTATGACCTGGTGATGGTGCCAAAAGTATATGCAGAAATCCCTGCAGAATTGTCGGGCTATAAACTCATCGCGATGATTGAAACGCCTGATGCTATCGCAGCTCTGCCGCAACTTGCGGCACATGAGGATGTGGTGGGATTTTTCTGGGGAGCCGAAGACCTTACTGTGTTACTCGGTGGCACGCACTCCCGCTTCCAAGTAGATGAGGGGGCTCCGGCATCTCGGCCGGGGCCGTATCGGGCAGTGATCTCACACGCGCGTTCTCAAATGCACATCCACGCTTCGGTGCATGGGAAGTTCGTAATTGATGCCGTCCACGCTGATTTCCACGATGAAGAGGGCCTTTTCTTAGAAGCTGCAGATGCCGCGCGTTCGGGCTTCATTGGTTTCGCGTGCATCCACCCGCGACAACTTGCAACCGTGCGCCGGGCGTTTGCTCCTGACGCTGAACAGCTGGAATGGGCGCGGAAAGTGCTCGCAGAGGCGCCAAAGTTTCCTGGGGCGTTCAAACTCGAAGGGGAGATGGTGGATGCTCCACTGATTTCACAAGCCAAGCGGGTGGTGAGTCGGGCCTTGGCTGAGTAGCGTTGTGTTTTCGCCAGTTACGTGGCACTCGGAGTCGAAAATCGACTGAGTGATTCTGTCGATTTCGGGCAGAAAATGACCGAATGACACGGTCAATTTTTGTAGAGCGAGGATCTTCGCGGGACTATGTGAACCTACAGGGGATAAAAAGCAAAGAATAGGGCCCCGACCAATTGGTCGGGGCCCTATTCTTAAGGCTCGTGCCGTGTCACGATTGTCAGCGGCACAAGCGCGCTGTGTATCGATTAGCCCTACTTAGCAGGGCCGAGCGTTTTTGCGTTGTACTTCAGTCGACTTAGCGGCTGGTGAACGGCAGGAGAGCCATCTCGCGTGCGTTCTTCACAGCGGTAGCAACCTGGCGCTGCTGCTGTGGGGTCAGGCCCGTGACGCGACGAGAGCGGATCTTGTGGCGGTCAGAGATGAAAAGGCGAAGGGTGTTGATGTCCTTGTAGTCGACCTTCTCAACGCCGGCAGCCTTGAGTGGGTTCTTCTTTGGGCGGCGGGACTGCTCGATCCGCGCCTTCTTGATGTTGGTGCGCTTCATTGTGGCAAATCTCCCTATTACCAGCTGGACTTACGGACGCCCGGCAGCTCACCGCGGTGAGCCATTTCGCGAACGCGAACACGGGACAGGCCGAACTTACGAAGGAAGCCGCGTGGACGGCCATCAGCTGCGTCGCGGTTGCGAACGCGGGATGGGGCAGCGTCACGTGGCTGACGGTTCAGTTCGAACTGAGCGTCGAGACGCTCTTCGTCAGTGGAATTTGGGTTCTTGATAATTGCCTTGAGCTCAGCGCGACGCTCCGCGTAGCGGGCGACGATTTCCTTGCGCTGCTCGTTCTTGGCGATCTTAGACTTCTTAGCCATAGATTATCGCTCCTCGCGGAATTCGACGTGCTTGCGGACTACCGGATCGTACTTCTTAAGAGTGATACGGTCTGGGTTGTTGCGCTTGTTCTTACGGGTGACGTAGGTGTAACCGGTGCCAGCCGTAGACTTCAGCTTGATGATTGGACGGATGTCATTGCGTGCCATCGGTTAGATCTTCTCCCCACGTGCGCGGATTGCAGCAACTACGGACTCAATGCCATCGCGGTCGATGATCTTGAGGCCCTTGGTGGATACGGTCAGGGTGATGGTGCGACCCAGGGATGGCACGAAAAACTTACGACGCTGCACGTTGGGGTTCCAACGGCGAGACGTGCGTCGGTGCGAGTGCGAGACTTGCTTGCCGAACTCCGGCTTGCGTCCCGTTACTTGGCAAATAGCCGACATAACTTTCTTTCTCCTAGCCGCCCACTTGCGAACCGGAAGAAAAGGTGCCGCACCTTGAACCTACAGGTCAAGGGGCACGCTTAAGTCGGCCGAAGAGGGCGAAAACGAATATTTCGACAACAGCAAGGGGAAACCTTACCGCTTGACGGCCAAAAAACCTAATCCCCTAGTCAGTGTGAAAGCAGCTGTTAATACTGTGGCTCGTGGTGTGTTGCTAGGCAGTGGCAAGATACCCATAGGGGGTATAGGTTTGAGGTATGCAAACCATTGAACTAGGTGTTACCGGGATGACGTGTACGTCGTGTTCTGGTCGAGTAGAGCGCAAGCTCAATAAGGTGGATGGCGTTGAAGCCAGCGTCAACTTCGCCACGGAATCGGCAACGGTGCGTTTCGATGCGGACCGGACTTCGCCACAAGCGCTCATTGAGGTGATTCGACACGCTGGATATGATGCCTTTGAAATGGGCGCTGTAGCGAAAGATGAAGATCACCATACGCAGGCGCGGGATGCAGAAGCCGAAGATCTGGTTGGGCGGCTGATCGCTTCGGCTATTTTCGCAGTTCCGGTAATGCTCTTGTCCATGGTTCCCGCGCTGCAATTTACTCATTGGCAGTGGGCGGTGCTGGCGATGGCTACGTATGTTTACCTTTTTGGTGGTGCTCCATTCCATCGCTCCGCCCTGCTGAATATTCGGCATGGGTCGTTCACTATGGATACTTTGGTGTCTCTGGGCACCACCGCGGCCTATCTGTGGTCCCTGTGGGCGCTGTTTGTGGGCAATGCCGGGCATGAAGGCATGCGCATGCGTATGCATCTGTTTCCGGGCCACACCACAATGGATGAAATTTATCTGGAGTCAGTCGCGGTGGTGATTGCGTTCCTTCTGCTCGGCCGGTGGTTTGAAGTGCGGGCGAAGGGGCGTTCATCGGAAGCATTGCGCGCGCTGCTTGACCTGGGGGCAAAGGAAGTGTCGATCCTGGTTGATGAGCATGAGCAGCGTGTGCCGATTTCTCAGCTCCAAGTAGGCGACGTTTTTGTGGTGCGGCCTGGTGAGAAGGTAGCTACCGACGGCGTGGTCATGGATGGTGCGTCCGCGGTAGATGAGTCCATGCTTACCGGCGAATCCGTGCCGGTGGAGAAGGCGGCCGGAGACAAGGTGACAGGCGCGACGGTTAACGCCTCGGGGAGGCTCGTCGTCAAGGCAACACAGATTGGGGACGCAACAACGCTCGCGCGGATGGCGCGGTTGGTGACCCAGGCTCAGGCGCAAAAAGCCCCGGTACAGCGTTTGGTGGACCGGATTTCCCAGGTGTTTGTCCCAGCGGTGATTGTGATGTCACTGCTGACTCTCGGCGCTCATCTGCTGCTGGGGCACGGTATGGCACCTGCTTTTACGGCCGCCGTAGCCGTGCTCATTATCGCGTGCCCGTGCGCGCTGGGGCTTGCCACTCCCACGGCGCTACTTGTAGGCACTGGGCGTGGCGCGCAGCTGGGGCTATTGATCAAGGGACCGGAGGTATTGGAATCCACGCGGCGGGTGACAGCGATTGTACTTGACAAAACGGGGACTATCACTACCGGTCGTATGACGATGGAGCCCGCTGATCCAGAACTCGTGCGCCTTGCCGCGTCAGTCGAGCAGGCCTCGGAGCATCCCATCGCCAAAGCGATTGTCCAAGCTTGTGACCTGCCGCTATTGCCGGTCAGCGATTTTGCTGCGCTGCCGGGGCAAGGTGTGCGCGGGCTTGTCGACGGCCACGAGATCCGCGTGGAACGCTCAGTGGGGGAGATTAAGGTCGAAGGGGCAACCCAGGTCGATGTGCTTGTCGACGGCGCACGCCGCGGTTCGCTCGTACTGCGAGATAAGGTCAAACCCGGTTCTGCAACAGCAATTGCTGAGCTCAAGCGTCTTGGCCTCACACCGTGGTTACTGACAGGGGACAATGCCGGCGCCGCCCGCGCGGTCGCAGCCGAGGTTGGCATTGATCCAGCACATGTGATTGCCGAGGTTCATCCTGAAGACAAGCTAGCTCAAGTGCAGCGATTGCAGAGTACAGAAGTGGTGGCGATGGTCGGCGACGGTGTCAATGACGCTGCGGCGCTCGCGCAGGCAGATCTAGGACTGGCGATGAGGGCAGGAACCGACGTAGCCATTGAAGCTGCAGACATTGTCTTAATGAACGATGATGTATCGTCCGTAGTGAATGCGCTGCGGCTGTCGCGCCGCACGCTGGCCACCATCAAGACCAATCTGTTCTGGGCGTTTGCTTACAACGTCGTGCTCATTCCGGTAGCGGCGATGGGGCTGTTAAGCCCTATGTTGGCTGGCATCGCAATGGCGTTCTCATCGGTATTTGTGGTCAGCAACTCCCTCCGGTTGCGCAACTTCAAGGAGCAATAGAGTAATGGAACAGCACGGCTACATTGAGGACAAAGCCCGCTACTTGGCCCGGTTGAAGCGCATCGAGGGACAAATTCGGGGGCTTCAACGCATGGTCGATGAGGACCAATACTGCATCGACGTGCTAACACAAATAAGTGCGGTCAACTCTGCCCTTCGAGGCCTGGGGCTCGCGCTGCTGGACGACCACATGCGGCATTGCGTCGCGCACGCTGTGCATCAAGGTGACGAAGAAGCGGACGTGAAGTTCAAGGAAGTATCGGAGGCAGTAGCGCGCTTTGCACGCTAGGGCAGTGTGGCCACGGGCGTGGCGTCGACAAGCAATTTCGTGCGGTGAAGTCCAGCGTGTATAGTACTTGCGGTGCCGTTTATTCGGCTCGTAATCAATCGTCCCAACTCAGGCACGATCGGTGGCCTCATCAAGCGCCATGCAGAAGCGACCTGAAGTTCAATCCTGAGGGAATGTAAAACTTATGAAGAAGGATATCCACCCGGATTACCACCCAGTGGTCTTCCAGGATGCAGGTACTGGCCACCAGTTCCTGACCAAGTCCACCGCAACCTCCGACCGTACCGTCGAATGGGAAGATGGCAACGAGTACCCACTCATCGTCGTCGACGTGACCTCTGAGTCCCACCCATTCTGGACCGGTGCACAGCGTGTTATGGACACCGCTGGCCGCGTCGAGAAGTTCAACCAGCGTTACGGTGCCCTCGCGCGTCGTAAGAAGAACAAGTAAAGAAGGAGGGAAACAACCATGGCAGTTCCAAAGCGTCGTATGTCGCGTGCAAACACCCACGCGCGTCGTTCCCAGTGGAAGGCTGACAACGTCGCCCTCCAGACCGTCAAGATCAATGGTCAGGAAGTTCAGATTCCTCGCCGCCTGGTCAAAGCAGCTCAGCTTGGCCTGATCGACGTCGAACAGTTCTAATCGCTTAAGCGTTAGACAATTCACGCGGCCCTACCTCGTGCCTTTTGGCTGGGGTGGGGCCGTTTTCGTGTTAGTCCAGCTAAGTCGATTTTCTCCATTAAATACACATATACTTACCTAGATACTTATCTTGGAATAGGTGTGCTCTAGGTGAGCACGAAAAACAAAAGTCGAAGTCAGGCAGAAATTACATGAAACTCCTCGTAGTTGACGATGAACAAGCTGTTCGCGAATCCCTCCGTCGCTCCCTCTCCTTCAACGGCTATGAGGTGATCCTTGCCGATAACGGTGCTGCTGCGCTGGAAATGATTCACAAGGAGCAGCCTGACCTTGTTATTTTGGATGTGATGATGCCCATCCTCGACGGGTTGGAAGTCTGCCGTACCCTGCGCAGCGGTGGTGATAACCGACCGATTCTGGTGCTGACCGCTCGTGATGGGGTCTCTGACCGCGTGGCAGGTCTGGATGCCGGTGCTGATGACTACCTGCCCAAGCCTTTCGCACTCGAGGAACTGCTGGCGCGTGTGCGTTCCCTACTGCGACGTTCCTTTACCGAGTCCTCCGACTCCGATGGCGGTTCGGAACTTGTGTTTGAAGATCTCCGCATGGACACTGAAACGCGCGAGGTATACCGCGGGGATCGTCAGATCAGCCTGACGCGCACGGAATTCGCGTTGCTGGAACTTTTGTTGAACAACCCTCGTCGCGTCATGGGGCGTACGGTCATCTTAGAGGAGGTTTGGGGTTACGATTTCCCAACCTCAGGAAACGCGCTTGAAGTCTACATCGGCTACCTGCGGCGAAAGACTGAGGCGGAAGGAGAGCCTCGTCTCATTCACACCGCACGCGGTGTTGGCTATGTACTTCGCGAGAGCTCACAGTGATCCTTCGTCAAACAACAAATCCGCTAGAGGATGACCTTCATACCAACAACTGGCAGAAAAGCTCGTGGAGCCGTGCTCCACTGAGGTGGCAGCTGGCAATAGTCACCGCCCTGATGGTCGCAGCGGCCGTCGGCATCATGACGATAGTTGCCTACTGGACCGTGTCTACCTCGCTGAACCGCGCGGTCGATTCCCAGTTGGAAGATGTCTCCCGGTCACTGCTCGCACGCAGTGTAGACCCTGCGTTTAACAAGCGTATCGACGCCGAGATTGAATCCTTCAAAGCGTATAACCCGGACATTCACATCACCTATTTTCCGCCGGGTGCTTCCCGAGGCATTGGGGACAACATCTCCCTGGTGACCGAAGGGGAAGTAATCCGAGGTGAAATCCCGATGACCATCCGAAATCAGGGTGATCAGCGGGTGCTCGCGATGAACAATGAAGTTGGTGCGACTGTCGTCCTGGCACAGGATCTCGGTCCAACCTACTCTTTGGTGAGCGCGCTGGGCATGGTGTTGCTCATCATCGCGGGCCTCGGCACTCTGATGGCCATCGCCGCCGGCATGGTGGTGTCCACCACGGGTCTGCGTCCAGTGTCTCGTCTGCAGCGAGCGGTAGAGCACGTCACGGAAACTGACTCGCTCGAACCGATTGAGGTGATTGGTCGAGATGAAATCGCCCAGCTGACGCAGTCCTTCAATGACATGCTCGAGTCTTTGGAGGCATCTCGTCGCCGCCAAACCGAGCTGGTAGCGGACGCTGGTCACGAACTCAAGACACCGCTGACCTCGTTGCGTACCAATATTGAGTTGCTCATGATTGTGTCCAACAGTCCAACCGCCACGATCTCCAAGGAAGATCGCCGCGATTTGGAGAAGGACGTCATCGCACAAATCGAAGAGCTCTCGACGCTGATTGGTGACCTCGTTGACCTCGCCTGAGAAGATAGCAGGCAGCAAACTGCTGAATTTGTTGACCTCGGCGAGGCAATGAATAACGCCTTGGACCGGGTGAAGCGACGCCGACCAGACGTGAAGTTCGCCTTTGAGCGCCAGGACTGGTACCTCTTCGGTGATTCTTTTGCCCTCGGGCGTGCGGTGGTGAACTTGATGGACAATGCCGCCAAGTGGTCACCACCTAACGGTGTGGTCCGCCTGACGATGGAGCCAATCAGTGGCAACAAGATCCATATCGGGGTAGCGGACTCCGGGCCGGGCATCCCTGAGGCCGATCGAGAAAAGGTGTTCGAGCGTTTCTTCCGCTCGGTGCAAGCGCGGTCCATGCCAGGTTCGGGACTTGGCCTTTCGATTGTGAAAAAGGTCGTGGAGCGCCACGGTGGCACCATCGAAGTCTTAGATTCCGATGACGGCGGCACCTTGATGCAAATTACCTTGCCGGGATCTACGGACCCAGAAGTGATCCGTAAGCAGCACCCAGAAGCCTAACAACCGTTGATAAAGCATCGTTCCCGCCAGGAAAAATATCGCCTTGGCGGGAACATTTTTGTCTCCGGCAGAGTTTAACCCTTGAAGCTTTTTTTATTCAGGCAACATTCAGAAAGTGTTCAGAGTGGCGTGTGCTCCAACACAGCAGCGCACCAGTTCAGAAGGGTTAGATGTTCACTATGAACGATCGACAGGAACCGCAGCACCACGGCGAGGATGAAGCCGCAACTAAGAACTTCGCTACCAACCCTCCTGACTTGCATGCTTACGAGCCTGAAGTGGATCAACATGCTAGCCAGCCGCGCAACCCCTACGAGGCGCTAAATAGCCACCACGGCTGGGCGGCGAGTACTAGCTCCTTTGCGCAACCTGCTCCCCAGCAGGCACCTCAGCCTGAACAAAACCAGCCTGTGCACAATCAGCCCGAGCACAACCAGTGGGCGCAGCAGGTTTCCTCGACCAATCCGGGTCAATTCGCGCAGCCAGGTCTACCGTCGAGCGGAGCACCGATGGATCCTTTTGCTCCCCAGCAACCCGTGCGCAAAGAAAAGCGCAAGGTTGGCCTAGGTACCGCGCTCGCCTTAATGCTGGTCGGTTCCATCGGCACTGGGGTGCTGACCGCAGCAACCCTGGGTGGCGGAAAGCACGTCACGCATGACTACAGCGCGTTGACGGAAAAGTCGGTATCCCGGCCGGAGGGCGTGGCGCCAGGTTCTGTCGAGGATGTTGCGCACCGAGTGCTGCCTTCGGTGGTTTCAATCCAGGTGGCCACGCGAAAGGGCGCTGGGGAAGGCTCCGGTTCGATCATCTCCTCCGACGGTAAGGTGCTCACCAATCACCACGTGGTGGGTGACGCCAAAAATGGTGGCGTTATCGACGTCACGCTTAACGACGGTAGCGTGCGACCGGCGGATTTCATTGCTAGCGATGCATCCACCGATATTGCGGTTATCCAGATTCGCGACGTGCAAAATCTGCCAGTATTGAATTTCGGCGATTCTAGCCAAGTTGCGGTGGGGCAAGAAGTGGTAGCCATCGGTTCCCCGCTGGGGCTTTCAGCGACGGTGACCTCAGGTATTGTCTCTGCCCTGAACCGTCCGGTGCGGGCTTCTGGTGGCGGGGGCGGGGAGTCTTCCCTCATTGATGCCATCCAAACGGATGCTGCGATTAACCCGGGTAATTCAGGCGGTCCGTTGGTAGATATGCAAGGCAACTTGGTGGGCATGAATTCCGTGATTGCGTCGCTGAGCTCGGGTGGCTCCCAGCAAAGTGGTTCGATCGGGCTGGGTTTTGCCATTCCGGCGAACCAGGCGAAGCGGATTGCGCAGCAATTGATTGAGACCGGTCAGGTGGAACAGCCTGTCATCGGTGTGAAGGTATCCCAGAATTCTGACTATCGGGGCGCGTTGGTAGCTGGCGTTGATCCTGGTTCTGCTGCGGATAAAGCGGGCATCACTAAGGGAGATTTGGTAACAAAGGTCAATGACCGCGTCATCGACAACGCGGATGCGCTGATCGCGGCGGTCCGCTCGCAGGAGTTTGGCTCCACCGTGAAGCTGGAGGTGACTAAGCCTGATTCCAAGGAGAAACGGACCGTCGACGTGAAGTTGCCGGAGGCCAAGAAATAAACCAAGACTTGCAAATTCTCCTGTTCGGCTATCCAATAGTCATTCGCAGGTCTACAGTCATAGGTAATAAATAATCGTCGGCTGTCGTCGCGTGGTGGCAGCCAAACGAAGTTGAGGATCAATCAATGGACTCTGTTATGGAACCTACTTTGGATGCATCGCGGGACGCTTCGCTAGACACTGCACTGGAGAATCCATTGGGGGGTGCCGTATCAGCCGATTTTCTTGAAGATGTAGCCGAACCGGATCCAGACTTCCTCATCGCTACCGAAAGCCAGGAGCAAAAGTCCGCACAAGCTGTGCGGCGCGCCCTGGTGGTGCTTGTTGCCGATCACCAACTTAGCGCTGGCCATGATGCGGATCGGCTGGTTACCGAATTGCTGTCCGAGGACGGCTTCGCAGTTGATGCCGTAGTAGAGGTGAAGTCTAAGAAATCGGCGATTAGGCAAGCGATCGAAACGGCTGTTGTCGGTGGCGCGGACCTAGTGTTGACGGTCGGTGGCGTCGGCGTGGGACCTCGGGATAAGACCCCGGAGGCCACTCGGGCAGTCCTCGATCAACTGCTGCCGGGAATCTCCCAAGCGCTGCGCTCCTCGGGCCTAGCGTGCGGTGCCGTAGATGCCTGTACCTCTCGGGGCGTTGCGGGTGTTTCAGGATCCACCGTGGTCGTGAACCTAGCGCCTTCGCGTGCTGCGATTCGCGACGGCATGGCAACCCTCGGGCCGCTGGTGAAGTTCGTAATTGATCAGCTACAAAAGGCATCCGTTGACTAATCAGGACATGGAACAGCAGCCTGCACCGCGGCGTCGCCGGGCTGAGCGCAAGTCCCCGGCGGAAAATATTGACCGCTCGTGGGATACCCCAGAGGCCACCATGATGTTCAGTGACGCGACGGATCCCGTGGACCCGAAAGCTAGCGAAGATTCGGTAGTTATTTTCGATGAAGATACACCGGAGGTGGCGGAGTCGACCGAGCTGGATCGGAAGTTCTGGGAGGAGCAAAAGCCGCCACATTATTCGTCGTAACGCAAGCACCCTGCGCAAAACAAAACTGCCCGCACCATTATGGCTGCGGGCAGTTGCACTTAGTTGGGCCTAGACATTGCGGGTCTTTAGCAGGTCGCGGATTTCTTCCAGCAGCTCAGCTTCGATGGAAGCAGGGGTCTTTTCGTCCTCGGAAACGCCCTTGCGCTTAGCCTGGATTTCCTTGAACTTGTTCATTGGAGCAACCAGCACGAAGTAAACTACCGCGGCGATCAGCAGGAAGTTGATGGCTGCGGTGATGACGGCGCCGAAGTCCATGAAGGTGGCCTCGTTGCCCTCGACAAGCTGGATGCCCAGGCCCTTCACTTCGGAACCGCCGAGCACGGCCAGCAGTGGGTTCAGGAGATTGTTGGTGAATGCGGTGACAATCGCAGTGAAAGCGCTACCGATAACGACAGCGACAGCGAGGTCGATGACGTTTCCGCGCAGGATGAAGTCTTTAAAACCCTTGAGCATGGTGATCTCCCTATTTGATGAAAAGTTTCTAGAAAGGTTCAAAACGTTTTTACGTAGGTAGGAAGTGGTGTTCCCGGAAACCCTACGTCGTCACCTTGCAACCATAGTGGAAAATTTTGTGTCTCAATCAACAAATGTGCCACGTTCGGGCGTTAGATTGCTGGCCTTTTCTTGGGAATGTGACGTGCATCGCTCCCTAGCTCATAATGACAGTCAGTGGACTAACGAGCGATGCCGCGGCAACTGCGTGCCCCGTACTGGCTGGAAGGGCTAGCAAGACGGTGCCGGCGCCCAACTTCCCTTTGTCTTTTTCCACGGTGAAAATTACCCGGGCCCCTGTTGCTAGGACTTCCGCTTGGGCTCCCGGGGCATCCGTTGGTGATTTGATCACCGAAACCCGAGCGCCGGGGCGAATGAGCGCGGCGGTTGCCGGATCGGCGAGTTTCACCGGCACCAGGGCGAGTGGTTCCTCGCCAGGCGCGGTGGCAAGAGCCCGGCTGAGGTCCTCGCCTAGAAAACTGCGCTGGGTAAGAATGTCTCCGGGTCTTAGTGCCGTGGCACTGGTTTTTCCTTCTGCGTCGGCAAGGCTGCGCAGCGCGTCCTCGGCCCGAGATGCACTGCTAGCGTCCGCAAGGGCGAGGTCTTCTGGTTTGATTGAATCACCAGCAGCAATCGCATGCTTTACGACGACCACTTGTGGTGGCTTCGTTAGGGAATCGCGCCAAGCGAGCGCCGCCGCGAGGGCGCACAACGATAACGCAAGGAGCTTGCGGGCTAGTTGGGTTCGTTTCCAGTGTGGGGTGGTCGATGCGGATGTGAAGCGGGAAAGAAATTTTGTCTCCATACTTAATTAGACTTCTGCCAGACCCCAAACGGTTCCGCTCAACGCAAAACTAGTGTCTCCTGATACAGCTGGGGGTGATGAGGTAATCGCACGCTTGGTCGTGCGCTTCGAGCGGGATGTCGCTGCGCACTTCGTGGTCATAAAGGATGACTGCGGTGGGAACTGGAGTTGTCAGCGCGGACAGCGCGATGTCATAGAAACCGCCACCTTTGCCCAGCCGAAAACCGGCAGGCGTGGCCGCTAATGCTGGTACCAGAATCAACGAGCAGCTCGCTAGAGCATCCGGGCCACCTGGCTGGGTTGTTGGCTCTAGCAGGCCGAACTGAGCTGGCGCAAGGTGATCGGGGCCGGCGTACGGCGCCCAGCGGAGCTGGCGCTGCGGTGCGCAAAGTGGAAGCAGTACCTCTACGCCTGCATCGTGCAGGGCAGGTACCAATTCTTTTCCGCCGGGTTCGGTGGCCACTGGCAGGTAAGCGGCCACTTTAGTGGCGTTGAGTTCGGCCAGCAGGGTGAGGCTATGGCGGATGAGGGCGGCGTTGGCGGTAGCACGCTGTTCGGCGGTGAGTTGACGGCGTGCGTCGTAAAGCATGGCGCGAAGCTGCTTCTTCTCGGTAGCAGTATTCATAACTATGACTTTCGTGACTAGGTAAGTGTCGCTGGTAGGTGCGTACATTGGGGGCTAGTAGTCTAGACACTTATGACGCTTCCAATTAACGAGCATAAGCATGCCGTAAAGACCGTTGTGGTGCCGGCCGCCGGCATGGGCACGCGATTCCTTCCGGCAACGAAGACGGTTCCTAAGGAGCTGCTGCCGGTTGTTGATACCCCAGGTATCGAGATGATCGCCGAAGAAGCTGCACAACTGGGGGCCACCCGCTTGGCTGTCATTACTGCCCCGAAGAAGCAAGGCGTCCTGGCTCACTTTGATCCATACCCAGAGTTGGAAGAAACTCTTCAGGAGCGCGGTAAGACGGAACAGCTGGAAAAGGTTCGTCGTGCGGCAACCCTGATCAAGGCAGTGCCAGTAGAGCAAGAGCACCCACTGGGCCTCGGCCATGCTGTGGGACTCGCTGAGGCAGTGCTTGACGACGACGAAGACGTGGTAGCCGTCATGCTGCCCGACGACCTCGTTCTGCCAATGGGTGCCATGGAACTCATGGCTCAAGTTCGCGCTGAATACGGTGGCTCTGTCTTGTGTGCTGTCGAGGTTCCTCGCGAAGAAGTATCCAACTACGGGGTCTTCGACATTGAAGAAATCGGTCGCGAGGACGTGAAGAAGGTCATCGGCATGGTGGAAAAGCCAGACGTCGACGATGCGCCGTCCAACTTCGTGGCAACCGGCCGTTACCTCCTGGACCGGGCCATTTTTGATGCCCTCAAGCGAATCAAGCCGGGCAAGGGCGGGGAGTTGCAGCTTACCGATGCTATTGAACTGCTGATCGAGGAAGGCCACCCGGTTCATATTCTCGTGCACCGTGGTCGTCGCCATGATTTGGGTAACCCAGGTGGATACATTCGGGCCTGTGTGGACTTCGGTTTGCAGCACCCAACCTATGGTCGTGGACTGCGCCACTACATTACGGAATTGCTGGCAGAGTCCTAAATAAGCTAATCTTGCCGGCCCGAAACTTACTAGGCTGGCAGGAAGCAACGAACTGATAAGGGAGGCTCCGCGTGCGATCAGTCGAACAGCAACTAGCGATGGTTACCGAGGCCGCGCTCACCCCTGAGCCGGTCCGCATCGCCATTGCTGAAGCTCTTGGCCTCATGTGCGCGGAAGAAGTTCAGGCTACAAAGCCACTTCCCGGGTTTCCGCAGGCCGCGATTGACGGCTACGCTGTCCGCGCCGTAGACGTGGGCGGAATGCGGGCACTGACAAATCGGGTCCAGGATGAGGATCAGCCGGCACCGGTCGTCGAAAAGTCCTTGCCGGTTGTCGGCGAGGTAGCAGCGGGGTCGCAGAAGCCACTCCGCCTGCAACCAAAACAGGCCGTTCGGGTGCATACCGGTGCGCCGCTTCCCACGCTTGCCGACGCCGTCTTGCCGCTGGAATGGACTGACCGGGGTACGAAACGCGTGATTCCGCACCGCCCGGTGCGGTCAGGCGAGTTCGTGCGTCGCGTAGGAGACGACATCCAGCCAGGGGATGTCGCTGTTACTGCCGGGTCAGTACTCGGGGCAGCCCATATCGGCTTGCTGGCGGCGGTAGGACGTTCCAAGGTGTTGGTCTACCCTCGCCCGCGTATGTCGATCATCTCTATCGGTTCTGAGTTAGTGGATATTGACCGGGAGCCGGGGCTCGGCCAGGTGTACGACGTCAACTCCTACGCGCTTGCCGCTGCAGGCCGAGAGGCAGGCGCTCAAGTGCACCGGGTAGGCGTTGCCGAAGGCGAACCGCGGCGCCTGCTGGAAATCATCGAAGGCCAACTGCTGCGCAGCGAAATCGTAGTGATATCTGGTGCAGTAGGTGGCGCGGCCTCCGCGAAGATTCGCGAGCTCCTGCGGGGGCTGGGGCCAATAGACACCACGCGCGTTGCGATGCACCCCGGTTCGGTGCAGGGATTTGGCCTGCTTGGAGAAAGCAAGGTACCAACTTTTTTGTTGCCGTCTAACCCCGTGGCAGCTCTCGTGAGCTTTGAGGTTTTTGTCCGCCCAGTGGTGCGAGCCTCCTTAGGAAAAACAGCGATTGGTCGCAAACGGGTGCGCGCCCGCGCCCTGAATCCCGTGGATTCCAAGGAAAATCGTCGCGGATTTGTCCGCGCCCGGTTGATGCGCGATGCGGAAACCCAGGATTACCTGGTCGAAGGCCTCGGCGCCGCTACTGGAGCCCCGGCACATTTGCTTGCCGGGTTGTCTGATGCCAACGCGTTGCTGTGCATCCCCGAGCACGTGACCGAAGTGCGCCCCGGCGACGTGGTGGACGTGTTGTTCCTTTCCCAAAACTGACGTGTTCCACAGCATCTTTGATCCGGACTTTCCGGTACGTCCGCCTGCTGCGCCGCGGCATCCCCGTCATCCCGGCTGGCCGGAGGCCACCGCGCGGGTGCAGCTTATCGACGGCGCGTGGTTACGCCTGCGACCCCTGAGTCGTAGAGATGCCACGAGTTGGCGCGAACTCCGAATTGCTAACCAAGAACGATTGCAGCCGGTAGAGCCGACCGTCGATACGCACTGGGCGGGAGCCCACACGGCGCTCGCATGGCGCAGGATGTATCAATATCTGCGGGAAATTGCAGCTAGCGGGCAGATCGTGCCGATGGTTATTGAACTCGACGGTGCGATGGTGGGGCAGTTAACCCTCGGCGGAATCCAACACGGAGCGATGCAAGATTGTTGGATCGGTTATTGGGTTGACCAGGAAGTATCTGGCAGGGGAGTGGCAAAGGTTGCCGTAGCGCTCGGGGTCGATCACGCCTTTGGCAGGATCGGCCTACATCGAGTAACCGCTACCTATCTGCCGACCAACCCGGCCTCCGGTGCCGTGCTGGCTGCCAACGGTTTTACCCAAGAAGGTTTGCTACGCCGCAATTTGCATATTGATGGGGACTGGCAAGATCACTATCTCATGGCCCTGCTCAGTGATGACTATTCGGTGACGGCCGTAGAAAGAATTCGTAAGTCCGGAGTCATCCGCTAGCTTTATTATTCTGTTGCCAAATCCTCGCTGGCACAAACGGCGTGGCACCCGAAGACACCCGTCCAACCCTCTTAGACTAAAGCTCCATAACCCTTGTGTGGAATTAGTTTTGCCTCGAATTATCGGAAAGGTTGGGTGCAGCCCGCGTGTTAGGAACTCCCGTCCTCGGATTGATCGTGGTGCTGTGGCTGTTTGTCTTAGCCCCGATCGCGCTGCGAAGCCGCAAACCAATCCGGCATACCAACGAAGCCTTTGAAGAAACCCGCGTGATTCACGAAGGCGGCACTGAAATCACTGCGCAGCGCCGGCGTCCCCGCTTGAGCTCCGAGCAGGTTCACTACACCGAGGTTGAAGACACTGACTACGAGCTCGTGGACTCAGAGGACATCCTGATCGATGAACCAGCGAGTTCCGCAACCCCATTCAGCAAGCTTGGCCAAGCTTTTTCCAAGTTCACCAAGCCGGAACGCGAGCATGTTGTCGACGGCTCCGTGGTAGCCGAACTGCCTCAACCAGCCGAAACCGAGTCGGAAGAGGAAACAGATCCTGCCGTAGGAAATGCGGTAGCGCTATCCGTCTCCGACGACTACTACGATGACGGCCCGGACACTTACGACTACGACGATGCCTACACCAACCCGGCAGAATTCCTGCACGATGACGCGGATTATGGCGAGCCTGTAGTTGCTTCCGCAGGTCCGGAAGACGGGGAATCCGAAGACGCGGATTGGATCGATGAGGCTGAGGAATCCGAAGACGCCGAGCTTTCCGATGAAGACCTCGCTTTCGCAGCCCGCCGCCGCGGACGAGGCGGATACGATCCGGAAGCAGATGCCCAAGCCAGCACCAACCGGTTCCAGCGTCGCCAACGAACCTTGATGGTGCTGGGCGCACTGCTGGTGGTCACCTTGATCATTGGCGCGGTACAAGGCGGAATGGCCTGGATCGCTCCGGGCGTAGTGGCAGCGCTGAGCGTGTTCTACCTCTACGCTCTGCGCCAGCAGGTACGCGCGGAAAACGAGCTCCGCGCCCGCCGGATCCGCCACATGCGTCGCGCTCGTTTGGGTGTGCGCTCCGCAGAAGACGAAGAGCTGGGCATGCCAGCACGCTTGCGCCGACCAGGTGCGGTGGTGCTTGAGCTCGACGACGCAAGCCCTGACTTCGAATACCTGCCGGAGACCACGGCGAACTTCGATGAGGTTGAGTTCGACGAGCAGGTGCCGGAGTACCCGGTGCCACGCCGAGTTTCTTAAAAAGTACTGAACGGCACTGGCCAGCAATTTTGCTGGCCAGTGCCGTTTCGTGTTTGGTCCTGGTAGGCGGGTAACCTAGTGGGCATGGATAAGCCCGTTGTTCGAGATGGCATGTTGCTGCTGCTCCGCGCTGTCCTCGGATTCATGTTCATCGCGCATGGCTGGGACAAGTTCTTTATGACTGGTCTGGTAGAAACCACCGGGCAGTTCAGTGCTTGGAACGTCCCCCAGCCTAAGCTGTCGGCCTACTTGGTTGCTACCACCGAGTTGCTCGGCGGTGCACTGCTGGTTATCGGGCTATTAACCACTTTTGTGGCGGGTATCTTGGCGCTATTAATGGCGTGCGCCCTGTACTTCGTGCACCTTTCTAACGGCATTTTCGTCGCTGAGGGCGGGGTGGAATACGTGGCGGTCCTGGTTGTGTCCTTGCTGGTGATTGTGGTGTTTGGCTCCGGCCGGGCATCCCTGGACGAGGTGCTTTCCTGATGCTCGACTGCGCGAGCGTCCAAGCGGCCCTTTCCGCCCGGCTCGACGGGGAAGAGCCTGGACTCGACGACGACCTTATTGATGCCCACTTGTCCGGCTGCAGCGAATGCCAGGCGTTTTTGGATCGAGCTGCATCGCTGAACCGCCAACTGACGTTTGCTACTGCCAAGCCTGAGGCGGGTTTGGTGGCTCCGGACCTTTCCGAACAAATCTTGGCCGGTATCGACCCGGTGTACACGCCGAGACGCACGCTGGCGGTATCACAAGCAATTATCGCGCGGATCGCGTTGATCTTGCTAGGGGTGCTGTTTATCGCGTGGGCGCTGCGTAGCGTGATCTTGGCATCTACGCCTACGGCCTACGGGGATCTGGACCCGAATTTTCAGCTGTTGTTGATCAATACGGCGGCCATCCGAATGGCATTTGGATTCGCGCTGTTCTTTGCAGCATGGAAGCCTCGCCTGGCCGGAGGCATGTTGCCGATCTTCGCCGCCGTCACGATGTTTTCACTTGGCTTTGGAATCCGGGACGTGCTGTTGGGGCAGTCCACCGCGGCGAATGTGTGGGGATGGTTGTTGCACATCATCACGACTGCGGTGCTTGCTTGGGCATGGTGTAGCTCGCTTGGCTTTTTCACCCTGTCCCGGTCGGTGCGTTCCTTGGGCGCTGCCCCACTCGCGGAGCGCTAGCGTCCCACGGACTAGGTGCCCACGCGTGGCAGGGGCTACTTCCAGCTGCGCAACCACATGATGTCTTGGAAGTGTTGCTCCGTAATCGTGGTTCCGTAAAGAATTGGCAGCCAGTAGACAAACGCCAATACCACCAGGGTGAGGTAGGTAAACACTACGGTCATTCCGATAGGTGCGGTGGTTTTGGTCCCGGGTACGCGGAATTCCCTGGTGTAGTTGCCGATGAGTCCCAAGGTCAGGGCAATTAAAACGATCGTAAAAGGTGCCAATGGAACGGCGTAGAAGAAGTACATTTGGCGGTCATAAGCCAGGATCCACGGGATGAAACCTGCCGCAAACGCCACTAAGGGGACGAGGAATCGCAGGTCTCGGCTGACCACCAAGCGCCACAGCGCCCATAGCACTACCGGCACGGTGAGCCACCAAATAGCGGGTGTGCCAAAGAGGTAAATCATCCGACGGCACGTAGTGGTGCCTTCACAGTTCAGTTGGGTCTGGGAAAAATAGAGAACAGGCCGCGATGCCACCAGCCAGGACCACGGCTTAGAATCCCACGGATGTGAATGCCCGCCAGAGCTGGTAAGCGAGGCGTGAAATTCCAGCACGGACTTGTGATAGTAGAACCAGCCGGCGAGGGAATCTGGCAGGAGCTGGAGGGCAGAATCTTCCTTAATGGTGCCGTTGACCTTGGCATGCCTATAAACCGAGGTTTCTGAGGCGAACCAAGCGCGCCATGACCATGCGTAGAGCAATACTGGCACGATCACGATAGACGCAAAGGCGGGCACAACATCACGAACAAGCGTGCCGACGAACGGCCGAGCCACGCGGTAGCGGTGCCGAAGCAGCCAGTCTAAACATACGGATAGCACACCGAAGAAGGCCATGTAGTACATTCCGGACCACTTCACGGAGAGTGCTGCGCCCAAAGCCACGCCGGTGGCGAAGCGCCACCAACGGAAGCCGAGGCGTGGTCCATACGGGCTGGTATGGACCTGGCCTGCGAGGAAGGCCCGGTACATTCTCATGCGCATTTGATCATGGTCTCGGATCATGAAGTAGGCGGCCAGGACTACGAAGAGGGTCAAAAAGATGTCGAGCATGCCGAAGCGTCCGGCCACCAACAGCACGCCGTCGCAAAGCGCGAGTACCCCGGCGAACGCGGCGACCGCGGTGGAGTTGCTCAGGCGGCGCGCGATCATCATGATGCCTAGGACGGTAAGGGTGGAAAACAGGGCGGTCATGACGCGCCAGCCCAGTGGCGTGTAGCCAAATACGACTTCACCCATTGCCAGTAGCTGCTTTGCTAGTGGCGGGTGCACTACCAAGCCGTAAGCTGGGTTGGATTCAATGCCGCCGGTGACGGGGTCGATAAAGGACTCGACCATGTCCCAAGCCTGCGGGACGTAGTGTTTTTCGTCGAAAACCGGGGTGCCCTTATCCGTAGCAGAGTCCAGGCCGATAAAGCGCGAAATAAAGGCTAGTGCGACAACGATCGCAGTGACGATCCAGTCCGATGCCGTCCAGCGGACCACAGTAGGTTCGGCAACGTGGACGTGCTCTGGGCCCTTGCCGATGCTGGCGAGTCCGCGCGATCGTCGATAGCGCGAGCCTGCCGGGTCCTGCACTGGGCGAGCGGTTTGTTCCGAAGCTGGTTGAGTCATTGGCACAAGGATCATATTAAGGAACTCACGCCAACTTTGTGGAATGCTGGGAGGAATGGAACCACTTGCGCCGCTGCCGCACGGAATTATTATCGCCGCCACTCCATTGGGCAATGTACATGATGCATCGCCTCGCCTGCGTCAAGCTCTCGCCGAGGCCACTATCATTGCAGCCGAAGACACTCGGCGCACCAGGAACTTGGCCAGCGCGTTGGGGGTGGAGATAAGTGGTCAGGTGATTTCTAATTTTGATCACAATGAATCTTCCCGAGTCGCTCAGCTCATCGAGCATGCCCGGCATGGCCAAGTGGTGATCGTGACCGATGCCGGCATGCCGAGCGTGTCGGACCCGGGGTTCCCGCTTGTCGACGCCGCGCACGAGGCCGGAATCCCCGTGACATGTTTTCCTGGCCCGTCAGCGGTACCCACCGCGCTCGCTTTGTCGGGCCTGCCTGTGGGACGCTTCGCGTTCGACGGTTTTGCGCCCCGTAAAGCCGGGCAACGGTTGCGTTGGCTGGAGTCCCTGAAAACGGAGGAACGGGCAGTGTGCTTCTTTGAATCCCCGCATCGGATTGCCGAAACTCTGGCTGCCGCCGCAGATGTGCTGGGGCCCGAGCGCCGCGCTGCCGTATGCCGCGAGCTGACTAAGACTTATGAAGAAGTGCGGCGTGGAGGGCTTGGAGAGCTAGCCGAATGGGCAGCGGATGGATTGCGTGGGGAAATCTCCGTCGTTATCGAAGGGGCCTCGGGTGCCGAGGCTGTGTCGTTGCCAGATTTGGTAGAAATTGGGCTATCTCGCGTGGCGGCGGGGGAGAAGGTCAAAGCCGTTGCGACGGACCTGGCGTTATCCTATGGCGTGTCAAAAAAGGAACTGTACGACGCAATTGTTTCCGCAAAGTAAAAGTTGAGCCAGGTCACATATTTGGCGATCGTTATAGATTTGCAATGTACTCGTTGGATTTTGCGAATTGAGCAGTGCAAACAATTGATAACGAACTGATAACAAAACGGATTTTAGGCCGATGGGCGTCCGATCAGCTTCCGCGGTGAATTTGGCTGGTGCCGGGGAACAGGTGACAGTGGTTCTATGACAATTGACGAAGGAAACCGCAGCGCACACGCCGAATTGGCGAAGGTGCTTGATAACGAGCAGCACTTGGATGAATCCGTTTTGCACCGTGACATCGACTACGCATTTGACGATGAATCCGCAGGGCTCAACTGGACCGTCGTCATCGCAGCGGCCGGAATCATCATCGCAGCCATCGCCTGGGGGCTCATGTGGCCAACGTCCATGGCCACGACCGCAAGTTCTGGATTGTCGTTTGTTGTCGGCAACTTTGGTTGGGCATTCGTCCTGTTCGGGACCGTATTTGTCTTGTTTATCGCAGGCATCGCGTTATCCAAGTTTGGCGGTATCCGGCTGGGGCGCGATGATGAAGAACCGGAGTTTTCCACGCCTTCCTGGATAGCCATGATGTTCGCGGCAGGCATGGGCATCGGCTTGATGTTTTATGGTGCCACCGAACCGCTTACATTTTATCGAAATGGAGTTCCGGGGCATTCGGAGCATGAAGTGGGAACCGCTTTTGCCACAACTCTTTTCCACTGGACCCTGCATCCGTGGGCGCTCTACGCTCTCGTCGGTCTTGCGTTGGCCTACGCCACGTTCCGTATGGGGCGCAAGCAGCTGCTCAGTTCTGCTTTCATCCCGTTGATCGGGGAAAGGGCGCCGAAGGGCCGATCGGAAAGATTATTGACATTTTGGCGATCGTCGCCACCATTTTCGGCACCGCATGTTCCCTTGGTACAGGTGCCTTGCAGATCGCAGCGGGGCTTGACGCTTCTGGCATCGTGCACAATCCGAGCACCAAAACCACGATCACTATTGTGCTGATCCTGACTTTGGCCTTCCTGATTTCCGCAATGTCTGGCGTAGGCAAAGGCATTCAATTGCTCTCCAACGCCAACATGATTTTGGCTGCGTTGCTGGCTATCTTCGTCTTTGTCCTAGGACCGACCGTCACAATTTTGAACCTGATTCCAGGCAATATTGGCGCTTACTTGAGCTCGTTCTTCTCAATGGCAGGTCGCACTGCGGAATCTGCAGATGGTACTGCGGGCAAATGGCTTTCGAGTTGGACGCTGTTCTACTGGGTGTGGTGGATGTCGTGGAGTCCATTCGTTGGCATGTTCATTGCCCGTATTTCTCGGGGACGTACCATCCGGGAATTTGTGGTTGGTGTGATGCTGGTACCGTCCGCTGTCACTGTTGTATGGTTCTCTATCTTCGGTGGTACTGCAGTGCACGCTGAGCAAAATGGCAACTCCATTTGGGGCGATGGCAGTGCAGAGAATCAACTGTTTGCCTTGCTGCACCAGCTGCCCGGCGGCCAGATCGCTGGCATCGTCGCGATGATCCTGTTGGCTACTTTCTTTATTACATCCGCGGATTCTGCCTCCACGGTCATGGGCTCGATGAGCCAAAACGGCAAACTAAACGCGAACCCGTGGCTGTCCGCTCTCTGGGGGTCGCTGACTGCAGTGATTGGCCTGACCATGTTGTTGGCTGGTGGCGATGACGCATTGGGCAATCTGCAAAGCGTCACTATCGTGATGGCTAGCCCATTCCTCGTGGTGTTGATCGGTTTGATGTTCGCGTTGGTCAAGGGGCTATCCCATGACCCGAGCTATCAGGAGATCAAGGAACACCAAAAGTTCCAGCGTCGATTGGCTCGAGAACGACGGATTCACCGCGAAATGGAAGCGCGACAGCGTCGCGGGGTGGGGCGTCGAAAAGCACAGCGCCCCTAACCCACACACTTGGCCGGTCACTTAGTAAGGTATTGAGCATGACAAAGTCTGTGCTCGTAGCTGTTGCCTGGCCGTATGCTAACGGACCCCGCCACATTGGACATGTGGCGGGTTTCGGCGTTCCTTCTGACGTTTTCGCCCGCTTCCAGCGAATGCGAGGTGCAAATGTGTTGATGATCTCCGGCACCGACGAGCACGGCACTCCGCTGCTGGTACAGGCTGAGAAGGAAGGCGTGACCGTCCAGGAACTGGCCGATCGCTATAACCGCCAGATTGTCGAAGACCTCGCTGGTCTCGGACTGACCTATGACCTGTTTACCCGCACCACCACGCGCAACCACTACGCAGTGGTGCAGGAATTGTTCCGTGGCTTGCACGATAACGGCTACATGATCAAGCAGACGACGTTCGGCGCGATCAGCCCATCCACCGGTCGCACCCTGCCCGACCGCTACATCGAAGGCACCTGCCCAATCTGTGGTGCCTCTGGTGCGCGAGGTGATCAATGCGATAACTGTGGCAACCAGCTTGATCCGTCCGACCTCATTGATCCGGTGTCCAAGATCAATGGCGAGACCCCAAAGTTTGTGGAAACCGAGCACTTCCTCCTCGACTTGCCAGCTCTTGCCGGTGCGTTGGAGGAGTGGTTGAAGGAGCGCAAGGACTGGCGTCCAAACGTGCTGAAGTTCTCGCTCAACCTCCTGGAAGACTTGCGCCCGCGCGCGATGTCCCGCGATATTGACTGGGGAGTACCGATCCCACTCGACGGCTGGCAGGACAACAACGCCAAGAAGTTGTACGTGTGGTTCGACGCAGTGGTCGGCTACCTGTCTGCCTCCATTGAGTGGGCGCACCGCGTTGGCCGTCCAGAGGCGTGGCGCGAGTGGTGGACCGCTGAAACGGCGGAGTCCTTCTACTTCATGGGCAAGGACAACATCACCTTCCACTCCCAGATCTGGCCTGCTGAGCTGCTCGGTTACCGTGGCCTTGGTGCGCGTTCGGGCGAGGCGGGCGAGCTGGGTGAGCTGCAGCTGCCGACCGAAGTCGTATCTTCTGAGTACCTAACGATGTCCGGCTCCAAGTTCTCCTCCTCCAAGGGCGTGGTCATTTACGTTAAGGACTTCTTGAAGGAATTCGGCCCAGATCCACTGCGTTACTTCATCGCCGTCGCGGGCCCAGAGAACAACGACACCGACTTCACCTGGGACGAGTTCGTCCGCCGCGTGAACAACGAGCTGGCTAACGGTTGGGGCAACCTGGTCAACCGTACCGTGTCCATGGCCCACAAGAACTTTGGCGAGGTGCCGGAGCCGGGCGAGCTTACCGACGCAGATAAGGCCATCCTCGACCTGGCCGCCAACGCATTCGACGTGGTGGGCGAGGCGCTCGAGCACAACAAGTTCAAGGTTGGCATCACCCATGCGATGCACGTCGTCGGCGAAGCTAATGCCTACATCGCCGAGATGGAGCCGTGGAAACTGGCCAAGGACGAGTCCCAGCGGGAGCGCTTGTCGACGGTCCTGTGGGTCGCACTTCAATTGGTTTCTGACTGCAACACCCTGCTCACCCCGTACCTGCCGCACATCGCACAGGCTGTGCATGAGACGCTGGGGCGCGAAGGAGTGTGGGCCGCAACGCCTTCGATCGTCGAGGTCCAGGACGACATGGACGTTGCTCCGGTTGGCGTGGGTTTGCCTGCCAAAGGACGCACGTATCCAGTCATCATGGGCGACTACTCTACGCAGCAGGCCGTTTGGCAGCGCGTGCCGGTGGAGCCTGGCACCAAGCTGGAAAAGCCAAAGCCGTTGATCGCCAAGCTGGATCCTGAGCTCGGCGAAACTGGGCCCGAGTGGGCGCCGGTAGTGAAGTAAATCGTTCGAGTAGTTCCATCTTGGCTTGGAAAACAGGCATTTTGATGCCCCCTCGTTGGTGATATTGATAGTAAAAACACTTAGCCACCCAGGGGGTTCCTGTACACTTGTCAAGTGCTAGCTCGTTGTTAGACGAGTGCTGGCATGGGGGTAACTTTTAGTCTCGTCAAGGAGCTGGCCAGCGTTGGCTGGTCAGTTTCGTCTTTTGGGCGTTATGCGGCGACTGGGCGTGCTGGGATTTCACGGAAGAGTTCCTTGTGGAGTTTTCCTTCGGCGCACTTGCGTTTCGCTCGAAGTGCGCAGTGCTACACAATCGGATGCTGAAGAACGGCCTGGTCAGAAAGTGTGGCTGGTGGTCGTGGCGTTAACCGTCTACGGTGCTGTGCTTGGTCTGGCTCCGTGCAGCTCACTAGACAGGCTTCGGACCTGGGGCGGCGATCGTAGGCATGGTGCTTGCGACCCAGCTCGGGCACTTCGTGACGGGTTCGACGCCCGAAGTAATGAAATCCACCAATAGTGTGGTACCGGAGGGGTGCGAGTAAAGGGGGTGCCATCAAAACGGCTCGACCCACTGATTGCGCAATTTGCTCAAGCCCTGCATCTCGCCCCTCTATGCCGCCGTCGGATTCTTGGTGATGGGTCTGTTTTGCGCACTGACAATGTGGTGGGGACTTAACTCTATTGCAAAGTAATGTTAGTTTATGCCCATTATTGATAATGGGAATGATTGTGCTGTCGTGGGGTGTGTAACTCGATTGGATTGGGAAATTGGATGCGGCAAGCATTCGCTTTTGGCTGTTTGATGGCAACATGCTTGGGAGATGTTTTGTGTCCTCAGGCGAGTGTCGATTCTTTGCAGGACAATGTTGCAAAGAGACAAGTCTGGATTGATGGTGAATCATTTGATGCAAGTGAGCGGGAAGAGATTCTCGCCAACTATGTGAAACATCGAGAAGTAAATCCTGAGGTCAGTGATCGTGGGCCGGTCTCTTGGGTGCGTAAAGCAGTAGTTTATGTCCTCAAGCATGAACGTCATCGTCTGCCGAAAAAAGTTTAGCCGTGGGCCGACAAGATTTTGCCGGTGTTTGAAACAGTTGAGGTCTGGGAGATGGGAGCAATTGAAGTGCCACTCGTTCAGGCAGGTGTACCTGTTGATGTGGCACATGATTTTGCTTATTGGGTTGTTTTTGTAATTGGGATTTAGTGGATGAAGCCTGACTATGGAAAATGGGCGCAGGTCCTACAAGTTGTCGCGATTCTGGCGGCAACCTATTTCTTGCCACTATTGATTGTATTCGGACTTGTCGCCCTAGTTCCAGGCGCTTCTGTGCATTGGCCAAATGATTCAGTTCTTGAAACTTTGGTTCTGGCAGCTTGCCTGAGTATTGCTTGCTGGATTATCGATCTTATTGGGAGATACGTCGGAATCCAGCTTGCAGTGTGGAAGTTTTCGACGAGAACTCAGCGGGTGGCGGTTCAGTTGACTGAAACTCTGCTCGTAACGATTCTTTTGGTTCGTTTGATTAGCCCTTTGTGGGTCGCGATCGTTTCTGCACTGGGACTTTTCTTGGTCGGTCTGTTCGTCGACCGCAAGCTGCCCCAATAGCTAAACTATTGACTTGTGTCTAAGAAGAAGCCTCGTCCCGTACCTGTCCCTGCTGAACCACTCCCTGGTCTAATCGACGCCCACACGCACTTGGCGTCCTGCGGCGCTCGCACACCGGAGGAAGTCATTGCGCTGGTGGATAGGGCCGTGGCGGTGGGCGTCGATAAGCTATGTACGGTGGGGGACGGTTTGGCGGAGGCTGAGCTGGCGCTGCATGCTGCGCAGCACCACGAGCGGGTGTACGCGGCATGCGCGATTCACCCGACGCGCGCGGGCGAGCTAGATCAACAGGCGCGCCACCGCTTGGATGAGATGGTGGCTGACCCGCGCTGTGTTGCAGTGGGGGAGACCGGTTTGGATACCTACTGGATCGATAAATCAGAGGACTGTGCGCCGTTGAAGGTGCAGGAAGAGGCGCTGCGCTGGCACATTGACTTGGCGATCAAGCATGACAAGGCACTAATGATTCATAATCGGGAAGCAGATGCGGAGCTGATGGCACTGCTGGCGGAAGCCCCGAAGCCGCGCGCGACGATCCTGCACTGCTTTTCCTCGCCACTGGCTGTGGCAGAGGAAGCTCTCGCGCGTGGCTATGTGCTGAGTTTCGCTGGAAATGTGACCTTCAAACGCAATGATGAGCTGCGCGAAGCCGCGCGCATCGCACCTGCGGGGCAGATCTTGATCGAAACGGATGCGCCGTATATGACCCCTGAGCCGTTTAGGGGCGCACGGAATGAGACCTCGCTGATTGGGCACACGGCACTAAGTGTTGCGGAGGTACGTGGCCAAGACCCGCTGGAGTTTGCGGCAATGGTCAACCGGACCTTCGATGAGGTGTATGGTGTCACGCTTTAGTATGTTGGCCTGGCCACTTTTCACCAGTATCAGCTAATTCCCAGGCCACGCCGAAAAGCGAGGTCGGCTGTGAATGCTGTTGCGTTGTGTAAATAGTTGAGCCTGTATTGCACTGTTGTGATTAAGTAAAAGTGCTGGACAATTGGGGTTTGTTACCGTATTGTGACGTTCCATAGTGAGCCTGAGCGCGTGCTTCAGCGCGCAGAGGCTTGCGCTTTTGTACCCGATGTCCTCGAAACAGATCTGAGTTATACACCGTGGGAACGCACCAGAAGTCACGAATCAACCGTCTCAATACTGCAAACTCTGTGCCGCTACGCTTAGCCACCGGCGGTATGTTGGCCACCCTTTTAGTCGGCGGTGTTGCAGCAGTGGGAATGAAGAAGGACGTGGTGCTTGATGTCAACGGGGAAATTATTGCGTTGACCACGCTGTCCGGAGATGTGCAGGGCGCTCTAGAGCAGGCTGGTGTATCTGTCCAGGAACGCGATTTTGTAGCGCCGAGCCCAACGCAGACCTTGGCTCATGGCGAAAAAATCACCGTTCGCACGGCTAAGCAGGTCGCGGTGATGATTGACGGGGAAACCAAGCAGGTTACGTCCACCGCCTTGACTGTGGACGAACTCATGGAAGAGTTTGGCGGCGTCAGCGCGGGCGACAAGGTGAATATGGCCACTGATCAGAAGCTGCCATTGGAAGGTGCTTTTGTGGACGTGGTGCGCCCAAAGATCGTTAAGGTCGACGATGCGGGACAGGTTGCGTTTACCGAGATTGCCGCAGAAACGGTGGCAGACGTGCTGGCGCAGCGAGGAATCAAATGGGATGGCGATGATATTGTAACCCCGGCGCCCGATAGCCGAGTACGGCCTAACGCCGCTATTACCGTTACTCGCGTGGACACTGCCAAGGAAACCAAGGCCGAAGATTTCGAAGTTCCTGCCAAGGTAGTGGAAGACCCAGAGTCTTTCGTCGGCGATGAAAAGATTGAAAAGCCGGCTGTCGTGGGTAAGAAAGAAGTCACCCGTGAGGTGCGCAAAGAAAACGGCAGAGTTGTCGGCGAGCGCGTAGTTGCTGAAAAGGAACTGGCTCCTGCGCAACCTGCAGTGATCAAGAAGGGGACCAAAGAGAAGCCCAAGGCCCCTTCAGTAGCAAACGGTTCGGTGTGGGACACTCTAGCCCAGTGTGAGGCTGGGGGTGACTGGTCCATCAATACCGGCAACGGATTCTCCGGCGGCCTCCAGTTCACGCCGTCTACGTGGCTCGCCTATGGTGGCGGGCAGTACGCTCCGCAGGCGCACCTGGCTTCCCGCGAGCAGCAAATCGCGGTGGCTGAAAAAGTACAGGCTGGTCAAGGCTGGGGTGCCTGGCCTGCATGTACTGCCAAGCTGGGCATTCGCTAATCAGTTGTCCGGGACATTGCGGCCGGTAGGGTAAATTCGATAGCACTATGGATAACAACCCGGCGCAGCTCCTTGGCCCTGCAGAGATTCGGCAATTGGCCGAAAAACTCGATGTCACCCCTACGAAAAAGTTGGGGCAGAACTTCGTGCACGATCCGAATACCGTTCGGATGATCGTCGCGGCGGCGGACGTCGATAAGCAGCAGCACGTGGTGGAGGTGGGTCCTGGCCTGGGCTCGCTGACGCTGGCGCTGCTGGACACGGTGCAGGACGTGACTGCAGTGGAGATCGATCCACGCCTGGCCGGGGAATTGCCTGCCACAGTGGCATGGCGCGCACCCGATCATCAAGACAAGCTGAAGATCATCCTAAAGGATGCGCTGCAGGTATCTCAGGCAGATTTTGTGGCCCAGGGCGCGCCGCTGCCTACCGCGCTGGTGGCAAACCTGCCGTACAACGTCTCGGTTCCTGTGTTGCTGCACCTCATGGCCGAATTTCCGTCCATTGCGCGCGTGCTAGTCATGGTGCAAGCCGAGGTGGCGGACCGCCTAGCAGCGAAGCCTGGTTCCAAGATCTACGGCGTGCCAAGTGTGAAGGCGAGTTTCTATGGCCCAGTCAAGCGCGCAGGTTCAATTGGCAAGAATGTGTTCTGGCCGGCACCGAAAATTGATTCAGGTCTGGTTCGTATTGATCGTTTCCCGGCGGGGGAGGAACCGTGGCCGATTACCGCGGAAAGCCGCGCGAAGGTGTTTCCGCTGATCGATGCTGCGTTCGCCCAGCGTCGTAAGACGCTGCGTGCAGCGCTTTCCGGGCACTTTGGTGGCGGTGACGCGGCCGAAGCAGCGCTACGCGATGCGGGCATTGATCCGAAGTTGCGCGGCGAAGTACTAGATATTGCAGATTTCGTCCGCCTTGCGGGGGTTACGCATGCTTAAGGCACGCGCACATTCCAAGGTTAATCTCCACCTGGGCGTCGGCCCTGCCCGCGCTGATGGGTTCCACGAGCTGCGAACCATTTTTCAGTCGCTCTCGCTTTTCGACGCCCTACGCCTCGAACCGCACTCCGCTAGTCAGCACGTCATCACTGTTTCCGGCCTCGGCGCAGATACGGTGCCAACAGATTCCCGAAACCTGGTCTGGCGCGCGGTCGACCGAGTCGTGGAACTCGCCGGTGAGCAGCGCCGATTTCGGTTGCACCTAGACAAGGGAATTCCTACTGCAGGAGGAATGGCAGGTGGTTCTGCAGATGCGGCGGCGGCACTCCTGCTGGCCAATAAAGAGCTGGGGGAGCCCCTTAGCGAAGCACAATTGTTAGACATTGCTGCGGAACTAGGCTCTGACATCCCTTTTACCTTGCTGGGCGGCACAATGCTCGGAACTGGGCGTGGCGAAAAACTTACGCCAGTACCTAGCCAGGGTGAGTACCACTGGGCCTTGGCGTTCAATGCCAAGGGACTATCCACCCCAGCTGTGTTTCGGAAGTTGGATGAGATGCGTGCTTCCCCTTCGGATAACGAACCAAGCGTGAATACCCAGGAATTGGAAGCTGCACTGGCAGCAGGCAACATTCGCGACGTAGCTCGGCTGATGGCTAATGATTTGGAAGCCCCAGCGCTCGAGCTACTTCCGGAGCTGCAGCACACCTTGGCGCGAGGAGAGCAAGCCGGAGCGTTGCGGGGGATGGTGTCTGGTTCTGGTCCGACCTGCGCTTTTTTGTGTGAATCCGCCGAGGCTGCCACCTATGTGGCAAGGGACATCGAGGCTGCGGGGCTCGCTACAGGTACCGACACCGCGACTGGACCGGCTGCTGGGGCACACGTGACGGAGTAACATGTCGCCTGCATTAGAATGAGCCTTACCATGGCGAATCTCATTAACCTCGAAAATGTCTCTAAAACCTGGGGGCTAAAGACCCTGTTGGACAAGGTCTCGCTCGGCATTCAAACCGGCGACCGCATTGGCGTGGTTGGCCTCAACGGTGGTGGCAAAACCACGCTGCTGGAGATCCTGACGGGGATTGAGCCGCCAGACGAGGGGCGGGTCAGCCACAATTCGGGGCTAAAGATGGCCGTCGTGACGCAGCGCGCGGAGCTGGACCCGGAGGACACGGTTGCGGAAGCGGTCGTGAAGCCGCTGGGCTTGCAGGTGTTCGAGTGGGCCTCCAACCCGGCCGTACGTGAGGTGTTGTCGGGATTGGGGATCGTGGACCTCGGCCTGGAGACCAAGGTGGGGTCCCTATCCGGTGGTGAGCGGCGCCGTGTTAACCTGGCAGCCGCGTTGGTGCAGGACTTGGATCTGATCGTGCTGGACGAGCCCACCAACCATTTGGACGTCGAGGGCGTGCAGTGGCTTGCTTCGTACCTGCTGAAGTCCAAGATGGCTTTGGTAGTGGTCACTCACGACCGTTGGTTCCTGGACACCGTGGCTACCAAGACCTGGGAAGTTCACGACGGCGTGGTGGACACCTACGATGGCGGATATAACGACTGGACCTTCGCACGCGCCGAGCGAGCCCGCCAGGCTGACGCGATTGAGCAGCGCCGCCAGAATCTCGCCTGCAAGGAACTGGCGTGGCTGCGCCGCGGCGCGCCCGCCCGCACATCCAAGCCACGCTATCGCATCGAGGCTGCTGAGGCTCTCATTTCAGACGTTCCTGCGCCACGCGACTCCGTGGAGCTCATGGCGTTTTCCCGCAAGCGCCAGGGCAAGGTAGTTATTGAGCTCGAGGACGCGCGCGTGGAAACCCCGGACGGGCGCATGCTTGTCGACGACCTCACGTGGCGGCTCGCCCCTGGCGAACGCATTGGCCTGGTGGGTGTCAACGGCTCCGGTAAGACCACGCTGCTGCGGACGCTCGCGGGCGAGCATCCGTTGGCCGCCGGAAAACGGATCCAGGGCAAGACCGTGGAGCTGGGCTGGCTGCGCCAGGAACTCGACGACCTCGACCCAACGCTTCGCCTGCTGGATGCCGTGGAACAGGTGGCCACCTATGTGCAACTGGGCAAGAAGGAACTCTCGGCCTCCCAGTTGGCCGAACGCCTGGGTTTCTCGGCCAAGCGCCAGCGCACCCCCGTCGGTGATTTGTCCGGTGGCGAGCGTCGACGCCTGCAGCTCACTCGCGTGCTGATGGCCGAGCCCAACGTGCTGCTTCTTGACGAACCGACCAACGACCTGGACATCGATACCCTCCAGGAGTTGGAATCCCTGCTCGACGGTTGGCCTGGAACGCTGGTGGTCATCTCTCACGACCGCTACTTGATCGAGCGCGTTTGTGATTCGACCTGGGCGCTCTTTGGCGACGGCAAGCTGACCAACCTGCCTGGCGGCATCGAGGAATACTTGCGCCGCCGCGCGGCTGTGGCCGCCTCCGAGGGCGGAGTCATTGACCTCGGCGAAAAGACCGACACGGTACGGGAGCAGCCGAAAGTTGACGCAGCCACCCAGCGCAAGGTGCAAAAAGAGATGAACGCCCTCGAACGCAAGATGGACAAGCTGCGCGCACAGGTGGAAAAGGTGAACGCTGAGATGGCGGCTGCTGCAGAAGCGGTGGATACCGGCAAACTCACCGAACTCAACACCAAACTCCAAGGACTGGAATCGGAGCTGGAAGAGCTCGAAATGCAGTGGATGGAGCTTGGCGAGGAGCTGGAGTAGTTAACGGCTAGGGCTGGAGATTATCCACGGCGTATTGAGCTTCTTCCTCGGTGAACTTTTCTCCGTAGGGGGAAGTTAGCTGGTCGTGGATCTGGTCTGGAGACATAGACATCGTCTTTTGGTAAATTTTCGCCTTTTCCAGTGCGTTTTTCTTGTAGTCGGCCTTCAGATTGTCGACAGCGTACTGCGCGGCTTCTGGTGAAAACTTATCCCCGTATTCGCTGGTCAACATGTCGTAAATCTTGGCCTTAGACATGTGCCCCACTTTCGAGTAGGTTTCTGCCTTTCGCAGCGCAGATTTTTGATCTGCTGTTCCATTTGAAGTGTCTTGTTGCTGAGAATCCTGCTTCGGTACTTCCTGCTTTTCTGCTGGTTGTGCCGGAGCCTCCTGCGCTGCTGATGATTGAATGGTCGTCGAGGACTTGGAGGCTGGTTTATCAAACTTGTCAATGGCCACCACAGCGACGACCGTAGTGCAAGCCGTCATAGCAAGGAGAACTCCGCCGATGATCGCACCCCACTTCAGGCAACCACCATTATTCTTTTTCGGTGGCATCGGAGGCATGTTTTGGCCTGGTTGATTTTGCCACGTAGGCATTTGCTGGCCAGGCTGGTTCTGCCATGCTGGTGCGGGCTGTCCTGGTGCCGGCTGCCCACCTTGATGGTGGTGACCTGCATTTTGTTGGCCGTTGAACGGTTGATTGAATTGTGGGTTTTGCGGATTAGTCATGCTTGGCACTTTCTTGAGATGGAGCGGCTCATTGCTAAGTCGCCATCAATGAGAACACTGATGACTTTATTAATAGGGTCGAGCACTAAGTATTATATTTTGAAAGTGTGACGGGAAGCGACCCGAAGCAGAATATAACCTCCGAATAGGAGGTGGGAGAAGGGGCTGCCGACGAAACTGCTAGCTGCAGGATTTGGGGCATTGAGAGTCGTCTTTTGTTACGATCGGGTTCGTGATCCTTATCAATGTAAAGTACAAAGTCCGCCCAGAGTTCGTCGATACGTTCCGCCAGGAAGTTGCTGCGTTTACCGACGCCACGCGCGCGGAAGACGGCTGCCTGTTCTTCGATTGGTACCGCTCCACCGAGGAAGATGATGTCTACATCCTCGTAGAGGGCTTCAAGGACGACGCCGCCGAGGCGCACGTCAACTCCGAGCACTTTAAGCAGGCGTGCGTCGATATGCCGAAGCTGCTCGTAGAGACCCCGACTATCATCAACACCCTCATCCCAGGCAAGACTGAGTGGGATGAGATGGCCGAATTTAAGGTCGAAAACTAAAGTCTGGCACGTTTGTTGAATACGGCTTAGTGTTAATCAAGTCATGGAATCACTAAGCCTCGTTAGCAATAAGGCGCTGCACTACTGGGAAAGATGGCGCCTCGACACGTGGGGGCTGGTGCTCGGCGGATTGCTATTCGCCTCCGCCTCCACGCCATCGCTGCTTCCTAGGCCATTCCTATACCAAGGCATGGCCAGCGGATTTTCTGCCGCATCTGGATACGCATTCGGCCTGATATTGCACTGGCACTGGCGCAACTGGGGAAAAGAAGTAGCAGTTCTCCTCTGGAAGAAATTTGCGCGCGCCTGGGGGATTAGGCCGGTCACGTGGCCGTCGATAAGCAAACGCACACGGTTTTGGGGCGAAACCCTTTTGGTGATCCTCATTGTGCTGTGGCTGTTTCGGATGAGCTACCGCTCGCTGAAATGGCACCGCGAACTGTACGCGCTGATGGAGATGGACCCGGACTCTTCGTGGAACATGATGTGGGTGGTGCCCATCGGCGTGGCAGTGTGGCTGCTGTGCATCTTCGGCGCTCACCTGGTGATGAGCGCGGCCCGATTTATCGTGCGGATCACCCCGGACAATTGGTCGGTGAGTTCACAGACGTTTTTGGTCTGGATTCTCGTGATCGCAGGAACCATGTGGGCCGTGAACACCGCTATCCCCGGGGCGGTGGTGCGAGGAACTGAAAAGGCCTTCGCCACGCAAAACCGCACCTACGACGAAGGGCTCGCCCAAGTCACCGGCAGCGAACGCTCCGGCAGCCCCGCATCCTTCAACTCCTGGGAAGGCCTAGGCGCCGCAGGCTCCCGCTTCGTCTCCGGCGGGCTGCGCGCTGATGAGCTGGAGGAGCTGACCGGCCGCCCAAGCAAAGAACCCATCCGGCTGTACTCTGGGCTCGGCAACGGAGACACCGACGAGCAACGCGCCGACCTCCTCGTCGCGGAGCTCAACCGCACCCGCGCACAAGACCGTGCGGCTCTCATGATCGTCGGGACCACCGGCACCGGGTGGGCCAACCCCACCGCGGCCCAATCCTTCGAGCTGCTTTTCGACGGCAACACGGCCACCATCGCCACCCAGTACTCTTACTTCCCGAGCCCCATTCAATTCGTTTCTGACAAAGAAAGCGTGCGGGAATCTGGCCGGATCCTGATCGGGGCGGTCCTCGACTGGTGGCAACAGCTGCCTAAAGACCACCGTCCTAAGCTGTATCTTTTTGGAGAATCTCTCGGATCCACCCAGACCGAGGGCGCATTTTCTGGCATCCGGGATATCTCCAACTCGGTTGATGGCGTGTTGTGGGTAGGGCCACCCAATGGCAACGATTTGTGGCGCACAATTGTCACGCGCAGGGATGTCGGCAGCCCAGAGGTGCAGGCCGAATACGCCGGCGGACAAACCGTCCGATTCGCCCAAGACGGGGATTCGATAGTGAAGGACGAGTTCTGGCAGTTCCCCCGCGTGCTCTACCTGCAGCACCCTTCCGACCCCATCGTGTGGTGGTCCCCGCGACTGATCTTCCACGAACCCGACTGGCTCAAGGAACCCGCAGGCCGAGGCCGACACGTCTCAATGGAATGGAGCCCCTTTGTCACCTTTTGGCAAGTCTCCATCGACCTGTTGAACTCCGTGGCCGTGCCGGACGGCTACGGGCACAACTACGGCACAGAAGTCCTCGATGGTCTTGCCGCGATATCTGGCTATCAAGGCGACGTGGAAACCGTGCGCGCTCAACTTGAACAGGCCAAAGCCCGCACTGGGGATTAGGGATCCCGCCCCTGGGCTCACTAGTGTGGAAAGTATGGGAAAAACTAAACCACCGAAGCTATCCAAAGACGCATACGAAGCAGAGCTCAAGCGCCTGCAAGCGGAGCTCGTCGATATGCAGCAGTGGGTGGTGGAAACCGGTGCGCGCGTGGTCATCGTCATGGAAGGCCGCGACGCCGCCGGCAAGGGATCCGCGATCAAACGCATCACCCAATACCTGAACCCGCGCACCTGCCGCATCGAAGCCTTGCCTGCCCCGAACTCCCGGGAACAGGGGCAGTGGTATTTCCAGCGTTATGTGGAAAAGCTGCCTACGAAGGGCGAGATCGTCATTTTTGACCGCTCCTGGTACAACCGTGCCGGCGTGGAGCGCGTGATGGGATTCTGTACGTCGCAAGAGTATCGACGCTTCCTGCACCAGGCCCCAATCTTCGAGCGCCTGCTCGTCGAAGATGGCATTATGCTGCGCAAGTACTGGTTCTCCGTATCGGACGAAGAGCAGGTCAAGCGCTTTAAGTCCCGCCTGAATGATCCACTGCGGCGGTGGAAGCTCTCGCCGATGGACCTGCAATCCATCACGCGGTGGGAGGACTACTCGCGTGCGAAGGACGAGATGTTCATCCACACCGATATCCCGTCCGCGCCGTGGTACACCGTGGAATCCGAGGACAAAAAGCGCTCCCGTATCAACGTGATTAGTCACTTGCTGTCCACGATCCCGTACCAGAAGATAGACCGCGAGCTGCCGGAGATTCCGGAGCGGCCGGAATCTTCCAACGATTACGTGCGCCCGCCGCGCGAAGAATTCCGGTATGTGCCGGACGTTGCGGCCGGGTTGGAGCTTGAGCGGTTGGAAGCAGAGAAGAAGGCTGCGAAGAAGGCTGCCAAGGGGAAGAAGCCGAAGAAGGACAAAAAGTAGCGGTTAGTCGCTGGTCGTGGCCTTACGCGACTGAGGACGGGGCGGTTGTGTGACGCCCCGGTCTTGGTGCGAAGCCTCTCCGTCGTTGCCGGTTTTGTGGCAGACTGCACAGTATGAGCAGATATCGCAATGAACCACAGCATGACGCTCCCGTTCGCGCTTACGCCCGGGCGTCGACAGGCATCCTAGAGCTCAATCGACCCAAGCCGATTAATGCGCTGAACGGGGAGATGGTGGACATCATCACCCCGGCACTGGAGGAGTGGCGCGAGGATTCAGAGATCCACCGGGTGCTGATATTTTCTACCTCTGAACGGGGCTTTTGCTCGGGTGGAGATATCCGCGCGGTGCGCGACAAAGCGGTGGAGGGTGATCACGAGTTCGGCGACGCTTACCTTCAGAAGGAATACGCCATGAACAAGCTGATGGCGAACTTCCCAAAGCCGATGATCGCGGTGATCGACGGCGTAGTGATGGGTGGCGGCCTGGGAGTGAGCGCCCACGGTAGCCACCGCGTGATTACCGAGAAAGCCTTCGCGGCGATGCCGGAGATGGCGATTGGTTTCGTGCCGGACGTCGGGGTCTCTTACATGATGACGCACATGGTGGGCGATGAGGGGCGCCCAATTCCTGCGCTCGCTACGTTCGTCGGGCTTACCGGTTACCGTCTCACGGCCGCGGACATGCTGTACACGGGCTTGGCCACGCACTTCATTAATTCCGAGAACACCGACGCGTTCATGGAAGCCTTGATTGCTGAAGATATCGACCCCGCGCTGGAGCAGTTTGGGGCGGCTCCGGAGGAAGAACCAGCTATCAAGCGGTTCCTGTCCGCGATCGAAGAGTGCTTCGATAAGCCCACTTGGGCCGAGATCGATGCAGCATTGAACGCCTGCGCGAACCAGGAATTTGTTGATATGGTTCGCGATCTCATGAGCAACGCCAATCCGGCTTCGGTAGTGGCCTCTGCAGAGATGTATGCCGTAAACCGGCAGGTCAAGGACGTGGAGACGGCCATTCACAACGAGTACGAGATTGGTTACCTGTTGCGGCGCGAACCGAATTTTGCGGAGGGGGTTCGCGCGGTGCTCGTCGACAAGGACCGGAATCCATCCTTCGTACCGTCCACCTACGAAGGGGTTGACCCGGAGCACTACCGGCTCGTACTCAAGCATTAGCTTGGCGACGCTGAACTCTTAAACTCGAACTACCGCCGGGCACGGTAAGCTGCCTCGGCGGCAGCTCGATCCAGCTCCTTGGGCAGCGAACGGGATAGCACCGCAGTAGCGGTGTTGGTCGTTGCCGGCGGCAACATGAAGGCTGGGTGCTGGAAAAGGGTTACTGCATAAGAAGTAGGAGAAACCGGAACAAAGGCATGGGTATATACGCCCAGTATTTCTTTTGCGCAGTCAATTAAGTTCCAGCTTTGTGCGATGCGAACGGGAAGCTGTGGTGCAACCAGGGCTGGAACGCACTGATCGTGGCCGAATTGACGTAGTCGATTAGTGGCCCGGTTGTTCGCCCATTGCCAAGTGTCCTCGGTTACAGTTGCGATGACCGTTGCCGGGGTCACCACCATCCCATCACGGGTCAAAATGTTGATGGTGTCTCCCGTGAGCGTTGGATGTCCGACCGCGCGGGCGTCGTAAAGCATTTGATGCTCGATGGAGAGATATGCCGCGCGGGTACGCAACTCGTCAAGGGGAAGGCCGACACGGTAGAGCGCGCCGTCGCGAAGCTCAGCGGGGAGGGCGTCAATGCCACGGCGAGCCGCGAACGCTTCAAGTGCTCGCGAAGACAACATCAGCGGGGCGCGCATGAGCGCCGTAGCCACCGGCGAGGGCTGTACCGGAGTATCGAGGGCCAAAACGCAAATCACTCTATCGAGGGGGATCCGGATAATCGGTGCGTCGTTGTGGATGGTGCGGGCAGCCCGGGTCAGCAGGTCGATGTTGGCGGTGGTAGAGCCCCACAACTCGGGAATGTCGAATTGTTGAGCAGCGCTTTCTGCGACCGGCGAGGTCCAATGCCAGCCGCTTTGAGTGACTGACGCTACTTGGCGGGCAGCAAAATCCAGATCCGGTCCGTGCGCACGGCCGAATCGAACGGTGAAAGTGGAGTCATCCAGGCGGGCGCATTCCGTGGCCGTAACTGGGCCGAGCAGAGTGTTAAAAGAGGCGTCGATGTCGGCTTGGCCGATGAGTCCGTCCTCGCCGACCTCGGCAAGAGAAGTTGGGGCTGCGAGCTGCACAGGGCCTTCCTCATACTCGGTAGACTAAAGCAATTGGCATTTATCGATCATAAGTGAGGAGGAGTCTGTGTGTGGCATGCCGTGACTTTCGCGCTGCTTGACTCCATAAACCTGCTGCTCATTGGCGTTGTCGTGGTGATGGGGGTGGTGCTGCCGCCGTCGGCACGCTACAACCGGACTGCCGCCCTGCTGATCGGCGGAGATTGGCTTGGGGTGTTCTTGGTGTCTATCCCAGTGCTTGCCCTGTTAGATCAAGTGCGCTCGAAGGTGGAAGCAGTGCTGAACTCACCGATCTTGGGGTGGGCATTGATCGCGGTCGGTGTGCTGGGGCTCTTTTCTACCCTCCGGGGTACCGACACCTCCGGCCTGGTCAACCGCATCATGGAGCCGCTGCGCGAGCCGACCCTGAAGACCGCACTCGCAGGATTCATCCTTGGCGTGGTGCAATCGATTACTTCGTGGCCTTTCTATACCGGCCTTGCGTTTCTGGCCACTGGAGATTTCTCCACCTCCGCCAAATATGTAGGGCTCTTGGGCTACGCGAGTCTCGCGCTGAGCCTGCCTGCCCTTACCGCGATCCTGGTGGGCTTTATCCGCCACTACCCGGAGTCACCGGCAGGTCGCGTTTTTGCCTGGTCCCAGAAGAATAGCACTCGCGTGTCGGCCTTCGCCGGCTACTTCGTTGCAGCGGCTTTGATCGCGATTGGAATTGGTTATCTCTAATCCCGCGCCAATGCTTGTCGACGCTCCACGCGCCGGGCTAGCTGCGCCCTATGACCCGGCAACGTCCAGGCCCGCTCGCCGAGCAGAAACATTGCTGCCGGGATGATAGTCATCCGGACGAGGAAGGCGTCGATAAGCACGGCGGTAGCCAGTGCAAAGCCCATCGTTTTGATGAAGATTTGATCGTGGGCAACAAAGGAGAAAAATACCGAAATCATAATGAGCGCGGCGGCGGTGACCACGCGCGCCCCGTGCTTGAACCCGTTGGACACCGCATCGCCGGCAGCCTTGCCATTTAGCCAGCCTTCGCGCATGCGAGACACCAAAAAGACCTGGTAGTCCATGGCGAGCCCAAAGATCAGGCCGATCAAAATTACCGGCAGGAAAGAGATGATGGGCTGCGGGTCATCAATAATGTCGAGGCTGCCTTGCTGGAACACCGCCACAGTCACGCCAAAAGTGGCGGCTACTGAAAGCGCAAACCCCAGGGCGGCGATCACGGGAACCCACAGTGAGCGGAACACCGCCACGAGTACAACGGCTCCCAGCGCCAGAACTAACAGGGCGTAGGGAACTAAGGAATTGCGCAGTAGCGTGCTGAGATCCACAAAGACTGGGGTAACACCCGTGACGCCGTACTTGACGTGAAAGGATTCGTCGATCGACGCTGAATGGGCGCGCAACCGCTCCATCGTCGCTTTCGCGCCGGGGTCGTTCGCTGCGAAATCGGTGAACACCCACAGCTGCACGCCGCTGAGATCTTTGTTGGCGCGAGTAGGTACTACGTAGCGGACTCCTTCTACTTCGTTAATCTCACGAGCCACTCGGGTCAGAGCGGCCTTTCGTTGGTAGTCCTGTAGCGCGGTGGCATCTATGACCACGGACATCGGCGCGTTTTTCCCCGGACCAAAACCGTGCGCCACCAGATCCGCGGCGCGACGCTCCCCGCTGCCCAGTGGTGCCGTGGAATTGGTAGGCATGGCTAGTTGCATCTGGGCTGCCGGAATAGCTGTAAGCGAGAGAAGGGCTACCGCGCCGAGCAAAAACACCGCCGGGCGGTGGCGAATGAGGCGGATCCAGCGAAGCCCCATCGTTGGGGCATCGTTTTCTGGGTCGGGTACCCGTATGAACCGGGGCGGAACGTGAAAAAGCTTGCTGCCAAATGCTCCGGCAAGGGCGGGCAGAAACGTAAGCGACACTAAGACGGCCAAGGCCACAGCGGTAGCTGAAGATAGAGCCATAGCGCTTAAAAAGGGGATACCTACTACTTGAAGAGATAGAAGTGCGATGACTACGGTCAGCCCGGCGAAGACCACAGCTGAGCCAGCCTTGGCGGAGGCGTTGCCCATCATCTGGGCTCGTTGCTCAAGTGTCAGGCGTGCGAAGTGGTGCCGAAATTGCGCAAGTGGCAAGTTGGGATCGAGGGCTAGATAAGCTTCGTTGCGGAAACGCGCAATTATGAACAGCGCGTAGTCAATGCCAACCGCCAGGCCGATCATCAACATCAGCATCGGGGTGAGAAAGTTGAGATCCTCGTTCATGCGGTTGTGCGCGAAGAGGAAGACAACCGACAGTCCCGCGCTGACCAGCGCTGAGGCCACTGGAACAAGTGCCGCTGGTGCGGCGCCCAAAGCGATGAACAACAAGATGGCTGCTACCGCAAGGCCAAGAATTTCTGGACCGGTGAGCATCGGGGTTGGCTCAGCAGTATCGGAGACTTCTCCGTAGTGCGCTACTTGGAAATTGGACTGGTCCGCTTGGTTAAGCACCTCAATGACTTTTTGAGCGTTTGACCGTGCATTCTCGCCGCCGAGAACATGAATATCAAAGGTGGCAACGTTTTCACCTGGGCTCACCGATGCGATTGCCTCGCTGGCGTTGCCCACTGCTGATGCTGGAATGCCAAATTTCTTGAGCTCTGACTCCAGCTCGGCGCGGCGAGCAGCCTGGCTTTCGTAGGGGCCATCGACCAATGTGGCATCGCGCAGAGCCCCGGTTGCGGTGAGATCTTCGCGTAGCGATTGTAGCCGGGCAGCATGGGGTGGGTTGCTCAGCTTTTTGCCGTCCGGAACAGCGATGACGACGGTTTCCGTATGCGTTGGCGGAGCTGCGCCAGCTGCATCTTCAACCGGGGGAGCAGGCGTGGGCGGGAAAAAGCGATCCAGGTCTGCCCGTGCCTGTTGGCTGGGCATGGTCGGGATGGAAAAGTCTTTGCTTAGCGGGGCTGCCCATTGGAACCCGACGAAGGCAGCAATCCCGAGGATTAGTGCCCAAGCTGAGAGAACAACCCACTTACGGACGTACGCGAAGTAGCCAATGCGGTACAACGCGGGGCCCATTGACGCCTCAGCTTTCCTTAAATAGCTCTGCTCGTGTGACGTCTCGCTTATCGGCTCTAAACGAAATACGTTACAAAGCATTAGTGCTGCTGTTTGTCGCTGGCGGATCCATCCTCACATTTCTGTATTGCTTGGATTGATACAGATTTGTTAATGTGGCGACATGTACCTGGACCCCAATTCCCCGATACCGCTGTTTCAGCAGCTCCACGACAATATCGTGGCAGACATTGCTCACGGCCGGATCGAAAAAGGTGCGACTCTCCGCCCCGTGCGCAAGGCCGCAGCCAGCTTTGGCATCAACCCCGCCACGGTGAAAAAGGCGTATGACCTCCTGCAGCAAGAAGGGATTGTGGAAACCCAGGGGCGCAAGGGGACAGTGGTGATCATGGACGGCAGGGACGATATACGCAAGGAACTCGCCCGATTGATCACCAAGGCTAAAGCTGCCGGACTATCCACCGCCGATGTGCGGACACTGCTGGAGGAGCTCGCCTAGTGAATGTCGTCCTAGCCCTTGCCAACGCCATCGTCCCACTCGCAGCACTGTTGTGGCGACACGACGAACGCCCCCTCGGTGTCGATGTCCCCATGAAAAATCGCGACCATTCGGTGGTCACCCGCAGCGTCCGCGCTTTTCGACGCGCCATGCTCGCCCTCGCTGCCGGATTTTTCCTGTTTTCCCTCCTCCTTGGCGGCAAAGCCCTCATTCTCACCCCCTTCACGCTTGTCCCAGTGATCGCCGCGAACGCCCACTTTGGCGGTGCAATTAAGCGCGTCAAGCGGGCAGAGGATTGGTATGCCGATACGCCCGTGCTTATCGACGGCGACGTGGTGGACCGCCCTTACCAGAGCTATCCGTACAGCTTGTTGGGCTATTTCGCTGCCGTGGCGTTCCTGCTGGCGGGTAGCGCATACCTTGCTGCGCATTGGGCCGAGATTCCAGAAACCTTTGCGACGCATTTCTCCGGCGATTTTGAGCCGGACGGCTGGAGTCACAAAACCATTGGCGGGGTCTTTACCGGGATGTTTATTTCGGCCGGGTCTCTCGTTAGTTTCGCACTAATTTCGCTGCTTAGTTACCAGTTGGCGCGGGAAAACAGAGCTCCGCTGGATACCCCACGCGGGCGACGAGCTGCCCGAATGGCGGCAGACGCTGTCACTGCGTTGGGGTGGTTTGGTGCCCTGATGAGCGGGTTTATCACGGCACTTCAAATCTGCATGGCGCTGCCGCAGTTTCAGCACTTCATACCGGCCATGACGATCAGTCTTCTTCTCTCCGTGATCGGCGGGAGCCTCGTGATGATCGCTTGGATCATGCTTCGCGCCGAGCAGGCCGGAGCGCCCGCTGCTGGGGACGCACCGAGCTACGATGCCCCCGACCGCGATCGGTTCTACAAGTGGGGCATGTTCTACTACAACCCGGATGATCCAGCGGTCATGGTGGAAAAACGGGTCGGGGTAGGCACCACGTTCAACTTCGCCAGGTGGCAGGCGCAGCTCGCGATGGCTGTCCTACTACTGGTCAGTTTTGTGCCGCTGGTAGTGATCGCAGTGAGTGCGGCTTAGTCCGCTACCAGCGGTTCCATCGTTAGTTCTGGGTGTTCCTTCTCGATGAAGGCCAGCTTCCACTTGTCGCCAAACAGGGCGATGAGTTCACCGTCGGTACGCGTGAAGATTTCCACGCCGCGCTGACGTCCCAGCTCGGCAGCAGATTCCGCATCGGTACGACGGGCTACGGAGTAAGGGATCGGCTCAGTGACGGTCTCGACGTTGTATTCGTTTTCCATGCGAGCCTGCATGACTTCGAACTGCATCGGACCAACCGCGGCCATGACTGGGGCAGCGTCGCCACGCAGGTCGTTGCGCAAAATCTGCACTACGCCTTCGGCGGCCAACTGGTCGAGCGCCTTGCGGAACTGCTTGTACTTGCCCAGCGACTTCGCGCGCAGGATGCGGAAATGCTCTGGGGCGAACTGCGGCATCGGCGGGAATTGAACCTTGTTGCCTTCGTAGATGGTGTCGCCAGGCGCAAGCGAACCGGCGTTGACCAGGCCGACGATATCGCCAGGGTAGGCGGACTCCACGGTGGAGCGGGTTCGGCCGAAAACGGTCAGGGCGTATTTGGTGGAGAAAGAACGACCCGACTGGGCGTGGGTGACCTGCATGCCACGGTCGAACTCGCCGGAAACGATGCGCATGAATGCGAGCGAGTCGCGGTGGTTCTTATCCATGCCCGCCTGCACCTTAAACACGACGCCGGAGAAGGAATCCTCGATCTCGCGGGACTCATCAAATGTGCCAGTAGCTGCGGCGATCGCCTTTGGATCGGAGGCACGACCGCGTGGCGACGGCGCCAACTCGCACAGCGTATCTAAGATCTGGTGCACGCCGAAGTTCAGCATCGCCGAGGCGAAAATCGTCGGCGAGGTGGTGCAGTTTTCGAAGAGTTCCTGGTCGTGCAGTGCGCCGTCCATCGTCATCAGTTCGATTTCTTCGACGCACGATTCCCATGCTGCGCCTTCCCGCGACGCTGCTTCGTCAGGGGAGTAGTGCTCCTCCGGCGCGATGGTAGAACCACCGGCGGTGCGCAGGAAGTGGATGTATTCACCCACTTCGCCGTCCGGGGTGATGCGAGCGAGTCCGCGGAAGTCGCCGGCTTCGCCAACTGGCCAATACATAGGGGTGGGCTGGAGTTGAATTTCCGAGACGATTTCGTCGACAAGCTCCAGTGGCGTGCGACCCGGGCGGTCCCACTTGTTGATTACCGTAACAATAGGAAGACCACGGGCTTTGCAGACTTTGAACAGCTTCAGGGTCTGCGGCTCGAGGCCCTTGGAAGCGTCGACGAGCATGACCGCGGCATCAACGGCAGTGAGCACGCGGTAGGTGTCTTCGGAAAAGTCCGCGTGACCTGGGGTATCCACCAGGTTGATCATGTATGGCTCGCCCTCGTGGCCTTCGGGTGCGTACTCGAACTGCAACGCCGAGGAGCCGATCGAGATGCCGCGCTCCTTTTCCATGTCCATCCAGTCCGAGACCGTGGATTTACGTCCAGCCTTGCCGTGCACCGCGCCTGCCTCCGAGATGACGTGCGCGTGCAGCGCCAACGCCTCCGTCAACGTGGATTTACCCGCGTCTGGGTGGGCGATTACAGCGAAGGTACGGCGACGGGCGGCCTCGGTTGCGACAGAGCTCATGAGCAATAAGGATAGCGGGCATGACCGTGCTATCCCAACTATCCGTCCCCGTCATCGCCTCGCCCATGGCGGGCGGTCCATCCACGCCCGCGCTTGTCGACGCCCTCTTTAATTCCGGTGGGCTGGGCTTCCTCGCCGGCGGATACCTTTCCGCTGCTGCGCTGCGTGCCCAAATGGATGCGGTTACGGCGCCACGCTATGGTGTCAACCTGTTTTATCCGCAGGCTGCGCCGGCATCGCTTTTGTTGGTTGACGATTATGCGGAGCAACTCAAGCCACTGTTTACCCAACACGGAGTCGCGGTGCCAGATTATGCCGATGCTGACCCAACGGACGCTTTTGCCGAGAAGTTCGCGCTCTTGCTGGAGCTAAGACCCACAGTGGCGTCATGCACGTTTGGCTTGTTCAGTGAAGAGGAAGTTTCTGAATTGCACGAGGCCGGGATCGAAGTGTGGATGACGGTTACGTGCCCGCGTGATGCCGCTGAAGCCGAACGCCGTGGTGCAGACGTGCTGATTGTGCAGGGGCCAGAAGCTGGCGGACACCGCTCGACGCTGACGGTAGAAGAAGAACCCGATGGTCGGTCGGCATACAGTATCTGTACTTCGATTGAAACGGCATTGCCCAAAGTGCTCGCCGGAGGTATAGCGACTTGGCGACAACTGCAATGGGCTTTTCATGCCGGGGCAACTGCTGTCGCTTGTGGTACTGCTTTCCTGCTCGCCGAGGAAGCCGGCACTAGCGAGGCTCATAAAGTGTGGATTCGGGCCGCCGTCGATAAGCAGTTACCCACCGCAACCACCCGGGCATTTTCGGGGCGCGTGGCGCGTGGGGTAGAGACGGATTTCATGCGCGCGCACCAAGACGCCCCCGCGGTTTACCCCCATGTGAACACGCTCATGAAACCGTTGCGAGGCCTGGCTGACACGCCTGAATTTGTAGCGCCGTGGGCCGGTGTGCGGGTTAGCCAGGCAAAAGAGTTACCGGCTGCCGATATTGTTTCCATGCTCACACAGCCAAACTGGGGGTAACTCCGAAAAGCCCAAAAGAAGAAGGTATTTTAAAGTGTGTATGCCTAATCGGGCATTTTCCAATAAATATTTTTGACGTTTACCCCTCGGAGGAAACCCCATGACGGAGCACACCCCAACGGCTCAGAACGACTGGAATGAGCGCATTGAACTCGCAGAAAAGATGATCCCGCTGATCGGCAAGCTGCGTCGCAACAACAACGTGGTGGTCTCCATCTACGGTCGTCTGCTGGTAGGCACCTCCGAGATCGACATCATCAAGGCTCACCGCTACGCCCGTCGCATCACCGAACACGAGCTGCCACTTTCCGAGACCCTGCCAATTCTCGAGCAGCTCGTAGAGATGGATCTCGGCACCGCTTCCATCGACCTCGGCGCCCTGGCCACCAAGTTCGAATCCGAGGGCGGCGACCTGCGCGCCTTCCTCGACCGCGAGCTTGCCGACGTCATCGGTAACGGCGACAAGACCCCACAGACCGACATCGTCCTCTACGGCTTCGGTCGCATCGGTCGCCTGCTGGCTCGCATCCTGCTGCAGCGTCAGGCTATGTACAACGGCCCACGTCTGCGCGCGATTGTCGTCCGCAAGAACGGCGACTCCGACCTGGTCAAGCGTGCGTCGCTGCTGCGTCGTGACTCCGTCCATGGTTCTTTCGAAGGCTCCATCTCTGTTGACGAAGAAAACAACATCATCTGGGCCAACGGCACCCCAATTCAGGTCATCTACTCCTCCGACCCAGCAACCGTCGACTACACCGAGTACGGCATCAACGACGCCATCGTTGTGGACAACACCGGCCGTTGGCGCGACCGCGCAGGTCTGGAACAGCACCTGCAGTCCAAGGGCGTTGCTCGCGTCCTGCTGACCGCGCCAGGCAAGGGCGACATCAAGAACATCGTCTACGGCGTGAACCACTCCGTGATCTCCGACGATGATCGCGTTCTCTCCGCAGCATCCTGCACCACCAACGCCATCACCCCAGTCCTGAAGGTCCTGGAAGACAAGTGGGGCGTTGAGTACGGCCACGTAGAGACCGTCCACTCCTTCACCAACGACCAGAACCTCATCGACAACTTCCACAAGGGCGCTCGCCGTGGCCGCGCTGCAACCCTGAACATGGTGCTTACCGAGACCGGCGCTGCAAAGGCCGTCTCCAAGGCGCTCCCAGAGTTCGAGGGCAAGCTGACCGGCAACGCCATCCGCGTTCCTACCCCAGACGTCTCCATGGCAGTGCTGAACCTCAACATGAAGTCCGACGTCACCGTCGACGAGGTCAACGACTACATGCGCCAGGTCTCCCTGGTCTCCGAGCTGCGTCAGCAGATCGACTACATTAAGTCCCCTGAGGTAGTCTCCACCGACTTCGTTGGCTCCACCCACGCGGGCGTTGTCGACGGCCTGGCTACCATCGCCAAGGGCAAGCAGCTCGTGCTCTACGTTTGGTACGACAACGAGTTCGGCTACTCCAACCAGGTCATCCGCATCGTAGAAGAGATGGCTGGCGCACGTCCTAAGGTGCTGCCTGCTCGCGTGCCGCTGGCTGAGGTTTAAGTCCGGCTTTGCGGATTTTTGACTCGCAGATGTTTCCCCAGGGGGTGAAAAAGGGACATCTGTGAGTCAAAAATCTACCTGAGGTAGTGCCAGGCTGCGGTTGCGACTGCAGCCAGCAGTGGCACCCACAGCGGTGCGGACCAGATGATGTCGTAAGACTCAAAAATAAGCGTAAACAGAGCGCCTACGCCCCAGAAAACTAGGCAGAGCAGAAAAAAAATCACTGCGTTCTTCAGCATTGTTTGACTCCTAGCGCGCATGCACTGAGTTCTGCGCGAATTCGAGTCCGCGCTCCACAATTAATTCGGCGCCATCGGCCGCGACTGAGCCTATGGAGCCTAGATCCGCCAGCTCAGCTGACGAAAATGACCGCAGCACGTAGTCTGCTGGATCTTGACGTCCCGGTGGGCGGCCGATGCCGATGCGTACCCGCAGGTAATCTTTCGTGCCTAAAGTCGACGACGTTGAGCGCAGCCCATTGTGCCCGTTTTCGCCACCGCCCTGCTTGAGGCGAACCACGCCAAAATCAAGGTCTAGCTCGTCGTGCACCACAATAACCTGAGACGCAGGGATCTTGAAAAAGTCGCATAGCGCTCGGATGGGGCCACCGGAGAGGTTCATGTATGTGCGTGGTTTGGCCAGGACGATTTTGGCGTCGCCAAGCCGGGCTTCGATGATGTCTGAATTGGACTTCTTGTGAGTGGAAAAGGAGCCCTGGTAGCGCGAGGCGAGCTCGTCGAGGACCATGAAACCGACATTGTGCCGGGTGGTCTCATACTTTGCGCCCGGGTTGCCGAGGCCGACGATCAAGAATGGTGCTGGCATGGCATCCATTGTTCCATACTCGGAATGCGGAAAGCCCGCCGCTCCCAGTTCAACGGGAGGCGACGGGCTCAAGCCAGGGGCAGAATTACTCTGCGGACTCTTCAGCCTTCTCGGACTCAGGAGCGTCCTCAACGACGCCTGCCTCTTCGGCAGCCTCGTCAGCTTCTGCTTCGTTGTCCTCAGGAGCAACGAAGTTAACGATCAGGGTCTCAGCGTCAGCAGCAAGCTCGATGCCAGCTGGCAGGTCGAGGTCGGAGGCAGCGATCATGTCGCCAACCTTCTTGCCCTCGATGTTAACGGTGAGCTCTTCTGGGATGTTCATAACGCCAGCGGAGACGAGGATGGTGTCTGCATCCTGCATGACCATGGTGCCTGGGGCAGGGTTGCCTGCGAGTACGACAGGAACCTCAACCTCAACGGTCTCGCCCTTCTTGATGGCAAGGAGGTCAGCGTGGTCGATCTCCCAGGTCAGAACGTTCTGGTCGACGTGCTTGATCATGGCGAGCTGCTTCTCACCCTCGATGTCAACAGCGACGACGGCGTTGACGCCGTGGTTACGCACGATCTTGGTGAATTCGATGCGGTTCATCGTGATGTGAACTGGCTCGAAACCCTTGGCGTAGATCACTGCAGGAACAAGACCAGCAACGCGCGCACGGCGAGCAAAGCCCTTACCGAATTCCTTGCGTGGCTGTGCCTCAATTGCAATTGCTTCGTTAGACATGATTGCCTCCAAATAAAAGTGTGTGGAAGGCCGCTAGACAAGCGAAAAGCCTGCGGCCAACTCGCGGTAAAGTGTCATCGTCGAGTTTTCGCAGGCGTAAGTTGTGAAAACGATCGCGTCGATCGCGTCGATAACGGCCCAGATTAGGTGCCCTCGCCGAGACTGCGCAATAATATCACGCGCGCGCTGCACCAAGCAATTTTAATGTCCGCAGTTGGCCCGCCCCGCTTGGCGACGCCAACGTGGTAATAACCTCGTCTGCCTGAACCCGCTCCGCGAACCGCTCGATATAGTCCGCCACCTCCTGGCCGGTGCCGGTGGCAGTGTATTGCAACATTGTGCGCACTTGGTCCGCTGCGGGGGAGGCTAGTAGGAGTTGCTTGTCAGTTTCGGAGAACTGACGATTACGCCCGATCAGGGCCTGAACACGCAGCTCAAAGGTTGCGTTAGCCTCTTGGATCGCTTCTTCAGTCGAATCGGCTGCGATCGCGTTCATGGCCGCGATGAAATACGGTTCCGGATGGCGCTCGCTTGGCTGGTAGTTCTCACGGTAGAGCTTCGCTGCGGTCTCTAGGTGGGTGGGAGCGAAATGCGAAGCGAAAGCGTAAGGCAAACCCAGTTGGGCCGCCAGTTGGGCGCCGAAGTGGGAGGATCCCAGAATGTAGAGGGGCACCTCAGTTCCACGGCCAGGGTAGGCATTGATGTCGGAATCTTTGCGCTCCGAACCAAGGTAAGACTGCAGCTCGAGTACATCCTGGGGGAAGGTGTCGGCTGCGGCGTTGGAGCGTCGCAAGGCACGCATCGTCATTTGATCGGTGCCGGGTGCCCGCCCCAACCCCAGGTCGATGCGGTCGCCGTGAATTGTTGCGAGGGTGCCGAACTGCTCCGCGATCACCAGTGGTGAATGGTTTGGCAGCATGATGCCGCCTGAGCCGAGCCTTATCGACGTCGTGTGGTTGGCCACATGCCCGATGAGCACTGCTGTCGCCGAGGACGCAATCGTAGCCATGTTGTGGTGCTCGGCGTACCAGACGCGCGTGATGCCCTGTCTTTCTGCTTCTTGCGCGATCGCTACCGAGTTTTTGATGGCATCCTTGATGGCGTTGCCGGGGCGGACGTGGACTAAGTCCAAAACAGAAAGCGGGGTAGTCATGTTTTGTGCAACGCTGCTCGCTGCACTTTTATTCCGAACAAAAGGTGCTGATTTCTGCACCCCAGAGTGTCCGAAAACGAAGGTTTTGGGGACATCTGCGAGTCAAAAATCAGCACCTGAAGGTGAAAATTAGGCCTGGCCCTCGAAGAGAGTAGTCACGGACCCGTTTTCGAAGATCTCCTTGATCGTGCGTGCCAGCAGCGGAGCGATGGACAGCACCGTGAGGTTATCCCAGCCCTCGGTGGACTGTGGCAGGGTGTCCGTGGTGATAACTTCCTTGGCGCCGCACTGAGACAGACGCTCGCGTGCTGGATCAGAGAACACGCCGTGCGTGCAGGCAATGATGACATCGCCAGCGCCAGCTTCGCGGAGCACACCGACAGCACCTGCGATGGTTCCGCCGGTATCGATCATGTCGTCGAGCAAAACACAGGTCTTGCCAGCAACGTCACCAACCACGCGGTTAGCGACAATCTGGTTAGCAACCTCAGTGGAACGGGTCTTGTGGACAAAGGCCAGTGGGGCATCGCCCAGGGTGTTGGCCCACTTCTCGGCAACCTTCACGCGACCAGCATCAGGGGAGACCACGCAGATGTTCTCCAACGAGTAGTTGGCCTTGATGTAATCCGTGAGGATCGGCATAGCGTGCATGTGATCCACCGGGCCGTCGAAGAAGCCCTGAATCTGGTCGGTGTGCAGATCCACGGAGACGATGCGGTCTGCGCCGGCGGCCTTGAGCAGGTCGGCAACCAGGCGGGCAGAGATAGGCTCACGGCCGCGGTGCTTCTTGTCCTGGCGTGCGTATGGGTAGAAAGGCAGGATCGCGGTGATGCGCTTGGCGGAGCCGCGCTTCAAGGCGTCGATCATGATGAGCTGCTCCATCAGCCACTTGTTCAGTGGCTGAGTGTGGGATTGCAGCACGAACGCATCGGAGCCACGAACAGACTCTTCGAAGCGAACGAAGATCTCGCCGTTGGCGAAGTCGCGAGCGGTCATCGGGGTGAGCTCTACGCCGAGCTCCTTTGCCACTGCCTCGCCGAGTTCTGGGTGCGCGCGACCCGAGAACAGCATGAGGTTCTTGTGGCTTTCAGTCCAATGTGCAGACATGATTTAGCTGCTTAGCCTTCCTGATTGGTGTTGTCGGCATCCCGAAGCTGTGCTGCAGTTGCGGCTTCAGCTGCAGGAGTTCCCGGACGCTTCTGCTGGACCCAGCCTTCAATGTTGCGCTGGCGTCCACCGGATACGACGAGAGCTCCCGGAGGGACATCATCTTTAATAACTGTACCTGCTCCGGAATATGCGCCATCACCGACGGTCACTGGTGCGATGAACATGGTGTCCGAACCGGTGCGGACATGGGAGCCGACCACCGTGTGGTGCTTGTTGACGCCGTCGTAGTTGACGAAAACGGAAGACGCCCCAATGTTGGAGTACTCGCCAATGGTGGCATCGCCGACGTAGGTCAGGTGCGGGACCTTGGAGCCCTTGCCGATGGTGGCCTTCTTGGTTTCTACGAAGCCGCCGAGCTTTCCTTCTTCACCCAGCTTGGTGCCTGGGCGCAGGTAAGTGAACGGTCCCACATCAGCGCGGGCACCGATCTCAGAGTCAAAGGCGTGGGTGCGGATAACTGATGCGCCTTCACCAACCTTGACATTCACGAGGGTGGTGTCTGGGCCAATTTCGCAGCCATCGGCGATCACAGTGTGCCCACGCAGCTGAGTGCCAGGGTGAATGACAACATCTTGGCCGATCTCCACATCAACGTCAATGAATGTGGTCGCCGGGTCAATCAGCGTTGCGCCACCGCGCATAGCCTTCTCCCGCAGTCGGTTGTTCATCTCGGCATTCATGGCGGCGAGCTGTACGCGATCGTTGACGCCGGCGATAAGCATCGCGTCATCAAGGGTGTAGCCACGGGCGATGCGCCCGGCCGAGCGAGCAATTCCGACGACATCCGTGAGGTAGAACTCGCCCTGGGCATTGTTGGTGTCCAGCTTGGTTACTGCTTCGCGCAGGAGGGCAGCATCAAAGGCGTACACGCCGGAGTTGATCTCAGTAATGGCACGCTGCTCGTCGGTAGCGTCCTTTTCTTCAACGATGGCAGTAACGCCCTCTTCGTCGCGAACAATGCGACCATAGCCCTTTGGCTGGTCAAGCGTAGCGGTGAGGACGGTAACCGCGGCATCGTCAGCATGTTCGGCCACCAGGCCACGGAGCACCTCACCGTTGAGCATTGGAACATCCGAGGTGGTGACGAGGACGGTGCCCTCAAAATGTGCAGGAAGGGCTTCAAGACCACACGCCACGGCGTGGCCGGTGCCGTTCTGTTCCTCTTGAACTGCGGTCTTAACCTCGGAAACTGCCAGTTTTGGCGTCTCAGCTTCGATAGCAGGAAGCACCTGATCGCGGCAGTGACCAACTACGGCAATCAGGTGCTCAGGCTGGCATTCGGATGCCGCGTGCAACGCATGGGCCAACATGGTGCGGCCGGCTACTTCGTGCAGCATCTTTGGCTTGGCAGACTTCATTCGGGTGCCAGCGCCAGCAGCGAGAATGATGACGGCAACCGGTTTGGTTGATACGTCGGTCATGAGTCTCCGATCTAGGGTGATAGTCGAGGTTTACCTCCCTAAAGTTACCTTAGACAAGCCTTTGATGGGCGTTCATAGAGAAGTTTGCCTATCAGTTGTTTCAGCATTGTTTGGAGTGACGACGGGAGCGTTGGGCGTCGAAAAGCACTATGCGCTGACGTTTTTGAGCCTGCTGCCCAGTGCAGCTCCCACCAGCCCCATGACGGAGAGGAAAAGCAAAGCGGCGTGTGGGCCTAAGTGGCTAATTGCGCCGGAAATAGCACCAGCGAGCAGCAAGACGACACCCAGCGCGGTATTGGCAACTGCGACGTATCGGGTGCGAACCGCTCCTTCGGCCATGTCCACCACGTACGTCTTGCGGGCTACGCGAATAGCGGTATGGACGAGATGAATCCCAAAGAAGCCGACGGGCATGACCCATGCGTTGACCGTGCTGGGCAGCAGGCGGTCACAAACCACCAGCAACACGAGGAGCAGCGATGCAACCACCGCACCTATGACCATGAGATTCTTTGAAGACCTGTCAGACCAAATGCCGCTGATGCGCCCGCCGACAATGGCCGCAGCACCCGAAGCTATTAGGAAACCAGCCAGCGAAGATGGTGCAAGCATCACCACAAAAGTGGGGGAAAGGGCGGAAACTAGCAAAAGCGATCGCACGGCAACGAAATTTCGGAAGTCTTTGTCTGAACGCAACAAATCCAGTGAGTCTTTGACCCAGTTGTTTGGGGCCTTATCCTTCGGCTCAGCCCCCGGCTCCTTAATAGTGCGGAAAACCACACCAGCAAAGAACCACGCTGCCGCCGAGCCAAAAATCAACGCGACCAGCACGGCAATCGGTGGTTGCTTACCGAGCGTCATCAAGAAAGCACCAATTGCCACCACCGAAATACCACCGACCACGGTGGCCGATCCAGTAACTTTGCCGCGATGCCCCTTGCTGATGGTGCGACCTTGTACATCCTTAGACGCAATCGAACACAGCGCTCGGCCACCCGCCAGCACTGCCAGCAGTAAGACGGTGGCCCAGCCCAAGACAGTGCCTTTAAGCATTAGCGTTGCGACGCCTATGCCCGCGGCCGCAATCGCCTGGATCAATGAACCCCACACCCACACTTGTTTGCGGGACTTTTGTCTGGTCACCCAAGGGGTCATTGCTGCCTGTGGCAACATCGATCCCGACTCGCGGATTGGCACCAACATAGCGGCGAAAAAGCTAGGTGCACCCGCGGCCGTCAAAATCCAAGGCAGTACCGTTTTTGCTGCCACAACTTGATCACCGATTGCTTGTAGACCATTGGCCCACACGAAACGGCGAGCATTGAACTGTTCATTGGGCGGCGATTGTTTAGTCATCACCATTAATAATGCCCCACTCTGCATTAGAGCGGAGCATTAGTTTTGCCTAAGTGGAATTGCGAAGGCGCGTCCCCTCGCGATTATTATGCGGAGCGACGACGGATAAAGAAAACGCCTGCCACAGCGAGAACGGAAGCGATTGCAAGAAGAGCAGCTACAGAAGCGCCGGTATTGGCGAGAACCTTCTTGCCTGCCTTTTCGTTCTTGGCTGCCGCAGCTTCCTTCTGAGCACCGCTTGGATCGATGCCCTTTTGAGGAGCTGCTGGCTTTTGGGCCGCGGCGGCCTTCTGGTCGTCAGCCTTATAAGCAGGCTTTTGTTCAGCTGGCTTTGGAGTTGGAGCCTTTGAATCTGCTGGGGCGGAAGATCCGCCCTGGGAGGAGCCAGTGGAAGATCCCTGGGAGGCACCTGCAGCGAGCAAACCCAAACCAGCTACGGCGCCGGCAACTCCGAAGCCAGTAGCCAAGTCTTTGTTTTCGGAAGAACCAGCTACTGGGGTAGCCGTAGCGGTTGGGGTGGCGATTGCGGTTGCTGCAGGGGTTGGGGTGCCAGTTGCTACTGGGGTTGGCTCAGCAGTCGGAGTGGCTGCCGGCGTCGGAGTACTCACTGGCGGCGGAGTACTCACTGGCGGCGGAGTTGGGGTTGGCGTTGGGGTTGGGCAAGTAGCTCCGTTAGGTAGAGCTGCGACAACGAACGGAACTTTCTGCACGTTTGTGGCACCAGTGAAAGTAATGCTCACCGTGAAAGTGCCGGTAGCGGCAGGGGTGCCAGTAAGGGTCTGTGTCTGAGGGTTAAAGGTCAGGCCATCAGGCAAACCGGTCATGGATTCAATGTTTGTCGTCCCACCAGTCGTTATAAAAGCCTCGAGCGGCAAAGAGTAGCCACAACCCTGGTAAAAGGTGCCGGATTGGGCGTTGGCTGGTGCGACAAACAGAGATACGGCAGTGACAGCAGCCAGCGTGGAGACTGCAAACTTGGAACGGAAAGCTAATTATTTCCCGAGAGATCTAGCTCACAAGAACAAAGACAGCTTGACACACTGTGAGGCGTATCGGAGGGCGAAGATTCACGCATTTGTGGAAAATTGCACCAATTGGGGGGTGATTTGGAGGAGTTTGTAGCGTATTGGGGCTGGGTATGCGTAATTAGGGTGTCTGGGATGACGGAGTTTTGACGGAGAATCAAACGTTTCCGCAGGTCGCCAAACGTCGCCAACGAAACCTGTCAGGGCAGAGAAAAACCCTCCCACCTGCATAAAGTCAGGTAGGGGGGTTTGTGAAACGAGCTTCCCCACCAGGACTCGAACCTAGAATGACGGTACCAAAAACCGGAGTGTTGCCAATTACACCATGGGGAAACGCACTGACCCTTGAACTCGTAAACACGGGCTCAAGTGATGTGCTCCAAGCATCTTACCGCACGAGTTGTGGAAATTAAATAAAGGGTCCCTTGCTGGCAAAACTTGCTTGGTGGGGAAGGGGAATTCTGGCTAAGGTAGACAGCATGGTTAGACGGCGAATGACTGGCGAACAGCGTCGTGAACAGCTGATTTCGATCGGTCGGGAACTGTTCGCTGAACGGGGCTTTGAAGGCGCAAGCGTTGAGGAGATTGCTGCACGGGCGGGCGTGTCAAAGCCGGTGGTGTACGAACACTTCGGGGGCAAAGAAGGAATTTATGCTGCGGTCGTCGAACGCGACAAGAAGGGACTGGAGGAGACGATGGTGCAGTCTTTGGAAAGTGGTCGGGCCCGTGAAAGAATCGAATCCGCCGTTCTAGCTGTGCTGACTTACATCGAAAACAATTCTGATGGCTTTCAGATTCTTGTCCGGGATATGAACCAAGGCCAGGAGCGCACTTATTCCACGCTGCTCAACAACATTGTGGGGCAGGCAAGCCACATTTTGGCGCAGTCCTTTGATCGTAAGGGCTACGACCCGGAGCTGGCAGTACTGTACGGCCAGGCATTAGTCGGGATGATTTCGATGACCGCACAGTGGTGGCTGGATACCAGGGAGCCGTCTAAGGAAGTGGTGGCAACCCACATAGTGAATTTATGTTGGAATGGTTTGGCCCGTTTGGAACAAGATCCGCAATTGATGCAAGGAGATAAGTAATGGTGCAGGCCCCGATGCTGGCTGGGTTGCTCAAGGTGGCGGCCACGGATGCGAAGCTCAAGGGCCTGCTGGAGAATGCTGGCACCCAGCGGTTGCATGTGGAGGCTCGGCATCAGGCCTTGCCGTGGGTCGTCGGCACGCTCGCGCATCGTGCACCGGTGTTGGTCGTGGTGGCTACCGGGCGTGAGGCTGAGGATCTCACCGCCGAGCTGAAGGCGATGCTGGGGGAGAAGGTCGCGTGGTTGCCGTCGTGGGAGACGCTGCCACACGAGCGGATGAGCCCGGGCGTTGATGTCGTCGGCAAGCGCGCGGAAGTGCTCGCGAACCTGGATAAGCTGCAGGTCGTGGTGACCGCTGCGCGGGGTTTTGCGCAGCCGGTGCTGCAGGTGGATAATGCGCCGTTGACGGTGGAGACGGGCAAGGATTACAGCTTCGACGAGCTCACTCGCGAGCTGGTCCATCGTGCATATTCTCACGTAGACATGGTGGCCAAGCGGGGCCAGTTCGCAACCCGCGGCGGCATTATCGATATCTTCCCGACCACCGCCGAGCATCCCGTCCGCCTGGAATTCTGGGGCGATGAAGTCACCGACATCCGTCCATTTGCCGTCGCCGACCAGCGTGCAATCCCGGATGCCGAACTCAAGCACGTCGATAGCTACCCCGCTCGCACCTTGCTTATCGACGACCACGTGGCAGCCCGAGCCGCTGACCTTGCGCTCAAACACCCTGGAAACCCTGCCCTGGTGGAGCTGCTGACGAAAATCTCCGAGAAGCAACCAGCAGAAGGCATGGAAGCCCTCATTCCTGCGCTGACGGACGCCCCGTTGGTTGCGCTGCCGGATGTGATGCCGGAGGGGACACATACGCTGCTCGTGGATCCGGAAAAGATTCGTACCCGGGTGGCAGATTTGGCGGCTACGGACGCGGAATTCCTGGCAGCCGGGTGGGAAGCCGCGGCAATGGGGGCAGATGGGCCTGTGACCGTGGCAGGGCTGGATCTTGAGGCGTCTTCCTATCGTTCCTTTGAGTCGCTGCTGGTTTCTGCCGAGATCACGTGGACGTTCGCACCAGAGGGCATGATGGTGGCTGATGCTGCGGAAACGTTGCCACTCGATTTCGATGCAGCCCCAGCGCCGCGCGGCGATTTGAAGGAAATCGACACCCTGATGGCGATGTTGCTCGCGCACGTCAATGCTGGCGGACGGGCGGCCTTCGTGGCTCCTGCAGCCGGTGCAATCAAACGCATGGTGGAGCGATTCAAAGAAAAGGGCATTCCTACCAAGGTGGCAACGCCCGGTTGGCAGCCCACTGCGGGAGAAGTGACGCTGTATCAGGCGCTTTCCCACAACGGACTCGTTTTTGACAAAGCGGGCCTCGTGGTGGTCACTGAAACTGACTTGACTGGCAACCGCGTCGGTGACATTGCTGGAGCGAAGCGTCGGCCAGCGAAGAAACGCAACCGCGTTGATCCGCTGGCACTCAAAACCGGTGATCTCGTAGTGCACGAAACCCACGGCATCGGCCGCTTCTTGAAGATGACGGAGCGCACCATCAATACCGGTGACGGCACCTCACGCCGGGAGTACCTGGTGCTTGAATACGCCGCGTCGCGTCGGGGCGGCCCGGCCGACCAGCTTTACGTGCCAATGGACTCGCTGGATTTGCTCAGCAAGTACGTGGGCGGCGAGAAACCAGCACTGTCCAAGATGGGTGGCGCTGACTGGAAGAACACCAAGAAGAAGGCGCGCGCTGCGGTGCGCGAAATCGCAGGCGAGCTGGTGGAACTTTACGCCAAACGACAAGCCGCGCCGGGCCACGCGTTCGCGCCGGATTCCCCCTGGCAAAACGAGATGGAAGACAACTTCCCGTTCGTTGAAACCGAAGACCAGATGCTGGCCATCGAAGCCGTGAAGGCCGACATGGAAAAGCCAGTGCCGATGGACCGCGTGGTCGTGGGCGACGTGGGTTACGGCAAAACCGAGGTTGCTGTGCGCGCCGCATTTAAAGCCGTGCAGGATGGCAAGCAGGTTGCGGTGTTGGTGCCAACCACCTTGCTCGCCCAGCAGCACCTTTCCACATTTGAGCAGCGTATGGAGGGTTTCCCAGTCACTATCCGCGGGCTGTCTCGTTTTACCTCCGCTTCCGAATCGAAGGAAACGTTAGCCGGACTCCTGGATGGCACAGTCGACATCGTCATCGGCACCCACCGCCTCTTGCAGACAGGCGTGCACTGGAAGAACCTCGGACTGGTGATCGTGGACGAGGAGCAGCGCTTCGGCGTGGAGCACAAGGAACACATCAAGGCACTACGCACCGCGGTGGACGTGCTGACGATGTCCGCAACCCCAATCCCGCGTACCCTCGAGATGTCTATGGCGGGCATCCGCGAAATGTCGACAATCTTGACCCCGCCGGAGGACCGCCACCCAGTGCTGACGTTTGTGGGCGCACAGGAAGACAAGCAGGTCGCCGCCGCTATTCGACGCGAGCTGCTTCGCGACGGCCAGGTCTTCTACGTCCATAACAAGGTCTCCACCATCGAAAAGAAGGCCCGCGAGATCCGTGACCTCGTGCCGGAAGCACGCGTGGTGGTGGCGCACGGCCAGATGTCCGAGGAACTGCTGGAACAAACCGTTCAAGGCTTCTGGAATCGCGAATATGACGTGCTGGTGTGTACCACTATCGTGGAGACCGGCCTAGACATTGCCAACGCGAATACGTTGATCGTCGAAAATGCGCATCATATGGGCCTATCCCAGTTGCACCAGCTGCGCGGTCGCGTAGGGCGCTCGCGGGAGCGCGGTTACGCATACTTCCTGTACCCGAAGGGGATCACGCTTACCGAGACCTCCTATGATCGCCTCGCGACCATCGCGCAGAACAACGATCTGGGTGCCGGTATGGCCGTGGCCATGAAAGACCTCGAAATGCGCGGTGCTGGCAACGTGTTGGGGGCCGAGCAGTCCGGTCACATCGCGGGCGTCGGCTTCGACCTGTACGTGCGACTGGTCGGTGAAGCCGTAGAGGCGTTTCGCGCGATGGCCGACGGCAAGGTCTTGGACGCGACGGACAAAGAACCGCGCGAAATCCGCGTTGATCTGCCCGTCGACGCCCACATCCCGGAGTCGTACATCAACTCCGAGCGCCTTCGTCTCGAGGTGTACCGCAAGCTGGCATCTTCGGCGTCAGAGACGGACCTGCAGTTGGCGGTGGAGGAAATGGAAGATCGCTATGGTCCGATCCCCGTGGAAGTGTCCCGACTGCTGGCGGTGGCGCGCCTGCGCCACGTCATGCGCGCAGCCCGCCTTACCGACGTTGGCATCCAAGGCACCCGGATCAAAGTTCACCCCGTGGAGCTACCAGACTCCAAGCAGGTGCGTCTGCGACGCATGTACCCAGGATCTTCCTATCGTGCTGCTGCTCAGGCAATTCAGTTGTCGATTCCCAAGGCTGGCAACGGGATGGGAGCACCGCAGCTGCGCGATGTCGAGCTGCTGCAGTGGGTAGCCGACTTCATCTCTGGGATGTTTGACGTCCCGGCAGTGTCGGTGACGGGCGGTGTTGTCTCTAGCGAAAAGGGGCGCGTCATCTCGGTAGGGGACTAGGGCTAGCGAGGCTTGAGCAGGATTATTAACGTTCCTCAAAAACTTCGACACCTGCATGACTGACCGGCCCATTGCCAAACGACAATCAGCAGACTCCCAGCGAGGGCGTATTCGAAGGTTATTCGGAGCGGCTCACGAGGTCGGCAGCCAGCGCGCGTCGTTACCTGGCAGGGGCAAGCCAAGTTGGTTTGGTCAATTTTGGCATTGCTGAAATGTCATAAGCTGGTCGGATACTTTGCAGCCGTAACCTGGGAGTGTGTTCCGGAAGATAGTTCGTTACAGTTTCGGCACCGTGTTCGCAGCCGGTGTAATGATTCATATCGTTGCGGGGTTACGCAGCCCGTCGGGCTACGCGGCTTTCGGCTCAACCGCGGGACCGCCGCTTGCCGACGCTTGGGCACATCTCATCATGCCCAACATCCAGCTCTTGGCGATATGCATGGCAGCCATCGAGGGATGCATCGCATACGGGCTATTTCGTGGCGGACGAGCAACGCGAATGGCAGTCCAAGCCTCCTGCGTTTTCTTCGTCGTCCTGGTTTTCCTTGGCTATGGCTGGCCCACCGAGACTTTATGGGAGGACTTCCTCAAGAACCGTCTGGGAAGTCTGTTGATGCTCGGTTTGATGCTGCCGGTGGCGGTTGAATCCGGAAAAGACGCGCCTACGAAATAACCCCGGCGCGAAACGCCCAGATAACAAGCTGCACCCGCGAACTCGCCCCGACTTTTGCCATCGCTGACGACAGGTGAGTTTTGACCGTTGACGGCTCAAGGTAGAGCTCTCGGCCGATTTCTACATTCGTGAACCCTCGCCCCAGCGCGCGCACGCAATCCAGTTCTCGAGGGGTGAGCTCGTCAGAATCCACCACCGCGCGTGCTTTTCGACGCGCGAATTCCGCAATCACGCGACCCGTGAGCGTCGAGTCCACCACACCTTCTCCAGAGGCAGCGCGTCGTACGCCACCCACGAGAACGTCCATCGGACTGTCCTTGAGCAGCACGCCACAGGCTCCGGCTTCCAATGCGCCAAACACGTATTCATCGAGGTCGAAGGTGGTGATTACCAAGACTCCTGGATGAGGTTCGCTAGCAGTTATGCGAGACGTGGCCGAAATTCCGTCGCCGTCTGACATGCGAATGTCCATACACACTACATCTGGCTGTAGCACGGTGGACAAGGTAACCGCAGCGTTTCCTGATCCGGCTTCCCCGATCACTTGGATGTCTCCGGAGGCTTCTAGGATCGCCTTGAGACCGCCACGGATGAGCGGCTCATCGTCGACAAGCAGTACCTTGATCATGGCTTCCTCCAGGTAAGTTCTACGAGCCAACCGTCGATAGTCCGTTTATTTTTCAGCTCTGCTCCGATCGCGTGGGCACGTTCGCGCATCGACCGAGACCCTCGCCCTGGAGTTCCGCTAGAGAAAATGCCGTGGGTGAATATCGCTAGGCCAGAGTGGGAGAAGCGAATATCAATCGGTGCGCCAACGGCATGTTTGCGGGCGTTTGTGAGTGCTTCCTGCACGATCCGATACACGCACTGCTGCGTAGGTCCTGGGAGGTCATTTGGCAGCGTGCCGGTGACTTTAATTTCTTGGCCGAGACTGGTGGCTTCGTCTAGCAGGCAAGAGATGTCGGAAGTTCGCGGCTGGGGTACTTTGCTTATTTCAGCCTCACTGAGCGGAGCTTGCAACACACCGACGGTAGCGCGTACATCAGCCAACGCTCGGGAAGCAGAGTTAGCGATTTGCTCCAAGTGTTGCGCGGCGGCGTCTGGGTTTGCCTGAAGCAAAGCTCGGGCTGCATTGGCTTGGATAGCAATCGCGGACAGATGATGCGCGGTGGTGTCATGAAGCTCGCGCGCAATTCTGCTTCGTTCGGAATTGATGGCGTTTATCTCAGCGAGTTCGGCCTGTGTGCGCAGAGCTTGATTGAGCTCGCGAGACTTGAGCATCGCTACGCCAATGAAGAACGCCAAGGTGATGGCGCCAAGATTTCCCAGTACTGACAAAAACGCCATGCTGTTGCCGCCGGTGCGCACGAATCCCGGGTCAATTGTGGTGCGTAACACCGTCACCACCAGTGCGGTTAAGAGACACAAGGCGAGGTCTCGCCAACGTTTTACAGAGTGCAGTCCCAAGCTAAACATGGCTGCGGCGGTGGCTATTCCATTGACCGCGAGGAAGTCCTTGCCGGAGGCGATGCACATCAAGGGGACAGCTACTCCCAACGCGATGATGCCCAACGCCACCAGCAAAGGGTATGTGCGGCGCATAACCAGCAGCCCCGCCTGGAGCAAAACTACGGCAATGGTCAGTACTAGCGCCAGAGAATCTACCGAAGCGCTAAAAGCGATGTGCGCGGCATTGAAGGCAATGACGCTACCCAAAACATCGATGACTGCAACAGCCACGGCCACCCACACATCTCGTGTGTTTGGCCGGGCTGCAGGGAAGTCCTTCATAGCTGAAATCTTAGAGGTTCGCTCGGCTAAAACGGATCAGTCCGATGCCGGCACTGACTACCGCCCACCCAGCCAGGCTCAACAGCCCGAGTGCCGGGCTCAGCGTTTCGCCGAGGTTCATTCCACCCGCCGCGCTCACAGCGCTGGTGGGCAACCAACCGAAGACTGCAGGAGACCAACCTGCCAGGGATCCAACTGTTCCGACGATCACACCCACCATGACGATACCGACGATGATTCCTACTGACTGTCCGGATTTTCGAACTGCGAGTACAACTCCGTAGATTGCGATCACTAACAGGAGCAACGCTGCAATTCCGCGAGCCCACACAGCAAAATGCGTTGCGCTGAAGTGCAATGTCACCCCATGCATACCTGCGGCCATCAAACCGATGACCACGTTCAAACCGCAGGCAGCGATAACGCACAGTAGAACCAGCGTGAGGAGCGCAAGAAGCTGGGAAACCGCCCACTTCAACCGTGATTGTTGCGCGACTTTCCACACCACCGCACCAGAGCCAAATGGAATCACCGCAGCTACGATTCCCAACGCGACCATCGCGATGAGGAATGCGGAAATGCCGGATGATTGACCAGAACCCGTGATGTCCATTGCCGCTAGTTGGAAACGCTCCAAAGCGGGGTCGGAAGCTGCGATGAGGGCAGCAACTTGTTCTCCTGCCGGCCCGTCGGTGGCGGTTGGTGGGTCAATTTTGAGCAAGAATGGCAACGACCATTGCAACGATGCTCCGACGCCCGACATGAGGACGCAGAGGGCGGCGACGAGGCGGACTGCTGGCAACCGAAACATGGTGTAGAGCTCGGATTTGTAGGCGTTCATTGTGCTGCTCCTTGAGAAACATGCTCGAAGTAGGTGGATTCCAAATCTTGGATTTCGCTGACTGAGCTGGACAGACGAGTGTGGCCGTCGGCGATGATGGTGATGTCGTCGGCGATGCTTGCGGCTTCCGCCAGATGATGCGTTGCGACGATCACGGTTCGCCCCTTCTGGGCCTGTGCTCGCATAAGTTCCTGGAACCAGCGGATGCCGGCTGGATCCAGTCCAGAGGTCGGCTCGTCGAGCACCAAAATGTCCGGGTCACCGAGCAGGGTGCCAGCAAGGGCGATGCGTCGCTTCATGCCCAAAGAAAAGGTCTTGATCTTGCGGTCGCAACGATCCGCCATGCCGACCTGTTGCAGAATCGGTTCAATTGCGGTTGCCGCGATTCCTTTGTGCAGAGCCATGGCGTGCAGGTGCTGACGCCCTGTGAGGCCTGGGATCAGTCCACCGTCGTCAAGTATGAGCCCGATCCGGCCGTTGATCTGGATGTCGCCAGTTGCAGCGACGAGGCCAAGGGCTGCTCGTAGTGTGGTTGATTTGCCGGCACCATTAGGGCCGAGCAGGGCAGTGACTCGACCGGGCTGAGCAACGATTGTCGCTCCCCGGACCGCTGTGAAATCTCCGAATGTAACCCGTACGTCGCGGGCTGAAAATGTTGGTTTCATGCCTTTGAGGCTATTGGGGTAGCCGAGTAAAAACATCGGCCAACCAGGCACTATTTCGCATCCGCCAAATGGGGGAGAAATACAAAAGTGCCCCGGACAATTGTCCGAGGCAATTTTCGTTGTCTTGCTTGCTAGAAGTGCCCAGTCTGGCGGAACTGTGCGTCCAAAGCACCTGCGAGCCGTGGGTTTGGCAGTACACACATGGCGGCAGCCACGAATCGAGCTCCACCATTTTGGCTCGAGCCCGACGATCCGACGACAGTGTCGGCACAGCGAGCAGCCTCAGCTGCGGCTCCTGACCAAGGCCACAACGGACTCAAGTAACCAGTGGAATAGAACGAGGCGAAAGCACCAGCCCCGACATTTGCGTGCAGGGCGTTGCTTGATCCAGTCCAAGCTTGGTTGACCACTGCGCCAAATGGATCAGTGCGGAATTGGTCGCGATCGGCTGGTGAGAGATGGCTGGACATGCCGTCTGGAAGCCCGGAACTTTGGGCGTGGGCTGGGGGTACGGCACAGGATGCGATCATTGCAAGGGCGAGAGCAGCGCATCGGCGGATAAACGAAACGGGTGTCATGAGAACCAAATTACCAAGAGCCGAAGAAATATAGGCGAATCCCAGCGCTGGTCGGTAGCGTTCAAGAGTACAGCAACGAAAAATGCCTTTGAGGTGACCCGAAATACGCTTATTTGGGTCACCTCAAAGGCATTAAACGTCGATCACCTAGGAGCGGAAGCTCATTTAACGGCTTAAGCATTCGTCCACTTTTCGTGTCCTTGCAGTTATTAAACGTAACCGTGCTACGTCTTAGGTGGGTTAACGAGATAGCGATTATTGTGAGTTGTATCTGTTCTCCTTCTATGTAGTGAGATTGGGCATAGGATGGAAATATGACTAGCACGCTTTTTGACCAGGATTTTTGCGAAATTAGCGATGTTCGAACGTCGCTTTTTGAGCGCACCAAGTATTCCTCCGATGCCTCCCATTACCTGAATGTCCCACAAGCCGTAGTGGTGGCAAAGAATGCACGCGAAGTATCTCAGGCCTTTGCCGCAGGGGCTAGGTCTGGAATCCCAGTGACGCTGCGCTCCGGCGGCACCTCGTTGGCCGGCCAAGCCTCGGGCGACGGCATGCTCGTGGATGTTCGTAAACACTTCAAGGGCATTGAGGTTTTGGACGGTGGCCAGCGGGTGCGGGTTCAGCCCGGCGCGACCGTACGTGAAGTTAATGCCAGGTTGGCACTCTACGGATACAAGTTGGGCCCAGACCCGGCGTCGTCAAGCGCGGCGACGATGGGCGGCGTGATTGCCAACAACTCATCCGGAATGGCTTGCGGCACCGAGTTCAACACGTACCAGACACTGGAGTCGATGACGTTTATTCTGCCGTCAGGCACGATGATTGACACTGCGGATTCGGATGCGGATGCGCAATTGGCCCACCAAGAGCCCGCGCTCGTGGAGACCTTGGAACGGCTGACTCGCAGGGTACGGGAGAACAGTGAATCTGTAGCGAAGATCCGTAAGCACTTCGCGCTTAAAAATACGATGGGGTACGGGCTGAATTCCTTCCTGGATTTCGATAGCCCGGTGAAGCTGCTGGAACACCTTCTGATTGGTTCGGAAGGAACGCTTGCGTTTATCGCGGAGGCTGTGTTCAACACAGTTCCGATTTCGAAGTTCGCTACTACGACGGTCGCAGTGTTTGACAACCTTGATGCCGCCACTCGCGCCCTGCCAGCACTGGTGGACACCGGCGCGGCGACACTGGAACTGATGGATTCTTCATCCATCAAGGTGGGGCAAACATTGAAGAGCGTGCCACAAGCTATTACCGGTTTTGAAGTGGACCAGCAGGCGGCTTTGCTCATTGAATATCACGCGAATGCTGAGGAAGAACTGCGGTCCTTCGAAGCGGCGGGTGCCAAGCTGCTTAGCGAGTTGCCATTGCGCGCTGCAGCTGAGTTTTCGCAAGACTCGCTGGCCCGGGCGGTGGCTTGGTCATTCCGCAACGGGTTGTACGCGTCCGTGGCGGGGGCTCGTAAGTCCGGTACTACTGCGCTTTTGGAAGATGTCGTGGTGCCGGTCGCAGATCTCGCGCCAACCTGTGAGTCCCTCCAGGAACTATTCGTTCGCTATGGCTACGACGATGCAGTGATTTTCGGCCACGCTAAGGATGGCAATATTCACTTCTTGCTCACCGACCGCTTCGAAGGGAATGAAGCGCTCGGCAGGTACAACAACTTCAATGAGGAGATGGTTTCCCTCGTCCTGAGCGCTGCTGGCAATCTCAAAGCCGAACACGGCACCGGTCGGGCGATGGCACCGTTCGTCCGCCGCCAGTACGGCGACGAATTGTATGAGGTCCACCTTGAGCTCAAACGCGCATGTGACCCGCGCGGGATCATGAACCCAGGCGTGATCATCGACGACGATCCGGATGCCCACATCAAGAACATCAAGCTAAACGCACAGGTAGAAGATGAGATTGACACCTGCGTGGAGTGTGGCTACTGCGAGCCCGTCTGTCCATCCCGTGACCTAACCACTACGCCACGCCAGCGAATTGTGCTGCGTCGCGCCCGAGCCAAGGCCCTAAACGAAGGGCGTTACGACGATGCAGAAGCACTGTCAAGGGAATACGAATACCAGGGCATTGATACGTGTGCCGTTGACTCGATGTGCGTGACTGCCTGCCCGGTAGGAATCGATACGGGCAAGTTCATCAAGAAGCTGCGCAGCCAGCGGGATCAAAAGATTGTCTCCGCCGGATGGGCAGCTGCTGCCCAAGGCTGGAAAGCGGTCCCAGTAGTTGCATCTGGTGCGCTCACTGGAGTGAACTACTTGCCTACAGAGCTGATTAAGAAGGTCACCGACGTCGGCCGCGCACTGGTTGGTGAGGATGTCATGCCGCAATATCAGCCGGAGCTAGGAAAGGGCGGCAAGATTCGTTCGCGCTTGGGCAAGCAGGTGGGAGATGCTAGCGTGGCGCCAATTGCGGTTTACATCCCAGCGTGTGTGAACACGATGTTTGGTCCGGTAGATGCTGGCAGCAACAAGGGCGCAACAGATGCATTCGTTGCCCTCGTAACGCGTGCCGGATTAAGTCTAAAGGTGCCAGATGGCATTGATGGGTTGTGCTGTGGCACGCCGTGGACGTCTAAGGGCATGAAGCAGGGGCATGCGATCATGAAGAAGCGCGTGCAAGCGGCTCTACTCGCGGCCTCGGATCGCGGGCGCCTTCCGATTGTTTGTGATGCCTCCAGCTGCTCCGAAGGGTTCAAGGCGATGGGGGAGGAGATCGGTTTGACCGTAATCGATGCGGTGCCGTTTGTTGCTGAGCATGTGCTGCCTCGGCTGAAGGTGAATCATCCTGTCGAATCGGTCACCTTGCACCCGACCTGCTCGTCCAAGCACCTGGGCATTATCGACGATCTGCAGCGCGTGGCTCATGCCGCCGCCACCACCGTCAATATCCCAGTGAACTGGAATTGCTGTGGCTACGCGGGAGACCGGGGCATGCTGCATCCGGAGCTAACGGCGTCGGCCACGAAGGCTGAGGCGGCAGAAGCGAAGAAGCTTGGTGCTCAGTACCATGCTTCGTTGAACCGGACGTGCGAACTGGGTTTGACTCGCGCGACCGGCCATGAATACCAACACATCTTGGAGATTCTGGAGATGGCGAGCCGCTAGATACTAGCCACCGAGCACAAAATGCCTTTGAGGTGACCCAAATTCTGAGATTTCGGGTCACCTCAAAGGCAAAAACGGTTGAAGCTTAGGAGCTGAAGCTCAGCGCTCCGGTCGAGAGGCCGTATACCGCGTAGATGCCACCGAGTACAACCAAGGCAACGATGACCCATTCGAAGGCGTTGAAAATGCGCTCGCGGGCGGCCATGCGCGTCCAGACGTACGGCACCAGGCCTGGAATCACGAGCAGGCAGGCGAGGAACAGGTAGCGCGGGTCAGCAGCGTAGAACAGCCAGAGCGAGTACACGAGCGCAACCGAACCAATTGCAAGGTGGCGGCGATTCTCGGCGCCAGCTACCACAGGGCCGGAATCGTCGAAACGCGTGCCAGCATGTGGGTGCGTCATGCCGCGGCCGCGGGTGGTGAGAAGCACCAGGTAGAGCGAAGAAAATACGTAAGGCAGCATGTACATGATGGTGGCCAGCTGGACCATGAAGGAATAGGTTGCTTCGTTCATGAAGAAGACAATGACACAGAGCTGGATCACGATGGTGGAAACCAGCTGAGCGGAAAACGGCGAACCATGCTTGTTTAGTTTGCCGAATCGGGAAGGCAGCAGGCCGTCCATGCCCATGAGCAGGATCGGTTCGGCACATAGCATCTGCCAGGACACGTACGCGCCCAGAACGGAGAACATCAAGCCGAAGGAAACGAGCGCACCGCCCCAAGGGCCAATGACTGCTTCGAGTACGGCGGCGAGGGAGTTATCGCCGAGTGCTGCAAGTTCCTGTTGGGTCATGACGCCAAAGGACAGCGTTGTCACTGATACCAGCAGTGCCAGCACCGAGAAGAAGCCGATGACGGTGGCGCGGCCGACGTCGCTACGCTTGCGGGCTTGCTTGGAGTACACCGAGGCGCCTTCGACACCGATAAAGGTCCAGACGGTGAACAGCATGAATGCCTTGATCTGATCGATAACCGAGCCTGATTCGCCGCCGCGGCCCCAGAAATCGAAGGTGAATTTGTCCCAGCTAAAGCCGATGAAAGCGACGAGGACGAGGAAGGACAAGATCGGCAGGAGCTTGGCCACTGTCGTGATCACGTTCATCAAGGCTGCTTGCTTCACACCGCGGGTCAACATAAAGAAGATCACCCAGGTGAGAATGGACACGGCAATGCCTGAGGTCAGTCGGTTTTCCGTGGAGAAGAACGGAATGTAGTGGCCCAAGGTGGAAAAGAACAAGGTGGCGTAACCAACTTGTGCGATAACAGAGCCCAACCAGTAGCCCCATGCGGAGGCGAAACCGACGAAGTCGCCGAGTCCAGCGCGGACGTAGGAATAAACACCGGAGTCCAAGTGGGGCTTACGCAGGGCCAGAACTTGGAATACGAAGGCGATCGACAGCATGCCGATGCCTGCGATTGCCCAGCCGATCAGCATGGCGCCTGGGGCGGCAACGGACGCGGCGTTTTGCGGCAGCGCGAAAATACCGGCACCTACGGTAGAACCGATAATGAGGGATACGAGGGTCCACATGCTAACGGTCTTTGCTGGTGCTGCAGTGCCGTTAGAGGCGTTAGAACCTTCAGGTGCGGTGTGTGGAATTTTGGTCGGTGTACTCACCCATAAGACCCTAGGGTGTACCGAGTTTTTCCGGAAATTTCTTGAGTGTGGGTGCTGGTGCGAAAGTGCTGCGTAAGCGGTGGCTGGGTGCCAAAAAGTTCGACAAAAATATGACAAGTGTCTGGATATGTTTAAGCTAAGTTAGCTGCGCTAAACAGGGTTTAGGAGGCCTAATGTGCGACCGGGGCGGTGCTCAATATAGTGGCGATTTTGATGAGAAATCACCAGGTGTAGGGCAAGAAGACTCGCTGAATAAAACTCGAGAAGCGCTGCGCGTAATGCGCACTGCCGTGGAGATTGGCGAGTGGGAACGAGGGATGACGCACGAGTCCTTGATCCCATACCTGCGAGAGGAATCTGAAGAATTCGCCGAAGCGGTGCGCGCGCATGCAAATAACCCGAGTGCGCAGGCGGAGCAACAATTAAAGGCCGAGCTGTCCGATGTCCTGCTCCAAGTCTTGTTTCATGCGGAGCTCGCACGTCGACGCGGTGCCTTTGACTTTGAGGATGTGGCCGAGGCATTCGTCGACAAGCTGCGTTCGCGCGCGCCGTATTTATTTGATGGCACCACGCGCGTCGTGCCCATCGCGGAGCAGGAACGGTTGTGGCAAGAAGGCAAGGCTCGCGAAAAAAGCTAAGATGTTTCGCTATGGGTTCAAGCGTGCGGAAAGCGATCGGCTGCGGCTGCGGAACGATCTTGGCGATCATCCTGGTCATCGCCTGTGTCGGCTGGACCCTGTCGCTACTTAATGGGCCATCGCCCATCCGCACCCTGCAGCCGGTCCCTGACAATGTGCCTCCCGCCGGCGGAGTAGAGGTGCCGCGTATCGACGTCCACGCCCCCGGCCGCACCGCGGCGAAATTGAAATTCTGGGCGGAACCGATTTCCGCCGACACCGGGGTATCCGTCCCAGCGCTGCAGGCATATGGCAATGCAGAGCTCATCGCCGCTGAAGCGTGGCCTGAATGTCACCTGCGCTGGAACACCTTGGCCGGGCTGGGGCAGGTGGAAACTCGCCACGGCACTTATTCCGGCAAGATTTTCGGTGGCAGCAAAATTGACGAAAACGGCAACGTCAACCCGCCGATTATCGGCGTACCCCTCGATGGCTCGCCCGGATTCGCGAACATCAAAGATACCGATGGCGGCAAGCTTGATGGAGATGCTGAGCATGACCGTGCCGTGGGGCCGATGCAATTCATTCCAGAATCCTGGAAGCGCTTTGGACGTGACGCAAACGGCGACGGAACCGCGGACCCCAATAACATCGATGACGCCGCGCTTTCGGCAGCCACCCTGCTGTGCGACCGGGACCGCGACCTTTCGGATCCGAAAGATTGGACCGCTGGCATTCGGGCATATAACCAATCGGATAAGTACGTTCGCGATGTGCGGGACGCCGCCGCCTCCTACGCCCTGCGGCAACCAGCCGTTTAGTGGCTCGCTACCCCGATCTGGCAGTGATCTGGGTTAAATCCGTTTGGAGCGTGGCCGGATCCAACCGTTTCATGTCACAATTGAGGCATGCGCGCTCTGCGCAGTTGTATTAAGCAAACCTTAATTGGCTTAGGAGGCCTCAAGTGGCTGAAATCATGCATGTTTTCGCTCGTGAAATCATGGATTCCCGTGGCAACCCAACTGTCGAAGTTGAAGTTCTCTTGGAAGATGGCGCTCACGGCCAGGCCGGCGTCCCATCCGGCGCATCCACCGGTGTTCACGAGGCACACGAACTGCGTGATGGTGGTGACCGCTACCAGGGCAAGGGTGTCTTGAACGCCGTGAACTTTGTCAACGAAGAAATCGCTGATGAAATCGCTGGCTTCGAGGCAGACGACCAGCGCGCAATCGACCGCGCGATGATCGAGCTCGATGGCACCCCAAACAAGTCCCGCTTGGGTGCTAACGCAATTCTTGGCGTATCGATGGCCGTCGCTAAGGCTCAGGCTGAGTCCGCAGGCCTCGAACTGTTCCGCTACATCGGTGGCCCGAATGCGCACATCCTGCCAGTGCCAATGATGAACATCCTCAACGGTGGCGCACACGCGGACTCCGGTGTGGACGTTCAGGAGTTCATGATCGCGCCAATCGGCGCCGAGTCCTTCAAGGAAGCGCTGCGCATGGGCGCAGAGGTTTACCACACCCTGAAGTCCGTTCTGAAGGAAAAGGGCCTGAGCACCGGCCTTGGCGACGAAGGCGGCTTCGCTCCGTCCGTCGAGTCCACCCGTGCAGCGCTCGACGTTATTGTCGAGGCGATCGAGAAGGCGGGCTACAAGCTGGGCGAAGATGTCGCCCTGGCTCTGGACGTTGCTTCCTCCGAGTTCTTCAAGGATGGCAAGTACCACTTCGAAGGCGGGGAGCACACCGCGGAAGAGATGGCCAAGGTATACGAGCAGCTCATCGAGGAATACCCAATCGTTTCCATCGAAGACCCACTGCAGGAAGACGACTGGGAGGGCTACACCGCTCTCACCGCTGCTATCGGCGATAAGGTCCAGATCGTCGGCGACGACTTCTTTGTCACCAACCCTGCGCGCCTGGCCGAAGGTATCGAGAAGAAGGCTGCTAACGCACTGCTGGTCAAGGTCAACCAGATCGGTACCCTGACCGAGACCTTCGACGCTGTTGATCTCGCACACCGCAATGGCTACCGCACCATGATGTCCCACCGCTCCGGCGAGACCGAGGACACCACCATTGCTGACCTCGCAGTGGCTCTGGGCTGTGGCCAGATCAAGACCGGTGCACCTGCTCGCTCCGAGCGCGTAGCAAAGTACAACCAGCTGCTGCGCATCGAAGAAGTACTGGGTGAGGATGCAGTTTACGCTGGCCGTTCCGCATTCCCACGCTTTAAGAAGTAACTCTTCCTAGAGCTTTTTGCCGCCATCCCCTGGGTTTTGATCCGGAGGCTGGCGGTTTTTTCTTGTGGCGGTGTGGTGCCGGTGGCGTCGCGTCGACAAGCTGGCAAGTTCATGAGAGATAGGCCTTCATCGCGCGCCGAACGGTGCCAGTGTGACAGGAGGGGCTAACATGGCAGGGGTGACATTCAAGTTCTCCCGTAACCGCGTGCCCGTGGCCAATCGACGCCAGCGTTCGACACCAGACTTGTCCGCTGCACGTTTGAAGCCTCGCAAGGTTCGTGTGGGAGCACTTGAGCTGGGCGCGATCATTTTCGTGGCGATAGTTTTCCTCGTCACCATCGCGATTCCATTGCGGAATTACTTTGAGCAGCGCAACGAGATTAAGGAAGTCTCGGCGGCGATTGTTGCCAAACAGCAGCGCAAGGAACAGCTCTTGGGGGAGCTGGACAAATACCGGAACCAGGCTTACATCCAGGAACAAGCACGCAACCGCCTTGGGGTGATTGCCCCAGGTGAGGTCGCATTTAGGATTCTGGACCCGCAGATGCAAAAAGAAGATTCGGTGACCACGAAACGCGGTGTCACTGAAGATCGCCCGCAGCCGTGGTTTGATACGCTGTGGGGATCGATTTCCGCCCCGGAGCCGGGGGTAGTTTCGGAAGAAACGCCAGCTCCGGCCCCTGAGATGCACATGCCAATCAAACCCACTGCCCCAGCACCGCAGCCAGCAGCACCGGATGTTCCCGCACTGCAGCCAGCCCCCGGCGCTGCACAGTAGGAACGAATTTCTAGTCGACGGTGTGAAACAATAGGGTCCATGACAGTTTCTCAAGCCGATCTAGCAGCCGTCACCGAACAGCTTGGTCGTGAACCTCGTGGTGTAGTGGAAATCTCTTACTACGCACCCGACGGCACCCCAGGCGTGATCAAAACCGTTCCGCGTTTGGAGGATGGCACGCCTTTCCCCACACTGTACTACCTCACGGACCCACGACTGACCGCAGAAGCCTCTCGCCTGGAAGTGGCCCACGTGATGAAGTGGATGCAAGCTCGCCTGGCTGAAAGCGAAGAACTCCAGCAGGATTACCGCGCCGCCCATGAGCACTTCCTTGCGGAACGGAACAAAATGGAGGATTTGGGTACCGATTTTTCCGGCGGTGGCATGCCTGATCGCGTCAAGTGCCTCCACGTCTTGATCGCATATGCATTGGCCGAGGGGCCAGACCGAGTGCGCTTTGGCACGGAGGCTGTCGCCATGGCCGCGGATCACGCACACCTGCGGGGAACCGCGATCCCACAAGACTGGCCTACCTGTGCTGAATTGGGCATTGATCTGGCTGACTTTGACTTCTCCCACGCTGAGGTTAAGTAGTGGGGCGCTTTGCAGCCGTGGATTGCGGCACTAATTCGATCCGTCTCCTCATCAGCGATAACTCGGCAGGAGTATTCACTGACGTTGTGCGCGACATGCGGATCATCCGGCTTGGAGAAGGCGTCGATGCCACCGGCGCAATCTCGACGGACGCTATCGAGCGGGCTCGCCTGGCATTGACGGAGTTTGTCGATGAGATGGAAAAGCACCAGGTTACCGCAGTCCGAATGGTGGCTACCTCGGCAACGCGCGATGCCCGGAACCGGCAAGACTTCATCGACATGACTGCTGCACTACTCGGGCGCATTCAGCCAGGAGCGAAGGCAGAAGAAATTTCCGGTACTGAAGAAGCACAACTGTCGTTTACCGGCGCCATCGCAGACTTGCCACGCACGGTGGACAAGGTGTGTGTTATCGACTTAGGTGGCGGGTCCACCGAGTTCATCGTCGGTACGCGCGCTGGTGAAGTGCTGGGGGCACAATCCGTGCAAATGGGGTGCGTGCGCCTCACCGAGCGATTCATGCGCTCCGATCCGCCAGCCATCGAAGAAATTGCTGCCGCACGGGACTACGTGCGCGCACAACTTACGCACGTGCGCCACGAGGTCCCGCTTGCCGACGCCCACGCTTTCGTCGGCGTAGCCGGTACCTTCACCACGCTGTCTGCCCTAGCTCAGGGGCTCGAGGAATACGATCCCACGGCCATCCACGGTTCGGAACTTCGGTTTGATGCGTCCCGCGTGCTCACGCAGTCCCTCATGAACCAGCCAGCTGTCCAGCGGGCCGCGCACCCGGTCATCCACCCCGGGCGTGCAGACGTGATCGGCGGCGGTGCTGTGGTCGTCGAGGAGATTATGGCTTGTATTGAAGACGTTACCGGCCTGACCAGTATGATCATTTCCGAAAAAGACATTCTCGACGGCATCGTGGCGGGCCTAGCTCAATCAGCATGATCTTCGTTTTGGCGGGGTGAATTTCCGGCCTAACTAGATCGTGCACTAATGTATTTCGCAGGCATTGCTTCCAGTGGAAGTGGGCCTGCCCCTATAGCCCAATTGGCAGAGGCAGCGGACTTAAAATCCGCCAAGTGTCGGTTCGAGTCCGACTGGGGGCACCAAAGACCAGCATGCTTATGCTGGTCTTTGTTGTTTTTGGTCGTTGTTCGGTATCTGGGGCGCTTCTGCGATCAAAAATGTTGTGAGATTGGGAACTTTCTTTGGCTGCGTGCCGTTGTAAAGTTTGTGATCCCACAACTGTGGGGTCGTGAAGAACTTTTCCCTATGTTGAAAGGACGTTGAGCGACGTGCGAAGCAGCAATCCTGTCTTTAGTTCGCTGACCAAGACCAAGAGTGCTGTGAACCATGGCTACCCTCAGGCTGGTTACAACCCTTACGGTCAGTTTGCCGGATCCCAAATGCCGCAGGGTACCCGTGACCGTGCCATGACCGTTGATGATGTCATCTCTAAGACCGGCATCACCGTCGGCATCATCATTGCCTTTGCCGTCGCTAACTTTGCCTTGGCGCAGGTAAGCCCTGGTCTAGCCATGATCCTTACGGCAGTGGGTGCTCTCGGTGGTTTGATTACTGTGCTGATTAGCGCTTTCTCCAAGTCCTACGGGTCTGCGCCAGTAACCATCATTTACGCGATCTTCGAAGGCCTCTTTGTTGGTGGTATTTCGCTGGTTTTTTCCGGAGCGATCGTCGGCGGTGCTGACGCGGGTGTTCTGATCGGACAGGCCGTAGTGGCAACCCTGGGCGTATTCGTCGGCATGTTGTGGGTGTACAAGGCAGGCGTGATTCGCGTGACTCCTAAGTTCACCCGATTCATGATGGGCGCCATGATCGGCGTTGTAGTGCTGTCTTTGGCAAACCTGGTTGGCGCAATGTTCTTTGGCTTCAACCCGCTTCGCGGCGATGGCCCAATCGCCATCATCTTCTCTCTCGTTTGCATCGTTCTCGCTGCGCTGAGCTTCCTGCAGGACTTTGACGCTGCAGACAAGCTGGTGCGTTCCGGTGCACCTGCCAAGATGGCTTGGGGAGTAGCGCTGGGCCTTGCAGTGACCCTGGTGTGGCTGTACACCGAAATCCTGCGACTGCTGAGCATCCTACGAAATAACTAGTTCACCTAGATTATTTAGATAAGGCCGGTACGCGTTAGGCGTGCCGGCCTTTGCTATGCCTGGGGTTAGGCGGTGCGATCGGGGAAGATGTCCTACGCGACTCGCTAGGACCGTAGTGCCACGATGACGACACCACGATGACGACACCTGCAGGTAACGTGGTAACGCTCGCCACGGGGTTTAAAAATTGACCAGGACCTGTCGTCATCGTGGTGTCGTCCTCGCGACTAGACCGCTGACACATCGAGGCCAACAACCCGGCTACTGATTTATTAGGGCTGTTGGAGGGTGTTGTTGACCTTCACGCGGGTAAAAGAAAGACCTAGGGGTGCAGCAAAAGGATCGAATAGCTCGATCGCAGCATTTTCTAGGCGTTCTTCCGGGAAACCTGGCATCCGGGAGACGAGCGTGCCGGTGCCGGTGGCCCGGGTAGCATCCCAGGATTCCCAGGTGATGTCGGCCATGAGTAGGGCGTCGTCACTGCAGCGCAGCGATAGGCTTGTCGGGCGGACTGTCGGTGCACCGATGCAGTCAATGTATCCCGGGATCGCTGACGCCGGGAGGGTAGTCGGCGACGTGATCGTGGGGCCGACGGCGGTGTCTACTTTGTGCGGCGATTCCACTTGGCCCGGGGGAGTGCAAGCAGAAAACGCAAAGCCTGCGACCGTGAGGACGCAGGCAGTGGTGAGGCGGTGCAGCGCGCGCATTACTTCTTGGCTGTAGCTTCCTTTTCCGCGCGCAGGCGGGCGAACTTGGCGGAGTCGTAAGGCTCAGCGGAAACGATGGTGACCTTGATGGTGGAACCGTTAGGAGCCTGGTATTCGACGGTGTCACCCTCGCGAGCACCAACAACAGCGGCACCCAGTGGAGCCTGCTCGGAGTAGATCTCCAGATCCGGGTTTTCGGAAGCAGCCGCGCGGGTACCGATGAGGAAGGTTTCCTTGTCGTCCTTGTCGCCGTTGTAGTAAACGTGCACTACGGAGCCGATGTTGGCAACGCCTTCTTCGACGCCAGCGCGCTCTGTGGTGGAGTTGGCAAGGATTTCAGAAATCTGCTTGATGCGAGCTTCTTCCTGATCCTGCATTTCGCGGGCAGCGTCGTAGCCGGCGTTTTCCTTGAGGTCGCCTTCTTCGCGACGCTCGTTAATTTCCGCAGCAACCTCCGGGCGGTGTGCGATCAGCGCATTGAGCTCTTCCTCGAGCTTGGCCTTGGTTTCTGGGGTGATGTACTGCTTCTGAAGCTCAGCCATGGTGTCCCTCCCGGGAAGTTTTCTTTGGGCAATAATTCAGGCTCAGCGGTGGCTCGCTACTTCTAAAGAGATCCACAGGCGCTGAGCCCACAAGTCACGGTCGATTTTATCACAGGGCTTGTCGACGGCACGCACCAGCTTAAGGTTTCAAATAGCTAGGGATTTCCGTTGCGCAGCCATACACTTTCGCAGCCACCGGTACATCTCGGGTCGGGATTTCTACGTGCATACGCTGGACTTTGTTTCCGCCCGGCTCGATGAGGAATTCCCGGCGGCCGATCTCTGCTTTGTCATAGTTCATTGCGGTGATGATGCAAAAGGAAGGAACTGAGACGTCGTCTCGGTCCACGTCGATGTCGACACCAAGGCGTCGGTCGTCGATACGCACGAAGTTTGCGGTGGTTGCACTGACCGTTACGGAAGAAACCTTTTGGTAGTACTGGTACACCACTACACCAGCGGCGATAAGGAAGATGATCATGCCGATCGCGATGATGGGTCCGGCCACACCTCGGCGCTCAGCGGTATCGTACTGGGCGCGGGGCCGGGTGGAGCGGCGGGAATCATGGTCAGTCATGCGGGATTCATTCCTAGGTTTCGGCTGGGGGAGAAGCTTTCGTCCAGATTCATTATCCCAGCTAACGCAAAAAGCTCCAAGGCGACTACGATGCTTGGTAACTAGAGTATGCGTCAACGACTTATCAAGGACGGTCGAGAATTTTCATGAGTGCTGCGTCGAGCCCAGCTCACGGGCTTCGCCTGATCGCGATCCACGCCCACCCCGATGACGAGGCCAGCAAAGGTGCCGCTACGATGGCTCGCTACGTCGCCGAAGGGGCCGAGGTTATGGTCGTGACCTGCACCGGCGGCGAGCGCGGCAGCATCCTCAATCCGGCGATGGACAAGCCGGGAGTATTGGAGAACATGAAGGAAATCCGGCGCGAGGAAATGGCCAACTCCATGCGAGCACTCGGCACCTTGCACCGGTGGCTGGACTATGAGGACTCGGGGTTGCCCGAAGGCGATCCGCTGCCACCACTTCCCGAAGGCTGCTTTGCGTTGCAAGACACCGACGAAGTCACCCAAGAACTGGTGGGGATTATTCGCGAGTTTCGCCCGCATGTCGTGATCACGTACGACGAGAACGGTGGATACCCGCACCCAGACCACCTGAAGGTGCATGAAGTTTCCGTCCAGGCCTGGGAGAAATCGGGCGATGCCTCTTATCACCCCGAATTAGGTGTGGCCTGGGAACCATTGAAGCTCTATTACACTCACGGTTTTATCCGCCAGCGTATGCAGATGTTCCACGACCTGCTCATCGCGGAAGGAAAGCCAAGCCCCTACACACCATTCCTGGAACGCTGGCAGGCCCACAAGGGGGACATTATGGCGCGAGTGACCACCCAGGTCCGGTGTGACGCTTACTTCGAACAGCGTGACCAAGCTTTGCTGGCGCATGCCACGCAAATCGACCCGGCCGGGACATTTTTTGGTACCCCGGTGGACGTGCAGCGTAAGCTATGGCCGACGGAAGAATTCGAATTGGCAGCTACCCGCGTGAAAACATCCTTGCCTGAGGATGACCTCTTAGCGGGAATTGACCGCCAATAGCCAAGAGGAATTTCACTAATGGACATCTTTTTCCTTGCTCAGCAACAAACCACTCCGCTGGGGCCAGAGTTTGGTAAAGCTTCCCCGATTGGGTTGCTGATTATCGTGGCGCTGGTCGTAGTTGTGATCTATCTCGGTTGGGCGTTTTCACGTCGGCAAAAGCGGCTCCTGCGTCGGCAAGCTTTCGCGGAGGCGCGTGGTCTCAACGTCTTTGATGAAAAAGAGATCGATGAGGCCATGGCGGCCGAGGGGTTGCTAGGAAACGATAAGAAGCGCCTCATCTAGGGTGGTTTGGTTCGAAAACTCCACTAGCGCCCAAAGAACTTGCTACACTAATGGCCATGTTCTCTTGGGCGTTTTATTTTGCACAGGCTTACGGTGGGTTCCCCGTAAGTCGGTTTGCATGATCGCCGACACGTAGAACACTCCGTAAGCCTAAGCAGTCCCCGCTTCCAGGAAGGAAGCAAGAGGGGCTGCTTTTTTGTTGCCCAGATTCGTTTCCCAGGAAGGCCACACATGAGTTCCCCGGTTTCTTTGCAGGATTCGCCATCTACCTCGAATCGTCGCGTAGTGGCGTTTCATGATCTCCCTACGCCAGCTCAACTGCTGCGCAGAATTCCGCTGGCAGCAGCGCAGGCGGCGAAGGTGGAGCGGGATCGGCAAGAGATCGCCGACATCTTTGCCGGCGACGACGACCGCCTGGTGGTTGTCGTCGGCCCTTGTTCGATCCATGACCCCAAGGCTGCTTTGGATTACGCCAACCGGCTGGCGCCACTGGCCGATCGATTGAGCGCGGAGCTAAAGGTTGTGATGCGGGTGTACTTTGAAAAGCCACGCACGACGGTGGGATGGAAGGGCCTGATCAACGATCCGCATTTGGATGGATCGTTTGATATCGCTCATGGCCTGCAGGTAGCACGCAACATTGTCATCGACGTGCTGAACACGGGTTTGCCGGTGGGCTGCGAATTCCTCGAGCCGAACAGCCCGCAGTACTACGCTGATGCAGTTGCCTGGGGTGCGATCGGTGCTCGTACCACGGAATCGCAGGTTCATCGTCAGCTAGCTTCGGGGATGAGCATGCCGATTGGATTCAAGAATGGCACGGATGGCTCGGTGCAGGTGGCCATCGACGCGGTGCAGGCAGCTAACCATCGGCATTTCTTTTTTGGCACTTCAGATGAGGGCCAGCCGGCGGTCGTCGAGACGGCAGGCAATGATAATTGCCACATTATTTTGCGCGGAGGTACCGGCGGTCCGAATTACTCGGCGGCGCACGTAGCTGCGGCGTTAGCTCGTTTGCCGGAGGGGAAACAGCGCCTCATGGTGGACGCTTCGCATGCTAATTCTGGCAAGGATGATGTGCGGCAACAGGCGGTGGTCCGCGAAATCGCCCAGCTTATCTCTGGCCCAGATGCCGAGGTAGCGCGCGGAATTGCCGGAATAATGATCGAGTCCTTCCTGGTGAGCGGCGCTCAACAATTGGATCCAGGCAAACTCAAGCGCAACGGGGGCCAAGGCTTGGTGTACGGGCAATCGGTAACGGATAAGTGCATCAATATTGATGACACGGTTGATTTGCTGGAGGTATTAAGTGCGGCAGTTCGGACTCGCCGAGCTACGAACACCGCGGCATAGAACCGCTAAACTTAATCGAGTGAAGATCCTGCCGAATTTGCTATACCCGCTTTACGAGTCTCGGCTGCGTCGAGAGATTCGCGGGCGAAAACAGCCCGCGCACATTGCTGTCATGTGTGACGGCAATCGACGCTGGGCGCGCGAGGCAGGATTTACCGACGTGTCCCATGGGCACCGGGTAGGCGCTAAGAAAATCGGCGAGATGGTGCACTGGTGTCAGGACACGGACGTCAAGCTCATCACGGTCTACTTGTTGTCCACCGAGAACTTAGGGCGCGAAAGCAGCGAGCTGCAGTTGTTGTTTGACATTATCGTCGATGTGGTGACCGAACTGGCGGCCCCGGAGCTCGACTGCAACGTTCGCCTGGTGGGCCATTTGGACTTGTTGCCGGAAGATGTGGCGCACCGGTTAAAAGCAGCGGCAGTAGGTACCGAATGTAATACTGGCATCACGGTGAATGTAGCTGTCGGCTACGGTGGTCGCCAGGAAATTGTAGACGCAGTGCAGAAACTGGTAGCGGAAAATGTTGCTGCGGGAGTACCAGCTGCGGAATTGGCGCAAAAAGTGGACGTGGAGAGTATTTCTAAGCATCTCTACACCTCGGGTCAACCCGACCCGGACTTGGTCATTCGAACTTCAGGCGAGCAGCGCCTGTCTGGTTTCCTGTTGTGGCAGGCTGCATACTCGGAGATTTGGTTTACCGATACTTATTGGCCGGCATTTCGCCGAATTGATTTGTTGCGGGCGCTGCGTGACTATTCCCAGCGTTCCCGCCGTTTTGGAAAGTAAGAGCATGTGCATCGTTGCCTACCATTCCCAGTATGGGTCCTCGCGTGAGTATGCGGAGGAATGTGCCCGCCGAATCGGGGTCGCGGCCTTCGAATTAGAAGAAGCCCCCGAAGCGATCGTGACTTCAGCTGCGGACACACCACTGGTGGTTTTTGCTCCTAACCATGCCGGGATGAGCGCCGGGGCAAAGTTTTTCGTTGAGCATGCGGCCGAGCTGAAGGGGCGTCGACAAGCGCTGGCAACGGTGGGCATGACGTTGCTTGACGACGTCCGCGCCTCGGACCCAATGGCCCGTGCATTGGGCGCTACCGCAGGGGAGGTGACAAGGTTTTATTTGCCTGGGCGAATGAACTACTCCGAGCTCAGTCGCGTACATAAAGCGACGATGTGGACGATGCATCAGATGCTTAAAGCAAAGAAGAATCGTTCGGCCAACGAGCAAGCCATGTTTGATGACTATGATCGCGACGTCTCCCGAATGGATTTTGCGGAACTAGCACCTATTGAGGCGTGGGCGCGCGGCTAGGTCATACGACTAGATCTTGCGCATTCGTACGTTTTCCACCTCGTGGTTCGATCCCTTAAACAACTGCAAGGATGCTCGGACCCGTGTAGGCAGAATGTTTTCCACGAGGTTGGGTAGGTTGACGGACTGCCAAATCTCGCGGGCTTCTCGGCGCGCCAGGTCATCTTCCAGATCTGCGTAGTGCGAGAAATGCGCGCCGGGCTTGCTAAAAGCTGTTTTGCGCAGCTGGAGGAAACGCTCGATGTACCAACGTTCGATGTCTGTGGTACGGGCGTGGACGTAGATGGAAAAGTCAAACAAGTCGCTCACCATGAGTGTTGGACCGGTTTGTAGGACGTTCAGGCCCTCGAGAATGAGGATGTCGGGGCGGTCCACTGTGATGAATTCACCAGGTACCCGGTCGTAAAGCGTGTGGGAATAGACCGGTGCCTGGACATTCGGTTTGCCGGATTTCACGTCAGTGACAAAACGCATCAACGCTCGTTGATCGTAACTTTCCGGATAGCCCTTTCGGTTCATGATGCGCCGACGGTTCAATTCGGCAGCCGGCCAGAGGAACCCGTCAGTGGTTACTAGGTCCACCCGCGGGTGGGAATCCCATCGCTGCAGAAGTACTTGGAGCAAGCGGGCGGTAGTTGACTTTCCCACGGCAACAGATCCGGCGATGCCGATGATGAAGGGAATGTTGTCTGAGCGGGATTCTAAGAACGTGTCGGTGGCATCGATAAGCCCCTGCCGAGCTTGGACCTGCAGATGGATCAAGCGTGAAAGCGGGAGGTACACTTCGGCGACCTCTTGCAAATCCACGTTTTCGCCGAGGCCACGCAATGCCACGACCTCGCTGTGCGTGAGCACCTGTGGCATGTTTTTGCGCAGGTCGCGCCATTGTGTGCGATCGATCTGCACGTACGGGCTGATATCTTGTGGCCGGGCCATGAGATCTATTGTGCACGCCTTTGTTAGGGGGAACAGGAATTACCCCCAAAATTTTTGGTTGCGTCGTACCTTTGGGGCTATTTCTGCGTGGAGGGGTGCGCATTGCGGCAGTGTTTAACCTCGGTTATAGCAATGGCGCATGGGGAAGTTGATTACACTGGGCAGTACCCGCATTGCGTCTCGGAATTTCCGAGGCCGACTCCACCGAATGAAAGGTTGACGGCTAGCTGCCATGACTTCCGCTACCTCGAATAATGTAATGACCCAACCGCTGGACCAGCTGGATCCCGATGTATCCGCTGCGATCAAGGCTGAGCTCGGTCGCCAGCGCGGCACGCTCGAAATGATCGCATCGGAGAACTTTGTGCCACGCGCAGTGCTCCAGGCGCAGGGTTCGGTGCTGACCAACAAGTACGCCGAAGGCTACCCAGGTCGCCGCTACTACGGTGGGTGTGAGCACGTAGATGTTGTGGAAGAACTTGCTCGTGAGCGCGCAAAGGCAGTTTTTGGTGCAGAATTCGTCAACGTGCAGCCGCACTCTGGCGCTCAGGCCAACGCTGCTGTGCTCATGGCGTTGGCTAACCCTGGCGATAAGATCATGGGTCTGTCGCTGGCGCACGGTGGTCACCTCACTCACGGCATGAAGCTAAACTTCTCGGGCAAGCTTTACGACGTCGTCGCGTACGGTGTCGATGACCAGACGATGCGCGTCGACATGGATCAAGTCCGCGAGCAGGCTCTGAAAGAGAAGCCACAGGTAATCATCGGCGGCTGGTCTGCATATCCACGTCACCTCGACTTTGAGGCGTTCCGCTCCATCGCTGACGAAGTGGGCGCTAAGTTGTGGGTAGATATGGCACACTTTGCCGGCCTGGTAGCTGCAGGTCTGCATCCATCACCAGTGCCTCACGCAGACGTGGTTTCCACCACCGTGCACAAGACGCTGGGCGGCCCACGCTCCGGCATGATCCTGGCTAAGCAAGAATACGCAAAGGCACTGAACTCCTCCGTGTTCCCAGGCCAGCAGGGCGGTCCGTTGATGCATGCGGTCGCTGCTAAGGCAGTGTCCATGAAGATCGCTGGATCTGACATCTTCAAGGAGCGTCAGCAGCGCACCATCGAAGGCGCGCAGATTCTTGCTGAGCGCCTCTCTGCCTCGGATTGCCAGGAAGCGGGCGTTTCCGTACTTACCGGTGGTACTGATGTCCACCTCGTGCTCGTCGACCTGCGCAATTCCAAGATGGATGGCCAGCAGGGTGAGGATCTCCTGCACGAGATCGGTATCACGGTCAACCGCAATGCGGTGCCAAACGACCCACGTCCACCGATGGTTACCTCTGGCCTGCGCATCGGTACTCCGGCGCTTGCAACCCGCGGCCTCGATTCTGCGGCGTTTACTGAGGTGGCGGACATCATCGGTACCGCGCTGGCAGCTGGTACTTCTGCGGATGTGGCTGCGTTGAGTGCTCGCGTAGAAAAGATCGCTGCTGACTTCCCGCTCTACGAAGGTCTTGAGGACTGGAAGCTGCTGTAAGGTCGCGCTATCTGGGCCCCGTGCTCTGGCTGTTAATTTGGCTGGAGGGCGGGGCCTTTTCGACGTCGTAGGTGTCGGTGTCAGTGTCGCCATTGTGGACCGGCTTGGGGTGGAGCGGACTGGACCGGTCGGGCTGGATCGGGCGGACCGAACCGGTCGGACCGAACTGTGGCTTCAAACCTGCTACCGCGTAGTCTCGAAGCGGTAGTACGTGCGGGGCTGGGGTAGGTGGGATGGGTGAGGTTGGTGGGGAGTCTTGGCCACGTACTACTGCCTCGGGTCTACGTGGTAGAACTTTTGCTGCTCAAGTGGCGAGTGTGGATTCGACTGTCTGGGGATCGGCGTTCGTACTATTTACATTTTCCCTTCGGGAAAGTAAGGTGATTATTGAAGGAGGAAACCAACATGTCCAGTGATCACCTCACCACGCAGCAGCAGCTCGAACTTATTGCGGCTGCGGAAGAAAAAGCCCATTTTGAACGGAAAAAGTGGCCAGTTGCCTTCCTGGCGATCCTGCTGTCCATCGGTTGTTTTGCTCTTGTTGCCAAGAACTTTCTTGTCGTATTCAGTGCAATAGCAGTAGGGCTGGGTTTCGCGATCTGCTTCCGGAAGGAGTTGCAGGCGCCGGGGATCAGACGTTCGGTGCGGGTAGACCCGTTTCTTACCGCACGTCCGTGGTCGAAAGCGGAATGGATTGCATATGTAGCTTTTATTATGTCGCCGTTTCTTCTGATGGTTTTTCGAGACATTAATCAGACCGCAGGCTATGTAGCGGCGGCGGTGTTTGCGCTGTTGAGCTACCCGGGGTTGCAGAAAATTATCGAATTGGATGATCGCCGTGCCCGTTAGTCCCGAGCTGGATCCCGTAATCCAGCCGATCCTGCGCACTAAAATCATGGCTACGCTCTGTGCGGTCAACGCGGTGCCCAACGATAAGGAAATGAAGTTTTCCAGACTGCGGGAGTTAGTGGACTGCAGCGAGGCGTCGCTAAGCAAGCAGCTTGGGGTGCTCGAAAAGGAAGGCTACATTACGCGAATGCGGGAATACGGCAGCTCGCGAGCCAAGGATACGGTGTGGGTGTCGCTAACGGAAAAAGGACAGCAACAGTATAAAAATCATGTTGCTGCCCTAAAAACCCTGCTTGATCAGGGATGTTAGACGTCTTCGTCGCCTGCGGCCGGAGCGCCCTCTAGCCGCTGGTTGGCCAGGTCGGTGCGGGCCTTTCGGAGCCATTCCGGCTGGTCTGCAAGTAGGTCCTTGATCTGGGCGGTAGTCAGTGGCTCATCCATGTCGTTGCGTTTGAGCGCTGCGATCGTGATGCCCAACCGCCGAGCGACCTCTGGGCGTGGGTGAGGGCCTTCGCGGCGCAGCTCAGCGAGCCACTCCGGTGGATTGGATTGCAGGGCAACGAACTCGTCGTGGGTAAGCGCCGTGCGCTGAAATTCCTCGGGAGTGGCTGGCAAGTAGATGCCTAGCTTCTTCGCGGCGGTGGCCGGTTTCATTGCAGTTGCCGAAGGTTCGCGCAGCATGTTGTCTTCATTCACAGTACTGACGGTAGCATCAACCACATGGACAACGCACAGCCGTTGGTCGTCGCTTTCGTCAAGGGCACCGCCCCGAGCAAGTGGTTCGACCGCTTTAACGAGCGCACGGATTACCCGTCGCTTATCGCCCAAGAATCTGACGACCCGTTCCGGTTGCTTATCGACGGCCACGCCACAGCCGCCCTCATCCGGTTGCCGGAGGCTCGCCTCACCGCGGATTTTCACCTGGTCACGCTCTATGAAGAGCAACCAGGAATTGCCGTGCCTAAGGATAATGAACTGACTCTCCTGGAGCAGATTTCCCGCGCTGATATCGTCGAAGAGATTGTGAACTATGAGCCGGGAGACGCGGTTGATATTGGAGCCGTGCGGGACGCGGTGCAGGTGGTTGCTGCCAATGTGGGAGTGGTGATTGCTCCCAGGCCGTTGCTGCGCAGTATTAATTCCAAGCAAACGGAGCATCGAGAATTTGTAGATGGCACTCCGACGACCATCGCGCTTGCCTGGCGAAAAGATAATGATAACGAAATGATCCAAGACTTCGTTGGGATCACTAAGGGGCGCACCGCGCTGTCGAGTAGGCAGCAGGCTAACCCTAAGCTAAAGGCTAAGGAAAAGGCCGCCCAGCGAGCTAAGAAAGTAGCAGCCAAGAAGATGGCAACAAAGAATGCGGCAGCCAAGAAGAGTGGGGCCGGGCGCGGGGCGTCGAAAAGCAAGGGGCGCAAGGGGCGTCGTTAGACGGGTGTGAAAAGCGTTCACCAAGGGTTCATCTCACAACCATGTAACTTCCACCTTGCCTCGTTAGCCTGAGGGTGTCGAAGGCAGTGGGGATGCTGCCCGGCCACCACCTACCGGTAGCTGGTACCGGCGCTCGTGCCGGAAGGGGTGCAACCAACGGCAATATCACCATGCCTGCTGGGTACCCAGCAGAAGGTGAAGGGAGCCTTGAGAAGCTATGCGCGAAAATGTCGCAGTTTCGACCATCGATCCGGCCCGCGACGGGCACCAGCCAACACCAACTCGCACCTACATTATTGATACATCTGTCCTGCTCAGTGACCCGTGGGCACTGCGCAAATTCGCCGAGCACCACGTGGTGCTGCCGCTGGTGGTGGTCAGCGAATTGGAAGGCAAGCGTTATCACCCAGAACTCGGCTGGTTCGCCCGCGAAGCGCTTCGCTACCTCGAAGACTTGCGTCAAACCTACGGTCGCTTGGACAAGCCCATCCCTGTAAACACCGATGGTGGCACCATCCAAATCGAGCTTAACCACACCGATCTTTCTGTTCTGCCGGTAGCGTTCCGCGATGCGGAACACGATCACCGGATCCTGGCCTGCGCGCTGAACTTCCAAAAGGAAGGCCGCGAAGCAGTGCTGGTTACCAAGGATGTTCCGCTGCGAGTCAAGGCAGGCTCGGTAGGCCTGCCAGCCGATGAGTACCACGCCCAGGATGTTGTTCTCACCGGATACACCGGCATGGATGTGCTGGACATTGATTCCACCACCATTGATGAGCTCTACCGCGACGGCGTGGTTGATCTCGAAGGTGAGGTTACCCGCCGCGGAGTAGCTATCGAGGACCTGCCAATTCACTGCGGCCTTACCCTCGTGTCACCTTCCCAGTCTGCCCTCGCGCGCGTTACTCATGACGGAGAAGTGCGTCTCGTGCGTGGCGACGCCCAAGCATTCGGCGTTCACGGCCGTTCGGCAGAGCAGCGCATTGCGCTGGATTTGCTGCTGGATTCTGAGGTAGGCATTGTGTCTATCGGCGGCCGGGCCGGTACCGGCAAGTCTGCTCTGGCGCTGTGCGCCGGTTTGGAAGCAGTGCTGGAGCGTGGCGAGCACCGGCGCATCGTGGTGTTCCGTCCGCTGTATGCCGTTGGCGGGCAGGACCTGGGCTACTTGCCTGGCTCGGAATCCGAGAAGATGAACCCGTGGGCGCAAGCGGTGTTCGATACTCTTGAGGGGCTGGTCAGCGACAATGTTATGGAAGAAATTATGGCGCGCGAATTGATTGAGGTCCTGCCGTTGACCCACATTCGTGGCCGCTCACTGCACGATTCCTTTGTCATCGTGGATGAAGCGCAGTCGCTGGAACGCAATGTGCTGCTGACGGTGCTCTCGCGTCTGGGCAAGAACTCGCGCGTCATCTTGACTCATGACGTGGCACAGCGGGATAACCTGCGCGTTGGACGTCATGACGGCGTGCAGGCGGTTATTGAAAAACTCAAGGGTAACGAGCTGTTTGCCCATGTAACGCTGCAGCGCTCGGAGCGTTCCCGGATCGCAGAGCTGGTGACCAACTTGCTTGAGACCAGCTAGCCAGGAGCTACCGGACTCCATCAGGGTTGTCCCTGACCCCGTAGGGGTAGGGACAACCCTACTTTTGTTAGGAAGATTCATTATCTTTTTATGCCAGGCCTTATCCTGAAGTTAATGACAGGAAAATTCGAAATTTCACAGCGGGAGCAGGCATGTTAGGCAAGAAGATATCTAAACGAACCGCGATCATCGCCACTAGCGCAGCGGCAGCCCTCATTCTCACCGGAGGCGGCGCCTATGCCATGCTCAGTCCCAAGAACCCGTACCCCGTTCTGCCTGCTGCAGACACCGCAGTGGTTGCCACTCGAGACATTGAGGAAAAAGTACAAACCAACGGTCAGATTCATCCCACCAAGAAAACTGCAATTACCGCTGGGATCAACAGCCCGGTGACCAAGCTGCAGGTAGAAGTCGGGGATCGAATACAGGCGGAACAAGTTGTGGCTGAGTTGGATACCACGGCATTGCAGCGCAGCATCGAACTGGAAAACGCCTCTAAATCTGCCGCAAAAACCACCAGCGCCGGGGAATTGACTGCCGCGCAGCAGCTGTATCAACAAAAGCGCGAGCAATTTGACCAAGGGTTGAACCCGGAGATCAACAGCGCGGTGGCAGCACAGCAACAAGCACAAGGCGCACTTGACTCAGCGAAACGCCAATTTTCCCATAAGCAAGAGCAACGAGCGGAGGCGATGAGTCCCGCGATCGTCGAAAAGCAGCATGCGTTGACTGCTGCGCGGGATGAGCAGCGCGACGCCGCGCTGGGGCTGGTTCGAGCGAGCGCGGGCTCGTTGTACGGCATCTACCAGACCGGTGAGGGCTCGCCAGAACAGCTCGTCGACGTGGTGAGCGCCGAGGAGCGGGCGCGCCGAGCAGACCGCAATCTAGCCGAAACGCAACAGACCTTCCAGCGCACACTGAGCGAAGTGGACCTAGAATTGGCTGAGGCAAACGCCCAGCTTAGCGAAGCGCATCGACGCTACTCAGAGGCAGCCGTGGCAGTGGAAAGCGCAAGACTGTCTGCATTGCACGGAATTGATGCCCAGCGCACCGCCGTCGAACAAGCCGAAACCGCGGCTAATACCGCCGGACTTACCAATGAAGTGACGGCACGCCATGCGCAAGCCGACCTCGAAAAAGCAACGCTGCGCAGCCCACACGCGGGTGTGGTGACCGAAATCGGTGCGGTGGAGGGCGCGCCCAGCGAAGGACCGGTGATGCTGGTGGCTGATGATTCCAAGTTGATCGTCCGAGCCCTAGTGAAGGAAGCTGATATTGCCCGGATTAAAGCCGGAGACAGCGTGCGGTTTTCCACCCCAGCCACCAAGGACAAGAAGTTCACCGGAACGGTTGTGAAGGTAGCGCCAGCTGCGAATGGGCACACATTGCCCGCGGGCGGGCCAGCAGCCGCTGCTGGAGGCGGGGCGAGCGCCAGTGGAGTAGGCGATGGCAAAGAAAAGGTGGAGTATCCCGTAGATATTGCGGTCACTGGGGATCGCGAGGGGCTACGCCTGGGAGCGTCGACCAAGGCAGACATCGTGGTCAACAGTAAGCCGCACGCTCTGGTTGTGCCAAGAGAGGCGGTATTTGCCACTGATTCCGGGCATGAAGTTACCGTTGTCCGCAAAGATGGGGACGCTTACGTGGTGGAAAAGCTGCCGGTCTCTGTCCTTGCGCAAACCGATTTTGAAGCGGCCATTGACGGTGCTGGCGTTGATGAGGGGGTCCGAGTTATCACCGATCCACGTAAGTACGCAGACAAAGTCGGGCAGAAAGTTTCCCTGCAGGAGCAGGGCAAATGAGTGAACTGATTGAGCTGAGGGGCATCGTCAAGCGATTTAACATTGGCCAGCCGAGTGAACTGACCGTCCTCAAAGGAATTGACTTGCAGATCCGCGCCGGAGAATTCGTATCCATCGTGGGCGCTTCTGGTTCCGGCAAATCAACGCTGATGAATATCATCGGGTTGCTAGATCGCCCCACGTCGGGCAGCTACCACCTCGGCGGAGTGGATGTGCTGGATAGCAACGACAATGAACTAGCGGCCTACCGGAGCACCCGAATTGGATTTGTGTTTCAGAATTTCAATTTGATTTCGCGTATCGACGCTCAACGCAACGTCGAACTGCCCATGATGTACGCCGGCGTGGACGCCAAAGAACGTCGGGAATACGCAGCGCACCTCTTAGAGCTGGTGGGCATGGGGGAGCGGCGCCATCATCTGCCGAACGAACTGTCCGGCGGGCAGAAACAACGCGTTGCCATTGCCCGGGCGTTGTCCAATCGCCCAGACCTCATGCTTGCCGACGAACCCACCGGTGCCTTAGATACCGCCACGGGGCGGATGATCATGGATCTCTTCCTGCAGCTTAACGAAGAGCAACACACCACCATTGCGCTGATTACCCACAACCCAGAGCTAGCCGAAGAAACGCATCGGGTTGTTACCATGCGTGACGGGATCATCGTGGAGGCTGCCGCATGAGACTAGGCGAATCGATCTTACTGGCGCTAGGCAGCTTGCGGACAGGAAAAATGCGTTCGATGCTGACGCTGCTTGGCATCATTATTGGCATCGCCAGTGTCATTACCATTATGACTCTCGGCGCGGCTCTTAAAGCACAAACTTTTGGTTCCTTGGACAGCATGGGTTTCAATGACCTGACAGCGCAAGTCCAAAACCGTGAAGCGGCAAAAGACGCAGATACTGACTACCTCTACAACAATGAGCCCATTGAGGACCCAGAGGCGCTGATTGCACAGCGCCATGTCGAAGCCCTAAAGCAACACTTCCCGGAGGTGATCACTGGGATTTCGGCTACCGGCGCCAGCAGTGGTCGAGGTGAAATTGAGGTTGTGGGTACCCAGCAGCGTTCGCTTGCCGACAAAGACGTGAAAGCGACCGTCACCCCAGTCAATGCAGATTTCATGAATGGTCCGAGCGTGAAAATTGCGCACGGACGTAGCTTGACTGAGCAAGACGTGGCGGAAGAGCGGCATGTGGCGGTGATCAGCCCCAAGGTTTTCGCCGAGCTTTACGACGGCGACGCAGCACGCGCGTTAGGCTCGGAACTCCGATTCACTTCCGATACCGGTGACCTTTCAGTGCTGGTGGTGGGTGTCTCCGAGGATCCCAAAGGCGGCCTGCTGATGGGAAATACTTCAGAAGCAAACATCTATGTCCCGTACTCCTTGCAAACCGTCTTTAAATATCCCGGAAGCGGAGTGCTGCTGCCAGACGCGTATGAAAGTGTGACAATCCGGGTAGCTGCTGGGCAGGATAAAAACCGGTTTAAGGAAGAACTACAGGCCTATTTTGATCGGTATTACGAGAACAACGAAAAGTATCAAGCGAAAGTTTCCGATAACAAGAAAGAGCTGAATTCTCTGCAAAAGGTCTTGGACACCATCAGTATTGCGGTGGCAGCTATCGGTGGAATTTCCTTGCTAGTCGGCGGTATCGGCGTGATGAACGTTATGCTCATTACAGTTACCGAGCGCACCCGGGAGATTGGTATCCGCAAGGCGTTGGGCGCGCGGAGCCGAGACATCAAAACACAATTCGTGGTCGAAGCCATGATTGTGTGCTTGGTTGGTGGTCTTATCGGCGTTGTCCTCGGCGGAGCAGTAGGCATGCTCGGATCGCACCTCATGGGAACCTTCGTCTTCCCACCGCTGGGCGTGGTGCTGCTTTCCCTCACCTTTTCGATGGCCATCGGCCTCTTCTTCGGTTATTATCCCGCAGCTAAAGCGGCGAAAATGAACCCGATTGAAGCCCTCCGCTATGAATAACCAAAAAGGCGAGCCCCATGTAGTGGGGCTCGCCTTTCGTGTGGCGTTAGTTACTCAGCCGTGGCAGTATCTTGGGGCTGCGGCGAGGATGCCGTGGTAGTACGCAACGGTTCGTGTTTGATGAAGAGGAGAAGGGCGAAGGAAAGCACGATCAGTGGCATGACGTAGACGAATACCGGAGTAAGGGCATCGTTGTATGCGCCCATGAAAGCGTCACGCAGCGGCCCTGGCAGTTCGTGAATCAGCGCTGGAGTAATTCCGTTAGAGTCCATGTGGCCGGCAGCGGCTTGGGCCTCCGGCGGGAGCGTCGCAACGGCGGGTGGGATGCGTTCGGCCATCAAATCTTCCAAGTTGCCGACGAAAAGCCCACCTACCATCGCGGAGCCCAGCGAAGCCCCGATCTGGCGGAAATAGTTGTTGACTGCAGTGGCGGAACCTACTACCTCAAGGGGCAGGGTGTTTTGCACGATCAAGATGAGTACTTGCATCGCTAACCCGAGGCCGGTGCCGAGCAGGAAGAGATACAGGCCAATCTGCCACAAGGAGGTATCGAGGGAAAGCGTGTGGAACAGGATCAACGCGCCCATGGTCACCACCATGCCCACCAGCGGGTACATCTTGTACGTGCCGGTGGAGGAAATGCGCTGACCAGACCAGATAGAAAAGCCCATCATGCCGACCATCATCGGGATCATCATGTAGCCAGCCTCCGTGGCATTGATGTTGTGCACCATCTGCAGGTAAGTGGGCAGATAGCCCAGCACACCAAACATGGTGATGCCCAGGACCATGCCGACGGCCGTCGTTAAGGCGAAATTGCGGTTGGCAAAGAAATCGAGTGGGATCAACGGGTCAGTAGCGCGCAATTCCACCACCACGAGGAGGATCCCGGCAACCACGGTCAGTGCAATCAGTCCAAGGATCTCCCGGGAAGCCCACTCGTAGCGCGAGCCACCCCAGGTGGTAAAGAGCACCAGCGACGTGGTGGCCACGATGGCAAGCAAAGTACCCAGGTAGTCCCAGGTGAATGGCACGCGCTTAGCTGGGATGCGCAACATCCACAGCGAAATGCCGATGGCAATTGCCCCTAGCGGTAAGTTCATCCAAAACGCCCAACGCCAGCCAGGCCCTTCCGTAAACCAGCCGCCCAACAGCGGTCCCAGGACTGCTGACAGGCCGAAAACACCGCCCATAACGCCCATGTAGCGGCCGCGCTCTCGCGCCGGGATGACATCGGCGATGATTGCTTGGGACAAGATCATCAGGCCGCCACCGCCGATGCCCTGAACCGCGCGACCGACGATGAGTAGGGTCATCGAATCGGCCATACCACCCAGGACGGAGCCGATGAGGAATATCGTTAAGGCCCCGATCATGAGCCCTTTGCGGCCCAACAAATCACCGAGTTTGCCGTAAATGGGCAGCATGATCGTCTCTGCCAGCAGGTAGGCAGTAATGACCCACATCATGTGGTCCACCCCGCCCAATTCACCAACAATGGTGGGCAGCGCCGTAGAGAAGATCATCTGATCGAGCGACGCCAGGAGCATGGAGACCATGAGCGCCGTCATTACCCAGCGCGCGGTCTTACGTTCCTCGGCCGTCATTGTCGACGGAATCTTTTCGCGTCTCTTGCGCTTTTTAGCCCGCTGCGGTGCCGTTTCGACGTTCGCGTGGCCGTCGAAGGATTCTGAGGTTGTCATGAAATTGTTTCTTTCAGTTTAGTTTCGGTAACAAAGACCATCACGGCCGCAGACAGCAGCGCGAGGGGCATCAGGATGAGGAAGACGGGGGTTAATGAGTCGTTGTAGCTGACTTGGATGGCGTGCCTTAGCACCTCTGGAAATTGTGACACCATTGCCGGGGTGATGCGATGCGAGCCTTCGCCGCCACCAAAGACCGCTGCATACGGAGCGGCCTCCGGCCCCAACTCGTGCAGCGCCGCCGGGACGTTAGCCGCCAGCTTGTTGGTGAGCCGCGACGTAAACAGGCCGCCAACCAGCGCTGCACCCAGTGACCCACCAATTTGGCGGAAGAAGTTGTTGGCGCCAGTAGCAGTGCCCACCACCGCAAGAGGGAATGAGTTTTGCACAATCAAGGTGAGAATTTGCATGGCTGCCCCGAGGCCGACACCAAAGATGAAGAAATATGCTCCCACCAGGTAGAGGGAACTTTCAGCGTGCAGCCGAGACAGCAGCACCATGCCAAGCGCGGTGATGACGAGCCCGACGATGGGATAAAGCTTGTATTTACCCGAACGAGACACCAAATTGCCGGTGAGGATAGAGGTGCCCATTAAGCCGATCATCATCGGGATCATCATCAGCCCGGCATTGGTTGGGGTAAGGGAATGGACCATTTGCAGGTAGGTAGGCAGGTAGCCTAGCGCGCCAAACATAAACATGCCGATTGCCAGGGAGGCGATGGTGGTGAGCACGAAGTTTCGGTTTTTAAAGAACCCCATGGGTACCAGCGGATCCTTGGCGCGCAATTCCACGAGCACGAATATTGCCCCGAGGATTACCGTGGCCAGAATCAGCCCGATGATGGTGGGGGAGGTCCACTCGTATTCGTTCCCGCCCCAGGTGACAGTGAGGATCAAGCAAGTCGTAGCGGTGGCCATGAACGCGGCGCCAATGAAGTCAAAGGAACCTACCCGTGGTCTGCGAGGCAGTGTCAAAAAGGCCAGCGTTCCGGCGATCGTGAGAGCACCCAACGGAATGTTAAGCCACAGGCCCCAACGCCAGCCAGGGCCATCGGTAAACCAACCGCCCAACACCGGCCCCAGTACAGAAGACACACCGAACACCGAACCCATAATGCCCATGTATTTGCCGCGCTCGCGGGCGGATACAATTTCGGCGATGATCGACTGGGAAAGGATCATCATGCCACCGCCTGCAACACCCTGCATTGCTCGGGCGATAATTAGCACCGACATTGAGTTGGCTAGTCCACCCACCAACGAACCAATCATAAACAGGGCGATAACGAATATGAACAATCCTTTGCGACCGATTTGATCGCCTAGTTTGCCAAAGATCGGCAGGGAAATAGTCTGGCCCAGCAAGAAAGCGGTGATCACCCAGGACATGTGTTCCACGCCGCCCAATTCGCCGACGATTGTCGGCAGTGCTGTGGAAAAGATCATCTGCCCCAGCGAGCTCATGAGCATACCCAGCATGAGGGCCACGAGGATGAGCGGAATCCGTGGCGATTCGCCTCGGGGCGTATCCGCTGCTGGCGAGGCTACTGCGTTAGATTGTGCTGCGTTCATCCGTGTGCCTCCTGTTGCGTGAAGAGTTGTTTCAACTGCGTAAGTACTTCGTCGCTAAATGCTCTGAGCGTGGCGCATTCGAGCCCCGCAGACATCCACCGCAAATAGCCCAATTGCAGGCTTTGTGCAGCTACGGAGACGACGAGCTCAGCCTCGAAGTTCGCATCGATGTTGAGTTTTTGTGCATCCGGAAAATGGGAAAAGTATTGTTCTACTGCGCGGTGCACTTGCGCGTGTGCAGTAGAAAAGGTTTGCAGCCGGGTGTAGGCCAGGCCGGGGTTTGCTTGTTTGATAGCTTTTCGACGCGCCACGAGCTCGGATGCCTGCCCCGCCGGCAGCGAAGATTCTGGCAGGGCAAGAAAGCACAGCTCAAGTACGGCTGCGAATAGGTCCGCATGGTGTGTGGTGGCGAATTTGGTGAGCTCGGCTTCAGAAATTTCCCGGGGAGGTTGCCCTATGACAGCGGTTTCTTTGCTGTCGACATAATTGAAGAACGTTCGCCGGGAAATTTCGGCTTTGAGGCAGATATCGTCGACAGTCACTGCTTCGTAGCCGTGTTCGACGACGAGAGAAGTGGCACTGTCTTCGATCGCCGCGAGCGTAGCCAAGCGCTTTTGCTCACGAAGATTTGGTGACATTACTACAAAGTTAGGCTGAGCTTGCACCGAGTGCAAATTTGCACTGAGTGAAATATTTGGAACTGGCGCGTAAATGTGAAGCGGGCCACCGGCATCCCCTGTTGAGCAGGGAAAATGCCGATGACCCGCACGGCGCTAACAGTAGCTACTTGCCAGATCCCGCAGCGACTGCAGTGAATCTAATGCTGTCGCCTGGCGCCAATTGCGCGCTGTGGTCTGAGGAACGGCGCGTCAGCACGCCGATTACCGGGTAGCCGCCAGTGACCGGGTAGTCGGGCCCGAAGATAACCGGGTTTCCGTCCGGCGGAACCTGGATGGAACCGCGAACCATACCTTCGGAAGGCAGCTCTTGCGAATGCGCGCGCACCAGGGGGCGCTCGGCATCCAAGCGCACGCCGATGCGGTTGCTGCTGGCGTTGACAGTAAAAATCTGCTTAAAAAAGTCCGCGTAGGATTCCGGCGTGAACCAGTCGTTGCGCGGGCCGGGCACCACGGAAAGCGTGTGGATTTTCGTCTCACGCCACAGGGGTGGCAGGTTGCGCAGCGCTGGCCACCAGGCCAGTTCCGCAATAGCGTCCCCGACCGCGACTTCATCGCCAGGGGCGAGCGGTGCCGGGCCGATCTTCGACATAATGTCCGTCGAGCACGATCCCAACACTGGGTGGGTGGTAAACCCGCCGCGAATGCCCAGGTAGCCGCGTAAACCGGTGCGTGCCATCTTGATAAACACCCGCTCACCAGCAACAAGGTCCACGATTTCGTTGGAGTAGCCCATCCGTACGCTGCCGTCCGGAGAGGTGATCGTGTACGGCGTGCCCATACCGGTCAAGATGATGTGCGCGTCTTGCAGGGTCTCGAATTCAAAGGAACCCATCAAGATTTCGATTACAGGAGCATGGTCCTCATTGCCCAGCGCGTGATTAGCACGCACGGCGCTCATGCGGTCGAAAACTCCTGAAGGGGCCACGCCAGTGCCAGCTAGTCCGAATCGACCGTGGTCTTGAATGAGGGCCTGCGGCCCAGTTTGGCTAACCCGGATCATGCCTTTACCTCCACAAAACGAACATTATCTCCCGGCAAAATGAATGCGGGACGGTCGGTGCGGGATACATCCCACATCTTGGTGTCCGTGCTGCCGATAAGCTGCCAACCTCCGGGCGAGGATTGCGGATACACGCCCGAAAACTCACCGGCCAGGCCTACAGACCCTGCCGGGATTGAAGGACGCGGCGAAGACAAACGAGGCGCGTTACCCAGCGGATTCTCCGCAACCAGGTATGCGAAACCTGGTGCGAAACCGCCGAATGCAGCAGTCCATACCGTGTCCTGATGCTTTGCGACGAGCGCCTCCGGGCTCATTCCGAGTAGTTCTGCGACTTGAGCCAAGTCTGGGCCGTCGTAGCGCACTGGAATTTCCAATTCGCGGTTCTGGGCGGAATTGCTGTGCACGGGCTTGGCGAGGTCGATCGTCGAGACGCGAGCAGCAACCTCCTTCGGCAGAATCTGCGTGGTATCCAGCATGATCAGCAACGTGGTGGCCGCAGGAACCAGATCAACAATTCCGGGTAGTTGCCACGAGGCAACCTCGTCTTTGATCCTCAAGACGGTAAAAAGTTGGCTCAAGCCCGAAAGCTCGGCGTCTTCGGCGGTGACATCAATGAGGATGCCCTGTTCGCCACACGGATTAATGTGCATGGTTGACCTCGATCCCGTGGTCGTGCAGATCCGCAATAATTCGCTTGACTAGCGCCAAAGCCGCCGGATTATCGCCGTGTACGCAGATGGAATCCGCGTGAACCGACACGCTTTCCCCGCTCACGGCTTGGATAGCCGCCCCCGTGGCAAACGCAACCGCTTGAGCTGCAGCAACATCAGGGTCGTGGTGCACCGCGCCATCCTGGCTGCGAGGAACCAAGGCACCGGAAGCGGTGTACGCACGATCTGCAAAGGTCTCCGAAAGCGTGGCCAACCCTGCTTCCTGAGCCCAATCCAACACCGGGGCGCCAGCTAACCCCATCAGCGCCAAGGACGGATCAGCATCTTTGATGCCAGCAATGACGGCGCGTGCCTGGACTTCGTCGTGGGCAATGGTGTTGTAGAGCGCGCCGTGTGGCTTCACATACGCAACCGTGGTGCCGTGTTTGCGTGCAAACGCCTGGAGGGCGCCAATCTGGTAGGCGGTTTCGGCCTGCAACGCGGGGGCGTCGTAAGCCATAGCCCGGCGGCCAAACCCAGCCAAATCGCGGTAGCCCACATGTGCACCGATGCGGACCCCGCGCTGTGCAGCGGCTGCGACCGTGCGGTCCATAACGAGTGCGTCTCCGGCGTGGAAACCGCAGGCAATGTTCGCGCTACTAACTAGGTCGAGCATCGCCTCATCATTGCCGATTCGGTAGCTGCCAAAGCTTTCGCCGAGGTCACAGTTGAGATCGATTGTTGTCATGTAGTGCTCCTTTGCGCGGTGGGGTGCTGGGTGAAGGTAAGGCGTGAAAAAGCTAGCTCTTCAGCAGGTTGAACACCCCGCCAAAGGAAATGTAGGCCAGCCACCAGGCGACTGCGACACCGACCACGCCCAGTACGATCAGCCAGATCGGGTATCGGTAGCCGTCGAGGAGGTCTTTTTGCCGGAAGATGGCGATGAACATGATCATCGTGAATCCCAGTGGAAGTACCAGGCCGTTGAACGCGCCGGCGAAGACCATCAGGGTGGCAGGTGCAGTGCCGAGGAAGATGAACAAACCAGTGGAGATCAAGATGAAGATGATCGTCACAATGTTTTGTAGGCGGCGCTTTTCCGGCTTGTTTTCAATCAGGAAGGTGGCCGAGGTGTACGAGGCACCGATTACCGAAGAGATCGACGCTGCCCACAGCACCACGCCAAAGAATCGCAAACCCAAGGTGCCCGCGGCAGCCTCAAAAGCTTCTGCCGCAGGGTTGCCCTTCAAGTTGAGCTGAGTGCCTGCAGCAACCACACCGAGCACGGCGAGGAACAACAGTACACGCATCAGGCCGGTAAGGATAATACCGGTTACCGACGACTTAGCCACCTGAGCGACATTTTCGCGTCCAGTCTGGCCGGAATCTAGCATGCGGTGCGCGCCCGCATAAGTGATGTAACCGCCAACGGTACCGCCAACCAGGGTGGTGATGGTCAGGAAGTTCACCTCGGAAGGAAGCACCGTATTCTTCAGTGCGGACCCTACTGGTGGGTGAGAAATGATTGCCACATACAGGGTGAGCAGCAACATGACTACGCCAAGAATAACGAGGATTTTGTCCAGGGCAACGCCCATGCGCTTGGACAAAAAGACTGTAATCGCAAGTGCCGCGCTAACTGCGCCGCCGATTTTGACATCACCGCCGAACATCGCGTTGATGCCCAAGCCGGTGCCGGCGATGTTGCCAATGTTAAACACAATGCCGCCGATTGCGATCAGTAGCGCCATGAGCCAACCAAAACCTGGAATAACGCGGTTGCCCAATTCTTGAGCACGCATGCCGGAAAGGCCGATGACTCGCCACACATTCATTTGGACTGCGATGTCAATGAGGATGGACACGACAATGGCAAATGCAAAAGCGGCACCATGCTTGGCGGTAAAAACCGCAGTCTGGGTAAGGAAGCCGGGGCCGATGGCGCTGGTGGCCATTAAGAAAATTGCGCCCAAGAGGGCGCTGCGGGCACTGGCGTTGGCCGCTGCCTGCTTCACATTCGGGTTATTGTCTGGTGCCATTCGTTGGGTGCAGCCTTTCTAGCTGTTTTCATAGGGGGTTATTAAGGGTGAATTGAACGTTAAACGGATAGATCGTTCAACAAATTCTGGCCTAAGTATAGGAGTAAGTGTCTTAGAGCACAATTGGATAACTTAGTGATGGCTAAGTTTTATTCTTGTGACAGGCAGCTCAAAGCCATTTAAGCTGGACACCATGACCGCCACCCCCAATCAACTTGCTGAAACACTCACGGCACGCATCCTGAACGGGCAGATCTCGCCGGGCAGTAAACTTCTCGAGGCTTCCTTGGCGGCCGATCTCGGCGTCTCCCGCAACACGCTGCGCGAAGCATTTCGAATGCTGGCTCGCGACGGACTCGTGGAACACATTCCGCACCGTGGCGTATTTGTTCGCTGTCTGACCCCAGCCGAGGTAGTTGAGCTTTTTGCGTACCGACGTTTCATCGAAGTTAACGCACTCAGCTATTTCGGTACTGACATGAACCGAACGCAACGAGCACTGACCGAAATGGCCCATGCCATCGCACAAGCTGAAGCCGCCGCGAACGCAGAAAATTGGGGAGAAGTTGGTACCTGTAACAATGAATTCCACGCTGCGCTCGTCTCTGTGGTCGGCGTGCCTCGACTGAAAGAAAACCTCCGCCTAGCCATGGCGCATTCTCGGTTGGCGTTCATGTCGGTGGGTACCAATGAGAACGTGCACGCGCCCTTTTTGGGGCGGAACAAGGAAATCCTGCAGTTTCTAACGGATTCTCGCCTGGACACCGCAAAAGAGAGCCTGCTGCGCTACTTACAGGAGTCTGAAGCACGTATTCTTGGGGAAATGACGCTCGGCGGCTAGTCTTTTTTTTCGCAAAGGGTGAATACAACAACAGCCTGCAGGTAAGTGCCTGCAGGCTGTTGCGCGTGAGTAGAACGCGTTGAACTTAGAAGTTGTCGCGGTCGGTGTTGGCCATTGCGAGCACGTCAAGGCGACGGTCGAGTTCTTCTTCCGTCAACTTTTCGCCGTCGACAAAGCCCATGTCGATCACGGTTTGACGGATGGTCTTGCCTTCCTTCAGCGCGGTCTTGGCGACCTTCGCCGCAGCTTCGTAGCCGATTGCGGAGTTCAGCGGGGTGACGATGGAAGGAGAAGACTCAGCCAGCGTGCGCATGCGCTCCACGTTTGGCTCAATGCCATCGACCAAGCGCTCAGCGAACACGCGAGAGGTGTTGGCCAGCAGGCGAGCGGACTCGAGCACGTTGCGGGCCATCATTGGGATGAACACGTTAAGCTCGAAAGCGCCCTGTGCGCCACCGAAAGCCACTGCGGCGTCGTTGCCAACGACCTGGGCTGCAACCTGGGTTGCAGTCTCGCACAGCACTGGGTTGACCTTGCCCGGCATGATGGAGGAGCCTGGCTGCAGGTCTGGCAGGTGGATTTCGCCGAGGCCGGTCAGTGGGCCGGAACCCATCCAGCGGATGTCATTGGCGATCTTGGTCAGGGAGATCGCGATGGTGCGCATTGCACCGGAGAACTCTACGAGGGCATCGCGGTTAGCCTGTGCCTCGAAGTGGTTCTTCGCTTCGCGCAACTCTGCAACGCCGGTCAGCTTCTTCAGCTCTTCGGTAACCAGAGCGCCGAAGTCAGCAGCGGTGTTCAGGCCGGTGCCGGTGGCGGTGCCACCGATAGCGAGCTCGCCCAGGCGCGGCAGGGTAGCCTCAACGCGCTCGATACCGAGCTCGATCTGGCGAGCGTAGCCGGAAAACTCCTGGCCGAGGGTAACTGGGACCGCATCCATCAGGTGGGTACGGCCGGACTTCACCACGTCTTTCCACTCAGTGGCCTTCTTGGCCAGGGAAGCGTGCAGTACCTTCAGCCCTGGGATGAGGTCATTGACCGCAGCTTCGGTAGCGGCGACGTGGGTTGCGGTAGGGAAGGTGTCGTTGGAAGACTGGCCCATGTTGACGTGGTCATTCGGGTGAATCTCCACGCCGTTTCGCTTCGCGATGGATGCGATGACCTCGTTGGTGTTCATGTTGGAGGAGGTGCCGGAACCGGTCTGGAAAACGTCGATGGGGAATTCGGCGTCGTGCTTGCCTTCGGCAATTTCTTTGCCTGCTGCGATGATCGCATCAGCCATTTCTGGAGCCAGAACGCCCTTGTCCTTGTTGACCTGCGCGCACGCAGCCTTCAACAGGCCCATAGCGCGGATCTGTGCAGACTCCAGGCCGCGGCCGGAGATAGGGAAGTTTTCCACAGCACGCTGCGTCTGGGCGCGCCACAGGGCGTTGACCGGTACCTTGACCTCACCCATGGTGTCGTGTTCGATGCGGAATTCCTGCTCAGTCATTCTTTGTCACCTTTTAATCGGGGGATAAAACATTTTGGCCTTTACTAGGGTTTAGTGCAGGCCACTTCCTCTAGTATGGCTCATTTATTGATGCTTTTGTGGCGTAAGGGGTCCAAAATTTCCGCTATGACTGCCGTCTCAACTGTTTCGGGCACAAAAATACCCCGCCAACTGGGGCAGCGGGGCAAAAACTAGCTTGTCGACGCCCACGCGAACGCATCCGTGGCGAGGTGGGCGTCGACAAGCGCGAGGCGCTTAGCGGGTGTAATCCACCACGGAGTATTCCTGCAGCTTAGCCAGCTGGTGCACGGACTCGATGTAGCGGATGGTGCCGGACTTCGAGCGCATGACCAAGGAACGAGTGGTTGCACCGTTGGCACGGTAGGACACGCCACGCAGCATGTCGCCGTTGGTCACACCGGTGGCGACGAAGTAGCAGTTATCCGAGGAGACTAGGTCGTTGGTCAGCAGGACGCGGTCGAGATCGTGACCTGCGTCGATGGCCTTCTGGCGCTCGGCGTCATCACGTGGCGCCAGCACGCCCTGGATTTCACCGCCCATACACTTCATGGCACAGGCAGCGATGATGCCTTCTGGGGTGCCGCCGGTACCCATCATGATGTCCACGGAGTTGGAGTTCTGGGCAGCAGCGACGGCACCGGCGACGTCGCCGTCGGAGATCAAACGTACCTTTGCCCCTGCTTGGCGAATTTCCTTGATCAAATCGACGTGGCGTGGGCGGTCCAGCACCACGACGGTGACGTCAGAGGTAGCGATGCCCTTTGCTTTGGCCACCACTTCAATGTTGTGCGCAGCCGGAGCGGTGATGTCGATCTTGCCGGCGGCTTCTGGGCCGACAGCGATTTTTTTCATGTAGAAGACTGCGGAGGGATCGTACATCGAACCGCGCTCGGCGGCTGCCAGCACGGAAATTGCGTTCGGGCGGCCTTCCGCCATCAAGGTGGTGCCATCCACTGGGTCAACAGCGATATCAACCTCAGCGCCGAGCCCGGTGCCCACTTCCTCGCCGTTGAACAGCATTGGGGCTTCGTCTTTCTCGCCTTCGCCGATGACAACAACGCCCTTCATGTTCACAGAGTTGATGAGCTTGCGCATGGCATCAACGGCTGCGCCGTCGCCTTCGTTTTTCATACCGCGACCGACCCAGCGGCCCGATGCGAGTGCGGCGGCTTCCGTAACTCGCACGAGTTCCATAGCTAGGTTACGATCTGGGATTTCAACGTTGTTCATGCTGGCAAGCCTCCATGTGGCAGGTGTAGTTCATCGAAATGTCAATTGTTATGGCAACTGAAAAGCGGTTGTCATGACAAATGGAAGTGTAAAACTATTGTGGCAAATAATTCGCACCGATGGCCTGCTTTACACCTATTTTGGCAATTTCAGTGGGGCAAATCATGGCTCGCAACCACCCGCACTGCCCGAATCGGTGAATCGAATCCGATCTGCCATACTGTTTGGGTGGCTGAGAACAAACCTCGTATTTTTCAAAGTACCAAGGACATTGCGATGTCTTTGCTGGTGGTCTGCATCTTGATGGGCGCATCTGTGGCGTTCACCGGCATGTGCAGCTTCAACCGGGGTGCCCCCGAAAATGGCCCCGTGCAAAAGGTTGACGCGAAGCAAATGATGCAGTTGGAGGCCCGGGCGATGCCGTTTCCCGTCCGCCTGCCAGAGTCTCCGGAAGGCTGGACAACGAACTCAGCCCGACGCAGCAGCGTCAATGGGCAGCCCGCGCCAGTGGTCGGTTGGGTAACCAAAAACGGCGCATACCTCCAGCTAGTGCAAACAAATCAGCCGCTGGAAAAGGCTCTCAAAGACATTGACGAGCACGGTCGCACCGAGGCCGGCGCCGTCGATGTCTCCGGCAAGCAGTTTAAGAAACTTTCGTCTCAGGAGAAAAACGTCCGAGACGTGTGGGCAATTGATCTTGGCGAGGTCCGCCTGATCTTCTCCGGCACCTGCGCCGACGAGGAATTCCGCCAGCTGGCCGAGAACACTCTTCGAGCAGAGCCAATTTCCAAAAACTAATCCTGCGGTTCCGCTTGGCTAATCGCTTCTTCCACTCGACGAGCAGCACCATCAAGGTGCTGCTCGCAGCGTTTCGCCAGGGCTTCGCCCCGCTCCCAGTACTTCAGGGACTCGTCCAGCCCCATTTGCCCAAGTTCGAGGATTTTCACCGTTTGTACGAGCTCATCTCGAGCCTGTTCGTAGCTCAGCGAATCTACCGGTGGGAAAGCATCTTGGCCAGGGGTTCCGGTGCCGAAAGTGTCAGTACTCATTTTTAGAATTCGTCCTTATTTCTGTGTAGTTGATTGTGCTGAAAAATTGGGGAGCCTACGGGACCTAATCCGCAGGCTGGGCAGCCATCGCCGCCGCCACAATTGACCCATCCGCAACCCTAATGCGCAGTTGGCTTCCGGGAGGCGATTGTTCCACGCTGGTCACGACGGCAACCTCGGAACCATCCCGGGGCACCACCTGAACTACCGCGTAGCCGCGGGCTAGCGTGGCCGATGGCCCCAGTGCGGAAACACGGGCGCGTAGCGACGTCGCCTCGGAACGCAGGTTATGCACCAAATTCTGAATATCTCTGCGCATGGAAGCCGCGAGGCGCGACAGTTCTTCTCGGCGCCTATCAATTGGTTCGTATGGGTTAGCCAGCACTTGCCTCGAGCGCACCGAATCCAACCCCTGGCGTTCCCGCGCTACCCAGCCGCGTAACGCTTGCGTGGCGCGGCTGCGCAATTCGGTGATCAGGGCCCGTTCGGCGATGACGTCTGGGACCACCTTCTTTGCAGCGTCCGTAGGTGTGGCAGCGCGGAGATCTGCAACATTGTCCAGCACTGGGTTGTCCGGTTCGTGGCCGATGGCGGAGACTACGGGCGTGTGGGCGTCGGCTACCGCGCGCTGTAGCGCCTCTTCAGAAAAGGGCAGTAGATCTTCTACAGAGCCACCCCCGCGGGCGATGATGATGACATCGACCTCTGGGTCATTGTCTAGCTCTTCCAGAGCTTTGAGGATTTCGGTTACGGCAGTCGCGCCCTGAACCGGCGTGTTGATGACTCTAAAAGCAACTTCTGGCCAGCGTGCCTGTGCCACCGCCAGCACATCTCGTTCCGCAGCCGAACCACGGCCAGTAATCAGACCGACTTTGTTGGGTAGATAAGGAAGGGGGAGTTTTCGGGAAGGATCAAATAGGCCTTCGCCTGCTAGTTTGCGGCGCAGCTGGTCGATCCGCGCGAGCAATTCGCCCACCCCCACATGCCGAATTTCTGTGACCCACAACGAGAAAGATCCGCGACCTTCATAGAAAGCAGGCTTGCCGTAGACCACGACGCGGTCGCCATCTTTAAGCGGCGAAGCAGCCCCAGTAATCAACGAGGTAGGGCACGTAACCTGGACGGAAGCTTCTGCCTCGGGGTCGCGTAGCGTCAAGTAGGACAGCTTCCACGATGGTTTGACGTTCACTTGCGTTAGCTGCCCTTCGACCCAAATGTGGCCCAAACGCTCAATCCAGCCCTTGACCTTCTTGTTTACTTCGCGAACCGGCCAGGGGGCTTCCGGGGATGAAGCGGCACTCATGAATCTCCTTGGGACGAATCTCAGCGACTGGACTAGGGCGTAGCTCATTCGATTCTAGGCGTTTCGAGGGGTTGCTGGGTACGCTAGACCTCATGGAAGAAACTTCGCAGAAAAAGGTACTGCTGGCAGCCCCGCGCGGATACTGCGCGGGCGTTGATCGTGCTGTTGAGACAGTCGAGCGAGCACTGGACAAGTATGGGGCGCCGGTTTATGTGCGCAAGGAGATTGTGCACAACCGCTATGTCGTCGATACGCTCGCCGAACGCGGAGCCATCTTTGTCGATGAAACCACCGAGGTACCAGAAGGCGCGCACCTCGTATTCTCTGCGCACGGTGTGTCTCCGGCGGTGCACGAAGAAGCCCGCGTCCTTGACCTCAAGACGCTTGATGCCACGTGCCCATTGGTTACGAAAGTGCACAACGAAGTTAAGCGCTTTGCCCGCGATGGCTACCAAATCTTGCTGATTGGCCACGAAGGCCACGAAGAAGTGGAAGGCACTGCCGGTGAGGCCCCGGATGTGGTCCACCTCGTAGACGGCGTGGAAGGCGTGGAGCGCCTTGATTTCTCCCCAGAAGACAAGCTCGTGTGGCTCTCCCAAACCACACTTTCGGTCGATGAGACCATGGAAATCGTGCAGCTGCTGCGCGCGAAATTCCCGAACATGATCGATCCACCTTCCGACGACATCTGCTACGCCACCCAGAACCGCCAGGTTGCTGTGAAGGCTATCGCGCCGCAGTGCGATCTGGTCATCGTGGTCGGTTCGCAGAATTCATCGAACTCCAAGCGCCTGGTGGAAGTAGCTCTCCAAAACGGCGCTCAAGCGTCCTACTTGGTGGATTATGCCAACCAAATTGAAGATGCGTGGCTCGAGGGTGTGTCCACCATCGGCATTACTTCCGGAGCATCCGTCCCCGAAATTCTGGTCCGTGAGGTACTGGAGCATCTCCAGGGCTTTGGCTTCCAGGACGTAGAAGAAGTAGTAACGGCCGCGGAGAAGATTGTGTTCTCCTTGCCTCGCGACCTGCGCCCAGCTAATCGCGCTCAGCGCTAGCTGTAGAGGTCGTCGCTTAACGACGGCCTACGCTTGGGCTTCGTCTCTTCTCGAGCGGGAGCCACGTCTGGGCGTCGAACAGCTCGTTGCCGCTCGACTTCACTGATCGACGGCATCGACCGAAGCGATTCGCCCGGCTCCCGGCGAGGTGGCACAGCACGCCCCCGAGCGCCGGGTGCCCGGTGTTCCTCGGTGCGACGCTGCTCCGCCCGCTTGGCAAGCTCGGCAACCGTCACACGGCCGCCATGCGAATTGGATTGCCCCACAGAATCAGATGCTGAACGACGCGTGCGAGCGGTCATCTCACGAACCCGTCGCGTGGTGCTGCGGTTCCGCTGATCAGCCTGAGACTGCTGGGCCCGCTGTTCTTCAAAGAGGCGTCGCGACGCCCGCGCCTTGGCAATGCCTCGACGATAGCGCAACACGCCGATGATCACGCACCCTACGGTAGTGGCGATGAGCTGCGGAAAGTACTGCGCCAGTGGGTAGATGGCCGAGAGGATCATCGTCTTGGACATCGAATCGGCATTTGCCGAAAGATTACTGTTTGCCACGAGCCAGCCGGTGCCCATGATGAAAATGCCAAAGAGCAGTGGCAACTGAGCGATCGTGAGGAACAGTCCGCGGATCTCGACGAACAGCGTCATGGCCAAGCTGGCGATGATGAAGCACAGCATGAACGGCCAGCCGATAGCGTGAAAATTCCAGCTCAGCAAAAGACCCGTGATGAGAGCGGCAACGATAATGGAAGTGGCCGACCATACCGAGAAACCTGCGCGAGAGGTCGCCGAACTATGGCGGGTGGCGCGGTTGGTGGTAGTGGCTCGTTGTGACACGATTGGATAGTTTACTAGGCTTCGACCGCAAATCTCGAAACCACTGTTCATTTTGCTCAAGACTTTCTAAAAATCCCCAAGTCTGTGGCTGCTCCGAAGCGCCTGTGATTCTCGTGGTGGATTTTGGTGCGCTGTTGGTGCTGGGTGTGGTGTCGCTAGGGGTGTCGTCATCGTGGTGTCGTCATCACGGAATATTCGACATGAAAACCCCAGGTGAGATTCTGCACCGTGCACTGAAGACGACACCACGATGACGACACCTGCATGACACCCTGCGCAGTGCCCGCTGCGCCCAAACGTCAGAGCGCCAAAAATATCTACTAACTGAGGTCTCGCGGGGTGCGCGGAGTTGCGGATAAGTAATCGGTATCGGGAAACGATAGGTGCGCGGTGGGAAGCACGTTGAGTTCGTCGAGCTTGCGCGCGGTGACAAAGACCCGCGATTCCATGGCGCCCAGGACGCTGTTGTAGGAGTCCACGGACTTTTCCAAATTGCCGCGCAGTCGTTCCATATGCTCGCCAAGTGTGCTGAGGCGCTTGTATAGTTCCGAGCCAAGTTGCTGCACCTGGGCGGCTTGCTCGCCGAGTGCGTCGTGTTGCCAGCCCAGGGCTACGGTGCGCAGTAGGGCGATGAGCGTGGTGGGGGTCGTAAGCAGGACGTTCTTGCTAAACGAATACTCCAATAGCTCGGGATCATTTTTCAGGGCTGCGTCGAGGAATGGGTCGGCGGGGACAAAGAGCACAACAAACTCAGGCGTAGGTGAAAATGCCTGATGGTATTCCTTGGCGGCAAGTTGATTGACATGAGTGCGCAAGTGGTGTGCGTGCCGGCGCAGGTGGGCTTCGTGTTCCTCGGGGTCTTCGGTGTCGAGCGCGTCTAGGTAAGCCACGAACGGCGCTTTGGCGTCCACGACGATGTTTCGCCCATTGCTCAGGCGAATGATCATGTCGGGTCTGATCCCGGTGGCGGTGACCTGTGTGTCAAAGTCGCAATGCTGCACCATTCCGGCGAGTTCTACGACTCGTTCCAATTGCATCTCGCCCCAGCGGCCGCGGACCTGCGGGGCGCGCAACGCGGTGACTAGCTTGCCGGTGCGGTCAGAGAGTTGGGAGGAGGTTCGGCTCATTGCTTGCACCGTGGCAGATAGGTGTGCAAACGTTTCGGCACGATCAACATCCAGCTGGTGGACTTGTTGCGAGAGCGTACCGACGGCGTCGGCAAGCGGGGCAAGGGAGGCTGTGACGCGTTCCGTGACCTGGGCCCCGGTGCGCTGGGCATTGTCGACGCCTTCGGCTCGCATCGTTGCGGAGACCAAAGCGGCCAATTGTTGTGGATCCTGGTGCGGAGCGCGCGAGCTGCGCAGCAACCATCCCAAGGCGGTTCCGATGATGAGGCCAAGGATGAGAAAGGCGAAGGCAGAGTTCATGGTTGTCACTCTGCCAGAAGGGGGCGACCGCCTTAGCTATTTCCGGGGCGGTTTGGGGAACATTTGTGCTAATTTCTTGCCAGTTTCCGAGGCCCGTCCCACGAGCTCGCCGACGATGTCGTTGTTTTTCAGCCCCATCGGTTCCGCGTCCCCACTTGGTGCTTCGGCAGCAGTGGTGTCTTCATTGTGCTTGGTGGGGAGGATCCGAGGGAAGCGGGCGTCGCGAAGCTTGCGCCCAATTTCTTCACTCCACACGCCGGTGATGGAACCGGCATCGGTAGCGAAGCTGATTTCATCTGCGGTCTTTTCGCCGCTACGCAGCGCGATAATGTCGTTGAGGTAGCGGAAGAACACCGCGATTGTAGCCGCCACAGGAACCGCGAGGAAGGCCCCCATAATTCCGAAGAGGCTGCCGCCGACGGTCACGGAAAATAGCACGATCACAGGATGGAGGTTCATCGCACGAGACTGCAACAGCGGGGACAAGATATTGCCTTCGAGCTGTTGCACAGCTACAACCAGCGCTAACACCAACAATGCTTTGGTGACTCCCAAGGAAACCAACGCGATGAGCACGGCCAACGCGCCTGCTACGACTGCGCCCACGATCGGGATGAATCCGGCAAAGAAAGTCAACGTGGCTAGGGCTAGGGCCATCGGTACGCCGATGAGTACTAAGCCGCCACCGATCACAACGGCATCGACCATCGATACCAGTGCTTGGGCGCGGATGTAACCAGATAGGGTGATCCACACGCGAGTCAACAGCTCGGTCAGATGCCATCCTGCGCGTCGGCCGGTGACGGTGCGCAGCCAAGGAAGGAAGCTGTCGCCGTCTTTGAGGAAGAAGAACGTCAACACCATGACCACGCCGAAGGTGACCGCGGCTACGGAAGCCGCGCCGAGGCCCGCGAACAGCCCCTCCGCAATGCGTCCAGATTGAGCTTGAAGCCAGTTGACCGCCTCGGAAAATAGCCCGTTGAGCTCGTCATATTCCAAATGAAAGGGCGGCCCCAACAGCCAAAGCTGGGTGCGCTGCATCAATTCGAACGTTTGTAGGTACAGAGTCTGCGACTGCCGACCAATCGATGGTGCGATCGCCGCCATGACCCCACCGAACACGCCCACTGTGCCCAGAATGGAAACCAGGGCAGCCAGGGATTTAGGTAACCCCGCATTGCGCAGCCACCTGGTGGGCGTCCACAGGACGGAGGAAATGATCAAAGCAATCGCGATGGGCAGGAGCCCCTGCCAGACTTGTTTGCCAACCCACCACACCATGTAGCCGGCGGCGGAAATGAGGAGCAAGCGCAGCGACCAGCTTGCTAGTTCCTTGGCGCCTTCTGCGATGATAAACGAGCGGTCAATGCGGTCAGCTCCTTCAAGTTCCTCGAACGTTCTGGAGGCTTCTTCCGGCAAGCGCGTTTTGGCCAAGTGTTCGTCGTCCGGCAGCTTGGGCGGTTCGGCGAAACTTGACCTCGAATTCTGGGAGAAGTCCTGAGGCTGTCCAGTCACCCTTACAATCTTGCACAAATTTGGGCGCTACGTGGGTACCGAGGCACTAGTGGCTGGATATATGCAGCTTGGGGTGGGGGAGTTGCTAGGATTGACTTCCGTGAGCCTTACTCTTGGAATCGTCGGTCTGCCCAATGTTGGCAAGTCCACCCTCTTTAATGCCCTGACCCGCAATGACGTGCTGGCGGCGAACTATCCGTTCGCTACCATCGAGCCGAATGTCGGCCTGGTGGAGTTGCCAGATGCGCGCCTGACCCGGTTGGCCGAAATTTTCGGCTCGGAGCGTATCCTGCCGGCGACGGTGTCTTTCGTGGACATCGCCGGCATCGTCAAGGGCGCTTCTCAGGGCGAAGGCATGGGTAATGCGTTTTTGGCCAACATCCGCGAAGCGGATGCAATTTGCCAAGTAGTGCGTGCTTTTGCCGACGACGACGTCATCCACGTCGACGGCCGCGTAGATCCATCCAACGACATCTCGGTCATCAACACCGAGCTGATCCTGGCAGATCTGCAGACGATCGAAAAAGCGATTCCTCGCCTGGAAAAAGAAGCCAAGAAGGATAAGTCGCTGGCCGACAACGTCGCTGCAGCCAAAACCGCCCAAGCGATTCTTGAGGATGACCGCACGCTGTTTAGCGCGGCAAAGAACGGCGAAATTGACCTCGCGTTGGTTCGCGAGCTGCACCTGATGACTGCCAAGCCATTCTTGTACGTGTTTAACTCCGACGAAGCGGTGCTTACCGACGACGCACGCAAAGACGAACTACGCAAGCTAGTCGCCCCAGCAGACTGCGTTTTCCTCGATGCCAAGACGGAAACCGAGCTGCTTGAGCTGGATGAAGAGGAAGCTGCAGAGCTTCTGGAGTCCGTTGGCCAGCACGAACCAGGCCTGCACTCCTTGGCCCGCGCTGGTTTTGACACCCTCGGTCTGCAGACGTACCTCACGGCCGGTCCGAAGGAATCTCGCGCCTGGACCATCAAAAAGGGGTGGACCGCGCCGCAAGCTGCTGGCGTCATCCACACTGATTTTGAAAAGAAGTTCATCAAGGCTGAGATCGTGTCGTTTGATGATCTCGACGCCGTGGGTTCGTTAGCCGAGGCGAAGGCGCAAGGAAAAATGCGCATGGAAGGCAAAGACTACGTCATGCAGGATGGCGATGTCTGCGACTTCAAGATCGGTGGCTAGTAGCTAGCTTGCCTGGCACCGTGCCTGGTGCCAGGTGTACTGGTGGTAATGTTGTAGCAGCAAAAAATCCACCCCAACCGCGTCTTTTGATGGCGCGTTAAGGTTGGGGTGGATTTTTGCGTCAAGTCTTTCGATCGCGGAAGACTTATTCAGGGTAGCCGAGGTTCATTTCCACGACGCCGGCATCAAAGCCGAAGTCAATCGCGTTAAACCGCATATTTTCCGGGAGCTGGGCGAGAGGTGCCAGGTGCCCGTTGGCCTCCTCGATGGCTGCTGGGTCCGCCACAACCGGGTTGCCGTTGCAGGTGAGATCGCGGATACCAGTAATGCGCATAGCTGAATCGAGTGCTATCGAGCCGGAGATCTTATCCGTTTCTTGGTCCTCAACAACACTGCTGAGGATAGCTATGAGCGCAGGGTTAACATGCTCCTGCATCATCGTGGTTGGATCAATCGCAGGTGCCTGCGGTTCCGCAGGCTCAGCGGTGTTCTTTTTGCCAAAACCTAACTTATCTAGAAAACCCATGGGGACGCTTTTCTTTGTACTTTTCCGACGTGCCAATTGTTAGATCAATAGGGTGTTGCGTGGTTGTCCCGCAACTAGCAGTGCCGGGGACCCTCACTGCGTTGCGGTAAGAGCTACTGCTAGTCCCGGTAGTGGACCGTCGACTCTAGGTAGTTGTTGGCGTACTTGAACTCCAGCTTTGAGAACCGTTCTGATTCTGGAATGTCTGTCAGCGGCTCAAGGGCCTTTTCTGCTTCGCGCCGCACCGGGGCATCAATTCCGATGGGCTTGTCATTGACAGTGAACTTGGAAAAATTGATGGGCTTCATATCCTTGTCAAACCGGATTTGTCCGGTGACCGTGTCAGTCTCAGGGTTCTGGGCGTATTCCTTGATGATCGGCACCAGTGCTTCTTTGAGGATTTTCTGCTGTTCTGCTGGGATTTCTACGACCTCAGGCTGCTGGCTATCGGACTTGGCGGTCTTGCTAGAGGTGGCCTTGCTAGAGGTGGTCGTGGTAGAGCTGCTGGATGATTCTTTTGTGCTGGCTGGTTTGCTCTTTTGCGTTGTGGTGCTTTCGGTTTCGGTACTTTCTGCCGCAGTTTCCGCTGGCGGAACAGCATCGGCAGTTTGTGCAGTGGTTTTCTCGTTGTTTGGCAGGGCGTTCATCACTGCGGGGAGTCCATATCCGCTGAGCGTGAACAGGCTAAAGATGGTGCAAGCAGTAAGTGCGATACGACGCATGATGTACTCCTTTGAGCAGGCGCATTAGGGTAGCGCGTTTGGTGTGGTCGCAGGTGTAATGCAGCGCAGCGGGATAATGTTCCCGAGGTCGAAGTTTTTCTTCGAAAAAATAGACAGGTGCGATATTGTGCATTCATGAGTTTTATCCGCGCCATTGGTTGCGCATTAATATTCTTGCTTGGCGGGTACCTGGTTTATCTTGGCGATCTTGATGATTCGCCAGGACTCGGCGGTATCGGCATCGTGCTGATGCTCATCTGCACAGTGTGGTTGATGCGACGAATTCTTAGCCGAAAGTCTTAAAGCATCCACCGCGTCCACTAGTCTTAGGGCGTGCTTTCCACCTACTTATTCGCCTTCGCGCTGGCATTGGGCGCTGGCTTATCGACGGCCATCGGCGGGCTCGTCGTGTTGCGGAAAAAGGAACCCACTGCGCTGTTTCTCGCGACAGCGTTGGGGTTTTCCGCCGGCGTGATGCTCTGGGTGTCCTTTTTGGAAATTCTTCCTGAGTCGTTGGACAACCTGCAGCAGCGTTTTGGGGAACGACCCGGTGCGTGGCTGGCTACTTTGGCGTTTTTCGGAGGCGTGCTGCTGATTGGAGTCATTGACCGGTTGGTGCCAGAGCCGGTCAATCCGCATACCCCGCAAACGACGGAAGCCCTTGGGGTGTCCACCCAGGCGTTTCGGAAAATGGGGGTGATGATGGCGTTGGCCATCGGTATTCACAATTTCCCCGAAGGATTTGCCACTTTTTTGTCAGGCATGGAATCGCTTAAGATCGCGTTGCCGATTGCGGTGGCGATTGGAATTCATAATATTCCGGAGGGAATCTCGGTGGCGGTGCCTATTTGGCAGGCGACTGGGTCTCGCTGGAAGGGATTTAAGTGGGCTGCTATCACTGGGCTCGCGGAGCCGCTCGGGGCGTTAGTGGGTTTCGCCGTCCTGTTGCCGTTCCTGGGGCCGGTAACGATGGGCGTTGCCTTCGGTATCATCGCCGGGATCATGGTGTTTATCTCGCTTGATGAGTTGCTGCCCACTGCCGTCGCAACGGGCAAGCATCATGGTGCGGTGTACGGGTTGATCGCCGGCATGGCCGTGATGGCGCTGAGCTTGCTGCTGTTTATGTGATTAGTGTTTCTTGCCAATTGGCAAGAAGTGCATGATCCCGGCGATGATCGCGCCCCATATGGTGCCAAATACGAGCGAGCACAGTGTTTCCGCAAGCCAGGTGACAAAGCTGCCACCGGCCTCCACCAGGTGCACCACGTGGTGTTCTAGCTCGAGCGGGGTGTGCCAGCCTAGCGAATCAAGTCCGACCAACATGATGTGGCCGCCCACCCACAGCATGGCAAAAGTGCCGATGATTGCGATGGCGGTAAGCACCTTGGGCATGCCTTCGACCAGCAATTTTCCGAACTTTTGTGAACCGGAATTTTCGCGCTGCGCCATGTGTAGGCCGATGTCATCCATCTTGACTAACAGCCCGACGAATCCGTAAACGCCCAGGGTGATGGCGATCGCTACTACGACGAGCACGCCCGCACGCATCGGAAGCGAATAGTTGGTCACCTGGTTCAGGGAAATCACCATGATTTCCGCGGAAAGGATGAAGTCGGTGGTAACCGCGCCGCGGACCAGTTTGTCTTCCGATTGGGCACCTTCGGAGGCAGCGGGGCCGTCATCTGCGTGGCTACCGGTAAGTTTTTCGATGATTTTCTCGGCACCTTCAAAACACAAATATGTGCCACCGAGCATCAGCAATGGTGTGAGCGCCCACGGCGCCCAAACACTCAAGGCGAGGGCAAGCGGCAAAATGATGACCAGCTTGTTGACGAGCGAGCCTTTGGTAATTCGCCAGATGATGGGTAGTTCGCGCGCCGGGGTGACCCCCTGCACGTAGCGCGGGGTGACGGCTGCATCGTCGACCACAACGCCCGCTGCTTTTGCGCTGGTCTTACCTGCAGCAGCGGCAACGTCATCCATGTTGGCTGCTGCGACCTTAGCAATGGCCGCTACGTCGTCGAGAAGCGCTGCAAGTCCGCCTGGCATGTTTACTCCAAAGATTGGTGTGGGTACTAAATCTCGTATAGCTTACGTGAGCAGGCAGGGACGCGCTTGGGCAGAAACGGGGATATGTGTGTATGCGTTGCCTTTTTCGGGGCATATTCTGGTTGTTCAGCCGATTTCGATTAGGCACTCGATAGGAATTAGGCTTACCTAACTTAATGGCGCTATGCTGTGCGAGTATGACCGAAAATCGTACTTCGACAGCGCGCGTCTCGACGGCACGCCCAGGCCGATACGCCAAGCAACTCGCCAGCCACTTTGGCCGCATGGTAGAAACGCACTGGTCCGAGGCGGAAGGGCGGGGCGATATTGTGTTTGACGGCCCGATTCCAGTATCCCTCGTGGCCGGAGACGGCGTGCTGCTCATGACCGTTTCAGCCAGCGAAACAGACTTGGACCGAGTGGAGCGGATCGTGGGCACTCACCTCGAGCGTTTCGGTAGAGCCGATGACCTGAGCGTGCAATGGCACCGTAGCTAGCTATCTCTATGGTGGGGCACCTTAAGTGTTAGGGTGTAATTCTGGAAAAACACGGGTGCTTTTACTAAAGGCTGAGATGCCCCTTTGAGCTGGGGCGAACCGTCGAACCTGATCCGGGTAATGCCGGCGTAACTAGGGAGAAGAAATCTTATGGTTCCATCGCGTGCTGCTGTGCCGTCAAAGACCTGGCGGGTAGTTGATATCGTGGTCGCTGTTGTCCTTGCCGTAGCGGCGGGATTGATGTTTTGGGTATGGAACTCGATCGGTTACGCCTGGTACGAGGCCATGAATGCCCTGACGCCGGGGCTAGGCGGGCTGGCAGCGGGAATCTGGCTTATTGGTGGCATCTTGGGTGGGCTGGTGATCCGCAAGCCAGGAGCCGCCCTGTTTGTTGAGCTGCTTGCCGCCGTAATTTCTGCTGTGCTGGGTAACCAATGGGGAATCTCCACTGTCTACTCAGGTGTGGCTCAAGGTTTAGGCGCTGAGCTCATCTTCCTGCTCTTTTTCTATCGGGCTTTTAACCTTCCAGTAGCGATACTCGCGGGCATCGGCGCTGGCATCGGCGCATTCGTACTGGAGCTGTTCACCGTGGCTAACGCTGCTAAGGGACTGACATTTAACGCCATCTACCTCGGAAGTTTGGCTCTCTCCGGCGCCGTGCTGGCTGGCCTAGTGGGCTACTTGCTGGTGCGCGCGATTGCCGCTACTGGCGCACTGGACCGCTTTGCGGCAGGCCGCGAGCGCCGCGAGTTGGTCTAACTTGCTCGGAACGAGTGCACCCGGCGGGATTGTTGCTAGGGGCTTTGGTTGGCGGCACGCCGGCCGCAAATTGCCCGCACTGGTCGATGTCACGCTAGAGATCCAGCCTGGGGAAAAGGTTCTGCTCGTTGGAGAATCCGGTGCCGGGAAATCGACGTTGCTTGCCGCGTTCGCTGGGGTGCTAGGGGGAGCCGAAGACGGCGACTTCATGGGGGAGCTCTCCGTTTGTGGCGTTGATGCTCGGGATGCCGAATCGTTGCGAGGCAAAGTTGGCATGCTGCTTCAAGACCCAGATTCACAGGTCATCGCTTCAAAAGTCGGTGACGATGTAGCTTTTGGGTGCGAGAATCTAGGCATTCCCAGGGAAGAAATTTGGCACCGCGTGCAGCACTCGCTCGCCGCGGTAGGCCTTGATGTGCCACTGGACCATCCCACCAGTGAGCTAAGCGGGGGCCAAAAGCAACGTTTGGCGTTAGCCGGGATTTTGGCGATGCAGCCCGAGGTCATCGTGCTCGACGAACCCACCGCCAATATCGATCCCGCCGGGGTAACGGAGCTAGTTTCGGCGGTGCGCGAGGCCGTCGAACACACTGGGGCCACATTAATCGTGGTGGAACATCGAATTGATGTGTGGAGCAGCGTCGCTGACCGCGTCATTGTGCTGGAGGCCAAAGGTGCGGTGCGTTGCGACGGCGCGCTCGATTACATACTCGCTGACGCAGCGAATGAGTTGGCGCAAGACGGTATCTGGGTGCCGGAACACTTACTCCCGGCTGAGCAACAACTGCAGTCATTAACCCGCGCTCTGCCACGCGCTGCGGCGGCAGACCTAACGGCGGTGCAGCTCGTTTCAGGATGGACTGCAGCGCGTCCAGTGGGGCCGGCTCGAACGTTGGACATACCTCATGCAGTGTCAACGGTGATTACCGGGCGGAACGGAGCCGGAAAATCCACATTGGCGCTTACTTTAGCGGGGCTGCTCGATCCGCTTTCTGGTTCAGTCGCGGCTAGCGACGATATCCGCGCGGGGTTGTCGGCTTCCCCGCATCGGTGGACTTCCAAGCAGTTAGCCCAGCGAATTGGGTTTGTTTTCCAGGACCCGGAGCACCAGTTTCTAGCAGGGACGGTTCGGGATGAATTGGTGATTGCGGCCGCTCACGCGCAGCGTCGTCACGCATGGGGGTCATGGCGCTCATCGGTAACAGCGCAGCTGAGCTCAAGAGCAGATGACCTCCTTGCGCGCCTACGTTTGGAACACCTAGCAGCAGCAAGCCCATTTTCGTTATCTGGGGGTCAGAAGCGGCGGCTGTCGGTGGCGACCGCACTCATGATGCAACCGCAGGTGCTGTTTCTCGACGAACCAACTTTTGGTCAGGACCGTAGAACGTTCATTGAAATTGTGCGGTTGCTACAACAGTTGCGCGATGAGGGAACCACGTTGGTGTCTATTTCGCACGATCCGACGTTTGTGCAGCTCCTTGGAGAAAATCAGGTGGAGCTTGTGTGATGAATCTATTACGTGGGATCAATCCGGTGACTCGGCTGGTAGCGATTGCGTTGGCGACCACCCCGTTACTGCTCAGCGTGGATATTGTGTCGGCGGCGGTAGCACTGGGGCTAACAGTGCTGCTGGCACCGTTATGCGGGGTGTCGTGGCCGAGGCTTGCTCGCCGCAGTGGGCCACTGGTCCTTGCCACTCCGGTGGCGGGGCTATCGATGGCGTTGTATGGGCGACCGGAAGGTGCTGAGTATTTCTCGTTTCTTTTTGCACATGTCACGGACAATTCGCTGGCCTTAGCAGCCGCGATTATGGTTCGGATTCTGGCGGTTGGAGTGCCGGTGATCGTGCTTGCCGCCGACATTGATCCGACAGAGCTAGGAGATGGATTAGCTCAGGTGGCGCGGCTGCCACATCGTTTCGTAGTAGCTAGTGTTGCTGGCGTGCGCCTGCTCAGTCTGTTTCGCAGGGATTGGCAGTCTCTGTCGCGGGCCCGACGTAGCCGCGGAGTGGCCGATGTCGGCCGGGTGAGAAATTTCTTTCAGATGTCATTCGCCTTGCTCGTGTTGGCAATCCGCCGAGGCTCTAAGCTTGCTACGGCAATGGAGGCTCGCGGTTTTGGCGGGCCGCAGCAGCGGACTTGGGCGCGTTCTTCTACCGTATCCTGGCGCGATGCAGCTCTACTAGCAGTATCGCTGGGCATCGGTGTTGCGGCGATTTTGGTTGCAGTCTGGGCTGGAACATTCAGGTTTTTGGGTACATGAATCCAATTTCCCCACTTGTGACCAGCACGGTGCGCACCGTGCTTATCGACGGCCCCTCGGGTAGCGGGAAAACCACCATGGCCCGAAACCTCGCGGTGGAACAGAGGATGCAGCTCATCCACCTCGATGACTTTTACCCAGGTTGGTATGGTCTGGCAGCAGCGCGAAACCTAGTGGCAGAATTGGTGTTGCATCCAACTAATCCTCGATTTCAGCGCTGGGATTGGGAACATGGGAAACCAGGGGAGTGGGTATTCCTCGAGCCAGGATGCCCGCGGATTATTGAAGGCGTTGGCGCAGTATCTGCGCAGTCAATCGAATCGGCGCTGGCACTTGGTGATGTGATAGCGGTCAAAGTTGAGGCAAATGTAGAGGTTCGCCGTGCCCGAGCATTGCATCGCGACCCAGATTTTGCCCCTTGGTGGGACGTATGGCAGCAGCAAGAAGTTGAACATTTCGCGGAATTTCCTGAAGTGGATCTCGTGCTGTATCGCTAGCTCTACATGGAGCTGTCCCTGGAAAATTTTTATCGAGTGTATTTTATGCAGGCTTAAAAGTAGAGCCAGCAGGCGGAAATTTAGGTTGTGCAATCCGGTATAAAATTTTCTCAATGTGTTGTGGCTCACCTGCGCGAACTTAAGTAAAGTTTCAGTTTGGTAACGATCGCTTCAGTTGAAGGTTGCAATTAGATAACGGGGAAAGAAAATTTTCTCACTGTAGGCAACGTTTTCGCAGCTTGCGCTGGATATATTCTGTGTGGCAAAGTTTCTGTCAATCGCAAGTGTTGGATTGACTCCAAGAATCGGCAAGTTTGACTCATGTCACATTGGTTGCGCGTGCTTGAAGTGAATCATTTTGTCGGTATTGGTTTCATTTTCAACTTAGCGATGTGTTGGCTCAATTGGAGCCTCGTCACCATGGAGGATTATTCATGACTTACAAGAAGTCTTTAGCCGTACTCTCTGCGGCTGCACTAGCTTTTGGCCTAGCAGCTTGTGGCTCTTCGTCTAATGGCGGCGCAAGCGATGGCATCGTTCTGGCAAATGGTAATGAGCCACAGAACCCATTGATCCCAGCCAACACCACAGAAACCGGTGGCGGCCGTGTTGTGGATATGATCTACGCCGGTCTCGTTTACTACGACACCAAGGGCAAGGTCCACAATGAAATGGCTGAGTCCATCAAGCGAGATGGGGATCTAAAATACACCATCACCTTGAAGCCGGATCTCAAGTTCTCCGACGGTTCTCCAATCAAGGCCCAGAACTTTGTGAAGGCCTGGAACTACGCGGTGGAGCATGATCAGCAAGGTGCTTCCTTCTTCGAGCCAATTAAGGGCTACAAGGAAGGCGTGAAAGAGATGGAAGGCCTAAAGGTTATCGATGACCGGACCTTTACCGTCGAAACTGCCGTGCCTACCTCCGACTTTGAGCTTCGCTTGGGATACTCGTCCTTCTTCCCTCTGCCGGACTCTGCATTCAATGACATGAATGCGCAGGGCGAAAAGCCAGTGTCCAACGGCCCATACAAGATCCAGTCGTGGGAGCACAACCAGTCCATCACTATCGTTCCAAACGAGAACTACAAGGGTGATCGTGCGCCTAAAAACAAAGGTGTGAAGTTCACTTTCTACCCTAAGCAAGACGCTGCCTACGCTGACTTGCTCTCCGGCAACCTGGATGTTCTGGATGCTGTGCCAGATTCTGCATTCGCATCCTTCCAACAGGAACTTGACGGACGTGGCGTTAACCAGCCAGCCGCAGTGTTCCAGTCCTTCACTATTCCGCAGAAGCTGGAGCACTTCCAGGGTGAAGAAGGAAAGCTGCGTCGTCAGGCAATTTCTTACGCGATCAATCGTGAGGAGATCACCGACAAGATCTTCCAGAAGACTCGCACCCCAGCTACTGACTTCACCTCGCCGGTCATCGATGGCAACTCGAAGACCGTTCCTGGCAACGAAGTGTTGAAGTACGACCCAGCCAAGGCTAAGGAGCTGTGGGCTAAGGCCGACGCTATTTCGCCATGGACTGGCACTTTCACCATTGCGTACAACGCCGATGTTGGGCACCAGGGCTGGGCAGATGCCACCGCAAACTCCATCAAGAACACCCTGGGAATTGAAGCCGTTGGTAAGCCATACCCAGACTTCAAGTCCTTGCGTGACGAGGTTAAGAAGCGCACGATCGCCGGTGCCTTCCGTACCGGCTGGCAGGGCGACTACCCAGGTCTGAACAACTTCCTGTCTCCGATGTACGCCACCAAGGCTTCTTCCAATGACGGCGACTACTCCAACCCTGAGGTGGACAAGCTGCTGCTCGAGGCAAACTCAGCTCAGAGCGTGGATGAGGCCAACAAGAAGTACAACGAAGCGCAGTCCATTCTGTTTAAGGACCTGCCTGCAATTCCGCTGTGGTACTCCAACGTCACTGGTGGCTACTCCAAGAACGTAGAAAATGTGACGTTCAACTGGAAGTCTGTCCCGGACTACTACGCCATTTCCAAGAAGTAAATCCACCACTTGTGGCCGTCGATAAGGCGGCTGCAGGCTAGGTAGGGTGTTGCCCTGCTACTCGTGTCATTCGTCCCGAGTCCGATCAAAGTGTCGGGCTCGGGACTCGCGAGATTTTTCTTTTAAGGTGGCTTTCGCTGCACAAGCCACCGAAATGACTTCTGACAAGCCCCTTCACCCAAGGACAACCACATGTTGCGTTATGTTGGGCGACGTTTGCTCCAAATGATCCCTGTGTTCTTTGGCGCGACGTTGCTGATTTATGCCCTCGTCTTTCTGATGCCTGGTGACCCAGTCCAGGCACTCGGTGGTGATCGCGGCCTAACCGAAGCCGCTGCCGCGAAGATCCGAGCCGACTACAACCTCGATAAGCCTTTTATCATCCAGTACCTGCTCTACATCAAGGGCATTTTCATGCTCGACTTCGGCCACACCTTCTCCGGCCGTCCAGTGGCAGAAGTGATGGCTAACGCATTTCCAGTGACCATCCAGCTGGCCTGCATGGCGCTGGTTTTTGAAGCTATTCTTGGCATCGGTTTCGGTGTAATCGCTGGTATGCGTCGCGGCGGTATTTTCGATTCCACCGTCCTCGTCTTGTCGTTGTTGGTGATCGCGGTGCCATCTTTCGTCATCGGTTTCGTGTTCCAGTTCGTGGTGGGTGTGAAGCTCTCGCTCTTGCCGACGACCGTGGGCGCTAACGCAAACTTTGTCTCCCTTCTAATGCCCGCCATTGTGTTGGGCGCGGTCTCCTTTGCCTACGTCCTGCGCTTGACGCGCCAGTCCGTTTCGGAAAACCTGCGCGCTGACTACGTGCGAACCGCACGAGCAAAGGGACTGTCTTCCCGTGCTGTGACGCTGCGACACGTCCTGCGCAACTCTTTGATTCCGGTGGCGACATTCCTGGGCGCAGACTTGGGTGCGCTGATGGGCGGTGCCATTGTCACCGAGGGAATTTTTGGCATTAACGGTGTGGGCGGCACGATGTACCAGGCGATTTTGAAGGGTGAGCCGACTACCGTCGTGTCTTTCACCACCGTTTTGGTGATCGTCTACATCATTGCCAACCTGCTAGTTGACCTCATTTACGCCGTACTGGACCCAAGGATTCGCTATGCCTAACCTCGAAAACTCCCCGGGCCTAGTCACGGATAACGAGGCCCAATCTGTTGCAGCCGGAAACACCTTCTTTGCCACCCGCGCGGGGCAAGAGCACTACATCGCCGAAACCGACGAGACCGGGCTCGGCGCGGTTGACGCCGTTGCCGATGAATCTGCTCCGTCCTCTGTGTGGGGTGAGGCTTGGCGCAAGCTGCGCCGTCGGCCAATGTTTTGGGCCTCTGCTCTCCTCATTCTTTTCGCCGTAGCGCTGGCCATAGCGCCTGGTTTATTTACCACTACCGACCCACGCATGTGCGAGCTCTCGCACTCGCTCGGCGACCCGGCGCCTGGCCACCCATTTGGCTTCGATAAGCAGGGCTGCGACATCTACTCTCGCATGGTGTACGGTGCTCGTGCCTCGGTCATGGTTGGTGTGCTGACCACCTTATTCGTCGTCGTGCTAGGAACAGTTCTCGGCGCCATGGCTGGATACTTCGGGGGCATTCTCGACGCTGTAATCTCCCGCATCACTGACATTTTCTATGCGATTCCACTGGTGCTGGCTGCAATCGTGGTTATGCAGATGTTCAAGGAGCACCGCACCATCTTTACCGTTGTGGTGGTGCTCGGTGTTTTCGGCTGGACCAACATCGCGCGTATTACCCGAGGTGCCGTGATGAGTGTTAAGAACGAGGAATTTGTGACCTCTGCCCGCGCAGTCGGCGCATCTCGCTGGCATATCCTGACCAGCCACATCATGCCGAACGCGGCAGCACCGATCATCGTGTACGCAACCGTGGCGCTGGGCACTTTTATCGTGGCTGAGGCAACGCTGTCCTTCCTCGGTATTGGGCTGCCGCCGGAGATCGTATCGTGGGGCGGTGACATCTCCCGCGCTCAGGTTTCCCTCCGCACGCAGCCAATGGTGCTGTTCTACCCGGCGACTGCGCTGGCTTTGACCGTGCTGAGCTTCATCATGATGGGTGAGGTGGTACGCGACGCCCTCGATCCAAACAATCGCAGCAAGTAGGTGGGGGAGACAATGACCAACGCTGACACCCAAGCTCCACTGCTGGAGCTCAAAGACCTCAAAATCTCGTTCACCTCGTCGACCGGTACCGTGGATGCCGTTCGTGGCGTTAACCTGACGATCTACCCTGGCCAATCCGTAGCCATCGTGGGCGAATCGGGCTCAGGCAAATCGACGACCGCCATGTCTATCATCGGGCTGCTGCCGGGCACCGGAAAAGTCACCGGCGGAGAGATCTACTTCAATGGCGAAGAAATCTCCAAGCTCAGCGACAAGCAAATGGAAAAGTACCGCGGCTCCGAAATTGGACTGGTCCCACAGGACCCGATGTCCAACCTGAATCCGGTGTGGAAGATCGGTACCCAGGTCAAGGAATCCCTGCGCGCTAACAACGTCGTACCTGGCTCTGAGATGGATAAGCGCGTGGCGGAGATTCTCACGGAGGCGGGCTTGCCCGACGCGGAGCGTCGCGCAAAGCAATACCCGCACGAGTTCTCTGGCGGCATGCGTCAGCGCGCGCTTATTGGCATTGGCCTGGCTGCGCGTCCGAAGCTGCTTATTGCGGACGAGCCAACCTCTGCGTTGGACGTGACCGTGCAAAAGCGCATCTTGGACCACCTCCAGGGGCTCACTCGGGATTTGGGCACCGCCGTACTCTTTATCACCCACGACCTAGGCCTGGCTGCTGAGCGTGCCGAGCACCTCGTGGTTATGCACCGCGGTCGGGTGGTCGAATCCGGCCCTTCGCTGCAGATCCTCCGCGATCCGCAGCACCCGTACACGCAGCGTCTGGTTAAAGCGGCTCCGTCGCTGGCCTCCGCTCGTATTCGCTCCGCTCAGGAACATGGCATGGAATCCGCTGAGTTGTTGGCGCCGAAGTCGCATTCCGACGAAGTGGTGATCCGGGTAGAAAACCTGGTGAAGGAATTCGACGTCCGTGGCGCCAAGGGCGACAAGAAAAAGTTCCGTGCCGTTGACGATGTCTCCTTCGACCTCCGTAAGGGAACCACCTTGGCGCTGGTGGGTGAATCAGGTTCGGGCAAGTCTACCGTGGCAAACATGATTCTCAACCTGCTGCCAGTGACTTCCGGCAAGGTGGAATACAAAGGTCGCGATCTCACTAGCTTGAAGGGCAAAGAACTCTTCGAGATGCGCAATAAACTGCAGGTGGTGTTCCAGAACCCGTACGGCTCCTTGGATCCGATGTACTCGATCTATCGCTGTATCGAAGAGCCGATGCTGGTGCACAAGGTGGGCTCCCGAAAGGAACGCGAGAAACGCGTTGCTGAGTTGCTGGACATGGTGGCAATGCCGCGTTCCACCATGCGTCGCTTCCCGAATGAGCTCTCTGGTGGCCAGCGCCAGCGCATCGCTATCGCTCGCGCCCTGGCCTTGAAGCCGGAAGTTATCGTGCTGGACGAAGCAGTTTCTGCGCTGGACGTGCTGGTGCAAAACCAGATCTTGAAGCTGCTTTCTGATCTGCAAGAGGAACTGAACCTGTCCTACTTGTTCATTACCCATGACTTGGCGGTGGTGCGTCAGACTGCCGACGACATCGCAGTGATGAAGCAGGGCAAGCTGGTGGAGTTCGGTTCTGCAGATGACATCTTCAACAACCCTCGCGAGGAATACACCCGCAACCTCATCGACTCCGTGCCGGGCCTCGGCATCGAGCTGGGGGTGGGGGAAACAGCTTAGTTACGCACTGCGCACATCGTTGTCCCGCTTAGCTTCTGGAAGTTGCCGCTTTCAAAAGCTGAGCGGGACTGTTGGTTCTTATGCCAACGAACGGATGACTTGGTTTCCTAGTATTGCTCCCCAAATAACCAAGATATGTGCGAAGGGGAGCACGATGGCGGCGATGCCCAAGCTCCACTTGCGCCAAGCAAAGGCAAAAATTAAGAACGGGGCCGATAAACAGGCTGGTAGCCAAGGGGTAGCGGGTAAGTGGATAGGGATTCCCCAGAGCTGCGCTGTTGTCAAGAACATTGCAAGAATAATTAGGGCAATCCAAGCAATAGTTAGCGGAAAGTTTTTTTGGGGTGCATCAATTCCTCGTTGGCCTAGACAGACTGAAAAAGCAAAGGCCCAGCATTGCCGGTGGGAAGATTTAGATTTAGGAGCAATGAAACGGGGCTTCGGCCACGAGGCTACCGAAAATTATTCTAAGCTGCTTGCAGTAAAACAGGGGTGACGAAGAGTTCTGTCTTGCAATCGAAGCCGTCTGAGCAGGATCGATTAGAGACTAGCTGGCGTCAGAGCTACCTCGGTTGCCCAAGTTAGCTCCATGCCCCTGGAGGCTAGCCAGGCCATGGCGTCGTCGCCGGCGCGGGTAATTCCTTCGACTGCGGCGAGGGTGGTTTCGATGGTTTTCTCCGCTTCTTCTGCGGTGATGAGGCCTTCGGAGGTGGCGGCCGCGAGCTCGTCGATGTCCAACACTTCGACCGGTTCGCCGGTGAAAGATACCAGGTCAACGTAGAAATCTCGGGTGGTCCACGTGTCGCCTTCGCAGGCAATCGCTGCGACGTCGAAGTAGTAGTGCTGGTGGCGTTCGAAGCCTTCGCGGTAATGGACGATGTTTGCGCGCAGGCTCAAGGAAGGTAGGAGCCATGATTCTAGGTACCCGAACTCTGGGTGGTTAGCTCCGCGCGCCATGTATAGACCGAAATCGGTGACCTCAAACTGGTCAACCTCGCGCAGGAACCCCTTAGGATCTTTGTTGGTCTTTGTAGCGAGGTTAAACGTTTCCGTCTTTACGGCATGAAGGTCAGTCATCGATTTTCCTGCTTCCTTATCGGACGGTAAACGTAGCGGCGGTCGGGGCAAAATTACAGGTAGAGGCGGGCGTGCTATCGGTTCCGGCCACGCTCACTCCGCCACTGAGCCAAGCAATTACGGTGCCGTGCCCGGTGTTTGCAGTAGCCGAGACGGTGGCTGGGCCCTGCGGGTTGATGCCATTATCGACGAGCGGGGTAGACCCAAACCGGAAGTTATTAATATTCAGCCACTGCACCTGCATGGAGGTGTGTTGTTCCTTGGCGATTGGTCCCGTGCCCAGCGCGGTGAATACGAAGGCCACTTCGCCTTCCTTAGCTCCCGGTGCAGGAATCTCTGCTGGGCCAGGAACCGCGATGGCAGAGCCGGTGGCATCGAGCTGACCACCAATACACTTTGCAGAGACGGTAGGCCAGTAGAACTGCCGGAAGTTAGGTGCATTGTTCGGAAGCTCTGCGCCTGGCTTGCCGCCACCTTCGTAGAACACAACGGCTGCGAGCAGAGAATTGCGCATGTTGGCTGGAACCCACGGTTGGTTAGCGAAGTCTCTGACCTGCTTTAAGATATGCGGTGCTGGCCGGCCGAGATGGTCGATAGGGGCTGGCGGTAGGGAGCTGGAAAAGTTAGCTGCGTGAGCAGTACCGAGCGAAAGAGCGGTAGCAACACTGGCCGCTGCTAGGGCGGCTGAAATGCGCTTGATTGCTCGGTATTTCACAGTCTCCACGTCTTTCATATCTGTTTGATTCCAAATTTTGTTAGCTGCCGGTCGACACATACCCTTAAGCACTTTAGCAACATGTGTAACTTTTGTCCCGCCAGCATCAAAAGTCACAATAATAACATGCCTGTAGTTATGGTCCTAGCATCACGTTCGTCGGAGTGCGTGTCTAAATCGTTACATTGTGGATGGTGGTGACAGGCCACTACGTGGGCGTCGAAAAGCTTTATGTGCATTAAAGGTGCGCATGTTCTAGGAGTAGGGGTACGCTGGAGAACCGTTATATGTGCCTGCTCCTATGTGGGCGGCATGCACCCAGTTTGATGGAGATTTTTGCTAGTGACCCAGACAGAGTTTCGTAACGTAGCCATTGTCGCGCACGTTGACCACGGAAAAACCACCCTCGTTAATGCACTGCTCGAGCAGTCCGGTGTGTTCGGCGACCACGGCGAAGTTACCGACCGCGTCATGGACTCTGGTGACCTGGAAAAGGAAAAGGGCATCACCATCCTGGCCAAGAACACCGCTATCCGCCGCAAGGGTGCGGGCAAGGACGGCCAGGACCTGATCATCAACGTGATCGACACCCCAGGCCACGCCGACTTCGGTGGCGAAGTTGAGCGCGCGCTGTCCATGGTGGACGGCGTGGTTCTCCTCGTTGACGCTTCCGAAGGCCCGCTGCCACAGACCCGCTTCGTGCTGGGCAAGGCGCTGGCCGCCAAGATGCCCGTCATCATCTGCGTGAACAAGACTGACCGCCCGGATGCGCGTATCGACGAAGTCGTAGAAGAATCCCAGGACCTCCTCCTCGAACTCGCTTCTACTCTGGAAGACCCAGAGGCTGCTCTGGCTGCAGAATCCCTGCTTGACCTCCCAGTTCTTTTCGCTTCCGGTCGCGACGGCAAGTGCTCCACCGAGAATCCAGGCAACGGCAACTCCCCAGATGCCGAGAACATGGACGCACTCGTTGACGTTATTTACAACGTCCTGCCAGAGCCTTCTGCTGAACTCGACGCGCCACTGCAGGCGCACGTCACCAACCTGGACTCGTCCTCCTTCTTGGGCCGCATTGGTCTGATTCGTATCTTCAAGGGCAAACTGAAGAAGGGCCAACAGGTTTCCTGGATCCACTATGACGCGGATGGCAACCAGCACACCAAGACCGCAAAGATTGCCGAGCTGCTGCGCACCGTGGGCGTGACTCGCGTGCCTGCAGAAGAAGTCATCGCTGGTGACATTGCTGCCATCTCCGGTATCGACGAGATCATGATCGGTGACACCCTGGCAGACCTCGAAAACCCAGTAGCGTTGCCACGGATCACCGTTGACGAGCCAGCCATCTCCATGACCATCGGCGTGAACACCTCGCCACTGGCTGGCCGCGGTGGCGGCGACAAGCTGACTGCCCGCGTCGTGAAGGCACGCCTGGATCAGGAACTGATCGGTAACGTGTCGCTGCGCGTTCTGCCAACCGAGCGCCCGGACGCCTGGGAAGTGCAGGGCCGTGGCGAAATGGCGCTGTCCATCCTGGTTGAAACCATGCGTCGCGAAGGCTTCGAGCTCACCGTTGGTAAGCCTCAGGTGGTGCCGAAGATCATCGACGGCAAGACCTATGAGCCATACGAGCACATGGTCATCGACGTCCCATCCGAGCACCAGGGCGCTGTCACTCAGCTGATGGCAACCCGCAAGGGCCAGATGCTGTCCATGGACAACACCGGCACCGACTGGGTGCGCATGGAATACAAGATTCCGGCACGTGGCCTCATCGGTTTCCGCACCGTCTTCATGACGGAAACCCGCGGCACCGGCATCGCTAACCACTACTCCGAGGGCTATGAGCCATGGGCCGGCGAAATCAAGGATCGCGCCACCGGCTCCCTCGTAGCAGACCGCTCCGGTCAGATCACCGCGTACGCCCTGCAACAGCTGGCCGACCGTGGCCAGTTCTTCGTGGAACCAGGCACCGAGGCTTACGAAGGCATGGTCGTGGGCGCAAACAACCGTGATGAAGACATGGACATCAACATCACGCGCGAAAAGAAGCTCACCAACATGCGTTCCGCAACCGCAGACGCCACCGTCACCCTGGCCAAGGCTCGCAACCTGACCTTGGAAGAAGCCATGGAATTCTGTGGCGGCGACGAGTGCGTCGAGGTCACCCCGAATGTGATCCGCGTACGCAAGGTGATCCTGAACGCTACCGAGCGTAACCGTGCTCGTTCCCGTGCGAAGCAGCTGAATAAGTAGTTTTCTTCTGCTACGTGATATCCACCCACAGCCCAGTGCCACTCATCGTGGTCGTTGGGGTGCGGGTGGATTTTTAATTTCCACTCCCTACTGATGTCTGAAGGAGAAGCTATGCCCGCCGAAGCCAAAAAGCACATTCTCGGCGTCGCCCTGCTGTTTGCCTCCAACGGCATCATGCTAGCTGGATTGTTGCCGTGGTATCCCAGCTTCAAGAACCAGTGGGACTTAAGCGGAACGACGTTCGGCCTCGTCGTAGCATGTGTGGCAGCCGGCTCCATTGCATCTGGCGGGGTCCCGGTAGCAATTATTCGACGTATTGGTCCGAAGAATGCGGTTCTCGTTGGCACGGTGTTCATGTCTGCGCTCCTGCTCTCCGCAGTATTCGCTCCTAGCCCGTTGACGTTCGCAATCGTCTTGGGCAGCCTCGGGTTCGTGGACCCGATAGTGGATGTTGCACAAAATATGGTGGCGGTTAGAGTGCAAGAATCACACCGGAAATCGTGGATGTCCTCCTGGCACGCCTGCTGGAGTCTTGGCGCTACCGGCAGTGGTGCATTGGGAACCTGGGCGGTCGGCCACCTGCCGATCGGTGCCCATTTGTGCATTACTGCGACAGCATCCTTATTGTGTGCCATCGTGGGCTGCTCGTTGATTGGTCCTTGGCGTGCTGCGTCGACAAGCGAGCAGACGAGAGCAGCGAAGGGAAACTGGTGGTTAGTACTGCCGTTAGTACTGGTGGCAGTGAGCGGAATCATGGTGGAGGAAGTGGCCAATTCATGGGCTGCATTGGCAGCTCGTGAAATCGGTCAGATGCCGATTGAGCAGGCTGGCCTTGCTTTCACAGTCATGCTTGCAGCACAGTGCTTGGGACGATTCGCGGGCGATCCAATGATCAACCGATGGGGACGGGTTACTGTTGCCCGGTTGGGCGGGTTAAGCATCGCAATCGGTGGTCTCTGTGTGGTGCTTTCCCAGGAACCTACTGCATTGCTAGTTGGACTAGCGCTGGCCGGGTTTGGCTGCGCCACTATCGTGCCAAGTGCATTCGTGGCAGCGGCGAAAATCCCGGGAATGAGTGAAGGGGCAGGCATCACTTTGGTGTCATGGCTGATGAGAATTGGTTTCTTAGGAACATCACCATTCATCGGCCTGATTTCTGATCTAGCTGGTTTGCGAGCGGGGCTGGGAATTCTGCTCGTCGGTGGAGTGGTGATCGTGGCGCTGAGTAATCGACTACGTAGCTAGACTGTCTCCGGGCCGGGTTGCTGAGTCCCGGGCCTGAGCGCTGGTAATAATAGGGTAATGAGAATCTATCGACAGTTGGCGAATGTGCTCGCTGTAGCTGCCTTGGTCGGCTGCGCTGCAGACCCAGGTCCAGCCCCAATTGCCGAAGACACCAAAAACAGTACCTCTGGAACTGTGGAGGCAACTCCGGAAGTTCCAGCGGATAAGAAGAACCGCGATGAAATCGTCGTGGGTATTGACCCGTTGAGCAATGGGCTTAACCCGCATTTGATTGCCGACGACACCGCTTTCGTTCAATCACTGGCCAATCTCGTGCTGCCCAGCGCTTTTCAGGGCGAAACGTTGAACAGTGACATGCTGGTCTCTGCGGAAGAAGTCCCCGCGACGGCGGGGGCGAAGCAGACTATTCGCTATCAAATCCGAGAAGAAGCCCAGTGGTCCGACGGAGCCCCGATTACCGGAGCGGATTTCGCGTACCTGTGGAATAACCTCAAAGCGGAGCCTGCAGCGATAGATTCAGCAGGTTACCGCATGATTTCTAATGTGCGTAGCGAAAATGGCGGCAAAGTCGTCTACGTCGATTTTCAGCTACCGGTGGCAACTTGGCGACAGCTTTTCCGGCATCTGTTGCCAAGCCACCTGTTTTCTATCGGTACGGAGTCTTTTGACAAGGTTTTAGCTTCGACAATCCCGGCGTCTGGTGGCAAATACATGGTTCGCCAAGTCGACCGCAAGCGCGGAGTAGTTGAATTGGGCCGCAATGATCGCTTCTGGGGCAAGAACCCCGCCCAAGTCGAGCTCCTGACCTTCCGCGAGGTTAATTCGGTGACCCAGGCAGTGGAGATGCTTCGCAACCAACAACTGGCCTATATCGATGTGGTACCAACCGAAACTACTCAAGACGCCTTAGCGCTGATGGGGGGTGTGGAAACGCGTACCCGAACTCGTGCGGCGACCCTGCGGGCGCAATTTAACACTCAAACAGTGCCAGACGAGACGGTGCGTCGCGGCTTGGCCTCGCTTATCGACGTCCCCGTGGTTGCCCGTCTTTCCGCCGGCCGCTCCGCGGAATTGGATGCGTATGCTGCCCCTAAACCTGACCCTGAGGCCGTGGAGGCAGCGAAGGCGCACTTGAATCGTCCCATTCGGATTGCTGCGGACCCCGCAGATGATCAAGCCATTGCCGCAGCACAATCCACCGCGGCGCTGTTCCGGAAAGCTGGGTTCGCAGCCGAAGTGATAGCTACCGACTTTGCTGACCTTTCCAAAAAGCGTTTGCCGGAGCATGGGGTAGATCTCAGCTTTGTATGGGCGCAGGAGCCGGACTCGGCGCTGGCAGCACTAAGTCAATTCGGGTGCGTGGACTCGGCGTTGAACCATGCCAATGGAAATTTGAGCCAGTATTGCCATGCTGAGTTAGAAAAACAGATGCAGGCTTGGGCACAAGGTGGCCCAGCTGTGGAAGTAGCTAAGTTGATGCAAGATCGTGCGGTGATCGTGCCTATCATGCGAGAGAGAAGAGTGGAAGCCCTCGGCACCGGAATTCAAGGACCGGCGGACAAACTCGCAGAGTGGCCGAAGGATCCGATCAGCGGAGCAATCGATACGGCTGCAGGTTGGAGGAAGAAGTAATGGAAATGTCTCGAGACCTGGTGGGTTTACGCGTCGCGGCGGTGCACGCACACCCGGATGATGAAGCCATCTGGACCGGTGGCGTATTGGCCGATTTGGCCCACCGAGGCGCAGATGTCACCGTGATTACCTGCACACTCGGCGAGCAGGGAGAGGTCCTCGGTGAACGGTATCAAGCCTTGATCGCCGCAGCTAGTGATCAATTGGGCGGATTCCGAATTTCTGAGTTACGGGAATCCTTGCGCATCCTCGGGGTTCGCGGTGAATACTTAGGCGGGGCTGGGCGGTGGCGAGATTCCGGAATGGTTGATGACCCCGCCAATGAGCACCCGCGAGCTTTCATCCATTCCGGTGCTGAGGCAGAGCGACAGCTGACTGAGATGTTTAATGAGCTACGCCCGCACCTGGTGATTACCTATGGACCGGATGGAGGTTACGGACATCCAGATCACATTCGTGCCCATGAAATTACCCATGTAGCCGCTGCGAATGCCTTCATTTCGCCACAGCGGGTGCTATGGGCAGTCACCCCCGGCGCATTGCTGCGCCGTGGTTGCGAAGCAATTGCGGAGATCCCCGTGGGCTGGCGACGAGCGGATGACGAAATCGCTTGCGTGGAAAGCTGGGACGTAGAAGTCCGGCTCAGTGACGCAGCAATGGCGGCCAAACTTGGGGCAATGAAAGCACACCCAACTCAACTGTGGGTTGCCGATGGTTCGGTTTCTGATGTCAACGCGCGGGCCGCCGTGGCGTCGTTAAGCACCTGCTCGGACGCGGTGGCTGTGTTCGCGCTCAGCAACCTGATAGCGCAACCACTGCTGCGCGTGGAGACCTACCAGCTCGGTGCCGGGGAAAGCTTCACGGCCGGCGTGGATGTGGCGGAAGGCCTGGAATTTTAGATGCGCTACGTCAATCAGGATTTCAGTAGAGGTGAAGCGGCTTTTGGCCTATTTTGGCTCTCGCTGGGGGCACTGCTTTCCGTATTGCTCGAGGTGGTCTACTTGGGCACGTGGATCACGCTGCCTGGCGGTAAAGCAATGGCTTTTCCATACCCCATTGTGATCGCGTTGTTGTTTAACGCGGTGTTGTCCAAGACCGCGATGCTGTGGACCCGCTTTAACGCCATCGCAGCTATCCCGCTGTGGGTATGGGGTGCTGGGTTTTTCGGTCTCACTTTTACCCAGGCGCTGTCAGGGGATATTCTGGTGGGACCGAACCCGCGCAGTTTGATGTTGCTGCTGGCTGGCGTGGCTGGGGGTGCCTGGCCATTGATGAAACCGCGAGTGGCACAATAGAGTCGCGAAAGATTTTGTCAGAGTCAGCACTGGAGACAGAAAGAAGCTAATGACTTACACAATTGCACAGCCGTGTGTCGACGTCATGGATAAGGCCTGCGTCGAAGAATGCCCAGTGGACTGCATCTACGAAGGCAAGCGCTCCCTCTACATCCACCCAGATGAATGCGTGGACTGTGGTGCTTGCGAGCCAGTATGCCCAGTTGAGGCCATCTTCTACGAAGACGATGTTCCGGACGAGTGGATCGAATACAACGATGCCAACGCCGCGTTCTTCGATGACCTCGGTTCCCCAGGTGGCGCCGCCAAGCTTGGCCCACAAGATTTCGATGCTCCATTGGTAGCAGCCCTGCCTCCGCAGGTTTCTGAATAAGTATGCCCGCCCGCCAGCGCGACGCTCTCCACACCCGGCTGCCGGCCTTTCCGTGGGACACGCTTGCTGACGCCCACGTGGCCGCCGACAATCACCCGGGCGGAAAAATCGACCTCTCAATCGGTACCCCGGTTGACGAGGTCGCTCCGGGAGCTCAGCTTGCGCTGGCGGAACACGCTGCTCACCCAGGTTATCCACCGACGTTGGGTAGCTTCGAGCTCAGAGAAGCGTGCGTGTCTTGGCTGCTTCGTGCGCATGGCATATCTGGCCTAGAGCCCGACTATATCCAGCCGGTTGTTGGCACTAAGGAAGCGGTGTCGTCGTTGCCGTTGATGCTGGGCATTGGTGCTGGTCACACCGTCGTGATTCCGGAAATCGCGTACCCCACCTATGAGGTCGGCGCCTTGGTTTCCGGCGCGCGAGTTATTCGTGCAGACTCGCTTACGCAACTGGGGCCGATGACGCCTTCGTTGATGTTCATCAATACTCCCTCGAACCCCACGGGCGCAGTACTTGGCGTCGATCACCTACGCAAAGTAGTTTCTTGGGCCCAACAACGCGGGGTAATCGTCGTATCCGACGAGTGCTACCTGGGACTTGGATGGGATGACAACAACCCGCCGGTATCGATTCTTGATCCGCGGGTCAACGAAGGAGACCTCACTGGTCTGCTTGCGTTGCATTCACTCTCTAAGTCGCACAACTTTGCTTCTTATCGCTTCGGGTTCTTCGCAGGCGATCCGAGTGTGATTTCGGAACTAGCAGAGGCTCGTAAGCACCTGGGCCTCATGGTTCCAGGGCCGGTGCAGGCTGCGGCGATCGCAGCTATGGAAGACGATATTTCGGCTGATATCCAGCGGCTTCGCTACGCCCGGCGTCGTGCAGTACTACTGCGCGCGCTTAGTGAAGCCGGATTCCGTGTAGATCATTCCGAGGCCGGTCTTTATCTGTGGGCTACGCGAGAAGAAAATTGCCGCGAAACGATCTCATGGCTAGCAAAACGTGGAATCATAGCAGCTCCCGGAGAGTTTTACGGACCCCGTGGGGCGAACCACGTTCGTTTCTCGTTGACTGCTGCTGATCATCAGATAATGGACGCAGCGGACCGTATCACCGCGTCCTAATTGCTGATCGCTCATGGCGCGCAGTCCGATTACGGCTAAAGACGGCATTTCCCCGCAGAAAACAATGCTTATGGGCAAGGTTCCTGCGCATCCGGACTTTTTCGCAGGTGCGGCGGGGGATAGCCCCTTTGGTTTTGGCGAGCGAATCCCAGCCGGTACCGTCCTCGCCAAGCCCGTCTTAGCTTGGTTTCACCCCGACGTGCCGGAAGAACCAGAGATCCCCTTTGATTACACAACTGTGGGGACGGCCGCAGGCCTTATTGTGGTGGATAAGCCCTGTTTCGTGCCGTCGACAAGCAACGGGCGTATCGTGCGCGAGACCGTGCAGACTCGGCTGCGAGTGCGCACTGGCAACCCCGACATCGTGCCGGTGCATCGACTCGATCGGCTCACCTCTGGGCTGCTTGCGTGCTCGACAGATCCCGCATCGCGTGCCTGGTACCAAGGCCAATTCGCGCGGCGTGAGGCGGTCAAGACCTACCGGGCATTGCTTGTCGACGACCCCGGGCTGCCCTCGCACTGGACGGAAATAGCGCTACCGATGCGCAGGCAACCCGGTAAGCACCAGGTTGCTGTCGATCCTGGTGGAACGCCGACGCGTACGCTGGCTCGCTCGTTGGGCGGGCACTTGGTGGAACTGCGGCCACTTACGGGCTTTACTCATCAGCTGCGGGTGGTGTGTGCTTATCTCGGGGCAGCCATTGAGGGGGACGACACATATCCGGTCTCAAAGCCACTACAGCTGTATAACTATTCGGTCACGTTAAAACTGTGCGCTACCCGCCTTGAGCTGCGAGAATGGGGTGCTGGCGCGAGGTTAGTGTGGACTTTGCCACGCTTGGCGGAATCGGGTTTTTGGGGTGCTACCGAGTAGGATTCTTGGGATATGTCCTTGTTGTCGACCCGTACGAAGTTGAGCTGAGTTGAGCACTGCACGTCCCGCTATTAACGAGAGGTTTTTGAAGAACTCTCGTCAATTCATCATGTTTGGTATCGTCGGCGGATCCGGCGCGGTAGTCAACATGGCGGTCATTTACGTCGTTTCCAAGCTGTGTCTGTGGACGAACGGCGTGGAATACGACCACGCACTGCTGAACTTGGCAGGTACGCAATTCAACGTGCGTGCCTACCACCTGTATCAAACGATTGCGTTTCTGGTGGCCAATGTGTGGAATTACCAACTCAACCGCATCTGGACTTTTGGCAAGATGAACAAACGCAGTTGGTTGCGCGGGTTCTTCCCGTTCTTGGCAACGGGTATCTTCGCGTTCTTCGTGCAGGTCGGTCTGATGACGGCCTTGATTAACCCGACTTCACCAATCACGCTCCCGGCTTTCCTTGACGATTCCTCTGGGCTGCGTTCTCGCCTGTACTGGGCTACGGCGATCTCCATCGTTTTGGCCATGCCGGTTAATTTCATCATCAACAAGTTGTGGGCTTTCCGGGCTAAGAAGCCGGTGCAGATCGTGGAGGAAGTCGCTCCGGTGTGACCAGCAAAGCATAGGCTGGTTACGTGGAAACCCGCTGACGTCAGTATTTCCTGAGGTCAGCGGGTTTCCAGTTGATGAAGGGGGGGTGTTCTTTAGTCTTCTAGCTCTGCATTGAGCCGAGCTACATCTTTGTCGTGGCGACGTTTTGCTAATTTGGGAGCCAAAAAGGCCACGACTGCTACGCCGATAATGGCTCCGATGACTGCTCCAGTGCCAAAATCGTCGCCCTGACTACGGTACAGTCCGGCTACCCAAGCCACGATCACTCCGCCAGACCAAGCCAGCTCTAACGGCATTGCATCTTTGAGCTCTGATCGTGCCGGCGATGGTACGCGCTTGCGAAGCCAGTTAGAACTGATTAGTCCACTTATGCCAGCTGCCAGCAGAGGCAGAAAGCTCAAAAACGCCAGCGGGCCTTGGATCGTCCACGCCATGATTGGGGCGAGAGTTAAAGTTAGGAGCCCAATCCAAAACAGTTGAATAGTGTTGCTGCGGTGGGCTTGTGTGCGCTCAAACTCGTCGGTGTACAAGGCGTCCGTCCGCTCGAGGACGCGGTTATTGATGCTCATGGTTTCGCTAGCCTTCCTGGTCTTCGCCGAAGACTTCTTCGACGCTTTTGCCTAATACCTTGCAGATCGTCAGCGCAAGATGCACTGACGGTGAATAGTTACCCTTTTCAATGTTTGCGATGGTTTGGCGCGAAACAGATACCTGGTCGGCCAGCTCCTGTTGGGAGAGCTCGTTCCACCGCCTGAGCTTTCGCACCATGTTGGGGTGCTGCGCTTCTCCCATGTGCTGATTCCTTTCCTTCATGTTTGTCCTACGCTCTACAATGTAAAGCATTCTTTACATTGTGTCAAGCAACTCGTCGCATTAAAAAACCCGTGCTGAACGCAAACGGTTCAGCACGGGAGCTAAAAAGTGCGGCTACCTGCCTATTCAGCGGGCAGCTTTTGCTTTTCCCAAGGTGAGATGCCGCGTAGCCGGGCGGTGATGAGCGAAGCGGCGAATAGGATCCCAAACATCGCTGCGGCGGAAGCCAATTGAATTCGCGACGCAGGATCCGTGAGCATCAGTATTGCCAGCCCCAGCAGGGCTGCGATAGTGATCCACGTAAATACCGGATAAGCCCACATTCGAATCGGCAGGCTGTAGACGGCTTCCAAGCGTGGACGAAGCCGTAGCTGAGAAACGGAGACAAAGCCCCAGACGATCAGCAATGAGGCGCCCGCGGAATTCAGCATGAACGCTAGAAGCCAGCCCGTATCGACGAAGTTCAGCACGACCATCACGATCGACAAGACTGTCGAAAGGATAATTGCAGCGACGGGGATGCCAGACGCATTTGAAGTCGCAAAAAGGCGTGGGGCATCGCCACGCTGGGCCAGTGAAAACATCATTCGGGAGCTGGCATAGATTTGTGCGTTAAAAGCGGATAAGAGCGCGAGGACAATAACAGCTTCCATAAATCCCACCACGCCTGGAATCCCTGCCATGCTAAGTACGCGCGTGAATGGGCTGTCCGCGGCAGACTTAGCTGCGCCGAGGGAGGAATATGGCAGCAGGAACGTGATGACAAGGACGGAACCGAGGTAGAACAGGGAAATGCGGGTGATCGTGGATTTCACTGCATTGATCAGTGAGTGCTCGGGGTCCTCGGATTCGGCGGAGGCGATCGCAACCACTTCAATTCCGCCGAATGCGAAGGCTACTGCGAGAATGGCGGTGGCTACGCCGCTGATGCCGTTAGGCATGAAACCGTCGGCTAGAAATATCTCGGTTCCTACGAAGGGGTGACCGGGAAGCAGGCCGAAGATGAGGGCAATGCCGAGGATCAAGAAGCTCACCAGTACAGCAACCTTGATAAAGGCAAACCAGAATTCAAACTCACCGAATGCGCGAACCCGGAGAAGATTGACTGCGGAAAAGAACAACACGAAAATCAGAGCTGGGATCCAAGGTTTGATGTTGAACCAGGTGCCAACGAAGGAGCTTGCGCCAGTGATTTCAGCACCCAGCACCGCGACGGTCGCAAGCCAGTAAATCCAACCTTGGACGAATCCAGCCCAGCGGCCTATTCCCATCTCGGCATATTCTGAAAAGGAGCCGCTTGCTGGGATAACTGAGCCCATTTCGCCCAGCATGCGCATAACCAAGACCGCGATGATGCCGGCCATCAGGTAAGCGAGCAGAACTGCAGGGCCGGCGGCCTTAATGCCAACTCCTGTGCCGAGGAAAAGGCCAGCGCCGATGGTAGAGCCAAGGCCCATCATGGTGAGGTGGCGGACTTTGAGGCCGGAGCCAAGTTTCTCGGGTGATGACACGATTTGTCGCCTCTTGACGTTGCGGTGGATTCTTTGAAAGCAGTTTACTACTTCAACCAGGAACTTTAGGTAGTGGGTGCCACTATGGCACCCGATAATGAAAATGGATGTTATGATAGAAACGAAATGATTGTGATTTCACTGTAGGAGTAAAGATGAAGAAACGTCTATGGATCTGTGGATGCTCGACGGTACTGCTGTCGAGCCTAGTGGCCATCAATCCAGCCCCAAGCGTTGCGACCACAGCTCAACCCGAAGTGATGAATCAGAATGGTGTAGAACAGAGCGCAGGGGTACTGACAGTAACTGACAGGAGCACTGCAGTTGTTGAGTTAGCCCAAGGCGTTCAGGTAAAAGATACGGGCGAGTCGGTCATCTTGATCGACAAACGAATGGGGGCTAGCGAGCAGTTGCCGAGGAGGGGCACAGACAAGGCTGGCAACCCAGTCGTGCTTTCTTATGAACGCACAGCCGACAGTAGTGATCTAATCGTTCGGGCTACTGCGGCATCCGAACGAAGTGTCGGGGAATGTGTTACCGGGGCGGCTGGAAATGCGATCACGGGGGCCGGTACCGTGGGCGCTGCAGGTGCCGCTGCAGGTGCGACGGTAGGCGCAGCCGGTGGCACAGTTGCATTGCCAGTGGTGGGGACCGTTGCTGGGGCAGGTGGTGTGGGACTGGTTGGAGGAGTCGGCGGAGCAATCGTCGGTGCGCTAGGGGGCGGCCTCACTGGCGCTTCAGATCATTGTTTTGGATAAGGGGATGGGTGTGATGAAGCAACGTAATGGCGAGCAAATCGATCCAGCGAAATTTCTCAACGGCTATGTGTTGTCCCTACTCGTAATGCTCGTGATTCTGGGCATTCTGCTTAATATTTCACTGGGGCAATCGCTTCACACTGCACTCTTCGGCTTTCAAGCGATAAGTGAGTATGTGGCAATTGGGGTGTACGTCGGAGTCTTGCTGCGGCTGCGAAGAAAAGGTGTAATCCGCAGTATTTTTTAGTAGCCGGTTTGGCTCCAAAAAACCGGGCCGTCATGTACGCATACATGACGGCCCGGTTCTTAATGGGAAAGAGCAGCTGTTTAAACCTTCTTTTTACGCGTAAGCACGCTGAGTCCCATCAAAAAGGCGAAAACGATGGCCACAGAGGTGATTTGCCCGCGTGATGCTTCGTCGAAAAGCATGAGCACGGTGAGACCTGCGAGCATCACTACGGTGAGCCATGGCAAGAATGGGTAACCCCACATGCGCACGGAAACCTCACCATTGCGTTCCATCTCGCGGTGCAACTTGAGGTGGGAGAAGCAAATCATCAGCCAGACCACGATCAAGCAGCCACCGACGGCGTTGAGCAGGAACTGGAGCAGACCGGCGGGGTTCCAGTACTGTAGGCCGACCGATGCGAAAGCAAAGAAAACGGAGAGTAGCACCGCGTTGTTTGGCACTTTGGCTTTATTGAGCTTGGCAAAGATGGCTGGCGCGTCGCCCTTATCCGCCAGCGAGTAGACGAACCGGGACGTAGCGTAAATCTGCGCGTTGAAGGCGGAGAGGAGGGAAAGGACAATCACTACTTCCATGATCTTCGCAATCGCTGGGATGCCAGCCATGCCGAGGATAATCGTGAACGGAGAATCTGCAGCAGATTTTGCGCCCGAGATGTGGTCGTAGGGGAGGAGGAAGCAGATCGCTAGGACAGAGCCCAGGTAGAACAGAGAAATGCGCCAAATGACTGAACGGACGGCGGTAGCGATGGAACTGCGTGGGTCCTCCGATTCGGCTGCCGCGATAGTCACAATTTCAATGCCGCCAAAGGCGAAAGCTACTGCCAGCAAACCTGCGGCAACACCGGGAATGCCGTTGGGCATAAAGCCGTGATCGCCGATGAAGTTTGACGTGCCTACGGGATCGGTGCCCGGGAGCAGTCCGAAGACTAAGAGGAAGGACACGACCAGGAAGGCGATAATCACAAAGACCTTGATGAATGCGAACCAGAACTCGAATTCGCCAAAGCCGGCCACATGAGCCAAATTGATGACCGCGAAGATCACCACGCAGATCAAGGCTGGGATCCATGGGGCGACGCCGAACCAGGATGCCATGATGGCGGCAGCGCCCGTCATCTCCGCGCCCATCACCATAACCAGCATGAACCAGTACAGCCAGCCCAGGGAGAAGCCTGCCCAGTGGCCAAAAGCCATTTGCGCATAGGTGGAAAACGAGCCGGAAGCTGGCCGAGCAGCTGCCATTTCGCCCAGCATCTGCATCACAAAAACCACGATGATTCCAGCAAGGACATATGCCAGCAAAATTGCTGGTCCAGCGATTTGGATGCCCACGCCGGTGCCCAGGAACAAGCCGGCGCCGATTGCGGATCCAAGCCCCATCATGGTCAAGTGGCGAGTTTTTAAACCGTTGCCTAGGTCCGATGAACCGGAGGTAGCAACGGCTGTTGCTTCAGAAGATTCCACGCTAGTCATGTGTCAACTATTCCGCGCTACATAACATTCATCAAATTGAGTGATAAAAGCGCTTTGTTTGTAGGAGAAATATCGCTATCACACTTACCGTAGCAATGTGATATAGCTCATTAATATAGTGGGTGGGAGAAGGGGCAGACCGAGAATTTTCGGGCGGCCAAGCGCTCCGCTGGCAGGCGGGCGACTCGCCCGACGGTCAAAGGGGGCGTTATCTCCTTAACGCTGGCGGGCAACAGGTTCGGGGTGGCCGGACTCCATTGCAAAATGCCAGTTGCTTTGGCCGCTTAGGGTACCGGCCTGCGCAAGAGTGTCGGATTCCGGGAAGTATAGCATCGTGTCAGGCGAAATGATGAGGTTGTTACCCACCACGCAGTTATCACCCAGGTCCATGCCGATAATGCCGGAGCTGACCCCGAATTCACAATTGCGCCCAATGCTGAGCGGCAGACGGCGGTGCTCATCGTCTTGGGCAGCCATCACCACGGAACTCAAGCCGATTTTCGTACCTTCAGCAAGAACCACGGACGAGGAAAGGCGTCCTTCGATACGCGCAGGCCCCAACGATCCAGCATTGAAGCTGACAAATCCTTCTCGCATCACCACCGAGCCCTCGGCCAGATAGGCCCCCAGCCGGACTCGTTCTGCCTCCGCGATGCGAATACCGGCGGGAACCACGTAATCCACCATGCGGGGGAGGCGATCAACCCCATAGACGTGGATCAGGCCACGAGAGCGAAGCGCCGTGCGCACATATTCGAAGTTGTCCGGCAAGCAGGGGCCCTTGTTGGTCCACACCACGGTGGCAAGAATGTGCAGCAACCCTTCCATGCTGATGGTGTTAGGGGCCACCAGGCGGTGCGACAGCAAATGAAGACGCAGGTAGGCATCGTGGGCGTCGACAGGTGGCTGGTTGAGGTCGGGGATGGTGGTGCGCACCGCGATTTGCTCCACCATACGGTCTTCATCCAAGCCGACCAGCGAAAGCATACGCGGAGTGAGCTCTTGGGCACCCAGCCGCTCAGAGTGCGCGTGAGGCGCGTTGCTTTCTGGGAAATCCACCAATTTCGGCTCAGGGAACCAGGTATCCAAAACGGTTCCGTCGATGGCGATGTTGGCAATACCAACAGCTTGGGCACCCAATGTCGTCATACCAACCACTTTAACTTTTGCCCTTTTGTGCGAAAAATTGAGGCCGGAGAATTTTTCCGAGCCGCCGAACGCACACATTTGCGTGTGTTACGGTGCACTCACCCAGCGTAGGTAGCCGAAACTGGCTAGCGTCATCACTTGTAACCCAAGTGACTAATGAGGTGAGAACACGTGGCTCCAAGCAAGACTCCACATCCAGACAAGCAACGATTGCTGCGCGGCCCAGTGCTGGTCCGCGAATCTGGACCACAAAAATCCACCACCGACCAGCGCCTCCTCGACCACCAGCACAATGTTGATTGGCTGCACACCGATCCTTGGCGCGTGCTGCGCATTCAAAGCGAGTTTGTCGATGGCTTTGGCGCACTCGCCGAACTTCCCCTGGCAGTGACGGTCTTTGGCTCGGCTCGTATCCACGAAGGACACGAGTACTACGACATGGGGCAACAGCTGGGCAAGCAGCTCACGGAACACGGATACGCCGTGATCACTGGCGGTGGTCCGGGCTTGATGGAGGCGCCGAACCGTGGCGCTTCGGAAGCCGGCGGACTATCAGTTGGCCTAGGCATCGAGTTGCCGCACGAACAGCATCTCAATGACTGGGTCGATCTCGGCCTCAACTTCCGGTATTTCTTTGTGCGCAAAACGATGTTCCTCAAGTACTCTCAAGGCTTCGTCTGCCTGCCTGGAGGATTCGGCACGCTAGATGAGCTGTTTGAGGCTCTCTGTATGGTCCAAACCGGCAAAATCACCGACTATCCGATCGTGCTGCTGGGCGTGAACTACTGGTCCGGACTCGTGGACTGGCTGAAAGATCGCCTCGTCGCCGAAGGCATGATCGCAGAAAAAGACCTCGACTTGTTCATGCTCACCGATTCCATCGACGAAGCCATGGATTACATCCTGAGCCATCACGATGACATCCGAGCCCGGGGCGAGGCGCTGCCAGCAAGCCTGGTCCTCCAAGAGGAAGAAGAACTCGACCGCTAGGCTTAACCCCATGAAATCTTGCTTTGCGGACCCACACCATCCTGAACTCGCCCTCGTGATGGCGATAGTTAACCGCACGCCAGATTCCTTCTATGACCAAGGCGCCACGTTTGTTGATGAAAAAGCCCTGGAGCGAGTCGAACTCGCCGTTACCCAGGGCGCCCGGATCATCGACATCGGAGGAGTCAAGGCCGGACCTGGCGAAGAAGTTACTATCGAGCAGGAAATTGAGCGGGTAGTACCTACGATTGCGACAGCCCATGAGCGATTCCCCGACGTGGCGTTGAGCGTCGATACGTGGCGCGCCCCAGTAGCTGAAGCCGCCATTCGCGCCGGGGCCACCCTGGTTAACGACACCTGGGCGGGGCACGACCCGGAACTGGTTGAGGTCGCCGGTCAATTCCAGGTGGGTTATGTGTGCTCCCACACCGGTGGGGCACAGCCGAGGACCAGACCGCATCGAGTGCGTTACGACGACCTCGTGGCCGACGTTATTCGAGAAACCACCGAACTTGCCGCTCGTGCAGTAGCTTGTGGGGTCCCGGAAAATTTGGTGTTTATCGATCCGACCCACGATTTTGGCAAGAATACTTTTCACGGGCTCGAACTGCTTCGACGAGTCGATGAACTCGTGGCCACCGGTTGGCCGGTGTTGATGGCGTTGTCGGATAAGGACTTTGTCGGTGAAACGCTCAATCGGCCGGTTCGCGAGCGGGTAGCAGGCACATTGGCAGCAACCGCATGGGCAGCTGAGCGGGGAGTGGCCGCTTTCCGCAGCCACGAGGTTCAGGAAACTTTTGACACGATCTACATGACCGCCGCCATCGCTGGACGCATGCCACCCCGCAACACTATTCGGGGGCTGGTATGAGCTTGGTGTCGCGGACTAGCGTCATTATCCCGGCGCTCAACGAAGAAGCTACCGTGGCTGCAGTGGTGCACACGGTCTTGGCGGAATCCCCGCTGGAAGTCATTGTTATTGATTCAGATTCCGAGGATGACACGGCCACGCAAGCCCGGCGCGCCGGCGCGCGGGTGATCAATTGGCGGGAGCCGCTGCCGCATATCGCTCCGCAACCAGGCAAAGGCGAGGCGCTGTGGCGCGGAGTGGCGGCTGCACAGGGGGAATTCGTGGCATTCGTCGACGCTGACCTGAGCAATCCACACCCCGCCACGGTCTCGCAGTTGGTAGCTGCCTTTGCGGATCCGAAAATTCAGTTGGTGAAATCCAATTACCAGCGCGGATTCCACGGTGCGCCTACCGGTGGGGGACGCGTCACTGAACTGACCGCCAAACCATTGCTACGCGCATTGTTTCCGCAACTTAGTGAGATCGCGCAACCGCTATCCGGCGAGTACGCAATCCGTGCTGCGACTGCGCGGTCGCTGCCTTTCGTGTCCGGCTATGGGGTAGAGATTGGCTTGGTCATCGATGTTTTTCGCAGTGTCGGCCTGCGTGGTATTTCGCAAGTGGATTTGGGCGTACGGCAGCATCGAAACCGTCCGCTTCTTGAGCTCGCGCCAATGGCGGATGAAGTATGCGCAACAATTTTGGCGCGAGCAGGAATTGTGGCACCTACCTTGGCTGAACGGCCCCCAGTGCAGGACGTCATCTAAGATCATGAAAGTGGGTACGTCAAGATACGCACCCTGCCCTGTCCACTAACCGAAAACGTGGGAAATACATCGTGCTGACCTGGCTGTTCTATCTCATCGCCCTCATCGTGATTGTGGCGGTCCTAACGGTTGCCTTCGGAAAAGTCCTCGGGCGAGGCGAAGTCATGCCGGAGCTGGCTGAGCATGAATCAATTGTGGCGCTCAACGAAGAAGCCGTGCGGACACATAACTTTTCTCGGGTGACTTTTGATACCGTGCTGCGCGGCTACCGCCAAGACCAAGTTGATGCTGTCATTATTCAGCTGATCGCTGAAAATGAAGAGCTGCGCCAGCGAGCTGGGGTAGCGGTGGGCGAAGCGGTTCGCGTCGATAAGCAACAGCCGTAGCTCGGATCGGGTTTTCGACTACAATGGTGTGAAAGCGCGTGGATCTCCTCGGTTGAGGAGGTGTACGTCGCACCGTTGTATGAGGAAAAGGAGCGTCACAACAGTGGCAGCGATGAAACCCAGGACCGGCAACGGCCCAATGGAAGCGGTAATTGAGAGCCGGAAGATTGTCATGCGCATCCCAACGGACGGTGGCGGACGTCTTGTCGTAGAACTCAACAAAGAAGAAGCAGCCGAACTCGGTGCCCTCCTTGTGGAAGTCTCTAGCTAGCCCCACGACCCCCGCCATTTGACACCGCACAGCAATTTGCGGTGTCTTTTTGTATGAATATCTGAATCTTCGCGAAGGAATGAGACGTGCTTAACGATGTAATCGACATTTTGGCCGACCCGGTAGACGGAAGCGCGCTCATGCTGTCTGACGACGGAGCGCGCGTGGTGTCTGAGTCTGGTCATTCTTACGACATTGCCCGCCAGGGTTACGTCACCCTCGCTGGCGGCGCCGGGCTGCGTTACACCGGCGATGACTCCACCATGATCGACGCCCGCGAAACCTTCCTTTCCCGTGGACACTTCGCCCCATTCGTGGAAGCGGTGTCCGCCACCGTAAACACCATCCTGGATGAGGCTGGTGTGCCACTTGAAGCTCACCCGGCCATCGTTGAGGTAGGCGCGGGCACTGGCTACTACCTCGCGCATGCGCTTGACGACGTGGAGAATTCGCGTGGCGTTGGCCTCGACGTATCCGTCGCCGCGGCTAAACGGCTGGCACACTGCCACCCACGGGCCGGAGCCATCGTTGCCGACGCTTGGTCGCGGCTGCCTTTCCTGGACAATTCTGTTGACGTCATCGTGGTTGCCTTCGCTCCGCGCAACGCAGCAGAATTCGCCCGGATTTTGAAGCCAGGCGGTGAAGTTGTGGTGCTTACCGCGGATCGCGGCCACCTTTCTGAGCTGCGGGATCCGCTGGGAATCATTGACGTGGAAGAAGGCAAGGTAGCCCGCATGATTGATCAAGCCGCTGGTCACCTCGAGCCGGTAGGGGAAGGCCAGCTGATCGAATTCCCAATGAATTTGGATCAGTCTTCAATCGCAGCGCAAATCAAGATGAGCCCGTCGGCTCGTCACATCCACCCGGATGTCTTGAAAGAGCGAATCGCGGCGTTGCCAGAATCTATGACGGTCACCGCACGTGCGGTGCTTACCCGATTCAAGCCAGTGGTGGGCTAGAACTTCCTTAGCCGTCCAAAAAACTAAGCGCGTCTTACCCGTCTTCTCTTTGGCGAGAAGCCAGGTAAGACGCGCTTCGGCGTTGTGCTCAAGGACATGTTCCCTTGTGTGAGAAGCTAATCCTCTTCGCCGGCGAGCTGAGGCTCAAACTCCGGCAGCTCAGTGTCGGCCAAGGCCGGTAGCACCGAGTAGTCGAATGGGAAAATATCCATGTCGCGTTCGATGGTGGCGTCGCCGGAGACGATGACTCGGAATTCCGCAAACTGGGTGGGAAAGTAGACGCGGCTTGCCATCGCTAGCGCGCCACCGTCGGCAAACACTTCTACGGTGGAGCCATCAACCACAATGGTCATCGCGTCTGTATCCGCAGCCACGAGCGGGCCCTCGGCGATGTAATCGCCCTCGTGTGCTGGGTTCATGGAGCGATCCAGCTCAATCGTGTCTCCGAAGTGTGTCACGGAAGCTGCCACCTTGCCTTCGGAATCCACTAGCTCCACCCGGATGGCGGCATCAGCCGCGGAGGTGTCGATGATGGCGGAGTACATCGCAGCGCGTTCCGAGTTGGACACAAACGCTGGCAATCCTGGGGCTGGGGTTTGGTAGATGAGGCCGTCTTGCAGTGTGGTGAGACGCGGTAAGGACAGACAGTTGGCCCAGCCCTCCTCAGTGAGGCTGAGGTGCTCGCGTGGTTCGTCGAAACGCCCGATGCCGTTGAGCAGACCGAAGATTACCCCGGCGGAATAATCCGGGTGTTCGAGTGCCGCGCCGACCACCGTATTTGTGTTGCGGGGTCGCGTGAAGTCGTGGCCGAAATCCAGGCGGGTAAACGGAGTCTTGACCTCGAAAGTCGTTCCTTCGAGGCAACCAACTAGGTAGCCGGAAATGTCGATTCCCTCATGCTCCAGGGTGACCAGGAGGACATCATAGATCTTCGAGTCGACCTCGTCGCGCAGCTGGATAATGCGCGGGCTGACGATTCGAGAAATCCCTTCCAAGCCGGTGGTGCCGTTGAAAGTAAGCGGTCCTAGCAGGTTCCAATCGCGACGATCTGCAGACTCCAACACTACCAGCACAGGGTGTTCCTGGGGACCAGAGACCGCGAGCATCAACCAGCCAGCCAACGCATCGTCCTGCCATTGTGCGACGACACACGGCGAACGGAAGTCAATGAACCCGTCGCGGTCACTCACTACGGCACCTACTCGGCGAACCCCCGGGTCGATGGCAAGCGCATCGTCTGAGATGGAATCGGTGGTGTCATCGATATCGTCAATAACCGCTACGTGTACCGAAGTCCCGGACTCCGTAATGGAGGTAAAAAACAACTCCACTGAGCCGTCTTCGAGCCCAATGATGGAGCCCGCACGGACCTTAGTTTCTCCCTCGACAGCGGCCACTACGTCATCGCACAGATCCCATTCAAATGGCAGCTGCTCGGCAAACTGGTGCGCTATGCGTGCAGGAGCACCAAGCGCAGGCTCGTACTGGTGAAAAATATGCCAGTTTTCGCCGACTTTCAGCGCTCCAGCTGGCGCTTTAAGAATTCCCTGCTCCGGGGACACGTGAAGTTCGGGACGGTGTGGATGGTAGCTCATCTTCGAATTTCCTCGGCAGTTTGGACGAAAACATTAACAACCACGAGCGTAGCGATGTTGCCGCGGGAGTGTCGTTCCGGTATACGCTTCCTCACCTGCTCAGCAGGGAAACTCTCAAGACGCCAAATGCCTGCCCACCCTCTGTTTTCGAAACTTAAAAAAACTGGGATGAGCAGGCGTTTTATGGCGAATTGTCTTACATTAAGGACTTGTACACATCGACGGTTTGGGCTGCGATCGTGGCCCAAGAGAACTCTTCGACGGCACGATTTCGACCGGCCTCGCCCATGAGCTTGGCCTTTTCTCGGTCGGCAACCATGGCGTTTACCCCCGCGGCAATGCCACGTTCGAACTCCTCTGGATCGCTCTCGTCGTAGTGCACGAGGGTGCCGGTGGTACCGTCCACGACTACCTCTGGGATGCCGCCTACGTCAGAGGCAACCACGGCCGTGCCGCAGGCCATCGCTTCCAGGTTTACGATGCCCAGGGGCTCGTAAATCGACGGGCAGACAAAGGTATCGGCCGCGGTCAGGATCTCCTGAATCTTGTCCTTTGGCAGGAAGTCCTGGACCCAGAAAATTCCGTCGCGCTGCGCCTGCAGCTCCTCAACGAGTGCCTTGGTCTCTGTGGCAATTTCAGGAGTATCTGGTGCCCCGGCGCACAGGACAAGCTGCACGCCGTCGTCGAAAAGCTTGGCGGCCTTGACCAGGTGGCCAACGCCTTTTTGTCGGGTGATCCTTCCGACGAACGCGACGATCGGACGGGTGGGGTCCACACCGAGTTCCTGCAGAACGGACTCAGGGTTCTCATCGAAGGTGGGGCGTGGTTGCCAGAGCTGCGTGTCGATGCCATTGAGCACAATACGCACTTTGTCTGGTTCGATGCGCGGGTAGGCATCGAGGATGGAATCTTTCATACGCGCGGAAACCGCGATGACGGCATCTGCGTATTCCATCGCGTTCTTTTCTGACCACGACGACACCTCGTAGCCGCCACCTAGCTGCTCTCGCTTCCACGGGCGATGTGGTTCCAGGGAATGTGCGGTGGCCACATGCGGAATGTCATACAGGCGGGCAGCCAGATGACCGCCCAGGCCGGCGTACCACGTGTGAGAGTGGACCACATCCACGTTGTTAGCGGCGTGCGCCATCCGAAGCCCCGTGGACAGCGTCTTAATGGACGCATTTGCGTTGTCCAATTCCGGGTCTACGCCGTGCACGTAGACGTTGGCCTCATCACGCGGAGCGCCCATGCAGTGTACGTCTACTTCGGTGATCTCGCGCATGTATCGGGTCAGCTCGGCAATGTGCACGCCGGCACCGCCGTAGATCTCCGGCGGGTATTCCTTGGTCATCATTCCAACTCGCATACCCTCGAACTTAGCCCTGCTTTTCCATGCGCGCAGCGCTTCGAGAAATCACACGCCGCAGGGCTAACCCCGGCGGTAATAAAGGGGGTGGCTTTGACCATAATTTGGCGGTTGTCATGCACGTTTCCGGGAAAGTAGATAGTTTGGAAAGAGTGAGGAGCCAACCACATGTCCTAGCCATTGTCCTTGCAGGTGGAGAGGGAAAACGCCTTTTCCCGCTCACTGCAGACCGAGCCAAGCCGGCCGTACCTTTCGGAGGTACGTACCGCCTGATCGATTTCGTGCTGTCAAATCTGGTGAACGCCGGATTCATGCAAATTTGCGTGCTTACGCAGTACAAATCCCACTCGCTTGACCGCCATATTTCCCAATCCTGGCAGCTTTCCGGACTCACCGGCCAGTACATCACCCCAGTGCCAGCACAGCAGCGCCTGGGCAAGCGGTGGTACACCGGTTCCGCCGATGCGATTTTGCAGTCGCTCAACCTGATTTACGACGAAAACCCGGACTACGTGATCGTATTTGGCGCGGACCACGTCTACCGCATGGATCCGCGCCAAATGCTGGATGATCACATCGCTTCCGGCAAGTCGGTGACCGTCGCTGGCATCCGCGTGCCACGTGCTGAAGCTACCGCTTTCGGCTGCATCCAGTCCGAACCGGACGGTACCATCACGGAGTTCCTGGAAAAGCCGGCCAATCCGCCCGGCACGCCAGATGATCCCGAGGTGACGTTCGCCTCGATGGGCAACTACATCTTCACCACGGATGCGTTGATCGCAGCTCTTACCGCCGATCAAGACAACGAGCAATCTGACCACGACATGGGTGGGGACATCATTCCTTACTTCGTGGAAAAGGGCGAAGCTAACGTTTACGACTTTTCCGCAAACGTGGTTCCGGGCGCATCGGACCGGGATAAGGGTTACTGGCGAGACGTAGGTACCATCGACGCTTTCTACGAGGCACACATGGACTTGATCTCCGTGCTGCCGGTGTTCAACCTCTACAACCGTCGTTGGCCAATCCACTCCACCGAAGACGGAAACTTCCCGCCAGCTAAGTTCGTCCAAGGCGGCATCGCACAGTCTTCGATGGTGGCTTCGGGCTGCATCATCTCCGGTGGTACCGTGCGCAACTCGGTGCTGTCCAACAACGTCATCGTGGAAGAAGGCGCGACAGTCGAAGGCTCGGTTCTGATGCCCGGCGTTCGCATTGGCCGAGGCGCTGTAGTGCGCCACGCGATTTTGGATAAAAACGTTGTGGTCTCCGACGGTGAGTTCATTGGTGTCGATCACGAGCGCGATTCCGCTCGCTTCACCATTTCCGCCGGTGGCGTGGTGTGTGTTGGTAAGAACGAGACCGTGTAGCACTACCTCACAAACAACCTAGCTCCCCGCCGCGAGCATGTTCTCAAAGAACTACTCGCAGCGGGGAGCTTCGTTTTTTACTGGACCTAGCTAACGGAGCTTGGTCACAATCGTCAGGCCTGCCCCCAAGGGGAGACGGCTGACCAGGGCGTCGTCAAGTTCCCGCAGGTAAATGTCTGTGTCCCGGGCAGTTGCCGTGTCGCGGTCCTTGCGGGATTCATCCGCGATGGTGCCGTCGAGAAGCGCGTCGGCTAGCACGAGAACGCCCCCGCGTGCGAGCAGTGGCCATGCGGCTTCAGTGAAGCTGCGCAGGTCAGCGGGGCGGACGTCACCGTAGACGAGCTGGTAAGAATCATTGGCCAAACGCCCCATCACTTCCAGGGGACGCGAAGGCAGGAATCGATATGCGGACGTGCGATAACCAGCCTCTTGGAAGCTTTTCTTGGCTTGGCGTTGGTGCTCAGTTTCGGGGTCAATGCAAGTCAGGTGTCCCTTTTCCCCGAGTCCGCCGAGGAGGTACAGGCCAACGACGCCTGCCGCCGGGGTGACAGCGATTGCGCCGGCAGAGCTATCGGTAGCCGCACCGGAGGCCAGAGTGGAAAGCAGGCTGCCGGTGATGGCATCGGGTACCGTGAGGCCGAACTCGGCTGCGTGCTGGCGAGCGTTGGCGAGTGCTTCATCCTCGGCAGTGGTGGCGAGGATGAATGAGGTTAGCGCGGTCAATGCAGTGTCGTTCACAGCCGTTAGTTTAGGTGCCATTGTTGGTGAAGTGTCGCAAAACTCGCTGGTTGTGACAACTGTTCACTATGTGGCAGTTGGGGTGATTGCGTACTGCAGCTGCCCGACGTTACCGAACTGTGGCCGGCCTATCAGGTTCCTAACATCAATTCAGGAATAAAACCATAAGCATGCATGGTTAAGTTAAATGCATCCTTTTCAACTGGCTATTCGTAAGAACGGCAGGCAGAATAAACATTATGGAAACCCCTGGCTCCTCGCACGTGTCCCGCCTTAGCTCATCAGCGCGCGCGGATTTTGACGCGATGGAGAACGCAGAGCTTTTCGACGACACCGCTACGTCCATAGACGCTCCAGAAGAGATCACTGGCACGGCGGCCTTCGATGCCGGTATCGCCGGAATGCCGTCGTGGGGCGAAGTGGTGCAAGAACATGCGGACAGCGTGTACCGGTTGGCATTCCGATTGAGCGGTAATCAACACGACGCGGAAGACTTGACCCAAGAGACTTTTATGCGCGTATTCCGCTCGATTAAGAGCTACCAACCGGGCACCTTTGAGGGCTGGCTGCATCGCATTACCACCAACCTGTTTTTGGACATGGTGCGTCACCGCGCGAAGATTCGCATGGAAGCGCTGCCGGAGGATTACGAGCGCGTACCTGGCACAGATTTGACCCCGGAACAGGCCTATAATGTGGCCAACTTGGATCCGGCGCTGCAGGCGGCTCTGGACGAATTAAGCCCCGAGTTCCGTGTTGCCGTGGTGCTGTGTGATGTCATCGGAATGTCTTATGACGAAATCGCCGACACTCTGGGCGTGAAGCTAGGTACGGTGCGTTCCCGAATCCACCGAGGCCGATCGCAGCTTCGTGCGATTCTTGAAGCGGCGGCCGTCACCGACGAAGAAACCCAGCTGTTGATTCAGTCCAAAGTCTAGTTTGCGCAAAAGTGGGTAGGGTCGGAAGTATTAGACTCAAATCTTCGTCGACGTCGTATTAAGGAGGTTGTGCCACTCATGAACGCCATGCCTAGTGGCTCATCTCGCCCCCACCTCCCGAACTTGTCGAACTTGCCAAATATTGCCCGTTTGCAGAAACTCATCGCGGACCGGGACCGCTCCGACGAAGGCTTTGATTCGATTGAGCATTTGAGTGCCGAGGCGATCGCGGGGTACGTCGATAATGAGCTTCCTCCGGTCGCGATGAGCCGAGCGCGAGTACACCTTGTGCACTGCGCCGAGTGTCGCGCCGAAGTGCAAGCACAGCGACGGGCCGCCGAGCGCCTGCGACAGTCTGCCGAAGAAGACATAACGGTGCCTAGTTCGCTGCTGGATCGTTTGAATCTGATTGAAAAGTGCTGTCCAGAGGGGCCTGAGGTGGATGATTTGCCTGCGCAACGCGCGGAAAACTTCGTGGCTCGCCTGGAAACCTTCTACCGTGCGGTTAAAAAGGCGCGCGGGCAATAGCCAGACTAGAGTGGTGTGAGTGTTTACTAATGTCGGATGGGGCGAAATTTTCGTCCTCTTTATCGTTGCCTTGATTATCATCGGTCCAGAGCGTCTACCTAAGGTCATTCAGGACATTCGCGCTGCACTGCTGGCAGCGCGTAACGCGATTAACAACGCAAAGTCCGGCCTTAATGAAGAATTCGGTTCCGAATTCGATGAATTCCGAAAGCCACTGCAAGGCCTAGCCACTTTGCAACGCATGGGGCCACGAGCAGCCATTACCAAGACGCTGCTCGACGGGGACGATTCCATCTTCGACGCCTTTGACCCTAAAAAGATCATGGCAGATGATCACACCGCCGGAAGCACCGAGCGTGCGCGGGCAGCACAGCACCACACTGACCCAGCGCGCCACACCACGCCAGAAACGCACAAGGTGGAGCGCCCCGACACCCCAGCGCAGCACCACGCCCCACATAACCCCGAAGCCGGTTCGGGTGGGGGCTTCTCCTGGGCGGATATCACTTAGTTCTCGCGTACTCGGAGGAATTCGGCGGCCCGGTAGGCCGCCATTTTTGCAAAGGGAGCCACGCCCAAGATGGTGTCGGCGGCTGGCCCCACCCAATCGCCGTAGCCAACAAAGTACATCCCTGAAACGTTGGTGGATTCAGTGTGATCTACCAACGGTCGATGATCCGCGCCTTTGGCCACATTGCATCCGCTGAGGTGCGCTAACGCTGGCCGAAACCCGGTGCACCAGATGATGGCATCGAGGTGAGCTGATCGGCCATCAGGCCAGTGCGCGGCCTGTTCGGTCAGCGATGCGAACATGGGGTGAGCGTTGAGAACGCCCGCAGATCGGGCGGCACGCACTGGAGGGACTGCGACAATATCGCCCAGGGCGGCTAGACCACCCGTATCTGGTTCGCCACGTTCCAGTGCAGCAAGGCGTTGTCTGGCGACGGAAAAGAGTGCTTCTCCGTCATAGTTGTCGGGCAGGAAACGGGGCGGCCGCAACGTACACCAGGTCACTTGTGCTTGGTGTATAAGATCGGCTGCGATTTGTGCACCAGAGTTGCCGCCGCCGACGACAGCAACGCGCATGCCCGCAAACGAGTCTGGACAGCGATAGTCGTGGGAGTGGAGCTGGATGCCGGTGAAGTTGTTGATCCCAGGGACGTAAGGGATAAAGGGGCGGGAGGCGTTTCCGGTGCAGTTGATGATCGCGCGGGCGGCGCGTTGCGTGCCGTCGGAAAGCGTCACCTGAAATGGGCTAGACGCGCTGACGTAGCGCACATGTACCCCGCGGGTGATGTCGAACCCGTAGCGGTGTTCGTAGGCCGTGAAATAGTCGATAATTTCGGCCGGAGTGGGGTAGTAGTCTTTAGTAGCAGGAAGGCGCCAGCCAGGGAGCGAAGAAATTCGCCAAGGGGAAAACAGCGCGAGGGATTCCCAGGTATCCGGCCATGAGCCGCCCGGGGCAGGGCGGGCATCGACGAGCTGAACCTGCAGTGGGAACCGCCGCAAATAGTAGGCAGTAGCAAGGCCCGCCTGACCAGCGCCGATAATGAGAACGTCTACGGGGGTCATGCGGGCCTTTCCGGATGTGGCTTTAGGAGCGGGTTACGCCCAAGCCTAGTGGTTTTCCTGCAAGCGACTGGCTGCGGATGTGCAGCTTATCCACCACCTGGTTGATCGCCTGAGCTGTCGGCGAGGCGGGGTCAGAAACCACGATAGGGGTGCCGGCGTCGCCGCCAGTGCGTAGGGCCGGATCTAGCGGGATGGACCCCAGTAGTGCGACGTTGGTTCCAGTGAGGGTGGACAGGCGATCAGCAACCTGCTGGCCGCCGCCTTCGCCAAAGACATTCATGGTGGTGCCGTCCGGCAGGACCATGGCCCCCATGTTCTCGATTACACCCGCGACCCGTTGGTGGGTTTGCAACGATGCCGTACCGGCGCGTTCCGCAACCTCTGCGGCGGCAGCCTGTGGGGTGGTGACCACCAAAAGCTCTGCATTAGGCACGAGCTGGCCGATGGCGATAGCCACGTCGCCGGTTCCAGGTGGGAGGTCCAGCAGCAAAATATCAAGATCGCCCCAGAACACATCTGCCAGGAATTGCTGGATTGCGCGCTGCAGCATCGGCCCGCGCCACATGACTGGGGCGTTGCCCTCAGTAAAGTGCGCGATAGAGATCATCTTCACGCCGTGGGCTTGAACTGGCATGATCATGTCATCGACGGCGTTGGGGCGCGCGTCCGAGCCGAGCAAGCCCGGAATGGAGTGGCCGTAGATGTCTGCGTCCAAGATGCCCACCGAGAGCCCTCGTTGTGCCAGTGCAACGCCGAGGTTGACGGTCATGGAGGATTTGCCCACGCCACCCTTGCCGGATGCCACGGCGAACACGCGAGTGGTGGAGCCGGGCTGGGCAAACGGAATCTGTGGCGTTTCCGCAGTGCCCCGCAGGGAAGCACGGAGTTCACGTCGCTGCTCATCGCTCATGACGTCGGTAGAAACCTGAACGTTAGCCACACCGGCGATGTCCAGCACAGCAGCTTCCACGTTGGAGACGATGGTGTTCTTCATGGGGCAGCCGGCGATAGTGAGGTACACCTCGACGGCGACGTTCGAGCCGTCAATAGCGATGGATTTCACCATGCCGAGTTCGGTGATCGGCTTGCCGATTTCCGGATCATGCACGCTCGAAAGCGCGGAGCGAACTGCCTCTTCGGTAATCACATTAGTCACGAGGCATATCCTACTCCGGCCCTAATTGTCTTCTCGCCCTCGCTCTAGGTCACCTTGCGTCGGTTCCGCTAGTTCGGAGGCCTCACCAGGATTTTCCTCGTGCTCGCGGGCGATGCGCGCTGCGGATTCGTCATCAAGTTTCGCTTCGATGCGCTCCAACAAGCTGTGCAAGTCCTCGAGTTCATGCCGCAAGTAATCACGGGTGACATTTTCTCCGATAGCCAAGCGCACACTAGCGAGCTCACGCGCCAGAAATTCCGTATCGGCCTTGGTTTGTTCCGCGCGACGGCGATCTTCCGCAAGTGCCACACGATCTCGGTCTTCTTGGCGGTTTTGTGCCAGCAAAATCAGCGGAGCTGCGTAAGCCGCCTGGGTGGAAAAAGCCAAGTTGAGCAAGATAAAGGGGTAGGGGTCCCAGCCGAAGGCGAAAATCCCGCAGTTCATCAGCACCCAGACGATGACGAAGACCGTCTGCCAAAACAGGTACTCGCCGGTGCCGAAGAAGCGCGCCACCTTCTCCGCTAGGGCGCCCACCGCGTCGGCGTCGACACGCAAAAAGTTGCGCTTTTGACCTACGGCTGGGGTATCTAGGTTGTGCCGCTCAGCCACGGGTCACCGCCGTAGGAGCTGCCTTTGCGACGTTTGGCCGCAACCCATGTTCCCGCCAATCTTCGGGCAGCATGTGATCCAACAAGTCGTCCACAGCGACGGCACCTAAGAGATGGTCGTCTTCATCCAAGACTGGACCGCATACCAGGTTGTATAGCGCGAAGTAACGAGCGGCGACCTCTTGGGAATCACTGGCATACAGCGGAGGCAGGTCCGGGTCCAAGATGCCGCCGATCAGCGTACTCGGCGGTTCCCGCAGCAGCTTCTGCAGGTGGACACAACCAAGGTATTTGCCGGTTGGAGTGGAAGTAGGCGGACGCACTACAAAAACCATCGAACTCTGGCTGGTGGGCAGGTCCGGGTTGCGGGCCATTGCCAGGGCCTCCGCCACCGTGGTTTGCGGGGTGAGGATCAAGGGTTCTGGGGTCATCAAAGCGCCCACCGTATCCGGCGAGAAATCCATCAGGCGTCGCACCGGGGCAGATTCCTCTGGATCCATCAGCTCCAAGAGCACATCAGCCTTTTCGTCCGGGAGCTCACCGAGCAAGTCGGCGGCATCGTCTGGATCCATTTCTTCCAAGACATCCGCGGCGCGTTCGATATCCATGGCCTCAATGAGTTCGGCCTGGTGGTCATCTGGGAGTTCCTGGAGGATATCGGCCAGTCGTTCGTCGTCAAGCTCCTCGGCAACTTGCTGGCGCTGCATGGCTGGCAGCTCATGGATGACGGTAGCGATGTCGGCCGGGCGCATGTCATCGAAGGAGGCGATCAATTCTGCGGTGGCATCCGATGTGCCGATGCCACCAGCAGTGACGCCTTGGACATGCGACCATGGCGTCACTTCCAAACCAGTGCGACGACCAAACGCGCTGCGGACGCTGAAGACGGCAACGCGGGAAATGACCCAGTCCCTGGTGCGAGTGCGCTCCAACTCGATGTCCGCAATTTCTACCGGCTTGCCATGCAAATGCTCGAGCTCGGGGTCATTGATGTGGATTTTTGACCCGATGAGGTCCTTCATTACCGTGAGCTCGCCCGCACGGGGTTTAAACTCGCGGATTGACACCGAGCCACTGACCAACGTGATCTCCGAAGGCTCAATGGCTGCCACCCGCAGCAGGGGAACGAAAATGCGCCGCTTGTTGGTCATTTCCACGACTAAACCGAGCGCGCGCGACGCATGACCAGCACTGCGGATACTCACTACCACGTCGCGTACCCGGCCGATCGATTCGGCGTCTGGGCCGCGCACAATCATGCCGCCGAGACGCCCCACATACACACGAGTAGTTGAGCTCATAACAGTCGATTTTACGCGAGGACCGCACCAAGACGGCCGAGGGAACCTTAAGTCCCAGCCAAGCGTTGTCAGATTAGAAGCTAGCAACTCACTTTGACCAAGGAGAACTGTGGAATCCACGAATGCACCACGTCCCGCGCGCACAGCAGCCGCCGATAATCCGCGGCCGCTTCCGACCGGCTGGCCCGTGGGCAGCTTTGATACCTACGCGGCAGCGCAGGCGGCCGTGGATATGCTGAGCGATACCGGAGACTTCCCCGTAGAAAAGCTCACGATTGTGGGAGTAAACCTCATGGAAGTTGAGCGCGTCGTCGGCCGGCTCAGCTGGGGCAGAGTGCTAACTGGTGGTGCCATTTCTGGCGCGTGGATGGGCATATTCTTCGGCCTGTTGCTGGGAATGTTCGGAGACTCTTGGTTCGGGCCACTGGTAGCCGGCCTGGTCATGGGCGTGTTCTTCGGCGTAGTCTCCGCCGCGGTGCCGTATGCCGCCAGCAAGGGGCGCCGAGATTTCAGCTCCACCACCCAGATCGTTGCCGGGCGCTACGACGTCCTATGTGATCCCGAGTTCGCGCCGGGGGCACGCGACGCGATTGCTCGCGCCGGCTTGGCCCGGTAGCCCTCGGCAAGGCTCAGCCTAGAGCCAGTTGTTCTTCTTAAAGAACCAGTACATCACAACAATGGACGCCAGCATCACTCCGAGAATGACGAAGTAGCCATAGCGCCAGGTCAACTCCGGCATGTATTCAAAGTTCATGCCGTAGATACCGGCGATCATGGTGGGCACAGCCGCCATACCAACCAACGCGGACAACCGACGCATGTCCGCGTTTTGCTGCATCGACACCTTCGCCACACCGGCGTTGATCAGGGAGGTTAGCCGTTCATCGTGGGAAGCGATGTGGTCCGCAGCTGAAATCTCGTGGTCAAGGACGTCCAAGAAGTAGCTGGAAATCTCCTCAGAGAGCAGGTCTTGGTGGGAGGTGGTTAGCTGGCGCAGCGCCGGAGCTAGCGGATCAATAGCGTGGCGCATTTCCAAGATCTCTCGCTTGAGGCGATAAATCTGCTCAATGTCGAATCGGGTGCCGGGGGAGAATACTTCATTTTCCAGCTCGTCAACGTCGGCCGAGAGCAGGGAGCCGATGCGCAGGTATTCGTCGACAAGCACGTCGGCAATGAGCCACGCGACGGCCGTGGGGCCTAGCGCGCACTGCTCCGGGTCGGACTCGAGGCGGCGCTTGAGCCCTGGGATGGTGGATTGCTCGCCGTGGCGCACCGTGATGATGAAATCGGAGCCGACGATCATCTGGACTTCACCGGTTTCAATGATCTCGCGCGCATTGTTCACGATCGCGTCATCGGTGTATTTCACGCTGCGGATAACGAAGAAGAACTGGTCGTCGTAGCGTTCCACCTTTGGACGCTGGCGTGCAGACACGGCGTCTTCCACGATCAGCTCGTGCACATCGTAGGCCTCAGAAATACTGACCATCTGGTGCTGATCCGGCTCATAAAGCCCCAACCATACGTAGCCACTGCCCGCCCGACGGACCTCTTCCAAGGCCTCCCGGAAGCCGTAGGAGCCCCGAACTGGCTGGCCGTCGCGGTAGATCACACAGCGCTCAATAGCGCGCTCTACCGGCACCCTGAGCTTGGATTCCGAAGCCGAGACGCTTTTCGACGTCACCCTCGTGGCCGAGCGAGCGGTGGTCAACGAAATCTTCGGACGTGGGAAGTTGCGTGGGGCCGTAGCCATTGGATCCTCCTCTTCCCGGTGAAACTTTAACCAGCTAACAGTACCGCGCTGACCAAGCAAGTTACAATGCACGTTGTGTCTGCCCAAAAAATTTTCGCTACCGTACTGCTTTCTAGTGTGGCAGGGGTGTGTGCTGCATGCGCAGCCCAACCTCAACCTGTACCTCATGAAGCTGAATACATCACGATCAAGGTGGTGGCAGACGAAGAAAACCTCGAACAACAAATCCTCGGGGACTTATATACTGAGGCCCTGATCCGGCGAGGCCATGAATCCTATGTAGAGCTCACGGGGAAAGACGCCAGTAGAATCTCTCAGCTGGAAGAGGGCCGCGGCGATCTCGCTATTGGCTGTACGGGAGAGTTTCTCAATCGGTTGAACCCCTCCTTGGCAGCAGAGCTTTCCGCCGAGTACCAGGCTGCTAAAGCTGCCGGAATTGACCCCAACGATGGCACTTGGCGGGACAAAATCTATCAGGCGATGGTAGCGAGCCTGCCAGATACTTTGGCCGCGTCAAACCCGTCTAATGCGACCGGTTGCGCCAATTATGCTGGCCCCGAACTGCCGTTGAACGTTGTGCCGATCTTCAGGGAAACGGCGCTACATCGGCATAACCGAGACACCATGAATATCGTCTCTGGCTCGATTAATGACAAGGACCTGCGGCGCCTCTACGGCGATACCCACGATGTTCTCACCGCGCGCCCTCGTGCTGTCGAGCTGCTGGATTCCTACGGCATTTAGGCACCGGCGCAGCTGCCAAGGCGCGCGAAGCAACCGGCAACCGCAACGGCATTCAGAACTGCAGCACAATCATTGTGCTGGGCCGCTAACAGCAAAGCCCCGGCTCCGGGTCCCAGCAATCATGTGATTGCCTGGGCCGAAGCCGGGGCTAACCTCACTGAGGAGGTTTGCTAGCCGGTGCTACTTAGCGAAAGCAGCCTCGATAAGGGCAGCCTGCTCGAGCTGGTGCACCTTGTTGATGCCCGTCGAGGTGGAAGACTGTGCGCGGCGGGAAACACGCTTCATGCGAGGCATGTCAGGCAGCAGTTCTGGCAGGTTCAGCGCCAGGAATGGCCAAGGGCCCTGGTTTGCTGGCTCGTCCTGGCAGAAGCGGATCTCTTCGACGTTCTTGTACAGCTTGAACAGATCGCCCAGACGGTTGTATGGGATCGGGTGCAGCTGCTCAAGGCGGATGATCGCCACATCCTCACGGCCATCCTTGGCACGCTTCTTCTCCAGGTCGTAGTACAGCTTGCCGGAGACCAGCAGGAGGGTCTTGATCTTGGCAGCATCGCCGATGATGTTGCCAAGCATGTCTTCGATGCGCGGATCATTGATCACCGAGCGGAACTTCTTGACTTCAGTGAATTCCTCGATGGAGGAGCTTGCGGCCTTCATACGCAGCATGGACTTTGGTGTGATCACAACCAGCGGACGCTTCAGCTCGCCGAGAGCGTGACGACGCAGCAAGTGGAAGTAGTTAGCTGGCGTGGTCGGCTGCGCCACCGTCATGGAGCCTTCTGCACACAGCTGCAGGTAACGCTCGATGCGGGCGGAGGAGTGGTCCGGGCCCTGGCCTTCGTAGCCGTGTGGCAGCAGAAGGATAACGCCGGACTTCTGGCCCCACTTGGCTTCACCGGAGGAGACGTATTCGTCGATGATGGTCTGGGCACCGTTGGCGAAGTCACCGAACTGTGCTTCCCATGCGACGACTGCGTCTGGGTTACCCACGGAGTAGCCGTACTCGAAGCCCATGGCAGCGTACTCGGTCAGTGCCGAGTTGTAGATCATGAACTTACCGCCGTTGCCCTTGCGCTGAGCCAGCTCGTGTACTGGGTTGTACTCAGCGGCGGTTTCTGGGTCCACCATGACGGCATGCCGCTGGGTGAAGGTACCGCGTCGGACGTCTTCGCCTGCGAGACGGACAACCTTACCGGCGTTCGCCAGCGAGGAGAAGGCGATGAGTTCGCCGTAGCCCCAGTCGATGCCACCTTCGCGAGCAGCCTTGGCGCGCTTCTCTGCGATTGGGGCGACACGGGTGTGCGCCTTGAAGCCTTCTGGCATCTCGGACCAAGCGTCACCGATTTCAGCGAGCTCAGCTGTGGTGATGGAGGTGTCCAGGCCGTGTGGCAGCTGCTGCGAGCCGGTGATGCCGTCCTGCTTAGCTGGGCCCTTCTTTTCCTCTGCCTTGACGTCCGCGAAGACAGCCTCGAGCTGCTCGTGGAAGTCCTTGGCAAGAGCTTCGGCTTCCTCAGGGGTGATGTCGCCACGGCCGAGCAGGTCTGCGGAGTACTTAGCGCGGGTAGATGGGTGCTGGTCGATGACGTCGTACATCTTTGGCTGGGTCATCGATGGGTCGTCGGCCTCGTTGTGGCCACGCTTGCGGTAGCAGATGAGGTCGATGAAGACGTCCTTGCCAAAGCGGCGGCGGTATTCGGTAGCCAGCTGTGCTACCCAGACAACTGCCTCTGGGTCGTCGCCGTTGACGTGGAAGACCGGGCAGCCGTATGCCTTTGCCAGGTCGGTGGCGTAGTGGCTGGAGCGGCCGGAATCTGGAGTGGTGGTGAAGCCGATCTGGTTGTTGACCACCACGTGGATGGTGCCGCCGACCGTGTAGCCGCGCAGCTTGCCCAGGTTGATGGTCTCTGGAACAATGCCGAGACCAGCGAATGCAGCATCGCCGTGCAGCAGCAGTGGGACGACGGTGTAGCCGTCTGGGCCCTTGTCCAGGATGTCCTGCTTCGCACGAGCGATGCCTTCCATCACTGGGTTTACTGCTTCGAGGTGGGATGGGTTGGCTGCCAGGGAAACCTTGATTTCGCCGTCGCCGAACATCTGGATGTGCTTGCCCTCGGCGCCCAGGTGGTACTTCACGTCGCCGGAAGCACCGGCGGTGTCGATGGACATGTTGCCCTCGAACTCGTTGAAGATCTGGCCGAATGGCTTGCCGACGATGTTGGCCAGCACGTTCAGGCGGCCACGGTGTGGCATACCGATGACCACTTCGTCCAGGCCCTGACCTGCTGCGGTGTCAATGGCTGCATCCATCAGTGGGATGAGGGATTCGGCACCTTCCAGGGAGAAGCGCTTCTGGCCCACGAACTTGGTTTGCAGGAAGTTCTCGAATGCCTCAGCAGCGTTCAGCTTCTGCAGGATGTACTTCTGCTCTGCGCGGGTTGGCTTTGGCATGCCTGCCTCGAGGCGATCCTGCAGCCACAGGCGCTCATCGGCATCCATGATGTGGGTGTACTCGGAGCCAACCTTCAGGGTGTAGGCCTGGCGCAGGGTAGAAAGTACTTCGCGCAGGGTCATGGTTTCGCGACCAGCGAAGCCACCAACGTTGAAGGTGCGGTCCAGATCCCACAGGGTCAAGCCGTGGGATGCGATGTCCAGGTCGCGGTGATCCGGGATTGGCATGCCGTCCTGGACGTAGTTCAGTGGGTTGACGTCAGCGATGAGGTGGCCGCGGGAGCGGTAGGCCTCAATGAGCTGCATGACGCGGGTGTTCTTGTCGATGCCACGGTTAGGTACGTCCTGCGCCCAACGGATTGGGGTGTATGGCACGCCCATGGTCTCGAAGATGTGATCCCAGAACGTGTCGTCGATAAGCAGCTGCGACATGGTGCGCAGGAACTCGCCGGACTCGGCACCCTGGATGATGCGGTGATCGTAGGTGGAGGTGATGGTGACCAGCTTGCCTACACCCAGATCGGCGAGGCGGTCCTCGGAGGCACCCTGGAACTCGGCTGGGTAGTCCATGGAACCGACGCCGATGATGGTGCCCTGGCCCTTAGTCAGGCGAGGCACGGAATGACGAGTGCCGATGCCGCCTGGGTTGGTCAGGGAGATGGTGATGCCCTGGTAGTCGTCCATACCAAGCTTGCCGTCGCGGCCACGCTTGACGATGTCCTCGTAGCCCTCAACGAACTCGGAGAAGGTCATCTTCTCGGTTTCCTTGATTGCGGCAACGACGAGGGCGCGGGAGCCATCCTTCTGTGGGAGGTCGATGGCCAGACCCAGGTTGATGTGCTCTGGGACCTTGATGGTTGGCTTGCCGCCGATGACATCGTAGGAGTTGTTCATGTCTGGGTGAGCCATGACAGCCTTCACCATGGCGTAGCCAATGATGTGGGTGAAGGAAATCTTGCCACCGCGGGTGCGCTTGAGGTGATCGTTGACCAGCGAACGGTTTTCGAACATCAGGCGAGCCGGCATGTCACGAACGGAGGTTGCGGTAGGAACCTCAAGGGACTCGTCCATGTTCTTCGCGATGGCCTTGAAGATGCCCTTCAGTGCCTTATCGCCAGCAGCTGGCAGCTCGCCTGCGCGATCCATCGGCGAGTCCTTCTTCTTGCGGGCAGCTTCGCGCTGCGCTTCGGTGGAACCTGGGCCCTCGGTCAGCGGCTTCTTGCCTGGGTGATGTGGAGTAGCGTTCGGGGTGGAAGCTGACACCTGGCCCTTGTTGACCTTCTCTGCGGCGTGGGAAGGCGACTTAGGAGCGGAAGATCCCGCCGCCTGAGCGCTCGCCTTTGCCGGGGTAACAGGGGTAGAAGCGTTCGACGTAGCAGGTGCGCCCTGCTTTTCAAACAGCTCGCGCCATTCCTGGTCCACTGACTGTGGATCCTTCTGGAATTGCTGGAACATCTCGTCTACCAGCCACTGGTTTTGGCCGAAATTACTAGCGCTGCTCACGGCAGTTTCTCGCCTCGTTTCCTTGGTAAAAATTTGTGTCTGGGTACAACTTTAGTGGTTCAGTCAAGGCTAACGAATCTTGGGCTGTTATGTGGCGGACATCCCCCGTTATCGCAGGAAATTTGTCATCCTGATTCACCGCGAGATCCGTGGCTCAACCTCATTTGTGGGCATTCCACATGTCGGCATACCTCCCGCCCAATTCCAGCAGTGTGGCATGCGTACCGTCTTCGATGATACGCCCCTTATCAATCACCAGAATCCTATCGGCGCGGGCTGCCGTCGCCAGGCGGTGCGCCACGATGACCGAGGTGCGCGTAGCCGTGACTCGGTCGGAGGCATTGAGGATGGTGGCTTCGGTGGCGGGGTCGAGGGTGGCCGTGGCTTCGTCGAGAAGCATGAGCTTCGGCTGCAGCATTTCCGCTCGAGCTAGCGCAATCAGTTGCCGCTGCCCGGAAGACAGTCCCCGGCCGCGCTCGCCGACCTGGTAGTTAAACCCACCCGGGATCGTCGCGATGGCTGTAAGTGCGCCCACCCGCCGGGCCGCGTCCGTGATCTCAGCTTTGCTTGCCGACGGTCGCCCGTAGGCAATATTGTCCGCGATCGACCCGCTAAACAGATGTGCTTCTTGCGGAACCTGGCCGATGGCACTGCGCCATTGTTGTAGGGGAAAATCGCGGATGTCCTGGCCGGAGGCGGTAACACGGCCAGAAGTAGGATCGTAAAACCTTGCTAGCAGCTTGATGGTGGTAGATTTTCCTGCCCCCGTGTGGCCCACCAAGGCCACGGTGGAACCGGGAGCGATGGTGAGAGAGAAACCCTCGGTGACCGGCGGTAGCTCTGGGGTATAGGAGAAACTGACGTCTTCCAAGGCCAGAGGGCCGCTCGCGGCGTGCTGCGCACCGGGAGTAGTTCCGTGATCGGTCACCGATGGGGCGGTATCAAGCAGCTCGCGGATGCGGGTGAAACCCACTTGAGCTTGCTGGTAGCCGTCGAACAGCTGGGAAAGCTGTTGGATCGGTCCAAACAACAGGCCCATGTACATGATGAAAGCGACGAGTACGCCAGGGGAGATCTCACCACCGAGGACCAGGTGAGCGCCCACTCCCACGACTGCCGCCGAGGACAGTTCGGAGAGGAGATTGATGCCCGGGAAATAGAGCGCGACGGCGGATTGGGCCTTGATTCGAGAACGTCGGTAGGAATCTGCGTGTTCGGCGAAAATCTGGGCTGCGTGGGGTTCGCGGCCGTGGGTCTGTGCGATGCGAATTCCGGAAATGTTTTCTTGGAACAGTGCGTTCACTGTGCTGATTTGATCTCGCGACAGGGCGTACAAACGAGACGATACCCGGCGGAAGATGATGGTAGCCAGAATGAGAATTGGCAGCGATGCTAGCGCGACCAGGGCTAGCTCGGCGTTGGTGCCCAGGAGCATCGCCGTGATGCCGAGCAAGGTGGTTAGCGACACGATCGCTTGCGCTAAACCAGTCTGCAGGAAGGACGATAGGGCGTCGATGTCGGTGGTCATGCGCGTCATGATTCGGCCGGACATAGTTCGCTCAAAATAATCCATACTGAGGCGGTTGAGCTGGGCGTAGCTGCGCAGGCGCAGGCTAAACAGCAGTCGCTCGCCGGTGCGGGCGGTCAACACAGTCTGGATCACCGCCACCAACCAGCTGACCAAAACTACCCCGGCTCCGATGCCTGCTACCGTCCACAGTTGCGCTGGCTGTTGCTGGACAACGCCGGCGTCGATGGCGTGGCGCACCAGCGTGGGGAAGGCGAGATCCGCGGCAACTGCCGTAAAGAGGCAGGCGATTGCCGCAAGGATGAGCCAGCGGACCTGACGAAACAGGGGCCGTAGCCGGAAGGGGGAGCGGTCCTCTCGGGCATAGTGCGCATTAATCTTGGGTTCTTCGGTAGCTGGGGGTAGCTTGGCAACTTCCGCTAGCAGCTCTGGTGTGGCGGGCATTGCCGCCATCATGGCGCCGCGCCCATCCCGGCCCCCGCCACCTCTGCCGTTTCCTGGCCCGCCGCCGGTCATGGAAGCCACCGAGCGCATTGTGGCAGCGCTCATGCCGCTGGTGTGCTCCACCGGCGTAGCGGGCCACAGCATAGCGTCGGCAGGTTCGGGCCCGTCGTCGAAGGGAAGTGCTTCGGCTGCGGTTTCTTGGAACTGCACATCCATCAGATGTGCGAAGCGCGGGTTATGCCGCATCTCTGCCAGAGGTCCTGCAGCGCTTAGCCGGCCGTTTTCGATGAGTGCGACCCGGTCAGCTAGATCCAAGGTGGATTGGCGGTGCGCGACCGCGATGATGGTGACATCCTGGAAATCCGTGCGCAGGGCAGCATAGATGCGTGCTTCGGTGCTGGCATCGATGGCGGACGTCGCGTCATCGAGGATGAGGATTCGCGGACGAGCGAGGAAGGCCCGCGCTAGGGCGATGCGCTGCCGCTGGCCACCAGAAAGCGTAAGACCGCGTTCACCTACTACCTCTTGGTAGCCAGCTTGGAGATCGGAGATGAAATCGTGGGCTTGAGCTGCGCGGGCGGCGCGTTCGACTTCAGCATCGGTGTAGCAGCCGCCCATAGTGATGTTGTCTCGGATTGACGCGGAAAACAAAAAGGCCTCGTCATACACCGCGATGACTGCGGTGCGCAGATCCTTTTTGGTTATCCCCTTATAGTCCAACATGTCGTCACTAGTGGTGGTAAGTGCTAGCCTGCCGGAATCCGGGGCGTAGAACTTTCCCATCAGCTGTACTGCCATTGTCTTGCCAGACCCGGGTGGTCCCACGAGCGCGAGGGTTTCACCAGGGCGGGCGTGCAAGGATAGCCCGTCGAGTACGTTGCGCCCGCGGTCAGCAAACGTCACCTGATCTAGAACTAGTCCTAGCGGTCCTTCTGGCAGGCGGGCCGGATTAGCGGGCTCGGGGATTTCCGGGGATAGGTCCAGGACCTCGAAGACACGCGTGACTGAGGAAGAAGCCATGTTGATCCGGATAGCCATGCCGGACAACATGCGGGCTACACCTGTCAATGAAGTCAGATAGGCGGAAAAGGCAACGAAGGTGCCGATGGAGATTTCTCCTTTTAGCGCCAACCAGCCACCGAGCGCCACGTTGACCACCAGCGCAAGCTGGGGCAATTGATCGAGCAGCGGTTGGAAACGCGCTGTCATTTTGGCTGCGCGCATACGCTGGGCATACAACGATCGGCTTAGGGCCTCAAGTTTGTCCGTCTCCCGGTCTTCCTGGGCAAATGCCTTAACGACGCGCACGCCCGTGACCGTCTCCTCCACGTGCGTGGCCACGTTTGCGGCCTCTTGCTGCGCGGACCACGTAGCGGCAAAAAGTGGTTTCCGGGACATGACTGCGCCCGCGATAATCAGTGGCAGCGCAGCGAGAGCTACGGCTGCTAACAGCGGGGAGATCCACAACATGATCGCCACAGTCAGCAATAGTTTCAGGATATGGCCCACCATCAGTGGGAACATGGCTACAAGACCTTGGACCATATTGATGTCGGAGATAGACCGGGAGACGATCTGGCCTACCCGAATGCGGTCCTGCCCGGGGCCATCGAGAAGCTGGAGTGCATCAAGGACCCGTAGCCGCAGTCGATGCTGGACATTGATGGAGAGCACCCCGGCGGTGTAGCGGCGACCGAATTGCATCAGGAAGCGGGCCAGCGCTGTGGTTACGAGCACCACGATGATGGCAGTGAGTGGCGAGAGAGTGGGCAACAGCCGTGCCGACGTCCCGCCGGCCGCCTGCCCAGTCGCTACATCGACGGCGTCGCCGGTGAGCAACGGAATAAGCGCCTCAAACGTGACAACCCCGACCGTGGAGATCGCCGCTGCGGTGGCGGAGAAGGGAAGTTCTTTAACGATCTGCCACAGATCGGGGATTCGAGATTTACTCACGTTAAGTTATCTAGTCCTTTTTGCGGAAAAATGGGAGCTTCCAGTCACGGGGATCAAGGCGTCCGAAAAAAGATTCCTTGACCGCAGCGCCTGCCTCGACGCGGGCTTTATTCGCTTCCTCCGGAGTAGGCGCTGGCTGCGCGAACGTCGAAGGAATAGGGCCCATCGAAGCACGGGTGTTTTCAATGACGGCGTCGGCCATCTTCCGATTGGCCATCGTACCCAGCACGGCGCCGATACCCAGCGGCATGATCTTGCCCAACCACGCTTTCTGAATGGACTTGGTTACTTTCTTCATCGCCAGGCGTCCGAGACGGTTGTTGATCTCACCGAGCTTAGGCGCAGTAAAGCGCGCGACGATCGACGCAGTGGAACCAGGATTCTCCTGGGACAAATCGCCCACGAAAGCATCAATGAGCGCGGAGCCACTCGAACCGAGCAATACCACGAGGATCAAAGCACGACGACGCTCCGGGTTACGGATATCCACGCCACGCAAGTGTGCGGAAGCCATGGCGTAAAACGCTGCGGAATCCACAAACACGAGGGATTCTGCGCCGATCGCCGCTGCGCCGGTAACAAATCCGACACCTGGGATCGCGGCCGCAGCGCCCGCAGATCCGCCCGCACCGGAGACCAAGTTCTTAAAGTGTGTGTCCATGATGCGCTGGATTTCCGCAGGGGAGGCGGCTGGATTGTTGCCACGCACCCACTTCACATAATTCTCGATCGCCGAGGTCTGCATCTTGACCGCCCGGTCAAGAGCGCTAATGAACATCCGACCGGTAGTGCCCGCACGCTCGTGCAGAGTGTTTGGGTCCGAGCCGAGTGCGTCCGTGATTGCTTGGTTAGTGTCTGGATTAGTCATGTTGTTACCTTTCGTCTAAAGCCCGAGGCGGGGACGTCGCCACGCTGCTCGGGCAGGATCAGTACAACTTCAATCCTGCTGAGAATATTCCTCTGCCGCCACTACTTGCGCGTCAGTTGGGCGAATTCCGGTGTACAAAACGAACTGCTCGGCTGCCTGGAGCGCGATGACTTCGCCACCGGTAATGACTGGCTTGCCAAGGCGCTGCGCCGCCTGGATCAGTGGCGTTTGCACTGGATAAGCCACTACGTCGAAGACAACTTGGGCGCGATTGATCTCCTCGTCTGAGAAAGCCTGGACGTCCTCGTCGGCCCCCTTCATACCGAGTGGGGTGACGTTTACTAACAATTCCGCATCATTTGGGACTTCAGTGGAGTATGCCCACCCATATTGCTGCGCGAGTGCTGCCCCAGTGTTGTGATTGCGGGCCACCACAGTGCCACTCATGCCGTAGTCAGCGATCGCAGCAACGACCGCATTGGCCATGCCGCCGGAGCCCTTCACTGCCACCTTAAGGTTCTGGTCCACGCGGTGGCTGTTCAACAAAGAGGCCACGGCCAAGTAGTCGGTGTTGTAGCCCTTTAAATGACCATCGGTGTTGACGATCGTGTTAACCGAATTAATACGGGCAGCCGAAGGGTCAAGCTCGTCAATGAGCGCGATGACATCCTGCTTGAACGGCATTGACACGCCCGCACCACGAATACCCAAGCCACGCATGCCAGCGATGGCGGCGGTGATATCAGTCGGAGCGAATGACTTGTACACGTAATTCAGCCCCAGCTCGGCATACAGCCAATTGTGGAAGCGAACTCCATGGTTGGACGGGCGGGCTGCGAGCGAAACGCACATCTGTGTCTCGCGGTCAATGATGTTAACCATGCACTAAAGCCTAGTTCTTTGAATTAGGGTGGGTGGCATGACAGATGTTTTCGCTCATGTTCTCGCAGCCTATCCACGCTTCCACGGTGCGATCGGCCCTGCGTCTGATCTTGGCGAGTTTTCTGTTCCTGCCGTGAATCTGTCTCATTTCCCGCTCGGATCGCGCCGGGCCGAGGGGGAGCTGTGGTTCTACTCTTTCCTCGGCTCTGTGTTGGGACCGTGGGCCGTTGCTGCCGTCGAGTTCGAGCAGGTGCCCTCGCTCGCGCTTGACGACGCCACGCTCCGGCTCCACTCCGACCAGTACTGGGTCAACTGGCAGCCAGCATCGAGTGCGTCCACCAGCGGGCCGGACATAGTGCGTGCCGCCGGAGCGGACTTCGCCGCCTACCTAGCCGGAATCATCCCAGAGTTGTGTGCCTACGCCGATTGTCGGCCCGCTCCGTTATGGGCGTTGGCCCGCGATGCGGTGGTGTCCTCGTGTCTCGAAGCTGGGAACATAGCGTGGGATCCTGAATTGGGAATTTCTACGGCCCGATGGCTGGCCGAGGGGTTTGGTTTTTCAGATTTTCCGGTGGAAGTTATCGGTGGTGGGCCGCTGGAGTCGGGGGAATCAGTGGTGGTGTCTCCCCGTCAGTCGTGTTGTCAGATTTATCGGCTGGCTGGGGCTGAGCCCTGTACGTCGTGTCCGCGCAGGTCGTCAGCGTCTAGAGCTGCAGGGCTTAAGGCTTACGCGGCGTCAGTGCGCTAGGTCGGTTCTTTGGTTTTGCCTGGGTAAGGCGTCTGCGCGTCGTGGGGTGCTTCAAGCTGGGTTGTCTCAACTGTTTCGTACTAGCCCCGTGCAGTGGTGTTCGGGAAACTTGAAAGCGGGGCCTGGTCTGACAACAGGCCCCGCGTGGGTATTGAGTTTTAGCGGCTGTATTGAGCCTTCAGGAAGCCATTTTCCAAGGTGAAGTTCATGGAGCGGAACTTCTTCTTTTCATCCATCTTGTAGTCATTGAGGATGTCCTTTACCCGAGTAATGGTCTCTGGTGATGGTTCCTTGGATTCCCCGTTGACCTTGTAGTTGGTAATGCCTTCGAACTTGCCGTCCCGGCTGAAGGTGGCGGTGCCGGAAGCAGATCCCTTACGCACGTCAGGCAGATCCGCGGAGACGAGCGCGAAGAGTGCTTCCTTCAGGATCTCTTCGTTCTTTTCCTTTTCTTCACGCGACATGGTTGGTTCGGTGGTCTTCGTGGAGCTTTCGCTGCTTGCCGACGACTTAGCGGAAGAAGTACGCGTGGAAGAGGAGCGAGACGTGGTTGCCTTGGTGGAGGTAGCTGGCGCTTCGGAAGTTGCTACCGCAGTGGAGTCGCTGTCCTTGTCCTTGTTGAACATGTCGGAGCCGGGGAGGCCAGCGAGGGCGCAGCCGGACAACAGGAGAGTGGAGCTGGCGATCATTGCAATAGGAGCAAGGTACTTCTTCATCACGACAATCCTTCTATTTCTAGGTATGAGGTGAATTCAGGTTAAGGGGTTATTGAAGCTTCCGCAGGGTGGAGAATTAATCAAAAGGATATTGTTACGAACTTGTAATTTTGCCCCTGAAGGTGCGCGTCGAGCAGCTGCGGTAGTTTCGATTGATTCCCAGCGCGATCGGCAAAACCCAACTAGGCTTGGCGGAGGCTGGCGTCGTTGCCGCAGTCCCTGGAGAAAGGATCGTGTCAGGTTATGAGTTTTTTCGAGGAAATTGCTGCCGCGCTTGACGCGGATGGTATTGAGTCCCGCGTTCACGACGGCACAATGTTTGTGCCCATTACCGCCGAGCTGGAAATCCAGTTCGTAGAGATTGACCCAATCCTGCCTGCAGCGAATGTTTACGTTGCGGCCGCAGATGTTGACGAAGATGACGAGGACTTTGAAGCTGTTCTCGTATCTGTTGTCTTCTCAGTCGAGGATGCGCTGGCGGCGGTCGCACGCCACGTGGCAACTGATCAGGTAGTCACTTTGCTGAGCGACTTGCTTCTGGGCACCGATGAACGCATCGTAGATCTGGATTTCTACCAGAGCTCCGATGACCCGAACCTGGTGGTTGCCCATGTGGGACACAACTCTGAACTGCAAGTGGTTGTGGATGCGGACGACGAGATTCCGGCTGCGCGCGTGACTTTTGTGGCCATTGATTCCTCCTACGATGACATCATCGACGAAGCCATCTCGGAAGTGTGGGATGCCGACGATGACATGAACCTTTCCGACGACGACCGCGCCCGCCTCTTTGACACCCTTAATGCCGACGTGGCTGAGATGGCATCCGAGACCCTCGAACTGGGCACGTTCACTGACTTTGACCGCCTTTTCGACGTTCTTTCGCTCGCGGCTGATCAAGCTGAGGCGTGGGAATCCCAGCTGACGGCCTTTGATGAAGATGAGTTTGAACCTGAGGTGTACGACATCTTCGCCGAAGAGTTGGAAGTCCTTGAGGAACTTGACGACGACGACCTCGATGATGACGACGAAGATGACGAGGATGACCTCGACCTCGACGATGAAGATCTTGAGGACGAGGAAGACGAAGACGACCTTGAAGAGGATGAGGACGACTAACCTCGATCTCGCAGTCTGCTGACGCAGATCTGGCATAGCCCCAAGACCTGGCACTCGGTTTTGGGGCTTTGCCGGGTTTATGCCACCTGTTCGCGCTGCTCGAAGAGACTGGCAGGGGAAGTGAGGGGATGGAAGTTTTGGTCGATGAGCCAACAAAAAGTGGGGGAGGATTCGCCCAGAAGTTGGTGAATGCTGTATTCCATGTCGGTGGGTAGGCAAGCGCGGAGCCAGGTTTCAGCTTCTGCGGCAGATACTGGCCGGCCGGTGGCGTCGGTAAAACGGGCGGAAACGACATATGCGGGGGTTCGGTCCTCGCCATACCCGCGTAAGCGTGCGCGGACCTTGCGGCCTACTCGATAACGCGCGAGCGTGACTTGCAGTGACGATGCCAGGCGAACTGTGGGTGGCCGCCAGGTTGCGAGCGGACGGGCTAGAGAGCGAGGATGCGCCATGGTAGTGCGAATGCGGGCGAGTGCATCGTGATGGTTGGTGCGGAGAGATGATTCGAGGGCGAATGATGCGGACGGGAACGAGTACGTTTGGTTGATCATGGCCCATACGCTACAAACCGTGGTGGACACCCAACCACAAAATTAGAACACCTGTTCTAGCAAATGGCGAATCTAGTAGGAAAAGACTACCCTGAACAGTCGTTATGACTTCTCCTGCAGCACAGCAAACCCGGCATTCCAAGATTCCATACGAGATTTGGGTGTTGGTGTCCGCAGCTTTCATTGTGGCGCTGGGGTTTGGCATTATTGCGCCGATTATTCCGCAGTTTGCTCGCAGTTTCGATGTCTCCGTTGCCGCAGCCGGAGCGGTGATCTCGGTTTTTGCGGGGTCGCGTCTAATTTTTGCCCCGGCGTCAGGGGTCGCCGTCGATAAGCTCGGTTCGCGCCGGACTTATATGGCCGGCTTGATCATCGTTGCGGTGACCACGGGTGCTTTGGCGTTTGTGCAGGCCTACTGGCAGATTTTGGCCCTGCGCCTGGCTGGTGGCATTGGTTCGACGATGTTTACGGTGTCAGCGATGGGCGTTATCGTGAAGCATTCGCCGCCGGATATCCGCGGACGCGCCTCCAGTGCGTATGCCTCGGCTTTCCTGATTGGTAACGTGCTGGGGCCAGTGTTGGGTGCAGCGGTGGAACCATTGGGGATGCGCATTCCGTTTTTGATTTATGGTGGCGCACTATTCGTTGCTGCGGGGTTGGTTGGTTTCTTGCTGCGCCCAGGGCATCACGGCCCCGAGCCGGTGCGGCCAGTATTGCCGACAATGCAGGTCAACGAGGTGATTCGGCACCCGAGTTATCAAGCAGTACTGCTCAGTGGTTTTGCCAACGGATGGCTGAACTTTGGTGTGCGAGTGGCCATCCTCCCGCTTTTTGCTGCCTCGATCTTCCATCGCGGCGGGGCAGTCGCAGGCTTTGCAATGGCCACCTTCGCTCTTGGCAGCGCGATTGCACTCCAATTCTCCGGGCGTCTCGCGGACTCACACGGCCGTAAGCCGCTTATCGTCGCAGGTCTGCTAGTCAATCTGACCTTCACCGCCGCCCTCGGCTTTTCGACGAACCTGTGGTTGCTCCTCATCTTCAGCCTGCTGTCCGGCGTCGGCGGCGGCCTGCTCAACCCAGCCCAGCAGGCTACTCTTGCCGATCTCATCGGCAACGAGCGATCCGGTGGCAAAGTGTTGGCCAACTTCCAAATGGCCCAAGACTTCGGCGCCATTCTCGGCCCCATCCTCGTTGGCATGATCGCCGATGCTTTCGGCTACCAATTCGCTTTCCTTGCCTGCTCCCTTGTCGGCCTGCTGGTTGCACTCGTGTGGATCTTCCACGGCAAAGAGACGCTTAGCCACGACGTCGGCACTCAGTCGGTCCGGCCTAGCTAGCTTCTCTTGCCTCTAGCCTGTCGACGCCCAGCGGGGCGGGCTAGGGGGTGGGGGAGGGGGCCTGTAGATATTCGTATAGGTCGTGGTTTACCTCATCGGATAACTGAAGGTCAATGCTCACTACTGGGAGAGATTCGCCGTCATTTCCTGTCATCCGCTGTTCTACTGGGTTAGTAGGTTGCGCCGTACCGAGGTAGAAAAAGTCCGTACCTTCTGCATTGTCTTTCTTAACAAATATGTGTAGCTCCACTGAACCATTCACAATGTTTTTCACGTCGTTGCTCTTGAGTGTTCTATTACTCTTGGAAAACCACCGAAGTGTTCCTTGGTTCAGAAAGCGATCTTCGTAATTAACACTTGGATTGAATTCATCCCCCTTGTGGTACGTTACGAAAATTGGGCAAGTACTGGTGGCTGAATCTGCCTTATAGCCGTAAATGCTGCCTTCCTGATTGCTGTGCCACTTAAGTAACCTGCAGACATCTTTACGTGAATACCGCCCGTAAAGGCGCAAACCGCCTGACCAAGTGTTGTTTTCTCGTGCTAAAAACAGCCCTGTTTCGATGATGTCATTAACATGATCTCGAAATTCCATGTTCTGAGGGCTGTGATACAGACTGCTGAATTTCGAGTTTAACTGATAATTTTGCCCGACTTTTTCCACGATCGGTATGTCACCGCAGCGTGAAGGAGTAGTTTGTTGACCGTTCAGAAAGTCATAAGTAAGTAAGCCCAGTGCCGATTCGACCGTAGATCCTTCTGAATTGGTGTCTGATCGGGCCAGTAATTGAGTCGCTTCATCGAAATTGTAAGAACCTCGCTGTAAAAGCTCACGAAGCATCAGTAATTCATGAGGGCGTTTGCCGTTTAGAAGTTCATGTGTCAGGAAATACAAGAATCGATATTGTTCATCGGTCGGCGCAGTATCTACGAATTTGGCACGAGAAAGCAGCGACCAATACGTTTTGTATGTAGTGGCAAGTACTACTGGATCAATGAGATCAAAGCGAGCAAAATCTATAAGGCGTGGCACCTTATTCAAGCGATTTTGTAGGTTGAGAATGTCCTTCTTGAACTGTTCGATACCGTTCAGTTTTGCCTTTGCCAGAGAATCCAGTATTCGGGCTTCCGCGATTGGGTCAAAATTTACGCTGGAAACGCCCGAAATCACGCCCTTTGCTTTGCGGTCAATCAGGTATTTGCGCGTGACGTCTTTGTTTCGAGAATTATCGCCGAACAAAGCCAGCGGTATGAGAAAATTGTTATTGTAATTTCCAATGAAATCAATTACTCGGAGATGGTCTTTTCCTTCGTATTTACGTAGGCCACGGCCGAGTTGTTGTGTGAAGATAATGCTCGATTGAGTACTACGAAGCAGAACTACTTGGTTGATGCTCGGGATATCGATACCTTCGTTGAAGATATCTACAGTAATGATGTAATCGAGTTCGCCATTCTCGAGTCGTTTAACCTGCAACTCGCGGGTTTGTCGATCATCTTCTCCGGTCAGTGCCACTGTTCGCAATGGCTTACCGAAGACTTTCTGTTTGTTTAATAGCTCAGAAAGTTCTTTAGCTTCTTCTTTCCTGCTACAAAACATGAGTCCTTTGACATCTTGTGGCAGACCGTATTCCTCGAGTTTTCCAAGTAGGAACTTAACTCGTTCCTTGGACACCAGTTTGGAGAGGTTCGAGGTTTCTGTAATCGAATTTCCATGGGCATCTGTGTAATCTGCCACGCCAAAATAGTGGAACGGTACGAGCATTTTTTCTTCCAATGCTCGCTGTAACCTGATTTCGTATGCGACATTGAAATCGAACAGCTCAAAAATATTAAAAGTGTCAGTCCGTTCAGGCGTAGCAGTTAGCCCGAGTAAGAAAGCCGGTTCAAAATGGTCGATAATATTGCGAAAAGTTTTGGCCGCAGAGTGGTGCGACTCGTCAATAATAATGAAATCGAAATGATTTTTAGGAATGGTCGCTAGTGTCTCGGATTTGGACAAAGTCTGTGCGGTAGCAAAGACGAACTTCTTGTCAATCTCACGCACGCCTGCGGTGAATCGGCCAAAATCTTCAGCGGGAAGACCGAATACTCGTTGGAATTCAGTTAACGCCTTCGCCGCGATTTGTTCCCGATGCACAACGAAGAGAACTCGAGATGGATCGGCTTCCTTGGCCGCGAGCGCTGCTAAGATCGTTTTTCCAGTACCTGTAGCCGAAATAATAATTGCGCGTTTTTCACCTAGTTCTCGCATTTCAGCGAGAGCTGCGAGGGCCTCCCGCTGCATTGCGTTCGGTGTGATGACTGAGTCCGAAGGAAGAACCTCCCCGGCGAAAGAAACCGCAGCCATTGGAATTCGTGGCTGCCGCGAGCGTTCATAGTCCACGATCCATTCCTCAGTGAGGGGGATAGAAGACGCTAGCTGCTTTTTAATCGCAGCATCAATTTGGTAAGAAATATCGCCTGATGTTTGGGTAGAAAAGCGAAGGTTCCATTCTTGGTTTGTAACTAGTGCAGTTTCCGTCAAATTAGAACTGCCGATAATCGCAGTGAGAATCGGAGACTGTTCAAAGAGATAGCCTTTTGCATGGAACCCCACGTCTGGATGTTGGTAGATCCGGATGTCGATATTTTTCATATTCAATAATTCGCGAAAGACACTGGGCTCATTGAAATCCAAATAGCGGGACGTGATTATCGTGCCTGTGCCTTTGAAATTGAGCAGGTCCTGTTTGAGCATGGCTAGGCCACTGGACGATATAAAAGCTATAGAAAAACGAAAAGAATTACAGGATCTTAGTTCTTCCCGGATCGCGGAAATCATCGACTGATCGTCGGAATTGGCAATCAGCCGCGGATCATAAATCTGTTTGGCTTCGATCGAATTATCGATAAACCCAAAAGTTAAATCTCGCTTTAGATCAACGATTTGATCTGTCATTTTGAGTACTCGTTGGCAATGATTTCTACAGCAGGGATATCAGCTGGAGCCCAATTGAGCTCGTGCATTTCCGTGCCCGACAACCACCGGATTTCTTCATGTTCGGTGAGCTTTGGCTCGCCAGCTACCAATGTGCAGTAGTACGTAGAAAGAACGATGATTGCAAAATCATATTCGTGCTCCGTAGTTGTTACATGGTTACCTACGATTGCCTCACACTCGAGTTCTTCTCGTAACTCTCGAGCCAATGATTCTTGTGGCGTTTCACCCACTTCAATTTTGCCACCAGGGAATTCCCAGTAGCCAGACAGATTCTTACCGGGGCCTCTTTTCGCTGCCAAAATCTTATTGTCTTGAACAATAACAGCGCCGGTTACTTCAATGCGCTTTTTCACTGCGAAACCCCTCGTTAATTGGCGATTTAGGACTAGTTGCAAGCGTACTCAAATCTAGAAAACCACGCCGGCTATGGTCCTTAATATGATTTTCGATCGGGAATCGCGAGTGCGGATAAGCACAAATTTCGACGTTCCTCAGCTGGAAAGCCTGTTAAACGGGGACTTGCTTCTAGACCTGGCTGCGCACTTGAATATGTACGAGGCGGCCACATTTGCGCAATTAATGATCGGGCAGGGCCACTGCATATCCAGTATTGCCGAATTCTTGCAGCGAGTAGCGGCAGCCGATCCAGACCTATCAATACGCGCCGTTAGTGATGGATTTATTTTTGCTGACAAGATGGGTAACCACCTCACGCTAATCGCCGAGGGCGTGGGCGTCGATAAGCGTTAGCCTGTCACCCAGGCATCGAGTACGCGCTGGCGCAGCGGGCTGTTCGAGATGTCATCAGTGAGCACCTGCAATACGCCGTCCTTAGTGACACCCACCGAACGCAAGCCTTCCGCGTGCGCTGGATCTTTCAAGATTAGTGTCAACTTCGCGATCTTCCCGCGCATCTCGCCGCGCCGCTGCGTCACCTGAACGGTTGCGATGTCGCCGCAATCCTGCGTCCGCAACGTCCATAAATGGTCGTCTTTGTCCTGGTCAAGGGCTTGGGCGGCGGTATTGAGGGCGGCGAGGCAATCGTCGATACCCGAGCTCGCCCCAGCCATCTCAAACTCCGTTACAGTCGCAGTCACGTGTGCACCACGCAATCCGGGGACGCGCTCGATCTTCCGCGCGATGTCATCAACCCCAACAATTGGGCGGTCCGGGAGGTGCTCCGCAGTTACCGTCACCTGCCCCAAAACTATCGACGACACGAACTTGGACCGACTCTCCCGTGGAATCCGATCCTGCGCGATCTGCACCTGTTTCACCATCCGGGCAAAATCTGCTCCAGAATGATTCCTGCTTGCATCCTGGATGTTGACGCTGAGCCGGCCATCGGGCCGAGTCTCAACCTCTGCGTACATTCCTGGCGGCAACCCCTCCGCCAGCGAGTTTTCCACGATCTGAGCAGGCTGTTTGTTGTTAACCGAGGCAATATTCCCCGGCGGGCTGACCGTGAGAGCGAAAGCTATCGGCGCCACGAAAGTAAGTATCGACGCAGACAATAGCAGGATGCGATTAACGTGATTCCGATTTATTGATGCCATCGTAGGTTAAACGCTAGCTGGGGAAAGGGCATTAGCCAACTTGAGTGGGGGAATTTGCTATGGGTTTTGCAAGATTCGGTGCGTGGTTTCTTGCAGAAGTTGCAGCAAATTCCACGGGAGCTTGGGTTGGGCCAGGCCCCAACACCGGGCCCAACCTCTAGACCTGTTCGTAGTTCTTCTTGTGCGTGCCGGAGAGGTAGAAGATCACCGTCATGAGCACGGTGAACGCAAGGCCGGCCCAGAGTGCCATGTGGAAGTCTGGCTGCCAGACCATGATGCCGAAGGTGAATAGGATGAAGGCGATCGCGAAGTATTGTCCGAGTGGCCACAGAGGTACTGGGAACTTCAAGGTGGATGCTTCCGAGCCGATGGAGCGTCGGAAAGCGACGTGTGCGAGCAGGATCATCAGCCACACGAAAATGGTGGCAAAGGTGGCAAGTGCGGCGATTGATTCGAAGATGGATTCTGGGATGAAGTAGTTCAGCACAACGCCCACCACCATGACGAGGAGGAGCGTCACCACGGTCATGACGGGGACGCCACGAGACATCTTCGCCATGAAGGCAGGGGCGTGGTTTTGTTTAGCCATGCCGGTGATAACTCGTCCGGCACCGAAGAGATCCGAGTTGATGGCGGAAAGTGCTGCGGAAATCACGACTACGTTTAGCAGGCCAGCGGCCCAGTTCACGCCCAGGGTGGAAAAGATTTGAACGAAGGGGGATTCGTCGCCGGTGATCGAGCGCCAAGGATTGATGGCGACGATCACGAAGATGGCCAGGACGTAGAAGACCAGGATGCGGACCGGAACGGTGTTGACGGCCTTCGGGATGGATTTTTCGGGGGACTCCGCCTCAGAGGCAGTCACGCCGATGATCTCGGTGCCACCGAATGCGAAAAGCACCAGGATGAATGCAGACACCATGCCACCGATGCCGTTAGGCATAAAGCCGCCGTCATTCCACAAGTTGTCAACACCAATGTGCTCTGGGGAGGAACCCAGGTTGAAGATCAGGATGAGCGCGCCGCCAATAATCATGGCGACCACCGCTGCGACCTTGATCACCGTCATGCCAAACTCGAGCTCGCCGAACCATCGAGCGCTAGCCAGGTTGGCTGCACCTACGATGAGCAGCGTGACGGCTACCCACACCCACTGAGGTGTCGTCGGGAACCATAGCTTCATGTAAATGCCAATGGCGGTCAAGTCTGCAAGGCAGACGATCATCATCTCGAATGCGTACATCCACCCGGTGATATAGCCGGTCCAGTTGCCCAGGTAGCGCCGTGCGTACTCTGCAAAAGAACCGGTGACAGGGGAGTGAACGGACATTTCACCGAGCGCGCGCAGGAGGAAGTACACCACTGCGCCGCCCAGCAAGTACACCAGCAGGACCGACGGTCCTGCTGCTTGGATTGCGCCTGCGGAACCGTAGAACAGGCCAGTTCCGATCGCAGAACCCAGCGCAATGAAGTGAATGTGTCGAGCCTTCAACCCGAATCCCGTCTTCACGGGCGTGGCAGCAGTTGTTGTCGTCATGATAGGCCCTCACTAATCGGTCAGTTTTGGTAGTTAGGCAGCTTACAAGTGAGTTTTGTGGGTGCCCAGAGGTAACAGGCGCCCCCCAACTCCCTTTTGTGTCCTGAGACACAAGCTATTGTGATCTACGCTGCAAAGTCAATTTTGATTGTCTGGCATTCCAGAATTGTGACTGCAACCACGAAAAAATACCGTGACTAAAATCACGGGTTGCGGATGGGGGTAAGGCTGATCGCTTCTCGACGCCCACCTGGTGGGGGCTAACCCCGTGGGCGTCGAAAAGCTAAGGTTTATGTGGCGTTTCGATGATGTGGATCTTGCCAGGCCAGACCGTTGCAATCTCCTCCTGCGTTGGCTTCTTGCCATTTAGTTCGCGGACCTCGAGGACGTCGTCCTTAATGGTGTAAACGAAGCTTTCGGAGAGTTTGCTCGTGCGGCTAGTCAGCTCGAGGAGTTGGACAAGCAACTCAGGGAGCTTGTCCTTGTTCGAGGTAGTGGCATCAAATATGCCTTTGGCCTGTGGACATTTGTATGGCGTAGCTTCGTAGAGCCAATCGCCCGAGTTGTCTAGCCCCTTCAAGTGCTGGTCAAAGCGCTGGACAACTGCTTTGGTTTCCTGTTCGCACTGCAGGGCTTCGCGGATGGAAACGCCAGGCTTACGCGGGTACTTCAGGTGGTAACGAGCCGTTGGCTTTTCATCTGAAGGACTATGGGTGTAAGCGGCCTTAGTGATCGTGTCCTCGGTTAGCTCGAGCCCCTTGGACTTGGCATAAAACTCATCTACCGAAACTCCCTCGGTCCAAACTGAAATCTTGCCGACGTTCGCTTTGAAGGTCGGCAGCACCTTTGCCTTATCGCCTACCTTGGCTTCATAAGCCTGGGTGAAGAGCGCGAGCTTATCTCGGTACTGTTCCCTCGTGAGCTTTTCTTCACTTTCGACCCTGACTGTTAACAGGGAAATGTGCTCCGCAACACGCGGGGTGAGCTGGATTTTCGTTGCTTGAGGGAACTTCTGCCGAAGTTCGGCTTCCAGCTCACCCTTAATTTTCTCAAGCTCCTCAGCTGAAGCGTAATTCTTTGTAGGCTGCTTTTCCTGTTCCGAACCGCTGTCCTGTTGCCCTTGTACTGACGAGGTTTCGGAATCGCCGAACAGACTGCAACCACTTAGTGCCGAAGAAGTGAAAAGAATTGCCGCAATTGGGGTGGTGAGGGAACGTCGAAAGGAGCCCAAAAGTCAGTCCTCTAGTAATAAATTGGCCGAAATATGTTTACTCAGAATTACCACAAAACACTGGTCAAGTGCAGTGCGAACGCTGCTGGGGCGTAATCCATAAAAGATTCACTTCGCAATATTGAGGAAAATGGCGTAGCGTGGAAGCACAATGAGCAATACCGATAACGTTGCCAGCGGCGTAGAAGAGCTGGAAAATGTCACAACGTCGGAAACTCAGGATAATTCGCAGGATGTCGTAGCCGATCAGGCTACACAAGACATCAGGGATGCGGACACTTCTGAGGACGACTCCACGCAAGGTTTTAGTAACCTCGGACTGCCTGCAGAAGTGCTGAAGGCTATCGCCAAGGTTGGATACGAGACCCCGTCCCCAATTCAGTCACAAACGATTCCACTGTTGATGGAAGGCCGCGACGTAGTCGGCCTCGCACAGACCGGTACCGGTAAGACCGCAGCGTTCGCGCTGCCCGTGCTTTCCCGCATCGATAAGTCTGTCCGCGCGCCACAGGCCCTCGTGCTGGCCCCAACTCGTGAACTCGCACTCCAGGTCGCAGACGCGTTCCAGGAGTTTGCAGATCACCTCGGTGGCATTTCCGTGCTGCCAATTTACGGTGGCCAGGCTTACGGCATTCAGCTGTCTGGTCTGCGCCGAGGCGCCCAGATTATCGTGGGTACCCCAGGTCGTGTCATTGACCACCTGACTAAGGGCTCCCTGGATATCTCCGGCCTGCGCTACCTCGTCCTTGACGAAGCAGACGAGATGCTCAACATGGGCTTCCAAGAGGATGTCGAGCGTATCCTCGCCGACACTCCGGACGACAAGCAAGTTGCGCTGTTCTCCGCCACGATGCCAAACGGTATTCGTCGCCTGTCCAAGCAGTACCTCAATGACCCAGCCGAAATTACGGTTAAGTCTGAAACCCGCACGAACACCAACATCACCCAGCGATTCCTTAACGTTTCGCACCGCAACAAGCTCGATGCTTTGACCCGTATCCTCGAGGTCACCGAGTTTGAAGCCATGATCATGTTCGTGCGCACCAAGCACGAAACTGAAGAACTCGCTGAAAAGCTGCGTGCCCGTGGTTTCTCTGCCGCCGCCATCAACGGCGACATCGCGCAGGCCCAGCGTGAACGCACCGTGGACCAGCTCAAGGACGGCCGGTTGGACATCCTGGTGGCGACCGACGTTGCTGCCCGTGGCCTCGACGTAGACCGCATCACGCACGTGTTCAACTACGACATTCCGCACGACACCGAGTCCTACGTGCACCGAATTGGCCGTACTGGCCGTGCGGGTCGTTCCGGCGAAGCCATCCTCTTTGTCACTCCTCGCGAGCGTCGTATGTTGCGTTCCATCGAGCGCGCCACGAACGCGACACTCGAGGAAATGGACCTGCCAACGGTCGACGAAGTCAACGAATCCCGCAAAGCAAAGTTCGCGGACTCCATCACCGAATCTCTCGAGGATTCGCAGATCAATGTCTTCCGCTCCCTGGTCAAGGCATACTCCGAAGAACACGATGTTCCACTTGAGGACATCGCTGCGGCACTCGCAACCCAGGCGCAAGCCGGTTCCGAATTCCTGCTCAAGGAGCTGCCACCAGAGCGGCGTCGCGACGACCGTGGCCGCGATCGCTTCGACCGCGATGATCGACGTGGCCGTGACCGCTTCGACCGTGACGATCGCGGACCACGCGGTGGCGACCGGTTCGAGCGCAACGAAAACATGGATATCTACCGCCTTGCCGTCGGCAAGCGCCAGCACGTGCGCCCAGGCGCCATCGTCGGTGCGCTCGCTAACGAAGGTGGCCTGTCTTCCAAGGACTTCGGGCGCATCACCATTGCAGCCGATCACACGCTGGTAGAGCTGCCCAAGGGCTTGGGGCGCGATGTCCTAGACAAGCTCGCTGATACCCGTATTTCCGGCCAGCTCATTCACATTGAGCCAGCCCCTGGCGCGGATATGGGCCCACGCGGCGGGTTCCGCAAGCGCGATGACTTCGGTCGCCGCGATCGCGATGACCGCCGAGGCTATGGCCGTGGCGATCGCGACGGTGGCTTCGGCGGCCGTGGACGTGGCCGTGGTGACCGCGACGGTGGCTTCGGCGGCCGAGGCGGCCGCGAGGGCGGCTTCCGCGGACGCAGTTAGCCTAAAACAGCTCACACCCCGCTTTTTCGTTCTGGAAGGAACGCAAAAGCGGGGTTTTGCTTGTGCGAGTCTAAGAGAAAAACACCCCTTCCTAGTGCCGATTTCACGCGTTGCGTGGCACTACGGAAGGGTGTTTTGTTGTCCCATAATCACTGGCGCTTCACTGGCACCAGTGGTGCGCAGCACAAAGCCCGCCTTTGCTTCAACCTCGTGGTGTTGTAAGGAAGCAAGACGGGCAGGCAGATCCTTAAGACCTACAGGAACATCAGTACGGCGATGATTAGCCACAGCGCGGAGAAAATGCCACCGAACATGGAAAGCTGGCCTTTGGCCTTCTTCAGATCAGGGGCAGCGGTGACTGAGCCGGTCTCGTCCGCATCAAGGCCACCTACGGCAGCCAGCATGGCCTTTTGGCGCGGCAAGATGAGGAAGAACAGCAGCGCCCACGCAATAACGGCGATTGCGATGGAGGCGTGGAACTGGCCCTGCTTCAGATATGCAGAATCGGAGATGAACAACGCGATGCCGAGCAGTGGCACGAGCAAGGACAGCGTCCCGTAGGACCGAGTAATGGCGTGCAGGTTCTTGGCTGCGCCGAGGGCGGCAGCGTCACCGTTGCTGGCCGTGAGTGCCTTGACCTGGAAGGTCGATACAGCGACGGTCACTGGGCCGAGGAAAAGGACTGCGGTGAGGATGTGAAGTGCTACGAGGATAGTCGACACGGTGCATCGCCTTTCAAAAAATGTATGAGGATGAGTCAACATGTCACCCTATCGCCATCGGCACCAATTCGCGAACCAAACATGCCTGTCTCATGCGCAATCGATCGGCTTGTGGCAACGGAAGGGAATAGGTTGCAGCTACGTGTGCAACCCGGCGGGCATAAAAACACCGGGCCGACTTACGCGGCGGCATCCATTGGGAGGGCAGCTGGTCGGATTTTTCCTGGTTGAGTTCGCGAGAGGTAGCGATGAGATTCAGCGGATCGTTGGCAAAGCGCGCCCGATCCGAGTCTGTCCACGCATGTGCGCCCAGGTCCCAGGCCGCGGAAAGTGGGATGACGTGGTCAATCTCGATTGGGGTATCAGGGGACAAGAGGGCGGATCGGTAGGGATCTTCTGCGGAGCCGGATGAGTGACGGCAGTCGTCGCTAAGCTGGGCGCTGAGTTGGGCGCGCATGACGTCGTGCCGGACGGTGCAGGTGCCGGATTGTGCCCAGCCGTCGCCGAAGCGCTCGCGGGAGTAGCCGGGCACGTCCGGGCGGGCGGATACCCCTGAAATGTAGGGGAGCGTGCTGGACAGGGGCGGCGGTTCGGTCAGACCTGCTGGGGTTCGCGGCAAGCCTGTTACCAGGGTGAACGTGAAGTAAGTTGCGGTGATGAGCGTGAGGATGGCAGTAAAAAGGCGAGTGGAGTCCATACCTTATTAGACTGATCCACTCGCCTGAATCGTTCCCATATTAGGGAAAGTTTATGAACGCGCTGCTTCTCCCACGGAAGTGTGGTCGTGGTCAAGCATCTCGTCGGTGAGGTCGCCCTTTACCTTCGAGAGCTTCACGGACTGGTCAAAGAGTTCCGCAGTGTGCGGGTCCGGCGCCTTGGTCATCAGGGACACCACCACCATTGCGAAGGCGGCCAGGGTGAATCCTGGGACCATTTCGTAAATGACGTCGGACAGCGGGCTCATGCCCCATGCGAAGGACACCACAGCGCCCGTGACCATGCCGGCGATAGCACCAGGCGCGTTCAGTCGCTTCCAGTACAGCGAGGCCAGCATGATCGGGCCGAATGCCGAACCGAAGCCAGCCCACGCGAAGCCGACCAAGCCGAGGATGGAATCCGAAGGGTTGATCGCCAGTAGCACACCGATCAGCGCAATCGCGAGCACAGCCGCGCGAGACAACCAGATCAGGTGCTTCTGCCGAGGCTGACGCTTTACGACGATCATGTAGAGGTCCTCAATCAGCGCGGACGAGGTAACCAAAAGCTGGGAAGAAATGGTGGACATGATGGCGGCCAGCACTGCCGTCAAAACCAGGCCTGCGATCAGTGGGTGGAACAGGATTCGGCCCATGTCCAGGAAGACGGTCTCAAAGTTCTTCTGGTCCGTTACGTTAATGTGCGGATTTTGGGAGAAGAACGCCGTGCCGATCATCGCAGTGAATACCGCGCCAATCACGCACAGCAGCATCCACAGCACGCCGATGCGGCGGCCAGACACTGCGTCCGAAGGCTTGCGCATCGCCATGAATCGCACCACGATGTGCGGCTGGCCGAAGTAGCCCAACCCCCACGCTAGGTTGCCGATAATCGCCGCAAGGCTTACGCCCGAGATCATGTTGAAGTAGTTCGGATTGCCATTCTCATAAGGTCCGTAGCTGTGGCTCGAAGCCCAAGAGAAGATGTCACTAGGGTTATCCAGCGCTACCAGCGCCATTACTGGAACGGCGATGAGCGAAGCGAACATGATCAAGCCCTGAACCGCGTCGGTGTAGGACACTGCCAAAAAGCCACCGACGAACGTGTAGCCCACTGTAATTACCGCGACGATAAGCATGCCGGTGAGGTAATCACCGCCGAAAGTCGACTCGAAGTAACGGCCACCGGAGACGATGCCCGAAGAAACATAAAAGGTAAAGAACACCAAAATGACCAGTGCGGACACGATGCGCAGCATGCGAGACTTATCGTGAACTCGATTTTCAAAGAAACTTGGTACCGTAATCGAATTGTGCGCCACCTCGGTGTACGCGCGCAGACGCGGGGCAACAATCTTCCAGTTCACCCAGCAGCCGACAACCAAGCCGATTGCAATCCAAATCTCGGAAAATCCGGTCAGATACAACGCGCCAGGCAAGCCCATGAGCAGCCAACCAGACATATCCGACGCGCCCGCCGATAGTGCTGCCACCGCGGGCCCTAAGCCACGACCTCCCAACATGTACTCGTCATACTTGCTGGTTTGCCGATAGCTCCACAAACCGATGCCGACCATCGCGGACATGTAAATCACAATGGCTATGAGAAACCAAGTGTGCTCGCTCATTGCGCCTTTCTGGGGTAATAAGTATCAGCGCAGGAATTTCCATGCGCAGCTACGGCTTGACGGGCTCTCGGCCGGGCGCTGTTAAGCATGTGTGGTTCAGCCAGTGACGGCCGATTAAGTCTTTGCACAGTGCGTTGCCAACAACCTAGCCGCCAGCGTGTAGCGACTAGCCCGAATTGAAGTTCTCCTGTGAAGAATTCATCAAGCTCAGATTAAAACGGTAGGGGATTGATGGCGTTTCTCAACACTGAGCGACCTGTTCGTTACCGTTTGGTTACATGATTGTGTTGTGTTCGTTGCCGAAAGTGCTTTGCGGCCGTAGGTCGGACGCATTTGTTTAACGGTTTGGAGTCCGTTTTCCTCCCGCCGAGGTAGGTACCCCACACCCCTGTGACCGCGAGTAATAGTCAACGAGCTGGTAAGAATGAATTCATGACTTCTCACTTGCTCCACGGATTTTGGACGAAAGAGTCTGGACTCCACCTGTGGATCGAACAAGTGGAAGGTCACCGGATCGTCTTGCCGGAAAATGTACCCGCACAAGTGTTTTCGCCCGTGACGCAGGCGGTGATCCAGGGGAGAAGATTCACTCGCCTGCACAAGACCGTGTTGCAGACGCCTAAGGGCCGCCAGGTGCAGCTGGATATTCCAACGGCGGCTTGCACCCCCGAGCAAGCGGTGCAGATCCTACAGAATTTGCAGCAAGTGACAACGGATGAGATTGCCCCGGATTTGCGCTGGTTGATCCATATGGAGGCCGGGCTGCGGGCCTTCGTGATGGCGGGACGTCTCGTGCTGCGCACCCGCTGGGAGGACTCGAAGTGGTGGCCGCAGTGGCAATTGGCCTCCGGCTACGGAGAGCGGGGCTGGTTGGCGGAAATGACAGCCGCTGCGCCACGGTTTATCACCGCTAATGGTGGGGCAGGGGTGGCAGAGAGTATCGCCGATGAGTTGCCACATTGGATTGCGAATGAGGTCCTGCGCAGGTACGTCGATAAGCCTCGGGCAGCGCCTTGGAGTGACTTTGTAGAAGCGTTGGTGCATTCGACGCCGTTGCGTCGCGGTGGGCCCAACCTGGTGTCCAAGCTGAATGCGTGGAAAGAAACGATCACTAAGTCCGAGGTCTCTCTGGTAGTGATCGTGGAGGAGCCAGCCGAGGACGATACAGCGGACCAGCCGTGGCTCGTACGAGTCCACGTACGGATCGGGGTGGAGTCACCGCAACCTGCGCGCCTAGCGGACTTGGATCGGGTTACGCGCGCCCAGGTGGAAGTCTTGCGGGACCGACTTGTGCACACGTGCGTGTTGCTGGGGGATGAGTCGGCGCTGCGGCAAGCTCGGCTTGCGGCCGAAGCGCAAGCCCGCTTTAACGACGATCGCGTTTCCGGCGACTTTGACGTTGCCCTGACGATGGACCAAATGGTGGAATTCATCACCCGCCACGTGGCAACTCTGCGCAAAGCAGGCTTTGTAGTCATGCTGCCGAAGGCGTGGAGCGCATTAGCCCCGAAGATAACACTGGAGACACGGCAAGACACCGACCCTGCCGTAGCTGCTACCCAGTCGATCATCGGACTTGAGCAGCTGGTGGACTACAACTGGCGCATGAGCCTGGGGGATGTGGAGCTCAGTGAAAAGGAGATGGAAGAACTAGTCCGCAACAAAGCCGGACTGGTGAAGTTGCGCGGGCAGTGGGTGATGGCGGATACCACCGCCTTGCGCAAGATTTCGCACTATGTCACTGAATTGGCAAAAACCAATTCGAAGAAGCTGAAAGCGCGGATGGAAACCGCCGCGATGGAAGCTGAGCTCGCCAAGATCAATGGCGATCCAAACCTTGCCGAATTAGAACGTCGGGTGGAGGAGCTGCGCGAAGAATTCAATCGGCTTAGTGAGGACCACGGAAAAGTTTCCCTCGCAGATCTGCGCCAGATCGCGATCCGGATGGCAGAGGAAACGCCGGTGGAATTTGCCGGCTCGCAATGGCATACCGCTTTGTTAGGCGGCGGCATGCTTCCTGCGCCTAAGCGGATGGATATTCCTGCCACGGTGCACGCGGAGCTGCGTGAATATCAGCGACGCGGCGTGGACTGGCTGTGGTGGATGAGCGAAAACAACTTGGGCGCCATCTTGGCAGACGACATGGGGCTGGGCAAAACACTTCAATTACTCACGTTGCTTGCAGTAGAACGAGCACACAAAGACAACGTCGGCCCGACCTTGGTAGTGTGCCCAACCTCAGTGGTGGGCAATTGGGTTGCTGAGGCCAAGAAATTCGTGCCAAGCCTGAAATTGGTCTCGCATCACGGCACCGGCCGGCTCGCTGGGGAGGAATTTCAGGGCGCGGCCCAGGCTGCTGACCTTGTGATTACGTCCTATGGCGTGGTGACTCGCGACTTCAAACTGTTGGGCTCCGTGGAATGGGAGCGCGTGGTGCTGGATGAAGCCCAAGCGATTAAGAATTCCACCACGCGGGCGTCGAGAAGCGTGCGCTCGCTGCCGTCGCGGCACCGGTTGGCACTGACGGGTACCCCGGTAGAGAATCGACTCTCGGAAATGCGCTCTATTTTGGACTTCTGCAACCCTGGGGTGCTGGGCTCGGCGAGCTTTTTCCGCAACCACTTTGCCAAGGCGATCGAGCGAGAAAACGATGAGGCGATGCGGCAGCGCCTCCGGGAGCTGACAGCGCCGTTTATTTTGCGGCGTCTCAAGACAGACCCCGCGATCATTGATGACCTCCCCGACAAACGGGAAACCATCTTGACGGTGCAAATGAAAACCGAGCAGGCCGCGCTGTATAAGGCGTACACGGAAGACATCCAGGAACGATTGGCGCAAACGGAGGGGATCGCTAAAAAGGGCCTCGTGTTGGCGATGATCACCCGGATTAAACAGATTTGCAATCACCCAGCGCATTTCCTGAACGACGGTTCACCGCTCACGGTGCGAGGCCGCCATCGCTCCGGCAAGGTGGAGTTGCTGATGGATTTGCTGGATGAAGCAACCAACAACGGGGAAAAAGTGCTGATCTTTACCCAGTACCGCGCTTTCGGAGACATGCTGGTTCCTTTCCTCAGCGAGCACTTGGGGCGCGACATCCCCTTCCTGCATGGTGGGGTGTCGAAGATAGGTCGTGACCGGATGGTGGCAGAGTTTCAGACTGCCGACGGTCCGCCAGCTATGCTGTTGTCGCTCAAAGCGGGCGGCACCGGCCTAAACTTAACTGCTGCGAATGTGGTGATCCACATGGATCGCTGGTGGAATCCGGCCGTGGAAAATCAGGCCACCGACCGGGCGTTTCGCATTGGCCAAGACAAAAACGTGCGGGTGTACAAGATGATCACCCAAGGCACGATGGAGGAGAAAGTCCAGCTCATCATCGATGGAAAAATGAAGCTCGCCTCCAGCATGGTGGGCGAGGGAGAAGGCTGGATTACCGAGCTTTCCGCAGCGGACCTGCAGCTGTTGGTGAGCTATCGGAGTAGGGAGGAATAGCGGTGTCTACCACGAATGACGGGGTTGATGGGGCTCGGGCTGCGTCCGGGGCGCAGCGCCCCCGGTTGGGCAACGTTATCTTTGCCAACTTTGGGGCCAAAACTAGGGTGGATACCCCGCCTTCCGGGATCGCTGAAGTGCGGCAAGTGCGTGGGGAAAGCCGCGCGCAGGAGTTCTTGCGAAGCATTTTCCATGAAGCAACAGACCCAGGGCGAATTGCTCGAGGCAGGGATTATGCTCGCAACGGCAACGTAGTGTCCTTTTCCGTCCAACGGGACCGGCTGGTGGGCGAGGTCGCTGGTTCGCAAAACGAGCCATTCACGGTAGCGGTGATTTTCCCCAAGCGTAGCGCGGCGGACCTCGAAGAAATTACTGCGGAACTGTTGAGCAAGCCGGGAGCGCTTGCCGACGCCCGGATGGGAATCCTCACGCCTAAAACAATCGAGGTACTCTTTGCGGATTCTCCCGCTGACGTGCGGATTTCCTGCGACTGTCCAGATAACACGCTGTGCTGCAAGCACGGTGTCGCGGTGCTGGAAACTTTCGCCGAGCGCATCGAAGGCGACCCCCAGCTGCTGTTTTCTTTGCGCAATCTGCGTTATGACCAGCTGGAAGAGTCCATGCAGGCGGAAGCAAAGCGCCAGGCGGCCGAACCGGATACCGAGGTGGCAGCGCAGCAGTTTTGGGAGGGCGGTGAGCTGCCCGCTTTGCCTACCCCTAAAGCCGCCCCGGCTATCGATGACTCAGATTTGGACGCCTTGCACAAAGCGATGCGTACCGTAACCTATTCATCCATTGACGAACTAAGGGCCGTATCTGATATCGAAGAGCTGTATGATCACCTGGTAGATCGCTAGTGTGTTCTAAGTTGCGGATGTGGTGTCCGCCCCAACTGCTAGGACTTGAGACATGACAAAAGTAACCTTCCTGCACACCTCAGACTGGCAAATCGGGATCACCCGATGGTTCCTTTCCGGAGAAGCCCAAGCGCGTTTCGACGACGCACGCAAGGCCGCTATTACAAGGCTCGGTGAGGTCGCACGCAGCAAAAATTGCGACTTTATCCTGGTAGCCGGCGACGTTTTTGAATCGAACTCTCTTAGCAGCCAAACCACTGGGCGTACCCGGGAAGCCCTGAAAGATTTGGGGCTGCCAGTGTATCTCTTGCCGGGCAATCACGACCCGCTGACGCCAGACAGCATTTTTTATAGCTCAGCTGCTGATGCAGATAACGTCCACGTTATCGCGTCCTCAGAGCCTATTGAGGTGGCGCCCGGCGTGGAACTAGTTGGGGCCCCGCTCAAAGCGAAGCGTGCCTACGAGGACTTAGTCCGACTCGCACTCGAACCCCTTTCGCCTTGTGCACCAGCAACGGTGCGTATCGCCGTTGGACATGGACAGGCCTTGGCCCGCACTTCCGAACCGGCCCCCGACACCATCGACCTCGACTTCGTGGAGGAGTGCCTGGAAAACGGGGTAATCAATTACCTTGCGCTGGGAGATACTCACTCTGCGCAGCCGATCGGAACCTCGGGCGCGGTGTGGTTTTCCGGTGCTCCGGAGGTGACCGCCTATCACGACCTGGATACTGCGGGTGGGGAGGCGAATTCCGGCAACGTTCTCGTGGTGACGGTGTCCGATTCAGAACCACTAGTGGTGGAAGAAATACCGGTAGGCACGTGGAAATTCGAGACCTTCAAGCGAGCGATCAATTCCCGAGCGGAGGCTGAAGCATTCATTGCTGAACTTGAGGCATATCCGAACAAGGACCGGGTTGCGGTGAAATATGCCCTAGAGGGCAGCGTTGACCTTGGCACCATGCGTTACCTCGAGCGAGAACTGGACCGGCTGAAAGAGATTTTTGCGGCGTTGTATCCGCGTGAACGGACGATGGATTTACAGTTAGACCCCGAAGAATCAGACCTCGCCGAAATGAACCTCTCCGGCTACCAGAACGAGGCATTGCAAGAACTTATCCATGCCACGAAAAGCGACGGAGCTGAGCAAGAAACCGCCCGCGATGCGCTGAGGCTGTTATTCCGACTGTCCGGGGAGACAAAATAATGCGTATTCACGAATTGACTTTTAGCAACCTTCGCGGAGTACGCAATTTCGCGATGCGCGAGATTCCCGACACCGGCGTCGTTGTCATCAGTGGCGAAAACGAGGCAGGTAAGACGACTGTCACCGAAGCCATCTGGACGGTGCTCTTCGAAAAGCACAGTGCCGGTGGTAAGAAGTTCAAGGCAAAACAGCCTGTTGGCGAGGACGTGCCAATTTCCATCACCTTGGAGGCGACGGTGGGCCCCATTCGCTTCCGCATTTTTAAGCAGTTTGTGCGCAAAACAAAGTCGGAGCTCAAGATTCTTTCGCCGTCGCGCAAAACCTACACCGCGGGTGAGGCTGATATTCAGCTGGAGCGCATCATCGATGAGCACGTGGACCGCTCACTTTTGGAAACCCTATTCGTGCGCCAAGGTAAAGCAACAGCAGCATTCGCTGCCGCCGGCATCCCCGCGTTGACCCAGGCGCTTGAAAACAGCGACAACCCCACCGACGGGAAAATCGAGGAAGATTCCGGCCTTCTTGCTGCGGTCGCCCAAGAATACGCGAGGTACTTTACTGCCAAAGGTCAGCCCCGAGAAGAACTCAAGGCCGCGCTTGCCGACGTAGACCACGCTACGGCGCGCCTAAGCGCAGCTGCCGAGACCAAGAAATCCCTGGAGGCTGATGTTGCTGCCTACTTGCGGGATGAAGACGCGCTGCGCGATGCGACGCAGAAAATTCCTGAGGCTAGTAGCGAAGTAGCCGAACGTAAGGAAACTTTTGCGCAGGCCGAACAAGCGGAGCAGGCGGTGAATGTGGCTCTGGCGGCATTGGAACACGCTCAAGTTCGGGCTGCCGCTGGGGCAAAAGAGCTCGCTGCCCGCAAAACTCAGCTCACTGAAATTGCCGATGCTACCGACGAGCTGGAAAAGCTTACAGCCAGAAAAGATGAGTTGGCTAACGAGGTTGCAGAACAACAAACCGCAATTTCCGCTGCTCGCCAGCAGGTGAGCAGCGCGGAAGAAGCGCATGCAGCAGCTCGCACAGCGGCAACGGAAAATCGAGCCGAAATTGCTCAAGAAACCGCCCGGATTCGCGCACAGGAGCTGGCGGAATTCCTCAACGAGGTAGAAACCCAGGACAAAGCCATCGCTGCGGCTCGTCAAGCCTTGCCGAATCCACTCTTGGGCGATTCGCACTTAAAGACAGCCGAGGCGATCAGTACCAAAATTGCTGTTGCCCAGGCCCGACTCGAGGCAACAGCAACAAAGCTGCGGTTGAGTGCGGCGCACCCAACCGAAATCACCCTCAACGGGCGCACGGTTCAGCTCGGTGCGGGGCAACGTGAAGAACTCTTGCACGAGGAAACCTCCTTAGTGATCGGCGACGTAACAGCCACCTTTGTGCCGGATGAATCCCAAGACAATTTGGTCTCTGACCTCCAGGAGCTCCAGCGCAAACTGGGGGAGTTCTTGGCTAACTGTGGTGTAGAAACCCTGGACGAGCTGCACACGCAGGCCACGGCCCATGCGACGCAACTGGCCGACATCGAAAAGATGGAAACCCAGCGCGCTGCGATTGTCGGAAGCAAAGATCTGCGTAGTATCGCGCAGCAGCTGGCAGACGCGAAGCGAGAGTTGCCGGAAAAACTCGAGGACGGCCGAAGCCTCGATGAATTGCAGGAAGAAGAAAAGCAGCTCGCGCAACGGGAGGAGGATGCGCGAATCGCAGCCGAGGCAGCCCGCCGGGATCTCGAGAAACTGCAAAATACCGGCAGCCGCATGCAACTGGCCGAGATTGGCGCGTTGGTGACATCGGCGCAAACCCGATTGAGTCACTTAAAGAACGCGGCTGACCAGGCTGAATCGAAGCAATCGATGACTGCTCTCGAAACTGAGGTGCACAGCCTTAGTAAGGAGGAAATCAGCTGCCAAGAGCACCTGGACGCAGTGCGTGTCAAAACAGCAGGTTTGGATATCAACGAAGCGAAGGAACTGCTTGAGGGGGCGGAAAGTCGTCTCGCTAGCCTGCATCAAACCGTCGCTGATACTCGAGAGCGCATGGCTGCCCGGAAAGTTCGTTTTGATATCGCCGAAGGTGCAGCTGAAGAATTTATCAACGCTGAGGCTCATCTCAAGGCAGTGCAACAGCGACTCGACGGTGTGCAGCGTCGCGCAGACGCAGTGAAGTTGCTGCAGGAAACGTTGCTCAAGCACTTGGATGCTGCTCGCCGGCGCTATTCCGCACCCTTCGTGGCTAAGCTCAACGCGCTGGCACACAGTGTATTCGGTCCCGATCTGGACTTCGTGTTGGATGAGCAGCTGCAAATCTCGCAGCGCATTATCGACGACCGCCCCGTGGCGGTGGACGCGCTAAGCGGCGGAGCTCAGGAACAACTGGCGTTGCTGGCGCGGTGCGCGGTGGCCGATCTGATTGATGAAAAAGACGGTGTGCCGGTTTTCCTGGACGATACGTTGGGAAACACCGATAAGCAGCGACTCATCATGATGAACCGCGTGCTGTCTCACCTTGGCAAACGGCACCAGGTGTTCGTATTGACTTCGATGCCGGAGCGTTTTGAGCGGATCGCGGGCAAAGTGGCGTGGACGATGGATGAGTTGAAACAAGCAGGGGAGTCAGGCTCCTAAACAAAACTGGCCCGCACGTAGTCGATTAACTACGAGCGGGCCTTGAGTGGCTGCGACAAGCGAGGGGGATTAACCCTGGCGAATTGCGGAGCCTTCGATTTCGATGTTGATGTCCTCGGATAGCAGTACGCCACCGGTGGACAGCGGAGCGTTGAAGTCGATGCCGAAGTCCTTACGGTTGATCTTCGTGGTGGCCTCGAAGCCAACGCGGGTCTGGCCGTATGGATCAACAGCAACGCCGGTGAGCTCGACGTTGAGGGTAACTGGCTTGGTGGTGCCCTTGATAGTCAGATCGCCGGTAACCGTGCCCTCAGTGCCATCGATGTTGAAGTCGGTAGCGGTGAAGGTCATCTCTGGGAACTTCTCTACGTCAAAGAAGTCCTCGCCCTTAACGTGTGCGTCGCGGTCAGCGTTGTTGGTGTTAATAGACGCCGTCTTGATGGTGGCGGTAGCGGAGTTGGTCTCACCGTAAGAAATAGCAGATTCGAACTCGGTGAACTCGCCACGGACCTTGGTGACCATTGCGTGGCGCAGCCAGAAGCCGATGCGGGAGTGGGTTGGATCCAGGACAAAGTTGCCGTTGAAGTCGTTCATGTTGCTCTCCTCGAGTTGTTGCTTATCAGGTGTATTGCAGATCGTCTGCTCCGGTATTTCGGCTTTCGACGATGTGCTGTTATCCACCATAAGTGCAAGTTGGTGATGTGTCAACAACTTTGGGGAAGAAACTTTGTTTGCCCAGCTTGTTGGTGCCAAAAAGCAGTTGGGAGGAGGATTTTGGTAGCTGCAGGGGCGGTCAATTGGTCGCCGGGCGAAAAGAACGCAACCCGTCCTCATTTGCGCAAAAGTGCCACTGGATGTGCTTGGGAATTTTTAAGTTTTGGTGCTTGTGGCCAATTGGCATAGAGTAATTTGTTAGTAAATGCTGCTGTTTGACAGCTGCGGTTAATTAATTTGGTGAAGAACGACAATCCAGTCATGCGGCCAGATCTTGACTGGAGGTTCGACGCTTCCTATGTCGGCAACAAATCGCAAGAAAACAATAGAAGAAAAAGGTAGATCCCCTATGGCTGCACCGCGCTGGCTTAACGACGAAGAGCAAGAACTCTGGCGACTTATCCTCGCCGCTATTCGACGTCTTGAGCGTGGCATGGATGACGTGCTTCAGCAGGATTCTGACCTTTCTTCCAGCGAGTTTTCCGTACTCGTCGTGCTATCTGAAGCTGAAGGCCGCCAAGTTCGTCTCCGCGATCTGTGCAATGAACTCGAATGGGACCGATCCCGTGCGTCGCACCAAATCACCCGCATGGAGCGCCGTGGGCTTGTGGCGAAGAAGAAGTGTGCGGACGACGCTCGTGGCGTCTTGGTAGAGCTGATGGATGACGGTATGCGTCGCTTGGAAACCGCCGCCCCTGCGCACGTGGAATCGGTGCGTCGAATGGTTTTTGATCGCTTGAGTCAAGATGACCAGTCCTACTTGCGAAACCTGCTCACTACAGCCATGGCTGCTGAATCCGAAGGAGTGTGCCTATCCGGTGTCGTGCCAGGGGGATTGACCCAGTAGCGAAGGGTATTTTTCCGGGGACCTGACCATCAGGTCCCCCTTTTTGTGCCTAGGTAGACCGCATTGGGGTCGGAGGTCGCCGAGTGGCGGCTAAGGGGGTTTTCAGGGTAAAGATCGGGGTAAAGCCCGATGTGAAATGATGTGGTGCCAGGAACAATCGGAGAGGTAAGCACACAGAACTAACGGGCACTAGCCCATTGAAGGAGCATCAGAACATGAACCAGAATTCCACCTACCTGCAGCGCCCATTGCGACGTTCCCGGACCGACCGCATGTTCCTCGGCGTCCTGGGCGGAGTGGGGCAAACCTACAACATCGATTCCACCTTGCTGCGGGTACTTTTCGTCGTTTCGATCCTACTGCCGGGGCCACAAATCATCGCGTACCTACTAGCTGCGGTGCTCATGAAGAACGAGTTTTAGGCCACCAATAGCCGAACCGGCACGAAAATATCTGGGTAACGTCAGAGCGAACGCAAGCAAAAACCGGCTAGATGCGCGCCAATTTTGGCGGCGATCTAGCCGGTTTTAATTGCGATGAGGGTTTCTTGAAACCCTCATTGTCAAAAGTGCCCTCGAGAGGATTCGATACTCTGGCGAAATGGCTCTGACCTGCATGTTAGCCACATTTTAGGCGCTATTTGACTCATTCTTGACTACATCGATCGCCAGCGAGTCAAGCCGCGCACCCAGCGCGCTCACATCGTCAGGCAAGATATGGCTGTAGATATCCAGTGTGATCTTGGCTGAAGAGTGCCCAACCTGATTCTGCACTTGCACGATCGACGCCCCGTTGGAGAGCATCATCGACACAGCTGCATGGCGCAAATCGTGAGGCGTGATATCAGGGAACGTTGGGTCAGCGTCTTGGCAAGCGTCGAGAGCGCGGTGGAACCAGCTACGGCGTGTAGGGACAGAGACAGGGGAGCCGTCACGATTCGACCACACCAACGCGCCAGGCAGCTTGTCCTTGAGGTCAGGCTTCATGAGTTCAAGCACACTCTTAGGTACAGCAGCGGTACGAGTGACACCGTTCTTCGTCGGCCCCACCACTACCTCACCGTTGATTCGCAGAACCGTCTTACTGATCCGAACTGTGCCACGCTTGACGTCGATATCACCCACCGTCAATGCCGTCGCTTCACCCCATCGGCACCCAACGAACAGCAGAAAAGCGGCCAACGACTTGAACCGGTCGCACGCTTTGATAAACGCCTTGCCCTGCTCAGGCGTGAGCACGTACATCTTCTTGGCTGGCTTGGCAGGCAACTCAGTCAACGCGCAAGGGTTATCGCGCAGCATGCCCAGGCGCTTGGCATCATTCAGCAGGTTTGCTAGCAGTGAGTGTGCTGGGCGGGCAGCGGTGCCCTTGCGGGTTCCTGCGAGCTTGTCTACCCAGTCCTGTACTGCAGCGGGCTTGATATTCTTCACTGCTACTTCGCCCCATTGAGGATTGACGTGGGTATCCCACACCGATTCCAGCTTGCGGATAGAGGACGGCTTCAGCCCCTTGCGCTTCTTAGCCTCGATCCACCGTGGCCACAGCTCTTGCACCTTGGTTGCTTCCAGCTCTGGTGGGATCCAGGTGCCGTTGGTTTTCTCCACCATGACGTCGGCAGCCCACTTTTCAGCTTCCGCTTTTGTTCTGAAACCGCGCTTGCCGCGGCGCTTACCGTCGGCACCGGTGTATTGGACGCGCCAGGCGTGCCCGTTCGCGGTCTTGTACTTCTTGATTGATGCCATTTGAATGCTCTCAAAAATTCTTAGTTTCCCAATGCGGGGTTTTCTCAGGAGGGTTGAATATCATGATCTTCATGAAGATCGGCGAGTTTTCGGCTCACTACGACGGCGAGGCAGTTGCCCGTCACGAAATGGACGTGACGGCTCTTGGACCATCACTGCTTGCTTTTGGTGATTTGGCCCGTTGTGCGCATCGTGTGATGGATCCTTTCGACGCGAAGCAACCAGTTGTCAAGGTCAAAGAATTCAAGTCAGGCTCGTTCGAAATCGTCATGGGAATCGATCTGACCCTTCTTGAGGAGGCCGTGACCCTGTTCACTGGCAAGCACATGACAGCGGTTGCAAATGGTCTTGCCGTCGGAACTCCAATCGTGGGTGTCATATTCGCCGCAATCAAAATACTGAAGCAGCAGGCGAATGAGCATCGTGAATTCAGCCGAGACGAACTAGTTTCTGAGTTGCAGGATGAATTGCTCGCTGGACATGTGGACAAGCTTCGTAGGGACCGGCAGTTCAGAGACGCCGCGTCGCGGTTGGTGTCGCCACTGGCTGATGATCGTGGTCTCGATGAGCTGGAGCTTCGTAATTCGTCCGGTGAGCGAATGGTTTCTATATCAAGTTCTGATGCCGAGAGAATGGTTGAACGGCTTGAAGAGGCTGCGCCGGTGGCGCGGTACGAGACGGCGCTGATTGAAATTGCGACGCCTCCAATGTTGAAGCCATTGAAGCGGAAGTGGGGCATCGTGCACCCCGAATACGGTTCTGTGAATGCTGCTTTGCGTGATGAAGAGTTCGCGCAGCTGACGATGAACGGTGGTGCTTCGTTTCGGGTTGGCCAGAAGTTCAAAGCGCAGCTACGAATCGAGGAGTCTGTTGACGCTATTTCAAGCGAGTTGAAGCGGTCGTTTGAGATTGCCCACATTGAGCCTGTTGACGGTGCTGAACAGTTGGATCTGTTGGGAGATGACTCGTAAATTTTGATTGATGCCATAGGATAGACGTGTCCTGTCTTGATGGGATTGGACGATAGCCCTCACATGCCTTGCTTGCCGGCTCGCATGTGGGGGCTTTGACGTGTCTTATTGCTTCGTGTTCAGGTAATCCAGCTTGCGGTTCACTTTGCCCTCGCCAGCCTTAGTGACGGTGCAGCCAAAGTCAGAGCGCACCGTAGCGCCAAAGCTATTCTGCGAGTCCACGTAAGCGGTGACCTTGTAGCCGCCATCTATTGGCGTGAACTTCCAATTGCGCTTGCTTGGGAACTTGGCTGTCGATGGTGACTTTAGGTTGTTCTTCACGACTTCCTCGCAGCTCAACTTCGTTTCGATTTCGTCTACTTCAAAAACTCTTTCCTGCTTGTCTACTGGTTTTGTATCGGGTGTTTTTTCTTGGCTCATGCAAGCTCGCAGTAGAAAGAAACAAACGACGATTAGAAAGATGCCTGAACTGCAGCCCCAGATTACGTCGAGTTTGCTGGGTTCCTTTTGGGGTGACGTCATAATGCTTCCTTGAGAATCAAGTGATGGTTTCGCCAGGTGGTGGCGAGGTGTGGGGTTACGCCAAGCTCATGTGCAATGGCTCCAATGTGGCCGTCATGGAGGCGTTCTGCCAGCATGTAGTCCACTGGTGAGATTAATAGACGAGCGGCCCATAGGTCGGCCCTTTTCTCCAAACGGGGGTTGCCGTGATCCTCATCTTGGTAAAAAGCATGGCCTAACTCGTGTGCCAGGGCGCATCGGTAGGTAATGGGGTCGAGACCTGGGCGTATGAGGATCATTCGCCGCGGGTGGAGATAGATCGCGTTGAGGTCAGGGTGCAGTCGTGGAGAGTCCACGATCCGCACCCCTAGCGCGGTCGCTAGGGGATCTAGATCCAACGTTTCTCCTCTAAGGTTCTTCAGGTTCGGTGAGTTCTTCGGTGCGATGTTGTGCTGCTCCTCGCATGTTTGCGGCATCGTCAAGGGCTGCTTCGATCTCATCATCGTCTGTGGCGTGGACATTGGGGGTGGGGAGGTGTCGAACATTGCTGGTGACGTGTTCGAAGTTGGGGGTGATGTCTCCGTCATCTCCATGGAAAAGACGAACGGCATCGGGGTCGATTCTTGAATCAATTTCAGACAACAGCTGTCGGTTTGTTGCGCGCCCCAGTGCGATGTCGACCCCCATGACAGTAAGGTCCGATTTCTTGAGTAGACCGATGGCCACTAGTGCATCGACGGGGGAGACTTCGTAGGCGCGTGCAACTAGCACAGTGATCTCAGGTGAGAGTGAGCCTCGTTTGAGCTGTTGGCTAATGGTGCTGGGCGAAACTCCGATTTTGGCGCACACGGTGCGATAGGAGTCTTCTCCGATGATGTTGTCGAGCCATTTCTTTGAGTCCATGTGTTCCATTTTGTCAACACAATAAACCTTTGTCAACCTGGTAAAACTAACTTTATTGTAATTACGTGTTGACAACTTGGAACAAGTGACTTAATCTGTAATCACACCGCGACAAAATGGAACGGAGGTGAACAGATGACCAAGCTCAGGCTTAAGCCCCACACAATCGACCGAATCAAATCTGACCGCAACCTCGTAAGCGACTTCCAAGTCGCAGCAATCCTGGGAACAACCGTCGAAGATGTCGAGGCAATGCGACAGGGCGAACCCGTCTCCAGAGCAATGGCTCTGCATGTAGCGGAAGTTCAAGGCTCCGGGTTCGACCTCTCAGAGTGGGTCGAGTACTGGACTCCCCACAGGGTCGCGGTTTAACCGCCCAACTCAGAAACGCAAGTCTCGTGTGCGGGGAAGCGCATGAGCACCAAGCCACCACTCTCGGTGAGCTGCTCGATGTTTGAGAACTCAATAGGGAATTGTCGCAAGAAGATACTTGCCAGCGCGGTGACTTGTCCCGCGTTAATCCACCGTCGAGGAAAGCCGGGCGGTGGGCATGGCGATACCGGACACGGTAGGAACCTGGCTCTGCATAGTCGCGGCCAGAGGGAACGAAAGCGACGTTAAACAACTGTCATGAAGTGGCCACTCTTGGGGTTCGAGTCCCTTACATGGCACTGCCTGCACACCGCAGGCGTTAAGGAAAAGGAGAGGTGTATGCAGTACGGAGTGAAGCCGACTGAGAAATCATCAATCAAGTGGCAGGTGATCGCTGTGTCGGCCTACATCGCGTCGATGTTCATCCTTGCAGGCCTGCTGATGGTTACCATCGAGACGTTCTAGTAAAGGAAACACAATGCTTGAACTGCTTATTGCTTTTCTCGCTGGCGTAGCGTCGGTAGCGATCGGGCTCTGCCTAATGGCCATCCTGGATGAGTATATTGGTTCATCTCGAGGACCTCACGTTTTCGCCACTTTCCAACGGGAACCATAAGACGCCATGCCGAACGGCTGAAGTTTTCACATTTTTCGTCAAGATTAGTTCCTGAAAAAGGAGGTGACTATGATTTCGTGGATTGCAGCAGCCATTAGCTTCGGCTGCATGTGCTACATAATCGGGATTAATCAGCGTCGATAAAGCGCCACTTTTGGCGGATTTCCCGTTGCCGTTTCTCATTAGTGCTCGAAGGCGTCCAAGACAGAATCACTTCGTCAAACGTGAAAGTTCTTGATGAGACTCTTTGAGACAGTTTGATGACGGCTGGTTCCATCGGATCTAGAAATCGGAGCACAGTTGTCGAGTTCTCCATCGCAGAGCTCCACACTGTCAATGATTCGATGGCCTCTGGTCCAGGGTTCGTGATCTTTAGCTCGTGACCGCCGTCCCACTCAATGTGTAAACGCCCTGCTTTTCTGGCGTTTTCCAGGCCGACATCTCTCGATATTTTGCGCTGCGCCTTGGACATTTCCTCGTGCATACGTTCGACCTTAAGCCGTTCTTTTTGGGCAGCTTTGGCCTGGAATATCGCTACGACCGCCGAGGCTATGGCGACGATATCAGCCACGGTAATTGCTGAGAGATTCAACTTTTGTCCTTTGTCGAAAAGGAAACCCCTCAACTAGCGGCAACTAACTGAGGGGAGAAATGTAATCACTTCTTCACAGAAAGACTAACAGATCAATGAATATACCTAGTGGTGAAGCCCTGCGAGATCAGGGCGTCGAAAACGTATTGGCAGCCGCCACGGCAATACACAGGACGTGGCGCGACCAAGCAGAAGATGCACTAGACCAACTCATAGAGAGCGGATCCCCGTTCACGAGCGAGGATATTCAGGCCATGTGCGCTGAAAAACCCCACCATCCGAACGCGTGGGGATCAATCATCGCAACAGCCAAAAAGCAAGGGCGAATCGAATACCTACGTCACGTCAAGCCCACTAAACCCAGCTCACATGCTCGCCTCATTGGCCAATGGAGGGGAGTGAACCGCAATGAAGCTGCTTAGCACTAAGGCGTTTGGTGAAGCTATCGATAAGCATCCGGACACTGTGCGTGACATGTGTCGGCGGGGAGAAATCAAAGCTACGAAACGGAAAGCCCTGGGAGTTAACGCGCATTGGCGGATCCCAGCGAGCGAGATCGATCGACTAGAGAAAGTTGGGTTTTGATGTACGAGTATTCGACCCCAGCGGTGCGCCAGGCGGCTTATTGGCGTGACATTGCAGACCGGCGTCTGCGCTTGGTTTTCATGGCCGTGGCAATAGGACTGGTTCTTGGTTTTGTTTTCCATGCCATCGTGGCTGCCCCGCCAGTATGGATCGACCAGCTCCCTGAAACGGTGGGATGTGGAGCGTCATGACTGAAGAAGCAATTTTGCTGATGTGTCGAAGCCTGCTGGAAATACCACTGAATAACGATGAGTTCCGTAAGAGACTGCCGATCCAGTCATTATTTGCGCTGGAAAACGCTCACGAAACTGTGTGCGAGGACTACCTAAAGGCAAAACATCATGCCACTTAAACCCGTGTTCCGGCCCGCTGAACCAGAACCCGCGAACGCCATTACACCTGTGCGGGTAGGAGCTACCAAACCACAACCGCCAGTATTTCTGGCCCCTATTACCGAGGAAGAACATGAAGATTATCGAGACGAATAGCCGCGACGAGTGGCTAGAAGCCCGCAAGGGATACTTGACCGCTACGGATATTGCGACGCTCATGACGGGCGGGCCAGCGGCCTGGGCACGAATCAAGGACAGTAAAAGCGACCAGCCTACAAGAGACCTGATGCAGGTCAAGGCGATCGCTCATGGGCACAATCGTGAGCCGGAGATCGCGGAATACATCACGATGTTTGAGGACTCGCGTCTGCAGGCTAACGACCGGTTGTGTGTGAGTGATGCGGATTCACGTTTGGCCGCGACTCCTGACATGATCGCCGTGGTCGATGGACAGTGTGTGGCGATCGGTGAGATCAAAACCACGAAACATGGCTGGGAGCCTGATCAAATTCCGGAGAAGTACTGGGTGCAGGTGCAAACTCAATTGTTCGTCACGGGCGCGCAGCACTGCGTGTTCGCTTGGGAGGTGCACGAGAACTACCTGCCAGGCGATATTCAGACTGTCATCATCACGCCAGATCTGGAGTATTACCAGCAGATCGCGGGCGTTGTTCAGCGATTTTTCGACCCAGAACACACGGTTGATCCGTGGGAAGCACTGCTGGACGAGTACCTGGTCTGGTCCAAGGAGGTCTCCGACGCCGCGGAAGCGCTCGCGGACGTGAAGAAGCGCATGGAGGAATTCGCAGGCGATAAGGACGTGACCTACAAGTCCGAACAGGGGTCGATTACGTACAAGCAAGGCAACCAGAACGTTCTTCGCGAGGACAAGCTTCTCGCAGAGCACCCAGAGCTCGCGAAAAAGTACTTCAAGTTCGATGCCGCGGCGTTTAAAAAGTCCGAAAAGGATCTGGCCAAGCAGTACACCGTCACCCGCAAAGCAAAGTCACGCACATTGCGTGTGACTCCACGAAAGGACGCAGCATGAGCGACGCCCCTAAGCCAATCGCACAGGTGTTGTGCGAAGTTTCCCGCGATGTGGGCGCAGTGAAGAAGCTCGATCGTAATGAGCACCAGAAGTTCATGTTCCGCGGTATCGACGCGGTGATGAACGCGGTACACCCAGCGCTGGTAAAGCATGGCGTGTTCATGCAGCCAGAGGTCCAGGAGATTCACTATTCGACGGCCACGACGAACAACAACAAGGCCACGAACGTTGTACGCATGAAGTACTGCGTGACGTTCCACGGCCCTGCCGGTGATTCGCTGCCGGTCGTGGTGTGGGGCGAGTCGAACGACCATGGCGACAAGGCGACCGCTAAGGCCCATTCCGTGGCGTTGCGTACCGCTCTACTCCAGGCGCTGTGTTTGCCGACCGATGAACCGGATCCTGACCAGGACACCTATGAGCACCAGGCGCAGCAAGCTCCGGAGCCTCAGGGGCCTACGGAGGAACAGGTCGCGGCGTATCAGGATCTATCGGCGCGGGCGAATCAGGCGCAGACTATCGATGAGCTTAACGAGATTGTGTTGGAAGCCCATAAGGTGCCGTGCCTGGAGCCGATGGCCGACTTGTTAGCTTTCCGTGTCGGCCAGATACTCAACCAGCTGAACACAGTTGCGGACGTTAAAAAGCTGTGGCGTGTGGCGAGCACGGCCGGTGTGCTGCACTTGACTAAGGAGGCGATCCAAGGTCGCGCTAACGCGCTCAAGGCTCAAGCGAACACGCCGACACCGGATGAAGCGCAGCAGACTGTTCAGCAGCATCTAGGTGGCGAGCCGGTGGCCGATCATGCACCACAGTGACGGCTCCATCGACAAGCCACTGAACCCAGTCGAGGTAGAGAACAGCATTTTCATGATCTCGAATGAGATAGCGAAAAGCGTACGCACCGTCTCCGATGCTGAAGCGGTGTACATGGCCCGCAAGCGTGACTATGACCGCGCCGTGGCTAGAGCCATCAACATGGCCAACGGAACGGTGCAGGAGAAAAACGCCCAAGTCGAACTTGCCACGATCACTGAACGCGACAAAATGGACGTGGCCTACATCGCGTGGAAGTACGCCGACCGTCGCGCTAAAGCATTGAGCCACCAACTCGACGCCGTGCGCAGTATTGGCGCAAGCGTGCGATCCATGTTTGCGGTAGCTGGCAGGGGCGAGGGCGCATGAGCATCACCCGCATTCCCACAAGCGTTGCCCAAACCGTCCAGTACCGCGGTGGTGGGAGTTGTGAAGCGATGCTACGTGGCGTCGAATGCACGGCGCGGGGCGAACACCTGCACCACCGTCAGCTACGCAGCCAGGGCGGCCGCCATACCGTGCCGAACCTTGTGCACATCTGTCACGCGTGCCACGAGTGGATCCACGCCAACCCGCGGGACGCGGCGGAATGCGGGTTCATCGTGCGCAGAGGCGCGGATCCAGCGGCGGTGGCGGTGTTGCGCCGTAGCCGGTGGGTGCTGCTTGACGATTCAGGCGGTGTCGAGCCAACAGGCCAGGACGCACCGCTGACGGTCCTTTCGAACATTGATTGGGGTGAAACCTTAAATTGGCAGTAATTGAAATCAGGGGAGGTGTGCATAACCACTACACGCCAATACCCAATGAACTAATTCGTAACCCTGACGTGAGCCACAAGGCCGTCAGGGTTTATGCATTCCTACGGTCTCACGCGGACGGCTGGAAGCTCAATGTACGCGCTTTAGCGACACAACTTCACGCATCTACAACGACGGTCAACAAGGCAATCCAAGAACTGGAAGATCTGGGTTATGTAGTCCGTGAGTGGGAGCTGGACGATAGTGGCTTTCGCAAGGGAATTAAGTATTTGATCTTCGATGCTCCTCAGCAATACGCGCTGGACGCGCTGGGTGTATTAGAAAGTGATACAAGGGTGTCTTTGTTTATGGTTAACCAGAATCACGGTGTACCAGAAACTAATACACATAAAGAAGAACAATTCCTTAAGAAGAACAATCTTAAAGAAGAACAATCTCCCTCGACCGACGTCGAGGGCCCGACCGCGCCGGGCTTCGACGATTGGTATCAGGCCTATCCACGCCACGTCGGTAAGAAAGCCGCCGAGAAAGCGTGGGCCAAAGCCATCAAGGAAATCGACCCCACAACGCTGCTCGAGCGGACACGCGCATTCGCTGCCCACTGCAAAACCCAGCGCACGGAAACCCGCTTCATTCCACACCCCGCCACTTGGCTGAATCGCGGTGGATGGGATGACGATCTAGGCGGGGAACAACGCGCACCCGCGAACAGCTTCCTTGCCAGAGTCAGGGGCGTGTCGTGACGTGGGACGAGATCACCGAGCGAGTCCTAGCGCTTGTCGCTGAGTACGATTCGAATTTCCAGGGTCTGGGCTCCGATGAGTCGGCGGCGAAAGTCGCGGCCTGGCGGCTGCAGATCCAACGTGCAGCACTGGGACTTGATGACCTACAGGAGGGCGTGCGACGCGCCTACAGCCAACCACGCAAACCGAGCAACCCCGTCGGCGCGGTGATCAGCGAAGCCAGGGAAGCCCGCAAGATCCGCACTCAGGGGCAATCAGTGCACCAGCTGACAGCAGGTAGACCCACCGGATCCCCGTACGGCACACCAATTACACGCGCATACGAACATGATCGTGCTGGATACCTGACCTGCCCCACATGCGCGGCAGGCGACGGTGAAGCCTGCACGGAGAACGGCCGGACGAAGAAAATCCCGCATTCGTCGCGCCTAGGCCTCGCGTACCGGCTGAACAACCCAGAGGGCAAACGCCGGCACGCTGAGCGCCAAGCCCACCTCGAGCAACACCGAAAAACCTACAAAGCACCGTGGTCTACCCGCACTGGGTAGGCCACATTCACTTTCCTCAGGAGGAAAACCACAATGGCTAACGAGCATCAATTCACGATCGTCGGCAACCTGACCGCCGACCCCGAACTGCGCTACACCCCCTCAGGAGCTGCCGTCGCAACGTTCCGAGTGGCATCAACGCCCCGCACGTTTGACCGCCAGCAAAACCAGTGGGTGGACGGACAACCGCTGTTCCTCGAGTGCCAAGCGTGGCGACAGCTCGCGGAAAACATCGAAGCAACCCTAGCTAAGGGCATGCGCGTCATCGTGCAAGGCAACCTGGGCATGCAGCACTGGCAGGACCAGAACACGGGCCAGAATCGCAGCAAGATGCTTCTCGACGTCCAAGCGGTCGGACCTGATCTGCGCTACGCCCAGGCGCAGGTGCAGCGCATCACCCAGAACCAGCAACCCAACGGCGGTTGGGGAGCCCAGCAGGCCGCCCAGCAGCCCGCACAGCAGGCTAACAACAACGGGTGGGGCAATCACCCCAACGGGCAGACTCAAACCCCACAGCAGCCAAATAACAGCGGATGGGGGAACCAGCAACCACCGGCAGGCAACGACCCTTGGAACAGCCAGCCACAAGGCGCGGGTTTCAACCAGGATGAAGAACCGCCGTTCTGATGGCCAGATCACGCGCAACCGCCAAGCAAGCAGGCGCTAAATTTGAAAGAGCCATTGCAGACCACCTACGCGACCACCTCGATGATCGCATAGACCGCCGCGTCAAAACTGGCGCCACCGACAAAGGCGACATCGCCAACGTCCGAGACTCCCACAACCGGCGCATCGTCATCGAAGCCAAGGACTACGGCGGGCAACTCAAACCCGCCCCCTGGGTAGCAGAAGCCCACACCGAAGCCACCAACGACGGCGCCCATGTCGGCATCGTCGTGGCCAAGCGCAGGGGAGTGACAGCACCAGGCCAACAGTGGGTGCTCATGACGCTCGATGACCTCATCAAGCTACTGGGCGGCCCCCAATGACCCAGCCTGCTTTGTTCAGCGAAACGGGCATGATCTGCCCTTATTGTGGTGCTTCTGAAAGCACCACGTTTATCCAAAGCTTGAACCACACGGTGATGGTAGGCCGCGACTTGTGCAGTGCTCAATGGCTCACGCTCAACCACATTCGAGCAGGCTCACTGGACGAAATTCCCCAAGCGCGAGAACTACGAGTCGACGAACACAGAATCGAGCAGGCAATCCAGGACTACCGCGTACTCGAGCGGTCCATGAGTCTCTACGATGCTGACCACCCAGGAGACTCTTACTGGAAAACAGACCTCACTACGCGAACCGCATACGAAAACCGAGCAAGGCAGCAACTGGCATGGAACAGCTAGCCCTTATCTCGGAAAACGGTGTTCCAGCGTGTCCTTACTGTGGGCGGATCGAGGTCAACGACTACGTGCAGATGATCAACCACACGCCCCTCAAAGGGCAAGGCATGTGCACATCGCAGTCCCTCGCGCTCAATCGAATCAGAAACGCCCCAGGCACCATCACCAGACGCGTTGAAGCGCTAAATCAAGCACTTGATCTCAACGTGCCCAAAGACGGCTACCACCAAGCAATCAGAGACTGCCTACAAAGGAGCAACAATGAACCTACTCAATCGGATCCGTGACCGGATCCACGGAACCCCCGAACACCAAGCAATGGACTGGCTGGCTGACTTCTGCGAAGAAGCCCCAGCCATTTTCTATGAACCCATATGCCACGCCAAAGTAAAGCTGCTCGACGAACACGCACACCTACCTGAGCGCGCACACAACAGTGACGCAGGCTGGGACATCACAGCACTCTACCCTGCCAGGATCCCATCAGGATCAAGCGTGATTATCCAAACCGGCCTCGCCATTGCAGTGCCAACAGGCTGGTGCATCAAAGCCTATTCACGCAGCGGCATGAGCTTCCAGAACGACATCACCCTAGCCAACTCGGTAGGCATCATTGATGCCGGATACCGAGGCGAAATCATGGTCAAACTCATCAACCACGGCAAGCAGCCAGTCGAGATCGAAGCAGGAGACAAGATCGCACAACTGTGCTTTGAACGCGTGCCACAAGTGATCCTGCAGCACGTCGATCAACTCGACGCCACCGACCGCGGCACCGGCGGCCTAGGAAGCAGCGGCCGATGATCACAGAACCCCACGCCACCATGTTCCACCGCGACTGCCAACGCCTCCGAAAGCTTTTCTGGGCGCTCGACATCGCAAAACACTCAAGCGGAAACCAGGAAAACGCCGGCAAACCACCAAACCGGCCGACGTCGAAAACACCCGGCGGCTGGGCATCGGACGCCGACATTGATTGCTCAATCCGACTACGAGAACTGGTTTACGACGCCAAGCAATACATCACCCCAGGGCGCATGATCCACTGCAGCAGCCCCGCAAACCTCGTCAACTACCTGATCATCCACCACGAGCAGGTATGCCAACTCGACTTCGTAGATGGTATCTGGGACGAAGTCAAAAACCAGATCCGAGACCTAGCCCCAAAGCTCGAACCCGCCCCCATCGACGAATCGAACACCGCCGACGTCAAAGCTCCAGCCGCGGTACTCGAACGGATCATCTTCAGCAAGCTCGACAAACGCATCCCACGCAAGACGATTAGTTGGTGGGGAACCGAGGGCAAGATCAAAACCTTTGTCATCGACGGCACCAAAGTCTACAGCTTCTGGGAAGTCGTTCGATACGCAGAGCGACATGAGGAGGTGAACAGTGCCTAAAAGTTGGGAGCAGCCAGAAGATATGGATCCTGACTTCTACGACGATGACGTGGAAGAAGATGACTCCTGGCAAGACCGCGCTTACGAACTCCACGCCGGTAAATAACCTCCGAATACACCAGCGCCCCGCGAACCACACCCGCGGGGCGCTCACTCAATCCGAGGACACTCCATGAAAGCAATCATCTACAGCAAACCAGATTGCCAAGGCTGCCAAGCTACGAAACGACAGTGCCTAAAACTGAGCGTCACCTACGAGGAACGCCAAATCGATGACCACCCGCAAGTCAAGCAATCCCTCCAGGAAATGAACTGGACGATGATGCCCTACGTCCAAATTACCGACGAAACAGGAAACAATCTCGACCACTGGAACGGCTTCAAACCAGAGCGGCTGAAGAACTGGGCGAACCAATGAACATCGCCTGGTTCACACCCCACAAATGGACCCACCACGCAGCGTGCCAAAACGCAGACCCTGAACTGTTCTACCCAGTCCCCACCGACCTCGAGAGCAGAGACAAAGCACTCGCATACTGCCGCATCTGCCCAGTCACACAACAATGCCTGGACATGGCCCTCGAAGAGGGAATCTCCTACCAGTTCGGCATCTGGGGCGGTATGACACAGGCTGAACGGGTCGTACTTCTTAGGGAACGAGCGAAAGAAGAAAGAATCAAAGCATCATGACCAACGCATATGCACATCTGAAAGAGAAAATGCACGCCCGCGACTACTTACCAACGGAGCTGGCATTTGAAGCGCACGACTGCACGACATTGAAAGCGATCCTCGAAGTCTATCGAGACACCGCAAACATGCTTGACGCTGAACAGATATCTCACGCAACCAGAATGATGGAGAACAGAGCTGAAGAAATCGAACTCAGGAAAGAGCTAGCGAGAACCAGAGAAGAAAACAAGGGGCTAGCTGATGACCTGAAAGAACTCGAAACTCATCTGAAGCTAGAGCGAGAAGCTCACGACATAACCACTAAGCATCTGTCCAAGATAAAAACTCATCGAGATCGACTTGCAGAACAAATACGTAAGGCCCGTAAGATCCTCAACAGCATGGAAGATCGTAAGGAGCATTACGGGCATCTCCGTGGGCACATTCACGCCCTACAAGAAGCACTGGTCGAACGTAAAATCTAGGGTGAAAACCAACATGATTTCGAAAGGGAAAGCAATGGGCAACCTTGGGCCATACCAAACCATCATCGAGCGGGCACACGCTGCAGGAGGCCCAGAAGCATTCTTGCGGCAGCAAGCCATGAAGAACATGGCTAAAGGTGGCGTGTTCACGCTAGTGGGAGTTACTGCACTAGGAGCAGGCGCAGGCTACCTGTGGATCAGTAAGAAGTAAAAGGATCAAGCAGACGCTTTGTTGGCAGAAACTGGAACACCTAACAACGACTCAGGCGACGAACTTGTGAACTTGGAGTCCAACGATGAAGTTGGTGACGAACTCTAGCTGGAAGATTCATCACTTGCTTCATCTTCTTTGGGTTTGGGGATAAACACCCTAGGCCCAACCTGTTGCACGTGCATAAAGCCTCGCATCACGCCTGCTTTCGGGTCATAGACAACCTGCTCTTCAAAACACTCGTCAGGCAGTTCGAGTTCGCCTGAAGCAACAGCTTTTCGAATCACATTCAACGCTTCAATGGCTAGCAGTGTGACACGTGCCGTGTGCATGCATACCTGGACAAATAGTTCGTTGAAGTCCGTAACTTCAGGTCTGATTTTCTTGTCCGCATCACCATGGAACATTTCACCATTGCGCCAAGCTTCGACTAGCTGAGTGGAGTCGATGGTCTGCGAGCTGTCAGGATCGTTCTTGTTGATCAACATGAGCTGCGAACTAGGCTCACGCAGGCGCTTCCATTCTTCCAGCAGAGCACCGAACTTCTCATTGAAAGTGGTTTCCACTGTTCCGTTGTGGTTTACCATCCGCTTGATGTTCTTGATGGCTTTGGGGAAACTCACATCGTCATCGGTAGCCTCCAGGCGTCTAGTCCGAAGCGACCATGGCTCGAGTACTACCTCATCGACACCCAAGCGAACAGCGTTGAATCGCCTAACCTTTTCAGGATGTTTCGGTTGAGTGCCAGGCCCCCAACCGGTGAAGAAAAGCGTGGTTGTTCCCTTAGCCAACTTCACCACAAGATCGCGGTCAATAAGTATGGGGTGCGCTTCTAGGCGTCGCAAGACACGTACAAACTCTTGTGCTTGGTCCTCTTGGGATAGCGACGGGCGTGATTTCTTCCTGGCCATGAAAGAATCATAGCGGCTTGTGTGCCCAGCCATATCTGTGTTACGCTGACGCTAGTGAAACCCCCATGCAGAGAATGCCTTGGGGGTTTCACTAGTTTGTGAGTGTCTATGCCAATTCCTGGGATAAGATCAGATTCATGTCTGGAAACAGGAAAGAGAAGCTCGTAACAATATCGTTTTTTGAGTTGCAAGCTGGGCTTGAAGATGAGGGCTATAGACGTACGCTGGCTGTTGACTGGGATAATGTGCTAGGCAACCTTAAAAACAATTCGGCAATGGAGATTAAATACTCCGGTCGAACTCTCGACGGAGTCGTGCAGGAATTTGGCGATCAGCTTTGTCTTTCCTTATCCATCGATCGAATGGTTCATCCTCGAGAAAGGCAACGAGGGACTGGTATCCGGAAAACGATGCAGAACTCAGGTGCAGATTTCGACCCAGCAGAAGAATCTGTAGTAGTTTTCTTCGACCGAAACATTTTCGCAATGCTGAGCACAGGTCAAGGCGCTCCAAGTCACGCAGCATTAGCGTCATGGCTTAATTATTATGCACCGGTTACCAGGACAGACCTTTCTCAGCGTTGGCAGGCAACACCAATTATCAGGAATGACGTCTACCACACGCTAATTAAACCTAAGAACATGTCCATTTCCTCATCCACATTTGAGATCAAACCAAGCGAGATTGACGAGAATGACTATGGTTTCCTCGGCATTCGGCCAGACATAGCCAGAAATCTTGATGATGAATGCACTGTCGGAATCGTGATCAAAAGCGGTAGATCAGCAGAGTCCAAAAGGAGAAATGCGTCAGAGATCGAACGGAGGGTTGACGATGTGCTCAATCACATGCACCCTCGCAAAGCAAAGATCACTGCTAAGCCAGAAGACGGCAAGCAAAGAATCTTCAATCTCATCGAGTCGAAGTTAACCCATCAAACTGGGATTTCTTACGAAGCTTTTGACACGCAACATGATTTCGCTGAGACTGCGAATCGTGAGCTTCGAGATGCCTTTCAGGAAATGCGCGACATTCTCTTCGAACAGGTTCCGCGAATCTAGACGAAACTAAAACAGTGGGATAGGAGGATCGCATGAATGACAAGCTGGAGTATCTGCTCAGCCTGCCAGCAAAGACTCCTGGAATTCTGCGTTTCGTGATTATGCCGATCCTGTGGAGAACAGCCGTAATTGCGCCATTCCTTGTTAAGCACAATGAATTAGGAAAACATATTCCTCTTGATTTATCCGCTGAATCTACCCAGGCGTTAACTAGCTCAATGTTCACGGGAGTAGCGAGCGTGCTTGGAGTCTTGGCGGGCTTCATTGTCACATCTTTGACCATTGTGATGGCAGCGCAGGGATCAGCACTTGAAGAGATGAAACAGGCGGCCCCCAGATCACTGCCTATAAAGCTTCTCTATTCGACCATGACACTCTTCCTGATAAGTCTGATCACAGCGATACTGAGCCCATGGTCAACAAAAACAACCGCACTAGCACTCGTAGCTGGCATGATCCTGTTATCAATCGTCGAGGTGAGTATCGTCGCCTTTGTCGTGTATCGATCAATGGTTCCAATAACCAAGAGATCGCAACCACCTCAACGACAACGAGTCATTCCAGACAACGCAAAAGGCTAACTAGACAAACCCCACTACTCAGAGAACCTAGTAGTGGGGTTTACTCATGCCTCAATCCGCATTAGCTCAAGTGGTATAGAGCACCCAGCGCGGGGCTGGGATTACCTGGGTTCAACTCCCAGATGCGGAACCAATAGTCGATAAGGAGAATTGCAATGGCCAAGCCAACAGTACCCATGCGCGATCAGATCAAGGCCGAACTGAAGAAGCTAGATCACTGGCGCAAGACAAACAAAAGCGCCTACACCAAGCGCAATGGCAAGAGCACGTAGCATCTGCTCACAGCCAGGCTGCCCACAACCAGCAACCACAGCAGGCAGATGCAGGCACCACGCACAAGAGCAAGAACGCCACTACAGGCGCACCACACCCACCAAGCGCGACCGAGAACACTCAAGGCAACGACGCTCAGCAACCGTCAAGAAGTGGGTACAGCAGCACGGGTGGATATGCCCTGGCTACAAGACGGCACCCCACCACGCAACAGATCTCACAGCCCAACACAGTGACGCACTCACCAACGGTGGAGATCCCAATCAAGGACTGACAGTCCTATGCCGCTCATGCAACTCCAAGCACGGGCGGGAACAACAACTCAACAACGAAAACAGATACCGATAACCCTAGGGAAAACAAGACCCAGGGGGGTACACCAAAACCAAAAAAGCCACCCCACCGCGTGCCAGGTGAAAAAAGGTGTCAAGGGGATACGAACTTTTCAGATAGGAGGAAATCATGCCGGGGCCACCACCAAAGATGGACGGTACGAACCGAAGTAAATCTGCGATGAACTACGTTCTGGCTGAGCTTCCACCTGATGGTAGGAAAGGCCGGGCGCCAAAGTGGCCGCTGCCTGGTCGTGCGCCGCGAGGATGGGCTGAACTGTGGAAAACACCTCAGGCAGTCATGTGGGAAAAACTTGGCAGTGAACTCTCGGTGGCCAGGTATCTGTTACTTCGAGTTTCGATGGAACGCCTTGTTGCTGAGCACAAGGAGGTTCGATCTGCACTATTTAGTGAGATTCGTCAGAGCGAGGATTCGTTGGGTTTGTCGCCTAAGGGGATGCAGACTCTTCGTTGGCGGATTGCGTCTGATGAGGTTCAGGAAAAGCGTCAGGAGAAAACGGCGTCGACTAGGCGTCGGCAGATGCGTGTGGTTGCTGAAGAGATGGGGTAGTCATGGGCTGGCGTGGTGCTGACTACGATGGCGAGTTTCCTAGCCTTGGTTGGCAGGTCGCTGATTGGATTGAGAGCTACTGCGTTATTCCTGACGGTGACCATAAGGGCGAGCCGTATTTACTCACTGATGAGATGGTTCGCTTCCTTGTGAACCATTATCGGATCCATGAGGAGGCGAGCCAGGACAGGCCACATCGCGCCTGGCACTACAGGCGCTCTCAGTTGGTGCGTCCACAGAAGTGGGGCAAGGGGCCGCTGACGGCAGCCATGATTTGTGCTGAGTCGGTGGGGCCGGTGTTGTTCGCTGGCTGGGATGCGGCGGGCGAGCCGGTAGGCAGGCCTTGGGCTACGCCACTGATCCAGGTCACTGCTGCCTCTGAGGATCAGACAGCGAACGTCTATGCTGCTCTGCAGCCAATGATTGAAGAGGGGCCGCTCGCTGAGCTGATCCCAGACACTGGTGACACTCGCATTAACTTGCCTGGCGGTGGTCGCATTGACCCGGTGACTTCCAAAGCTCGCTCTCGCCTTGGCCAGCGCGTGACTTTCGTGGTGCAGGATGAGACGCAGAACTGGACGAAGAGTAACGGCGGCTTACTGCTGGCTACTACTCAGCGTCGTGGCCTGGCGGGTATGGGTGGCCGGGCTGTGGAGACTACGAACGCCTGGGATCCATCGGAGAACAGCGTGGCTCAGCAAACTTTCGAGTCGCAGGCCACTGATATTTACCGCGACTTCAAGCGAGCGCCGGCAACGTTGTCCTACAAGAACAAGCGTGACCGCGCCAAGATCCACAAACACGTGTACGGCGATTCTTGGTGGGTTGATCTCGCTGTGATCGAGGCGGAAGCTGCTGAGCTGATCGAGGCTGACCCTGCTGAAGCAGAACGTTTCTTCGGCAACCGGATCGTTTACGGCTCTGGCCAGTGGATCCGCGAAGATACCTGGGATACTCATAGCACTACCGAGACGGTGGCTGACGGTGAGGCGATTTGCCTTGGCTTCGACGGGTCTGAGAACAATGACTGGACTGCGATTGTCGCTGAGACGATGGATGGCAGGCCATTCATTCCAACATATGGCCCAGATCGTAGAGCGACGGTGTGGAACCCTGCTGAGTGGGGTGGCTTTATCCCGCGTGGCGAGGTGCATGCTGCCGTCAGCGAGCTGTTTGAACGCTACGAGGTTAAGCGTATGTACTGCGACCCGCAGGACTGGCGTAGTGAGATTGGTGACTGGGCGCTCGAGCATGGCAGTGAGCATGTGTTTGAGTGGCCAACGAACAAGATCCCACGGATGTTCGAAGCGCTGAAGCGTTTCGAGATCGACTTGCAGAATGATCGCGTGCGCCCCCTGGTGGACAAGGTTCTTAAGACGGCGGTGCTGAATGCCCGCAAGGTTGCAAAGCCAGCCCAGCGGTATTTGCTGGGCAAGGCGACTGAGCAACAGAAGATTGACCCGGCAATGGCTATGGTCTTGGCGCATGAAGCGGCCATGGACTCGCATGCTGTTGGGTGGCAGAAGAAAACAGATACTAAGGTGCTCGTTTTTGGGCGTAGGAGGTGACATGCGATGACGCTTAGCGTGGATGAGGCAAAGCTGCTTGACTCGCTGTATCGCCAGTGGACTATCCAGCGTGGCAAGGACGAAGCAAATGAGAAGTGGATGGACGGGCTGCAGCAGATTGCGCAGCTCGGTGTGTCGATTCCGCCTGAGATGGAGCCTTTTGCGTTCCCGATGAACTGGTGCAGGATCTGGGTTGAAACCCTTGAGCAGCGCATGGATGTGCGCATGCTGATCCGTTCTGGCGCGACGCTCGAAGACGAAGAACTGCGCTTGGACTGGGACGCCAACAACCTTGACTCCGAGAGTCATCTGACGCACCGTGACTTCCTGGCGTTTGGCAGGTGTGTGGCGTCGGTATCGTGGCCGTCTCGTGAGCTTGGTCAGACTCGCCCAGTGATCCGCATTGAGTCGCCTAAGGCGATTGCGGTTCAGGTGGATCCTTTGACCCGCATGCCTAAGGCAGCGCTGCGGGTCTACACCGATGAGACCGGGCTGCAGAAGTACCTGACCCTGTACTTGCCTAATGAGACGATCCACCTCACTGAGCAGACAGGGCGATGGCAGGAAGCGCGCCGGGACGTGCACAATCTTGGCCGTGTCCCGATCATCGTGCGCTACCTTGACCAGCCAACAGGCGAGTGGCGAGGTCGCTCTGCTATCGAGGATATTAAGCCGTGGGTGGCTATGGCAGCTCGAGTGGTGCTTAACCTGCAGGTGGCGATGGAGACGATCTCGACGCCACAGAAGATCGCCTACGGCTTAGCGGCCAGCGACTTCGTAGACCCAGATACCAATGAGCCGCTGGACGAATGGGAAACCTACCTGGTCGCGATCTGGGCGATCTCCAAGAGCAAAAAGGACGGCGCTGAGATTGACCAGCTGCCTGCTGGCCAGCTCGACGGCTTCATCAAGACGATGGAGCTGATTACCAAGCAGGTCGCTGCTGCGACTGGCTTGCCACTGCGCATGCTTGGCCACTCGACAGTCAACCCAGCCAGTGAGGGTGGTATTAAGGCTGACGAAGCTCGACTGGTCAAAAAGGTCGAGCGCCTCAACAGTGATGTTGGGGTGTTCTGGTCTTGGGCGCTTGGCATCGCTGAGCGGATCCGAACTGGCCAGTGGGGTGAGGGATCGCCAATCAAGATTGAGTGGCGTAACCCGGCGACACCAACGCAGGCTGAGATGGCTGATTCGATCAGTAAGCGCACTGGCGGAACGCCTACGCTGTCTGTGCGTGGCGCTCTGAATGAGATGGGCTACTCAGATGCCCGTATTCAGCAGGAATTGCAGTGGCTCGATGAGGAAGCTAGCGGGTATTTCACCCCGCTTGACCAGAAGCTCGAGCGCAGTGCCGGAATTCCTGAGCAAACTGAGTCGCAGCCGCAAACTGAGCAGGTGAGCCAGTGAGCGTAACTTGGTCATTCCGCTCGCTACCGCCAGGTGTGCGTGAGGAAGCTGAAGCCCGCGCCGCTGTCCTACGTAAAGCGCTGGTTGAGTTGCGCACTGAGGTAATGCCACGGCATCGACCACAGGACGTGGACAAGTGGGTGGCGTCGAAAAGCGCTGACCTGATTCGCGTCGTGACTGAGGCGCAACTCGAGAACGCTGCGCTGGTCGATCAGACCTTTGACATGGCGCTGCTTGCTCAGGGCTGGCAAGATACACCAATCGGCCTGATTGTCCCTGAGGAATTCGCTGGCGTGATGCCAGACGGTAATTCGCTTGATCTTATTCCTCAGGCTGTGGCGAACAGGGTGAAAGAGCGCTTAGCTACAGGCTCTGAACCACTGCGCGCCTGGCAGGCTGGTGGCGAGCTGCTGGCCACGATTGTGCAGACAGCACTGTCTGATTCATCGCGCATGGCTAAGGCCGTCGCTGGCCTCGCAAGGCCACGCACGCTGTATGTGCGCATGCTCAGGCCGCCAAGCTGCTCGAGGTGCGCAGTCCTGGCCGGTAAGCGAGGCCACTGGGCAAAGCCATTTCTCAGGCACCCAGGGTGTGACTGCACTCAGGTTCCAGTTCCTAAGAACTCCACAGATCGATTTACTGGGCCTGCTTTCGACTCGAAAGCATTCTTCGATTCACTGCCTGCTACTGAGCAGCGCAGGATCTTTGGCAAGGCTGGCGCTGAGGCTATCAGCGAGGGCGCTGACGTGTCAGCGGTGGTCAACTCAGCCAGTGGCATGAGCGCATCTGGTGACGGGTTCACTACAGCTGGCGCCACGAATCGTGGGCGGGCGATGCGCTACTACCTGGGCCGAGACGGATCGATGCGTGGACAGCCCATGATGAAGCGCCTCAGCGTGCCACAGATCATTGCCCAAACTGAGGGCGATCCACGGCGCAGGATCGCCCAACTCTACAAGCATGGCTACCTGCGCTCAGTCGAGCCAGGAATGCGTCTCGACAAAGTTCTTGAATCACTTCAGCCGACGGCTGCCTAACCCCACCAACCTGGTGGGGTTTTCTTATTGAAAGGAAACGTGAAGATGTTCGTGAAGAAGTCTTTCCTGCGCGCCGTTGAGGGCGCTGAAACTGGCGGATCCGTTGCACCTGCAGCACCTGCCACTGACGCTGGCCAAGAGCAAGCACCTGCAGCACCTAACGAGGCGCAGCAGCCTGACCAGGAAAATGAGGATCCTAAGGCTCGAGGCTCCAAGGATGCAGTACTTGCTGACCTAGCTCGTGAGCGCGACCGACGCCAGGCAGCAGAAGCCAAGAACAAGGAATTCGAGGCACGCCTCAAAGAGATCGAGCGCTCCAAGATGACTGAGGCTGAGCGCATCGAAGCTGAGCGTCAGGAAGAGCGTCAGAAGATGCTCGACAAGATCGCTGACTATGACAAGCGATTTGCACAGATGGAGCGCGAAAAGACGATTGCTGAGGCAGTCGCTAAGTACAAACTCCCAGCCGCGATGGCTGACCGCATCCAAGGTGAGACGCCTGAAGAGATGCTTGCTGACGCTGCAAAGTTGGCGGCAGCACTTGGCCCTTACACGGGTCCCGCAGATTCTTCTGCTGGTAAGGGCGCAGTGGCGCCTAAGCCAACTGATCTGGGCGGCGCTATTGCTGCCCACTACACCAAGTAAATCTTGAGAAAGGGGCCACAACATGGCTGCAATCACCTTGGCTGAAGCCAAGCTCAACACGCTGGAAGATTATGATCCAGCGATCATTGACGAATTCCGCAAGCACTCCACGCTGCTTAATCTGATGCAGTTCGACAAGGCTGTCAGTCCTGCTGGTGGCGGTGCCACCCTGGACTACGGTTACCGTCGAGTAAAGACTGAGCGCAATGCTCAGTTCCGTGAGCTGAACACCGAGTACCCAACCGAGTTCGCAACCACCGAAAAGGTTAGCGTCACGCTGGCTCCACTGGGTGGCGCTTTCGAGGTTGACCGTGTGATCGCCAAGCTGGGCCCTGCCGCGTCTGGTGAGGTCGCTTTCCAGCTGCGTCAGTTGATCAAGTCCACGAACGCCAAGTTCCTTGACGCTGTAATCAATGGCGATAAGGCTGTAGACGCCAATGGTTTCGATGGCCTGTCTAAGGCGCTGCTTGGTTCCACGACTGAGCTGACCGATGCTAACTTCGACTGGTCTGCTTTCTCCAGCTCTGATCAGTCCATGACCGTGCTCGATCACCTGGATGAGCTGACTGGCCTGCTCGACGGCGCACCTACCGTGTTGTTCGGTAACGCACGCGCACTGGCCAAGGTTCGTTCTGCAGCTCGACGCGCCAGCATGTACGTCAAGGATCCTGTGCAGGATCTGCGCTGGGATAATGGCAACTCTGTCGAGGTGGAAAAGGTCGGTAACCTGATCCTGATCGACCCAGGCGCAAAGCCAGGCACCAACGACCCAATCATTCCGGTCACTGGTGGCCTGACCGACCTGTACGCAGTTCGTCTTGGCCTCGACGGTTTCCACGGCGTGACCACTACCGACGGCAACATGCTGCAGACCTGGCTGCCTGACTTCACCACTGCTGGTGCAGTCAAAAAGGGTGAGGTCGAGCTTGGCCCAGTCGCTGTTGCGCTCAAGGCTACTAAGGCTGCTGCTGTGGTTCGTGGTGTAAAGGTGGCTGCAGCCTAATGCGAGTCCTAGCTAAGAACACCGAATTCACTGGCAAGGTTGGCCAGGACACTTTTGTTGACGGCGTGTGCGAGAACGCATCCGAGAGCCAACACTTCTACTACGAGGCAGCTGGCTACACCGTCGAGGATTCTGTAGAGGATTCCAAGGATATCGGCACTGAAGATGAAGCCCCAAAACCACCAGCTAAGAACGCTGGCGTGGCTAAATGGCAGGAATTTCTGACCACGCAGGGCATCGAATTCTCTGACGATGCCGACAAGATCGCACTCATCGAACTGTGGGAGAACTACAACGCCTAGGAGGCCACGATGGACGTATTTGCGACCATCGATGACCTACAAACCCGCCTAGGGGAGACCCTAGAAGGGCTGGCACTCGACAACGCCAAAATGTGGCTACGCAAAGCACACACCAAGCTGGACAGTCTCGACCCAACTATCGCCGAGCGGGTGAACCTGGGAGCGCTGGACCGCCAGCTCGTGACGGACGTGCTTGTGGAAGCCGCGTGGCGTGCGATCCAAGATGACCGCATCGGCTGGCGAGTCCGCTCTGAGCAATGGCCGGAGAACACAACCTCATTCCAAGACGCTGACCCTGATCGCTTCGGCATCTGGTTCAGCGCGGATGAGCTTGCAGACCTGGGCATTACAGAGCATAAGGCTGAGCGCGGTGTCTTTTCCATCAGCCCGTGGGGGCGGAATCGATGAGAGATCTAGAACCAGGGTGGTGGCTGTATAAGCCAGCGGAAACTGTTGAGGATCCTGAGACGGGAAACTCACGACTGGTCAAGCCACCGCCCATTGCAATCAGAGCCACGCTACAGGAAGTAAGAACTGCGCGAGATGAGGAAATCACTAGCTCAACAGTGATTGATGAGCGAGTAATTCTAGTCAAGCCAGCGATGGACATTCCTGAAATGTCGTGGTTCACATCACCCGACGGCGAAATCTGGCAGACGATTGGCGAGGGGCGCAAGCGCCACAGGCCAGGGTTCAAACCACGATACAGCGCCGTTCAGGTGCGACGCGCTAAGGAGCGTGAAACGTGAGTAATGCAATCTGTTTCCAAGACGAAAACGGCGATTGGGTGTGGACCGCTGAGGGATCACCAGTACACAAGGCACACCTGCGACGCCAGGAACTTGAAGAAAAGCCAGAAGCAGGGGAGGTGGAGCATGCCAGCGAGACTGACGATCTACCGCAACAGGCTACCGACGCTGGTGCGCCAGCAGAGCTTCAACCAACGCCGCGAAATCGCCGCCGAAATCGTTGACCTCGCTCGATCTGCTGCACCAGTTAGGTCTGGTGCCTACCGAGGCGGCATGAGCGTCGAAGTCAACGATGACAGCGTGGCCGTAGTCGATGATGATCCAACCTCCTTTTACAAGGAATACGGCACCAGCGACACCCCAGCGCACGCTGCACTGACCAATGCGGCAATGGGCTTTGGCCGATACAGCGGCATGCGACCCAAGGGGAGGCGTCGATGAAGAAGCCAATGCCTAACCCATCAGCCGCGATCCGTAAATGGCTGCTCGCTCAGCCAGAATTCATGGAGCTGCTGCAGGGTGGCACTGTCTCCACCCGCGATCTTCCAGACCCGCTGACCAAACCCCACGTCCTAGTGGCAGTGGTCGGTCACGCGGGGCCAGACCCAATGCTGCGCAGGGTCATTGTCCAGGTCACCCCTTGGGTGCCCAATACCGATGTGTCTGGCCTGACTGAGGATCCAGACACAACTGCGTGGCGGATTGGCGCTGCAGCTGGCGAGCTATTGGGGCGAGCCAAAAACCAGCGCATTGATGAAGACAACGCATTTTCTGCTGTTTGGCTCGACGGGCCAATTCAGCTCTACGACGAAAAGCGCGGCAAAGACCGTGTGCTTTTCTACGCGCCAGTGCGCTTCCAGGTGCATATCCGGCACCGCTAACAACACTCATCCCTAGGAGGGGAAATGTCCACTTACGCAGATCCAAATAAGGCATATGTCTGGCTCGACGGCGACGGTTTCCGTGGCGCACCAGGCATGACCATGCCAACTGACCCATTCGCTGCCGAAATCCCAGACATGAAGCCATACGGTGGCATTGAAACCGGCTTCGAGGTCACGGCTGAACAGTCCGTCAACAAGAAGAAAGTCTGGAACTACCGCAAGGCCGCCTACAAGATCACCCGTGATCCACTGGAAGAGGGCATCAAGTTCCGCGCCGTAGACAACACTGAAGCAACTGCGCTCACCCGCGCCCAGGGCGGCAAGGTCACAAAGACCGCATCTGGCCTGTACCTGCTCGAAAAGGGCATTGGTGAAGAATTCTCGTTCCTTGCTCGATTCGAGGATGAGGACGAAAAGTCCGCAATCTGGTGCCCTCGAGCCACGTTGTCTGGGCCGGCTACCCGCGCAGCAATCGACGGCCAGAACATCGACGGATGGGAGTTCCCACTCACGTTCCTCGAACCAGCAGTGGAAGTGCTTCCTGCGCTCCCATCTGGCATGACTGAGCCAACCGCGCCAGGCGCCTAGTCGCACTGGGGCCATAGTCCTGCAGACCGCTATGGCCCCTACCCCTACGGCTCTCGTGCTGAGGTCTGCCCACATTCCACAACTCAATTACGAAAGGTCTGCTGCGATGACTACCCCCATCAACATCCTGGAAACCGCTCTCGCTGTCAACGGTGGAGAACCAGAAACCATCACCCTGGACGGGGTTGATCTCACGATCCGCAAGAACTACACCGGCGCGGAAGTCCACGAGATGCTGCGTTGGATCAATGCCGAATCCGACGGCGACGCTCAATTGACCATCGAGGAACAGATGACTGGCATGTACAGCCTGCTGTCCACCGACAAGGCAGCCCAGGTGAAGAAGTACGTCACCAAGCTGCTGAGCTTCAAGGTAGTCGAGATGAAGTACATCAACACCGCCGTGTTCCAGGTTGCGGGGTTGGCGGATGAAAAGGGAAATTTCCTGGGTGGTGTGTAGTCCTCGTTGACCGCCAGCAGTTCGAGCACGCGCTGGTCGGTTTCAGACGGGACTACCACCTCGATTTCCGCGAAGCACTGGCCACGATGTGGCACGTGGATCTGGGGATCCTCATCGATAATCTTCGTCCAATGTGGGGCTGGCACGAAGAGAACATAGCCAAGCTCGTTGACCGCATGGACTACTGGCTCAACAGCGAGTACTCAAGTTGGAATGCCGACCCTGACGATCCAGAACTCAAGGCGGAACGCGCCCGCCGCAAAAAGCTTGGCATTAAGCCCCCACCATTACCGCTGCTGCAGCCCATTGCTGCTAGGCCACCGCATCTTCAAGGGGAGTTGCTGGCGGCTTACTTGTCTGCGCGTGAAAAGGCTGAGGCACCGGTGAAGAAGAAGCTCACTTTCAAGGAAGTGATGGCACTAAGAGACAGTTAACCTAGGAGGTTCCCATGGCTGGCGGCAAGATTGACATTCTGGTCGAGCCAGATGTTAAGGGCTTTGGCCCCAAGCTCGAAAGTGGTCTGTCTGGGGCGCTGGGGGTTGCTAGTAAGGTCGGTGCGGGCCTGGGTGTCGCTTTGGGTGGGGCTGAGGTTTTTAAGAGTGTTGTGTCTGCGGGCATGGACTTCCAGACGAACCTCAACACTATGGCGGCTGTCTCGCAGGCAACAGGTGCCCAGCTTGATGCGGTGACTCAACGCGCTCGTGAGCTCGGTCGAGACACCTCGCTAACTGCAACCAGCGCATCTGATGCTGCAGCAGCAATGACGGAGCTGTCCAAGGGCGGCTTTACAGTCGAGGAATCCATGACGGCCGCGAAAGGCACTCTGCAACTGGCGGCAGCTGCACAGATTGATGCAGCAGAGGCCGCCAAGATTCAAACGCAAGCGATGCAGGCATTTAGTCTTGAGGTCTCTCGTGCCGGAGACGTCTCGGATATCCTTTCTGGTGCAGCTAATGCGTCGAGCGCAGACATTCAAGGTATCGCACTAGGTCTTGCCCAGGCGGGCACCGTGGCGCACGGGTTCGGTATCAGCATCGAGGACACCGCAACAGCCCTTTCCATGTTCGCTAATGCCGGCATTCAAGGCAGCGACGCCGGTACTCTCCTGAAGTCCTCCTTGCTGGCGATAACTGACCAAGGCAAGCCAGCGCAGGCGGCAATGAAAGAGCTTGGGCTGCAGCTGTACGAAAACGGCAAGTTCGTCGGCCTGCCAAGCATGTTCGAGCAGCTGGCGGTAGCCCAGGGCAACATGTCCGACGAAGCGTTCCAAGCCGCCACGAACACACTGTTCGGATCCGATGCTATTCGCCAGGCGATGGTCGCAGCGGAAAAGGGCGGCGTGGGGTTTGAAAAGCTACGCAAGGCTGTGACCCGTCATGGGCAGGCAGCAGAGGTTGCGGCAGCGCAGACTCAGGGGCTGCCTGGCGCACTGGAACGTCTGCAGAATACTGCTGAAGATGCAGCACAGGGGGTTTACGATGCAATCGATGAGAAGCTGGTAGCTGGCGCAAACCTTGGTGCTCTAGCTCTTCAAAAGATGGGTGATGGTGCTGCACATGGGGCGCAGGTTGCTATCAGAGAAATCGATGAGCTTTCACAACAGCTTAAGCCTGCGGCCACCGCGACAGTGGAGTTTGCGAAAAGCCATGAGGAGTTAACCCAGGCGGTTGGACTAGCAGCCGCTGGTCTGGCGCTCTCATCTTTCACCGATTTCCCAGGTCGTATGAACAAGGGCACCGGCGCGCTGAAGAATTTTGGCGAAGAGATGAAAGTCCAGGCTTCACTCGCCAAACTTAATGGTGTTGAACTGGGGCGGATGGGTTCCGCCCTGGCTGTACTCGAGTCACGCTCACCAGCCATGCAGGCGATCGGCACTGCTGCGCGTGAGTCCAGCGCTGGGCTTATGGCTTCAGCCCAGGCGCACCGTGAGACGGCCGCAGCGTGGAAGATGCACGCAATGACGGCTACTACATCGTCGCAGGCCATTAGTTTTGCAGCTAAGTCAGCTTCCAACTCCGTGGTAGCTGGATCTGCGCGAATGGCTGGTGTTCTAACTGGCGGGGTTGCGGGCGGATTAACGGCTCTCAAGCAGGGCGCAATGGGTGTTGTGAACGCCCTCGGCGGGCCGTGGGCATTGGCTTTTGCGGGCGCAACTATGGCTGTCGGCTCAGCTGTGTCTGGCTTGCAAGCGATGGGGCGTACTCTCGATGAATCCAAGAGTCTCGCCAACCTCAGCAGCCGAGCCTATGACGAAATGTTTTCCACCTTGCTTCAGGGTGGCAGCAAAATGGACGCGGCCCAGAAGTCGATCGACTCCATGCAATCATCGATCAGCAAGATGGCCAGCAATGATCCAGGGTGGTTTAACCGAGGATTGCTTGCTATCGAGGATGTTGTGCTCTTTACCGAGGGCATGGAATCGGCCTATTACAAACAGGGAACTGCGGCACGCCAAGCGGCTGATGATGCCAAGGCCGCAGAGTCTGTTCTAAAAGATCTGGGGATCACAAACCAGGATCTCGCTACCGCAGCAATGGGCACAGAGAGTGCCTACCGCGCCATGCGCGAGGAACTACTGGCGCAGGGGCGCGGTGGCGAATTCCTTGTCACCCAGCTCGACGGCCTACGTCGGAAGATGCAGGAAGCCCAAGAAACGTTTGACCGTGTCGGTCCAGCGGGTGCCAAGGCCGCTCAGGCGATCAAGGAAGTGGGAGACAAAGCCGGTGACGCGGCTGGCCGCGCCGATAAGCTGCGCATGGCGTTTATGGAGCTGGCCGGTATCAACATCAGCGCGGATCAAGCAGCGGCTGAGCTGACTAAAACGCTCGACAACGCCAGCCAAAACATGGACAAGTACGCCGGCGCCACCTTGAACGCCAAAGGCGGTATTGACGTCACGGCCAAGTCCGGTGTAGAGCTACATGCCGCACTGAATGAAATCGGTCAGGCAATGCAGCGAAGCGTAGCTGCTGGCGAGGATGCCAACCAGGTATTCAAGCGATCTAGTGACGAGCTGGAAGCAATGCGCCAGGCCGCCGGCATTGGGTCGCAGGAGTGGCAAAAGCTGCTCGAGCAGATGCAGATGACGCCGGAGAAAATGGCGATCGTCGCTGACGTGCAAACCGACGCGGCGCAGGCTCAGCTGGCCCAGGTCGCTGCATGGGCTGATACTTTTGCGGGTGAGCCGATCACCAAGAACCTGATCGTCAAGGATGAACAGGCGCGGAAGCAGCTCGAATCTTTTGGTTTCAAGGTCGAAACGATCAACGCCGCTGAGGGTGAAGTCAAGATCACCATGGCTGACCAGGCGGCCGCCGAGAAGCTCGATTGGTGGCTACACACCGGCATGCCGCAGATCAACGGCAACGTGGCCATGATGGAAATCCTCATGGACACCACGCCACTGGAGGGATCTGCAGCTCACGCTAAGGGCATCATCGATGCACTGCACATCGAAAAGCCCTCACCACAAGCCCAGCTGATCCTTGACGAATTCCTCAAGGGGAAAGACATTGCGATTGGTGAGCTCGCAGCGTTAACGGCTGAATCCGCGATCCCCAAAGCGGATCTCGACAAGGCCCTGTTTGATGCCGGTATCCGGCTGTCCGAAGATCAACTGGCGCTGCTTAGCGCGATGCTTGCCAAGCCAACTGCGGATGTGAACAACGAACCGCTCAAGGCTGGTGTCAACCAGTCCAAGGGATACCTTGACTCGCTCAAGGACAAGACAGTCACGATCACCACGATCGAGAACCGCGTCAGCTACTGGCAAAGCCAAGGCTATTCCGCATCTGAAGCTGCCACAATCCAGGGACCAGTACCGATCGGGCATGCCACCGGTGGCCGCCTACCGGCCTACGCCGTCGGTAAACGCCACCCTGGGTACCGTCTCCCTGGTTCTGGTCCAGGCACCGAGGTAACGGATGGCTTCGTCGGAATCGACTCCACCGGCCAGGCGATCGCCCGCCTCGATGCCAAAGAATGGGTGATTAACGGTGAGAGTTCGGAGAAATACAACCGAGAGCTAGCCGCGATCAACGCAGGCACGTTCCCTAAACTCCCTGGCTATGCAGAGGGTGGGCGTGCTGGCGTCACTCCTGACGAGTTGCTGCGGTTCTTCAAGGGCGAAGAAGTCCGTGGACAGCGGGCGTCGAGAAGCCTGGAAATGGCGAACTATGTGTGGGCCGGATCCAACTGGGGTGACTGCAGCTCGACCCAGGGACAAGGCGCGCTGTTCGCCGCGGGGCTGCCTGCGACTAACGGGCGGTTCATGTCTACTGCTGATGCAGATCAAAAGCTTTCGAGCATTGGTTTCTTGGACGGAATCGGCAGCGGGCCACGTTTAGCAATCGGCTGGTTTAACGGTGGCGCATGGGGTGGGCACGCGTCAGGGTCGATTTATTTTGGTGACGGTTCCAAAACAAACGTCGAGATGGGCGGGGCGAGAGGAAACGGGCAAATCGGTGGCGGCGCTGTGGGCGCCGACCATTCGCAGCACACCAACCGCCGTCACCTCCCGCTCGCGTCCGGTAGCGGCACCGCAGATGGGGAATATAGCGAGGACTACGACAACTCGACGTACACGCCAGGGATAGCAGGAACGCTGACCGGTGGAACGTCATCTCGTAAAACCGCGCCGACATCCTGGTCTGAGGTGGCAGGTATTGCTGCAAGTGAGTTCGCCAGCGGCCAGGTCAAGGACATCCTGAACGTGTTCGGGATCTCGGATACACCACCGGTATTAGCGGCCTACGCCCAGTACCAGGACGCTGTGACCGGTGACGCCAAGGGCACGGGTGGGAAGTTCAACAAGGTCGATGACATGAAAATCATGGACCTCGAAACTAAGTTGTCCAACGCTGAAGCTGAGCTTGAAATCAAAAAGATGAAGCTCAATGAGTTGAACGGCCAAGAGAAAACCAGCGAGTCCACCAAAGCGTCGGCGCGCCTGGCGATCACTAAACAAGAGCAAGAGATCGAAAAGATCAAACGCCAGCTAGCTGACGAACGTGACGGAACTCTTTACAACGTGAAGAAAGACGGAACGCTCGGAAGCAAAGTGAAAACACCAGTGGTAGATGTGCCGTCATATGCTAGCCAACGCGCAGCATCACCCGCTGACATGGCTGCAATGTTCGGTGAAATGACCCGCGCAGTCGTAGGGGACCGCCCAGGTGTAAAAGCACCAGCGGTGGTGGGGGCAATGATGGATCAGTTCCGCAAGGACTTGGGCATCAATGTCCTGCCTATGGCTACCGGCGGCATGCTCTCAGCGTCACGGGCAACAGCGGTACCGCCTGGAGCATTCCGGCTTATCGGTGACCGCCTGGACAAGGACGAGTTTTTTCTGCCTGACGATGACTCTTCCCTGGGCGTCGGCGCGGAATGGGCCCGCAGGCGTGGCTATCAGCTGACTCGAATCAGCGAGCAGTCACAAAAGCCAACGCCGATGGGTGCTAACTCTCAGCAGACCGCACCGACGGGGGACGGTAGGCACACGACCTACCACCTACATGGGCCTGATTCCCGTGACCTTATCCGCCAGCTTGAAGCACGTGAGCTGGCGGCCACCATGAAGCACCTAGGAGGATAGATGGATCTCGAGCTGATTGGCTGCGACGGCAGCCGGTGGAACATCCACGGTTATGCCGCCAACGCCCAGGGCGTCGAGCTGATGGCCGACGTTAAGGGGATCCTCGAAGCTCCAGTGAAGTCCATCTGGATGCAGGGAGCGTTCCAGGAGGGCAGCACCTACATGGGGTTCCGAACGGAGCCGTTTGATGTGGTGCTGCCCGTCAGGGTGGAGGGTAAGAACGTCTATGACTTCCAGGTGCAGGACTCTCGCTTTAGGCGTGCGCTCGGTACGCCGGACGATGAGTTCAAGCTTGTAGCTCGCTCAGCTGACGGGCCGCGAACGCTGACGCTTCGGTTGACCGAGATCCCCGAATATCTAGGGGAGCACGACCCCACAACGGCAGAGTTTGCGGACTATGTACTGCAGTGTCGTGGTGGTTGGCCACGCTGGGTAGGGGATACCGACACAGATACGTTTGTCGCCCCTACCGGCACAGGGGCTGGTTTCGTCACCGTGTCCAATCCAACCGACACGCCCCTGTACCTGCAGTGGGTGTGCAGCGCGCCTGGCAAGTGGACACTGCCGGACTTTTCGTGGAATGACGACGAGTGGGCAACGCGAGTGATTGACACGCCTACGCTGCTCGACGGGCAGGGGCTATCGATTGAGACGTACCCGTTCAACGAACCGTATGTTGCAGCTGACGGCAGTAACATCGCCGGTCGCTTCGGTGGCGTCAGCTTCCTGCACCCAGTCCCGCCTCATACGGCGCCGACACAGGTGCCTGTCGCGGTAACAGGTGGCGGGGAGAACGCCGCGTGCCAAGTCCGCATGGTCAGAAACTGGAGACGCCCTTACGGAGGTGATCAAGAATGGCTACGGGAACAATAAACCTCGCAGAAGCCGTTGAGCTAGAGCTTGAACGGATCTTCCAGAATTGCCAGCAACAGCGTGAACGTCGAGAAGCAGCGCGTCGCACCTCGCCGCTTGTGCGTCTGTGGGACGGGGATTGGAAGCTCGCGGGTATCGTCGCTGGCGAAATCGACGGCACCATGACCTGGGTGATGAATGACACTGGTAGCTGTGTGATCAAGCTACCGGTGCATAGCCACCTGTCCCAGTGGGTGCTCGACCACAGCGGCCGCGATACCGAGAACGTCCACATCACCATCGACAAGGACGGGGCACGGTGGGGCGGCCGACTGCGAAAGGACATGCTCACGAAAACCGAGGACGGCCAGCGCTACGTAGAGCTTCAGTTCCTGCACGACTATGAGGAATTGAAGCGGATCCAGTGCTGGTCGAACCCGTTCCTACCCGCCAGCGTCCAGTTCCCGCGGGTCTCGATCCTCGCAGGCCCTGCCAAGTGGGTGCTCAAAACGATGCTTCTGATGAACATCGTTCGGCTCAACGCGTCACTGTGGCACCTGCCTGACGATCCTCTGGATCCGGATTCGTGGACGCAAGCGTTCAACCCTGACGAGTGGCCAATTGTTGTGAAGCCGGGATCGCTCCTGAGCGACGGCAGTCCTTGGACTATCGCATCTTCGCGGTTCAAGTTCTGGCACGACATGGCTCAACCCACCCTCGAGGACGCGGAACTCATGGTGGAGTGCCGGCGGTTCCTCGACGGAGATCCGCCACCGTGGCCAGGCGCGAATCTGCGAAATGGCACTCTGGTCGTGGATATCGTAGACAAGTCAGGCCGGTATGCGGAAACGGGTGCGGGCACTAGCGGCAATATCTTTACTGGCATTGTCCGCACCGCAGTCAAGTTTGCAGAGAATCTAATTGATGAAGATGAGACCGTCTTACCGAACCCAGACGAGCAGCAATACCGACTGCCAGGCTGGCTAGGAACACTCCCCAACGCCCCATATGTGACCTACCGAGACGGTGCGATCACGGGTGTAGAAGCCGCGGAATTTACACACGAACCCGCCCAAGCCGTGCAAGTCAACGCCGGTGGACATTCTATGCCTGGCGTCAATGAGGGGGTATCTGCAGCGGTGCAGCTGGCGGGAAACGTTCTTGGTACATTCGTGGCCCTGCCGTCGGCTGGCACGATCGCAGACACTCTATTACGGCCGATCTACACGGACACGCTGTTGGCGTGGATGAGCATCAAGAGCCCTATCCGGTCACGGCGTGCTGGCTGGTCGCATTACCAGGAGCATTTCGCTAAGGGTGGTGACCGTGCCTATACGCTGTCTGGTCTTATCGCGCTGCGCGAGGGGTTCTGGGAAACCAGGGCGCGCACCGCGCACAAGCTGAAAGTAACCGACGGCGCCCCGTGGTTCATCGGAGAGCAAGGCTACGGCCACTTCTTCCTCGGCGACCGCATCGGATCCACCATCATCGGCCTGCGCCCTGACCGCATAGTGGTCGAGCGCGTCAGCGAACTCACATTCAGCTGGTCCCGCGAGGGGATGGGCTGGGAAATCACGGTAGGCGATCAGCGCGCCGTCGAATCGCCATTGGGGCGCACCGTCCGCAAGGTCGCAGAGCTTGCTGCTACTGCACATGATTTAGGAGTTGTCTAATGAGTATCCCTACGCTCGACCAATGCAACATCAACGAGCCCGAAGAAATGTTCCTCTGGGCGCTGGTGTGCCTGCCAGGACTCGAGCAGCAAGCGCCGCTACTCATGCCCCCGCAGGTGCTGCGCCAGATCTCACAGCGACTGTACGACTGCGGGGCCAGACTCGACCTATCCCAGCAGAAGATCAAATACGTGCCACCCGCTGACCAGTCACACTGGCTGGCCGGTGCTGGTGGCACTTGGGTGTCCATTGATGCCGACCTGCCGCCAGAAATTACAGCCCCATCTATTGATCACCTGAGCCGAGCTGAAAAGCTCGAGCTGGTGAAAAAGCTCGAGGATGAGGGGCTTATCACCAAGCCACAGTACGGGCCTGCTCTCGACGTCGCGGAGGTGCGCACCTAATGGCTCTCGTTCCAGACAAAACAGTTCCACGGGACGCTGCAAGCGTAAAGACCCTGCAGTCCATGACGGAGGAATCCGCCAAGCAGATCATGCGCACCCCTGTGGATAACGCGTGGGGTCAGGCGAAGATCAGTTTGCTAGACCTCATCATCGGACTCATCAAGCGCCTGGTCCTCGATCTACGCAACGGATTGCGCAAGCTTGTCGGCCTGCCACCCGTCGGCGGCGAACTGCCCCCGCCTAACCCGATTCCCGAACTGGAACCCAGCTTTCAAGAGCTGGCTCAGGCCGTCGAGGAAGACTACAAACCTGCGTTGGATCAGATCGAAGAGCTGCGCGTCGCGATCGACGGTAAAGCTCCCTTGCAGCATTCGCATGAGATTGCTGATGTGAACGGGCTGCAGGCTGCGCTTGACGCCGCTGGCGCTGCACACGATCCAACTCAGTGGGTTCCACACGCTGAATTTGATGATCTTTTGCGACGTGTGGAAGCACTCGAAGCAAAGTAACCATTCTCGATTCATTCCCCTAGCTTTGGCTGGGGTTTTCTTATGCCCAAAGGAGGGCAATCATGCCGATTATCAAGGGACTTGTGCAGGATATTGCTGGTCAGAAATTCGACCAGCCGGACAACTTTTTCGTGGTGCAGGCAATTGAGAACATGGCTACGTCGTCCGCGGCTATTGTGACGTCTGAACTATGCCGTGTGCCGATGAAGAACACGGGCGGAGTGGTGGAAACTCCAATGTTGCGCCCTGGGCCCGCTCGGATCATCCTTGAGGGCGGCAGCGTGCATGGCACGTCGTGGAAAGTTACGTTGCCGGATCAACCAGAAGTGAACCTGGGTGACCTAATTGCATCAGTGTTTAAGTGGTCACCATATTTTCTTGAGCTTCTAGGGCAGGAAGTGGCGAACTGGATTGCTGAGCTCGAAGCCGCGAAGCAAACGCAGTTGGAACAGGTGAACACTGCTGTTAATGCAGTAATTGGTGCAATTAAGTGGGCAAAAGATGCCCTGGCCAGCGACACCGATCTGAATACTGTTCTGACTCAGGGTGTGTATAAGATTCCGTCGTGGACTATTGCGGCATCGCTTACGAATCGGCCTGCTGATGGAGCGTGGATTAACCCAGGTGCACTGATTGTGTATGAGTCTGGTCATGACCAGAAGATGGTGCACCAGACTTGGATAAGTATGCCTGAGCGGATGAACTTCAAGTCGTATCGTTTGACTAGGTACCGCTTTGCAGATGGTACTTGGTCAGCTTGGGTCAACGAAAACCCTGATGACATTTCTACTCTGTCTAAGGATGCTGATCTGAATACTGTTCTGACTCAGGGTGTGTATAAGATTCCGTCGTGGACTATTGCGGCATCGCTTACGAATCGGCCTGCTGATGGAGCGTGGATTAACCCAGGTGCACTGATTGTGTATGAGTCTGGTCATGACCAGAAGATGGTGCACCAGACTTGGATAAGTATGCCTGAGCGGATGAACTTCAAGTCGTATCGTTTGACTAGGTACCGCTTTGCAGATGGTACTTGGTCAGCTTGGGTCAACGAAAACCCTACCTGGTCATTTCCAAAATCAAAGATACAGATGTGGGGAGATTCTGAAGTCCAAGGTGGATATAACACCGCAAGCGGTGACCTGAATTTGCCCAAGCAAATTTCATTGCAGTCTGGTAAACCTACCGACAATATGGGCAATGGTGGCTGGTGCTCCAGGCCAATCCTTATTCGCGCTGGCGTCGTCAAGATTTGGGCAAAACCTCAAAACGGTGCAATTTTGGCGAGCGGTATTACAAATCTTGTTACCAGCATCCCTATCAATTTTGCCCGGACTATGGACATCACGTGGTGCAAACTTAACGGAGTCTATGGAACGTTCCGAATGCTTTATGCAGGCGGAGCAATCTTTGTCGCAAATGAGGGTCAACTGACTGCAGACAAGCCACAGGCTGAATTTCTCGAATTGGAAATGCCATCAGCTGCGTTGTTCGACACTTCAGCGACGCATATTTTCCTGTTCGGGACGAACGACTGGTTGAACAGGGATAAGCCTGGAACATTCGTCCCTGATCAATCAACTGCTGACCACATCATTGCTGAATATCAGCGCGCTATTGATGCAGTGCCATCACTGCCTGAAAGGCATGTGCTAGTTGCTGGTGTAAAAACTCAGCGAGCAACATTGCCAGGTGATGAAAATGATCTGTTTGTCCAGTACATCAACGGGCATTTGAAAGAGAAATTCGCCCCATTTTTTGTGGATAGGCAAGCTTATTTAGCTTCTGAATTGGCGCTGACTGAAGCTGGTATTACTCCTACAGAAATTGATAAAGCACAAATCGCCGCAGGTTTGATTCCACCGTCAGCTTTTACCGATGACGTTCACATTCTTGGAAACGTGTTGCCGGGTGAAGCCAAAAATTTGTGGGTTCCAGCGTTGAAGCAACGCGGATGGGCATAAGGAGGGTAAAAGATGAGTCGACAGTGGCCTATGAAGCAAGGCACTTATCAAATATCCTCAGGTTTCGGCCCACGATGGGGTACGTTCCATAGCGGCCTTGATTTTGCAGCGACAGACGGTACACCGTTCTATACCTGCGCTGGTGGAACTGTGAAATTCATCGGCCCAGCTGACGGTTATGGGCAGTGGATTGTGATTGACCATCCTGACAGTGAGGGTGGGGGCTGCACTGAATATGGCCACATGTGGGATGCTTTCGCTACTGGTCTACAGGTGGGGGATTGGGTGGACGCTGGCCAGATCATTGGCTATGTCGGTAGCAATGGTCAGAGCACTGGCCCGCATCTGCACCTGACAGTTTGGGAGCATGGCTACGGAGGTCGCAGGATCGACCCAGAGGAATGGTTGCGAGGCTGCCCACACCCAGGACAGCCAGCCCACGACGAAGCACCCTTGCCAAATGGCGGGGTGCTTTTTGGTGTGGACGTCTCGGAGCACCAGAATGGCCTAAGCCTGGCGCGTGCCCGTGATGAGGGAATCAGCTTCGCTATCCTGCGCCTGTGCGACGGCACCCACGTCGATAAGACATTCCGCTCCCACCTCGAGGACGCAGAAAGCGCAGGCCTCCTGGTATCTACCTACTGGTATCTTCGCGCCCCTAGCGAGGGTACGACCATCGCCCAGCAGGTGGATGTGATTGACCAGCAAATGGGCGGACGCCGCGACCTCCCCGTGTGGATCGACGTCGAAAGCGTCGATAAAGATCTCCCAGAGGATGACCCGCGCCGATACCTACTCACCGGAGCGGACGTGTGGGAGGCCAAGCGAGAGCTCGAGCGCCGCGGCTACCACGTCCCCGGCATTTACTCCGGCGCGTGGTACTGGGAGCGCATGCCCGGCGGTGAGCCGTCGATGGACGGCCTCGGTGCGCTGTGGGTCTCCCACTACGGCACCAATAAGGGCGGGGCGCCTGCCGCCCACTACGCCGCCGATGAGGGCGACAATCACCCAGGCTGGCGATATCCGCTTGGCGACCGACTCCCAGACCTCCTGCAATTCGGATCACGAGGCCACGTCGCCGGATTCACCGAGGTCGACATCAACGCATTTAGGGGCACACTCGACCAGCTCCGACACCTCTTCCACGGCCAGGGCACAGGCCCGGCAGAAAGCGAGAATGACATGCTTCGACCAGACGAACGTGCTGCCCTCAACGAGTGCAAGCTCATGCTTCAAGAACTCACCAGCGAACGAGAAAGCTTCATTAACCCTGCAGTTCGATTCCGCACCCGCCCCCTGCTGGGGGTTATCGACGCCACCGGTTTCGCAATCCTCGCGTTGCTCAAGGGAATGGCCAAGAAAATGGGGCTTAATCCAGACCAAATCATCGCAGACGCGATCCAAGCTGATAAGGAGGCAAAGAAGTGATGAACAGGAACTTCAATTATGCAGTGCGGTCGGCGCTGTATGGAGTAATTGCAATTATTGCCGCGGTACTCGTGGGCTTCGGAATTGTCTCCCCAGAGATGGTAGACGAGACGGTCAAGAATTTGAGCCCGATTCTTACCGTGATCGTGTCTGCCGTCGCTTACCGGTACGCACGGCCACAGGCAGACCTCCAAGACGGTGATCTCCCCGTTGTCCCAGCGCCGACAGATCCACTAGTAGCTATTCGCGACGAGGCGGCGTCATGAAAATGACATGGCGGTCGCGTGCCAATCCATGGTGCATGATTGGTTTTGCGTGGCTCGCCGTGGTTAGAGGTATCGTCTATTTCGCTGGCGCATTCGGGACTAGGTACAAGATTCCCGCAGCGATAGAAATTGTTTTTGAGGCGCACTGGCAGCTGGGTCTTGCAGGGATCACCTGGATCGTGGCGGGGCTCATATTCGGAGGGGCGACGCTGACGGGGTACCGATTACGAGATGCAACGGCACTGCTGATCGGTGTTAAGTCTATGTGGGCGGTCATGCATCTTGCAGCGCTAGTGCTCGAGCCGTCATGGAATACTGTGCTATCTCTCTCGATTCACCTCGTGCTGATTTGTTGTTTGTTTACGTTTGTCCAACAGGAGATTTCCAAGCATAGGGATCGATTCGAGGGGGTGCACGGTGACCACGAATGAAATCTTTTTGGCGATTCTAACGACGATTGGTGTGCCGGTGTTCACCTGGTGGTCAAAGCGTCGGATCGATCAGCGAGCAGCAGATGAACAGGTTCTGACGAATCGTCTCAAAGAGCAGCGCGCTGATTTCGAGTTTCTACTCACTCCAATGAAAGATGAGCTGAAGCGATTGCAAACAGCCTACGCGGAAACTCAGGCAAAGGTAGACAAGCTCGAGAAGCGTCTCGATAACGAAGAGCGCGATAACCGCCTGCTTCTTGCGACGCTTTTCGAAGCGGTGGAAGCCCTGACATCTGCTGTGCCACCAATTAAGATTTATCTTCCTGCTCGTGTGCAGGAGCTACTTTCGGCGGCCTATGGCGCGAATGGCTCTTAGTTCGAACCCCTATCACTGTTGTGGTGATGGGGGTCTTTTTTCGTGCTTTGGTAAGGCGAGCGCCCCAGCATTCGGGGGATTGCTGGGGCGCTCTTGCCGACAGGGGCGCTGGGGGAAGCGCCTCGCTCAGTCAGCCATGAATGATCCTAAGCGAGGTGCCAACAGTGCGCATTTGTTTGACTCATTTTTGACTACATGAGTCGCCATAACTGGCCTTAACTCGCCTTAACTCACAACCGTGTGAGTAAATAAAAATGCGCCCTGACCAGCATCGAAGCAGGTCATGGCGCACATTTGCAAAAGTGCCCTCGAGAGGATTCGAACCTCCGACCTTTGGTACCGGAAACCAGCGCTCTATCCCCTGAGCTACGAGGGCGGGGAGTCTAGCTTCTTAAGGAAGCTGGACAATGAAAAGTAGTTTAGCACTAGGAAAGGGAGGGCAAAAACTTGCCCTCCCTAATGTCCTGGCGCGGGTGAAACTAGTACACCAAGATCACGATCAGGGTGCGTGGGCCGTGGACGCCTTCGACGCGGTTGAGCTCGATGTCGGAGGTTGCCGATGGGCCGGAAATCATGGTGTTTGGCCGATCCGCGGACAGGCGGCCAATCATCTCGGGTACGCCATAGACCACGGAGTCCTTCCGGACGATGCACAGGTGCAGGTCTGGCACGAGGGTCAGTGCGCGGCGGCCGCAGAGGTCACCGGACTGCAGACAAATAGTGCCGGTTTGTGCACTGGACACGGTGGAGTCGGTGACTACCGCGTCGACGTCGTTAAGCGAACGTGGATCGACGTCGGCGGAGTCCGCAACGGCGTTGCCGCTGAAGCCTGCGAACAGGGCAGCGTCGAGGCCTGGGGCGTAGCGCACTTCGCGGGCGCCGCGCTCGTCGAGGATGCGGGCGATGACATCCGGGAGGGTGTCATCGGAGGCTTCTTCGACGATCGCCTTGTAGTCCACGAGGCGATCGGTCAGAATCTCCTTCAGTTCCGCAGGGGAGTAGGTGAAGGTGGTCTGGTAATCGCGGGGGACTGGGTGCGCGCCCTCTGGGGTGCCGGCCAGCTTGTGTGCGTTGTTGATGCGACGCAGGATCTCCTGCTTAGCCTCTTGGTTTCGAGTTGCAGAGATAGCCATTACTTCTCGTCCTTTTCAGTTGCAGGCTGGGCGCCTGGGATGCCCTCAGCGCGGGCGTCGGCAAGCAGGGCGCGGGCTTCGTCGGTGTCGAACCACTGGCGGAAGGACTTCTTCGGTGGCACGGCGGTGTCGCGGTGGTCGGTCCATCCGGCGAGGAAGGACGGCAGGTGGGTGATCTTGCCGTTAAAGCCGCCCAGCACGCGACCCATGAACACCATGTGGTTGATGGCATTCCAGACGTGGCGGTTACCGAATGCCAGCGTCATACCGGCGAAGATGGCACCTTCAATCTTTGGCGTATCCGTCTCGATCTTCTTGTGGCGCAGTTCCAGCAGCGCGTCCGTAATTGGAATCTTCACTGGGCAGACCTCGTTGCAGCGGCCACACAGCGTGGAAGCGTATGGCAGGGAAGCATTCGGGTCATGCGCGGACTGGATACCCGTCAGTTGAGGGGAGAGGATTGCGCCGATTGGGCCTGGGTAGGTGGAACCGTAGGCGTGGCCACCCGCACGCTCGTAGACAGGGCAGACGTTCAAGCACGCGGAACAGCGAATGCACTTGAGAGCTTCGCGGCCGATTTCGTCCGACATCACGGCGGTGCGTCCGTTGTCAACGAGCACGATATGGAAGTTCTTTGGGCCGTCGCCGTCAGTGACACCGGACCAGGTGGACACGTAAGGTGCCTGACGCTCGCCGGTGGAGGAACGAGGCAGCAGCTGCAAAAAGACCTCGAGGTCCTTAAAGGTTGGCAGCAGCTTTTCAATGCCCATCACGGAGATCAGCGTCTCTGGGAGGGTGAGGCACATACGGCCATTGCCCTCGGACTCGACGATGGTGACGGTACCGGTTTCGGCGATACCGAAGTTGGCGCCGGAAATAGCAACCTTGGCGTCCATGAACTGCTGGCGCAGGAAGGAGCGGGATGCTTCCGCGAGGTCAGCCGGCTCTGAGGATAGAGTTTCGTCCGTATGCGGCATTTCACGAATGAAGATGTCGCGGATCTCGGCGCGGTTGCGGTGAATAGCTGGCACCAGGATGTGGGAAGGCTTGTCGTGACCGAGCTGGACAATCAATTCGGCCAGGTCAGTCTCGCGGGCTTCGATGCCTACTTCACGCAGCTGGGCGTTCAGGTTAATTTCCTGGGTGGCCATCGACTTGATCTTGACGACCTTCTTTTCGCCCGTTTCCTGGACCAGATCCTTAACGATCTCGCCAGCTTCCTTGGCATCGCGAGCCCAGTGGACGTGCCCACCTCGGGCGGTGACGGCGGCTTCGAATTGCTCCAGCAGCTCGCCCATGCGAGCCATCACGTCGCGCTTAATGTTAGAACCAGCTTCGCGCAGCTCTTGCCAGTCATCGAGTTCATCGACAACTTTCTGGCGCTTGCCACGAATCGTGGTGGTGGCTTTGTTTAGGTTGCGACGCTGGGTGGCGTTGTAGAGGTCACGGTGTGCGTTCTTAACAAAGCTTTCCTCGCCCGCGAGCAGGGAAATCTCCGACGCACGTGGCGGCATAGTTGGGGTTCCGAGTCCGATTTTCACAGCATTACCTCACGGGAGTAGACGGCCGAGGTTGGGGTCCAAGGGTTTTCCTTGGTGGAGGCCAGGATTTCCGCCATGTGCAAGGTGCGCACGCCGGAGTGCTGGCGCGACAGGGCGCCGCCGATGTTCATCAGGCAGGACGCGTCGCCTGCGGTGACGTATTCCGCCTGGGTTTCCTTCACGTGGCGAACCTTATCGCCGACCATCGCAGCCGATACCTCGGGGTTCTTCACGGAGAAGGTGCCACCGAAGCCACAGCATTCTTCGGCGTTTGGCAGCTCCACCAGGTCGATGCCTTCGACGTTGCGCAGTAGGCGCAGCGGCTTCTCGCCGACCTCGATAAAGCGCAGCGAGTGGCAGGAGGAGTGGTAGGTGACACGGTGCGGGAAGAAGGCACCGAGCTGGTCTACCTGTGCGATGTCGATGAGGAATTCGCTCAAGTCGTAGGTCTTTGCGGCTGCCTTCCGGGCGCCGTCTACCAGTGCCGCATCGCCGTAGCGCTTAGCGACGTGCTCGTGCTGTTCGCGAACCGCGCCGGTGCAAGAACCGGATGGGCATACGACGTAATCGATGGATGGGTCATTGAAGGCGTCGACGTAGTTGCGGATCTGCGGGATGGCCTGACGCTGGTAGCCGGTGTTGACGTGCATCTGGCCACAACAGGTTTGCTCAGGCGGGAAGACCACCTCGTGGCCGAGACGGGACAGGATCACTGCGGTTGCCTTGATGGCATCCGGGAACATCGCGTCGCCGATGCAGGTGGAGAAGAGAGCCACTCTCATATTTGCTCCTCAATAGGGCTGATTAACGTGTAAATCAAGTTGTAATTGATAGGCAATACCCTGCTTGTCTGTTGGGACTCGCGTTGGGTTATCAATTCCGGTCAGCCCCGGTGGGTGGCGTGTGTCATGCAATCCAAATCACAAACAAAAGCGGTATATCCCAGGTGGAAATACCGGAAATTGGGCACGTCACCTAAAGGGGCGTTGACACCCAGCCTACTGATTTATTTTGATTCGCAACGCGAGTTTTATTCGAGCGAAAACCATGTTTAAGCTGCAGGTATTTGTGAAACATTATTGTTTCTTAATTCGGCCTTTTTGCGATTGGGGCTATGTAGTGGGCAAATGGGAAGAATGTGGGAATGTGGGAAAAGCGAAATCCCAGCTCGCGAAAATGGGCGGCGTTCGCCAACATTGAAAATGGGGTGCAAAGCGACATAAAAATCACTGCGTCAGGCAGCAGTAGTGCCCCCTAGGGCGGGGGTATTATAAGATCTGGGTGCCGAGAAGTGATCCGCAAAATGATTCAATGGGCCTTGTAAGGAATGCGGTGTTAGCCGGTTAATCTCGAGCTTGGTGAAGCCGGGAGGGCGTCGAAAAGCATTGCTTCGCACCGCATTTGTAAAAAACATGTCTTCTGTGGCGACTGCCTACCGCGTGATGGGAACCGGGCGCTCGCTCCAGTGACGTCGATACGTGAGTGAAGGAAAACAAGTGCAAACAACTGTGCTTTCCCAAGGTTTAAGTCCAGATCAGGCAGTGCTAGCCGCGAACTATACTGCGCACACAGATGCAGTGAACTCCAATCTTGCGCTCAGCGCGCTGGCCGGCATCGTGCCGCTCGTGGCGTTCTTCATCTTCCTGATGGTGTTGAAGTGGAAAGCACACGTTTCCGCGCTCGCATCCCTGGCAGTCGCCCTTGTTGTGGCGATCGGGCTGTTCCACATGCCTGCCCAGCTCGCGCTGCTTACGATGACCCAGGGCATTGCCTTCGGATTATTCCCCATCGTGTTCATTATCTGGATGGCGGTGTGGGTGTACGACCTCACTGTGCGCAGCAAGCGCTTTGAAGACCTCCGGTTGATCTTCTCCAAGATCGGCCGAGGCGATATGCGGGTTCAAGCGCTGCTCATTGGCTTTTCTTTCGGTGGCTTGCTAGAAGCACTGGCAGGTTTCGGCGCCCCGGTGGCGATCGTGGCGGCGATGCTGCTGGCCATTGGTATGAAGCCGATGAAAGCCGTACTCACCACGTTGGTTGCTAACACCGCGCCTGTTGCCTTCGGCGCGATGGCAATTCCGGTGACCACCGCTGGTTTGCTCACGAACATCCCGGGCGCGGATGTTGCCGCGATGGCCGGACGCCAAGTTTCCGTCCTCGCTCTGGTAGTGCCATTTGTGCTCTGCTTCATCATGGACGGCGTACGTGGATTCCGACAGATTTGGCCAATGGCTTTGGTCCTCGCGTTGACCTTCGGCGGCGGTCAGTTCCTGGCATCAAACTACTTCACCTACGAACTCACCGACGTGGTGGCCTGCTTGCTGTCTCTGATTGTGGGCATTGGCTTCCTCACCGTGTGGGCGCCAACAACTCCAGAAGATCAAGCATCGGTGGTGGATACCACCTCTAAGCAACTCACCGGTGCTCGTGGCGCGTTGGCTCTGTTCCCATACCTGCTGGTCGTGGTGGTGTTTGCGATCGCCAAGTTGTGGACCATCGGCGTGAATGTGCCAAAGGCCCTGGCAGCTACCGACATCAAGATTCCTTGGCCAGGCCTGGATGGGCACTTGCTCACCGCCGACGGCGCCAAGGTTTCCGGCACGGTGTTTAACCTCAACTGGCTGTCCGGACCGGGAACGTTGCTGTTCCTCTGCGGCCTGATCACCGCCATTGTGTACACCGCTACCGCAAACAAGGGTGAATTCCCGATGAGCATTTCTGGAGCATTCAAGGAACTGGGCGCCGGTGCCTACCGAATGCGGCTGAGCTTCCTGACGATTGCTGCGGTCATGGGCTTGGCTTACGTCATGAACTTTTCCGGCCAGACCGGTGCCATCGGCGCAGCCCTAGCAACTACCGGTGCGATCTTCCCGCTGATTTCCCCGATCTTGGGCTTCATCGGCACCGCTGTTACGGGTTCTGCTACTTCTTCTAACGCGCTGTTCTCCAAGATGCAGGCAACGGCTGCATCGCAGATTGGCGCAGACCCAACTCACCTCGTGGCTGCCAACTCTGCCGGCGCTGTTACTGGCAAGATGATTTCCCCACAGACGGTGTCTATTGCCGCGGCTGCGGTCCACATGGACAACGGCGAAGCAGACATCATGCGCAAGGTGATCGGCTACTCGATCGGGCTGCTGGCCCTGATGTGTGTACTGGTCTACTTGCAGTCCACCCCAATCTTGGGCTGGATGATCTAGTCCACCCACGCCGCCCCAAAAATCCACCCGCACTTGGGTAGTCCTGTACAACTTGCACGACCCGGTGCGTGTGGATTTTTTGCGCTTAACTTAAACTGGGAAAGCGTGACTCCAGCTGATCTAGGTACCCTCATCAAGCAGACCGCCGAAGCGGTCCTGACCGAACACGACCTCGACGTATCCGTCCTGCCCGCAGAGGTAGTGGTCGAGCGTCCGCGCAACCCCGAACACGGCGATTACGCCACGAACCTCGCGTTGCAGATCGCTAAGAAGGTGGGCCAAAATCCGCGTGAACTTGCCACCTGGCTCGCAGAAAAACTCCGCGATAATGACGCAATCGACGAAGCAGACATCGCAGGCCCAGGCTTCCTAAACATCCGACTCGCCGCCGCCGCCCAAGGTGGCATCGTGGCTAAGGTGCTTGCCGACGGCGCACGCTACGGCAGCTCAGACCTTTATGCCGGGCGACGCGTCAACTTGGAGTTCGTCTCGGCCAACCCAACCGGCCCAATCCACCTCGGTGGTACCCGCTGGGCAGCCGTGGGTGATTCTTTGGGACGCATCTTGGCGGCCAGTGGCGCAGAGGTCACCCGCGAGTACTACTTCAACGACCATGGCGAGCAGATCAACCGTTTTGCGCGTTCTCTGATCGCCGCTGCTCAGGGGGAGCCGACCCCAGAGGATGGCTACGCCGGCGAGTACATTAACGACATTGCCGCGGCCGTCGTCAAGCAGCATCCTGATGTGCTGGCGCAGGAACCGGAAGCTATGCAGGAAACCTTCCGCGCGGCGGGCGTGGAGATGATGTTTGCGCACATCAAATCGTCCTTGCATGAGTTTGGCACCGATTTTGACGTCTACTTCCACGAGAACTCCTTGTTCGAGTCGGGTGCCGTGGACAAAGCCATCCAGATGTTGAAAGACAACGGCAACCTCTACGAGGCTGATGGCGCTTGGTGGCTGCGGTCCACCAATTTCGGTGACGACAAAGACCGTGTGGTCATCAAGTCCGACGGCAACGCCGCCTACATCGCGGGCGACATCGCCTACGTGGTGGACAAGATCGAACGCGGTCACGACCTGTGCATCTACATGCTCGGCGCAGATCACCACGGCTACATCGCGCGGCTGAAGGCTTCTGCTGCGGCGTTGGGTTATGACCCGAACTCCGTGGAAGTCATGATCGGCCAAATGGTGAACCTGGTTCGCGATGGCAAGGCTGTGAAGATGTCCAAGCGTGCGGGCACCGTGATCACCTTGGATGACCTCGTGGAGATGGTCGGCGTCGATGCCGCTCGCTACTCCCTGATCCGCTCCTCCGTGGACTCCTCCCTGGATATTGACATGGACCTGTGGGCTTCGCAGAGCAGCGACAACCCGGTGTTCTATGTCCAGTATGGTCATGCTCGCCTGAGCTCCATTGCTCGCAAGGCAGCCGAGCTTAGCGTGGCGCACGAAGGCGCGGACCTGGCGCTGCTGACCCACGAGCGAGAAGGCGAACTTATCCGAACGCTGGGAGAATTCCCCGAAGTTGTTAAATCTGCAGCAGAATTGCGTGAGCCACACCGCATCGCGCGCTACGCTGAAGATCTCGCTGGCACGTTCCACCGTTTCTACGACAACTGCCAAATCCTGCCCAAGGCGGGGGAGAACGCAGAACCTATTCACTCTGCTCGGTTGGCTCTGGCCGCCGCAACCCGCCAAACCCTCGCGAATGCACTCGGCCTCGTGGGGGTGACCGCTCCAGAACGGATGTAAATGACTTCTTTTGACGCACTCCCTGGCCACGTCTGGCCCCGCACTGCATGCCGGGCAGATTCCGGTGAGGTAGAAATCGCCGGAGTGTCCCTCGCCGCGTTGGCTGCCGAATATGGCACGCCGCTGTTCGTGGTGGACGAAGAGGATTTCCGGTCGCGTTGTCGCGATATGGCCGCAGCTTTCGGTGGTGGTGAACATGTTCATTACGCCTCGAAGGCTTTCTTGACGCGCCGGATCGCGCAGTGGGTGTGCGAAGAGGGGTTGTCGCTTGATATTGCGTCCGAAAATGAACTCCGCGTCGCATTGGCGGCCGATTTTCCCCCGGAGCGAATTACTGCGCACGGCAACAACAAGTCAGATTCTTTCCTTGAGCTCTGCGTGGCCGCCGGAGTGGGCCACGTGGTGCTGGACAACCACGAGGAAATCGCGCGGCTGTCGCGCATCGCATCTGCTGCAGGAAGAATCCAGCCAGTGCTGGTGCGCGTCAAGCCCGGTGTGGAAGCCCACACTCATGAAATGATCGCCACCGCGCATGAGGACCAAAAATTTGGGTTCTCGTTGGCCTCGGGGTCGGCGCTTAGGGCAGCAAAAGAGACGATCAACGCAGCTGGACTTAGCCTCGTCGGTTTGCATTGCCACGTAGGTTCCCAGGTCTTTGATGCGGCGGGCTTTTCGCTGGCAGCTGAGCGGGTGCTGGCCCTGATGGAGGACATCTTGAGCGAGCACCCGGACAGCGCTGCTGCATTTAAGATTTTGGATCTCGGAGGTGGTTACGGCATCGCTTATACCGCAGACCAACAGCCTCTCGACGTCCACGCGGTAGCCGAAGACCTCAAAGCCAAAGTCAGGGCATCGGCCGAAGCTCTTGGGCTCCATACCCCGGACATCATGGTCGAACCAGGCCGCGCGATCGTTGGTCCGTCTACGGTTACGGTCTACCGAGTTGGTGCGGTTAAGGATGTGACGGTTTCTGATACGCAATCGCGCCGCTATGTGGCAGTTGATGGGGGAATGAGCGATAACATTCGTCCGGCGTTGTACGGAGCCGAGTATGACATCCGATTGGTAAATCGCCTTGCCGAAAGTGGGGAAGTTTTGTCGAGCCGGGTGGTCGGTTCGCACTGCGAATCGGGTGACATCCTGTGCAATTCGGTTAATCTTCCGGCATCGGTGTGTTCCGGGGATCTGCTGGCCCTGGCTGCTACTGGGGCGTATTGCTATGCGATGTCCTCGAACTACAACATGTTTGCCAGGCCGGCGGTGGTCTCAGTACGGGATGGTCAGGCGACGTTGATGCTGCGCCGACAGACTGTGGAAGATTTCTTGGCGCTGGAGGGGTAACCGAGACGGTGGAATATATGCCGAAAACTGGAAATATTCACACGGATTTGTGTTAAACTGCCAGGACCGCGGTTCGTTTTATGAATCTTTGCTCTTGGGCTTCAAAAATGAACCGCTTGGTCTAGAATGGCTGCAAGGCAATCTGGCTCATTTTTTTCGTGCATTCTTCAGGAGGCATTTCCCATGACCAATCATTCCCAACCACAGTTCAACCCTGGCAAGGGCGCTGGCACTCCGGTAGGCGTAGCCATCCTGGGTCGAGGTACCGTGGGTGCGGAGGTCATGCGCTTCATGCAGGAGTATGCCAATGATCTAGAGCACCGCATCGGCGGCCCACTAGAGCTGAAGGGCGTGGCAGTATCCAACCTGGATAAGCACCTCGATGAGGTGCCAGCGGAGCTGCTTACCACCGATGCTCATGAACTTATCCGACGCGACGACGTTGACATCGTGGTCGAGGTTATCGGCGGAATCGATTACCCGCGACAACTGGTGCTCGAGGCCTTGCAGGCGGGCAAGTCCGTGGTGACCGCTAACAAAGCCCTGGTCGCCGCACATGCTGACGAACTGGCCGCAGCGGCCGACGCAGCAGGAGTGGACCTGTACTTTGAAGCAGCGGTGGCGGCCGCCATTCCAGTATTAGGGCCGCTGCGTCGCTCACTGGCCGGTGACCGGATCCATTCTGTAATGGGCATTGTCAACGGAACCACGAACTTCATTCTCGATGCGATGGATACCACCGGTGCTTCCTACGACGACATGTTGGCGGAAGCAACCCGCTTGGGCTATGCAGAAGCCGACCCCACGGCAGACGTAGAAGGCCATGATGCCGCCAGCAAGGCAGCGATCCTGGCAACCTTGGCGTTCCACACCCGAGTGAACGCCAGCGATGTGCACTGCGAAGGCATCTCCAATGTCACTGCGGCCGACATCAAGGCAGCCCAGACGGCAGGCCACAAGATTAAGCTGCTAGCGATCTGCGAGCGCTTTATCGACGAACACGGTGCGGAAAAAATCTCCGCTCGCGTGCACCCCACGCTCATTCCGAACGAGCACCCGCTCGCAAGCGTGTCCAAATCATTTAACGCCATCTTCGTCGAAGCGGAAGCAGCAGGTCGTCTTATGTTTTATGGAAACGGGGCCGGCGGCGCACCAACCGCCTCTGCAGTATTGGGCGATTTGGTGGGCGCCGCTCGAAACAAAGTTCACGGTGGACGAGCTCCAGGTGATTCCACTTACGCCAACCTTCCTATCGCGCCTTTCGGTGAGGTGCAGACTCGATACCACGTGGACATGGAAGTGGTTGATCGGATCGGCGTATTGGCCGAAATCGCGGAGCTATTCGCGGATAATGGCGTGTCCTTGCGGACAGTTCGCCAAGAAGAAATTGGGGAAACCGCGCGTTTGATCGTCGTCACGCACTCCGCCAAGGAATCTGACCTGGCGGGGGTAATCACGAAGCTCAAGCAATTGGCGGCAGTAAAATCGGTAAACAGCGTAATTCGACTAGAGAGCGAGTAAAACCAAGTGGGAACCACCTCAGTGCACCGCGGATGGCGCGGACTAATTGACGAATACCGCGACCGAATGCCCTTCGGTGACGACGTCAAGGCAGTAACCCTCTTGGAAGGTGCCACCCCGCTCATTCGTGCCAACCACCTCTCCGAGGTCACCGGATGCGATGTCTACCTCAAGGTTGAGGGGGCAAACCCTACCGGTTCCTTCAAGGACCGTGGCATGACGGTTGCGGTGACGGATGCCGTGCACCACGGCAAGAAAGTGTTGATGTGCGCGTCCACAGGCAACACCTCCGCCTCCGCGGCTGCCTACGCGGCGCGAGCAGGTATTAAGTCTTGCGTGCTTATCCCAGAAGGCAAAATTGCTATGGGCAAGCTGGCGCAGGCAGTGATGTACGGAGCGGAAATCATCCAGGTCAAGGGCAACTTTGACGATTGCCTTGAGCTAGTGCAAAAGACCACCGCTGAATACCCAGAGATTGCGCTGGTCAACTCCGTGAATCCGATGCGCATCGAAGGCCAAAAGACTGCCTCCTTTGAAATCGTCGATGTGCTAGGAGACGCACCAGACCTTCACGCGCTACCTGTCGGCAACGCCGGCAACATCACCGCGTATTGGAAGGGCTACAAGGAGTACTTCGCCGATGGCTTGGCTACCAAGCTCCCGCGGATGCTCGGCGTCCAAGCTGCAGGTGCTGCACCGCTAGTACAGGGCGCGCCGGTACTGGAACCAGAAACCGTGGCAACTGCCATCCGGATTGGCAACCCTGCGTCCTGGCACGGGGCAGTCGCTGCCAAGGAAGAATCCAATGGAGAATTCCGTGCAGCCACGGATGAAGAGATCCTGGCGGCATACCGGTTGATCGCAGCCAAGGAAGGCGTATTCGTCGAACCCGCTTCGGCATCGTCGGTAGCCGGACTGCTGGCAGCACATCAAGAAGGCTGGTTGGAGCCGGGGCAGCGCGTGGTCTGTACCGTCACCGGCAATGGACTGAAGGATCCCGACAATGCCTTGAGCACCATGGCCGAGCCGAAGCCGATCGAAGTTGATCCAGCTGCCGTCGTGGCAGCGCTGGGATTGAACTAATGTCAACTGTGCCACCGGGAAAGAAAATCGCAGTTAGGGTTCCGGCTTCTTCAGCTAACCTTGGGCCGGGCTTTGATAGCCTCGGCTTAGCCTTGGGGCTTTATGATGACCTCACGTTTGAAGTCATCGATTCCGGCATCGAAGGCTCCATCTCCGGCGAAGGGGCCGCTCATCTCCAGGTCACCGGAGACCACCTGGTCGTAGCTGCTTTTCGACGCGCCTTGCACGCGGTAGGAATTGACCTACCCGGTGTCCGTCTGACGTGCCACAACCGAATCCCACATTCACGAGGGCTTGGTTCCTCCGCATCTGCCGCAGTGGCTGGCGTGGTAGCTGCTCAGGCTTTGGTTCCGCACTTGATTGACCGTGATCTTGCCGTGCACCTTGCTGGAATAGAGGAAGGGCACCCGGATAATTCCTCCGCATCCATACTTGGCGGTGCAGTGATTTCCTGGTGCGAAGACGACAATGAGCCCCGGTATAAAGCCGTGCGCATTCCCACGCACCCAGGGTTGCGAGCTACCGCGTTGGTGCCGTCGACAAGGGCTTCTACCTCGGTGGTTCGCAAAGTCTTGCCGGAGAACATCCCGCATGTAGACGCCCGGTTTAACCTCGCCCGAAGCGCACTTTTGACCTATGCGCTGCAACACGATCCGGCGTTGCTGCTAGAAGCAACGAAAGACAAACTGCACCAGGGATACCGCGCGGAGGCGCTGCCGGTAACCACCGAATGGGTAGCGAGGATGCGAGACGCTGGATTGGCGGCATTCGTCTCAGGCGCAGGCCCCACCGCTCTGGCATTGCACACGCAAGATTTCCCAGCTGAACTGGCGGAATCTGCCAGCAACGCCGGGCTACGGGTCCTTTCGCTCGACATTGCCGAAGGGGCCACCGCACAGCTTATTGATTAGCCTGTGCAACAGCTGGTCAAAACTTATACTGCATTGGTGGGCAAAGCATTGACGATGCGAAAGAACGCATCTGCTTCCATGTTGCGAAACCGGCAAAGGGAAACATCCAGAGCGCCTCGAGATAGGCAGATAAGGTAGCGAAGCCAAAGTGTCGTTCGCCCAGGGCAAACACATCGGTGATTTTGCGTATCAGCAGTACCGTGCCGATGAGGATGAAGACTGCGAGCGTGTCGTCGATAAGCACCCGGCCAAAGTCGGTCTTGGAAAAGTTATTTACGGATTCGTCAAGAGTGGCATCGTAAATGAAAGCGTAGCGGTCTCGGCGAGGAGGTCATGCGTGGCATAGACGGTGAGGAACGGAATGAGCAGGCCGCCGATCGTCAACAGGCGGGTGGTGGACAGGAAACACTTGGTCTTGGCGTGTGTCGCATTGGCGAGAAACGGCAGGCTCGGCTGCATTAGCCACAGGGAAATGACGATGCCCGTCATCATGGCTATCGGAGCCAACGGAAGCACGAGCTGGGCCAAGAGCGCAGAGCGATCGGAAATGAGCAAGGCCAACCACAGCACACCAGCGCGGGTTGACAATGCGAATGCGAGCACCGCGATGAGTGCTGGCCAGTGTCTCACGAGGAGTCGACATGCATGAGCTGGGATCGCGAAGCTTTCCCGAGCCAGGGACATAAGAGTCTCCACTGTCGCAGTATAGGCAGATCCTGGCCAATATTCTGCGCAGTAAAAAGAAAATCCTTAGCGGGTAGCGGAGCTTTCTCCAGGCCCCAACAGCTTGATCACTTGGTATTCCCCATTGGCCAAGTGCATACGCAGGTCTTTCTTGTCGAACTTGCCCACCGACGTCTTATCGATGAATGACACAAACGCCCAGTATTCCGGCAGCATCCACCGAGGCAACCGGTCCCGCAGGCTATCCCGCAAAGCCTCCGCAGTGGCCTTCGTCGCGGGTACTCCTTGGTGCAGCACCGTGACTGAAAGTGGGCGTTCGCCCCATTTTTCGTCCGGGAATCCGATCACCGCGGCTTCCACCACATCTTTGTGCTCCATGACCAGGTTTTCTAGCTGCACCGAATAGATCCACTCCCCACCAGAGCGAATCACATCGCGGGCGCGGTCTTCCACTGTGAGGAAACCATCGTTGGTCACGGAACCTACGTCGCCGGTGCGCAACCAGCCATCGTCGGTAAATTGCTCAGGCGCATCCTCCACAGCTTCGTTGCGGAAGATCGAGGCTGGCCCACCATTGTCTTCGGCCGGGGAGTGCAGGTAGGCTGCCGTGACCCACGGGCCACGTACTTGAATTTCGCCTTGATTGCGGTCGGATGCGGACATAACTTCGCCGTCGTTGACCACTCGATACTCCACGGAAGCAGGGAAGCGACCCTGGGAAACCCGGTAGCGCCAGCGTTGTTCGCCGGACACGCCCTTCGGAGGCCGGGCCACAGTGGCTACCGTGGACGTTTCCGTCATACCCCAAACATGCACGATATCCACGCCATAGCGCTCTTCCCACAATTTGATCAACACGGGTGGCACGGGGGAACCGCCCACGAAAATTTCCGTCAGCGACATTCGCTCTGGTGGGTTATGAAGGTAGTGAACCATCAGGGAAATCCACACCGTAGGCACGCCGTGCGCCACCCGAGGGTGAGAAGTGGCGATGATCTTGGCCAACTCCTCGGATGAGCTCTGGGCGCCGGGGAAAATAAGCGGGGCGCCGGACATAAACGCAGCGATGGGGACGCCCCAACTCAGCACGTGATAGATCGGCACGCAACATAGGAACGGGTCCCCGTTATGCACGCCCATCGAGTCAGAAGTGCGCAGGCTCATCGATTGCATGTAGATGGAGCGATGGGAAAATGCCACGCCCTTCGGCGCCCCGGTGGTGCCGGTGGAGTAGCAAATGGCAGCGGCGGTGTGTTCATCGAGGTCCGGCCATGCATACGCAGAAGGCCGTCCGTCGAGCAGTGCTTCGTATGAATAGATGTCCAGGTTGCCAGGCACTTGCTTGGCGACGTCCGCGTGGTCGGTGCCAATGAATACGACCGCGCGAACCGTAGGGCAGTTGGGCAAGATGGGCCACAACTTGTCAGCCAGCTTCGGATCCACCACGATCACTTCGATCTGCGCATGGTTGATGACGTGCTGGACTTGATCGCCCATGAGCTGTTTATTGACCGGCGTGAAAACGGCACCTTTGCACATCGCTGCGAACATGACTTCCACGTGCTCCGCGCAGTTGTTCATGAGGGTGCCTACGCGTTGGTCGTCGTCAATGCCCAACGTGTCGTGGAGCGCATGGGCGAAGGCCGCACTTCGGTGCCCAATTTCGGCGAACGTGGATTCTTCGGGGCCGGTGGGCGTCCACGAGGTGACTTTGGTTCGCGCATGTACCGAGGTGGCGTACTCGAGGATGCGTTTTACCAGTAGGGGATAGTCACTCATCGTGGTCAACATGAGTACTACTCTAGCGCTCGGCGGACTGCCCGGGGCGTTGGTCGGACTGAACCCAAAATCGCCACGGTGGGTGTCGAGTATTAACAAGTAGCATTCATGAGGTACACTGTGTTTCAACCGACTGCAGTTTGCGATTTTCCCTTCCGCACCAAGCGTCGAAGAACCCCGGGAATCCTATTTTCACCGCCGTCGGAGCCAATCTTTGATTCCAACGTCAACTCCGCTTGGGTTGTCCGGTATCAAACCAGGTGCCTAACAGCATCTCCCCTTAATGAAGGCATAGTTTGTGTTGTCACGTGTGTTCGCACGCCGTGACCCAACGAGCAATCCTTCACCCTTCGAACTCCACAGCAGCTTCCAGCACAGCCATAAAACGCATATTTTTTCCTCGCACTTTTTACCTAGGCGAGAAAAACCATCGGCTGGTTAAGCAACGAAAGGATCTTTCGTGACTGAACAGGACAACGCCTCTAACCCAGGCGCTGGAACCGTCAACCTCCAGGCACTTCGCATGCCGGAGCTACGCAAGATGGCAGAAGAGCGCGGCATTCGCGGCATCTCTGCTCTGCGTAAGTCCGAACTTATCGCCGCGATTCAGTCCGGCGTCCCAGCTGCATCGGCGGCATCTAAGCCTCGCCGTTCTACTCGGAAGGCAGCTGCCCCAGTAGAAGCACCGTCCGCCCCAGAACAGCCTGCTACCGAATCCGCTGGCACCCCGGCAGCTGAGATCACTATCGAGGAAACTGCTGCGCCTCGTCGCCGCCGTGCTACGGCTAAGCGCGACGAAGTCTCTGGCGAAACGGCTCCGGCTTCGGAAGCAACCTCGTCCGAAGCTGCAGAATCTTCTTCAGACAACCAGGAAAACAAGTCTGAGCGCAACGACGGCGAGCAGCGCTACGAGTCTCGTTCGGCAGCGCGCCGGGCCCGCCGTAACCGCGCTCGTAACATGCAGCGCGAGAACAACTCTGACCATGCCGATACCCAGAATTCCGGCGAAGGAGCTGGGGATTCGCAGGACAATAACGACCGCAATGAGCGGCGTCGGGACCGTGGTGACCGCAATGAACGCGGTGACCGCGATGATCGCGGCGATCGGGAGGAACGCCGCGGACGTCGCAACCGTCGCGAACGTGGTGGACGCAACCGCCGCGACCGTGATCGCGAGAATTTCGACGAGATCCAGGAAGATGACGTATTGCAGCCGGTAGGCGGCATCCTGGATATCGTCGATAGCAATGCAGCTTTCGTACGCACCACCGGCTACCAGGCCGGGCCATCGGATGTGTTTGTGCCCCAGCAGATGATCCGCAAGTTTGGTCTGCGTCGCGGCGATGCAATTATCGGCCAGGTGAAGATGCGCGCCGAAGGCCAGCACAACAACCACGGCGGACGCAACCGCCAGAAGTTCAACCCGCTGGTACGCGTGGAATCGGTTAACGGCATGCCTGTTGAGGAAGCCAAGAACCGGCCGGACTTTGCCAAGCTCACCCCGCTGTACCCGAACCAGCGCTTGCGTCTGGAGACGGATCCAAAGATCCTGACTACTCGCGTGATTGACCTGATCATGCCGATCGGTAAGGGCCAGCGTGCGCTGATCGTGTCCCCACCTAAGGCTGGTAAGACCACCATCCTGCAGAACATCGCCAACGCGATTTCTACCAACAACCCAGAGTGCTACCTCATGGTGGTACTTGTGGATGAACGTCCGGAAGAAGTGACGGACATGCAGCGTTCGGTGAAGGGCGAGGTTATTGCCTCCACCTTCGACCGCCCACCAGGAGAGCACACTGCCGTGGCCGAGCTCGCTATTGAGCGGGCAAAGCGACTGGTAGAGCAGGGGCAGGACGTCGTGGTTCTGCTGGACTCCATCACTCGTTTGGGCCGTGCGTACAACAACAGCTCGCCTGCTTCCGGCCGAATTCTGTCCGGTGGTGTGGACTCCAACGCGCTGTACCCACCGAAGCGCTTCCTGGGTGCTGCTCGCAACATCGAAAACGGCGGTTCGCTCACGATCATCGCCACCGCGATGGTGGAGACCGGTTCCGCTGGTGACACCGTGATCTTCGAAGAGTTCAAGGGCACCGGCAACGCCGAGCTCAAGCTGGACCGAAAGATCTCCGAGCGCCGCGTATTCCCAGCTGTCGATGTCAACCCATCGGGCACTCGCAAGGACGAGCTGTTGCTCGTTCCAGAAGAAGCACGCATCATGCACAAGCTGCGCCGAATTCTCTCCGCGCTGGATAACCAGCAGGCAATTGACCTGCTGATTAAGCAGCTGAAGAAGACGAAGTCCAACGGTGAGTTCCTCATGCAGGTGGCTTCCTCCGCTCCAATGGCTGCGGACCTGGATAACGAGGGGGATTACTCCTAATGGCAACTGAAGTATCTGTTGTCGACGACATCCTCTCGGAGTACCAGGGCCTCGAAGCCCAAATGCAGGACCCAGAATTTTCCAACGACGCCGCGCGAGTACGCAAGGTGGGCAAGCGTTATTCCGAGCTGCAGCCGATCATCAACTGCTACCGGGAACTCAAGACTGCCCAGGATGACCTCGCGGAAGCCAAGGAACTGGCCTACGAGGACCATGATTTCCAGTCCGAGGTGGATCGCTTGACCCCGCGGGTCCTCGAGCTGGAAGAACAGCTCACTGACCTGTTGGCTCCGCGCGACCCACACGATGCAGACGATATCGTCATGGAAATCAAAGCTGGTGCCGGCGGCGAAGAAGCAGCGCTTTTTGCTGGCGACTTGCTGAAGATGTACCAGAAGTACGCAGAAAAGCACGGCTTTGCCACGGAGATTCTGGGGCTGAACGAGTCCGACCTCGGCGGCGTCAAGGACATCACGTTAACGATTCGCTCCAAGACGCCGTCTCGCGACGGCGCATGGTCTGTGTTCAAGTTCGAAGGTGGCGTCCACCGTGTGCAGCGCGTTCCCGTCACCGAATCGCAGGGGCGCATCCAGACCTCCGCGGCAGGTGTCTTGGTTTATCCAGAACCTGATGAACTGGAAGACGTGCAGATCGATGAAAAAGACCTGCGTATTGACGTCTACCGTTCCTCCGGTAAGGGCGGCCAGGGCGTGAACACCACGGACTCTGCAGTCCGCATTACGCACCTGCCGACCGGCTTGGTGGTTACCTGCCAAAAGGAACGTTCCCAGATTCAGAACAAGGCCCGCGCCATGCAGGTCCTAGCAGCTCGGCTGCAGCAGATGCAGGAAGAAGCAGCTGAAGCTGAGGCAGCAGAGGGACGTGCTGCGCAGGTTCGCACGATGGACCGCTCCGAGCGCATCCGTACCTACAACTGGCCGGAAAACCGTATTTCGGACCACCGCATCAACTACAAGGCCAACAACCTTGATGCGGTTCTGGGCGGGGACATGGACGATTTGTTCGCAGCTCTCCAGGCTGCGGACCGAGCTGCCCGACTCGAATCCGAGTAAACCGATGAACACCGTGTCTGCCGCGGTGTCACAAGCCGCCGCCACCCTTGCTGATGCTGGGGTGGCGTCGCCGCTTTTCGACGCCCAACTGCTCGCCGCGCACGCCCTTGGGTGCGACCGAATGGAGTTGTTTCTGCGCAGCCAGGACCCCATGCCTGAGGAATATCAGGAATTGATCTCCCGTCGGGCAGCCAGAGTTCCATTGCAGCACATCACCGGTACAGCCCCAATGGGGCACCTGGATCTAGCCGTGGGGCCTGGGGTGTTCATTCCGCGTCCAGAAACCGAGTTGTTGGGAGACTGGGCGGTACGGTGGCTGCGGAAACAGCCAGCCTCAAATGACAACCGCCCTAAAGTGCTGGATTTGTGTACTGGTTCGGGTGCGTTGGCGTTGTACGTCGCAACGCTTGTGCCGCAGGCCGAAGTGACCGCGGTGGAGCTTGATGAGGTCGCAGCGGAGTGGACGCGCAAAAATATTGCTCGCTACGCTCCCGATGTCGAGTTGGTGTTGGCGGACGCGTCCGCGCCAGACGTGCTGGTCGGCCGCAGCTTTGATGTGGTCATCACGAACCCGCCGTACGTCCCCTCGGTAGCCGAGGTGTCTCCTGAGGTCCAGCAAGACCCCTATCATGCGGTTTTTAGTGGTGAAAGTGGCATGGACTTTATTTCGGCGGTTGCCCCAAACATCGTGCGCTGGCTTAACGACGGCGGCGCGGTGGGCATCGAACACGACGATTCCACCGCCACTGCCGTCCAGGACGTGTTGGCTAAGACTGCGGCGTTTTCCCAGATCAAGTCGCATAAAGACCTGGCCGGACGCGACAGATTTGTCACCGCAATTCGGTGCGCAACGTTACGCACCGAGTAAGCTTAACCTTTGATTACCTTCAATCGTTTGTAGAGGAGAACCCACGTGAGCAGCATTTACGATTGTCAAGACCCAGACACCCGCAAGCTCGGTATGCGCGCTGCGGTGGATGCCGTGCGAGCTGGGCGGCTCGTTGTGCTGCCTACAGATACCCTCTACGGCCTCGGCTGCGACGCCTTTGATAATCAAGCAGTGGCTAGCCTGTTGCAGACCAAGCACCGGGGTCCCGATATGCCGGTTCCAGTGCTGGTGGGTAGCTGGGACACGATTCAAGGCTTGGTACACACTTACACTGATCAAGCACGCACCTTGGTGGAAGCATTTTGGCCGGGCGGGCTCTCCATCGTGGTGCCACAGGCTCCATCACTTACCTGGAACCTAGGCGATACCCGGGGGACCGTCATGCTCCGCATGCCACTGCACCCAGTGGCCATCGAACTATTGCGGGAGACTGGCCCCATGGCGGTATCTTCGGCGAATATCTCCGGCCACGCACCGGCAACCACAGCGGTGGCAGCCAAACAACAGCTGGGCAATGCGGTGAACGTGTACCTCGACGGCGGGGAGTGCGCGATTGGTACACCGTCTTCGATCGTTGATCTGTCGGGCTCTGCGCCTAAGCTCCTGCGCGAAGGCGCAATTTCCGCGGAACGCATTGGAGAAGTCCTAGGAGTTTCGGCAGAAAGCCTGCGCTAGTTATGGAGACCGGCGCGGTCGGGGTACCGCTACGTGAGATCGGCTTGGTGATTGTGGTCGCCGCGGCCGTGGTGTTTATGTCCACGGGTCTTATCCGACATGTCATGGTCAGGTATGGGCGCCTGGCAGATATTCGGGACCGCGACGTGCACACCCAACCCAAGCCCCGTCTCGGCGGGGTGGCGATGTATTCGGGATTTCTCATCGCGGTATTTCTGGCTGACCAGTTGCCAGCCTTGACCCGAGGCTTCAAGCCCGTCACCCCGGAAATGGATGCGGTGATCTGGGCGGGCTTCGCCATCGTGCTGGTGGGAGTGTTAGATGATCTTTACGAGCTGGACGCGCTGACCAAGTTGATCGGCCAGCTCGCTGGCGCGGTGCTCATGAGCTTGCTGGGGCTTTCGTGGACGCTGCTGTATGTGCCATTCGGCGGTGGCACCACCGTGGTTCTGGATCAAGTCCAGTCCACGATCTTGACAACCGTATTTACCGTCACGCTGATGAACGCCATCAACTTTGTAGACGGCCTCGATGGACTTGCTGCCGGATTGGGGATGATCGCCGGCATGGCAATCCTGGCATTTTCTCTCACCGTCCTCCACGACCAAGGTGGTACGGTGTCGGCGTATCCACCGGCCATCATTTCCGCAGCTTTGGTGGGAATTTGCCTGGGCTTTTTGCCGCACAACTTTGAACCCTCACGGATTTTCATGGGTGACTCCGGCTCGATGTTGATCGGCTTGTTGTTGGCGGCTGCCTCCACCTCAGCCTCTGGCAAGATCAACATGTCCTTGTATGGTGCCGCCGATATTGTCGCGGTGATGTCACCGATCATCGTCGTTGTCGCGGCGATTTTCGTGCCATTGCTGGACCTGGTGATGGCTGTTGTTAGGCGCTTGGCTCAAGGCCGGTCGCCTTTTTCGGCCGACAAAATGCACTTGCATCACCGCTTGCTGTCGATGGGGCACACGCATCGGCGGGTGGTGTTGGTGCTGTACATGTGGGTGTGTGTGGTGGCATTCGGTGCCGTGGGTTTTACCGTGTTTCCGCCGATTTTTGCAGTCTCTTTGATCGGGGTGGGGCTGGTGCTCGCCGTGGTGCTCACGCTGGTTCCGGTGCTGCGTCGCCCGCGTATCGACGCCAGCGTGTGAGTTTCTTTCTCGTCCTGGGTGACTAAGATGTCCAGGCGTGACTACAGAAAATTTTGATGACCACCGCCGGCCATTGCTCCGAGCGTCAAAGTTCGGCTCGCTCGCTTTGCTGGTGTTGACCATTGGGTCTTTGGCGGTATGGGGCTATGCGCGCTCAGTGCCGGGACTGTGGGGCGTGCTCATTGGTGCCGCAATCGGTGGAGGGTTTGTCCTCCTGACTGCGCTGAGCGTGCTGCTCACAGCTAACACGTCGGTTTCTACCACCGGTGCCGTCGTGTTAGGTGGTTGGCTGCTCAAGATCGTGGTCCTGTTGCTGGTGATGTATGTGCTGGCTGGGCAGACCTTTTATGATCGCTTGGCTTTCTTCGTCACCGTAGTCCTTGCCTTGGTGGTTGTACTTGCTTGTGAGGTTTGGGGCGTAATCACCGCAAAAGTTACCTATGTGGGGGCATAGTTAGCCCCGCAATCGGGCGTGACGCATTTTTGTTTTCCGGTTGTGGGGGAGTGCGCTCACCGGGCGCAGGCGGGAAAACAATAACCAAATGGCGCGACTATCAGCAGGTGAACACCTATGTTTGTTCACTTGCTTTTTACTTTCTCCCATTGTTGTCATTTCTACCCCCAAATTGGACCGACCCCACTTCTTGTGACGTAGCTTACAGATCACTGTTTGTGGTGCTTAGGGGGCCTTTTTTGTTAGTTGTCGGAAACGGTTGAAACTACCCCCGATCCAACTTGGGTAAAAGTAAGCCCGTCCTGCTAGTCTGCTTAGCGGGCAATCTCCATCAGCTTCCGCATGCCTTGCTTTTGAATACTTGGCAACTGTCGCGGGGAAATACTGGTGGATGTTTCCCCAAGGTTTACTTCGATGATGTGCGACGGAGTCCGGAGTAAACCAGGCAAGATTTTTGGACCTCCATCGCACCGCATTCAAGCAATTCCGCTTGAGGCGGCCCGAACACGGGAGAGAACGCTGAGCGTTACAACACTGTCCATGAAGGGTGAATTCCACGCCCCTAATCTGGACCATGAACTTTTCCCGGGGCACGTGACCGACAGCGGCGATGTGGTGAACCTCCTGTTCACAGACTTTGCCAATGGTTGGTTCGCACTTGATCGTCTGATGCTGATCCGCCTCGTGATGGCGCTTCTCATCGCGGTCTTTTTCCTTGTCGCAATGCGCAGCCCGAAGCTCATCCCTTCCGGCGTGCAGAACTTCGCAGAAATCTGTCTTGACTTCGTGCGGATCCACATTGCCGAAGACATCTTGGGTAAGAAGGAGGGCCGCCGATTCCTTCCGGTTATCGCGACCATCTTCTTCCTCGTCTTTGCAACGAATCTGCCGACGGTCATTCCAGGCATGAACATCTCGCCAAACGTACGTATCGGCATGCCGCTCGTACTGGCATTGTTCGGCTACGTGGTCTTCATCTACGCAGGTGTCAAGCGTTACGGCTTTGGCAAGTACATGAAGTCCTCGTTGGTTATTCCTAACCTGCCACCAGTGCTTCACCTCCTGGTGGTGCCGATCGAGTTCTTCTCGACGTTCATCATGCGACCTGCCACGCTGACCTTGCGTCTGCTGGCAAACCTCTTGGCTGGCCACATCATTCTGGTTCTGCTTTTCTCTGCTACGAACTTCTTCTTCTGGCAGCTAAACGGCTGGACTGCAATGGCTGGTGTGACCATCCTCGCCGCGATTGCGTTTACACTGTTCGAGCTCTTGGTGGTGTTCCTGCAGGCGTACATTTTCGCACTGCTGATCGCCGTCTACATCGAACTGTCCCTGCACGCAGACGAACACTGACCCCACTAGGGCGCCACAAGGTGCTCATGGCCGAATAACCACGGTCAATCGAAAATCAAAAACCACTCGCTAGGACCGATACGGAACTAGCACCCAGAAAGGGAACGACCACAATGAACGAAGTCATCCTCGCAGCTGGCGCTGAAGGCATCAACGGCAACATCGCGACCATCGGCTACGGCCTCGCAACCATCGGCCCAGGCCTCGGCATCGGCATCCTCGTTGGTAAGGCTCTCGAGGGTATGGCACGTCAGCCAGAGATGGCCGGCCAGCTCCGTACCACCATGTTCCTGGGCATTGCATTCGTTGAAGCCCTGGCTCTGATCGGCCTCGTCGCCGGCTTCCTGTTCTAATTCAGATCAAGACCCGATAGCTACAGAAAGCTGAAGGAACATGACGAACGTCATCACTTACTTGGCCGCTGAAGGAGGGAAGGAGACCCTGCCACTCGAACACGGCAATAACCTCCTCCTCCCAGCGCCTTACGACATCGTCTGGTCCCTCGTACCGCTCATCGTCGTCCTGATCATCTTCTGGAAGGCAGTCCTTCCGAAGTTCCAGGAGGTCCTGACTGAGCGTGAGGACCGGATTAAGGGTGGCATCCAGCGTGCTGAAGCCGCACAGGCAGAAGCCAAGGCAGCCCTTGAGAAGTACAACGCACAGCTCGCAGAAGCACGTGCCGAAGCTGCACAGATCCGTGAAGAAGCCCGCGAAAAGGGCAAGCAGATCGTCGCAGAGATGAAGGCACAGGCTACCGAAGAGAGCAACCGCATCATCGCAGCAGGCGAGAAGCAGCTTGAGGCCCAGCGCCAGCAGGTTATCGCCGAACTGCGTCAGGAGATGGGACAGAACTCCATCAACCTTGCAGAGCGCCTGATCGGGGAGCAGCTCTCCGACAACGTCAAGCGTTCCGGCACGATTGACAAGTTCCTGTCCGAGCTCGACTCTGTGGCCCCGGCCGGAAAGTAGGCGACATGCACGCAGCTAGCCGCGAAGCACTGACGACCACCGCTGCAGTGTTGGATTCTTGGATTTCCAACTCTGACCAGCCAGTCGCAGCTGCCTCCCAAACCGGTGCTGAACTTTTCAGCATCGTCGAGGTTCTCGACGGCGACCGTGGCCTGCGTGTCGCTGTGGCTGATTCCTCAGTCACCGCTGAACAGCGCAGTGGCCTGCTTTCCGCTGTCTTCTCCGGCAAGGTCTCCCAGATGACTCTGGACCTTGCTAAGGAAGCAGCGGCTAAAGTTTGGTCTACTCCGCGCGAATTCCGCGCTGGTCTGGTCACCCTTGGCCGCCGCGCACTTCTGCGTTCTGCAGAGCAGCAGGGTCAGTTGACTCGAGTAGAAGATGAACTCTTCTCTCTTGGTCGTATCCTGACTAGCGAGCCTGAGCTCGCTCAGTTGCTGGGCGACCGCAACACCCCAGCTGAACGCAAGCGCCAGTTGCTGGCAAGCGTCCTCTACGGCAAGGTAACCGCCGTCACCGAGGCGCTGGCAAAGCAGGTCGTAAGCCGTCCAGAGGCAAACCCGATTGACGATTTGACCGCTCTCGTTGCTGAAGTTGCACAACTTCAGGGCAAGGAAGTGGCTACCGTTAAATCGGCAGAACCTCTCGGCACCGCACAGACCGAACAGCTGGCAGCCAAGCTGAGCCGCATTTATGGTCGTGAGATGAGCATCCACACTGAGGTTGATCCCAGCCTCCTCGGTGGACTGGTCATCCGCGTTGGCGACGAAGTAATCGACGGCAGCACCTCGGGCAAGCTCGAGCGCCTGCGCGCGAGCTTCGCCTAAGACACGACTGACAAGAAAAGACACACATTGCTGGAAGAAACAACCGAGAGCAGGAAGAACATGGCGGAGCTGACGATCTCCTCCGATGAGATCCGTAGCGCGATTGCGAACTACACCTCGAGCTACTCCCCGGAGGCCTCCCGTGAGGAGGTCGGCGTGGTCATTTCGGCAGCTGACGGTATTGCCCAGGTTTCTGGTCTGCCGTCTGTTATGGCGAATGAGCTGCTCGAGTTCCCAAACGGCGTCATCGGCGTCGCACAGAACCTTGACACCGATCGTATCGGCGTTGTGGTCTTGGGTAACTACGAGACTCTTACCGAGGGCGACGAAGTAAAGCGGACCGGCGAGGTCCTTTCCATTCCGGTCGGAGATGCATTCCTCGGCCGCGTAATCAACCCACTGGGTCAGCCTATCGACGGCCTTGGCGCTATCGAGAAGGAAGAAGACCGCGTGCTGGAACTGCAGGCACCTTCTGTGCTGCAGCGCCAGCCAGTTGAGGAGCCACTTGCCACTGGCATCAAGGCTATCGACGCGATGACCCCAATCGGCCGTGGTCAGCGTCAGCTGATCATTGGTGACCGCAAGACCGGCAAGACCGCAGTCTGCATCGACACCATCCTGAACCAGAAGGCAAACTGGGAGTCCGGCGACGTAAACAAGCAGGTACGCTGCATCTACGTCGCAATCGGCCAGAAGGGCTCGACCATTGCCGCTGTCCGCAAGACCCTCGAAGAGCACGGCGCACTGGAGTACACCACCATCGTGGCAGCTCCTGCGTCTGACTCCGCCGGCTTCAAGTGGCTCGCTCCTTTCGCAGGTGCAGCACTGGGCCAGCACTGGATGTACCAGGGCAAGCACGTCCTGGTCATTTACGATGATCTGACCAAGCAGGCAGAAGCCTACCGTGCGATCTCCCTGCTGCTGCGCCGCCCACCAGGCCGCGAAGCATACCCAGGCGACGTCTTCTACCTGCACTCCCGTCTGCTGGAGCGTGCTGCAAAGCTCTCCGACGACATGGGCAAGGGTTCCATGACGGCTCTGCCAATCATCGAGACGAAGGCAAACGACGTTTCTGCCTTCATTCCTACCAACGTGATTTCCATCACCGACGGTCAGGTCTTCCTCGAGTCCGACCTGTTCAACCAGGGCGTTCGCCCAGCAATTAACGTCGGTGTGTCCGTCTCCCGTGTTGGTGGCGCCGCACAGACCAAGGGCATGAAGAAGGTCGCAGGTTCCCTGCGTCTGGACCTCGCTGCCTACCGCGACCTCGAAGCGTTCGCAGCGTTCGCTTCTGACCTGGATGCTGCCTCCAAGGCTCAGCTCCAGCGCGGTCAGCGCCTCGTCGAGCTGCTCAAGCAGTCCGAGAACTCCCCTCAGCCAGTGGAATACCAGATCGTTTCCATCTTCCTGGCTGGCGAAGGCCACTTCGATACCGTTCCCGTCGAAGATGTCCGTCGCTTCGAGGTCGAGCTTCAGGAATACCTGCAGCAGCACGCAGCAGGCGTTTACGAGCAGATCGCCGGCGGTGCAGCACTGTCCGATGAGTCCAAGCAGGCTTTGATCGCAGGCACCGAGCAGTTCAAGCGCATCTTCGTTCCTACTGACTCCGACCAGGTTCTGGTTGGCGAGCCAGAAGGCGAAACCTTGAACGAAGGTGAGCTCGGCAAAGAACAGATCGCCGTCTCCCGCAAGGTGACTAAGTAGTTTCATTTCATGATTCTCAAGTCAAACCGAGCATTAGAAGGGAGGCGTTTGATCCATGGCTAATCTTCGCGAGCTACGCGACCGCATCAAGTCGGTCAAGTCAACGAAGAAGATCACCAAGGCCCAAGAGCTGATCGCTACTTCGCGCATCACCAAAGCTCAGGCACGTGTGGAAGCTGCTAAGCCATACGCATCGGAAATCCGAAAGGTCACCGAGCGTTTGATGGCTGCTAGTAGCCTCGACCACCCGATGCTTCGTGAACGCGAAAACGGCAAGCGCGCCGCTGTCTTGGTTATCACCAGTGACCGCGGCATGGCCGGTGGTTACAACTACAACGTCTTCAAGAAGGCCAAGGAACTCCGTAACCTACTCGAGGACAAGGGCTACGAGCCCGTCATCTACGTATCCGGCAACAAGGGTGTCGGCTACTACAAGTTCCGTGGAACGGAAGTTGCTGGTTCTTGGACCGGCTACTCCCAGGATCCGGGCTACAAAGAGACGCACGACCTGCGTCGCCACCTGATTGATGGTTTCATCGCGGGTTCGGCCGGTACGGCCAAGTACCGTCCAGGCTTGAACGTTGCGGAAGGCCAGGAGATCCAGGGATTCGATCAGGTGCACGTTGTGTACACCAAGTTCGAATCGATGCTGACTCAAACTGCAGTGGCTCACCAGCTGCTGCCGATTCAGCCAGTCATCGAGACCGAAGAATACGACTTCGATGAGGGCATCCTGGCCAAGCAGGGCGAGGTGCACTCGGATGTCGAATTCGAGCCAGATGCAGATACCTTGTTGGCAGAGCTTCTGCCAAAGTATGTGTCTCGCAGCCTGTTCGCGATGCTTTTGGAATCTTCGGCTTCCGAATCTGCGTCGCGTCGAAACGCAATGAAGTCCGCGACCGACAACGCAACCGCGCTGGTCAACGACCTCTCTCGTGTTGCTAACCAGGCACGTCAGGCTCAAATTACCCAGGAAATCACAGAGATCGTCGGTGGCGCCGGAGCGCTCGCCGAAAGCGGAGAAAGTGACTAGATTATGACTACTGCTCTTCACGAGCCAAACGCACAGCAGGCAGGTCACGCTGCCGGCCGTGTCGTGCGTGTCATCGGTCCGGTCGTCGACGTGGAATTCCCGCGCGGCGAGCTGCCGGCCCTGTTTAACGCACTGACTGTTGAGGTCACCCTCGAAGCAGTCGCTAAGACCATTACGCTCGAGGTTGCTCAGCACCTCGGCGACAACCTGGTGCGTGCCGTTTCCATGGCACCAACCGACGGCCTCGTTCGCGGCGCTGTCGTGGAAAACACCGGCCGTCCGATTTCCGTCCCAGTCGGTGACGTCGTTAAGGGCCACGTCTTTAACGCACTCGGCGACTGCCTCGACGCCCCTGAGGCTGTCGAAGGCGCAGAGCGCTGGGGCATCCACCGCGACCCACCTCCATTCGACCAGCTCGAAGGCAAGACCGAGATCCTCGAGACCGGCATTAAGGTCATTGACCTGCTGACCCCTTACGTTAAGGGCGGCAAGATTGGTCTGTTCGGTGGCGCCGGCGTTGGCAAGACCGTTCTGATCCAGGAAATGATCACCCGTATCGCCCGCGAGTTCTCCGGTACCTCGGTGTTCGCAGGCGTCGGTGAGCGTACCCGTGAGGGCACCGACCTCTTCCTCGAAATGGAAGAAATGGGCGTGCTCCAGGACACCGCTCTCGTGTTCGGCCAGATGGACGAGCCACCAGGAGTCCGTATGCGCGTGGCGCTGTCCGGCCTGACCATGGCGGAGTACTTCCGCGATGTTCAGCACCAGGACGTGCTGCTGTTCATTGACAACATCTTCCGTTTCACCCAGGCAGGTTCTGAGGTTTCCACGCTGCTCGGCCGTATGCCTTCCGCAGTGGGTTACCAGCCAACCCTGGCTGACGAAATGGGTGTTCTCCAGGAGCGCATTACCTCCACCAAGGGCAAGTCGATTACCTCGCTGCAGGCCGTTTACGTCCCTGCCGACGACTACACCGACCCAGCCCCAGCAACCACCTTCGCCCACCTGGACGCAACCACGGAACTCGACCGTGCAATTGCTTCCAAGGGTATTTACCCAGCAGTGAACCCACTGACCTCCACCTCTCGTATCCTCGAGCCAGGTATCGTCGGCGAGCGTCACTACGAGGTTGCACAGCGCGTTATCCGCATCCTGCAGAAGAACAAGGAACTCCAGGACATCATCGCCATCCTCGGTATGGACGAACTGTCTGAAGAGGACAAGATCACCGTGGCTCGCGCCCGTCGCATCGAGCGCTTCCTGGGTCAGAACTTCTTCGTCGCAGAGAAGTTCACCGGTATCCCTGGTTCTTACGTGCCACTGGAGCACACCATCGACGCTTTCGAGCGCATCTGCAACGGCGAGTTCGACACCTACCCAGAGCAGGCCTTCAACGGCCTGGGTGGTCTCGACGACGTCGAAGCTGCGTACAAGAAGCTGAACGAGAAGTAAGGGGAACCCGGCTATGGCTGATATCACCGTTGAACTGGTTTCCGTCGAGCGCAAGCTGTGGTCTGGACAGGCCAAGATTGTCACGGCGCAGACCACCGAAGGTGAGATCGGCGTGTTGCCAGGTCACGAGCCAATGCTCGGCCAGTTGGTCGAAAATGGTGTCGTAACCATTCGCCCTGTGGACGGTGGCAAGCTTACCGCTGCCGTCCAGGGTGGTTTCCTCTCCGTTTCCGCGGAAAAGGTCACCATCTTGGCTGACTTCGCAATCTGGGCCGATGAGGTCAACACCTCTGAGGCCGAGGCTGCGCTAGCTGCAGCCGAGACCGAGTCTTCGAAGGCACGCGCCGAAGCAGAACTCCGCGCGGTTCGCCGCGCACAGGAATCCTAAACTCGGACTCCTTACCAGCCTAAAGCGCTCCCTCGCGTCAATCGCAGGGGAGCGCTTTAGTGCATTCTGGGCTTCTCGACGTTCACGTTGCAGCTTCGTTTTCTGGGTTGATATCAGGTTTATACAACAGCTAAACTTTGCTGTTAAGTCGCGCTGAAAGCCACTGTTAGAATAAGAAAAACGCCCATATCGAGCAGTTCTTGAGACCTTATAGGAGGAGCGCCAATGTTGGATTACCTGCTATGGGGACTAACTCTGCTCGTCCTCGCAGTGGCAATTCTTGCCGTGTGGCGGTTTTTCACTCAGCGCTCGCGAGGCACGCAAGTTATCGTGCGTCGCCTTCCGGCAAAGGGTAGTCATGGTTGGCGGCATGGCATCATTCGATACCGGGGCGAGCAAGTTGAGTGTTTCAAATTGCGCAGTGTGTCACCATCTCCCGATATCGTGTTGCGCCGGGATGAGCTTGTGCTGAGTAGTCGTCGAGAAAAGACGGCTGCTGAACAGAGGTTCATGCCAAACCACATGCGAATCGTAGTGGTTAAGAGCCGACGGGGGACGTGCGAGTGGGCGATGGATGCGCACTCGGAAATGGCGTTGCTGGCGTGGTTGGAATCGGCCCCCACCAGGCCTATTATTCGGATGAGTCCACGCGATGCCCGCAAGTACTTCACCCGGGAGCAACGAGGTTAAAGAGGCTTCGGCTATCCTGAAACAATGCGTTTAGTGATTGCCCGCTGTGTAGTTGATTATGTAGGTCGCCTAGAGTCTCACCTGCCGGAAGCCAACCGTCTGCTGTTGGTCAAAGCGGATGGTTCCGTTTCCGTTCACGCCGATGACCGCGCCTACAAGCCTCTTAACTGGATGACACCACCATGTAGCCTCACTGAGCAGCCGCTTCTCGACGAAGACGGCGACGACACCGGCGAGCAGCTGTGGATCGTGGAAAACAAAAAGGGCGAGCAGCTGCGCATTACTATCCGCGAGGTGCTTGCGGATAGCTCGCATGAGTTGGGCACCGATCCTGGCTTGGAAAAAGACGGCGTGGAAGCACACCTGCAGGAGCTGCTGGCCGAACATATCACCACCCTTGGCGAAGGCTACACCCTTGTGCGTCGCGAATACCCAACGGCAATCGGCCCGGTAGATATCCTGTGCCGGGACGCAAACGGAGCCACCGTGGCCGTCGAAATTAAGCGCCGCGGCGGTATCGACGGCGTGGAGCAACTCACCCGTTACCTGGAACTGCTCAATCGCGATGAGCTGCTTAAGCCGGTGCAGGGCGTGTTTGCAGCCCAAGAGATTAAGCCGCAAGCCCGTACTTTGGCTGAAGACCGCGGGATCCGTTGCGTGGTCTTGGATTACCAGGAGCTGCGGGGCATCGAATCGAACGAGCTTCGCCTGTTTTAATGCCACGCCGAAATCGTCCTCTGCCACGGGAAACCAGACCGCTACCGCGTGATGGTGCCGTATTCTTTGGCACCCGAGAGTTAGAAAACGAATGGGGAGAAATCGTCGTCGTTCGGCAAATGGGGGCCACGGCGGCGCAGAAGTATTACATCTGCCCAGGTTGTAATCAGAACATCCCGCCGGGCGTGGCTCACATGGTGGCGTGGCCCAAGGGGAGGGAAGACGATCGACGGCATTGGCATAAGCCCTGCTGGGAGAGGGAGAATCGGCGCTAGGAAGGATCACCTATAACACTCAGCCAGCGGGAACAGGCCGCTCGGTGTGTAGGTTTGAAAAAGTGCTGAGTCCTCAGGTGCTTTGGCAACTGCGCGGATTGCCCAGTCCAGACTATGGACCACAACAGTATTAACCGGGTGGCCCAGCGACAATACTGGCCAAGGAACAGGTTGGATGTTCCCCAGAAACCCGCCCAGACTGCGATTTTGTATGCACGAGATTTCGTTCGCAGGACGCGACGGTGCATGATCAACTCGGGACTGAGATCAGTGAGATCGGTCGGGCGGTAGTTGAACATACGGTCGCGGTGGGTCCTAAAAGGTGGGCGTCGAAAAGCTAGCTTGCTGGTTCGGTGATCTCGAGCAGCACGCCGCCGGCATCCTTTGGGTGAACGAAGTTGATGCGCGCGCCACCGGTGCCGATCTTCGGTTCGGCGTAGAGAAGTCGGACATTCTGTGCACGCAGGTGCTCGCAGAGTGCGTCCATGTTGTTGGTGCGCAGGCACATTTGCTGTAGGCCAGGGCCCTTCTTGTCGATGAACTTCGCGATGGTAGATTCCTCGTTGAGTGGAGCCAGCAGCTGGATCATGCCGTCGCGCTCGGTCTTGTCCTTTGGACCAATCATGGCCTCGACCACCCCCTGCTCTTCATTGGTCTCTTGGTGGTGGTTCACCCAGCCGAATGCGGAACGGTAAAATTCAACCGCAGCGTCTAGATCAGGAACGGCGATGCCGACGTGATCTAAGCAGGTGACGAATTCGTGTGGAATGTTGATGCCAGAAATATCGTTGCTCATAACAACCAAGTTTAGGCGAAAAGAGGACCAATGATCGTGGCTTTTTCGGTGGCCCCAGCTGTCACTGACAACGCGCAGGCAGATATGGCAGACGTGGTGGCAGAGGCGGTCCGCGTAGTACGTGAATCCGGCTTGCCGAATGAGACCAACGCGATGTTCACCCTGATTGAGGGGGAGTGGGATGAGGTGATGGACGTCGTGAAGCGGGCAACCGATGCCGTGCTGGAGCGCGCGCCCCGGGCCTCGCTGGTGATCAAGGCAGATATTCGCCCCGGCTACACCGGTCAGCTGGAAGCCAAGGTAGCGTCGGTGAATAAGCGATTGGAGGAAGAAAATGTCTAAGTTTGTGCCAGGTGCCATCGATCTCGCGGAGGTTAAGGCGCGTGCCGAAGCAAAGGCCGCCGCTACCGCTAGCGGAGGGGCAGAGATTCCAACCGCGATTACGGTGACGCAAGAGAACATCGAGACCGAGGTCGTCGGGCGTTCTATGCAGGTGCCGGTGATTGTGCTGATCGGCACCGCTCGCTCTGAGGACTCCGAGGCCCTGCGCGTGAACCTCACCAACCTGGCCGCGCAGGCCAATCGCGCGTGGATCTTCGCCTACCTCGATGCCGACACCACCCCGCACCTCGCCCAAGCCCTCGGCGTCACCGGCCTACCCACCGTTCTCGCGCTTGCCGACGGCCGGCCGCTCGCCGATTTCCAAGGCAATCAGCCGGTCGAGGCGTTGCAGCAGTGGACGGTGGCCGTGGTGAAGGCGGTGGCAGGTAAGCTCGCTGGCCTGCCTGCAGGCGATGACGCGCCGGCCGAGGATCCCCGATTCGCTCCAGCAACCGAAGCGCTGAACAAGGGCGATTTCGATGCTGCGATCGCGGTTTACGAATCAATTTTGGCGCAGGAGCCAGCCAATAAGGAGGCCAAGGCTGCCCGCGACAATGCTCGGCTGCTCGGGCGCTTGGCTGGGGCTGATCGCACGGTGGACGCCGTTGCGGCTTCCGATGCGGCGCCTGGAGATGTCTCGTTGGCGTTTGCTGCGGCGGATGCGTTGATTGCTCGCGCCGAAGTGGATGCTGCCTTCGACCGGCTGATTGCGTTGTGGCCAAACAATGAGGTGCGCGATCGCCTGCTGGAGCTGTTCTCCGTCTTTGAGCCTGGCGATCCGCGGGTAAAGCTTGCCCGCACCAAGATGGCGAGCAAGCTGTTTTAGGCGTTGGAGATTAGCCGAACTGTGGCAGCTTGATCTTGCTGATCAGGTCAACTGCTCCGTGGGTAGCCAGTGCCAGGATGCCCACGACGCCAGCGATAGCGAAGCCACCGATGATGTTGATGGTCTGGCCCACTGGGTAGCCGTGGGCTGCATCGTTCTTCAGTGAGCTGCCAATGACATCGGGGATCGAAATTTTGTTCTTCGGATCCGGATTCTCCGACTCAGAAGAGCCGGATGAGGTGGCTACGTTGCCTTTGATTAGTTCCTTGGTCACGTACCAGCCGGCCTCGGCATCCGTGACCTCAGAGGAGGTCTTGGCGTTGGCAACGCCAGTGGTCAGAGACAGGGCAGTAGCGAAGGCGAGAATGCCAGCGGTGAATCGACGAGTCATCGAACAAGTCCTTTATAAAGAATGAAGGGGATCTCCCTGTGAGATTCCTGGCTAACATTCTAAGACATGGGAACTAGTTGCGCTTACTGATGGTCGCGTCGGTACCACTGCGCAGACATCGCAGGGATGTGCAGGTTGACGTGGTGGTATTCGGACTCCCAGCCGTCGAATTCGTGCCAGTCCAGGGAGTGTTCCTCGGTCCATTCGCGGGACTGTGCGAAGTCTTGGCCTTGGAAGAGCAGGTTCTTGCCTGGGTGTGCCCACATGTAGGCAAACAGGGTGCGTACGCCGGTGGCCTTGTTCCAGGTGTCGCCTGGCATGCGGGTCCAGAGGGTGCCTTTGCCGTGGACTACTTCGTCGTGAGAGATTGGCAAGATGAACTTCTCGGAGTACTGGTAGACCATCGAGAAGGTGATGTCGTTGTGGTGGTAGCAGCGGTGCTTAATGCCGTGGCGGGCAAGCTCGCGGGTCTACCTGCTACCAAGGCCCTCAACCGCGGAGATTTCGATGCTGCTACCGCTGTGTATGACTCGGTCCTGGCTCAGGAAACGGCGAACTAGGAAGCAAAGCAGGCCCGGGACATCGCGAAGCTGCTCGGACGCTTGGCCACAGACGGCAAGTCCGTGGACGCGGTCATAGCTGCTGATGCGGCGCCTAGCGATGAGTCTCTGGCGTTTGATGCAGCAGACGCACTTATCGCTCGTGTGGACGAAGATGGCGATGAAACTGTTTTAAGGATATTTGTCGTCTTGGGTTGGCTATTTGCTGATTACAGTCTGCCCACTCAATGTGTAGCTTATTCCGAATATCAGTTAGATCTATTGCAGAAACTTAGAACCTTCACTAAGGTGTTGATGACGATAATCGACACCAATAATGTGGAAGGAGTTGTTATGGGAAAAAAAGTTCTTATTTCGTTGTTGACTGTGGCATTAGCAACGACTCAGTCAGTATCCGTTGCTGAGGAAGTAAGTCCAGGAGTCGCACAGACCGCTACAACGGTTGATCTCACTCCGCAAGAGCAAGAGGCATTGGGGCAGATCGAGGCCGAGCTTCAAAAGCTTGATGAGATGACACCGGAGGAAATCGAGCGAATTGCTTCCGAAGGTTCAGATTCGCAGGCTAGGGGGATCCCCTTGCCAGGACCAGCCGCGATTATTGGCTGTGTCCTGAATGCTGGCTGGGTGTTTCGCGACGGCTCAGACTCGCAACGTATTTACGCACAGCTTGCGGAGATCGTGATTGGCTGTGTCGGGATTCCTCTAGGGAGCCATGCTACTGTCCTTGTCGCAAAGCAAATTTGGAAGTATCGTCAGAAAATAGCTGCAGCGCTAGCTCTAGCAGGAATTTCTGCTGCACATTTGGCTCCTTTTGTGAACGCTCCTGAGCCTCAATAGGGTCCGTATGAAATTAATCTGGTTTGGATTTGCTAGTTCCACTGTCGCCAATTTCTGTTTGGTCTTGGTGTGGCTGCTAGAACGTCGTTTTCATCAAATGCCCGAGATGATGCCGATTCCGATAGCTCTTAGTCTTTGGTGCGCAGTGTGGCTCTCGTTGAAGAAACCTGCAGCGCAAGACTTCGCACCTGCAATTTCTGGTGTCGCTGTTTTGTTTTCGCTTGCAATTGTGGTGGGTCTGTTAATTGGTGTCAGAAACTTCTGGGGGTTAGAGTTCTTGGTTGTTTTGGGAGCGATCGCACCACTATCGCTGGTTAAAGGCACTAAATCTTCCTAGTAAATCGATAAGAAAGTGCACTTTCAGCATTTTGCTGATGTTCGACGCATTACTATCGGCCGATTGAACTGGTCCAGGACGTTGAAGCAGTTCAGGGTGAAGTATGGAACTTCGTCGGCCGTGTAATGCGAACTTCTGTTTTAGCCTTCACGTCGTGTGGCAAGTAACCACAGCGGACGCGGACACCAACGAGCGTTGGAAACGCACGGTTTCCTATGCAAAATTTGGCTCTCAGCTAGTTTTCCAACCGGTACCACTGCGCAGACATCGCAGGGATGTGCAGGTTTACGCGCTGTGGGAACCCGTCCCAGCCTGCATCTTCTGCGAATACGGTGCCAGGCAGATCGTTTCCAGCACCTTCGTACACGGCATCGTCGGTGTTTAGTACGCGTACCCACTTGCCGCTACCTGGTACACCCAGGGTGTAGTGCGGTTGGGAGGTACCGCCGAAGTTGAACACGCACAGGTAGCGCGAGCCGTCGTTGCCGTAGCGGTGGAAGGCGAGGATGTTGTTGTCCGCGTCGTCGGCTTTGGCCCAAGAGAAGCCCTCTGGCTGGTTATCCTGCGTAAATAGGGCAGGGGAGTCTTGGTAGACCAGGTTCAGGTCGCGGACCAGGCGGTGGACGCCGCGGTGGTATTCGGACTCCCAGCCGTCGAATTCGTGCCAGTCCAGGGAGTGTTCCTCGGTCCATTCGCGGGACTGTGCGAAGTCTTGGCCTTGGAAGAGCAGGTTCTTGCCTGGGTGTGCCCACATGTAGGCAAACAGGGTGCGTACGCCGGCGGCCTTGTTCCAGGTGTCGCCTGGCATGCGGGTCCAGAGGGTGCCTTTGCCGTGGACTACTTCGTCGTGAGAGATTGGCAAGATGAACTTCTCGGAGTACTGGTAGACCATCGAGAAGGTGATGTCGTTGTGGTGGTAGCTGCGGTGAATTGGATCCAGGGAGAAGTACTCCAGGGTGTCGTTCATCCAGCCCATGTTCCATTTCAGGGAGAAGCCCAGGCCGCCCGTGGAGGTCGGTGCTGTAACGCCTGGCCAGGAGGTGGATTCCTCGGCGACGGTCACCACGCCCGGGTGGAGCTTGTGTACGGTCGCGTTCATCTCCTGCAGGAACTGCACCGCTTCGAGGTTTTCACGGCCACCGTATTGGTTCGGCGCCCATTCGCCTTCTTCACGGGAGTAGTCGAGGTAGAGCATGGACGCTACGGCGTCGACACGTAGGCCGTCGATGTGGAACTCTTCCAGCCAGTACAGAGCGTTCGCAACCAGGAAGTTACGAACCTCGTTGCGGCCGAAGTCGAAGACGTAGGTGCCCCAGTCCTTCTGCTCGCCGCGGCGCCAGTCGGGGTGTTCGTAGAGCGGGCGGCCGTCGAAACGCGCGAGCGCCCAGTCGTCCTTAGGGAAGTGTGCAGGTACCCAGTCAATCAGCACGCCGATGCCTCGTTCGTGGCAGGCGTTGACTAGCGCGCGCAGCTGGTCTGGGGTGCCCCAGCGTGACGACGCCGCGTAGTAGCCCGAAACCTGGTAGCCCCAGGAACCACCGAAGGGGTGCTCGGAGACCGGCATAAACTCCACGTGGGTGAAGCCCTGGTCGGCAACATAGGTGACCAGGTCGGTAGCAAGCGCCTCGTAGTCCATGCCCTCTTTCCAGGAACCGAGGTGGACTTCGTAGATGCTCATCGGGGCGTTTGCCGCATCCGTCTCAGCACGACGGGCGAGCCAAGTGTCATCGGTCCAGTTGAAGGTGGATTCGCCCACGACGATCGAGCCGGTTGCCGGCGGCAGTTCCGCGCGGCGGGCCATTGGGTCGGCTTTGTCGCGGCGGTGCCCCTCCGGGGTCTGAATCGCGTACTTGTACACGGTGCCTTCGCCGACACCTGGGATAAAGACTTCCCACACGCCGGAGCTACCCAGGGAGCGCATCGGGTGCTGGGAAGGATTCCAGCCATTGAATTCGCCAATGACGGCGCAGCCGATTGCGTTGGGTGCCCATACCGCGAAAGAGGTACCGGTGACTTCGCCCAGCTCGGTGGTGTAGGTGCGGACGTGGGATCCCAGTACTTCCCATAGGCGCTCGTGGCGACCTTCGCGGATCAGATGTAGGTCAGTTTCGCCTAGCGTGGGTAAAAAGGCGTAGCCATCCGCAAGCTCAACGGGTTCTGCGCCTGGCCAGGTCACGCGCAACCGGTAGTCTGCCGGTTCCGTGGAAGCAAGAGGGGCTGCCCAAATGTCGTTGCCAAGCGGTTGCATCGCCACCACTTGAGCGTCGATAAGCAGCTCAACGCGCTCGGCACCCAGCTGGCGCGTGCGGACGGCGGAACCTTCCTCTAGTGCGTGCCAACCGTACTGACCGTGCGGGTCGTGGTGCTGGCAGTGGAGCAGGCGGGTGAGGTCGTTGTCATGGATGTGCATGGGAATCCTTCGGATGGGGTTAGGCGCGGTAGGTGTCTACTTCGCGCCAAGCAAGTGCTGCGCGACGGTCTTCGGAAACATCTGGGAGGACGAAGACATGGGCCACGTCGCGCCATGGCTGGAGCCGGACGAAGTTGTCAGCGCCCCAGGTGTAGGTCTCGCCGGTGATCTGGTCGCGGACGTCAAATTGCTGGTTCTGCGTGAGACCAAGCTTGTCCATGTCCAGGTGCACGGTGGCGGCTTGTTCATTTGTGGCATCCAGGTTAACCACAACGAGCACGGTGTTGCCAGTAAGAGCATCAACCTTGGAGTAGGCGAGCATCTGGTCATTGTCGATACGGTGGAAGTGGATATTGCGCAGCTGCTGCAGCGCTGGCTGCTCGCGGCGAATCTTGTTCAGCGTGGTCAGGAACCCTTCGAGCGAGTCGCCCCGCTGGGCAGCGGCCTCGAAATCTCGTGGGCGCAGCTCGTACTTTTCGGAGTCCAAGTATTCTTCTGATCCAGGTTTTACCGCCACAGATTCGTAGAGCTCGTAGCCGGAGTAGACGCCCCAGAGTGGAGACATCGTGGCGGCCAACACCGCGCGGATAGCAAACATCGCACGTCCGCCATGCTGCAGCGAGGCGTGCAGAATATCCGGGGTGTTTACAAACAGGTTCGGGCGGGAGACGTCGGCCATCTCGGCGATTTCCGTGGCAAACTCCGTTAGTTCTTTCTTGGAGGTCTGCCAGGTGAAGTAGGTGTAGGACTGGGAGAAACCGGCCTTGGCCAGGCCGTATAGGCGTGGGCGTCGGGTGAAGGCCTCAGCCAGGAAGATAACCTCTGGGTGGACTTTGTGCACTTCGGCGATCAACCAGGCCCAGAAGTTGGTCGGCTTGGTGTGCGGGTTGTCCACGCGGAAGGTGGTCACGCCGCGGGAAACCCAGAACATCACTACGCGCTTGATCTCGGCGTAGATGCCTTCTGGATCATTGTCGAAGTTCAGCGGGTAGATGTCCTGGTACTTCTTCGGCGGGTTCTCTGCGTAGCGAATCGTGCCGTCTGGCAGCACTGTGAACCACTCGGGGTGCTTAGCTGCCCACGGGTGATCTGGGGCGCACTGCAGCGCCAGGTCCAGGGCGATTTCCAGACCCAGTTCGGTGGCGTGGGCCACGAGGCGATCAAAGTCATGCAAGGTGCCGAGCGCGGGGTGGACGGCGTCGTGTCCGCCATCCTTGGAGCCAATAGCCCACGGAGAACCGACATCGGTTGGCTCCGGGGTGAGGGTGTTGTTCCGGCCTTTGCGGTTGATCTCACCGATTGGGTGAATAGGAGGGAAATACACCGTGTCAAAGCCCATGCGTGCGACGCGGTCCAGCGCTGCCATCGTGGTGGCGAAGGTGCCGTGAATCGGTTCACCCGCAGAATTCCAGCCACCGGTGGACCGAGGGAACAGCTCGTACCAAGAGCTCACCAGAGCTTTTCGACGCTCCACCTTCACGGTTCGCGTCTTGCCTTCGGTGACCAATTCCCGCAGCGGATGAACCGCCAGAATTGCGGCGACCTCGCGGCTTAACGCCGGGGCTACCTTGACCCGCGGCTCTTTATCGGCACGCAGTGAGGCGGCGACGTCGACAAGCGTCCCCGCAAACTCCTTCGGTGCCTGGGCTGCAGCCTGCTCAAAGAGCTGCGCGCCGATTTCGATGTCATTGGCTAACTCAGCTTCGCCCTGACCAGCCTCAATCTTTGCGGTGATGCCGTGGCGCCAGGTTGCAATCGGGTCGCTCCAGACGTCCACGCGGAACGACCAATCGCCGACCTCATCCGGCACGAACGTAGCATTGACCTGGTCTGGATCCAGGGGAGAGCGCTCCATGATGGTGGCAAAGGAACCGCTAGGTCCTGAAACATTCAGCGTGGCGGAAATGGCATCGTGTCCCTCGCGCCAGGCCAGTGCAAACACTGGGACCACTTCGCCCACCACAGCCTTAGAAGGGGCGCCCCCTTGGATGAATGGGCGTACGTCGTCAAGGCCTAAGCGTCCGGTCATGAGTTAACTCACTTTCGTGGAGGAATTTTCGCTGTGCTTCATTTCCTAGAGTAGGTGAGCAGTGTCGATTCCACACGGCAAACCAAAAGTGATCCATGATGGGGGAGTGAGTGAATTCAACGCAGACGCAGTCATCGACTTTTCCGATGTGACCTTTATTCGCCAAGGTCGTACCCTGCTCGGGCCGGTGTCGTGGCAAGTAGAACTTGATGAACGCTGGGTAGTCATCGGACCGAATGGTGCCGGAAAAACTACCTTGATGCGTTTGGCGGCCGCCGAAGAATATCCGAGCGGGGGTGTCGCTCATTTGATGAGCGAGCGCATTGGCAAGACCGATATGCGCGACCTGCGCACCATGATTGGCGTTTCCTCCTCGGCAGTAGCTGGGCGCATTCCTGCCGACGAAAAAGTAGAAGACCTCGTGGTCTCTGCTGCTTACGCCATCTTGGGGCGGTGGCGCGAAGAATATGACCAAATGGATTTTGACCAGGCGATGGAGATCCTGGAGCGCGTTGGCGCCCTCCACCTCACTGATCGCACTTGGGGCACCCTGTCTGAAGGCGAGCGCAAGCGAGTGCTTATCGCCCGCGCCCTCATGACGAACCCCGAACTGCTGCTTCTCGACGAACCAGGCGCTGGCCTTGACCTCGGCGGGCGCGAAGATCTCGTGGGCTACCTTGGGGAGCTGGCGCTGGACGCTGATGCCCCAGCAATCGTGATGGTGACCCATCACGTAGAAGAAATCCCATATGGATTCACCCACGCGTTACTGCTCGACGAAGGTCAGGTGGTAGCGCAGGGACTCATCGACGACGTGCTTACCAGCGAAAACCTCACTCGCGCGTTCCACCAGCCGATTGAGATCAGCCAGATAGACGGCCGCTATTTTGCGCGCCGAACTCGCAACAGCGGGGCGCACCGCGCCTGACTCTTTACACGTTTTCGCCTAAAGTGACTTACATGATTACTGGTGTGGGTGGCGCGCGACTGGCAGCAACTGTTGTACTAGTTCGCGATACCCCGCTTGGCCTGGAAGTCTACGTCCAGGAGCGGGTGGCGGAAATGCCCACCTTCCCCAATACCACCGTCTTTCCCGGTGGTGGCGTCGATCCCCGTGATCTCGGTGACTCCGCGGGTATTGACACCCAACGGTGGTCCCAGCAACTAGGCATGCCACCCGAAGTCTCGCATGGCCTGGTGATGGCTGCGGTCCGCGAAGTGTTTGAAGAAACCGGCGTACTTTTGGCTCGAGACCGCGACGGTCTCATGGTGGAATGCACGGCAGACTTCACCGCTGAAAGGCAAGCCCTGGAATCAAAGGAACTGTCCTTTTCGGAATTCCTCCACCGCCACGAATTCACTCTCGCCCCTGAATTGTTGCGTCCGTTTGCCCGTTGGGTCGGCCCCGAAGGGGAGGAATTGCAATTCGACGCATTTTCGTTCGTTGCCCAATTGCCGGCGGGCCAGGAATGCCAGGGGGACACCCGGGAAGCAAGCTCGACTGGTTGGTTTGCGCCTTCCGTGCTGCTGGGCGGCTGGCGCACCGGGTTGCTGCGCCTTGTGGTGCCCACTTGGGCGCAGTTGAAACTGCTGTCGATGTATACCTCCACCGCTGAGCTCAACAACCTGCTGGTAGATCCAGACATGACCCCCATCATCGGCGATCCCCGGGACAACCCGTGGTTCAATGAGTATTTCTCCCACATCGATCACCCGGAGCGATTTTGAGTTTCACCCCGGACGAAGTCCGATTCCTAATCCAGCATCAGGACGCGATAGCAGAAGCCAGCGAACACATCGGTGGCACGAAAGCTACGGCGCTGAAAGATGCAGCGCAGCTGCGAGAGTGGTTCGGAGACCACGGACGAGCAGTCATGGAACTAGTGGTAGCGCGACGTTCCGGGAAGTTGCCCGCGCATTGGCTGATGGATCACGACTCAGCCCAGCAGGCAACTCCACTGCCAGTGGTTCATGTCCGTGCGCGGCGCGTCGAAAAGCATATGCCGGGAGCGCTTGTCCATGACGTGACCTGCTCGATCGGTACGGAGGCTACGGGATTCTCGCGCTATGTAGGTTCGGACTTGGATTATTCGCGCGTGTTGATGGCCGAGCACAACATCTCGCAGCCGGTGTTCGTTGCAGATGCCTTGCGGCCCGCCGTACGTGCGGGAGCTGCGGACGTCATCGTGGCGGACCCGGCGCGCCGGGCTGGAGGCCGAAGAATTACCTCGCCGGAGCAGCTGTTGCCTCCGTTGCCACGACTGCTCGAGCTGCCGGGGGAATTGGCAGTGAAGAGTGCGCCTGGCCTGGACTTTTCGGAATGGGACGGCCTGGTTAGCGTGGTGAGCGTGGCAGGTGCGGTAAAAGAAGCGTGTCTGTACACGCCGGGGCTGGCTGGCGAGGAATGCCGCGAGGCGGTGATCATAACTGAAGCCGGCGTGGATTATTTGACCGACCTAGACCCATCGGCGCAGCAGCTGGCCGATGCGCCAGGGAAATATTTGATTGATCCAGACGGGGCCGTGGTTCGTTCCGGGTTGGTGCGCCAGTTCGCCGTGCGGGAAGGGCTATGGATGCTCGATGAACGGATTGCGTATCTCACCGGTGACCGGATCCCTGATGGTTACTCCGGTTTTGAGATTCTTGAAGTGGTGCAACTGAAGAAGCTGCGCACCGCCCTGTCTGCCCATGATTGCGGGGTTCTGGAAATTTTGGTGCGGGGTGTGGACGTTGATCCGGATGTGCTCCGAAAGAAATTGAAGCTAAAAGGTTCCCGGTCCATGGCTGCGGTGATAACTCGGATTGGTAGCCAAGGGGTTGCCCTTATTTGTGGACCCCGAGAAAGCGGTTAAGTTAGTGTGTCCTAACTTGTCTAGTTTTTGGTTTGGGGCATGTATGATTGCGTAAAGCACAACGATTGAAAGGTAACTAATGCCAGCTATTGTGGTCCTCGTAAAGAATGTCCCGGACACGTGGTCCGAGCGGACACTTAACCCCGACTTCACCTTGCACCGCGAGGGAGTTGACGAAGTAATTGATGAAGTCAACGAATACGCGGTAGAACAGGCACTGCGTATCCGCGAGGCAGACCCGTCATACCGCGTGGTAGCGCTGTCTGCTGGCCCGGATCGTGCGCAAGAAGCCCTGCGTAAGGCACTGGCTATGGGAGCAGACGAAGCTATCCTGCTTAGCGACGACGCCCTGGCCGGATCAGATCTCCTGGGCACCGCGTGGGCGCTGCACAATGCGATTAACGCCGTGGAGGACGTAGCGCTCATCATCACCGGTGCAGCATCTTCCGATGGCGCAATGGGGGCGCTGCCAGCAGTGCTTTCTGAATACCGCCAGATCCCAGCCTTGACGCACCTGCGTGCGCTGTCCGTGTCTGATGGAGTGGCCAAAGGTACCCGAGAAGTGCCGGAGGGCACTTACGAGCTGTCTGCGTCACTGCCAGCCATCGCTTCCATTGGTGAGAAAGCCGATAAGCCACGCTTCCCGAACTTTAAGGGCATTATGGCCGCCAAGAAGGCAGAGATTCGCGTGCTCGGCTTGGCGGAGATCGGCGTGGCCCCAGAGCACGTTGGCCTTGCCCACGCCTCTACCGCGGTTACCTCTGCGACCCCGCGTCCAGAACGCCAGGGAGGCGACCTCGTCTACACCGACGGCGCAGCCCGCATCGTCGAGTTCCTCTCCCAAGAAAAGTTCATCTAGCGCCCGCTATCTCTTGATTTAAGGATCTTCTCCATGACTTACGTACTCGTAGAACATGCCGGTGGCGCGCTCGAACCCGTGACCGCTGAGCTTATTACTGCAGCCCGCGCACTAGGCGACGTCACCGCAGTCGTCGTCGCGCCAGCCGATAATGCGGCGCTTTTCGACGCCGACCTTGCTGCCCTCGGCGCTGCAGCGATCGTCCATGCCACTTACACCGACAACCGCATCGTCATTCCCGCTGCTGATGCTCTATCCATGCTTGCAGCCGGTGCCCCAGCCCCGATCCTGCTCGCAGCATCGGCCACCAACAACGAAATCGCAGCTCGTCTCGCCGCTCGCCTGGCCTCTGGCGTCTTGTGCAACGTGGTGGGAGTCAACGCAGACCGCACCGCAGCTATGAGCATCTTCGGTGATTCTATTTCCGTTTCCGCAGCCGTTGGTGGCACTTCCCCGATCTACACGCTGCGTGCTGGGGCAGTGGAGCCTGCCCCAGCAGCGGCCGCCGGTGCGGTATCCGAGTTGGCGCTGCCTGCCGCCGGCGCAATGGATGCCACCGTGGTGTCCTTTACCCCGGCCGTTAAGGGTGATCGACCAGAACTGACTCAGGCCAAGGTAGTGGTCTCCGGTGGCCGAGGCGTCGGTTCTGCAGAAGGTTTCCGCACCTTGGTCGAGCCTCTAGCCGATGCCTTGGGCGGTGCAGTAGGCGCCACCCGCGACGTGGTCGATGATGGGTTCTATGAAGCTGCGTACCAGGTGGGGCAAACAGGTGTCACCGTCTCCCCAGACCTCTACATTGCTTTGGGGCTCTCCGGCGCTATTCAGCACACGTCGGGTATGCAGACCTCCCGCAAGATCATCGCCGTGAACAATGACGAAGATGCGGCGATCTTCAAGATCGCAGACCTCGGCGTGGTGGGCGACGTTAACGACATCGTCCCAGCTGTCCTGGCTGAACTCGAGAAGCGACAGTAACATGCTGTATCTTGACCACGCAGCTACCACACCGCTTCGCGACGTTGCTCGCGAGGCGTGGCTCGAAGCTTCTACCGCCTTTAACCCGGGAGGCCAGTACTCGGTTGGGCGCGCTGCGCGAGCAGCACTGGAAGGGGCGCGCGAGACAATCGCCTCCTGCCTAGGCTGCGAGCCAATTGAGGTCATATTCACCTCCTCCGGAACGGAAGCTGACAATCTCGCAGTTCAGGGCCTTTTTGCTGCGTCTCCTCTTCGCCGAGTGATTTGTTCACCGATCGAACATTCCGCAGTCCGTGAACCAGTAAAAGCGCTGGACGCTGACGTAACGTGGTTGTCCATAGCCGCGTCTGGGCACGCGGTCGTAGATCCGGAGATCTTTGCGCAACCAGCAGCACTCGCCACGTGCATGCTCGCCAACAACGAAACTGGTGCGATTCAGCCAGTGGCAGAGCTGGCCGAGCTGGCTGCAGCAACGTCAACTCCGTTCCACGTAGACGCGGTACAGGCGGTTGGCCACATCCCCGTCGATTTCGCTGCTCTTGGCGTTACTACGCTAGCTGCGTCCGCGCACAAGTTTGGTGGACCTCGTGGGTCAGGATTTCTCATCGCTAAGCGTTCGCCAGCACCCAATCCGTTGCTTCGCGGCGGTGGACAAGAGCGCGGCCTGCGTTCGGGGACCCCGGATGTCGCAAGCGCAGTGGCAACAGCAGCTGCATTGAAGGAAGCAGTAGGAGAACTAGAATCTGAGCATCGCAGGCTTTCCCAGTTGCGTGACGAATTGCTGCGCACAGTAGCCCAAGTGGACAACGTGCGCATTCACACGGCGGAGCCTGCGCTGCCAGGCCACGCGTATTTCTCCGTGGTGGGAGCCGAAGGCGACTCCTTGATCATGCTGCTTGACGCTCGCGGGGTTGCCGCTGCCACGGGTTCTGCTTGTTCCAATGGAGTTAACCGGGCGTCGGAAACGCTGCTGGCAATGGGCGTTTCGGAACACGATGCGCGAGGCGCACTGCGGTTGACGCTGGGCCGGCCGACGGAGAACGTGGATGAGTTTATCGACGTTTTCGCGGACGTCGTCAAGCGGGCGCGAAACGCTGGGATGGCCTAGTCTAGGAAATCTCTGTAGACTCATTGGCGCACATCTGTCACACGGGAGCATGGCCGATTCCATGCTGAGAGGACGCAACAGAGCCCTGTTTGTACTAGGGCTGCGGAGCGTCGACCGTTTAACCTGTCCGGATAATGCCGGCGTAGGGAGGAATCATGAAGCGTCAATCTGCTCTGCCTGAACCAGGCCACGTCACGACGGGGCCTATCTATCGCAGCCACAAGGTGTATCGCGAAGTTGAATACCAAGGCAACGTTTTAAAGATTCCTGCGCGTCGAATCGACCTCACCACCGGTGAGCATTTCGACGTATACGACACCTCGGGAATCTACACTTTGTCTGAACCACAACTCGATTTGGACCGCGGCCTTGAACCGGTGCGGATCTGGGAGCCTGCCCCTGCAGTTCCTGCATCTGAAGAGCATCCGGAACTGCGGGTACAGACGCAACTGGCGTGGGCGCGTGCCGGTGTGATCACCCCAGAAATGGTGTTTTGTGCGGAACGCGAGGGTTTTTCACCGGAGTTTGTTCGCGCGGAAGTAGCCGCTGGTCGAGCCGTAATCTGTGCTAATCGCAAGCACCCGGAAATTGAGCCGATGATTATTGGCCGTGCGTTCGCGGTCAAGATTAACACCAATATCGGTAACTCTGCGGTGACGTCCTCGATCTCCGAGGAAGTGGAGAAGATGGTGTGGGCTACTCGCTGGGGTGCTGACACTATCATGGATCTGTCCACTGGCAAGGACATTCACGAAACCCGCGAATGGATCCTGCGCAACTCCCCAGTGCCGGTTGGTACCGTGCCGATCTACCAGGCGCTGGAAAAGGTCGGCGGGGACCCAACTAAGCTGACCTGGGAAATCTACCGAGACACCATCATCGAACAGTGCGAGCAAGGTGTGGACTACATGACCGTCCACGCTGGCGTTTTGCTGCGCTACATCCCGCTTGCCGCCGAGCGCGTGACGGGCATCGTGTCCCGCGGCGGCTCGATCATGGCCGCTTGGTGCCTGAAGGAACACCGCGAATCCTTCCTATATGAAAACTTCGCCGAGCTGTGCGACATCCTGGCCTCATACGACGTGACGTTCTCCCTCGGCGACGGCCTACGACCAGGCTCGATCGCTGATGCCAACGACGAAGCCCAGCTGGCTGAGCTCCGTACTTTGGGTGAACTTACGTTGATTGCCCGCTCTCGCGGCGTGCAGGTCATGATCGAAGGCCCAGGACACGTTCCGTTGCACAAGATCCCCGTTAATGTGGAATGGGAAGAAGATTGGTGCCACGGAGCGCCGTTTTACACCCTCGGGCCACTAGCTACCGATATCGCGCCTGGCTATGATCACATCACCTCAGCGATTGGTGCAGCAGTGATCGCACAAGCTGGAACCGCGATGCTGTGCTACGTGACCCCCAAAGAACACCTCGGGCTGCCCAATCGCGATGACGTCAAAACCGGCGTGATCACGTACAAGATCGCGGCCCACGCTGCCGACTTGGCGAAGCAACATCCGCGTGCTCAAGAACGAGACGATGCCCTTTCTCAGGCCCGTTTTGAGTTCCGGTGGCATGATCAGTTTGCGCTGGCTCTGGACCCGGACACGGCATTGTCTTTCCATGACGAAACGCTGCCTGCCGAACCTGCGAAGACGGCGCACTTCTGCTCGATGTGTGGGCCGAAGTTCTGCTCGATGAAGATCTCGCAGGATGTGCGTGACTATGCAGCCGAGCATGGGTTGACTTCGGTGGAGGCCATTGAAGCTGGCATGAAGGAGAAATCCGCGGAGTTTTCTGCGGCTGGTGACAAGGTATATGTTCCGGTGTCGGATTTAACCGTTGGAGCGCCTGCGGTTAAATAGACGCCTCGCTAATAGGTTGTCAGGCTTCTTGTGATAGCTGGGAGTCATGTTGCACCCGTAATCAATTGTTCGAGGATATCGAACGATCGGGTGTACCCCTATCACATGAAGTTTGCTTCGTGTCGTGCAGCTCACACACAGCTCCCTTAATATTCCATGCGGGGGAACGAGACCGTATCTTGATATCGGGGTGAGGTACGGTCGCGAAGTATCGGCCCCACCGTAGATCACCTCGGGGGATGTGAGTTAGCCTATTGTGGGGGAAGCGAACTCACATTGTGGGTGGTGATTTTGCGGTGGGGCCACGCTGCCAGGGTGACTAGTGCCCCCGCTGCACATGCAATGGCCCACCAAAGAAGTATTGGCACCTCAGTGTTCCACGCGATTTCGCCCATGCAGAGAAACCATATGAACACGCAATTTATCATTGCCGTTATGGTGGCTTGCCGGGCAGGTTTGTTCCGAACTCGATACCCGGTCCACAGAGTGCTGGCCAAAGCGAGCATTGGTAGTGTCCAGGAAATTACTTCGACCATTTCAGCATTTCCTTTCCGAGTTTCGTTACCCGTGCACTTGAATCAGTGACTACGAAAGCTGCCGCTTTACCGTCAGGGGAAAATGCGAGCATGCTGGCATATCCGCCGGTGGCGCCGTTGTGCCAGGTCGCAACCTCATCATGAACCCATGCGTAGCCCGGCAGTCCTGTGCTTTGGACGTGTTTGGCGAATTTCTCCATATCACTTGCGGTGGATCGGATAGCACCCGCTGGGGCGTACCCTTGCATCTCCCAGTTGGCGGCGCGTTGCCCCTTGTTATTAAGTCCGTGCGGAGACTGCTTTGTAGTGTCAATGGTCGCCACGAAGGTCTGGGTCATGCCAAGCGGGTCGAGAATGTCTTTTTGAACCATGTCTGGCCAAGCGCGTCCGGCTTTGATGGCAAGAAGTTGTCCAAGTAGTGCAGCTCCTAGGTTGGAGTAGTTTCTTTCGCCCCGTTTTTGGAGCTTACTTCGCTTAGACATTGCGAGAATGTTTTCGTCTGACACTTTCGCGTAAGGGTTAACTTCCCATACCAGCGTCAATGGATCGAGTCCCGGGTTCCGAGGTAAACCCGATGTGTGATTTGCCAGTTCTTCGAGGCGGACGTCTCCGATTGGGGCCTCTCCGGTGTCGACGATTTCTTTCACTTTGGTGTCTAGTCGAACTTCGCCACGTTCTATGGCTTGCCGGAGTAGCTCTGCGTTGAAGGTTTTGGTAATTGATCCAATTTCGAACTCAGTGTCCTTATCTGCTCCGAGTCCTGCAAAAGTTGTTCCAGAAGAGTCAAGGTGGAATGCGGCTAAATTGTGGCTCCCTCGGGGTGCATGACTTTGAAGGAAGTGGGCAAGAGCTGGATCGCCAGTTTGTGACTGCGCGGTTGCGACCCGTTGTGGGCCCGTAACGACGAGCGAGATAGTGGCCAAGAAGCCAAGTATTAAGGCAAAGGTTTTCTTCATCGATGGTCCTCACATGCAGCCACGATGACCAGGAGCGGAACCATGCGAGATACTGGAATTTCAAAATTTCCATCCCGCTTTGTTACCCATCCTGCTGCTTGTAAAGCGCCTAGGTGATGGTAGGCGGTGCCACTAGAGGAAATTCCTGCAGCGACAAGGTCGGTAACAGACGCTGGTCCGTCGATAAGCATGCGCAGGATTCGGTGGCGAATTGGATGGGCAAGAGCTGTGGCTCGCTCGAGGCTGTCGTGGAACAAATCGTCGGTCAATTTTTGCGCTGGGCGAGCCCATTCGTACTGGTAGGTGCGGGGCCCAACCGTGACATTGCCAGAAAAATGGACAAGGTCACCCGTGAAGTTTGTTGGAGATCCTCCTTCGAGCGCAGTGATTCGTTCCTCTAGTTCCTTCAACTTGCGTTCAACCGGCGATTCCATATATTTAAAAATATAGAATTTTGGAAATGTTGTCAAGTGGTCGCGAAAAAATTAGCTATTGCGTTCTAATCGCCTGGCTGTATAATGGTCGGTGGAGATGTAAAAAGGAGGTGGTCAAATGATAAAACAAGCTCGAATATTGCTCGAACAAGTGCTTATCGACGGCGCACGGTTCGAATCATTTGGCGACCTAATGGCGATTAAAGAAACGATTGCCCGCCTCGAGACGGAGCTTGCTGCAGGTAAAGAGAAATGCGAGCTGGAGGATGCGGGCGCCTCCCGAAGTCAGGCAGCGCGAATAGAGCGACGAGCGAGTTTCCCTTGGTTTGAAGATGTTCCGGTAGAGCATCAAGACCTTATTTTGGGTGCTTTGGAGAAACTTTCTGGTGCGTCGAAAATGCGCGAAAGCATTTACGCTGAGGCGGCTGAAGCTGCGCGAGTGTCCAGCCCAAAGCAGACTCGTGAGTTCACAAACAAATTAGTCCGGGAAGAAAATGCGCGATTGGCGAAGGATCCGCACGAGGCCTATCGGCAGCGGCGTTTTGCTGTGCGTGCCCAGGATGAACACGGGGGCTGCAGTTTTTATGGATATGCTCCGGCATCCACCGCAGCACTGCTCAAAGCACTGTTGGATCGCTCGTTTAAGGCGGATGTATTACAAGAACAACAGCAAGATTTGCGGACAATCCCGCAGCGAAACATGGATGCTTTTGATCAAGTTTTGCGGTGGGCATCGTCGGACCGCATCACAGCTACTGGGCATGCTTCACTAGTGGTATCGGTGAGTGAAACAGACGAATTCGATTGGCGCGCCAAGTTCGCGACCAACGTCGGTATTGATTTGAGCTTGTTTGACCTCGATCACCTGGCTGATGACAAAATAACTGACTACATAGTTGTTCACGATCACAACGGCGCAGTTAAAAGCCTCGTTACGGGGGAGAGGTGTGCAAATTTCTTTCAAAGAGTTGCCCTCGTTGCCCGTGACCTTGTCTGTCAGTATCCAGGATGCGATGAGCCTGCCAGCCGTTGCGACGCGCACCACGTGATGCCCTGGAACCGCGGTGGACGAACAACCATCGGCAATCTAGCCCTCATGTGTCGGGCGCATCACCGAAGAAATGATGACAGCTTCGTGGAACAACACCTAGAAATGACGTTGGGCCGACCACTATGGGTGGACCTGCGAGGGCAAAAATGCCGAAATACATCTCCCGCGGCCCGAAAATCCGGTGCCTCGAGAGTATCCAAACCGGAAAAACCTCCTGGATAGCGGGAGGTCCCACTTTGGCCTGGGAATTTTCTCTCACCCTACGCGCTTGTACAATCCGAGAGGCAAGTAGAACACGAGCAGGGGAGGATTGATGCGAGTACTAGCAGCAATGAGCGGAGGCGTTGACAGCGCCGTAGCAGCCGCGCGCGCCGTCGAGGCTGGCCACGACGTCGTCGGCGTGCACCTCGCGCTGTCCAGAGATCCCCAAGCCGTCCGTGAATCCTCCCGTGGATGTTGCTCCCTCGAGGACTCCGCCGACGCTCGCCGCGTCTGCGACAAACTAGGCATCCCCTTTTACGTCTGGGACTTCTCCGACCGATTCAAAGAAGATGTCATCGACGACTTTGTAGAATCCTACGAAAAAGGAGAAACCCCTAACCCCTGCCTGCGCTGCAACGAAAAGATCAAATTCCGTGCGCTGCTCGAACGCGCCCGAGCGCTAGGGTTCGACGCCGTAGCTACCGGACACTACGCCAAGATCATCGACGGACACTTGCGCCGGGGCGACGACCCGCAAAAAGATCAGTCCTACGTCCTTGGTGTTCTCACACGCGACGAACTCGACCACTGTCTGTTCCCGGTCGGCGACACCCCAAAGCCGCAAATCCGCGAAGAAGCCGCTCGCCACGGATTTTCCGTAGCAAAGAAGCCAGACTCCTATGACATCTGCTTCATTCCCGACGGCAACACGCAAGCCTTCCTCGGCAAACATATCGGCCTGCGCCCAGGGCTGGTTAAGGATCAAGAAGGAAACGTGCTCAAGGAACACAACGGCGTCCACGAGTTCACTATCGGCCAGCGCAAAGGCCTTGACCTGCGCAATCCCGCTGCAGACGGTAAGCCCCGCTACGTCACCGACATCAACGCTGCCACCGGCGAAGTCACCGTCGGCCCCCGGGAAGCGCTGTCGGTGACCGTGATCGAAGCCGATCGCCTCAAGGTGCTGCACCCCGCCATGATTGGCACCCTCGAATGCGAAGTACAGGTCCGCGCGCACGGCGAGGTCGTGCCATGCACCGCGCTTATCGACGCCGACGCTGACCGGATGACCTTGCACCTGAAAGAGCCTCTGCAGGGCGTTGCACGCGGGCAGGCCGCCGTGCTCTATTTGCCAGATGCTAATGGTGATATCGTGCTTGGATCTGGGACAATCGCATGCACTTCGCGTTAGGAGAAATGCCCGGCACATCCATGCACGAGGCGGCCGAGGTTATTGCGGGTGAATGCGCGATTCTATCGTTGCCGATTCTGCCCGCGCGAGGGCTGGGCTCGGATGCAATTGGCCGCACCGCGGGATTGCTGCCCTTCAATGTCGAAGCAGGCCCCCGCGCATGGCAGCTTGTTAACCGCCCGCAGCTTGTCACCCGACGAGTTTGGGATCGACTCGAAGCCGACCTAGATAGCTGCGAAGAAGTGTGGGGCACCTCTGTTGACCAGGTGAAAGTCTCCGTGGTGGGACCTTGGACGCTGGCCGCAGTGCTTGAGCTGCCTAATGGACACCGGCTGATTACCGACCGCGGTGCCCTGCGCGATATCCGTGAAGGACTCGCACATGGGGTTGCCGAACATGTCGCTGACGTGCGACGCCGCTTCGGCGGGGAAGTGTTGGTGCAGGTAGATGAACCTCTGCTCGGTCCTGTCATGCGCGGCGAACTCCCCGGAAGCCACAAGTGGGAAACCATCGCGGCAGTCCCAGAGCCTGAACTGTTTACCGGGGACATCCTGCATCTAGCGGAGCCACTGTGGGAACTCGACACCCCGGCGCTGTTCGTCGACCACGAACTCATTCGTGGCACCCGCAACCTCGACGGCTTTGGCGCCATGGTCTCCCGCGGAGTGCGTGCTGGGCTGGGCATTAAGCCTGCGCTTATCGACGACCTTGGTGAAAACCCCCGCGCGTGCGCCATTGACCTGGCTCATTTATGGGACGAGCTTGGTCTGGCGAGGGAATTGTTGGCCCAAGTGGATGTGTACCCGGTGGGCGTCGAAAAGCTGGATTCGGTTGGCGCTGGGCAGGCGATTCGCTTCGCGCGTGTGGTGAGCGAAATGCTGGAGCGTGATGCGGGGGATTTGTAGTTAGCTGATTTTTAGGCGTCCTTTCCAATAGTCCCGTTTTCCATGGTCAAAGGTTGCGCCTACGCGATTAACGGTCCGTCGATCGTCGCAAATGAGGGCTTGTCCATCGGAGCCGGTCGTACAGTCGATAGGGTATAGCTTTCCGGTGACAGGACTGGTCACCTGAAGAGTCGGGGTAGGCATGAATCCTGTCGCCCTGAGCTGTGTAGCCGCACTTACCGCCAACCTGTCCGCTATCGATGTTGTGACTGCTGCTTGGAGTGGATGGTGCTGCCGGTACTGGAGGTGCAGGAGTTTCGGCGGGCGCTGCGGCTTCTTGAGTTATTTTGATAATCGTTGTCTTGGCAGTCGGAGAAGAACCTGGTGCGGTGCACGCACGAAAGCCCGATTCCCGCGAGGGTCGCGGGAACCGGGCCGTGTTTGCGCTAGGTCTTACTTAGCAGCCTCAATCTGGATTGCCTGTGCGACACCCATGACGGTGCCGGCGATCTTAACGGCCTCCCAGACCTGCTCCTTCGTCAGGCCCTCGCCACGGACGGTCTTGTCGTGTGCGATGGTGCAGTGTTCGCAACCGTTGATAGCGGAGACGGAGATGGAGTAGAGCTCGAAGTCGGCCTTTTCGATGCCTGGGTTGGAAATAATGTTCATGCGCAGGCCGAACTTGACCTGAGCGTAATCATCGCCCAGCCAGCCCTTGGCGCGGTAAGCAACGTTGTTCATGGCCATCACGGTTGCAGCGCCGAAGGCAGCGTTGATTGCTTCCTCAGACAGGTGGGACTTGGCTTCGTCGACGATCTCGGAAAGGACGGTCTCGTTCTTGGATGCAGCTGCGGATGCAACGAGGCAACCCCACAGCTGCTGCTCGTTGAGCTCGGTGGAGCGGGTGAGTGAGCCGAGGTTCAACTTCATGTCCTTGGCGTACTCAGGCAGGGAAGACTTCAGGTTATCGATAGACATAAAAACTCCTTTGGGTAAAAAGGTGCCCCGCAGGAAGTAACCGGCGGGGCAGGAAGATGCTTACTTCAGGGCTTCCTTAACTTCAGCGAACTTGTCGATGTTCTTGGTTGGGTCGTTCTTCTGCCAGTTGCAAGCGCAAACCTCTTCGGACTGCAGGGCGTCGAGGACACGCAGGACTTCGTCAACGTTGCGGCCGACTGCGTCTGGGGTGACGGAGACGAACTGGATAATGCCGTCTGGGTCAACAATGTAGGTAGCGCGGTCTGCAACACCGTCAGCGTTTTCTACGCCGAGTTCCTTGATGAGCTCGTGCTTGATGTCGGAGAACATTGGGAATGGCACGGACTTCAGCTCTGGGTGGGTTGCACGCCAGTTGAAGTGAGCGAACTCGTTGTCGATGGAGCCGCCGAGGATCTGGGTGTCGCGATCCTGGAACTCCTCATCGAGCTTGCCGAAAGCTGCGATTTCGGTAGGGCAAACGAAGGTGAAGTCCTTTGGGTAGAAGAAGATAACCTTCCACTTGCCCTCGTACTTGCCCAGGGAAACCTCTTCGAAGTAATCCTCAGGCTGGGAAGCGTTAACCTCGTGCAGGTCGCCGCCCTTGAGTGCGGTGAGCTTGAACTCTGGGAACTTGTCGCCGATGGTGAGCAGTGCCATGATTGGCCTCCTTGGTTTGAGTTTGAACAACTTCTGCAGCCCATTATGCACTCACCCCAACCGCCCGGCAAGAAGTTTTTCCTTTGGGTGTATTGCACACAGATAAGGAAACCTAATTGGGCGCCTTGAGCTGGGGAAAGATGCGTGGTGGGGGAATTGAGTGGGGGTAAGTGTCGATAGCTTAGCCGTGCATAGGCCACGAGAGGTTGACGGTGGAGGCGTTTTTGCCCTGACCTTCTAGGTACTTCTTCAAACTGAGTTGAGACTTGTAGTAACCCACGGTTTGCGTCTCCATGAGCTCGCCTAAATCCATAGTGGCAATATTTGGGAATTGTTTCGCCTGCCGCCACGCGATGCGCGCTGCGGCGAGCGCATCCGACGTTGCTTCGTGGGCATTATCGATTCGGACGTTGTACACCTGGCACAAGTCGGTAAGTGTTCGCTTGCCGGAGCGGTAGGTGTCATAAATCTTATCAATCACAAACGGGTCAAAAACCGGTCCACTCACCACAAAATCGGGCTCAAGCTGACGCAATACTGATAGGTCATAGGCGGCATTGAACACGATCACAGTGCGGCCGCTAGCCCATGCGTCGTTAAGCGCAGAAATGGTCTGGGAAAGCACCTCTTCGTGCGGGCGGCCATGCTCGCGGGCGTGTTCCGTCGTAATGCCGTGGATTTTGGTGGCTGCCTCAGGGATCTCGATGCCAGGGTTTGCAAGCATTTCGTGGGCGTTGACATCGCGGCCGGAAATAGTCACCAAAGCAGAGGTCACAATACGGGCTTCAGCTGGGTTAACCGAGGTGGTCTCTAGGTCGAAGGAGACAACGTTCAGCGGGTCAAAAGTGTTCATGAGACTGACAATAGAGGACTAGGTGCCCGCTGGGTGCACCCGAGCGTTCGAATAGACTAGGTAACCGTGACTGAACAAGCAGATCTTCGCCGTCAATGGGACAAGCTCGCCGAGGAAGTGCGTTATCACCGCGACCTCTACTACAACGGAACGCCGTCGATCCCGGACGCAGATTTTGACAAGCTCTTCCAGGAACTTGTTGACCTTGAAAAAGCGCACCCCGAGCTAGCGGTGCCGGATTCCCCAACGATGCAGGTCGGTGCGCCGGTCGCCGCGGAATCTAGCTTTGCCAACGTGGAGCACCTCGAGCGGATGATGAGCCTCGATAACGTCTTCGACGAAGACGAGCTCCGTGCCTGGTTGCAGCGCACCCCGGCTAAGCGCTACCTGACGGAGCTTAAGATTGATGGGCTATCCATCGACCTCGTCTATCGGGATGGCAAGCTCGTGCGCGCAGCCACGCGTGGCGACGGTCGGGTCGGTGAAGACGTCACGGAAAACGCCAAGGTAATCGGAGATATTCCCCGCCAGCTCAGCGGTACCGAGGAATACCCGATCCCGAGCTTGCTGGAGGTCCGCGGCGAAGTGTTCATCGCTGTCGAAGACTTCTCGGCCGTCAACGAGCAGCGGCAAGCTGATGGCGGTAAGCCGTTTGCTAACCCGCGTAACGCGGCCGCCGGTTCGATCCGACAAAAGAATGTCGAAGACGTGAAAAAGCGCAAGCTGCGGATGATTTGTCACGGCTTAGGAGCCTTGGAAGGTTTCCAGCCTTCGTCACAATGGGACGCATACCTTGCGCTCAAAGCGTGGGGGCTGCCCACCTCCGAATACACCGAGGCAGTGGAATCGCCGGAGGAGGTTGTGGCGAAGATGAAGTACTGGGCCGAGCGCCGGCATGATGCCGTGCACGAAATGGATGGCCTGGTGGTAAAGGTCGATGACCGGGCGTCGCAACGCGCGCTGGGGGCGACGGCCCGGGCGCCACGCTGGGCGATTGCTTACAAATATCCGCCTGAGGAAGTCACTACCAAGCTACTCGACATTCAAGTTGGGGTGGGGCGCACCGGACGCGTCACACCATTCGCAGTAATGGAGCCGGTGTTTGTTGCGGGATCTACCGTGGAAATGGCAACGCTGCACAACCCGAGCGAAGTAAAGCGCAAGGGGGTACTGATCGGCGATACCGTGGTGATTCGCAAGGCCGGCGAGATCATTCCGGAGGTATTGGGTCCGGTCGTCGAAAAGCGCGATGGCACGGAAGTGGAGTGGGTTTTCCCGGAAACCTGCCCCGAATGTGGCGCCACGCTGGCGCCGAGCAAGGAAGGCGACGCAGACTGGCGTTGCCCAAACACGCGATCGTGCCCTGGACAACTAGGAGCACGCTTGACCTATCTCGCAGGTCGCGGCGCTTTCGATATTGAGGCGCTGGGGGAAAAGGGCGCGCACGACCTCATCCGATCAGGCGTGCTTATCGACGAAGCGGCGCTGTTCGACCTGACCGAAGCGAAACTCGAGGCCACCAACGTTTACACCACTAAGGCTGGCAAGGTAAATGCCACCGGCAAGAAACTGCTGAAGAACCTGGCAGAGTCTAAAAATGTTGACTTGTGGCGCGTGATTGTCGCCCTATCGATCCGGCACGTCGGCCCCACCGCAGCTCGGGCCCTGGCCGCGCGCTACCGCAGCCTGGACGCTGCGCGCGCTGCGAGCGTGGCGGAGCTAGCGGAAACCGAGGGCGTGGGCGCCATTATTGCGCAAAGCTTTAAGGACTGGTTCGACGTCGATTGGCACCGCGCCATCGTGGATTCCTGGGCAGCAGCCGGAGTATCGATGGAGGACGAAGTCGCTGAACTGCCGGAGCAAACTCTCACCGGACTGACCATCGTGGTCACCGGATCCCTAGTCAACTACACGCGTGACTCGGTCAAGGAAGCGATCGTGTCCCGCGGCGGCAAGGCAGCCGGTTCGGTGTCCAAGAAGACGGACTACGTCGTGGTCGGCGAAAATGCCGGATCGAAAGAAACAAAAGCGCGAGAGCTGGGGCTGAAAATTCTCAATGAAGCCGAATTTACCCAGCTAATCGAGCATGGACCCAACGATTGAACACAACGACCCAATGTGATCGACCTCGCTGGCCAGGAAATCTGGCCCGCCGGGGCGTCCAATAACCAGCAATAACCCGGTCTTGCCGATCGGGGATACGCACAGGGAAGCGTCGAGAAGCGGCCAGCGATGCGGGATCCACGCTTCCGTATCTGGGCGCAAGATCCGGGCCGAATCGATGGCCACATGCGCTGGTGACGTGCCGTCGTCTTCGGGAGCAGCCGCGGAAGCCGCCACTCGTGACATCGTTGCCTCGTTGCGCAACACAATGGCCCACCCGGAAGTCATCGACTGCGGCAGCGTATCGACGAGCTGCTGCATGGCCGCCACCTGATTGTGCCGGGCCGCCGCCACGGCAGCCAACATGTCAATCTGCCCGCGGCGGTCTACGCGCCCGGAAAAGGGGCGGATCGAGTCGACTTCCACGCCGGGAACGCTGAGAGCTGCGGTAATGAGGCTATCGGGCAGGACTGAGGAAGGTAGGGATACGACGATGTCATCGACGACGGTGCCGTGCGGGGACTTCTCTACCGCATCAACAGATTCGATGTTGCCCGCAATTTCTCCGAACGCATCGGCCAGCTTGCCGAGGCTTCCTGGGGTATCGGGCAACACAACGCGAATCAAAAAGGACATGTTTTCGATTCACCTACCTTTCCTCTGCCAGAATTCGCCGGGATTCACAGGTATAACGCCAGTCACAGCCTATAAGTTCCCAGTGCGGTGCATTCCGCTAAACTCTAGCTAAACCACGAATTCTTTAGAACTGGGAATGGAGTAACACTCGTGCCTGAGATTTCACGCGCAGAGGTCGCCCACCTGGCCAAGCTTTCCCGTCTCGCGTTGAGCGACGAGGAATTGGACCAGTACGCAGCCCAAATCGACGACATCATCGCTTCGGTGAGTGCCGTCGGCAAGGTCGATGCCACCGGTGTCAAGCCGATGAGCCACCCTCATGACATCGAAACCACTATGCGCAAAGATGTCGTCGAGCGGACCCTGACTGCCGAGCAGGCCCTCGACCAGGCACCAGAAGTAGCTGAGCAGCGTTTCGTCGTTCCACAGATCTTGGGGGAGTAAGCAATGAACAACTACCTAGTAGGCGCTGAAGGCACCTCTGAACTGACCGCTATGACGGCAGCGGACCTTGCGGCAAAGATTCACTCCCGCGAGGTTTCCGCAGTTGAAGTAACCCAGGCGCACCTGGATCGCATCCATGCGATTGATGGAGAAATTCACGCCTTCCTCCACGTCGGTGATGAGGAAGCCCTGGCTGCTGCACGTGCCGTAGACGAATCTTTGGCTGCAGGCGAAAAACCAGCTTCCGCGCTGGCGGGCGTGCCGCTTGCATTGAAAGACGTGCTGACCACCACTGACGCTCCCACCACGGCCGCATCGAAGATGCTTGAAGGGTACATGAGCCCTTACGATGCAACCGTTACTAAGAAAATCCGTGAAGCTGGAATCCCTATCCTGGGCAAGACCAACATGGACGAGTTCGCTATGGGTTCTTCCACTGAGAACTCGGCATTTGGCCCGACCAAAAACCCGTGGGATCTCGAACGCACCCCAGGTGGCTCCGGTGGCGGCTCTTCCGCAGCGCTGGCTTCGGGCGAGGCTCCGCTGGCGATCGGTACTGATACTGGCGGTTCCATTCGTCAGCCTGCAGCGCTGACCAATACTGTCGGCGCGAAGCCAACCTACGGCACCGTTTCTCGCTATGGTCTGATTGCGTGTGCGTCCTCCCTGGATCAGGCAGGCCCAACCGCACGTACCGTGCTGGATACCGCGCTGTTGCATGAGGTCATTGCTGGACATGACAAGTTCGATGCCACCTCGGTGGACCGCCCAGTGGCGCCCGTCGTTAAGGCTGCGCGCGAGGGCGCGAACGGCGACCTCAAGGGCGTCAAAGTAGGTGTGGTGAAGCAATTTGACCGCGAAGGCTGGCAGCCGGGCGTGCTCGAGCAGTTCCATGCTTCCGTCAAACAGCTTCAGGAGCAAGGCGCCGAGGTCGTAGAAGTAGATTGCCCGCACTTTGACGACGCACTCGCTGCCTACTACCTGATTCTGCCGTGCGAAGTGTCCTCCAACCTCGCGCGTTTCGACGGCATGCGCTACGGCCTGCGCGTCGGCGACGATGGCACCCGCTCGGCCGATGAAGTGATGGCCATGACCCGCGCCGCTGGCTTCGGCCCCGAGGTTAAGCGTCGCATTATGCTGGGCACCTACGCGCTGTCCGTGGGCTACTACGACGCCTACTACCTGCAGGCGCAGCGCGTGCGCACCTTGATCGCTCAGGACTTTGCGCAAGCCTACGAAAAGTGCGATGTGCTGGTTTCCCCAACCACCCCGACCACGGCCTTCAAGCTGGGCGAAAAGGTCTCTGACCCGATGGCAATGTACAACTTCGACCTGTGCACCCTGCCGTTGAACCTGGCGGGTCTGTGCGGTATGTCTCTGCCAGCGGGCTTGGCTTCCGATACTGGTCTGCCAACCGGTCTGCAGATCATGGCGCCTGCTTTTGCCGACGACCGCCTGTACCGCGTAGGTGCAGCCTTCGAGGTCGGACGCGCTTAGTGAAACGACAATAGTTGCGTTTATGCAGGTGGGGGCGGTGCAGCCTAGACTGGCGTCATGAGTATTTCCACTAAGGCGCTGCAAAAGACTGGCCCCCAAGAACCGTTTCGCGTTGTCACCATTGAGCGACGAGACCCCCGCGCGGACGACGTCGTCATTGACATCAAGGCAGCCGGTATTTGTCACTCGGACATCCACACCATCCGCAATGAGTGGGGAGAGGCACACTTCCCGCTTACGGTAGGCCACGAGATCGCTGGTGTGGTGTCCGCGGTAGGCAGTAGCGTTACCAAATGGCAGGTAGGTGACCGAGTCGGTGTTGGTTGCCTGGTGAACTCCTGCGGAGAATGCGAAGAATGTCAGGCAGGCTTTGAAAACAACTGCCTCCGCGGCTCGGTAGGTACGTATAATTCCACCGACGTAGACGGCACGATCACCCAAGGTGGGTACGCGCAAAAGATCGTGGTTAACGAAAACTTCGTGTGTCGCATCCCCGATGAACTGGACTTTGATGTAGCAGCACCGCTGCTCTGCGCTGGTATCACCACCTATTCGCCGTTGGCGACGTGGCAGGTCCAGCCCGGACAGAAGGTGGCAGTCCTCGGCCTTGGGGGCCTGGGGCACATGGGCGTACAGATCGCTGTCGCCCGAGGTGCAGAAGTTACCGTACTCAGCCGTTCGCTTAAGAAAGCGGAGTTGGCTCGCGAGTTGGGTGCTGTTCGCACCTTGGCCACCACGGCGGAAGGCTTCTTTGCGGAGCACCGCGGTGAGTTCGACTTCATCCTCAACACGATCAGTGCTGACATTGACCTCGATGCCTTTCTGCGGTTGTTGAAGCCCCGCGGCGTCATGGCGGTTGTGGGCTTGCCGCCTGAGGCGCAGGCGCTGAAATTCGGTGCACTGATTGGCGGGCGAAAGGTGCTTACCGGTTCCAACATCGGCGGTATCGCTGAGACCCAAGAGATGCTAGATTTCTGTGCCAAGCATGGCTTTGGTGCGCGGATTGAGAAGATCGGAGTTGATGAAGTGGATGCGGCCTACGATCGTGTCGTTGCAGGTGACGTGCAATTCCGCTTTGTTATCGACACCACAACTTTTGAAAATAATTAGCGTTTGCTATTCTGGGGAAAATCGTCGATAAGGCGATTATGCTCATTCCCAGACCACATTGTGCACCACCGGCGTTCCTCCACTGTTGCAGTGGAGTGGGGAATCTAGTGCAAATCTAGAACCCGTGCGTCAAGGGCGGGCCTGACAGAAAGTTGCCTGTGCATCTCAACGAAAAAACGAAAAAGCTGAGACTGCCAGCCGCGCCCGTGGTGGTGGCGCTGGCGGTGCTTGGTCTTGTCTCCTGGATTTACTCGTTGACCATCGGTACGGTGTCTTACCCATTTGCCGAGGTAGCGGGGGTGGTTTTTGGCACCAAAACAGATCCGGCCTTGACCGCAGTTGTGTGGCAACTACGCGCCCCGCGTGGCTTGTTGGCGCTGATCGCCGGAGCTGGTTTGGCACTGGCCGGGGTGGCAATGCAAACCCTCGTTCGTAATCCGCTGGCAGACCCCTACTTGCTGGGAGTCTCCTCGGGAGCCAGCGTGGGCGCTACCGCAGTGCTGACCACTGGGGTGCTGGGTGCTTTTGGCCTCTACGCGCTGTCGTTGGGCGCGCTCATCGGGGCACTGATCGCCACGATCACGGTGTACGCCGTGACCATCGCCCAGGGCGGGTTGAGTCCGCTGCGGCTTATTCTTTCCGGAGTGGTGCTGTCCTCCGCGTTTTCGGCGCTAGCTAGTTTCTTGGTGTTTAAAAGCCCGGACGCGCGTGCAGCGCAATCGGTGATGTTTTGGATGCTGGGTTCAGTGGCAGGCGCGCAGTGGCACAAGCTGTGGTTGCCGTTGGTTGCCGTGCTGATTGGGGTCGCGGTTCTGTGGGCGCTGGGGCCGCAGCTTGATGCGATGGCAGCCGGTCCGGATACTGCAGCGGCACTGGGCGTCCGTGTGCCCGCGATGATGAAATTGCTCTTTGTTTTGCAGGCTGTGCTCGTCGGGGTGCTCGTGGCAGTGGCTGGCGGCATTGGCTTCGTGGGCCTGGTTGTCCCGCATCTTGCCCGGATGCTCGTGGGCAGTGCGCATCGCCGCACTCTCGTGGTAGCGCCAGCCTTAGGCGCGGTGTTTTTGTTGTGGGTGGACATTATCGCGCGCGTATCCGCAGCTCCCCAGGAGATTCCGCTGGGGGTAGTCACTGGCATCGTCGGGGCCCCGTTGTTCTTGATCTTGATGGGACGCGGCAACGTCCGGTTTGGAGCGAGCTCATGAGCCACCGCTTGCGCGTGACCAACGTAAGCTGCGCGATCAAGGACCACACCGTTGTTTCCGGGGTGACTTTTGAGGTTCCCGCCGGGTCCTCCTGCGCGATCGTCGGGGTGAACGGCTCCGGAAAAACGACGCTGTTGCGCGCACTCAGTGGTGTCACCCAACCTGCCACTGGGGAGGTACTTATCGACGACCACCGGCTCCATCGCCTCCGGCCGAAGCAACGCGCTCGGCTCCTTGCCCTCGTGGGGCAGGAGGAAGTACTTCAGCCGGACCTGACGGTAGCGGAAGTAGTGGCGTTGGGGCGGCTGCCCTATGCGCGGGCTTGGGAGCTAGGTGGAAAGGCGACTCAGGCGTACGTCGAAAAGGCACTGCGCCAAGTGCACATGTATGAATATCGGGACCGAGTCTGTGAGCAGCTATCCGGTGGGCAACGTCGATTAGTGATCTTGGCTAGGGCACTAGCGCAGGATACCGGCCTTATCGTGCTTGATGAGCCAACTAACCATCTGGATGTTAAGCATCAACTCGGGTTGCTGGACATTTTGCTAGAGACCGGCAAGACGGTCATAGCTTCGGTGCATGATCTTGACCTTGCGCTTTCCCGCTTTGACAATGTGGTGCTCTTAGCCAACCACACTATGGCCGCGTGCGGGCCCAGCCATGAGGTGCTCACACCGAAACGGCTTGCGGAGCATTTTTCGGTGCATGGGTTCGTGGTGCAGCCTGCTGAATGCGAACATCGCCACCTCATTATCGATCACACCATTGCAGACAAATTGGGCAAAGGAGACTGTCACTAATGAAGAAACTAGCCGCATTACTTGTTGTTGCTGGAAGTGCGGTCGCGGGGTGTGGGGCGCCGATTGGCACAAGCACCAACGCCGACAAAGAAGCTGTTTCCATCCACAACTGTGGCGAGGTGAAAAACCTGCATAAGGCGAAAAAGTTGTGGGCCTATGACGGGTCAATCATCGCAACGGCACTAGCTGCGGGGGCCAAGGATAACCTCGCTTACGTCAGCGGGATTCAGCGCGACCGTGCCACATTGGAAGCAAAGTACGGTGACCTCTCCGGACTCAATGAGGTCACGCCACAGGCTCCCAGCCTGGAGGAATTGGTCTCCAAGCAGCCGGAGCTCTATTTTGCTGGCTGGGGATACGGCTTAGGGGAGTCCTCAAACGTGACTCCGGAAGCCTTGCAAAACCACGGCATTGAATCCTATGTCTTAAGCGAATCCTGCAAGCAAGCCGGGGGAGCCCGTGGCACTGTGGACCCGTGGGAAGCCGCGAACACAGACATCCGAAACATCGCGCAGCTAGCGGGAGACCCAGCAGCTGCGGAGCGCACCATTTTGGACATCGACCAGCGGCGCCAAGCGCTCGTTGCGGCACCGCACGCTGATCGACGCCCAAACGTCTTCCTCTTCGATTCCGCAAAGGATGCCGTGTTCACCTCGGGCAAATTTGGGGGACCCCAAGCAATTTTGGATACCGCCGGTGCTCGCAACGCCACCGAAGACATCGCGGACACGTGGACTACGGTGGGCTGGGAGACGCTGGCCGCCGAGAACCCGGACGTTATCGCGTTTGTGGACTACCCAGGGCAAGAGTTCGCCGAAAAAGTACACATCCTCAAGACCCACCCGGCGACTAAGAATCTGCCGGCAGTCAAAAATGATCGCTTTATCAATCTGCCGTATGCCCTGTGGACGTCCGGCCCGTTGAATATCGATGCCGCCGAACATGTCAGGGCGGCTTTGGAAAATTATCACCTGGTGCCAGCGACAGGGCATAAACCACAACTCGCCCTGCCAGCGGATTTGGCAGGGCGAGAGTATCTGGGACGAAACTAGCGGGCGTCGGAAAGCGCGTAGGCCGCACCGGCGACGGCGGCAGTCACCGTGAGCACGGACGGCCATGCCCCGATCTTCTTTGCCAACGGGTGCGAAGCACCGAACGCACCGACATAGGCAGCCGTCAACGCGGCAGTGGTTGTGGCGCCTTGCTTGGCGTACCAGGACCGGCCCGCCCAGACCCCGGCTGCCGCCAGCACTACGCCACCGAGCGGGCGAACGCCGGTTTCCCGGGCAGTGAGCCAACCGCCGATGAGGCCAGTGGCAACCACTGCAGCGGTATTGACGTCTTGAGGCTTCTTGATATCGATTGCTTTACCCATAATCAGCAGCTTACTCGGGAGTTAGGGGATAGGGGATGAAGTCGAGTAACTTGGACGCGGTGAACCAGACCTACACCTCCGCACAAGCATGGAAAGCTCTCGCGGCACTGTGCACCGGCTTCTTCATGATCCTGTTGGATCAGACGATAGTCGCCGTGGCTACGCCTCACTTCCAACAAGAGCTGCAGGCATCGCTGAACTCCGTGGTGTGGGTGACCTCAATTTATCTTCTCGCCTACGCGGTGCCCCTGCTGGTCACCGGCCGTCTCGGTGATCGCTTTGGTCAAAAGCGCATGTACCTGGCCGGAATGTCGGTGTTTACGTTGAGCTCGTTGGCGTGCGGGCTCGCGCCGAACGTGTACTGGCTTATCGTGGCCCGGTTCGTGCAGGGCTTGGGTGCGTCCATGCTCACCCCGCAGACGATGAGCATTATTAACCGCATTTTCCCCCGGGAAAAGCGTGGCGCCGCCATGGGAATCTGGGGCGCGGTTGCGGGGCTTGCGTCGCTAGCTGGCCCGATCCTGGGCGGGATAATCGTCCAGCATTGGGGATGGTCCTGGATCTTCTATATCAATGTGCCAGTTGGTGTGGTGTGCCTGCTGTTAGTCGTGTTGTGGGTGCCAGATGTGCGGGAGACCGCCTCCGCGATTGATCCGCTCAGCGTGGTCACCTCCGTTCTGGCGGTGTTTGCCGTGGTGTTCGCTGTGCAAGAAGGCCCGGGGCAGCAGTGGTCGTGGTGGATTTGGTTGTTGCTCATAGCCGGACTGGCGGTTTTTGCGCTGTTCGTACGCCTGCAAGCTACAGCTTTGCGACGCCACCAGCAGGCGCTAGTACCGCTGGAGTTGTTTAGCAACCGTAATTTCCGCATCGGTTCCTTTTCCATTTTTACGATGGGATTCGCGGTGGCTGGAACCATGCTGCCGATCATGATGTATCTGCAACAGGGGCGCGGTATGAGTTCGAGCGCTGCGGGATTCATGCTGGTGCCCATGGCGGTAGTTTCTGGTGTGCTTGCGCCAATTGCGGGCAGAATGGCTGACCGCTTTCATCCCCGGGTGTTGTCCATGGTGGGATTTGGCTGGATGGTCATCGCGATGGTGGCGCTGGTGGGGATCATGCGCGACAGTGTTGCCACACAGTGGATATTCCTCGGCAGCGTGTTGCTTGGGTTAGGTAACGCGTTTGTGTGGTCGCCAAACGCCACCACGACGATGCGGGACCTGGAGATTCACCATTTGGGGGCAGCATCCGGTGTGTACAACACCGCTCGTCAATTGGGGGCCGTGATTGGTTCCGCTGCCATTGGAGCAGCCATGCAAATTGCTGTCGCGCACACCACCTTGGCTAATGCGATGGGGCTATCAATGATCGTTCCCGCCGTAGTGCTGTTCGCTGGCCTGGTGGCGGTCAGCCGGTTCGAGGACCGTCGATAAGCTGGCAGGCGGTGGCGGGGCACTCTGGTTAGACTAGGACGCATGCGTATTGCGACTCTAACTTCTGGTGGCGACTGCCCAGGCCTCAATGCGGTGATCCGCGGTATCGTGCGGACCGCTTCTTCCGAATTCGGTTCGAATGTAATCGGCTACGAAGATGGCTGGGTGGGGCTGATGGAAGACCGTCGCGTCCAGCTCTACGATGATGCAGATATCGATAAGATCCTGCTGCGCGGCGGCACGATCCTCGGTACGGGCCGGTTGCATCCGGACAAGTTCAAAGCCGGGTTGGAGACCATTAAAGCAAACCTTGCCGACGCCGGCGTGGATGCCCTCATTCCCATTGGTGGCGAAGGCACGCTGAAAGGCGCGAAGTGGCTCGCCGATAACGGGGTGCCAGTGATCGGCGTACCGAAGACGATTGACAACGATGTCAATGGCACCGACTTTACTTTTGGTTTCGATACTGCGGTGGCGGTAGCGACCGACGCCATCGATCGCCTACACACTACGGCGGAATCGCACAACCGCGTGATGATCGTGGAAGTGATGGGACGCCACGTGGGCTGGATTGCGCTGCACGCTGGCATGGCGGGCGGGGCGCACTACACAGTGATTCCAGAAGTGCCCTTTGATATCGCCGAAGTCACCAAGGCCATGGAGCGACGTTTCCAGATGGGCGAGAAATACGGCATCATCGTAGTCGCGGAAGGCGCATTGCCTAAGGAAGGCACGATGGACTTCCAAGAAGGCGAAGAAGACCAATTCGGCCACAAAACGTTTAACGGCATCGGTCAGGTGATCGCCAATGAGATCCACCAACGACTCGGCCACGATGTACGAACCACGGTGCTCGGTCATATCCAGCGCGGTGGCACGCCGACAGCCTTCGACCGCGTCTTGGCTACGCGTTACGGCGTGCAAGCTGCCCGCGCAGCCCACCGGGGCGAGTTTGGCACCTGCGTGGCATTGCATGGGGAAAACATTGAGCTCATCGGCTTGGAAGAAGCAGTGGGCACTCTCAAGCGCGTCCCAGAGCATCGGTACCAGACGGCGCAAGCGCTGTTTGGGTAGAGTAAACTAATCAACCATGACTGACCTCATGGATTACGACGAAGTTCTCACCAAATTTGACCCAGTAATGGGCATGGAAGTGCACGTAGAGCTGGCTACGGAAACCAAGATGTTTTCGGCTAGCTCCGCGCACTTTGGCGCGGAGCCCAATAGCAACGTCGATCCAGTGAGCCTGGGCTTGCCAGGTGCGCTGCCGGTAGTCAATGAAAAGGGCGTGGAATGGGCCATCAAGATCGGCCTCGCCTTGAACTGCTCCATCGCGGAGTCCTCCCGCTTTGCACGCAAGAACTACTTCTACCCAGATCAGCCGAAGAATTACCAGATCTCCCAATATGATGAGCCGATCGCTTACGACGGCTACCTCGACGTGGTTCTGGACGATGGCGAAACCTGGCGCGTTGAAATCGAGCGTGCCCACATGGAAGAAGACACTGCCAAGCTCACTCACCTGGGTGGTTCAGAAGGCCGAATTCATGGTGCGACCTCATCGCTTGTCGACGCCAACCGCGCTGGCGTGCCACTCATCGAGATCGTGACCAAGCCCATTGAAGGCGCCGGAGCGCGGGCACCGGAGGTAGCGCGCGCCTACGTCACCGCGCTGCGTGAACTGGTGAAAGCCCTTGGCGTTTCCGATGCCCGCATGGACCAGGGGTCTATGCGCGTGGACTCTAACCTATCTTTGCGCCCTATCGGCACCAAGGAATATGGCACCCGCACTGAGACGAAGAACATCAACTCGCTAAAGTCTGTCGAGCAGGCAGTGCGCTACGAGATGATGCGCCAAGCTGCGGCTATTGAAAACGGCGAAGAGATCGTGCAGGAAACCCGCCACTACCAAGAGGCAGATGGCTCCACCTCAAAGGGACGTCCGAAGGAAACTGCGGAAGATTACCGCTACTTCAATGACCCAGACCTGCCACCTGTTATCGCGCCACGCGAATGGGTGGAAGAAATTCGCGCCACCCTGCCGGAGCTCCCGTGGATCCGTAAGGCTCGTATCCAGCAGGAATGGGGCCTGAAAGACGCCGAGATGCGCGACCTGGTAAACGCCGGTGCGCTTGAGCTGATCATCGAAACTACGGAAGCTGGGGCGACGCCGGATGAGGCTCGTTCCTGGTGGGTGGCCTACCTGGCACAAAAGGCGAAGGAACAGGGCGTTGAGCTTGAAGAGCTCGCTATCACTCCAGCGCAGGTCGCCCGCGTCGCGGCGCTGATCAAGGAAGGCAAGCTGACCAACAAGCTGGGGCGTCAAGCCGTGGACGGCGTGCTGGCGGGCGAGGGCGATGTCGACGATGTCGTTGCAAAGCGTGGCCTTGAGGTGATGCAAGACGACGGTGCCGTCGAGAAGGCGGTTGACGACGCATTGGCGGCGAACCCGGACATTGTGGAGAAGATCAAGGGCGGAAACATGAAGGCCGCCGGAGCGATTGTCGGTGCCGTCATGAAGGCCACCCGTGGCAAGGCTGATCCGGCGACGGTAAACAAGCTGATCGCTGAGAAGTGTAAGTAAATTTCCGTTGACACTGGGCCGCTACCTATTTGGGTAGCGGCTTTTTGTCAAGAGTGAGAAAAGAGTGCCGGTGAAACTGCTTAGCCCCAACCGATTCGCGGCGATTATCTTGGTGATAGCAGCAATAATTTTGCTCATAGTGGCCTACCAAACTTACTCATTTAGCGCGTCTTCGAATGCTGATGGCGTAGATGTTGGCGTAGTGGGAGACGATTCGCCGCCAATTGCACCGAGTGAACCAGTAGAAATGGTGATTCCAGCACTTAATCTCCGGGCAGACTTCCAGGCCGGAACGTGCCGGTATCGCAATGGGGCCATCGATCCGGAGTCGATGGATAAGGCGTGTATATATACGGCGCAAGACCGGCCGTACGTCCTCCCGGGTACGGGATCAACAGACCTGGTTGTCATTGCTGGCCATACTGGCGCCGGGGTGCCAGGGGTGTTTAACGCGCTGTACGACGGCGCTGCAAACAAGCACACGGTCACTGTTGGGGACCAATTGTTTGTTCGGACTGCGGCATCAGGGGACCGTTGGTTGGTGTACAACGCTACAGATCTGCATTCTCCCGATAAGAAGACGCTCGGTGAAGATACGTCGGTCTGGGGCGATGGGCCGATGCCGGGGAGATTGTTGACAATCAGCTGTATTCAGCCGCCTAACCCTTTGGCGGCCTCGGTGAAGAATGCCGTGGTGGGCTGGCAATTCGCGGGAGTTTCTACTCCGGGGTCGGCGCAGGATCGCATTTCGCTGGACCGGCCTGCATCGGAGATCCCAGCGTTGCCCTCGCATGTGGCAAAAATCGTTCCGGAAGAGCCTCGGTCGGTCAATCGGTAGGGCAGTGCGGCGCATTTTACCCCTGAAATAGGGTAGGGTTATGGGGTGAGTTTACTGGTGAAAAGCGTCGATTAGCTGCTCTTTTACTGCTTGTGTTACTGGTGTGACTCATGTGAATTATGTGACTAGTGTTTCTAATGTGACCAAAGGGGTTAAAGTATTGCGTGTGCAGTCGATAGACCACACGTCACCCACTTCTTCACCTAGCGAGAATTCGTGACACTTAAGCCAACTAATTCTTTTTGAGAGGTTTCCACTAATGAAGCGCATCGTCACTTCTGTCTCCGCTGTAGCTATGGCTGGCGTAATGTCTGTTGCTGTAATGCCAGCTGCCAGCGCACAGTCTTCCCCTTCTGCAATTGAATGTGCAGTCAAGGCTGTTCCAGACTCAGTTAAGCTCTCCATTGCTGCAGACGCGTTTGATGGCCGTATCGACGCCAAGCTGGACGCTGCAACTGCAACGGCTGTTTTTAATTGCTTTGGTGGTGCAGTTGCCGTAGCTGGCGCGCAGGTTAACGCTGAAGGTGCTGCGGGTGGAGAAGGCGCTGCCAGCGGTGCTGCAGATGCTAAGGCATCTGGCTCTTTCGGTTCCTCTGACGCAGCTAAGAAGATCGCTACTTATGGCGTAGGTACCTCTAGCGAGGCTGCAAACGGCACCGGCGCTGCCACCGGCGCTGCTACTGGCACCGGCACTGCTAACGCAGGCGCAAACCTGAACGCAGGTTCTTCCGGTACTGACACTGCTAAAGATCTGGGTGGCGCTCTTGGTTCGTCTGCACAGGCAGACGGCAACACGACCGGCACGACCACAGGTGAAGCTCGGGCAAACATTGACGCTGGTTCTTCCGACTCCGGCGCGTTCAAGCTTCTCAAGGATGAAAACGCTAACAAGGCGCTCGTTATCGCTGGCGCTAGCCTCGGCCTGGTAGGCCTGGGTGGCCTGCTTTCCTCTGGCGGTTTCGGATCTTCTGCTAATGGCGACACCGCCGAAAAGCCAGAAGCTCCAAAGGAGTCCCGCACCCCTGATCTGCAGAAGCCTCAGGAAAACAAGGAAGGCAACGGCGGAAACACCGACAGCGTGCGCGGTGTGTCTAAGGACCACAACCAGGGCGATGTCAAGGGTGTGAAGAACAACCGCGGCATGCTTGCAGCAACCGGTTCCAACACCGTGGCGCAGGCATTGGCGGCACTGTTGCTGCTGGCAGTGGTAGGAACTGCCTTCGCGGTTCGTCGCAAGTTTGCTTAATAGATTCGTAGAGAATTAGTTTCCAGTCCTAAGGGCCTCGCATATTGCGAGGCCCTTAGTGCATTGCCAGGCGCAGCGCTAGAAACATCATGAGGCAGCCGATGGCGAAGTTAACGCGACGCCACATGAGGGGCTGCGATAATGGTCCCGAAAGTTTTACGGCTCCAAAGCCAATCGCTGGAAACCACACGCAACTTGCTAATAGGGCGCCTGCGGCGAAAACCCAGCGAAATTGTTCGCCATACTGGTTGGCGATTCCCCCGAGCATGACCAACGTGTCTACATATGCGGCAGGGTTAAGCCAGGTGAAAGTGAGGGCGGCGATGACAGGTGCGTGCCAGGGAGCTTGAGCTCGGCGCACCGTGGTGGAGGGTTTGAGCGTTTTCAGGCTAACCCCGCCACCGTCGCTAAGCGGGGCAGCGATAGGGGCTTGGTCCACTTCGACGGTGAGTGCCCGGGAGCGTCGGGCGTCGCGAAAGCACGTGAAGCCGAAGTAAATCAGGTAGGCCACGCCGAGCCATTTGAGTACAACCAGGAAAGTCGGTGCCTTTTCGACGAGCACGCCCACGCCGGCGGTACCGCCGAGGATCAGCAATACGTCTGAAAGTAGGCACACGATAAGAATCGGTACTACCGGTTCCCGCTTAATCCCCTGTTTCAAAATGAGGGCATTCTGCGGGCCGATTGCAATGATTAAGGATAGGCCCATCAAAAATCCGCTCAGAAGAATGCTCATGGACACCATTGTGACCCACACCGACAGTTAAGGAAAGTTCAGCAAAATGAATCTGCGTTAAACTATCTTCATGAACCAGACGCATCTAGCGACTTTGCTTGCAGTACTGGAAGAAGGCAGCTTCGATTCGGCGGCCGATGTCCTGGGAATTTCTCCCTCTGCGGTGAGTCAACGTATCAAAGCCTTGGAAAGTGACATTGGCCGGGTGCTCGTCCGGCGAACCAGCCCCGTAGAGGCCACCGAATCCGGTGAGGTCTTGGCGCAAGCTGCGCGAAGAATGGCTTTGCTGCAGGCGGAAACCGACGTAGCTTTGCGTAAAACCATCGCTCGGGTTCCGCTGTCGATTGCCATCAACGCCGATTCGCTGGCCACCTGGTTCCAGCCGGTTTTTGGGGAGGTCGCCCGCTGGGACTCCGCCACATTGCGGCTGCGCATCGAAGACGAATCTCGCTCGATGACGCTGCTGCGCCGGGGCGATTGCCTAGGTGCCATCACTACCGAAGCCACCGCGGTGACCGGCTGCGAGGTAAAACACCTGGGCGTCTTGCGGTACCGTGCGATGGCGAGCCCGCAGCTTCGCGACGCCTACGTGGATGACCAAGGCAATATCGACTGGGCGCACATGCCCACCCTGCGCTACGGGCCTAACGACAAACTACAGACCAGCGATCTGCAGGGCCGGTTGGAAGGCAAACCAGTGCATCGACGAATTTCGGAGATCCCGTCCTCTGAGGCCTTTTTGGAAGCTGCCCGCCAGGGGCTTGGCTGGGCATTGGTGTCGGAACTTCAAGGCGCTCCGCTGGTATCGGCTGGTGAGCTGGTGATCCTCGATGACATCGTCGCGGATGTGCATCTGTATTGGCAATACTGGCGCCTGGAATCCTCAATGCTTGCCCAACTCACCGAGGCAGTAACGCGGATAGCGGGGCAACATTTGGATCAGGTTTCCCAGCCTTAGTTCCTGGCATATTAAGATCTCAGCCAGGTTAAGACTTGGTTGAAAATTGCCCAGCGTGCGTGTTTGTGAACCGCTCGTTGAGGTTGGTCGCCTAGCCTTGGGAGCATGAACTCATCGCCTTATCGACCAAACGACCTCCCAGACCGCGCACAGAACGACGACCTCGATGGGTTGGCCGACGTGCCTACTTACACCCAAGGTTCCACCAACTCTGCTCACGAGGATCGGATCCGCAATGTCTACCAGCGGGCGGGCCGTACCGCTCCGCAAAACATCGAGCCGTCCTCTGCTCAGTCGAACCTGTACAACGTCACCAGCGAGCCAGAACACACCGCATTCCTTGACCGCCCGGAACCAACCCCGGAGACCCACGCGCCTACCGCCACAGATCTACCGGCGCAACCGGCCCCAGCAGCGGCACCACAGCAGGTTACCTACCAGGAACCGTTTAACGAGCCGTACCAAGAGCCCGTTGCGGCCGTAGACACCGCAGACACCTACGCGGAAGACAAGCCCGTCGATGGTCGCCGCGGCACGATGGATTTCGGTTTGTTCCTGCTTCGCCTTACCACCGGCGCCATCTTGCTGTTCCAGGGCCTGCGGACCTTCTTTGAACTAGGTGGCGCGCCGGGTCTCAACGGCTTGAAGGAGCAGTATGCCTCTTACGCGTTTGGAGACATCCTGTCCATTGCCGTGCCGTCCATGCAGTTGGCTGCGGGCGTATTCTTGTTACTCGGCCTGCTCACCCCGGTGGCAGCCGCGGTAGCAACGGTAGTGACCGCGTTTAACTTCCTGCATGAAGTTGCTTCGCAGGACAATTTCTCCATCATGAACCCGAATGACAGCGTGATCCTCGCAGCTGTGCTGTGCGCCCTCGCGCTTAGTCTGCAGTTCACAGGTCCGGGCCGAGTATCCCTGGACATCAACCGCAGCTGGGCGCGTCGTCCGCTGGCTTCGTCGTGGATTCTCGCAGTGCTGGGCATCGCCGGTGCCGTGGCGTTGTGGTGGTTCGGCGCCGGAGTCAATCCGTTTAACTAGCTCATTCGCCCGGATTCCTGCTGGTCGTCGGATACAGCTAGGGGCTGCTTCCGCAGCACGAGGTGCAGGGATAATAACACCGCAAAAGCCATCCAGGTGTACCCGGACAGCACAATTTTTTGCCATACCCCCATGCTGTAAGCCGCGGAGTTGAGGTCGCCGAAGTACCACATCGGTTTGATCTGCAGACAGAACAAGGAAACAATACCGGCGGATATGCCGAGCAGCATGGGGTGGCCGGGAATGGTCAACCAGCGGTAGAGCAGCACCATCGCAAATAGTGGTAGCCAGACCCAGTGATGTGACCAAGAAATCGGTGAGATGAGCAGCATGAGTGCTGCGTTTACCAACGCGGCGTCGACAAGCAGTGCGCGCTGAATCATTTCCCGCATGAGGTAAGCGCACCCGGCGATAGTAAGTAGCGATAGGATCAGCCAGATCGCATCGATGATCGATTGATGGGCCACGGCCTCGCCCTGCGACCGCGCCCAGCGGGCGAGCATGCCCTTGATGGACTGGTTGGAAATGTAGGCGGTGTCTACGCCAGCTTCTTTGGTGGAGTTCATCTTAAAGATCATCTCCGTGTAAAAGCGCTTCGTGTCCTGGAATCGATAGAGCGCTGTGGCTGAAGTGACCAGCAGTAGGGAACACCCGGCCGTGAGAATTGCCCGGAAGTCCTTGCGAAGCAGGAAATACAAGCACATCACCAACGGGGTGAGCTTGATGGCCGCAGCGATGCCAATGAAGGTACCCACGGGCAGCAACCTGCGGCGTGGCACCATATCCAGTACACATAACGCCATGATGAGGACGTTAATTTGGCCAAAGCTGGCATTGAGAGTGATTGGCTCGGAAAGCAGCGAAAACGGCCAGACCAGGCACGCTATCGCCAGCGCCTCTAGGTGGCGGCCGCGTGGCACCAAGGCTCGGGCAACCAGTAGCGAACACAGAAACGTCAAAACGCCTGAGAGCATGATCATCGACGTCGCGGCCAGGTCATCCGAAAGGTACACAAACGGCGTAAGGATCAACGCGCCGAACGGCGGGTAGATAAACGGCAGCTTGATGTCCGCCACCGAGAAGGGGGCGGCATATAGTGATTCATTCGCCAAAAAGGCGCGGGCACCTGCCCGATAGATCTCCATGTCTACGTGCAGCTGCCATTTGTACATCAGTGTGCGCAGCTGCCACCAGCCGGACATGAGGCCAATAGCCGAGATAATCCACAGTACTTTTGGTGGCAGCTCAAGACGCACAGCTTGGCGTCCAGGCGCAGCGGAGGTGATGGGCATAGCCCTCAACTTTAGTCGATGCGCCGCACCGCACCTTTGTCTGCGGACGTGGCAAGTGCCGCGTATGCCCGCAACGCCTTAGACACCTTCCGCTCCCGGGCCCGCGGAGTCCACGGTTTTTCGCGCGTCAGCATTGCTTTTCGACGCTCCGCGAGCTCGGCCTCATCCAGCTCGACCGAGAGCTCGCGCTGGTGGACATCAATGGTGACGATGTCACCGTCCTCGATCAAGCCAATGACACCGCCGTGGGCGGCTTCAGGGGAGATATGGCCAACCGAGAGTCCTGAGGACCCGCCAGAGAACCGGCCGTCGGTGATGAGCGCGCACTTTTTGCCCAGGCCAGCCCCTTTAAGGAAAGCGGTAGGATGCAGCATCTCCTGCATTCCGGGACCGCCAGCTGGGCCCTCATACCGCACCACCAACACCTCGCCGGGTTGAATTTCTTTGTTGAGGATGACCGAAACGGCCTCCTCTTGGGATTCCACCACGCGGGCTGGGCCACTAAACCGCCACAGTTCCTCGTCAACGCCAGCGGCCTTGATGATGGCACCGTCTGGGGCGATATTTCCACGCAAGACGGCCAGTCCGCCGTCCTTGGTGTAGGCGTTGGCTACGGAGCGGATGCAGCCCCGCTCGGCGTCGGTATCTAGGCTTTCCCAGGTGTTTTCGGTGGAAAACGGCTCGGTGGTGCGCACTCCGCCGGGCGCGGCGTGGAACAGCCTGATCGCCTGCGGGGCTGGCTGATCGGCGCGAATATCCCAGTTAGCTAGCCAAGTTGCTAGGTCTGGGGAGTGCACCGAATGTACCTCGTCATTCAATAGCCCAGCGCGGTAGAGTTCGCCGAGAATGGCGGGGATGCCACCGGCGCGATGTACGTCCTCCATGTGGTAGTCGGAGTTCGGGGAGACCTTGGCCAGGCATCCGACGCGTCGGGAGAGCACATCGATGTCAGCGAGGGTGAAATCGAGTTCAGCTTCCTGCGCCGCCGCGAGGATGTGCAAGACGGTGTTCGTTGAGCCACCCATTGCCATGTCCAGCGCCATAGCGTTTTCAAAGGCGTGCTTCGTGGCGATGTTGCGTGGCAGCACGGATTCATCGCCATCGTGGTAGTAACGCCGGGCCAAGTTAACGATCAAGCGGCCGGCATCCGTGAAGAGTTGGCGTCGATAAGCATGTGTTGCCAGCGTGGAGCCGTTGCCTGGCAAGGAAAGGCCGAGGGCTTCGGTCAGGCAGTTCATGGAATTGGCGGTAAACATACCGGAGCAGGAACCACAGGTCGGGCATGCGGACTGCTCCACGGCCGCGAGACCATCCTCGGACACGGCATCTGAGGCGGAAGCGGAGATTGCAGTGACCAAATCGGTAGGAGCGTGGGCGACGCCGTCGACGACGACTGCCTTGCCGGCCTCCATGGGGCCGCCGGAGACGAATACCACCGGAATGTTGAGGCGCAACGCCGCATTGAGCATGCCCGGCGTGATTTTGTCACAGTTGGAGATACACACCAACGCATCGGCGGTATGTGCGTTGACCATATACTCCACGGAGTCCGCAATGATTTCACGCGACGGCAGCGAATAAAGCATGCCACCGTGCCCCATTGCGATGCCATCATCGACGGCAATGGTGTGAAACTCTTTGGCCACACCGCCAGCTTCTTGGATCGCCGCTGCGACAATGTCGCCGACGTTTTTTAAGTGCACGTGCCCAGGCACAAACTGGGTAAACGAATTCGCAATCGCAATGATCGGCTTGCCAAAGTCACTGTCTGCCATGCCGGTAGCGCGCCACAGTGCGCGGGCTCCAGCGGCGTTGCGGCCAACGGTAGTTACACGTGAACGAAGAGGAAACATAGCCGAACATCTTCCTTGAGAGGTCTACGGGGAATTGAGCTTGCGTGGGAGACGGGGACACCGGGGACGCGTGGAGACCTGGTAGGAAAAGTGTCGCGCTACCTAGTCGACGTCTTCGGCGTCCTTGATAATCTGCCGGCCGTCTCGGTGGATGATAACCACCTTTTTGTCGGCGGCTTCCTTGCCTGCCGTTAACGCGTCAACGATGCGTCCTGAGGAGGCAGCGCTGAGTTTGGGCAAGGAATTAAACGTGATACCCGGAAGGGCGATTTCCTGGTCCTTGGTGTCGCGGGCATAAGCCTTGGATCCGCCGAAACGGATACCAGCGAAGTCATCCCAAGAGACAGATTGCTTGCTCTTAAACGCATAGTGGGCCGTTATCCCGTGCGGGCCAACCACCGTTTTGGACTTGAGAATCCAATAGCAAAACAAGACCGGGAAAATCAGAATCCAGCTGAGCATCAGCGGGTTTTCACCGATAACGAGCAGCGAAATGAGCCCCATCACCACGGCGCCGATCAGGTGGGTGCGGTCGGTGGCAAAGGTGGTCACTGCGGAAGCTTGTGGCGTGGCAGCTGGCTGTGAGGGCTGAGAACTCATAGCCGTCATTCTAGGCATGTTGCGCCGAATGGAAGTAATCCTAGCGGGTTCTAGCGGGTTTCGGACACGTGGTGGCCAAAGCGAGCGCTTTCGGCAACCGTGACGGGGGTAGCAAAAGGGGAATTTTGTTGAATGTGCCCACACAACGCAGGCCGATGTGTAATATCGGGCACATGCACATTATTCGACTTGTAATCGTAACCTCACGGCGCTTGCCGTAGGCGACGCTACAAGTCGACCCCGCAAGCGCCCTCGACAGCACACACCAAGTGCTGGACGGGGGCTTTTGTTTTGGGGAGGGGCCATGAATCATCCGGGAACACCACCCATAACCCCTTGGCCCCGGTGCAGCTGCAACACCCGCACGCAGGAAAACAACGAAGTGCCCACATGTTTAGGGAGTGAGTTAGTGGTGACTGAGCCGCGACGACCGGACGCCAAGACGGCGCCGAACCCGGCGATGCTAGCCAACATGGCTGGGAAACCCAAGGGACAACCGAGCAAGAAACCTGAAATGATGACGGGTGCGCAGGCAATTGTGCGTTCGCTAGAAGAACTGGGCACAGACGTGGTGTTCGGTATTCCAGGCGGCGCAGTGCTTCCGCTGTACGATCCGCTGTACTCCTCGACCAAGGTACGCCACGTGCTGGCACGCCATGAACAAGGAGCCGGGCACGCCGCGACAGGTTATGCGCAGGCCAGCGGGAAAGTCGGGGTGTGTATTGCCACCTCGGGGCCAGGTGCGACCAACTTGGTCACCCCACTGGCCGACGCAAACCTGGACTCGGTGCCACTTGTGGCAATCACCGGCCAGGTAGGAGCGAACCTGCTGGGCACCGATGCCTTCCAAGAAGCTGACATCCGCGGCATCACGCTGCCGGTGACCAAACACAACTTTATGGTGACTGATCCCAACCGGATCCCGGCAGCGCTTGCGGAAGCCTTTCATCTGGCTGCTACCGGCCGCCCCGGCGCCGTGCTGGTGGACGTTCCGAAGAACGTTCAGGAATCTCAGTGCGAGTTTTCCTGGCCACCAGTGATCGATCTGCCCGGCTACCGTCCAGTAACCAGCCCGCACCCAAAGCAGATTGATGAAGCCATCAAACTGATTCAAACTGCCCGCCAACCCGTGCTGTACGTAGGTGGCGGAGTGATCAAAGCGAACGCCTCCCAACCCCTGAAGGAGTTCGCCGAACTCACCGGCATCCCAGTGGTCACCACCCTCATGGCCCTGGGTTCCTTCCCAGCTTCTCACCCGCAGTTTTTGGGAATGCCAGGCATGCACGGCACAGTGCCCGCCGTGGGTGCCCTGCAAGAATCCGACGTGCTCATCGCCATTGGCGCGCGTTTCGACGACCGCGTGACCGGACATGTTGCTAGCTTTGCACCGAACGCCCAGGTTATTCATGCGGACATCGATCCGGCTGAAATCGGCAAGATCAGGGAAGCCACAGTGCCCATCGTTGGCGATGCCGCCGAGGTACTGCAGGCCCTCACGGCCGCGTACCGGGCAAGTGGCGCGCCAGCGCCGGACACCACACATTGGTGGAAGTTCCTTAATAATCTACGAACTCGATTCCCTCGAGGTTATGAACCACAGTCGGACGGCAAACTCTCGCCCCAGTTTGTGATTGAAACCTTGTCGCAGACAGTTGGTCCGGAGGCCATTTACTGCGCGGGCGTTGGACAGCACCAAATGTGGTCAGCGCAGTTCGTGGATTTCGAACATCCACGCACCTGGCTCAACTCTGGTGGCCTGGGCACCATGGGTTATGCCGTGCCCGCTGCGATGGGGGCCAAAGCCGCAAAACCCGACACAGAAGTGTGGGCGATCGACGGCGACGGCTGCTTCCAGATGACCAACCAGGAGCTGGTGACCTGCGCGGTGGAGGGCTTCCCGGTCAAGATTGCGCTGATTAACAACGGCAACCTCGGCATGGTGCGCCAGTGGCAGAACCTGTTCTATGGGGCCCGCTACTCCCACACCAACCTGGGACATGAATCCGGATACCTGCCGGACTTTGTGAAACTGGCCGAAGCAATGGGATGCGTGGGCATCCGCGTTAGCCGAGAAGAAGAAGTGATCCCGGCAATTGAGCGAGCCCGGGCGATCAATGACCGCCCGGTGATCATTGACTTTATCGTCGGTGAGGATGCTCAGGTGTGGCCAATGGTGGCCGCTGGAAAGTCCAACTCGGAAATTCAGTACGCCCAAGGACTCAGCCCTGAATTTGATGTGGAAACCCCAGAAACCCCGGCAGAGATCGCGCATGTGATGGACGAGCAGGAGGAGCAGAGATGAACCAGCTGAATGTGGCCCCGCAGGTGGGCGTCGAAAAGCGGCATACCCTGTCTGTGCTGGTGCAGGACGTCGATGGCATCATCTCGCGCATCGCCGGCATGTTCACACGGCGAGGATTTCCTATGTATTCCTTTTCTTCGGCGCGCACCGAGGTAGAGGGAATCCAGCGGATCACCGTGGTGGCGTATGGCGATGAGGTCGTGGTGCAGCAGATCACGAAGCAACTCAACAAGCTGGTGGACGTGCTCAAGGTGGTGCGGCTCGACGAAGATACCACGATTGCCCGCGCGATGTTGCTGGTTAAAGTCAGCGCCGATAACACCACCCGCCCCCACGTGGTGGATGCGGCAAACATCTTCCGCGCGCGGATCGTTGACGTGGCGCCGGAGTCAGTAGTCATCGAAGCCACCGGCACCCCGGGCAAACTAGGCGCACTCTTGGACGTGTTGGAGCCCTTCGGTATTCGTGAGTACCTACACTCGGGAGAGATAGCGCTGAGCCGCGGCCCGAAGACCATGTTCCCCCAAAAATCCTAACCACAACTTCTACGAAAGGTCCTAAGCACCATGGCAATTGAACTTTTTTACGATGACGACGCGGACTTGACCCTGATCCAAGGGCGCAAGGTAGCCATCATTGGTTTCGGCTCCCAAGGGCACGCCCACGCGCAAAACCTGCGCGATTCCGGCGTTGACGTTGCAATCGGTCTGCGCGATGGCTCGGCGTCTGCCGATGCCGCCCGCGAGCTCGGCTTCGAAGTTAAAAGCAACGCTGAAGCAGCTGCCTGGGCCGATGTGGTCATGCTGCTGGCCCCGGATACCTCCCAAGCAGAGATCTTCACCAATGACCTCGCTCCGCACCTCAACCCGGGCGATGCGTTGTTCTTCGGCCACGGCCTGAACATCCACTATGGCCTGATCACCCCGCCAGCCGGGGTCACCATCGGCATGGTGGCGCCGAAGGGGCCAGGTCACCTCGTTCGCCGCCAGTTTGTCGACGGCAAGGGCGTACCGTGCCTCATCGCTGTCGATCAAGATCCGCGCGGCGAGGGGCGCGAGCTCACCCTGTCTTACGCTGCCGCCATCGGAGGTGCCCGAGCTGGTGTCATCCCCACCACCTTTAAAGATGAGACCGAAACTGATCTCTTTGGCGAGCAAGCTGTGCTGTGCGGCGGCGCGGAAGAGCTGATCAAAGCAGGTTTCGACGTCCTGGTCGAGGCAGGCTACGAGCCAGAGATGGCTTACTTCGAGTGCATGCACGAAATGAAGCTCATCGTTGACCTGATGTTTGAAGGCGGGCTGACCGCGATGAACAAGTCGATCTCGGACACCGCGGAGTTTGGTGGCTACCTATCCGGACCGCGCATTATCGACGACCGTGCCAAGGACGCCATGCGCGCGGTACTCAAAGACATCCAGGACGGAACCTTTACCAAGCGATTGGTGGCCAACGTCGAGGGCGGCAACCAGGAACTAGAAACCTTGCGAGCTCGCACTGCCGAACACCCCATCGAAGCCACCGGGCACAAGCTGCGTGGTCTGATGAGCTGGGTTAAGTAGCCGGAGCGTGGGGTGGTCACCAAACTAATTTCATAGCTTTTCCTATAGTGGGTTGGAGCGAGAACTCACATGCACCCTATTGGGAAGGACTCTGAATTCTAGTGAACACCTCACGAGCGCTGCGGGGCTTGGCAATTACGACGGCTTGCGGCTTGGTAGTCGCCGGGTGCGCACCCCTCGGCGCTCCCAAAGACGGAGTCGAGCATGAGTTAAGTAATGAGGCCCGGGCGAATCAAGCCCGCACCGTCTCAGAGCGTTTTGCTAAAAAGCCTGAGGTGCTGCAGGATCCGGACGGTTCCGGGCTGGACGCGGTGAACAAGATTTTTGAGAAGTCGGAAACCGCCGTGATTTCCGGCCCGCACCCGGCGGATCAGCTTCGGGCGGCTTCCGTGGCCGCTGTGGCGCATGCGCCGATGATCGTGCTTCAGGAGGGCAACGGTCCAGCGGTACGGGACACCCTGGAAAAGCTCAAGGTGAACACCGTCTTGACGATCGGGCAGCATGCCACTTTTGATTTCGGTTCCCGCAAAGTAGTGGTGGATCGCGGTCACGCCGACAGCCTGGAGAAGCTGACCTCGCTGAAGTTCGCGGAGGTTCGCACAGATGAGCCGGTGAAGTCACTGGTGGATTTGAACACCAAACAACCTGCGCTTTTCGTGCAACCTACCATTGCGCAGCCGGAACCGCGAGCGGGCCAAGGCGAGCAGGAGGGCAATTTCCCGCTCCAGAGCCAGCAAGATGGGGGATCCGCGCCGATTGTCCTGGTCAGCCCGGAATCCTCCCTAGCGTCCGTCGCAACGGCAAAGGCCTACGGTGCCGAGTTGCGCTACACCCCTTACGGAGATCCGCGGGTCAACGATGACACGATGGAAGCAGTCGCGGGAATGGCTAATGAGCCGATGCTTGCTCTCGGCCGACAGTTCGGTACGTCAGAGCGGTTTAGAGAGCGAATTATTCGAGGCGAGCAGATCACCCAGCAACAGCCAGGTGGTGGCGGGCTCGTGTTCCCCGGACGTCGGATTGTGGCGCTCTATGGGCATCCGAGTGGACCGGCTTTGGGCGTCATGGGGGAGCAGCCGCCGGCGGAAGCTGCTGCGAAGGCGCAAGAATTAGCCAAGCAGTATCAGCCGCACTCGCAGGAACCGGTGGTGCCAGCGTTTGAAATTATTGCAACGGTAGCTTCGGGTTCTCCAGGGGCAGATGGGGACTACAGCAACGAGGCAGACCCCGCTGAGCTGATCCCTTATATTGATGCAATTACGGCCGCCGGTGGCTATGCAGTTTTGGATTTGCAGCCCGGACGGGCAAACCTGCTGGACCAAGCCAAGCGCTACGAGGAACTATTGAAGCGTCCCAACGTGGGGTTGGCGCTGGACCCAGAGTGGAAAATCGGCCCGAACGAAAAGCCAATGGAGCGGGTGGGCAGTGTAGAAGCGCGGGAAATTGACGAGGTGTCCGCTTGGCTTGCGGGGCTGGTGCGCGATAACAAATTGCCACAAAAACCACTGGTCTTGCATCAATTCCAGCTGCAAATGATTCGAGATCGAGAAACTCTTAACTTGGACTATGATGAGCTTGCCTTTGTGCTGCACGCCGATGGTCACGGATCGACCGGGGATAAGTACGGTACCTGGGATGTGATGCGCCAAGGGCTCGATCCGCGTTTCTTTATGGCCTGGAAGAACTTCATTGATGAAGATAAGCCGATGTTTAGCCCGGAGCGAACCATGAATGAAGTCAACCCTAAGCCGTGGTTTGTGAGCTATCAGTAGCGGGCAGCATTGGTGAGATTTTTTCCTCACGGATGAAAACTTTTCAATCAAAAGCATAAAAATTCCCCTGATTGAGGTGTTTTCCCAAGAAGCGCTGAAAAATATGCAGTGCCTGGGTTAGTCTATTCGATAGTTGCCACCAGATTCGGCCGGTGTGCAACCCGCGGGCGCGCGGCGCGGTCGTGTCGAGGCGCTCGCGGTGGAACCACTTCTTTCAGGAGACGATCCTCGTGAGCTCGAAAAACCGTCCGGTAGTCCTCATCGCTGACAAACTAGCCCCATCCACTGTCGATGCCTTGGGTAGTGAGGTTGAGGTGCGTTGGGTAGACGGTCCCAATCGGGCTGAGCTGTTGAGCGCCGTCGTCGATGCCGAGGCACTGCTCGTGCGTTCGGCCACCACCGTGGATGAGGAAGTCCTGGCAGCAGCCAAGAAACTCAAAATCGTGGGACGCGCCGGGGTTGGCTTGGACAACGTTGATATTGACGCCGCCACTGAGCGCGGCGTGATGGTGTGCAATGCCCCGACGTCGAATATTCACTCCGCATGTGAACACGCGATTTCCCTGCTGCTTGCCACGGCCCGGCAAATTCCGGCAGCAGATGCCAGCCTGCGGACGGGGCAGTGGAAGCGGTCCTCGTTCAAAGGCGTGGAGATCTATGGCAAAACCATTGGCATCGTAGGGTTTGGGCACATCGGCCAGCTGTTTGCCCAGCGTCTCAAAGCTTTTGAGACCACGCTGGTGGCCTACGACCCATACGCCAACCCGGCCCGTGCGGCGCAACTGGGAGTGGAACTGGTAACGCTCGATGAGCTCATGGCCCGGTCGGATTTCGTTACCATTCACCTGCCCAAGACTAAAGAGACCGCGGGCATGTTCGACGCGGAGCTCCTGGCCAAGGCGAAGCCGGGGCAGGTCATCATCAATGCGGCGCGCGGGGGCCTGGTCGACGAACACGCGCTAGCAGCTGCCATCGCCGCGGGCCAGATTCGCGGCGCGGGCTTTGATGTGTTTGAGGCCGAGCCGTGCACGGATTCTCCGCTTTTTGGCCTCGAGCAGGTCGTCGTCACGCCGCACCTGGGTGCGTCGACGGTGGAGGCGCAGGATCGCGCGGGCACTGATGTGGCAGCGTCGGTGCTTAAGGCGCTGGCGGGAGAGTTTGTGCCGGATGCGGTGAACGTTTCGAGTGGCCGGGTGGGCGAAGAAGTTGGCATGTGGCTGGAGCTGGTCCGCAAGCTGGGGTTGGTGGTGTCGCACCTGCTCCCGGGCGCACCGGTGAAAATCGAAGTGGAAGCCCGCGGCGAGTTGTCCACCGAGGACGTGTCGGTGCTGGGGCTTTCCGCACTGCGGGGGCTGTTTACCGGCATCACAGACCAGGTGGTGACCTTTGTGAATGCGCCGAACATTGCCGAGGAGCGGGGAGTGGAGCTGGCGGTAGCAACTGCCTCCGAGGCGTTTACGCATCGATCTGACGTGGTGGTTCGTGCGTTTACCGCCGACGGTCAAAAAGCTTCTGTAGTGGGGGCGCTGACGGGGCTGCATCGCGTGGATAAGATCGTGCGAATCAACGGGCGCAGCTTGGACATGCGGGCGCATGGGCACAATTTGTTCATGTTCTACGAAGACAAACCGGGGGCCATCGGCCAAGTTGGTACGATGTTGGGTGCGCATAACATCAACATCGAGGCGGCAGCGATGGCACTGCATGACGACGGCGGCGCGATCCTCGTGCTTCGTGTGGACCAGGAAGTTCCTGCCGGGGTCTTCGATACTGTTGCCGCGCAGCTTGGAGCAAAGAAGTTCCAGCTTTCCTTTGACTAGTTTCCCTTGGGGCGGATTTGTTGGACATTGCAGAGTTTCGGCGCACCGTAGGCACATTCCCTTCGGGGGTTACGGTGGTCACCACGCATGACGACGGCCACGACTATGGCCTGACGGTCAGCGCCTTTTGCTCGCTGTCGCTAGATCCGCCGATGGTGTTGGTTGCGCTGGATTCGGCGTCCCGGACGTTAACTCACCTAGGGCAGGGACAACCAATCGCGGTATCGGTACTTTCGGAAAGCCAAGGGGCATTGGCCAAGCAGTTCGCGACGCATGGCGGCGACAAATTTGCTGATGTCATGGTGCATCGGGTGGCGCATGACGTGCCGGTTCTCGATGGGGTTTCAGCCTGGTTTGTCGGCACTGTGGCTGGCCTGTACCTAGGTGGTGACCACACAATCATCACCGTGCTGGTGGAACAAATGGGGCATGTGGACGAGGCGCGGCCGTTGCTCTATCAACGCGGTTTGCTGCGCGAATGGCCGGTGTAGCAGCCTAACGTAGTGCCCCCGCTTTGCTAGTGAAAGATTTTCTCACTAGCCTACTTAAGCATGAAAACTATTCCAGTTACAGTGTTGAGTGGCTTTCTAGGTACCGGGAAAACCACACTGCTCAATCAACTTTTGGCCAATCGGGAGGGCCGTAAACTAGCGGTCATTGTTAACGACTTTTCCGAGGTGAACATTGACGCAGCCCTCATCGAAGGGGAAGGGGAGTTGCGGCGTGGTGAAGACCGCTTCATTGAGCTTTCCAACGGCTGCATTTGCTGCACTCTGCGGGAAGACCTAGTGGAATCAGTCTCAACGCTGGTGAAATCTGGAAAATATGAGCAGATCGTCATCGAATCCACGGGTATTTCGGAGCCAATGCCGGTGGCGGCCACCTTCGACTGGAAATTTGAGGATGGGTTCCGGCTAGGCGATCTCGCGCATATCGACACCATGGTCACCCTGGTAGACGCCTCCACTTTTCTGCCCATGCTCCGGAAAGGTCCAAAGCTTGCTGAGGCAGACCGTGCGGCCGCTCCGGAGGATGACCGTACCGTGTCGGACTTGTTAGTAGATCAGGTGGAGTTTGCAGACCTCATCCTCATTACCAAGGCTGACCTGGCAGGCCCTGAGGAAACAGCCAAGGTGGAACACACCGTGCGAGCGATGAATCCTCGAGCGCAGGTGCGGCGGGTGCACATGGGGCACATTGAGGTTGCTGAGGTGCTGGATGCGCAACTTTATGATGAGGCAACTGCCCGCGCGTACGAGGGGTTCTACGACGAACTTGCCAACCCGCACACGCCGGAAACTGAGGAATATGGGATTTCTTCCGTGGTTTTTCGCAGCGATCGTCCCTTTAACAAAGAACGCCTGTTGGCGGCGCTACGCGCGACCAAGGGGCTCGTGAGATCGAAGGGCTTTTGCTGGATTGACCATGACTTATCAGTGGTGCAGTCTTGGCAGCAGGCTGGGCCTAACCTGCAGATTCGCCCTGCAGCGCTCTGGGCGAGCGTGGATCTAACCCCGAGTTCCGAAGTGGTGTTGATCGGGGTGGGCTTTGATCCTGATCGCACCCTCCAACTGTTCCAAGAGGCGGTCCTAAGCGATAGGGAAGTAAAAAGCCTGCTTGGTTAACTGAGAGCTGCTACACTGCAAGTATCCCACAAAGTGAGAAAGGTATCTCAAATGTTGAAACTTGCAGTGATTGGCGGGGACGGCATTGGTCCAGAAGTAACCGCGGAAGCGCTCAAGGTGCTGCGCGCGGTGCGCGATGATATCGAGACCACCGAATTTGACCTCGGTGCTCGCCGCTATCTGCGCAACGGCGAGCTGCTGACCGACGCTGACCTGGCAGCTCTTCGCGCACACGACGCGATCCTGCTCGGCGCGATTGGCGCTCCAGGTGAAGTGCCACCGGGCGTACTTGAACGAGGGCTGCTGCTCAAGCTGCGGTTTGCTTTGGACCACCACGTCAATTTGCGCCCAGCCAAACTCTACCCATCTGCCACCAGCCCATTGGCCAATCCGGGCGAGATTGACTTCGTCGTAGTGCGCGAAGGCACCGAGGGGTTGTACTGCGGCAATGGTGGCACCCTGCGCGTGGGGACACCACATGAGGTGGCCAGCGAAGTCTCTCAAAACACCCGGTTCGGAGTGGAGCGCGTAGTGCGGGATGCTTTTGAGCGGGCGCAGGCGCGTCGCAAGCACTTGACGCTGGTGCACAAGACGAACGTTTTGGTGAATGCGGGGTCGCTGTGGCAGCGCACGGTGGACGAGGTCGCTCGCGAATACCCTGAGGTGACCGTCGACTACCACCACATCGACGCCGCCACCATTTACCTGGTTACGGATCCTGCGCGTTACGACGTCATCGTCACGGATAACCTCTTCGGGGACATCCTGACTGACTTGGCAGGCGCCATCACCGGCGGAATCGGGCTAGCGGCCTCTGGGAACATTGATGCCACCGGCGCGAATCCATCGATGTTTGAGCCAGTCCACGGCTCGGCACCAGACATTGCGGGCCAGGGAATCGCTGATCCAACCGCAGCAATCCTTTCTGCGGCGATGATGCTGCGACACCTCGGCGATGAAACAAATGCGCAGCGTATCGAAGACGCTGTGGCGCACGACGTGGAAGCCCGGGGCAATGTTCCACTAAAAACTTCCGAAATCGGAGACCGCATCGCCGCAGCACTCTAAAGTGTGATCCATGACATTAGAACTGGAGGAAGTGCGCGACTTCCTTGCCCAGGATCCGCCGTTTTCTACCCTGCCACTAGATGAGCTGGCTACCCTCGCTACCCGCATGGACATGATCTATGCCAAGCGGGGTAGTCAGGTAATCGCGGCGGGGGAGGATAACCACTTCCTGTACATCATTAGGTCTGGGGCGGTAGATGTCACCGATAGTGATGGCACGTTGTTGGACCGGCGCGATACGGGCGGGACCTTTGGCTATTCCACTCTCAACGGGCCGGTGCGCAGCGAATATACGATCGCAGCCGTAGAGGATTGCCTACTACTGCGCCTGCCCCGGGCGGAGTTTCAGCGCATCAGCGCGGCGCACCCAGCGCTTGATGAGCACTTCGCCGTGCGTACCTCGCGTATTCGTGCCGCGGCGGAGCGACTACGCGACGATGCCACGACGGAAGCCCTGCGCACCCATGCCCGCGACTTCCTTGACCCCGACCCGGCGACGGTGACCAGTGGGGCGTCGATAAGGCGGGCGGCGGAGGTCATGGACGAGCGCGCGGTTTCGGCTCTGCTTATTATCGACGCCCACGTGCTCGTCGGCATTCTCACGGACCGAGACCTGCGCCGGATGATCGCGCAAGGTGGAAACCCTGAGGTGCCAGTTAGCGAGCTCATGACGGCGAACCCGGTGACGATTGCGCCGGAAACCTTTGCCTTCGAAGCGATGCTTGTGATGGCCGAGCGCGGGATTCATCACCTGCCGGTGGTCGATGGGGGTGCGGTGATCGGCGTGGTGACGTCCGCGTCGATCGTGAATCTGCTGCGCCAGAACCCCATGTACCTCACCGCGGATCTAGGGCGCGCAACTACTCCGGAGGAGATGGCGGATACGTTCCGGGCGGCCTCAGAAATGGCTGCGCGGCTCGTGGACCGAGGGGCATCACCACACGAAGCATCTAGTTTGCTAGCAGTTGCCGCCGACGCGGTAGCCCGCCGACTGCTCGTGCTCGCCGAAGAAAAACTTGGACCCCCGCCGGTGCCGTACTGCTTCGTGGTGGTGGGCTCCCAGGGGCGCCGCGGCATGGGATTTGCCTCTGACCAGGACAATTGCCTCGTGCTTTCAGATGACTACCTGCCGGAACACGAACCGTACTTCGCGGAACTGTCCCGCTTCGTGTGCGAAGGCCTCTCCGTTGCCGGACAAGCACGTTGCCCCGGCGACATGATGGCGATGAACCCCACCTGGCGCAAGACCTGTACCGAATGGATAAACACCTTCCGCGCCTGGATCACCGCGCCCGAGCCTGAGGCACTGCTGCACGCCCAAACCTTCTTTGATTTCCGAGGCATCCACGGCGACCTCTCCCTGGCCACTGAGGTCCACTCTGTCGCAGTGGAAATGGCAGCGCATGCCCCGCGCCTCCGTGCCCACCTGGCGGCGCTCGCGGCGCGCCGGGAACCGCCGTTGAGCTTCTTCCGAGGGCTCGTGGTGGAACGATCCGGCGACTATGCCCACACCCTCGACGTGAAGAAAGGCGGCATCGCAGCAGTAGTACAAATGGCCCGGTTGTACGCGCTCTGTATGGGTTCTACCGAAGTAGGCACCGAGCAGCGCTTGCGGGCAGCCGCCGGTACCGGGGTATCTGAAAGCGGCGCGCAAAACTTGCTCGATGCCTTCGAATTCTTGCAGGCAATGGCCTTGCGTTGGCAAAGTGAACAACTGCGCCGAGGTGATCGCCCGAGCTACCATATCGACCCGCAAGCCTTGAGCAAAACCGATCGCGAGCGCCTGCGTGACGCCTTCCACATCATCAAATCCATGCAAACCGCGCTTGCCACCAAGTACCCCGTCCGGAGCATCTAGATGTTCGGCTCTTTTCGACGCTCCCGCGCCACCGGACCGCTCGCGCAGTATCTGGCCACGCCTAGGCCGAATCTTGCTGCCCCTGTTGGGGAGCTAAATTTTCTCGCCCTCGACATCGAAACCACCGGCTTGCGCGCCGGTCGCGACCACATGCTGTCCATCGGTTGGGTACCCGTCACCGCCGGCATAATCGAACTTAGCGCCGCCCAGCACTTCATCATCCGCGCCGGGGTGGAGGTGGGCCAATCCGCCACCGTGCACGGCCTTACCGACGATCACCTGGCAGACGGCACTGAACTGTCCGAAGTCCTGCCCCTATTTCTTGGCGCGTTGGCCGGGCGGGTGGCACTGGTGCATTTCGCACACATTGAAACGTCATTTCTTTCCCATGCGTGCCGCAAACTGTACGGCGCGCCACTGGACATGCCGGTAGTGGACACTTTTGCGCTTGAGCGCCGCCACATGGAACGCATGGGCACCTACCCGCGTGGCGAGGACCTGCGCCTCGGCCGAGTCCGCGCCCGCTACGGACTTCCTGCCTACCGCAACCACAACGCGCTGACCGACGCCCTCGCCTGCGCGGAGCTCTACCTGGCGTTTGTGGCCCAGTCCCGGGCGAAGACGCTGCGGGATCTGATGGTTTAGGGCTGGCGTTTTTGGTGGTTTTGGTGTGCTTTGGTGTGCTTGGGGAAAATGACTGTGTGATTCGTGCTGTTGTGGGCTGTTTTGCGCTGTTTTTGGGCGAATGACACAGCTTATTTTCTGTGCGGGGTTGGTGGGGGTTACTTTGGCTTCTTGTGTCTCACCTGTAATGTGGCGGCGAAACTTCTTCACGTGGTGTGTCATGCCGCTGCATATGGCGTGATGAATTTCCCGAAAGTGGCGCAGAAAGTGCCACTTCAGTCCCGTGTGTCCCACCAGCAACGTGGCGGCGAAACTTCTTCACGTGGTGTGTCATGCCGCTGCATACGGCGTGATGAATTTCCCGAAAGCAGCGCAGAATGTGCCACTTCAGTCCCGTGTGTCCCACCAGCAACATGGCGGCGAAACTTCTTCACGTGGTGTGTCATGCCGCGGCATACGACGTGAAGAATTTTCTGAAAGCGGCGCAGTAAGTGCCACTTCAGTCCCGTGTGTCCCACCAGCAACATGGCGGCGAAACTTCTTCACGTGGTGTGTCATGCCGCGGCATACGACGTGAAGAATTTCCCGAAAGCGGCGCAGAATGTGCCACTTCAGTCCCGTGTGTCCCACCAGCAACATGGCGGCGAAACTTCTTCACGTGGTGTGTCATGCCGCTGCATACGGCGTGATGAATTTCCCGAAAGTGGCGCAGAAAGTGCCACTTCAGTCCCGTGTGTCCCACCAGCAACGTGGCGGCGAAACTTCTTCACGTGGTGTGTCACGCCGCGGCATACGGCGTGAAGAATTTCCCGAAAGCAGCATTCAACACGCAGCGCCGCAACGCGTCAACGCAGCCCCGAGCTAGCAAAGCAATCAAAGCAATCAAAGCAAAACCGCCCCGCCCGCATTTGTCACCTACTATTCACCCGAGCGTGACCTGCGCCATGTAGTATTGCCTAACATGCGCTTAGGACGAATTGCTACCCCAGATGGACTTTGTTTCTGTGTGGTCGAAGGTGAAGACGACACCAACCTGACCTGCAAAGAAATCAAAGGCCATCCTTTCCAGGCCCCAGAATTCACCGGCCGTGAGTGGCCGCTTAACGACGTCCGCCTCTTGGCCCCAATGCTGCCGAGCAAGGTGGTCGCCATCGGCCGTAACTACGCCGATCACGTCAAGGAAGTCTTCAATAAGTCGGCAGAATCACTGCCGCCGACGATCTTCCTCAAGCCGCCAACAGCCATTGTTGGCCCTGGTGCTGCGATTAAAATCCCTGAGTTTGCCACGAAGGTCGAGTTCGAGGGCGAGATTGCCATGGTGATTTCTCGCCCGTGCAAGAATGTCAAGGCTGCAGACTGGCAGTCCTACGTCCTTGGCTTCACGATCATGAACGATGTGTCCTCTCGCGACCTGCAGTTCAAGGACGGGCAGTGGTCCCGTGCCAAGGGTATCGATACCTTCGGGCCGATGGGGCCATGGATTGAGACGGATCTGTCTAAGTTTGACCTGGACAACCATCCAATTCGTGCTCACCTGACCCAGAATGGTGAGACCACCACGCCACAGGATTCCAACACGAACCAGATGATCATGAACTTCGGCGAGATCCTCGAGATGATCTCGGCATCCATGACGCTGCTACCAGGTGATGTGATCACCACCGGCTCGCCAGCGGGTACCAAGGAAATGTTCCCTGGGGACTTCATCGAAATCGATGTTCCGGGCCTCGGCAAGCTGGGTAACCCGGTCGAGCGCGCATAGGTATTTGCAACCGGTACGTATATCGAATCGTCGAAAAGGGCATAGTGGCACGTTACGGGAATGTGGGGGGCGTGTCACTGTGCCCTTTCTTGTGTGCCTAAGGATGATTTAGCGGGCGGCTGCTGCTTTGGATGGCTTCAGTGAGGTCCAAAGCGGGCCAGTGATGAACCAGATAAACAGGATTGCTACTCCTGATTTGTAGGCATCCCGCAAACCAAATGCGGTGCTAGGTGTGGCCAAGATGCAAAGCTCCGTAATCGCCATCGCGATCAGTGTTGCAGCTACTGCTTGGACGAAAAGTTTCCACTCGTTGGTCGGCGGCTTAATAGGCGAGAGGTGTAGCACCTTACGCTGAAAAGTGCGGTCCGCGAAGTTGATCATCGATTTGCCGAAGACGATGCTGAATCCGAGGTAGAAGGCGGCCATGGAGTGGCTCCAGTGGGGCGTGTGGCCATTGCGCAGGTCAATCACTGTGCATACCAACAATGCGATATCGATAAGTGGGGTCGCGATGAGGAACAAAGCACCAAAGCGAGGTCGACGAGCCACGTAACGTAGCGCAAGCCCGAGCAGCAATATGACCCAAAAGCCGATTTCGCAGGCAATAATGAAGGGGAGCATGACAACCTTTCTAGTACGGATGTATTAGTTAGCCATCACAGTAGCACAGTTGTATTAGTTAGTGGGGAGATAGTGAGACTATCGGCAGGCCAGCGCAGGGAAGCTGCTCTTGAAGCGGCGCTTGAGCTGGTGGTTTCTGAAGGAATCGAGTCCTTAAGCGTGCGCAACATTTCGCAACGAGCCGGAATGTCAGTGGGATCGCTGCGCCATGTGTTCCCGACCCAAGACGCACTGCTGGCCGATTTATTGCGGTTCGCGCAGGATCGCACCGTGGAACGTATTCGTCCGAAGATTGCGGCGTTGCCAAAAGAACCGACCGCTGAGCGAGCAATCGACATTCTCATGGAAGTGCTGCCGCTGACGTCGCAAAGCAAAGCCGAGGCGCTGGTTCAGCTCGCAGTTCTTTCGCTGCGCCCAGGAAATTCTGAGGTCGATGAAGCTCGCCTTCGGGCGCATGAAGGATTGGATCAACTCACGGCAAATCTGCCAATGCTGGGAGATCCGCTGCGGTTGCGACTCATTCTGGACGGACTGATGCTGCGGATATTGGAGCGCCCCGAAATCGACGAAGCTCAGGCCAGGGCTATCTTACAGGCCCAGTGCACGCAACATAGTTCGTAGCTTCGCGTCCGTCTCGGCCAACTCGGCCGCAGGGTCCGAGGACGCCACGATCCCGCCACCGGCCCACGCGCGGGCCTGGAGGCCATCGGCGGAGACTTCGGCACATCGGATCGCCACCATGTATTCGCCGTCGCCGGAGGCGTCGCACCAGCCCACAGCGCCTGCGTAGAAGCGGCGTGGGGATTCCACGGTCTCGATGAGTGCCTCCGCGGCGTCGGTAGGCGTGCCGCAGATCGCAGGCGTGGGGTGTACCGCCAGCGCGAGTTCCAGGGCTGAGGTTGCCGGTGATGCTAGCGTGCCGACGATCGGCGTCGCCAAGTGCCACATCTCATCGGTCTTGGTCAGCTCTGGGTGATCGGGGATCTCCAGTGAGGAACACAGCGGGGAAAGCGCACGCCGGAGGTGCTCGACCACAAACGCGTGCTCAACCAAATCCTTGGCGCTGTGGTGCAGCCGGGCGCCGGCTTGTTCGTCGGCTTCCGGGTCCGCTAAACGGCGAGCGGAGCCAGCCAGCGGATAGGCGGTGACCGTCGATCCTTGGCGCTTGACCAGCACCTCTGGGGAGGATCCAACGAGGAAAACGCCGGGGTGAACGGGGGAGAGGTCCGCGATGAAGCCGTCGCAGTTGTGGGAATTGTCAATCAAACGGGCTGCTACCAAGCGGGGATCGACAGGCTGGTCAAAGGCAATATCCACTGCACGCGCCAGCACAACTTTTTCCAACACGGAACGCTCCACGGTGGCGATAGCTGCGGCGACGCGGTCGACGTGTTCTTCCGGAGAAGGGTCGAAACCAACCACGCGCGCGGAAAGCTCGGAACCCGGACCGAATCGGTAGTATCCGTGCGGTTCAAGGGGGCCGTCCTCCCGAATGATGGATCCGGGGACGGTCAGTGCGGCAGCGCCGCCACGGAGGAAGGGGAGCGCGCCCACGACCATTTCAGCTTCCTGAGCCTTGAGAGCTGCTACCGCTTCCCAGGGATCAGTGAAAGTCCTGATCGTGCCCTGGGTACGCACCGAGCCGTGGGCCCGGGAAAGGAGGAAATCGGGGGCGGATGCAGGACGCGCGGGATTCGGTGAGCTCATAGTAACTATCAAGTGTAATGCTTAGGTTGACGAGGCTCGCTAGCCTGGGGAGTGCAACCACAGCCCATAAGGAGACGAAATGCCGATCATCGACCGAAGCACATTTTCCCTCAACGCTGCAGAGCTGACCTTGCTACTGCAACAAGCAGAGCCGAAGGCGCTGGTTTTGATTACTGAAGCTCGGCAGCGCAATAAAGGCTTGAGCAATGCGGAGCTGGCGCGGGTGCTGGAGCGCAACTTTGTCACTAAGCCGACTCCAGAGGAGGAATTCCTTGAAAATGCTGCCGCCTACGTGTGCGCGGTGGGGCAGCTCTACGACAGGGAAATCGCAGCGCACGGCAATAACCAAGAGTTGCTAGGCACGGTGTTAAACCTGGCGAAGCAGATCGATAAGGCAGAAAACGCCGTGGCCGCACAAGCGAGCAAGCTAGCGGATGCGGTGGCCGCGAGGATTCCGGCCGTAAGCGCGGGCGTCGATAAGCTGCTGCCGGGCGACAAGGTGAGCGCGGGCGCGGAAGTTGCTGGGGCGGCGATCGTGGCGCTGGCGACGAGGAGGGCGCTGAAGGCAGCATATGGGATCGCCCTGGAGCCGCCGAAGATGTAGCCTGCACTAGACTTGGGAGCCATGACTGAAGTACGCGTACGTTTTTGCCCGTCGCCAACCGGCACCCCGCATGTCGGCATGGTGCGCACCGCACTGTTTAACTGGGCTTACGCCCGCCACACCGGCGGCAAGCTCATCTTCCGCATCGAGGACACCGATGCCGCCCGCGACTCTGAGGAGTCCTACCAGGCGATCATCGATTCCCTCACGTGGCTCGGCATGGACTGGGACGAAGGCGTGGTCAAGGGCGGCCCGCATGAGCCGTACCGCCAGTCCCAGCGCATGGACATTTACAAGGATGTCCTGCAGAAGCTTATCGACGCCGGCGAGGTATACCCGGCCTACTCCACGGCCGAAGAAGTTAAGGAACGCCATCTCGCAGCGGGACGGGACCCACAGCTGGGGTACGACAATTACGACCGCGACCTGACAGACGAGCAGGTAGCAGCGTTCAAGGCAGAAGGCCGTGAGCCGGTCTGGCGTCTACGCATGCCAGATCAGGACTGGACCTGGACCGACCTCGTGCGTGGCGAAATCACCTTCCAGTCCTCCACTCAGCCGGATTACGTGGTAGCCCGCTCCAACGGCGCGCCGCTGTACACCCTGGTGAACCCAGTCGACGACGCTCTCATGGGCGTCACCCACGTCCTGCGCGGCGAAGACCTGCTACCGTCCACCCCGCGCCAGCTGGCCCTCTATGAGGCGCTCAAGCGCATCGGCGTGGCGTCGTTCACCCCAGAGTTTGGCCACCTGCCATTCGTTATGGGTGAGGGCAACAAGAAGCTGTCCAAGCGCGACCCACAGTCCAACCTGTTCAACCACCGCGACAACGGCATCATCAAGGAGGGCATGCTCAACTACCTGGCGCTGCTGGGCTGGTCCCTGTCTGCGGACAAGGACATCTTCTCCGTTGACGAGCTGATCGCGAACTTCGACGTCCACAACGTGCTCTCCAACCCAGCGCGCTTTGACCAGAAGAAGCTGGAGGCCATCAACGCCGACCAGATCCGACTGCTATCTGAGTCCGACTTCGCGGAGCGGTTCCGTGCGTGGCTGGAGGAATACACCTCGTTCCCTGCTTCGTATGACGCCGACAAGTTCGCCTTCCTGGCGTCGCTTACCCAGACCCGCATTAAGACCCTTTCCGAGGGCTGGGACCTCATCAAGTTCCTGTTCGTGGACGATGCCGAGCTGGAACTGGACGAGAAGTCCGCTCGCAAGAACCTGAAGGAAGACGCCGTGCAGCCACTGGACGTGGCTATTTCGGTACTGTCTGACCTGGAGACCTTTGACACCGCTGCCATCGAAGCCGCACTGTCCAAGGCCCTCATCGAGGACCTGGAACTCAAGCCTCGCAAGGCCTACGGCGCCCTGCGCGTCGCCATCTCCGGCGCAGCTGTATCCCCACCACTTTTCGAGTCCATGGAGCTCCTGGGCAAGGAATCCACGCTCGCACGCCTGAAGGCTGCGCGCGAAGTAACGCCGTTCGCTTAAACGCTTAACTGAGCTGGCTTATCGACGATTGAACGTTGCTAGGCCAGCTTTCGCTTTGACCGGAGATTCCAGGGCGCTGGCCTGCAGATTTGTCGAAGTTGCACCCTTGTGGTTATAGTATTCCTCGTTGCACAGCGCGCAAGCGTCTGTAAAACATTGGCCTATGGTGTAATTGGCAACACTACGGTTTCTGGTACCGTCATTCTAGGTTCGAGTCCTGGTAGGCCAGCAGCAGGTTTATGTACTGCCTAAACAACATAAAAGTCCTGCCCCGTTCGTCTAGCGGCCTAGGACGCCGGCCTCTCACGCCGGTAACACGGGTTCAAATCCCGTACGGGGTACATAAGACAGCCCTCTTTCCCATGTGGAGAGAGGGCTGTTTTCGTTTGTCTATCGAGCGATATTTCCTCAAACTGGCGACACTTATCACCAATTATCGGTAGTGTGATGGACGTCTCGCTAGTTTGAATTTTGAGGGAGGAAACCCGTGACTCGCACTATCGTTATCGGCGCTGGCATGGTGGGGCTTGCTACCGCGTGGCACCTGCAGGAATATGGTCACGAGGTGACCGTTATTGACCGCGCAGGAGTGGCCGCCGGTTCATCCTGGGGCAACGCTGGCTGGTTGACGCCGGGCAAGTCGATTCCACTGTCGAATGCCAGCCTGTGGGCATACGGCCCGCAGGCGTTGTTCGATCCGGACGCGGCGATGTCCGTTCCGACGCGCGTCGATCTCAAGCTCTGGGAATTCTGCGCCCGGTTCATGGCGCGCGCCAACCAGAAAGCTTGGGACGATACGATGGCGGGGCTGACGCCGATCGATAAGATTGCGCTGGTCGGCTTCGACGAACTACAGGTCGGTGGCGTGGACTCCTGGACCAAGGAAGGCCCGTTCGTGGTCGCCTTCGAAAACGAGGCGCAGGCCAAGGGCTTCCGAGAAGAAATCGAAGGCGCTGTTCGGCATGGCCAGGACGTGCCGTTCGAGCGACTAGACAATCCAAGAGAGCTGGTCAGCCAGCTTTCGGATAACGCTAAGGTGGTCTACCGCCTGGAAAACCAACGCTTCTTTGAGCCGGCCCCATACGTTGAGGCCCTGGGCGTGGCCGTCGAAAAGCGGGGTGGTGAGATCCGCACGGGCGTGGTGGTGGAGAGCGTGACGTCGACACGCGTGCCGGTGCTCGAGCTGTCTACGGGGGAGTACCTGACCGCGGACAACGTGGTGATCGCGACCGGCGCGTGGCTGCCGAAGCTCGCGCGGCCGCTGGGTGTGAAGCAACTGGTGCAGGCGGGGCGCGGCTACTCCTTTACCGTGGCGACGGACGAACCGATCGAATACCCCGTCTACCTGCCGGATCAACGACTGGCCTGCACACCGTACCAAGGCCGCTTCCGCATCGCGGGCACCATGGAATTCCGGGGGCCAGATGAGCCATTTCAGCCACGGCGTGTGCAGGCGATGGTCAAGCACGCGCAGCACATGTTCCGCGGCATGGACTTCGATGACCTGCAAGATCAGTGGGTCGGCTCCCGACCGGTCACCCCGGATGGCCTGCCACTGATCGGTGCGACGAAGGCACCGAACGTGTATGTCGCTGGTGGGCATGGCATGTGGGGCATGGTCCTAGGTCCTGCGACGGGCAAGCTGCTGGCGGCGCAGATTGCCACCGGCGAGGTGGATCCGATGCTTAAGCGCTTCGACCCGCTGCGCTAATCTAGTGCGCGTGTTCGAAAAGCTGGCGCGGGGTGTCCATGCTCTCTGCTTAACTAGACAGTGCCCGAAACAGGCAGTGACTAGGAGAAAAGAGACCGCCATGGCCATTTTCACCCCGCGCCTCATGCGCGCCCTCAACTCGCAGCGAGCGCCCATCACGGGCACTTCCGCAAAGTCACATCGATTCCGTACGTCAGCCACGTGTTCGGCGTCATGACCATCGCCAGCGATATCACCAACGATGAAGACGTACCCGAGGTCTACAGCGAAGCGCAGATGCGCGCCGACGCCTACCTGCATCATCTGGAATTCGAAGCGTCCGAAGAATCCGTGCTGCTCAGCCTCGCAGCATTCTCGAGGTGTGCCAACGGAGACTTGTTCCTAATGCGGTGCTGGACGCCCTTAGCGTCAACGTCGATAAGCTGGGGCGACTGTAGGGGTGGAAACACACACCATTTTTTAGAATAACGCCCGGGTTGGGGGTAGCGCAGGGGATTGGGAAAAGAGTGAAGAAATTGTGTGAACGCAAGGTTAATGAAAGATGTCACAAACCCTTTTCTTGCCGAGTTGTGCCACATATAGTGCAGGTATACGGATCGTCGGTAGATGAACCGTAGGAAAACAAAGTTACGTAACTTGGCCCTTGCTAATCGACACAGATGGGAGAGTGGATGGTAGAGGAGAAGTCGAATCGACAATCTGACATCGTTGCTTTTCTAACGCGAGCACAGCCATAATCCGAGTCCTTCGACACGCGCTAGAGATGCGCGAAGGCGGAGCTAGAAAAAGGAACGTGAATGCAGATTGTCTCGCAGGCGAATGCTAGAAGATGATCGCACCACGGCACCTAACCTCCCTTAAGGAGAACGTGGACGCCGTCCCCGCAAGAGCACGAGCCGGGACGTGACGACACTTCCACCCCGACGCCGTTAAAGTGATGCGCCAAGGTCATCGCCACAAAGCATGACGCGAAGCGTAAAGCCAAAAACACCCCGTTGCGTGAGCCAACCACCTGGCCGCAGCGGGGTGTTTTCCTTATCTGAACAGGGGATTTGTTAGTTTCCTGCATGGGCGTTTACTATTGCCTAGTCCAACACGCACAACGCGTGAAAAGACCGCGCCCCGTTCGTCTAGCGGCCTAGGACGCCGGCCTCTCACGCCGGTAACACGGGTTCAAATCCCGTACGGGGTACAAAACTAAGACTCGAAGCACCAAGATTACTTGGGGCTTCGAGCCTTATTCGTTTGCTCGTCTTAAGGGTTGAACACCGGTTCGCGCACGCCAGTTACCCGCGAAACACCGCCGCCAGCAACAAGGCCAGAGAAATCGAAATCGAAGGTGAAATTGCGGTGATCGGTACGGTAAAGCGTGTAATCCGGCAGCACGCCCCCGCTCGCCCAGCGTTCTTTGAGCAGCTGGCCTGCGTAGCGTTCAGTATTAGGCCGGTGGTGGGAAATCATCGCGCCATCAGTGTAGATATCTAGGACGGTGACACCACAAGGGAACTCGCCGGATGCCGGGTTTTCTAGGTATTCGATACCCGGTGCGTACAGGCTAGGCGTGCGACGCCCGCGGTGGGTGTGCCCGCCGAGGTGGGCAAAGACACCAGGGGTGCGAGCCTGAATCCGCTGGAACTCGATGGCGTCGCCCAGATCCAGCAGGAAGGAGCGGCTGCCGAAGGCACTCAATGCGGATTCGTCCGTGACCGGATGGTGGCACAGCGACAGGGTTGGACGATCCGGGTCGGCCGCATGGATGGCGCGGAGCTGTTCAAGTTGGTCGTCGTTGAAGAACCCGCCAGCGGAGTTGCCTGCCATTGCTGAGTCCGCGCCGATGATACGCAGGCCACCGACCTCGAAGGTCCACGGGGTTTGGTATGAAATCCCGAACCAGTCCCCGAAATTGTAGTGGTACTCGCGGCCGCGTTCGGAGCGTCGCAAAGCATCGGCAGGCAGGGGAGCCGAGTACTGGTAGTTCGCGCTGCGGTCCTCGTCCACGCGGTGCGGGCGGTCGTGGTTACCGGCAGTGACAAAATAATCCTGGTTGAGGGTGCCATAGGCATCGAGCAACTGGCGGGCTTTCTTGCACTCGTGCGGCCGGGCCTCGCTGGTAACGTCACCGTTGATGAGCAACACGGATGGTGCGAGCGTACGCACAAGATCGAGGTTATCCTCCATGAGGAAGTAGCTATAAGGAGTCTCGCCAGTCCACTTCACCAGGTGCTCGCCGAGGCCCACGTGGGTATCGTTCATGATCGCGATGCGCTGTACAAAGCTGCCCGACGGGCGCTGCAGCGTAGTCACGATGCCTCGGCTGGTCATCGGATCCGTCAGCGTCGTGTGCACCCAATTCGGCTTGGCCACCACGCCATTGCTGCGGCACTCAAAGCGGTACTGCCGGCCGGGCTCCAACCCCTCTACGGTGACTTGGTGGAAGGCACGCGGCGTAGCATCTTCATGCACCAAACGCAGCGGGGCGGAAGAATCTGCAGGCCCTACGTACACTTCTGTAGCAGCAGGCGCGGCCTGTTGCTCCTTGAAGTACGGGAAATGACCTACGGAATAGGTAGTCCACGCCACCGTGAAGCTGGTATCGGTGACGGTGACGATGTGGAGGTCCAGCGCATGGACTTCACCGGAAGTTTCAGCTGCCTGAGCATGTCCGAGGGGCAACACTAGGCCCGCGGCGGTGGCAGCTGCGGTGAACTGAAGAAACTGACGACGATTGAGTTGTGGCACGGGGATTTACCATATGGTCACTCCGTGAACGAATCGGAAATTCAATTGAAACTGTGGGTGAATCCTGGGGTAGAGCAAGCCGACCAAGATAGCCCCAGGGTTCCAGCTAAGAAAACGCTCTAGGGAAAGAGTAGTGGCAAACCCTTTGCTGCGGTGGTCTCCCAGTACGCATCCACCCACGGCGTAAATTCCGTGGGCTGAGGCGAAATTTCCAGTACCCGATGAGCCAAACGAGGCAACGATGCGGCCGGCTGCACGACTCCGGAGGTACCAACCACAATCAGCAGATCGCAGTTGCTAATTAGATCTTCGGCCCGAGCCCATTCGCGGGACGGCAGTGCTTCTCCGAACCAGACCACACCCGGGCGAACTAAGTTGCCACACAACGGGCACGTTGGTGGAGTTGCCCGTGCTTCCGGTTCGGTGGGTAGCTCCACCTTTCGGTAAGGGCGGGAGCAGATAGTGCAGCGGTAGTCGAACAAGCTCCCGTGTAAATGGACAACCTCGGCAGAACCGGCGCGTTCGTGGAGATTATCAATATTCTGAGTAATCACTGGGATGTCTGCCAGCGCGCGGTGGCCTGCATTGGGTTCAGCGTTAGCAGAGCATCGGGCCCGCCAGAGATACCAAGCCCACATTGGTTCTGGATCCCGGGCCCAGGCATCAATGCTGGCCATCGCGGTAGGATCAACGTTCTCCCACAGCCCGCTGTGCGGATCTCGGTACGTTTCGAGGCCGGATTCCGCGCTCATGCCGGCGCCGGTGAAGGCAACCGGATTCCGCGCATCCTTGATCAGTTCGGCAACAGCTGCAGGGACCATAATCCCAGTGTAGTTAGATGCGCATGCGGTCGGCCGCGGCTGCCAAGACTGGTCCGAATTCGGCTCCTGCGGTCTGCGGGAAACGAGCCTCTGGGCCGGAGACGGACAGTGCGGCAACCAGCATTCCAGCGTGGTTGAAAACCGGCACCGAGACGGATGCAAGGCCCGCCTCTCGCTCGGAGAAGGAAGCTGCCCATCCTTGTTGGCGCACCAGGGCAAGATCTTCCGAGGAGAAGTGACCGTCGACGAGCATGCGCTTGCGTGCTTCGGTCGAGGAAAATGCGGCGAAAACGCGGGCGGCGGAGCCGGCGGCGAGGGACAGTCGGGACCCTACCGGCACTGTATTTTGCAGGCCGGATGGGGGCTCTACGGCAGCAACGCAAATACGACTCTGGCCAGCCAGGCGGTAGAGCTGCACGGATTCGCCGATGGATTCCATGAGTTCTTCCATAACGGGAGTGGCGGCTTTAATGAGGGCATCGCCGTGCGCGGACGTCAGAGTGGCAAGCGCGCTGCCGATCAGCCAGCGGCCTTCGGTGTCGCGGGTGAGAAAGTCGTGCATTTCCAGCGCGGTGGCCAGTCGGTGGGTGGTGGCGCGGGGGAGTCCGGTATCTTCACAAAGTTGCGCTAGCGAGCGTGGCGCGTGTGCCACTGCCTGCAAGATCGCTACGGAGCGGTCTAGAACTTTAATCCCGCTAATTCCTGCCGTGTCGCTCGCGGGTGTGCTAACGTGTTCCATATTGTGATATTAGCATCTCAAAATGCGAGATGCAATTGCTGGGTAGGTACAGCGCTTCACAAAGAAACTACACACCCATTGTCTCATAAAACAGCTGGTCAAGGAGGAGGTCGCAGTGAATATGCCGAAAAGAACAGGCTTAACGCTCGCGGAAAAAGTGTGGAATGACCACGTAGTTACCAAAGGGGAAAACGGAGCCCCGGACCTTATCTACATTGACCTCCACCTGCTGCACGAGGTCACGTCCCCGCAAGCTTTCGAGGGGCTGCGGCTGGCTGGACGCACAGTGCGGCGCCCGGACCTGACCATCGCCACCGAAGATCACAACGTGCCCACCACCGGCGTGACGACTGGCGCGATCGAGGAAATCCAAGACCTTATCTCGCGTACCCAGGTGGCTACCCTGCGCGCCAACGCTAAAGAATTTGGTATCAGGCTGCACCCGATGGGGGACATTGAACAAGGCATCGTACATGTGGTGGGGCCGCAGCTGGGGCTCACCCAACCAGGCATGACCGTGGTATGCGGCGACTCCCATACGTCCACCCACGGGGCATTCGGCGCGATTGCCTTCGGCATCGGCACCTCCGAGGTCGAGCATGTCCTGGCCACCCAAACTCTGCCACTAAAACCGTTCAAAACCATGGCAGTAAACGTTTCTGGTACGTTGCAGCCGGGCGTTTCGGCCAAGGACCTGATCCTGGCGATCATCGCCCAAATCGGCACCGGCGGCGGCCAGGGACACATTATTGAATATCGGGGACCTGCCATCGAGAAATTGTCGATGGAAGAGCGCATGACCATCTGCAACATGTCCATCGAAGCCGGCGCCCGCGCGGGCATGATCGCCCCCGATCAAACCACCTTCGACTACCTGCAGGGCCGCCCGCACGCGCCGCAAGGTGACGACTGGGACGCTGCAGTCAACTACTGGTCCTCGCTGCGCACCGACGAAGACGCCGTCTTTGACACTGTCGTGGACATCGACGGCTCCGCGCTAACTCCCTTTGTCACCTGGGGAACCAACCCCGGCCAGGGCCTGCCGCTGTCCGCGTCCGTCCCCGATCCAGAAAAGATTCCCGGCGACGCCGAGCGCGCAGCCGCCGAAAAGGCAATCGCGTACATGGGCCTTACCTCGGGGCAGCCGTTGCGGGATCTGCACATCGATACCGTGTTCCTGGGGTCCTGCACCAACGGGCGTATCGACGACCTACGCGTGGCAGCCGAAGTAGTCCGCGGCCGCCGCATCGCACCCGGCACGCGCATGCTCGTGGTGCCTGGGTCCGCGCGCGTCCGGGAACAGGCTATCGCCGAAGGACTAGACCAGGTGTTTCTTGACTTCGGCGCAGAGTTCCGCGCGCCGGGATGCTCCATGTGCCTTGGCATGAATCCAGACCAACTTGCTCCTGGCGAGCGGTCCGCTTCCACGTCAAACCGCAATTTCGAAGGCCGCCAAGGAGCCGGCGGGCGGACTCACCTCGTATCACCTGCAGTGGCCGCCGCCACCGCAGTCGCCGGACACCTCGCTAGCCCAGCCGACATCTAAGGAGCATCTGCCATGGAAAAGTTCATCGAGCACACCGGCGTCGGCGTACCGCTGCGCGCCTCCAACGTGGATACTGACCAGATCATTCCTGCTGTGTACCTCAAGCGGGTTACTCGAACCGGGTTTGAGGACGCCCTGTTCGCCGCCTGGCGCAAAGACCCCTCCTTCGTGTTGAATCAGCCTCAGTATGCTTCGGGGTCCGTGCTGGTGGCCGGGCCTGACTTCGGCACCGGGTCCTCTCGAGAACACGCCGTGTGGGCCTTGCACGACTACGGATTCCGGGTGGTCATCTCCTCCCGTTTCGCAGACATCTTCCGGGGCAACGCAGGCAAAGCTGGGCTGCTTGCTGCCCGGGTGGAAGAATCCGACGTCGAATTGCTGTGGAAGCTCATGGAAGCCACCCCAGGACTCCAGCTGCGGGTATCGCTGGAGGATCGCACGATCACCGCAGGGGAGCACACCTTTACCTTCGATGTCGATGACTACACGCGTTGGCGCCTCATGGAGGGCCTGGATGACATCGGGCTCACCCTGCGCGAGGAAGCAGCTATTTCCGCATTCGAGCAGCAGCGCCCGGGATTCAAGCCGGTTACGCAGTAGAGGCGGTGGTGATGGTGGAATTTGCATGGGGTTTTGCAAGGTTTGAGGCAGGAAATCTTGCAAAACCCCAGGCAAATCCCCGGGAAACAACCACCTACTTCACCGGCAGTGGGCTTTCCAAGTAGTCCGCGCCGGTGAGATCGCCATTATTAAAGCTCAACACCCAGGCAGAGCCCTTCTTCGAAGGAAACTCAGATAGCGGCAGGCGACCGCGGGCGGACAGAGCCGCAATCATGTCAGGAATTACCGTTCCCTGAGCTACGACCACGTGTACGCCACCAGCCCTGGTGAGAGCAGCAAAGTGTTCGAAGGCTGCGGCTTGGTTGGTGATCCAGGCGTCGTCACCGAGGAGTTCATCGACCTGCACGTTTACGCCCAATTCGTCGGCAAGCGGTGCTGCAGTGTGCTGGCAGCGGTCGGGCACGGCCGAGTGGACAGAAACCGGGCGAAACGGCAACAGCATCGGAACCAGCATTTCGGCCTGCCGGCGCCCCTTTTTGTCTAGCGGGCGCAGGTTGTCGTCGCCGGACCAGGTGCGGCGGTCGTGGGCCTTGGCGTGCCGGACATAGATGATGCGGGTATCAGCGGGGAGCCGGAAGCGTTTGTCGGCCTTGGCCAACACCTGGCGGTCGACTTCGTAGGACAGCAGTTCCATCGCCTCTGGGATGGACAGCCACCGCATTTCGTCGACCTCGCTGTTCGGCGTAAATTCGCCGCCGAGGACCTCGGCGGTCCAGTAGTAGACCACCTTGGTGCGATCGGTCACTGGATAGGTGACCTTGCCGAGTAGTTTGCCCAAGCGCACGTCAAGGCTGGTTTCCTCCAGGATCTCGCGCGCAGCCGTGGTTGGCAAAGATTCGCCTGGGTCCACTTTGCCCTTGGCCAGGGACCAGTCATCGTAGTGCGGGCGGTGAATGACAGCGACCTCGAGAGAGTCATAGTCGGCGAGGCTGCCGCGCCATAGTACGGCACCGGCGGCCAGTGTTGAGCGCTTAAATTCCTTGGCTGGATCGGCGGAAATGGTTTGGAAGCGCCCGGTAACAGCTAGACTGTTGGAAGCGTCTTTATCCACCTCGTGTGGGTTTTTCGCGGGCTTATTCGCCATAAGTACATCCTTCGTGCGACACTTTTGTGGTCAGCATTTGTCACCATCTTTGTCGAGTATGCGCCATTGTGCACGTCTGGCACGCGGGAAACCAATTAATTTGCCCGCCAAAAGAGGGTGGCTTATCGACGCCCACCAGATAGCCACAACATCATCAATGCCAGAGGGAGCTCCACACGTGGTCAACATCGCAGTCATGGGTGCCGGTTCTTGGGGAACCACGATGGCCAAGGTCTTCGCGGAAGCTGGCAACACGGTTCGGCTGTGGGCGCGTCGCCCCGAGCAAGCCGAAACAATCCAAACGACTCGAGAGAACCCGGACTACCTCCCGGGAATCGCTCTGCCAGACGCGATTTCGGCTACCTCAAGTGCCGAAGAAGCCCTCGACAACGCCTCCATTGTGGTTTTGGCCGTGCCCTCCCAAACTGTGCGCGCCAACCTGGAATCTTGGCAACAGTGGCTGCCAAGTGACGCTACGTTTGTCTCTCTAGCTAAGGGCGTTGAGCGCGGTACCAACTTGCGTATGAGCCAGGTGGTCGCCGAAGCCACCGGGGCCCCAGCGGAGCGGATCGCGGTGCTTTCTGGCCCGAACCTGGCTCGCGAAATTGCCGAATGCCAGCCGGCTGCGACCGTGATCGCCTGCCCGGATGAAAACCGGGCGAAGCTCGTGCAGGCGGCCGCAAGCGCCCCATATTTCCGGCCGTACACCAACTCGGACGTGATTGGGGCCGAGATAGGCGGTGCCTGTAAAAACGTGATTGCTTTGGCTTGCGGCATGGCGTCGGGACGCGGTATGGGCGAAAACACCCTGGCCACGCTGATTACCCGGGGGCTTGCGGAGATTTCCCGCCTCGGTGCCGAACTGGGGGCTGAGCCGCGTACCTTCGCCGGTCTCGCGGGGTTGGGGGACTTGGTGGCAACTTGTTCGTCGCCGCTGTCGCGTAACCGCACTTTCGGTGAGCGCCTCGGCAAAGGACAGACCTTGGCCGAAGCTAGTGCCGCAACAAACGGCCAGGTTGCGGAAGGTGTGATTGCTTCCCGGGCCGTGTTCGAATTGGCTAACTCCCACGGGGTGGACATGCCAATTACCCAGGCCGTGTTTGCGGTATGCCATGAAGACATGGACGTGGCCGAAATGATTTTGGCGTTGATGGGGCGTTCTAAGAAAGCGGAGTAGCCTCGCGGGGTAAAGTGTGCCTCGTGTCTAACAACGAACAAGTAACCGTCGCAGTCGTTTACGGCGGACGCAGCTCAGAACATTCCGTCTCTTGTATTTCTGCTGGCGCAATTATGAGCCACATCGAAACGGATAAGTATCGAGTAGTGCCGGTCGGTATTACCGAAGACGGCGTGTGGACGTCTGCAACGTTTGATGCCGAGGCATTGAAAGCGCACGACCGCGAGCTGCCAAAAGTTCAGCTAGAGCGCGAGATCTACCTCAGCGTCAGCCCGCAGACTCGCGGACAGTTCCGCTACGCGGACACCGGCGAGGTGTACGTCGATGCGGATGTCATTTTCCCAGTGCTGCACGGCAAGTTCGGCGAAGACGGCACTATCCAAGGGCTGTTCGAGCTCTCCGGCGTGCCCTACGTGGGCTGTGGCGTATTGAGCTCTGCCGGCAGCATGGACAAGGAATACACCAAGAAGCTCATGGCTGCCGAAGGGTTGCCGGTTGGCCGCGAAGTTATCCTGCGGGAGCGCCGCGAACTGAGCGACGCCGAACGCGAACTGCTTGGCCTGCCCGTGTTCGTGAAACCTGCGCGTGGCGGATCATCTATCGGTATTTCGCGCGTGGCCGACTGGGCTGCGTTGGACGCCGCGCTCGACCTGGCGTGGCAGCACGACGACAAGGTGATTATCGAAGCAGAAATCGTCGGAAGCGAAGTAGAATGTGGCGTGCTGCAGCACCCCGACGGCACCCTGCAAGCCTCGCTACCAGCCCAATTGGTGGGCACCGATGCCTCCGCAGAAGGCTTCTATGGCTTTGAAACCAAATACCTCGACGACGTAGTCACCCCGCAGATCCCAGCGCCAATTGGCGAGGACACCATCGCGCTGGTGCAGTCCCTAGCTATTGAAACCTTCAAAGCCATGAACTGCGAAGGCTTGGCCCGAGTGGATTTCTTTGTCACTGACAAGGGGCCGGTCCTCAACGAAATCAACACGCTGCCCGGCTTTACCCCGATCTCGATGTACCCGCAGATGTTTGCGGCTAGCGGTATCGAGTACGCGCAGCTGATTGACCTGCTGATCGAGCGGGCGCGCACCCGCTAGCTATTTAGCCTTGGTATTCGCCGTGATTGCTTCGGTCAGCGTGACAATCACGGCGTTTCCTGCGTTCTGAGGCATATTCACCGCGACATTGACCTCGCGGCCGAGTGCATAATATGTGCCAGCCGTGGTCCCGTTGGCTAGTTTCGTGTCGTGGAACCACGGGATGTCATTGATCTGATTGAGCCGTGCTCCAGGGGCGTAGTTTGCTGGTGCTTCGACACCGCAGCGTAGCACCACCGGCTCCATGCCGTCCGCAGTCCACGCGGCGCTCGACTCGGGGAGCGTATCGACGTGCACGCGACGGTATGCCGTGCCTAAGGCATCGGGGAGCGCGTGCATGAGGGCGTCACACTGCATATCGCTGGCGGCTGGGGCAGCTAGAGACGCAAGCGGCACTGGATTGGTGGGGTGTTCGGCGCGGGCGAACGTCGATAAGGGCTTTGCTACCGCACGCACTGGCATCTTGTTGTCGTTGAGGGTCACCGCATCCGCGGTCATGGCAACGACCGGGGAGGTATTGATGGAAAACCATGTTTCCAAAGTGGAACCCGGCGTGGGATCAGTCACGCGCAACCACTCGGTGCCGTCGACGTCTACGGGGGAGGAAAGCTCGGAGTACTGAAATGGAGGCTCGACACCGCATCGCACAGTGATCTGCTGCGTATCCGAAGACGCATAGGCTGCGGTTCCAGGCTGGACCGGCTCCGCTAACTTGGCGCGCGGATGCTGCAGCAGACGTTTGGGAAGCTGCGACACGAAATTGCGGCACTCTTGCGAATCACCCTGTGGCGCTGCCACAGCGCCTAAGGAAACCGGGGGCCGGCCCACCTTATTAGCCACAATCTTTGCCCCTGCCAACACGCCAATGACCAGCGCAAGGGACAGTCCCAACGCCAACAGCAAAGGAGCTCGGTTAAATTGGGTATCTTCAGGGGTGTTCATGACCCACTAGCTTAGCGCTTCGTAGTTGCAAAGCAGTATGCGTAACCCACCTCAAGGCAAGGACGGATATGGCGGAACAGACACTAGGTGAACTCGGCGAACACGGCGTCATTGAACGCATCTTGGCGCTGGCGCCGTCGAACCGGAACGGTGACGATGCCGCAGTGCTCGGGCAGCCCGCCCCAAACTCCCGCACCGTAGTGAGCACGGACCTCCTAGTGGAAGGCAAGCACTTCCGCACGGACTGGTCCACCCCGGAAGAAGTGGGTCAACGAGCCATTCTGCAAAACTTCGCCGATATTGAAGCAATGGGGGCGCGCCCACTGGCCGCCGTCCTGGGCATAGTCGCACCATCAAGCACCCCAGTGAGCTTCGTGGAAGGACTTGCCCGAGGCGTAGAGGAGCGCGTCGCCTACTACAACGCAGAGCTGGTAGGCGGCGACTTGACCTCGGGGGACAACCTCGTCATTAGCGTAACCGCGATCGGTTCGCTGGGCGGGTCAGCACCAGCGCTGGAACTCGGTAAGGCAAAGCCAGGACAAACCCTCATCGCAGCCGGATCCATTGGGTATTCCGGCGCAGGTCTAGCACTACTTCACGCCATGCCCCGTACGGAAGTACCAGCCGAACTCCAGCCGCTGGTCCAGGCCTTTGTGTCCCCACAACTGATCCCAGGCCGAGGCATGATCGCCCGCGCAACCGGCGCTACCGCCATGACAGACAACTCCGATGGGCTGGTTGTAGACCTAGAAACCATGGCCCGCAGGTCCGGGGTGCGCATCGACCTCGACCCCGCAGCCATCGCCCCGAACGAGCTACTTACTGCAGCAGGAGAACTATTGGGCATCGACCCGTGGACCTGGGTACTCGGCGGCGGCGAAGACCACACCTTGCTGGGCACTACCAGCTTTGAAGTACCCAGCGGATTCCGGCCGATCGGGAGCGTCGTTAAAGCAGGAGAACCTCGGGTTACCGTCGGTGGCGCTACACCACAGACCACCACAGGCTGGGTGAGCTTCTAATGCTGCACAACATTCACCCCAGCTGGGCACCGGTACTCGCGCCAGTAGCCCAGGAATGCGAAAACATCCTGGCCACCGTGCAAGACAACTTTCTTCCGCCACGAGACGCCGTATTTCGAGCGTTTAGTGCACCTTTTGACGAAGTGAAAGTGCTCATCGTGGGGCAAGATCCGTACCCGACCCCAGGACACGCCATGGGGCTTTCCTTCTCTGTTGCGCCTGAGGTCACTCCGCTGCCGCGAAGCTTGAACAACATCTTTACCGAATACGAAGCCGACCTCGGCCTTCCACGGCCTACCACCGGTGATCTCAGCCCGTGGCTGAACCAGGGGGTGCTGCTCCTTAACCGCGTGTTGACGGTCGCGCCGGGCAACGCTGGATCACACCGCCGTATCGGATGGGAAAAGGTCACTGATCACGTTATCTCCGCTCTTGCGGCGCGCGAGCAGCCGCTGGTAGCAATCCTTTGGGGCAACGATGCGCAGCGGGTTGCTCCGCTGCTGGGGGACAACCCCATCATCGTATCTGCGCACCCATCGCCGCTATCGGCCCGTCGTGGATTCTTTGGTTCCCGGCCATTTAGCCGAGCAAACGAGCTACTGCGTGGGCTTGGGGCCGAGGAAGTGGATTGGGCATTGTAAAGTAGGCGATTATGGCAGAAATCTCGACTCTCAACGGCGCAGCCTTATCTCGGTGGGCTCATCGCGCTGTTGAGTTGTTGACGCTGCGTTGCGCGGAAATCAACGCTTTGAATGTTTTCCCGGTTCCGGATGCGGATACCGGGTCCAACATGGCGCACACCATGGAAGCAGCAGTGTCGGAAGCCGAGAAACTCGGCGAAGACCCCGCACCAGAGGTGGCAGCGGTAGCAGCGGCGCTGGCCGCTGGCTCCGTGCGGGGCGCCCGCGGAAACTCAGGCGTAGTCCTCAGCCAAGTATTGCGAGGCATCGCCCAGGCCGCAGGAGGCGGCGATCTCGATGGTTCCGCAGTAATTGACGCGCTCAACGCGTCCCTAGAGATGGTGCACAGCGCGATCAAAGAACCGGTCGACGGCACCGTAGTGACCGTACTCAGAGCAACCGTGGTTGCCGTGAACGCACTCGAGGATCGGACACTAGGGGCGGTGGTGGCCAGCGCCCTAGAAGCCGCCCGATCCGCCCTGCAAAAAACTCCCTCTCAGCTGCCCGCACTGCGCGACGCCGGGGTAGTGGATGCCGGCGGCCAAGGGCTAGTGGTGCTCCTCGAAGCGCTCTCCGACGAAGTATTCGGCAACGCCACTGTGACTCCTCTCGGCGCAACTACTCCCGATTCCAGTGGCCCGGCGACCCACGCCAGCCTGCCCGGCCAGGAACTCGAAGTGATGTTCTTCTTTGAAGGGCCTCGCCTGGCGGAGCTTATGGAAAAACTCGAGCCCATGGGCAACAGCTTGGTGGTGGCCCGCGCTGGGGAAGAAGCCGGTACCGTGCACATCCACACCAACATTGCGGGGCCGGTGATCGAGTTAGCTTTCGCGCACGGACACGTCTCAGAACTACGCCTAGAAGTGCTTCCTGCACCGACAGTATCTGCCGTGGGGCAGCCGCGCCGCGTGGTTGTTGCCATCGCCCCGGCCGGGCCAATTGCGGACCTCTATGAAGAAGCCGGGGCCGTGGTCGTGGTCAAGGACGGCTCAGATGTTGTATCCACCATCGTCGCTGCGGTACGAAAAGCCAAGGTAGACGAAGTTATTCTGTTGCCCAACGGAATGTTGGAATATGGCGAGCTCGTCAATGCAGAACTTGCCAGTCATGCGATCGATGCGTCGATGAACATCCTGCCCACGGCGCGCCTAGTGTCTGGTATTGCCGCGCTGGCCGTCCATGACCCAGCACAGCCGTTAGCCGCTGACACCTACGCGATGGCTGAAGCTTCGGCGTCCACCCGCACCGCACTGCTGCAGCGGGCAACTACCGAAGTTCTGACTCAAGCCGGGCGTGCCATGGCCGGTGACATCGTCGCAAGCTCAGGCGTGGAAATTCTCTATGTATCGCGGGATCTCCAAGCCGCGTTGGAAAAAACGGTTTTGCGCTTGCTGCAAAGCGGTGGCGAATTGGTCACGCTGCTGGTAACCGCGGAGGCAGCGCGGGAAATTTCGGCAGAAGAGCTTCGCCACGCCATTCTGGCAACGGGATTGGGGCCAGAAATCGAGGTGACGGTATATCCTGCAGAGGGGATCGATCACTTGATTGAGATTGGGGTGGAGTAGCAGCTCATGCTGGGGTGGACTGACAACCGGCCGTTAACGCACCTGCTTCCAGAGAAGGAAGCGGCCAAGATTAACAAGGCATTCGGCTACAGCACCGCCGGTGAGTTGCTCACCCACTTCCCACGCGCCTGGTCGCATCACGGCTCTGGGGTATCGCTTGCTAACGCTGCCGAAGGCGACACCGTCACTGTGCTCGGAGTAGTCACTTATGCCCATACCTCCATCACTCGCACAGGGAAACGCCTGCACAAGATCGTGCTTGAATTCGGAGCGGGGCATGCCGGAGCTACGTTTTTTAACTCCCGGTTAGCGGAAAAACAGTTGGTAGCCGGGGCTGGCGCGATGCTTTCGGGCAAAGTGAAGTACTTTCAAGGGCGAGCTGAAATCTCCCACCCCGCGTTCATAGTGTTACCCGGGCCCGGGCATGCAGCCGGAAAGCCAAAGAAGGCAGCCGGCAAACTCAGAGACTTAAGCGCCTATGGCACCACCGAACAGCTGGAAGAACTTCTATCCGGTTTGGAATACATCCCGATCTACCCGGCAAAAAAGGGGTTTACGGCCTGGGGAATGCTGGGGGCCATCAGTCACGTTCTCGAACACACTCCGCCTATTCCAGAACCGCTGGACCAGGTACCGGATTTCCTCGTTAGCTTCGACGAAGCGCTACGCGGCATCCACCACCCGGATTCCCGCGGCGAAAAACCATTTATTGACCGAATTAAATACAACGAGGCCATTTCCTTGGCTCTGGTCATGGCGCTGCGCCGCGCCGACGCCGCGCACAGCACCGCCCCGGAATGTCCCGCCACTGACGAAGGAATACGCGCCGACTTCCTAAGGAATTTGCCGTTCCGGCTTACCGACGGCCAACGCGGCGTAGTCAACGACATCGCCGCAGACATTTCCCGTAGCCGACCAATGCAACGGTTGCTCCAAGGCGAAGTTGGTTCCGGCAAAACTATCGTGGCGCTCATCGGGATGCTGCAGGCCATTGATGCTGGAAAACAATGCGCGCTGCTAGCACCCACCGAAGTGCTTGCCGTGCAGCACGCTCGCGGATTGATAGAACTGCTGGCAGACGCCGGAATCCCCACCAACGTGGTGGTACTCACTGGTTCGATGTCGACGAAAGTCCGCAAGCAGTCCTTGCTCGACATCATGTCCGGCCAAGCAGATATCGTCGTCGGCACGCATGCGCTGATCCAAGACAGCGTAGAGTTCTTTGACCTCGGCATGGTTGTGGTAGACGAGCAACACCGCTTCGGTGTGGAGCAGCGCGATTCGCTGCGCGGCAAGGGCCGAGACGGTATTACGCCACACCTGCTGGTCATGACAGCTACCCCAATCCCACGCACCGTTGCGATGACGTCTTTTGCAGACCTGGAAGTATCTGCACTGACTGAGCTGCCCGCCGGGCGACAGGAAATCCAAACGACCGTGGTGCCGGAGTTTAAACCGGAATGGGTGGCCCGGGCCTGGGAACGTATTCGCGAAGAAGTAGCCGAGGGCCGACAAGCGTTCGTCGTGTGCCCGCACATTGAGGGCGAGGGTGGTGTCGATGAAACCTATGCGCTACTAAGAGACCAAGTCTTCCCAGAACTCAACACCGCGATGCTGCATGGGCGGATGCCTGCGGAAGATAAAGACACCGTCATGGCTGATTTTGCGGCCGGCGGAATCGACATCCTGGTGGCCACCACGGTGATCGAAGTGGGCATTAACGTGCCTAACGCCACCGTCATGTACATCCGTGAAGCACATTCCTTCGGTGTATCCCAACTCCACCAGCTTCGTGGCCGCGTCGGTCGAGGCAGTCACAAGTCGCTGTGCCTCCTGCATACGTCGATGCCCGCGGATAGCCCCTCAGTGCAGCGGCTTTTCGACGTCGCCGCCACCACGGACGGTTTCCAATTAGCGGAGCTCGACCTGCGCACTCGTCAGGAAGGGGACGTACTTGGCACCGCTCAATCCGGTACCCGCCGGCGAGTAAAGCTGCTGAGCTTGATTACTGACGGGGCGATCATTAACCGTGCCAACCAGGACGCGGAAGCCCTTGTCGCCCGCGACCGAAAACTTGCCGAGAAATTGGTAGCCGACATCGAAGGCCAAGACTACTTAGAGAAAAGCTAGAGTAAGAACCATGAAGATTTGTGCCCCCTTTGCGGGTATCGTGCGCTACCAGGTGGCCGAAGGTCAACGAGTGGATACCGGCGCCGTCCTCGCCATTGTGGAATCAGTGAAGTTGGAAGCTCCCGTGGTGTCACCAGGACCGGGCGTGGTGGGGCAACTCACGCGCGGCGATTTTGAGGACGTGACCGGTGGAGACACCCTGTTGGAACTGGGGGAGAAGTAAATGGGAATGACCCGAATAATTGCCGGAGAGGCCCGCGGCCGGAAAATCAAAGTGCCGCCCGAGGGAACCCGCCCTACCTCTGACCGGGCTCGAGAAGGCCTGTTTTCTTCCCTGCAAGTACGCTTCGGGTTCGATGGCGCCCACGTGCTCGACTTATTCGCTGGTTCTGGCGCCCTCGGCCTGGAAGCTGCTTCCCGGGGTGCTGAGTCCGTGGTGCTCGTGGACAATTCCCCGCAGACAGTGGCGGTTATGCGCTACAACGTGGGCGTCGTCAAGCATCCGCGCGTGGACATCGCGGAGATGAAAGTGTCCACCTACCTGGCGCAGGCTCCCCGCGAACACTTCGACATGGTGCTCGCCGACCCGCCATATGCGCTGGATGATGCCGCGGTCGCCGACATGCTCCACGCGCTCATCCCTACGCTTGCCGACGGCGCTGCGGTGGTAGTCGAGCGTCACGTAGACTCGCCTGAGACAGCATGGCCTGCGTGCCTGGTGCCCACGACGCAGAAGCTCAAGAAGCGGACCTACGGCATCGCGCGCATGGACATGGCCGTGTTTCATGCCGAACTGGTCGAGGAGGCCTAAATGCACGCAGTATGCCCCGGATCCTTCGATCCCGTGACGCTCGGCCACCTCAACATCTTTGAACGCTGCGCTGCCCAGTTCGATCAAGTGACCGTGCTGGTGACCTACAACCCTTCCAAATCCGGGTTGTTTACCCTGGATGAGCGCATCGAGTTGATTCGGGAATCCGTCTCGCATCTGCCCAACGTCACGGTCGACTCCTGGGCCGGGCTGCTCGTAGACTACACCACCGCGCATGGGGTAACTGCCCTGGTCAAGGGCCTACGCTCCGCGTTGGACTACGAATATGAACTACCCATGGCGCAGATGAACAAACGCCTTTCCGGCGTAGACACTTTCTTCCTCATGACCGACCCAGAACTGGGATACATCTCGTCCACCCTGTGCAAAGAAGTCGCCCGCTATGGCGGAGACATTGACGGATTACTGCCGCCGCCTGTCGTGCAGGCCATCAAAGCCAAGGTCAATGAGAATTAGCCCACAGTAAGGGCCTTAAGATTGTGGGTATGACCACAACCCTGATCGTCGTCTTCTGCACCGTCATCCTTGGATCCAGCCTGCAGCGAGTCGCCGGTATGGGACTCGGCTTGATCGCGGTACCGATCCTGTCCCTGTTTATGGGGCCTGTAGAAGGCGTCATGGTGGTCAACATTCTCGCCATGATCAACGCCGCCTTAACGACGTACACCGTGCAGGCCAACGTGGATTGGCGGCGCTTCGCAATCATCGGCTCCGTCATGATCCTAGGCTCGATTCCGGGCGCCTTCCTGATTAGATCCGTATCTACCGCCTGGATGCTGATCATCGTCGGGATAGTGCTGCTGGCAGCACTATCCGTGGTCACACTTGCCAAACGGTACGTACCCTCCGCGCGCGGTGTTCTGCCGATGCTAGCCGCAGGCGTAGTCGGCGGATTTACCAACACACTGGCTGGCGTGGCGGGGCCCGTCATCACCGTCTACGCGCAGGCAGCACGCTGGGAGCATAAGCACTTCGCCGCCACCCTGCAACCACTCTTCGTGGTGTCCGGCGGAGTGTCCTTCTTAGTAAAAACCCTGGTTGGCGCGGGCACCGTGGCTCACGCCTCGTGGTTGATCTGGCCAGTCGGGGTGACCGCAATGTTTATCGGAATTTTCCTAGGTGGGAAGATATCCCGTGTGGTGGCTCGCGCCAAAGCACACAAGTTAGCGCTCGCGTTGGCGTTGGCTGGCGGGTGCTCTGCGCTGGTGCGTGGCGTGTTAACGCTGTTGTGATTCTAACGTGGGAAGGATTTCTCCTGGGTTTGAAGTGACATTTTTTTGGGGGTGGGTGGCAAATCTTTCCCGCCTTTTGGCATACGGCGTGAGGAAGTTCTGTTGGTGTGATACGCATGTGGCGCAAGGATACTTATGTGGCGATTTTCGCTCGCACTTCGGAAGATTGTGCACGCCGTAGGTTATTCGGGTACGTAGGGTGGGAAGGATTTCGCCCCGGTTGTGTCTGAAGTGATGTCAGGGGCTGGTGAGGTGTTTTTTCGGTGGCTGGGTGGTTGGGGGGGCAAATCTTTCCTGCCTGGCGGCACTAACCCCGATATACAACAAAAAATCACCAGCCCTGTGTCCAAAGTGAACCCAGTGGCTGGTGATACGAGCGGCAAAGAAAGCTAAAGCAGCTTGGAGAGGAATTCCTGGGTGCGCGGATGCTGCGGATTATCCAATACCTCGGCTGGGGTTCCGGCTTCGAGCACCACGCCGCCGTCCATGAAAACCACCTGGTCAGCGACTTCGCGGGCAAAGCCCATTTCATGCGTGACCACGAGCATGGTCATGCCACCAGCGGCGAGTTCTTTCATTACCCGCAACACTTCGCCGACCAGCTCAGGGTCGAGCGCGGACGTTGGTTCGTCGAAAAGCATGAGCTTAGGGTCCATGGCCACTGCGCGGGCGATGGCGACGCGCTGTTGCTGGCCGCCGGAGAGCTGGACGGGGTAGGCATCAGCTTTGTGTGCCATGCCCACCTGCTCGAGCAGTTCGAGGGCGCGGGCGCGCGCCTTATCGACGTCCACGCCCTTGACCTGAACCGGGGCCTCAATGACATTTTCCAGCACGGTGCGGTGCGGAAACAGGTTGAACTGCTGGAACACCATGCCGATTCCGGCGCGCTGTTTGGCGGCGTCGCGCTCGGAGATTTCGTAAAGCTTTCCATCCTTTTCCCGGTAGCCGATGAGTTCGCCGTCCACGTACAAGCGACCGCCGCTGACCTTTTCTAGGTGGTTGACGCAGCGCAGAATAGTGGACTTTCCAGAACCGGAAGGGCCGATCAAGCAGGTGACGGAGCCGCGGGGGACCTGGAGGTTAATTCCTTTAAGGACCTGCAGCTGCCCAAAGTTCTTGGTGATGGACTGCGCATCGATCATGAGGTCGGTCATGTTATTTCTCCGTCACGTTGTAAGGGTCGCTGAGAGTGACATTGGCCGGGAGCTTTCCTTCGGCATCGGCAAGAGCTGCAAGTTGGCGTCCCGTGAGCTGACGGGACGCACCTCGGTTGTAGTACTTCTCCACGTAGGTTTGCACGATCATCAGTAGAGATGTGATCACCAGGTACCAGGTCGCGGCAACCATCAGCATGGGTACGGGCTGGAAGAGCGCGTTGGAGATGTCCATTGCGCGGCCGTAGAGCTCGCCGGAGTAAGGAATTGCTACAACCAACGAGGTGGTCTTGAGCAGCGAAATGAACTCGTTGCCCGTTGGCGGCACGATGATTCGCATGGCTTGCGGGAGGACCGTGCGCTTCATGGTTTGCCACCAGCTCATGCCGAGTGCCTTGGACGCTTCGATCTGGCCCTCGGGAACTGCCTGGATGCCAGCGCGGACGATTTCGGCCATGTACGCGGACTCGTTAAGAGCCAAGCCGATGACCGCAAGTAGGAAGGCGTTCTTGGCAAAGTCTTCAAGGCTGATTTCGGTAAAGCCTAAATTGACGGAGTGATAAATCGCGCCGATCAGACCCCAGAACACCAACTGGACGTAGACCGGGGTGCCCCGGAAAATCCACAGGTAGAGCCAAGAAACGCCCCGCAAGACAGGATTAGGGGACATGCGCAGCACCGCCAGCAAAGCGCCCAAGATGACGCCAGCGAGCATAGCAAGCACCGTAATAGCCAACGTGTGCAACGCGGCGATGGCGATCCGCTTATCCAGCAGATACTTGAAGTACACGTCCCAGCTGTAGGCTTCATTACGGGCGGAGGCGATGATGAACCACACGGCGAGTGCGAGCAAAATGGCAGAGGCGACCCACCGGCCGGGGTGCTTTAGGGGCACAGCCTGAATAGTTTCGTGTGAGGTAGACATGTGATTCCTTGTCGTGTTATCCGGCTACTTGGCCATTGAGCTTTGCCTGGGGCATGAGTCCATCTTTGATTCCCCAAGGTTGGAGGATCTTTTCGTAATCACCCGTGTCAATCATGTGTTGCAGGGCCGCGGCCATAGCCGGAGCGAGGTCGGATCCCTTTTTGATAGGCCAGCCATAGTCAGCGGCATCAAACATTTCGCCGACAGGCTCGAGTTTTCCGTCTGCGCGGGTGACTGCCCATGCAGTTACCGGGGAATCGGCCGAGAAAGCGTCGGCACGCCCTAAGACGACCGCAGTGACGGCTTGATCAGCTAGTTCATAGGACAGTACCGAAATGGGCTGCTTGCCGGCGGCGACGCATGCTTCGGATTTGGGAGCGACGTCGTCGGTCTCGGAAACGGTGCCTTTTTGCACGGCGACGGTGAGGCCACAAGCGTTGTTGGGGTCGATGCCTGAACCTGGTTGAGCGGCCCACTGCACGCCTGCGCTGAGGTAGTCGACGAAGTCAAAGGATTTTTGACGTTCCTCGTTGTCGGTCATTCCGGTAGCACCAAAGTCCACGGTGTTGCCGGAGATGCTCGGCAGGATCAGGTTAAAGTCCTGTTCCTGTACTCGCAGCTCCAAGCCCATGACGGCAGCTACTGCGCGGGCGAGGTCGATGTCCGCGCCGATGATCTGGCCCGAGTCATCCTTGAACTCCATTGGGGCAAACGGGGGATTGGTGCCCATTGTGAGGTAACCCCGTTGTTTGATCTCCGCGGGGACCATAGCTTGCACTTCTGGGGCGGCGGCAGGCTTGATTTCCTGCCATCCTTCGGGGTTGCCGACCTCGCTATTGGTGACGCAGGCCGTAAGACTCACGGTCGATGCCAGGGTAGCGATGATGCCGGCGAGCGTCGCGAAGCGCCTGCGGTTGAGCATGACTGCGGCTCGCTTTCTTCGGTTAGCCGGTCGCGTATCAACTGGGTTGTTGAACGAAACCGGATGAATAGTTTGCACTAGAAGAAATATATGCAGTTTCGTGGAAATATGCAACCCAGTGCTCAATTAACCAAGCAGGAAGCGACCGCCAAATCTTGCCAAGACATGCCCGTGCCCTTGAAAACCGCAGGCTTAGTCCATTCGCGCTCGACGCCTCCAGACACCACATCTTTCACCGTGACCAAATCGTCCGCCGAAATCGCGCCTTCCCGTAACGGAATAATCACGTCGCCACCTTCCCGAAGCGTGGTGGCGCGAGACTCAATTACGATGCGCGAGTTCGCCATAATGTCCGTGGGAACCTCACGAGCTGCAGGGGAGTGCGAGCCCATAGCAATCACAAACGCGCCGTCGTTGAGATCCTCGGCATCAATGACCGGCTGCTGCGCCGACGTGCAACATGCCACAATGTCCGCACGGGCCCCTGGCGCCCAACGGTGAGCATTGAGCCCCATCGCCCGAAGCTTGTCGACGGCCGCGTCCGTGGATGATCGACCCCGGACCCAGATCTGATCGAGGGGACGAACCTCAGCCAAAAACTGCGCGTGGGCGATCGCTTGCGGGCCAGTACCTACCAAGAGCAAGGAATGTGCGTCGGGGTGCGCCCAGTAGTCGGCGACCAGGGCGCTCATGGCTGGGGTACGTAATAGGGTCAAGCTGTTTCCGTCGATAATCGCTCGTGGTGCCATCGTGGCAGTATCAAACAGGACATAAACCCCTTGAATCCTCGGTAACCCGCTGCTCGGATTATCAGGGGCCACAGTGATGAGTTTTGCTCCCGTCCAACCGGGTATTGCCGAGGGCATACTCAGCAGTTCACCTGTACCGGCCGCGGTGATGGTACGTGGAGTATCGGATTCGGGGTCAAAATCGCCCTGTAAGACCGCCGCCAAAGCCAGGCGAGCGCGGGTGGGCGAAATGGAGTCATAGACCTCTGTTTGGGAGAAAAAACGCATGCTGCCTTCCTGATCGCCTAGTGTGAGCAAAACAAAACCGCCCCAGTTAAGAATAACTGGGGCGGAAAGTCAACAACTAGAGATTAGTTGCCAGCGAGCTTCTCGCGCAGAGCAGCGAGCTGCTCGTCGGATGCGAGGGAGCCTGCGGTCTCTTCGACTGCTGGAGCTTCGGAGGAAGCTTCTGCGGTCTCGGAGGAGTAGTTTGCAGGTGCAGCCTCAGCAGCTTCGGCAGCAGCGGCACGGTTCTTCTCGATCTGAACGGTGTGCAGCTGGTGGCGACGCTCGGACTCAGCGTAACGAGCTTCCCAAGCAGCGCGCTGCTCTTCGAAGCCTTCGAGCCATTCGTTGGTCTCTGGGTCGAAGCCCTCAGGGAAGATGTAGTTGCCCTGCTCGTCGTAGGAGTCAGCCATGCCGTACTTGGATGGATCGAACTCTTCGGTGTAGTCCTCGTCAGCCTGCTTGAGGGAGAGGGAGATACGACGACGCTCGAGGTCGATGTCGATGACCTTGACCATTGCTTCGTCGCCGACGTTGACGACCTGGTCTGGAACCTCAACGTGGCGCTCAGCCAGCTCGGAGATGTGGACGAGGCCCTCGATGCCCTCTTCGACGCGAACGAATGCGCCGAATGGGACGAGCTTGGTGACCTTACCAGGCACGATCTGGCCCACAGCGTGGGTGCGTGCGAAGACGCGCCATGGATCTTCCTGGGTAGCCTTCAAGGACAGGGAAACGCGCTCGCGCTCGAGCACGACGTCGATGACCTCAACGGTGACTTCGTCGCCGACGGAGACAACCTCGGATGGGTGGTCGATGTGCTTCCAAGACAGCTCGGAGACGTGAACCAGGCCGTCGACACCGCCGAGATCGACGAATGCGCCGAAGTTGACGATGGAGGAAACAACGCCCTTGCGGACCTGGCCCTTCTGCAGCTGTGCGAGGAACTCGGAGCGGACCTCAGACTGGGTCTGCTCGAGCCATGCGCGGCGGGAAAGGACAACGTTGTTGCGGTGCTTGTCGAGCTCGATGATCTTAGCTTCGATCTGCTGACCGATGTAAGGGTCGAGGTCGCGAACGCGACGCATTTCGACGAGGGATGCAGGCAGGAAGCCGCGCAGACCGATGTCCAGGATCAGGCCGCCCTTGACAACCTCGATAACGGTACCGGTGACTGGCTCGTCCTTCTCCTTGAGCTCCTCGATGGCACCCCAGGCACGCTCGTACTGTGCGCGCTTCTTGGAGAGGATCAGACGACCTTCCTTGTCCTCCTTGGTGAGGACGAGAGCGTCGATCTGATCGCCGACCTGGACAACCTCGTCCGGGTCAACGTCGTGCTTGATGGACAGCTCGCGGGAAGGGATGACACCTTCGGTCTTGTATCCGATGTCGAGCAGGACCTCGTCGTGATCGACCTTGACGACGGTACCTTCAACGATGTCACCGTCGTTGAAGTACTTGATGGTTGCGTCGATCGCTGCGAGGAAATCCTCAGCGGTGCCGATGTCGTTGATGGCTACCTGAGGAACGTTGTGGTTGGGCATGAGTAAAATAGCTCCGAAAGCTTATAGGAAGTCGAAAATGGACAGTTTTTTGCGCATCTACCTGGTCAAACAGGCCCGCAAGAATGTCCTTGCACACCCTCCTATCAAGGTGCGCAACAAACACTTATGCAGACACGCCCCGCCTACATTAGTCTGTTTGCCCTGCTAGATCAAATAGAAAGTGCGCAATGTCATCAGAATATTCCGTAGCCAACCGAGACTGGTGGGATCAGGATTCACAGCGGTATCACGAGTCACACGAGTCATACCTAAAGAGCTTCTACTGGTGCCCCGAAATGCTGCACGAACAACAAGCCCGCTTGCTTGGCGACGTCCGCGGCAAGGACATACTCGAAATTGGCTGCGGCTCTGCCCCGTGCATTGACTGGGTGGCGGAGCAAGGGGCGGAGTCGGCGGTTGGTTTCGATATTTCAAAGGGAATGCTGGAAAAGGCGCAGGGCGTCGCAAAGCTGGTCCAGGCAGATGCGCTCAGTATGCCGTTTGCTGACCAATCTTTCGATATCGTATTTTCAGCCTTCGGAGCCCTGCCGTTCGTAGAGCAACCGCAGCTCGTATTGCGCGAGGCCGCCCGAGTGCTGCGCCCGCAGGGGCGGTTTGTCATGTCCATCAACCACCCGATGCGCTGGATTTTTGCGGACGACCCAGACAGCTTTGAGGTGGCGTATAGCTACTTTGACCGCTCGGGCTATACCGAGAGCGAAAATGGGAAGCTCACGTACGCGGAATCGCATCGCACCCTAGGTGATCGGATCCGCGAGCTCCTGACGGCCGGATTCGTGTTGGATGATCTGATCGAGCCCGAGTGGCCGGACGACGTAACGGAGAACTGGGGACAGTGGTCGCCGAAGCGGGGCAAAGTATTCCCCGGTACGGCGATCTTCGTAGCCCATCTGCGCTAGTGCGCTGCCGAATCCCAATCGGTGCCGCTACCGGCGGAAACTTCCAACGGTACGGCGAGGGTAATCGCGGCGTCCATTTCTCGCTCCACGATTTCGCGGACACGATCAAGTTCGCCCTGGGCTACCTCGACGACGAGCTCGTCATGTACCTGTAGTAGTACTCGCGATTCCAGGCCCTTTAACGCGGCATTGACCCGCAGCATGGCCACCTTGATGATGTCGGCAGCCGTGCCCTGGATCGGCGCATTGAGTGCGGCACGTTCGGCGTTTTCGCGCGCGACGCGATTGTCGGACATAAGTTCCGGTAGGTACCGGCGTCGGCCGAACAAGGTCGCGGTGTAGCCGTCCTTGCGAGCTTGCTCGACGACGCGCGCGAGATAATCGCGCACCCCACCGAAGCGCTCAAAGTAGGCGTCCATGATCTTCTTAGCTTCTCCCGCCGAAATGTCCAGCTGTCCGGCGAGGCCGAATGCGGAGAGCCCGTACACTAGTCCGTAGGACATTGCCTTGACACGGCGGCGTAGCTCTGGCGTGACTTCGGATACCGGGACGTCGAAGACGCGGGAACCTACGTAGTTGTGTAGGTCTTCGCCTTCTTGGTAAGCAGCGATCAACCCCGGGTCGGCTGACAAGTGTGCCATGACGCGCATTTCGATCTGCGAGTAGTCGGCTGTAAGCAGACACTCGTAGCCTTTCCCTACGGTGAAAGCGGCGCGGATGCGCCGTCCGGCTGGGGTGCGCACGGGGATGTTTTGCAGGTTCGGCTCTGTAGACGATAACCGGCCGGTAGATGCCACGGTTTGGTTAAACGTGGTGTGGATTCGTCCGTCCGGGCCGACGGACTTGATCAGTCCGTCGAGGGTGGTTTTCATCTTCTGGTATTCGCGGTGTGCCAGCAAGTGATCCAGGAACGGGTGCGGATGATTGGCCGCGAGCTGTTCGATTTCTTTGGCCGCCGTAGAGTAACCGGTTTTAGTCTTCTTGGTTTTGGGCATACCGAGCGTTTCAAAGAGCACTACCTGAAGTTGCTTAGGCGAGGACAGGTTCAGCGTCGGATCACCGGCGAGTTCGCGAGCGGCAGCTTCCTCGTCTGCCACCATGTCGATGAAAGCATCGCGCTGTTCTTCCAACGTATCTACGGAGACGGCGATACCGGCGGCTTCCATACGGGCGAGCACAGGAACTAGTGGCAGTTCAAGGGATGCGTATAGCTCGTAGGAGTCAATGGCCTGCAATTCCGCAGTGAGCGCTTCGGTGAGCTCCCAGATCGCGGCGGCGTGTTCGACGAGCTCGGTATTGTCCGACAGCAGTGAAAGCTGATCGTCAGCCGCGGCGAGTGTCTTGCGAAGGTGGCGTTGGTAAACGTCAGCAAGTGCATAGGTGCGTTGACCTGGCCGCAATACGTAGGCTGCGATCGCCGTATCGTGCGCGATTGCGTTCAGTTCATAACCCCGTCCAGCCAGCATATGGAACGCAGCCTTGGCCTCGTGCAGGAACTTTGGTTCGTCGGAAGCGAGCCAGTTACCTAGCGCACGGTCTTCGGCCTCGGACAGGTCAGCGAGATCGATAAGTACGGCGTGGCGGTTGGCGTCGATAAGCGCCAGCGTGTGCGCGTCACCGGCCGCCGGCACTCCATGCCCTTCGATCGCCACGGCGAGCGGTCCGCGCCCGGGGAGCCACTCGTCGAGCGGCTGCTTATCGACGACCACCTCAACGGCCTCCTCTGGCTCGGCCTGGGGCTGCCCCCCGGTCTGAACGACCGCGAGGATACGTTCCCTCAAGTTGGCGCCGAACTGCAGCTCATCAAACTTCGCCGCCACTTCGGCGACCTGGGCAGGTTGAGGCTCAAGCTCGTCAGGGCTTACTGGCAGCTCCATATCCAAGATCATTTGGGTGAGTTTCCGGTTCATCCGTACTTGGTCCAGACGCTCGCGGAAGGCCTCGCCGGCTTTGCCCTTAATGTCATCGGCGTGCTCAAGAAGGTTGTCCAGGTTTCCGTACTGCTGGATCCACTTCATCGCCGTCTTCTCGCCAACGCCCGGGATGTTCGTCAGATTGTCGGAAGGGTCGCCACGCAGTGCTGCGAAATCAGGGTACTGCGCTGGGGTGAGCTTGTATTTTTCCTCTACCGCTTCGGGAGTGAAACGGTGCAGCGTGGAGACACCCCGCATCGGGTACAAGACCGTGGTGGTGTCGTTAACCAACTGGAAGGAGTCACGGTCGCCGGTGACGATATACGTTTCAAAACCCAACGGCTTCGCCGCCGTGGCCAGGGTGGCAATGATGTCGTCGGCCTCGAAGTTTTCCTTCTCCAACGTCTGGATACCCAGGCTGGCCAGTACTTCCTTAATCAGCTCAACCTGACCTCGAAACTCCTCCGGTGCCGCCTCGCGCTGCGCCTTGTACTCCGGAAACATCTCCGAACGAAACGTCTTACGCCCAACGTCAAACGCCACCGCGACGTGCGTCGGCTTTTCCTCTCCCAGCAAATTAGCGAGCATCGAAACGAACCCATACACGGCGTTGGTGTGCTGCCCGCCAGTGGTAGAAAAATTCTCCGGGGGCAGTGCATAAAACGCGCGGAAGGCCATCGAGTGGCCGTCGAGAAGCATGAGACGGGGGCGGCTAGTGGAGTCAGTCACGGCTACCAAGTCTAGGCGATTTCATTTTTTGGAATCCTTTGGGTTAATATTTGTTCCCAGCAGTTCGCTGCGGTGCCCCTGTATCCCAATTGGCAGAGGAAACGGATTCAAAACCCGTGCAGTGTGAGTTCGAGTCTCACCAGGGGCACAGACTAAACCCCTTACAAGCAGTCATTTTGGCTGGTTGTGAGGGGTTTTCGTGATAACTAGCCCCTTACAGAGAATTCAGTCTTTGTATGCTTGGTTTCATGTGGAAAATTGGCCTTACGGGTGGAATCGGTAGTGGTAAGTCGACTGTGGCGGGTTTTTTACGTGAGCGCGACATTCCGGTTATTGATGCGGACCAAGTGGCTCGTGACATCGTCCAGCCTGGTGAACCCGCGTTGGGGGAGTTAGCGGATGCTTTCGGACCGGAGATCTTGAATGCGGATGGCAGTCTGAACCGCGCAAAATTGGCCGAGTTGGCGTTTGCTACCCCTACGGCAACGAAGTTGTTGAACGGCATTATGCATCCGCGGATCCGGCAGGAGACGGCTCGACGGTTTGCAAGCTATGAAAAAGCGGGCGCCGATGCCGTTGTGTATGACATGCCCCTGTTGGTGGATCTGGGCCTCGAAAAAGACATGGACGTCGTAATTGTCGTCGATGTCGCTAAAGAAGAACGCGTGCGTCGATTGATAAGGCGCGGTCTTTCGGAGGAAGACGCGCGCAAAAGAATGGCAGCACAAATCACCGACGCGCAGCGTAATGCTGCGGCCGATGTGCTGTTGGACAATAACGGTACGCTCGAGGATCTTAAGCGCCAGGTGGATGCGCTTGTGCTCTGAAGTAGGCGTCGTAGGTTAGGCCACGCCACCCAGCGGTGAGCAGGTCGTTTGCTTGGTATCGAAGTGGATCCCCGGGTCTTCGTTCATAGCCGGGGTACCCGCCGTTGCCGCGGACGATCCGTCCGTTCTTGGTGGAGGTACCGTCGTCGTTGAGCCCGTTGTGGTACGGGCATAGCGGGGTGAGGTTGTCCCAGGAGGTTTCGCCTCCGTCGTGAAATGCCTGTATGTGGTGGGCTTGGCAGTTTCCGGCGGTGTGATGGCAGCCGGGCCAGCTGCAGATCAGAGTTTCCAGTTGGGCGATCATGCGGTGGATGCCGGAGGAGTATCGGGTGTCCTGTATGGCTGCAACTGTCACTGGGCGTACGATACCGTCGGCGTCGAGTGCGGTTTGTAGGGCCCATCCGGTGCCGTCGAGTTCGGCTTTGAGTAGTTCATGCGGTTCGACGCGGGCGCCGTCGGCAGTGACGAGGTAGCCGCGTTCCCAGATGAGGCGCGGGTCGGCGGGGACGAGAAGTACTGGCTTGTAAGTCTTTTTCCCGTTTTGGGTCGGCTGGGTTAGTTGCTGGGTGAGCCAAAGATGCAGCGCTTGAGCTCGGTTGAGCGTCGGGTCCTGTTTTCGTGCGCGGGCGATGAACTCCCGAGAGTTTTCGTTCAGATCTGCCAGCTCGGCGTCGGTGAGATGAAAAGTGATGCGTCTGCGTCCCCAGAAGTCTGGCCGCTTTGCGACGGCCACCGTGCTACGGGGCGGGCGCCGTGCGGCCCCTTTCAGTAATTCGCGAGCAGCGGCTCGTAGGTGGTCTTCGGCCTCGGCGTGGCTTACTCCGTGCACTGCTTTGAGTAGTACGGGCACGTGTTCATTGTTTACTCGTTTTGCCCAGTGGGCGACCAGGATGAGGGTGTCAACTGGAATGCCTAATTTAGAGGCGATGGTGGCGTGGGTTGTCAGCGCTTTGTAGGCAGCGACGAAGCTGGTGACGGTGCTTTCTTTTACGCCGGTTTGGGCAGCGAGTTGGGTTACGCCTAGGCTGCGGGCAAGGCGCGCGCAGTCCGAAAGCACGCTCATGCCCGGGGCATGCGCGGCGGCGAAGGCGGTGAAAGCGGAAGTCATGGGGCTTAAGCTAGCCGGTTCCTTGAGAAGTCAGGCGTCGAGAAGCGGCGAACTTGTGGATAAGTCGAGTTATCCACAGACGGTAGGGTAGAGACATGGCATTTCCTGCAGAACAACCCTTGATCCCGCATTCGGAGCATCGGCCGGAGGACATTGAACGTAGCAACGCTAGGTTTGAGGTTATATCTGAGTTTGAGCCGGCGGGTGACCAGCCGGCTGCGATCAAGGAGTTGACGGAGCGCCTGAATCGCGGTGAGCGCGATGTTGTCCTGTTGGGTGCGACGGGTACGGGTAAGTCGGCGACGGCCGCGTGGCTCATTGAGCAGGTGCAGCGTCCGACTCTGGTGATGGCACCGAACAAAACGCTCGCGGCGCAGCTCGCGAACGAGCTCCGCCAGCTCCTGCCAAACAACGCGGTCGAGTACTTCGTGAGTTACTACGACTACTACCAGCCGGAGGCGTACATCGCGCAGTCGGATACGTACATCGAGAAGGATTCGTCCATTAACGAAGACGTCGAGAGGCTACGGCACTCGGCCACGTCGGCGCTGCTGAGCCGTCGGGACGTGGTCGTCGTTAGTTCTGTTTCCTGTATTTACGGCCTCGGCACCCCACAGTCTTACTTGGATCGCTCGGTGATGCTGCAGGTAGGAGAGGAGATCGAGCGGGATAAGTTCCTGCGCTTGCTCGTGGATATCCAGTATGCGCGCAATGACGTCGCGTTCACGCGAGGTACGTTCCGCGTGAAGGGTGACACGGTGGACATTATTCCGGCCTATGAAGAGCTGGCCGTACGGGTGGAGTTCTTCGGCGACGAGATCGACGCCCTGTATTACATTCACCCGTTGACCGGCGACGTGATTCGGCAGGTAGAGGAGCTACGTATTTTTCCGGCCACTCACTACGTGGCGGGCCCGGAGCGAATGGAGCGTGCGGTTAAGGCGATCAAGGAAGAGCTGGCCGAGTGCCTGCAGGACTTTGAAAACCGCGGGAAGCTGCTGGAGGCGCAGCGTCTGCGCATGCGCACGGAGTACGACCTCGAGATGATTGAGCAAGTCGGCTTCACATCCGGCATCGAGAACTATTCGCGGCATATCGACGGCCGCCCGGCCGGCTCTGCCCCTGCCACGTTGATCGATTACTTCCCGGAAGACTTCCTCACCATCATTGATGAGTCTCACGTGACGGTGCCACAGATCGGTGGCATGTACGAGGGAGACGCGAGCCGTAAGCGCAACCTAGTTGAGTTCGGTTTCCGTCTGCCAAGCGCGTTGGATAACCGCCCGCTGACGTGGGAAGAATTCGATGCCCGTAAGGGGCAGTGCGTGTACATGTCTGCGACCCCAGGCAACTACGAGATGGCAGCCGCTGGTGGCGAGTTCGTGGAGCAGGTCATTCGCCCGACTGGCCTGGTGGATCCGAAGATCGTGGTCAAACCTACCGAGGGGCAAATCGACGACCTGATCCATGAGATCCGTTTGCGTACGGAGAAGCAGGAGCGGGTACTGGTCACCACGCTGACCAAGAAGATGGCAGAGGACCTCACGGACTACCTGCTAGAAAATGGCGTGAAGGTCCGTTACCTGCACTCGGATATCGATACGCTGCAGCGCGTCGAGTTGCTACGCCAGCTGCGACTCGGCGAATACGACGTGTTGGTTGGTATTAACTTGCTCCGCGAGGGCCTGGACCTGCCGGAAGTCTCCCTGGTAGCGATCCTGGACGCGGACAAAGAAGGCTTCCTCAGGTCCACCACGTCCCTTATCCAGACGATTGGCCGTGCGGCGCGTAACGTCTCTGGTGAGGTACATATGTATGCCGACCGGATCACTGACTCTATGCAGCACGCTATAGAGGAAACTGAGCGCCGCCGCGAAAAACAAATCGCGTACAACAAAGAACATGGCATTGACCCGCAGCCACTGCGCAAGAAGATCGCCGACATCCTCGAAATGGTCGAGGAGGAAGGCGACGCGGCGGTGGTCGTCGAAAAGCGGGACACGTCGACGATGGCACAAGCCGAAATCAAGAAACTCATCGATGACCTTAGCGCGCAGATGAAGGAAGCCGCCCGAGATCTGAAGTTCGAGCTGGCCGGACGGCTGCGGGACGAAATTTACGAGCTGAAAAAGGAGCTGCGAGGTTTGAACGACGCGGGCATCTAAAAATAATAATTAAGTTTCCCACTGAGAAAGCTGTTGCAAATCACACCCCAGCTGGCAAGAGTGGGCAAAAATGTGGACTATCCTTGATAAGTGGACCGAGAGACCTACTGCGTCTCTAGAATCACTAAACTTCGTCCCTGGAAGAAGAGGTTTGTACATGAGCAACTACACCAAGATCGTCGTCGGCACCGATGGCTCCAAGTCCTCCATGCTTGCTGTCGAGCGCGCTGCAGCTATCGCGTCTGCTTTTGACGCCACCCTGATCATCGGCTGCGCCTACTACGAGACGAAGGAAGACGCGAACAAGACCCTGCGTCAGGATTCCGTCACCGTTCTGGGCGACGACCCAGCACAGCAGAACCTGGAGAAGGCAAAGGTTGAGGCTGAGAAGGTCGGCGCAACCAAGATCGAAACCGCTATTAAGCCAGGCACCCCAGTTGAGGCCCTCATGGCAATCGTCACCGAGAACGATGCTGACCTGCTGGTCGTGGGCAACCGTGGCATCAACTCCCTGACCGGTCGCCTGCTGGGCTCCGTGCCTGCAGACGTCGCACGTCAGTCCAACTGCGACGTCATGATCGTCCACACGGTCACTGCTTAAGGTCGTTTACCACCGTAAGCGTCTGAGTCGCTCGAGTAGCTGCTACATATAGGTCCTGCAGCTGCTCGAACTCTTGCGGGGCTACCAGTACGACATGGTCGAACTCTAGCCCCTTAATTGAAGCAACGTCGTCCTTCCTGATCACGCGCGCGTGCGGGAATTGGGCGGCGTTTGCGCTTTCTAGGTAAGTAACCGGCTTACCGGTGCTGCGAATTGCGCGCGCACGGCTTTGCGACGGCGCGATCTCGGCCAAAATCTCATTGGCGTATTCCATCACCTCGGCCGGAGTCCGGTAGTTCACGGTAAGTTCGTGCCGAGTAAACCGGCTGCCCAACACATCTTCCCAGGCATCCACGCCTGCGGGCGAGCTGGTTTGCGCAATATCCCCGACAACGGTCATCCATTTAGATGGGCAACGCCTAAGGACCATGCGCCATTCCATAGGAGTGAGCTCCTGGGCTTCGTCGATGATGACATGCCCGTAGGCCCATTGATGGTCTGCGCGGGCGCGTTCCGCGGTGGTTCGCTGATCTTTCACTTCTTGGCGACGCGCCAACGTTTCCGCATCGATGACGTCGTGGGCCATGAGTACTTCGGCATCGAAACCGTCGTCGAGGTCCTGGACAGCAGAACCGGTAAGGATGTCGAGAGCATCTTGGGCTTCCTCTACGAGCTGACGCCAGTTTTCCTCGTCTTCGGCTTGTTCGTCTGGCAACCCGATGAGGTGGGCTAGCTCGTCGAGCAGCGCGGCGTCCGCGGGGCTGAATCCGTCGGTGGGGCAGCGGAGGGCGTTTTGGGTATCGTCATCGTATTCTGCGGCTGCGACGCTGGGGTCGGCAAAGAGATCTCGCAAAACCTGTTCGGGGGTGAGTTTCGGCCAAAGTTCTTCGATAACGGCTTGCATCCCGGGGTCCTCGGCGAGTTCGTCGTGAAGCTCGGCGACATCGCCTGCGCCTAACAGGTTGGCGCCGCCGAGCGGGTCGGCACCGATGAGGTCTCGTAGTTGTTCGGCGGCGAGCTCGAGGAGACGGTCGGCAAAGATGGCACGGGCATCATTGTGCGCGCGGCGGGATCGGCGTGCTTTAGTTCGGGCGGACTTGACCATTGGGGCAGTGATTTCAACCGTTAGGCTGCCGAAGCGGAACGCAATAGTCTCTTGGGGTACTTGCTGGTAGGAGCGCACTGCTTGCCCCAAAATGTAGACCATTTCTTCGGAGCCCTTGATTTCCTGGGCAAGTCGGGAATCCACCCGGGTCGGTGTCATACCCGGATACATTTGGCCGACGGTGGAGAGCACCACGCCGGTTTCTCCAAGTTCGGGTAAGACGTGTGAAATGTATTCCAGAAACACCTCGTTGGGGCCGATAATGAGCACGCCGGTTTTGGCGAGCTGTTCGCGCCAGGTGTAGAGCAAGTAGGCAATTCGATGCAGGGCTACGGCTGTCTTGCCAGTCCCCGGGCCGCCTTCGACGACCATGATGCCGCGGGTCTCGTCGCGGATAATGGCATCTTGTTCTCGTTGGATGGTTTCCACGATGGAGTTCATGTGGCTGCCGCGTGCCGCGTTGAGCGCGCGCACCAGAGCAGTTTCCGAGGCGATGCCTCGTCCGTCTTCGTGGTCGGAGCTGAGCGCTTCGTCGTCAAGCCCAACAACGGTGCGTCCCTTGGTGCGGATGTGGCGGCGGTGGCTCACCCCTTCGGGAGAGGCGGTGGTGGCCAGATAAAAAGGGCGTGCCTGCGGTGCGCGCCAGTCGAGGAGGAGCGTGCGGTAGTTGTCTTCTTTGGCATCGAGACCCATGCGTCCGATGTAGCGGCGATCTTCGTTGGGCTTGCCTGGGACTGGGTTTTCGATCTGCTCCTTCGGAACCTCGATATCGATTCGGCCAAAGACCAGCCCGATCTGCGCGATGTTGAGCTTGTCTAGTTTCGCGTTGAGCTCGTGGTACGCAGTTTCGCGTTCGACGAGGGCGTCCGGGTTAGCGAGGTCAATTTCACGCATCACCTTGTTCAAGCGCTCGGTGGAGCGCGTTACTTCCTGGTCGATGCGAGCAAACAGACCGTCAACGTAGGCCTGTTCGGCGGAGATCTCGGCGGGGTCAGTCATAGCAGTCCAGGATAGGCGAAAGCCCGCCACGACGACGAGTTTCGGGCAGCAGGTGTGAAGAATTCTTAGATGTCGTACTTCTTCAGCTTCTTTTGTGCCTTAGAGGTGGCCTTATCGGCACGCTTCTGGTACTTGTCTGCGGCCTTCAGAGCCTTCTTCTGGTACTTGCCAGCGGATTCAGCAGCGGTTGCCTGGTACTCGGCTGCACGTTCCTGGGCAGCTGCGGCAGCCTTGACAAACTTTGACTTTGCCACGTCAGAGTTCTTTTGAGCGCGAGCTAGCCAATCGTCCTTGTTGTCGTCGATGTAGGAAGAAGCCGCATCAACATACTCGGAAACCTTCGCGGAAGCATCGTCGAAGAAGCCCTTGGCGTTATCGGCGAACTTTTCCTGCTCGGTCTTGGTGGGCAGCTGCTTTTGGATCTGCTTGCCAGCGTGCTGGGCACGCCATGCGAGGCCTGGCTTGCCCTGGGTATCTGCAGCGGCAATCATCAGGCCACCGAGAAGAGCGGTGTTGGTGAGCAGGCCGTTGCGACGCTCTGCCTTCTCCTTAGGATCCTGGGTTTCCCAGAATGCATAACGAGACAGCATGGTTGGGATCGTCAGTGCAGCCAGCGTGGCAGAGGTAAGGCGAGGAGATTTGCCCAGCGCCAGCAGCGCGGCGGACGCTGCCTGGGAGCCGCCGAGTGCTCGGGTGACGGTGTCTGCATCATTTGGTACGTAAGAACGGTACTGGTTTGGTACGAGCGCGCGCACCTTGGTGAGCAGTTCTTCAGTGCCCTGGCGGTGGTCTTCGGTGTTCTTGAGCATGTCAGCGCCCGAGGCCACGAAAACGGATGCGAGCATTGGACGTGCGAGTTTGCGGATCATCTTTTCTAGCTCCTTCATCGTAATTGCCAATGTGCACCCCATCGTAGCCATTTTGGATGGGGCGGGGGCACAGCTTTTCGACGCCAGAGCGTTTCAGTACGACAACGACGAAGCTAAATAACGCGCTGACCGGTCATTTCGCACTAAAGTAACAACTTTGCTACGGGTTACCAGCCGCGCTCGCACCATTCATCGAGGTGTGGTCGTTCGGCGCCGAGGGTGGTTGCGGCACCGTGCCCGGGGTGGACGATTGTCTCGTCGGGGAATACCTCGAACAGTCGCTCAACCACATCTCGGTACAGTCGGCTGAACTCGGTTTCGTTGGAGGTTTTCCCGATTCCGCCTGGGAATAAGGAGTCCCCGACAAAGAGGTGGGTTTCGCCGTCAATTTCAGCAGCGAATGCGAGCCCGCCCGGCGTGTGCCCGCGCAGGATGATGGCGCTAAATTCGTGTTCGCCAAAGGTGAACGTATCACCGTGTTCGAGGGAAATATCTACCGGGGCCGGCAATGCCGGGGCGTCAAGGTAGGAAGCTATGTGTACCGCTGAGGTCGCTTTGAGTACCTCGTTGAGGGCACGAACGTGATCGCTATGGCGGTGGGTGGTCAGCACATGGGTGATGTTTACGCCATGCTTTTGTGCCAACGCCAGCAGGTTGTCGGCCTCGGCGGCGGCGTCGATAAGCAGTGCTTGGGAGCCGGAGATCAGGAGGTAGCAATTGTTGTCCATTTCGGACACGGAAACCTGGTCAAGAATTAGCGTCATAGTCAACAAGGGTACTGTAGTTGTAGCTGTCATTATTTTCTGGTGAAGGGTAACCGTCGTGGCTGATCGCCTAATTGTTCGAGGTGCGCGAGAGCATAACTTGAAGGGGGTGGACATCGACCTGCCCCGCGACAAGATGATCGTGTTTACCGGGCTGTCGGGTTCGGGCAAGTCCTCGCTGGCCTTTGACACGATTTTTGCGGAAGGTCAGCGCCGATACGTGGAATCGCTTTCGTCCTACGCCCGCATGTTTTTGGGGCAAATGGACAAACCGGATGTGGATTTTATCGATGGCCTGTCTCCGGCTGTGTCCATCGATCAGAAGTCCACTAACCGCAATCCTCGTTCGACCGTAGGTACGATTACCGAAGTCTACGACTATCTTCGTCTGCTTTATGCTCGTGCGGGCACCGCCCATTGCCCGGAGTGTGACGCCCCGATCGAACGTCAAACGCCGCAACAGATTGTGGACCAAGTGCTGGCTATGGAGGAGGGGTTGAAGTTTCAGGTGTTAGCCCCGGTGGTGCGCACTCGAAAAGGCGAGTTCGTCGACTTATTTTCCGATCTGGCGGCGCAAGGTTACTCTCGCGTCCAGGTCGACGGTGAAGTTTATCAACTCACGGATCCACCCAAGCTAGAAAAGCAAATCAAGCACGACATTGACGTTGTGATTGATCGGCTCCAAGTCAAGGCCTCTCAACGCCAGCGTCTTACGGATTCCGTGGAAACCGCGCTCAAACTTGCCGACGGTGTGGTGGCCTTTGACTTCGTGACGTTAGCGGCAGACGACCCGAATCGTATCCGCCGTTTCTCGGAAAAGATGGCCTGCCCCAATGGGCACCTACTGACGGTCGATGAGCTTGAGCCACGCGCCTTCTCCTTCAACTCGCCTTATGGCGCCTGCCCCACCTGTGATGGCCTGGGGACGAAATTAGAAGTTGACGTTGATCTCATCATCCCGGACCCGGATGCTCCGCTACTTAAAGCGGTGCAGCCGTGGAATTCCAGCCCCAATAGCTCCTATTTTGAGAAACTGCTGACTGGCTTCGCGGAAACCTTAGGGGTGGATCCCGAAACGCCATATTCGTCGCTGACGGCAGCACAAAAGAAGAAAGTGCTGCACGGTTCCAAGGATGTGGTGTCCGTTCGCTACAAAAACCGCTACGGCCGGGTACGAAATTGGTCGGCACCGTTTGAAGGCGTGGTGCCGTTTCTGCATCGTAAATCAGAGGAAACGGAAAGCTCTTGGTCGAAGGATCGCTACCTGTCCTACATGCGCGATGTGCCATGTCCTGCCTGTGGTGGCGCGCGTCTGAAGCCAGAGATCCTTTCGGTGCGCATTGCTTCTGAAGCGCACGGTGAGAAGTCGATCGCAGGGCTGTGCGACCTGTCCATTATTGAGGCCCGCGAGTTCTTGACCTCGCTGCAATTGAATCAACGCGACGCAATGATCGCGGGCGCGGTGCTCAAGGAAATCAACGCTCGCCTGCAATTCCTGCTCGATGTCGGTCTGGAGTACCTGACGTTGTCTCGCCCTGCGGGCACCTTGTCTGGTGGTGAAGCACAGCGTATCCGCCTGGCCACCCAGATTGGTTCTGGCCTGGCAGGTGTGCTGTACGTGCTGGACGAGCCGTCGATCGGCTTGCACCAGCGAGACAACCACCGATTGATCGCTACTTTGGAGCGCCTGCGCGACATCGGCAACACGTTGATCGTGGTGGAACATGACGAAGACACCATCAAAAAGGCCGACTGGCTTGTTGATATTGGCCCGCGGGCCGGTGAATTTGGTGGCCATGTGGTGTATCAGGGCGAGCCCTCGGGCATTCTGGACTGCGAGGAGTCTCTGACCGGCGCCTACTTGTCTGGCCGTCGTGCGCTGGGGGTGCCAGAGCAACGTCGCCCGATCGATCCGGAGCGTCAGCTGCGAATCGTGGGCGCGAAGGAAAACAATCTGCGCGGCATTGACGTCGACATTCCACTCGGCGTGCTCACTGCGATTACCGGCGTGTCTGGCTCTGGCAAGTCCACCCTGATCAACCGTATCCTGGCGAAGGTACTGGCTAACGAGCTTAACGGGGCTCGCCAGGTGCCAGGTCACGTCAAGCGGGTTGAGGGCCTGGAACACCTGGACAAGCTGGTTCAGGTCGACCAAAGCCCGATCGGACGTACGCCGCGGTCGAACCCCGCCACCTACACAGGTGTGTTTGACAAGATCCGTAATCTCTTTGCCGAAACTACCGAAGCCAAGGTGCGCGGCTACAAGGCGGGTCGTTTCTCATTTAATACCAAGGGTGGCCGCTGTGAGGCGTGCCGCGGTGACGGCACGATCAAGATTGAAATGAACTTCCTGCCGGATGTCTATGTCCCGTGCGAGGTGTGTGAAGGCGCTCGCTATAACCGAGAAACCCTCGAGGTGCACTACAAGGGCAAGAACATCGCTGAAGTGCTGAATATGTCCATCACCGAGGCCGCCGAGTTCTTTGAGCCAATCACGTCGATTCACCGTTACCTCAACACGCTTGTCGACGTCGGGCTGGGCTACGTCCGGCTAGGACAATCCGCCACCACGCTCTCGGGTGGCGAGGCCCAGCGTGTGAAGCTCGCATCCGAGCTGCAGAAGCGCTCAAACGGACGCACCGTCTATATTCTCGACGAGCCGACTACCGGCCTGCATTTCGAGGACATCCGAAAGCTCATGTTGGTAATCCAGGGACTGGTGGACAAGGGTAACTCGGTCATCGTTATCGAGCACAACCTGGATGTGATCAAGGCTGCCGACTGGATCATTGACATGGGGCCGGAAGGCGGCTCGGGCGGTGGTCAAGTTGTCGCACAAGGTACGCCAGAAGAAGTTGCCCGCGTGAAAGGCTCCCACACGGGCAGTTTCCTTAAGGACGTGCTCGCCTAGACCGCAGAGAAGCAATCGTCAGCAGGGCGATACCGGAGATAAGGAACGCGATGACTCGTGGCACGCCCTCCAGCGTGCCAAGGTCAAAGAACACCAGCTTCACCGTGGCCGCCAGCGCCATGATTAGGCCGACCTTGAGCGAGGCCGAATCACTGAGCGACTTCGACCATACGAGGATGTAGGCGGCAATGAGCATCCAGCTAATCGACACCAGCGCGTGCCCGATGAGGTAGCCCAGCCACATTCCTTCGTTGCCGCCTGCCTTTTCCAACAAGAACGTGGTCAGTGTGACGATCACCAGCGCTGATAGGTGCAGCCCGCCGATTCCGAACAGGGCTCGAGCCTCACCACCAAAGCCAGCCAGCGCTTGTCGACGAAGGTAGATAACCACGAGGAACACTGCGATCGCCAGGGCTTGTACCGCCGCGTGAACGTCGGTTAGCCACAATGGCGATTTGGCCAGAACGCTGCGGCCGAGCTCCCACGTAATAATGGCAGCTGAGACGAGCCAGAATACCCACGGCCACGCAGTAAAGGTGTTGTGATCAGCCAGCCACCAAGCCACACCTGCGGCAATAAGGAAAAAGAGAACTACGAAAAGTGGGCGGATAAACAAGGCATCACTGCCGAATGCTGGCGAGACCTGCCAGTGTGCCAGGTACGTAATTGGGAAGGCGCACAGCATAACGGCCACGATCGCGCGTTCTTTAAGAATGTAACCAGCAACGAGAAAAGTGAGAACCAGCGCTAACACGATCAGGGAAGCATACGGTTTTTCTCGGACAAGTAAGCCGATCCCAAGCGTTGCGAGGGGCGTAACGATTCCAGCCCAGCGCTGAACCTTGCGGTCGCTAACGGACTTATCTAGCAGGGGGATGGAGAAGAATATGGTGGCAATGAATGCGGCTGTCAGTGGCGGATCGTTAACGATCGTACGCTGGATATCCTTAGGCACCCCGCTTGATAGCAGGAACGTCACCAGTACGGCAATGGACGCCCACACGCGTGCCGAGGCCATCCCCAACCCCATTGATGCAACTAGCAACAACACAAACGGCATTGTTGGCGGGACAGTTTTATCAGGGTCTGCCAACCATTCCGGAACCAAGATGAGACACGAAACAACGCTGACAATGATGAGCAAGGGTTGATCTCGCCACGTGCGTCCAACACCAGCGAAGATCGCAGCTAATGTCATCACTATTAAGGAGACTGCGGTTATATTCCAATGGAGCAATGACGCAGTAGGAAACGCGGTAATCTGGCTGCCCACTAGCGAAGTGATCGCTAGTGCATTGCGCCCCGCGCGGGACCATCCCTTGCTATGGACGAAGAAGGCTCCGGCGGCGAAGATCGCCGTGAGCAACCACGCACCAACGACGCGGCCGATCGGACCTAGTATGCCGTGTTGAATCGCCAATGCTACTAGCAGCGCGATGCCTGCCAGGGTGATAAGAACACCACCCACTGCAACGGCTTTGATGACAGCAGATTCATCCTTCCACCACGGCTCGGCTTTTGCGGCTGTAACCATTGGGCGCGGAAACTTTGGAGGGGCTGGAGTGACCGTAACCGGGGGAGCGACAACAGGTTTCGGAGCAGGCTGTGGTTGGGGAACGGGCCGCGATTCCATAACTTCTGACTCGTAGATGTCCGTCAGAAGCGTGCGAACGTCGCGAAGTGCTTGTTCAGCAGTATTGAGCCGTGATGCAATACGTTGCAGCGCAACACGGTGTTCGTTGTTGGCATTCATAGTCCGAAGCCTATTACGCTGGGTAGAAACCCGCCGGGTTCGAGATTTGATTGTTACCGATCGGGTGTGTTAGTCTTTCGGGGCTACCGCCAGTGTGCGAATACTTGCTCGTGCATCGGCTGCAAGTGGAGGTCCCTCCCACCAGAAGCCGCCCCGTAACAGGGCAGGATAATGGTCAAAGCGTAAGCTTAATCGGATCTCCCGCTTTTCCTGCAAAGGTTAAGCGGGTTTTTGTCGTGGGTTTACGCAATTATTTGGGGGAAGTCTTCTTGGAGTCCGCGGTACTCACATTATTTACTGCGAATTGAGGAGTACACATCAGCGCTGAAGCTCGAATCAACGAGCGTATCCGGGTTCCCGAGGTACGTCTTGTAGGTCCAAACGGAGAACAGGTGGGCGTTGTTCGCATCGAAGATGCGCGCAAGCTCGCGTATGACGCAGATCTTGACTTGGTCGAGGTTGCGCCGAATGCTAAGCCACCAGTTGTAAAGATCATGGACTTCGGCAAGTTCAAATACGAGCAGGACCAGAAGGCCCGTGAAGCTCGTAAGAACCAGCAGCAGACTGTGGTCAAGGAGCAGAAACTTCGTCCCAAGATCGATGATCACGATTATGAGACGAAGAAGGGTAATGTGATCCGATTCCTAGAAAAGGGATCCAAGGTCAAAGTGACCATCATGTTCCGTGGACGTGAGCAATCCCGTCCGGAGCTCGGATTCCGGCTCTTGGAGCGCCTGGCCGAAGATGTTGCCGAGTACGGCACCGTAGAGACCAAGGCGAAGCAAGACGGACGCAACATGACGATGATCATCGGTCCTGTTCGCAAGGGCAAGAAGTAACCTAACTTTCTAAGGACAAAAAATGAAGAACAAGACCCACAAGGGCACTGCAAAGCGCGTGAAGGTCACCGGTTCCGGCAAGCTGCGTCGCGAAAAGGCTAACCGCCGCCACCTGCTCGAAGGTAAGCCTTCCACCCGCACCCGTCGTCTGAAGGGCACTGCTGACGTGTCTGGCGATGACACCAAGCGCATCAAGCGCCTGCTCGGCCTGGCTTAATCCTGCCCAGCCTATTCACACCAACAAGATTTAAAGATCAGTTAAGGAAGTAATACTGTGGCACGTGTTAAGCGTTCAGTAAACGCCAAGAAGAAGCGTCGCGAAATCCTGAAGTCCGCCAAAGGCTACCGCGGCCAGCGTTCCCGCCTGTACCGCAAGGCTAAGGAGCAGTGGCTCCACTCCATGACCTACGCTTACCGCGACCGTCGTAAGCGCAATTCTGAGTTCCGTCGTCTGTGGATCACCCGTATCAACGCGGCTGCTCGCATGAACGACATCACCTACAACCGCCTCATCCAGGGTCTGCGTCTGGCCGACATCAACGTCGACCGCAAGATCCTTGCCGAGCTGGCTGTCAACGACTTCGCAGCATTCTCCGCAATCTGCGATGCTGCCAAGGCTGCACTGCCAGAGGACGTCAACGCTCCGAAGGCTGCCTAAGCTTTTAAGCTCGTTACGCTCAAATCCGTGCCCTATCAAGGGTGCGGATTTTTGTTTTGCCATGCCAACCCGTTCACGGTGAGCTACTGTGAGGTCTGGAAAATTTCCGGACACTTAAATTGAAATGGAGTCATAAGGCATGACTGCTCCGCACAATCCATTTGGTGCATACGACAAAGACGGTCTCCCTACTAGCACCCCGCCACAGCCAGCCACTGCGCCGGCATCGCCTTGGCAGCAGCAAGCACAGCAGTTGCAACAACCAGCCGTAGTGGCGCCGGGGTACCAGCCTTACGCGGCAGCGCCGATGGGGACCCAAAAGTCAATGATCGCAGCAGCTTTGCTTGCTTTCTTCCTTGGCGGATTCGGGATCCACAACTTCTACCTGGGTTACACCACAAAAGGCATTATCCAGTTAGTAATGTGCCTGTTGGGCTGGGCTACCGCGATAATTATCGTAGGCTTAGTCGTACTCTGTGTGTTGGAAGTGTGGGTCATTGTTGAATTCATCATGATCCTGTTGGGCAGCGGCAGCATGGCTCGCGACTCTCGCGGTGTGCCCCTGCAGCGCTAAACTGTCTTATCCCTAGTCATGGTTTCAACCAGCTGATCTGTTACCTGGAACAACGCAGCGTAATCAATTCTGCGGCGCAGCAAGGTCTGTAGGGGACGAAGACCCGTCTTGGCAGCCGCGACGACGGGCACGGGGCCGGATAAGATGTGCTGGCTAATGCGTCGCCGAGTGCCGCTACGATAGCCCGTTCTACGCGCGTGGGGGAGCAGCAGATCAAAGGAGAAGGCGCCTGAGCAGTTCGAGTGCTCAGGCGCCTTTGCTTACTAGCGCAGTATCACTGTGTTACATGTGCCAGCGCCAAGGGATGCTTCCCTTAGGAAGGAAGCCACGGACGTATAGGTAATCTACGTAGCCCAAGGCAGCGGCCACGAAACCAGCGCCAAACAGCGCTGAGAACACGGATGTCAACGTGATGAGTTTGTTGAGCTTGCGTTCGTCGACGTCTTTACCGTCGCGACCGTCCCGGCCGTCTTTTCCGTTGATGCCGTCCTTGCCGTCTTTACCGTCTCGGCCGTCGCGACCGTCTTTACCGTCTACGCCGTCTCGGCCATCTCGGCCGTCGCGACCATCTCGGCCGTCTCGGCCATCTCGTCCGTCGTTTCCGTCAATGACGACAACGACGGGGGTTGCGGCCGTTGCGGAGGTGGTCGTGGTTACTGCAGTGGTATCAGCCGGAGTGGTCGTTGGCTGAGCGGTGCTTGTCGACGCTGTCGTCGGGCTAGCGGTGGCGGTAGTGGTTGCAGCGGTGGTAGCCGTCGATGGCTGTGGCTCGCTAGTTGGGGCGCCGGTTGAGGTAGCCGTTGCTGACGGCGTCGTGGTAGCACTTGGGGCGCTGGTGGCAGCCGAAGTAGGCGTTGCAGTTGGGGTGCTCGTTGGGGTTGGGGTTGGAATTGGCTTTGCCAACAGCAGGTTGGTGCAGGTTTGTCCGATTTCGGCGTTTGCTTCGGCCAGGTTCGCCGAGGCATCGCGGATACCAGTCATCGAATCGATAACTTCTTTTTGCTGCTCGTCGGAGAGCTTCAGGCCGCTTACGCCCGGAGCACCGGCAAACCCGGCGATTGTGACGGCGATATTGAACAGTTTGACGATCGTTTCGGTGCCCTTACCGAAAACCGAATCAGCAAACTTCAGGAAACCAGACAGAGTTTCCTTGCGGGTTTCCTCATTTGTCATATCCACGTCAGCGTCTGCGTTGTCGATGCTGGTGATAGCCATGTTCTGGGCCTTGGTAAGGGTCCATTGCTCGGTCTTACCGGATTCGCCGTCGCGGACGAGCTTTTCAATTCCGTTCCAAACTACCGTCGTGCCAAACTTATCAATCAAGCCCTGAAGGATGTCGCCGACAATCGGGACTGCCTTGATAAGAGTGGAAAGGAGCTTCTTTCCGGCATCGAAAAATGCTCGGGCGAGGTTCAGCTTGAGGTCAAGGTAGGCATCGCTATCGGCATTTAGCTCGGAAATTTCGCACACCAAGTTGCCTTGAGCATCTTCAACTACTTGAAGGTGGGCGGTACCAGTATCTGCGGTCGTTTGTGGGAGATCGGCTAGCGTAAGCCCGGACTCGGTGGCGTATGTGGTGATTGAAGGAGTAATCGCATTGCTGAGCGCATCAGGGCTCTTAATTTCGCCGGTTTCGGTGTCGATGACAGTGCCGTTAATCGTAGCTTCGTTATTGTCTGGGTCCTTGCTCACCTGCACTTCGGCAGTCGGGGTTGCCGTGCTGGTTTGCTGAGCTTGAGCTTGAGCTTGAGGAACCGTAATAGGAGATAGCGTCAATGAAACTGCGGAAAGCGATGCAATTGCAATAGTTGCCACAGATGGACGCACAGTGGAATTGTTGCGCATTATGAGGTGACCTCTCAGAAATATGGGCTTTACCTGACAGTTGACGTTCATTTACATCAACTGGACCGTAAAAAATATAAGCATGAGCATTGCAATTGGGCAACATTTGGCTTGGAATTCAATGAAAAAATATTATTCATCATTAAGGTTGGCTTGGTTGCGGCTGGCGAATGCAGTGTGAATTTTTCGCTATATCCGTGCCTGGAAAGTGAATGATGCCCGCAGTGATGTACCCCTACGAAGTTGCAAATCTAGTCTGCCTAAAAGCAGGTGAGCCCGGACTTCAGCAGAGGGATGAAATAGCAGCCCAAAACTATCGAGGCAGGTACACCAGGTACTCTTAGATGCATGGATCTTGATTTTTCCGAGGCCTTCACCGAACGCACCCCACGGGTTGTAAACGCGGCGAAGCTCCTAAAGACTGCAGGGCGAAAAAAGGCAGACTTGTTCCTCGCAGAGGGAGAAAATTCCGTAGAAGCAGCCGTGACGACGGGCGCAGCGCAGGATGTTTTTGTGACGGAACGCGCGTCGGAGCGATTTGCAGAACTGCTTTCCGCCGCTGGGCACATGAATGTTTATGTACACCCGATTACTGATAAAGCGGCCAAGTCCCTATCCGATACTGTCACCACTACCGGCATCTTCGCGGTGTGCAGGCCGGTGCTGTGGCCGCTTCGTGATGTGATGCGAGCCAAACCACGGTTGGTTATGGTCGCGGTGGAAACTGCGGAGCCCGGAAACGCAGGAACCTTGATCCGAGTTGCTGATGCGGTAGGGGCAGACGCAGTAATTTTTGCTGGTGAAACGGTTGACCCCCAAGGGCCGAAATCAATCCGAGCATCTGCTGGCTCGATTTTTCATATCCCGGTTGTGCGAGAAACGAGCTTCCAAGCAGTTGTTGATTCTCTAAAGGCGCGTGATCTGCAGATCATTGCGACGTCACCTGAGGGGCAGGCCAGCTTGGATGAAGCTGATGACATCCTGGCCCAGCCAACTGCGTGGCTGTTCGGTAATGAAGCCCACGGCCTGCCCAAAGAATTGTTGGAAAAAGCCGATGTGTCGATTCGGATCCCCCTGCGTGGTCGGGCCGAATCCTTGAACTTGGCTACCGCGGCATCCATTTGTATGTACGAATCTTCGAAAACACAAAACCGATGACAGTAGCGCGACTTAATGAATTCGGCGAAACGATCTTCGCCACGATGTCAGCCGAAGCAGCCAAATACGATGCAATCAATTTAGGCCAAGGCTTTCCTGATTCGGACGGTCCGGCGGCAATGCTGCGGATCGCGCAGGAAGAAATAGCAAGGGGAAATAATCAGTATTCACCGATCCTGGGACTGCCGGAATTACGCGAAGCAGTGGCGATTGATCGGGTGGTCTCGCCGGATAATGTGCTCGTCACAGTGGGCGCGACTGAGGCCTTGACCGCATCGATATTGGGCCATGTGGAGCCAGGTGCGGAAGTTATCGTGCTCGAGCCATATTACGACGCCTACGCAGCTGCGATTGCCCTAGCCGGGGCGAAGCGGGTGGCGGTTCCGCTGAAGGCAGTGGGTAATACTTGGGATGTTGATGTGGCTGCAGTGGCCGCAGCGGTGACCTCGAAAACGGCCATGATTATTGTCAATTCACCACACAATCCCACGGGAGCGGTGTTTTCCCGGAAGGCATTGGAAGAACTTGCCCAACTGTGTGTGGGACATGACCTCTTGGTGCTATCCGATGAAGTCTATGAGAAGCTGACCTTCGGAAGTGCGCAACACACTCGTATCGCGGATTTACCGGGTATGTGGCTGCGCACGATCACCGTATCCTCGGCCGCGAAAACTTTTAGCTGTACCGGCTGGAAGACCGGTTGGGCGGTGGCTTCGCGCGACCTCCTCGACGGCGTCGTTAAGGCGAAGCAGTTTATGACATTCGTCGGCGCTACTCCGTTTCAACCGGCCGTCGCTTACGCTCTACGTCAGGAGCGAGAGTGGGTGCAGGGGCTGGTTGCCGATTTGGACCGCAAACGAAACTTGCTTGCCGACGGTCTACGCACTTGTGGTTACCACGTTCATGACAGTGCCGGTACCTATTTTGTGGTCGCCGACGTTGGTATGGATGGCGTGAGATATTGTCAGGAATTGCCACAACGGGCCGGGGTAGCCGCAATACCGTTGTCAGCCTTGACGGACCACCCCGATCAGTGGAGCACCAAGGTCCGCTTTGCTTTTTGTAAGAACGAGAAAGTGCTTGCACAAGCAATTCACAAGCTGCGTGGGCAGGCCAAGTGAGCAAGCTAGTGAGGCTATATACGAAACAAGGCCACCGGAGAATAGATCTCCAGTGGCCTTGTCGGTTGAGCTAATTAACTTTGCCAGGGGCGCTGTTTCTTAGCTGTCTTTGCCGGCGACAGCTGGCTCGCTTGGAGCTGGTTGAACGGTGGATGGCTTTGCCGCAGAGGTTGGCTGGGCAGAGGTTGGCTTAGCGGTAGGAGTTGGTGCTTCGGTTGGAGCAGCCTCCTTGCCGGTCAGCAGGTTGGTGCAGGTCTGGCCGATTTCGGCGTTTGCTTCCGCAAGATCAGCAGAGGAATCGCGGATGCCGGTGATGGAGTCCAGAACCTGGTTCTGCTCTGCTTCGCTGAGCTTCAGGCCGTTGATGCCAGGGACACCAACGAAACCAGCGATGGTAACGGCGATGTTGAACAGCTTCACAATGGTCTTAGCGCCGGTACCGAATACGGTGTCAGCGAACTTCAGGAATCCGGAAAGGGTTTCCTTGCGGACGTCTGCGTTCTCCAAATCGATCTGGGCGTCAGCGTTGTCGATCTTGGTGATCGCCATGTTCTGAGCCTTCACCAGATCCCATTGCTGAGTCTTGTTTGCTTCGCCTTCACGAACCAGCTTTTCGATTCCAGGCCATACGGTCTGGGAACCGAACTTCTGCAGCAGTCCGGAGAGCAGGTCGCCCGCGAGTGGAACGGCCTTGATCAGTGCGGACAGCAGTGCGTTACCAGCATCGAAGAAGGACTTAGCCAACTTGATCTTCAGGTCCAGGTAGGCCGACTTGTTGGTGTCGGAACCAGACAGCTCACAGACGAGCTTGCCCTTGGATTCGATGACGTTGATGTGAGCGATGCCCGTGTCAGCGCTGGTGTTTGGCAGTTCATCCAGGGTTGGGGCAGTTGCAAACAGGTTAGGGATGATTGGCTGTTCCTGTGCGGAACGCTCTTTCACGGTGTCCAGAGCGTCTGGGCCAACAACCTCACCGGTTTCCTTGTCGATGGTAACGCCGTTGACGGTGCCCTGCTTAGCAGCTGGGTCGTCGACAACCTTGACCTCGGATGGGTTGATGTCGGTGACTTCCTGTGCAGTGGCCATTGGAACTGCCGCCGGAGACAGGACCAGGGACACTGCGGAAAACGATGCGATCGCAATAGTGGTGGCGCGATTGCGGAGCCCTTGTGCTTTCAACATTACGATACCTCGATGGGATGTAGGGGGTGGCAGATAGTGCTCTTAGTCAGTGGTGAACATTCAACCTCAAACACTGAGCTCACAGTAAGTGGGGGCCAGCTGGGCAAACAATAGGTTTGGGGCTGATTGGTACCTAAGTAGTAACCCTGTGATGCGTCGCGGGGGTGCTTGTGTGCAGTGATATACAGCTATTTTCTAGGAGCGAACTGTTTCGTTGAGGGGGTAGCAAAAAGTGCCAGAAAGCTTGAGGAGTGCAGGGTAGCGAGGGAAATTCCCGCAGTTTATCTGCAATTTTGATGGTGGCTGTTGTGTCCGGCCAGACTTGCCGTGTCGAATAATTGTTTGATTAGCTTTCGGTCTGCTGATGTTTCTAAAAAGGCGCATGGGGAACCGTTGCGCGTAGTGATGTCTGCGCGTTGGAAGTTGCGGGCGAAGTGGATGGTAGCTAGCCCCGTTGGTCCGTAGCTTGCGGGGTATAGTAGCGAAGTTGGAACTTTTACTCTTGAATGACGTAAGGACGTAACTGGTGAGCGACATCGAGTTGACCGAAGCTAACCTCACAGCCTTAGCGGACGCGGCTATCGAAGCCTTTACCGAGGCTAAGAACCTGGAGGAGCTGGCAAACGCTCGCAAGGCCCATCTCGCAGATGACGCCCCGATTTCCATGGCCCGTCGTGCGCTGGGTTCGATCCCAAAGGATCAGCGCAAGGATGCAGGCCGCCTCGTGAACATGGCGCGTGGGCGTGTGGAAAAGGTCTTTGCCGAGACCAAGGTCGTCCTGGAGGAAAAACGCAACGCCGAAGTGCTTATCGCTGAGCGTGTCGACGTCACCGTGCCGACTACTCGTCGCCAAGGTGCGATGCATCCCATTACCCAGCTTTCGGAAAAAATCGCAGATATTTTCGTAGGGATGGGGTGGGAAATTGCCGAAGGTCCAGAAGTTGAAGCCGAGTATTTCAACTTCGATGCGCTGAACTTCCTGCCCGACCACCCGGCACGTACCCTGCAGGACACTTTCCATGTGTCTGTTGAAGGTTCGAAGCAGGTGCTGCGCACGCATACCTCGCCGGTCCAGGTACGTACGCTGTTGTCGCGGGATGTGCCCGTGTACATCGCCTGCCCAGGTCGCGTGTTCCGCACCGATGAACTGGATGCGACGCACACGCCAGTGTTCCACCAGATTGAAGGCCTGGCCGTCGATAAGGGCCTCACTATGGCGCACCTGCGTGGCACCCTGGACCACCTGGCTAAGGTGCTGTTCGGTCCGGAAACCAAGACTCGCATGCGCACCAACTACTTCCCGTTCACTGAGCCTTCCGCTGAGGTTGACGTATGGTTCCCGAACAAGAAGGGCGGCGCAGGCTGGATTGAGTGGGGCGGCTGCGGCATGGTGAACCCAAACGTGCTGCGTGCAGCGGGTATCGATCCTGAGGTCTACACCGGCTTTGCATTCGGTATGGGGCTCGAGCGCACCCTGCAGTTCCGCAATGGCCTAACTGACATGCGCGACATGGTGGAAGGCGACGTTCGATTCACCCAGCCATTCGGCGTCCAGGCTTAACCCAGAACACAAGAGGAGAAGAAAAGAAATGTTGCTGTCTCAGAACTGGGTTACCACGCTGCTGCGCGCTCAGAACCCAGATTGGTCTGTTTCCGCGGAAGATATGGACGCAGGTTACGTGCGCGTTGGTTTTGAAACCGAAGGCTACGCACCAATCGAAGAGACCACCGGCCCGCTGGTGCTGGGTGTCGTCGAACAGATTGAGGAGCTCGAGGGCTTCAAGAAGCCAATTCGCTACTGCCAGGTGAACGTCGGTGACGCCAACGGCACCGGTGAGCTGCAGGGCATCGTGTGCGGCGCCCGCAATTTCCAGGAGGGTGACACCGTCGTCGTCTCCCTGCCTGGCGCAGAACTGCCAGGTGGCTTCAAGATCGCATCTCGTGAGACCTACGGCAAGATTTCCAACGGCATGATCTGCTCCGCTGCTGAGCTGGGACTTGCTGGTAAGCAGACCAAGGGCATCATCACGTTGCCGGCTTCCGCTGGCACCCCGGGCACCGATGCTCGTGAGGTCCTTGGCTTGCATGACACCGTCTTCGACGTCAACGTCACTCCAGACCGTGGCTACGCGCTGTCCGCCCGCGGATTGACCCGCGAGCTGGCCTCGGCATTCGACTTAACGTACGCGGACGTTGCGTTGGATCCAAGCATCGCCGGTATCACCGTCGACGTACCGCCAGTGGACGGCGAAGTACTGCCAGTTTCGATCGATTCTTCAACCAAGACCCGCCGTTTCGGCCTGCGCAAGGTCACCGGCATCGATCCAAAGGCCAAGACGCCATTCTGGATGGAGCGCGAGCTGCTGCTCTCCGGGCAGCGCACCGTCAATCTGCCGACCGACATCACCAACTATGTGATGATCCTGCTTGGCCAGCCGATGCACGCCTTTGATGCCGCGCGTATCGACGGCACACTGGTGATCCGCAACGCTGAGACGGGGGAGAAGCTCACCACCCTTGACCACGTCGCCCGCACATTGTCCGCTGAGGATGTGGTCATCGCTGACAACGCTGGTGTGCAGTCTCTGGCTGGCGTCATGGGCGGCTCTACGTCTGAGATCGCCGATGACACTACCGACGTGTATTTCGAGGCTGCTAACTGGGATCCGATTACGGTCGCTCGCACGTGCCGACGCCACAAGCTGTCCTCCGAAGCGTCTCGACGCTTCGAACGTGGCGTGGATCCGACCCTCGTAGAGGTTGCCCTTGACATCGCCGCATCGCTGTTGGTGCAGCTGGCTGGCGGAACCATCGATGCAGGACGCACGCTGGTCGGCGACATTGCTGCTCCGTCCGCGATTGAACTGCCGGTCGATTTCCCAAGCAGCATCGCGGGTGTGGATTATTCCCGCGAGACGGTGGTTCGCCGGCTGGAAGAAGTTGGTTGTGACGTTTCTGGTGCGGACATCTTGCAGGTAACCCCACCGGCGTGGCGTCCAGACCTTACGGTCAAGATTGAATTGGTCGAAGAAGTCCTGCGCCTTGAGGGGCTGGAAGATATCCCTTCGATTGTCCCGACTGCGCCAGCAGGTCGAGGCCTGACCCCAGCTCAGCTGCGTCGCCGCGCTGTTGGCCACGCATTGGCTTACAACGGCTACCTAGAGGTCCTGCCAACGCCGTTCATTGCCAACGATGTGTTCGACATCTGGGGGCTAGATGCTGACGATCCCCGTCGCGCGACCGTGAAGGTCCAGAACCCGCTGGAATCGGACCACGCGATTTTGGGCACCACCTTGTTGCCGTCGATGCTGGAATCTTTGCGTCGCAATATCGTCCGCGGCCAGCACGATGTTGCGCTGTATGGCGTGGAGCAGGTGTCGTTTGCGCGTGGTGCAGGCGTGTCGCCAATGCCGTCGGTAAGCGAGCGCCCAAGCGCAGAGACGATCGCGGAGCTTATTGAGTCCTTGCCGCATCAGCCGCTGCACGTGGCGGTGGTTGGTACCGGCCAATGGGAACCGGAAGGTCCGTGGGGCAAGGGGCGGTACTTTACTTATGCCGACGCGATCGAAGCAGCCCGGATCGTGGCTCGCGCAGCCGATGTTGAGCTTGAGGTCGAAAACGCCGAGATGCTGCCGTGGCACCCTGGCCGTTGTGCGGCGCTGAAGGTTAATGGTGAGGTCGTTGGCTATGCAGGCGAATTGCACCCCCAGGTGCTCGAGCGTGCCGAGTTGCCTGCACGTACGTGCGCGATGGAACTCGACGTCACTGCGTTGCCATTTGCGCCTTCTGCACCTGCGCCAATGCTGTCTGCATTCCCAGCTCTGCTGCAGGATGTGGCCTTGGTGGTCAGCGAAGAGACCCCGGCTGAGGCTGTGCGCCGGGTGGTTGAAGAAAATGCAGGTGAACTCGTAGAAAAGGTTGAGCTTTTCGACGTCTACCGTTCGGAATCTCTCGGTGAAGGCAAGAAGTCACTGGCCTTTAACCTTGTTTTCCGTGCCACAGACCGGACTCTTACCGATGATGAATGCTCACAATCGCGGATGAATGCGGTCAATGCTGCAGCTGAACACTTCGGCGCCGAACTACGTGGCTAATTGTGTACATGCCCGCTAACTGAGGAAATCAGCTAGCGGGTTTCCTTTTGCTTATGGAGAACTGACATGAACCCTGGCGTTAACGCGCTTAATGGCGAACAAACAATGGATGCCCTGAAGTCGGGCATGCTGCACAAGGTGCATTCGCCACTGTCCTCGAAGATCATCTCGTCCATGTGGGCGGGCCTCATGATCGGTCTAGGATTTGTTTTCTACACTACTGCTCAGATGGGCACAGCCGGTGCGCCTCTGGGGCCAGCTAAAGTGCTAGCTGGTGTAGTCTTCTCAGTCGGCTTGGCGCTGTGCATCATCACAGGCGCCGACCTGTTCACCTCAACAATTTTGACCGCGTTCCTTGCCTCGGAGGGGGACATTTCCGTCGGTGAGATGCTCAAACACTGGTTGCTGATCTACGTGGGCAATATGCTTGGGGCGGCGGTGCTGGTGTGCATAATTTTCGCTTCTGGTAGCCCTGCAGGTAATCACGGAGCCTGGGGGGCCGTGGTGCTCAATACCGCTGCGCATAAGGTGGAGCACACTTTTGTCGAGGCTGTGGCGCTGGGCATCATGTGTAACCTCATGGTGTGCTTGGCCGTGTGGATGGCATTTGCTGGTCGAACGGTGACGGACAAGATCGTAGGTTTGACTGCGCCAGTCGCCCTGTTCGTGGCCTCGGGTTTTGAACACTCTGTGGCCAATATGTACATGATTCCGCTGGGCTTGTTGGTTAAGAATCAGGCGCATCCGGATGTTATGGCAGCTGTGTCCAACCTTGATATGAGTCATCTAACAGTGCATGGCTACCTCGTTTCCAACCTTCTGCCCGTGACGATCGGTAATATTATTGGTGGTGCAATGGTGGCGTTGGGGATGGCATTCTGGCACCGTAACCGGCCTGGGCGGGAGCTGGCTCACTAAAATATTTTCCTGAATACTTTTCATTCAGTCGCATAAAATGCTACGGTGGTGTCATGACCACTTCAGTAGCAATTGCCGGCGTCAGCGGATACGCTGGCGCCGAAATTCTACGTCTGCTTGTCACCCACCCGGCATTTGCGTCCGGTGAGTTGACGATAGGTGAGCTCACCGCAGGTTCCACTGCCGGCTCTGCCATTCACGAGTTGCTACCGCATCTTGCTCACCTCGTTGACGGCACCGTAGCCGAGACAACTCCGGCGACCTTGTCAGGACACGACGTAGTGTTCCTTTGCCTTCCACACGGTCATTCGGCTGCATTAGTAGCCGAACTGCCTGCCGACGTGAAAATCATCGACTGTGCCGCAGACTTCCGATTACGCAGTAGCGCCGCTTGGGAGCAGTTTTATGGCACTGAACACGCGGGTTCTTGGGTGTATGGGTTGCCTGAACTGCCTGGGCACCGCGAAGCAATCGCACACACTAATCGGGTGGCGGTGCCAGGTTGCTTTCCGACGGGCGCGACGCTGGCGCTACTTCCTGCCGTAGCGCGTGGATTAGTCGAGCCAAGTATTAACCTCGTGTCTGTTACTGGTGTGTCTGGCGCGGGGAAAAAGCCCAATGCGGACATGCTCGGTGCGGAAACAATGAGCAATGTGCGGGCCTACAATACCGCTGGCCGGCATCGGCACACCCCGGAAATCATCCAAAACCTCAGTGAGGTTACTGACCAGCACGTATCGTTGAGTTTTACTCCGATTCTGGCGCCCATGCCACGCGGTATCCTCAGCACGGCCACCGCGCCGTTGCGGCCAGATGTGTCGCCAGCCCAGGCCCGAGAGGCATACCTTGACTTTTATCGAGGTGAACCATTTGTGCATGTGCTACCCGAGGGGTGCCAGCCACAAACCAAGTCCGTAGTGGGCTCCAACAACGTGCAGGTGCAAGTCGAAATAAACCAGGACGCTGGCGTGCTCTTAGCCACCAGCTCCATTGACAATCTCACCAAAGGCACCGCAGGTGCTGCCGTGCAGTGCCTCAATCTCATGATGGGCTACTCAGAATCCGCCGGGCTGCCTATGTGTGGACTCGCACCTTAGCGATAACAAAACGAAAGGTCAACGACAATGTCAATCACTATCCCGAAAGGCTTTACCGCCGCCGCGACGACGGCTGGAATTAAGCCCTCCGGTAATCCGGACATGGCTCTGGTGGTCAACGAAGGACCGGAGTTTGTTGCGGCAGGCGTATTCACACGCAACCGGGTGGTTGCGTCTCCTGTGAAGTGGTCGCGGAAAGTACTGGCCGATCATCAGCTGAAAGCCGTGTTGTACAACTCCGGCAATGCCAACGCATGCAACGGTGTGCAAGGAGATAAGGATGTAGCTTCGGCCGTTGGACTCATCGCCGAAGAACTGAACCTGGAACTTGCCGACGTTGCGATGTGTTCCACTGGCCTTATCGGTGAACTACTGCCGATGGACGAAGTCATTGGGGGCGCAACCCAGCTGGTGAGCAATCTCGGCGACCACGGTAGCGCCGCGGCAGCTGCCATCATGACCACGGACACCGTGAAAAAGGAAGTACTGGTCGCAAGAGAAGGCTTCCGCATTGGTGGCATGGGCAAAGGCGTAGGCATGATGGCTCCCTCACTTGCCACCATGTTGGTCTGCCTGACAACCGACGCGAAAGTATCCGCAGAGACCGCACAACGAGCACTCCAGCGGGCCTGCGATGCGACATTTAATACGCTAGATATTGACGGATCGACGTCTACTAACGACACGGTCCTGTTGCTAGCAAACGGGGCATCCGGCACCGCACCATCGGCGGAAGAATTTGAGGCAGCGGTGCTGCAAGCCTGCGAAAACCTGGCCGGGCAGTTGCAAGCAGATGCAGAGGGCGTAACCAAGCGGGTGTCGATCACGGTGCGTGGGGCCGTCGATAATGCTCAGGCACTCAATGCCGCGCGTACCCTGGGGCGGGACAATCTTTTTAAATGCGCAATGTTCGGTTCGGACCCTAACTGGGGACGAGTCTTGGCTGCCGTGGGTATGGCCGACGCAGAGATGGACCCGGACAATATCTCGGTCTCGTTTAATGGTTTTCCGGTCTGTGAAAAAACCACTGGTACCCCCGGAGCGCGGCAGGTGGATTTGAGCGGGCCAGACATCGCCGTTGCAGTAGACCTGGGGACCGGTGGGGCGGGGGAAGCCACCGTACGCACGACGGACCTGAGCCATAGCTACGTCGAAATCAATTCGGCGTACTCCAGTTAGTGAGGGCAGATCTCGTGGATGTTGAGCTAACCTCAGCTGACCGGGCGCACGTCTTGGCAGAAGCATTGCCTTGGCTGCAGCATTACCGAGGGAAAATCGTGGTGGTCAAATACGGTGGCAATGCCATGGTGGATGACACGCTCAAGGCGGCTTTCGCCGCGGACATGGTTTTCTTGCGGACCGTTGGCGTTAAACCTGTAGTAGTGCACGGCGGTGGGCCGCAAATCTCGCACATGCTCGACCGCCTAGACCTGAATGGGGAATTCAAAGGTGGATTTCGGGTGACAACACCGGAAGTCATGGATGTTGTCCGGATGGTTCTCTTTGGGCAGGTTGGCCGCGACCTCGTGAACCTGATCAATTCGCATGGCCCGTACGCCGTGGGAACCTCAGGAGAAGACGGCGGGTTGTTCCGAGCAGAACGCCGATTAGTGGACATCGCTGGTGAATTAACCGACATCGGATTGGTGGGCAACATTACCGAAGTCAACCCAGCGGCGATCATTGACATTATCGACGCCGGCCGAATTCCGGTGGTTTCCACCGTCGCCCCAGGCCTCGATGGTGCCGTGTACAACATCAATGCTGATACTGCCGCGGGTGCGCTAGCTGGCGCTTTGGGCGCGGAGCGCATGGTGATCCTCACCAACGTCGAAGGTTTGTACACGGACTGGCCGAACCGTGAGTCCTTGGTTTCTGCCATAAAGTCGGCCGAGTTGCGCCGAATCCTGCCTCAGCTGGATGCTGGCATGATTCCCAAAATGGAAGCGTGTTTGGAGGCCGTGGATGCGGGGGTCAATGCGGCACACGTTATCGATGGTCGCATCGCCCACGCGGTGTTACTAGAGCTGCTGACGATGGGCGGCATCGGCACCATGGTCCTGCCCGACGATTACTGTCGCGACGATTATCCAGACGGCACCGTGTTTAGAAAGGACACATAAATGGCTCCCACGTGGCAATCTACCCTCATGAACAATTACGGCGTGCCGGCGGTGAAAATCGTGGACGCCCATGATGCTTATGTCATTGACGACAGCGGCCGCGAGCACTTGGATCTGCTGGCTGGCATCGCCGTTAACTCACTAGGCTACGGCCATCCGGCGCTAGTGGCTGCCGTGACTGCGCAGGTAGAAAAGTTTGCCCATGTGTCAAACGTGTACCAGTCCCAGCCAGTCATCAACGTTGCGAGCGAACTGATATCTCGTTTCGCAGCGGGGGATGCGGACGTAGCTGAACAAACCCGAGTGTTTTTCTGCAACTCGGGCGCAGAAGCAAACGAAGCAGCGTTTAAACTCGCCCGGCTCACCGGAAAACGACGTATCCTTGCCGCGCACCATGGCTTTCACGGGCGGACAATGGGGGCACTGGCGCTGACCGGCCAGCCAGATAAACGCCACGCATTTGAGCCGGTGCCAGGTGGCGTGGAGTTTTTTGAGTTCGGAAATCTCGAGTACCTTCGCGCGCTCGTCGAACAGGACCCGCAGGATACCGCGGCTATTATCGTTGAGCCCATCCAGGGCGAGACCGGCGTTATTGAAGCCCCGACGGGTTTCTTAAAACAGGTCCGCACGCTGTGCGACGAACACGGCATTTTGTTCATTGCTGACGAAGTGCAAACCGGGGTCGGACGTACCGGCGATTTCTTTGCGCATCAACATGAAGAGGTTCTCCCGGATATTGTGACGATGGCGAAAGGGCTGGGCGGCGGACTACCGATTGGGGCCTGCCTAGCCCGAGGCAGCGCAGCGCAGCTGTTTGGTCCAGGATCGCACGGCACCACCTTCGGCGGTAATCCGTTAGCCTGTGCCGCGGCACAGGCAGTCTTGGGTGAAATCGATGCGGAGTTCTTGGGTGCAGTGCAACGCCGAGGGGAACGTCTCAAAGCTGGATTGGCCGCCCTGCCCCAGGTGAGCTATGTCCGTGGTCGTGGCTTGATGCTGGGAGTAGTGCTTGCCAATGACCTAGCCAAAGAAGCAGTGGCGAAGGGGCCTGATTTTGGCGTGCTCATCAATGCACCTTCGGCGCAGGTTATCCGGATAACTCCGCCGTTGATTCTTTCGGATGACGATGTTGAGCTGGCAATCAGCCGCCTTGCCCAATTGTTGGATTACGTGAGTAGCCCCACAACTGGACACTAAGTGGTGGTGCCAATAGCGAGAATAATGCAGTCTGCCGTATATTTGCAGTAGCTTCGCATTAATTTTCGTAGTCGTATAACCAGTAAAGGTGCCAGCCAGGTACCGCTGATTTCTAGGAGTAGTACATGACCAATCCAGTGACTCGGACTGCGCGGCAGGCTCGAATCCTCGACATCTTGGAACGGTATCGAGTCTCGAGCCAAGTGCAGTTGTCGGAATTGCTGCTGGATGAGGGCATCGACATCACGCAAGCAACCCTGTCTCGTGACCTGGATGAGCTCGGTGCTAAGAAGGTTCGGCCGGACGGCGGACGTGCTTTTTATGCGGTAGGCCTGGTCGATGGCCAGCGCATCGAACAGCCCCGAGGGCCGCAGGAGAAGTTGCGACGCATGCTCGACGACCTCCTAGTAAGTGTCGATTTCACCGGAAACATCGCCGTCTTGCGTACCCCGCCCGGAGCAGCGCAATACCTCGCTAGCTTCATTGATCGCGTGGGAATGCCAGAGGTGGTGGGCACCATCGCCGGTGATGACACAGTCTTTGTTTTGGCACGTGAACCAATGACTGGCAAAGAACTATCCGAGGTGTTTAGCCGCCGAAGTGCAACCTAGCGATTGCCCTTCGCCAAAAGAAAGCGGTCCGTTGCGTGGCGTCGAAAAGCTGCAGCGGCCTGAAAGACTTCCTACCCATAATTCAAGGAGAAAACCGTGACTAACCGCGTAGTGCTTGCTTACTCTGGCGGCCTCGATACTTCCGTTGCTATCCCATACCTGGCCAAAATGACCGGCGGCGAGGTCATCGCCGTGTCCCTCGACCTCGGCCAGGGTGGCGAGGACATGGAGTCCGTGCGCCAGCGCGCCCTGGACTGTGGCGCGGTGGAATCCATCGTCATTGACGCCAAGGATGAGTTCGCCAACGATTACTGCCTGCCAACCATCAAGGCAAACGGCATGTACATGAAGCAGTACCCGCTGGTCTCCGCGATCTCCCGCCCGCTGATCGTCAAGCACTTGATCAAGGCTGCTCAGGAGCACGGCGGCACCCACGTCTCTCACGGCTGCACCGGTAAGGGCAATGACCAGGTGCGTTTTGAAGTTGGCTTCCGCGCGCTAGACCCGTCGTTGGAAATCATCGCGCCGGCCCGCGATTATGCTTGGACCCGGGATAAGGCCATCGCCTTTGCCGAGGAAATCAATTTGCCGATTGAGCAGTCCAAGAAGTCGCCATTCTCCATCGACCAGAACGTTTGGGGTCGCGCCATTGAGACCGGCTTCCTGGAGGATCTGTGGAACCCGCCGACGAAGGATCTATACGCCTACACCGAGGATCCAGCGCTTGGCAATGCCCCGGATGAGCTGATTATTTCCTTCGAGGGCGGTAAGCCGGTGGCCATCGATGGTCGCCCAGTAACCGTGCTCGAAGCTATCGAGGAACTGAATCGTCGCGGTGGCGCACAAGGCGTTGGCCGTCTGGACATGGTGGAAGACCGCCTAGTCGGCATCAAGTCTCGGGAGATCTACGAGGCACCGGGCGCGATGGTGCTGATCAAGGCCCACGAGGCTCTGGAAGATGTCACCGTTGAGCGCGAGCTTGGCCGCTACAAGCGCCTTATCGACGCCCGCTGGTCGGAGGAGGTCTACGACGGTCTCTGGTTCGGCCCACTCAAGCGTTCCTTGGACGCGTTCATCGACTCCACCCAGGAGCACGTCACCGGCGATATCCGCATCGTGCTACACGCTGGCAAGATCATCGTCAACGGACGTCGCTCCAACCACTCGCTGTACGACTTCAACCTCGCAACCTACGACACCGGCGATACCTTCGATCAGACTGCAGCGAAGGGCTTCGTACAGCTGCACGGCCTGTCCACGCAGATCGCTAACAAGCGCGACCGCGAGGCGCAGTAATGCAGCAACACGGCACCAACGAAGGCGCGCTGTGGGGTGGCAGGTTCTCTGGCGGTCCATCTGAGGCCATGTTTGCCCTGTCAGTGTCTACCCACTTCGACTGGGTGCTCGCGCCGTACGACATCTTGGCCTCCAAAGCGCACGCCAAGGTCTTGCATAAGGCGGGTTTGCTCTCTGATGCCGACCTTGAGACCATGCTTTCCGGTTTGGACCAGCTGGGTGCCGATGTGGCATCCGGCGCCTTCCAGCCGCTGCCTACGGATGAAGATGTCCACGGAGCAATGGAGCGTGGCCTCATCGACCGAGTCGGCCCCGAGGTAGGTGGCCGCCTGCGCGCTGGTCGTTCCCGCAATGACCAGGTAGCCACCTTGTTCCGCATGTGGGTGCGCGACGCCGCGCGGTCCGTGGCAATCCAGGTCACCGAGCTTATTGACGCCCTGGTCGCCCAGGCAGCCGCGCATCCTGACGCGATCATGCCGGGCAAAACTCACTCCCAGGCTGCTCAGCCGGTTTTGCTGGCACACCAGCTGCTAGCGCACGCGCAGCCATTGCTACGTGACATCGCGCGCATCCAGGACTTGGACAAGCGCCTCGCGGTGTCGCCATACGGCTCCGGTGCGTTGGCAGGCTCATCCTTGCAATTGGACCCAGAAGCGATCGCCGCGGAGCTCGGCTTTGATTCCGCGTGCGATAACTCTATCGACGGCACATCTTCCCGCGATTTCGCGTCAGAAACCGCTTTCGTGCTGGCCCAGATCGCAGTGGACATGTCCCGCCTGGCTGAGGAAATCATTTACTGGTGCACGCCGGAATACGGCTACGTGACGCTATCGGATGCGTGGTCGACGGGTTCGTCTATCATGCCGCAGAAGAAGAACCCGGATGTAGCTGAGCTGACCCGAGGCAAGACGGGACGGCTGATCGGAAATCTCGCTGGTCTGCTGGCTACGTTGAAAGCCCAGCCATTGGCTTACAACCGTGACCTGCAGGAAGATAAGGAACCTATTGTGGATTCCTTCGCGCAGCTGAACCTGTTGCTACCTGCGATGACTGGCTTAGTATCCACGCTGACGTTCCACGAGGACCGCATGTTGGAATTGGCACCGGCCGGCTACACACTGGCCACCGACCTGGCCGAATGGATGGTCCGTGAGGGCGTGCCGTTCCGAGAAGCCCACGAGGCCTCCGGAGCGTGTGTGCGGCTTGCGGAAGCCAGGGGAGTGGACCTAGTGGAGCTGAGCGATGAGGAGTTAGCCTCTGTGGACGCTCGCTTGACCCCAGCGGTTAAGGAAGTATTGACCGTCGAAGGTGCGGTGGCATCTCGGGCGACCCGTGGGGGCACAGCCGGGGTGCGCGTTGCTGAGCAACGTCAGCGGGTGGCCCAAGCTGCCGCGGAGGCACGGCAATGGGCACAGATCCCAGTGCGAACTTAAATTGCCACACGCTATGCATTTTCACCCCCGATTCAGCCTTACAACGGAGAATCGGGGGTCTCTTTATTGCCAATGCGCTGCGGTTACCTGAGGAGCGCTTTAGGATCAGGACATGGTGACCAGTAGTTCGACCCGAAAAAAGTCCGGTTTGAGCGTCGGGGCCGTCATCGTGGCGCTTGTGCTTCTTGCCGTGATAGCGATAGCCATCGTGGCGGGGCGGGATTCTGATGGAAAAAATCAGGCGTTCGATCGGGTCACTACCGTAAGAATTGTTACAGGTTCGGAAAAGATGGACTTTTTTCGCGATCCGGAGGTTGTTAACCGACTAGAGACGCTGGGACTCCGGGTCGATGCCACACCGAGTGGCTCCCGCAAAATCGCCACAAGAAGTGACCTCAAGCAGTTTGATGCTGCTTTTCCATCTTCGGCCCCGGCAGCCGAAAAGATTTCCCAAGAAAACCAACCTCGCGCGACTTTTGCACCGTTTCACTCCCCAATGGCGGTGGCTACGTTTGATCCGATTCTTTCCGCGCTTGAGCGGGAAAAGGTTGCATATCAACGTGACGGGGTGTGGTACCTCAACATGGAAAAGTATCTCGAGCTGGCAAAGTCTGGAAAGCGGTGGCGGGACATTGCCCCGGAGTTTCCGTCACCGTTAGCCGTGCAGATTTCATCGACAGACATCCGCAGTTCTAATTCCGCTGCTATGTATCTTTCGATCGCAAGTTGGGTGGCCAACGGCGGCAACGTACCCGCAAACGATGCTGAGGTGGCTAAGGCTGTGCAGCAGGTGAGCCCACTGTTTACCCATCAGGGCTACAGCGGAGGTAGCTCGGCCGGACCGTTTGCTGAATACTTAACCCAAGGCATGGGGGCACGCCCGATGATGATGATTTACGAGTCGCAATTTATCGGTCAGCAAATCTCCGCGAAGACGAGCCTCAGCGGGGCAATGAAGTTGGCGTACCTGGACCCAACGATTCCTTCCCAACACACGTTGCTGGCTTTCAGTGGTCCAGGACAACAACTAGGTGAAGCGCTGAATAATGACGCCGAGCTGCAAAAATTAGCAGCCAAGCATGGATTTAGGCCTAACACGCCCGGCGTCTTTAGCAACCAACTCCAGGAAAAAGGGATCAAACCGCCCCCGGAATTCCTGGCCACGGTAAATCCCCCTGCTTTTGAGCGCCTCGAGCAACTTATCGAGGGTGTGTCCAATCAATACGCCAATACAGCGCCCCCTGAAGGAGCTCCGGAACAATGATTCGCGCAGGAAAATCCGTGTTAGGAATGATGGTCGGGCTGATGGTGCTGTTCGGCATTGTGGCCTGTGGGGTGCCCACAACAACTGGCCAAGACACACTCAAGATAGTCGCAGCTACTGAGCTTAAAGATATGCAACCGCTCATTAAAGAAGCCGAGCGTGAGCTGGGGTTCAAGGTTCAGATGGCGTACCCGGATGGCACGATTGCTAACTCGGTTACTTTGAAACAAGGCGGCTTTGACCGGAAATATGACTCAACGTGGTTTGCTACGAATAAATACGTAGACATTTATGGTGCCGGGGAGAAGCTACGATCGTCGACAAGCATTGCAACGTCCCCGGTAGCTTTTGGAGTGCGCAAGGAAAAAGCACGCGAGTTGGGGTGGGATAAGAAACAGCCGACGTGGGTGGACATTGCGCAGGCGGTTCGCGAGAAGAAGTTCACCTATGGCATGACGGATCCTTCGCGCAGTAATTCTGGATTTTCCGCGCTGGTATCGGTTGCTACCGCTCAGGCCGATACTGGTGCGGCCGTGCAGATGTCGGACATGGACAAGGTGCGTCAGCCGTTGGGAGAATTCTTTAAAGGCCAGAACCTCACCTCGGGCTCCTCAGGGTGGTTGGAAGATGCGTTTGTGAAGAATCCACAGCGTACCGATGCCATTCTCAACTACGAATCCGTGCTGCTGCAGATGCAGCAACGCTTGGATTTGCAGGTCATCCTTCCAGCCGATGGTGTTGTGACGGCGGACTACCCGCTATCCGCACTCGCGCAGCCGTCAAACCCCAAGGCAAGCGAGCGCGTCGAGCAGCTGACCGCGTGGCTGAAAGCGCACAATCAGCAGATCGTGGACCTCACCAAGCGCCGGCCAGTGGAGCCGAATGTGACGCTATCGCCAGCGCATAAGGATAATGTGCTGATTGAATTGCCTTTTCCAGCTCGACGCGATGTGGCTGACGAACTGGTTTACGCCTACGCAAATGAACTGCGTCAGCCTGCAAAAACTGTGTTTGTCCTGGATCAATCGGGGTCCATGCGTGGCGAGCGCATCAAGAGTTTACGCGACATCATGACCGAGCTTATCGACGGCACAGCGTGGACGCCGACTGGCCCAGTGGGGCTGCGCAATCGCGAGGACGTTACACTCATCGCCTTCGATCATCAAGTATCTAATCCGGTGAAGTCTACTTATTCCACTTCCAACGTGGCCGCTAATGCTTCGCTGCGCGACGCAGTGGGCCGGCTTGAACCAGGCGGGCAGACTGCAGCTTATGATGCGTTGAAGCGGGCATACCTGGAGTTTCCTACAAATTCGGAAGCCATCCCTTCCATCGTGTTGATGTCCGACGGGGCTTCAAACTCCGGTGCCTCTTTTGAAGACTTCAAGAAGTTCCATGCCTCGCTTGATCCGCAGCGTAAGCGCGTCCCCGTCTTCATCATCTTGTACGGCGAGACCAATAAAGCTGAGATGGAGCAGCTAGCAACGTTGACTGACGGCAAGACTTTCGATGCCACAAAGGGCAATTTGGGTGATGCCTTTAAGGAGATCCGTGGATACCAGTAATTGGTTTAGCTCTCGCAAGAACGTGGTGGGCATGGTGCTCGCCAGTATTGCGGTGATCGTGCACCTCATTGCTGGCTTGGGTGCGTTCTGGCCAGTGATTGCACTCGCAGCGTATGGATTAGGTGTCGTACTCACCCCAAGTGCCCAACCACCTGTTGCTTTGCCCACCAGTGAGACCTATTCGGAAGCAGTAGGTAGTTCTGCCGAGCGGTTTAGCGCTTTGGGGGTAGGGGAGAGCTCGAAGTTGCATCTGGGCAAACTGCAGTGGACCATCCAGGAACTGGAAAAGCATGTAGACGAGCTGGCTGCCCAGCCCATACTGCTGCAAACCGTCTCCGAAATTTCTTATTCTCATTTGCCTTCGTTGGAATCTGCTTATGCAGAGGTCCCAGACCTTGCCCGTAAACACGCTGGTAAACGGTTGGATTCTTCGCTCGCATTGCTTAACCAGGAAGCTACCAAAATTCTCAATGCCATCGTGGAACAGAAATTCAAGGGGTTGGAAGACCAGCGAAGCATGTTGGAAGAACGCTTCAGCGGGGTTCAACTGTATTTGAGCGGCGGTGCTTCGTCGACTAGCACTGGGGTAGGCCAACCGCAGCCAAAGGGCAGCTAGCAGCTACAATTGGAACCCATGAGTATCGATCCGAAATTGCTAGAAATTTTGGTGTGCCCGCAAGACAAGGGCCCCCTGGTGTATCTGGAGGATCAGCAGAAGCTGGTCAATGAGCGCTTGGGGATTGCCTATCGTATCGATGATGGAATCCCAGTCATGCTTGCCGACGAAGCCGTCGCCTGGCCACCAACTCACTAGCTCTTAACGAAGGATCTATATCGTGAATATCATTGACGAACTCACCTGGCGCGGGCTGATCAATCAGTCCACTGACCTGGATGCCCTCCGCGAGGCGTGCGAGCAGCCCATCACCCTCTACTGTGGTTTTGACCCGACTGGCGATTCGCTGCACGCCGGCCACCTAGTGCCAATGATTATGCTGCGTCGGTTCCAGCAGTTTGGCCACCGGCCAATCACTTTGGCGGGCGGTGCGACTGGATTTATTGGTGACCCGCGTGACGTCGGGGAACGTTCGATGCTCGATCAGGAAACTATCGAGCACAATCTAGAAGCGATCAAGGGGCAACTGCGTCGGTTCGTTGACTTCGATGGAGACAACCCGGCGAAGATGGTCAACAACGCCGACTGGACTATGCAGATGTCCGTGATTGATTTCCTGCGCGATGTGGGCAAGAACTTTTCACTCAACACGATGCTTGATCGCGATACAGTCAAGCGTCGACTCGAATCCGACGGTATCTCGTACACCGAGTTTTCCTACATGCTGTTGCAGGCGAATGACTACGTTACTCTGCGCCGTGCCGAAAACTGCGTCTTGCAAATTGGCGGCGGCGATCAATGGGGCAACATCGTCTCCGGTGTTGACCTCAATCGCCGTATCGACGGTGAAAAGGTGCACGGACTCACTGTTCCGCTGGTCACCGATGCGCAGGGGCAGAAGTTCGGCAAGTCCACCGGCGGCGGCAAGCTGTGGTTGGATCCCGAAAAGACTTCCGCCTACTCCTGGTACCAGTACTTCCTCAACGCCGGGGACTCTGTAGTCATTGACTACTTGCGTTGGTTTACCTTCCTCTCCCAGGAAGAAATCGCGGAGCTCGAGGTCGCTGTGGCTGAGCGTCCGTTCAAGCGGGAGGCGCAGCGGCGCCTAGCCCAGGAAATGACTGATTTAGTACACGGTCACGAGGCGACTGTTGCCGTGGAATTGGCAGCGCAGGCCCTTTTCGGTAAGGCTTCCTTGACGGATTTGGATGAAAAGACCCTGGCAGGTGCCCTTTCCGAGACGACCGTCTTTGAAGTTGCTGCGGGCGAACCGCGCACCATCATCGATCTCCTCGTCGGTGCCGGTCTCGCTGATTCCAAAGGCGCAGCTCGACGCACCATCAAAGAAGGCGGTGCCTACGTAAACAACGAGCGCATTGAGTCCGAAGATTGGGAACCTGCCAACGCGGATCTCCTGCACGGCTCCTGGCTCGTATTGCGTAAAGGCAAGAAGAATTTCGCAGGCGCCCGCCTGGCATAGCCTTGAGCTTTTCGACGACCCGCTGGTGGTATCCAACCCGGCGGGTCTTTTTGTCGCGTTGACCTGGCGATTTGTCAAAACCGTAACGGTTGCGTAAATTCTTCTCTCGTCAGCGAGACAGCAACTACCGAAAGGTGGTAAGGCTCGGTGAAGAAAAAGTTAACTCATAGTTGACAGCGGATTTAATCGGCTGCTAGATTATGGGAACGCGCTTCGGCGGATCATCCCGTGTGGAACGACGAGCGGAAGTTGCACATGTTGTTTGAGAACTCAATAGCGTATCAAGTACTTATTTTTGCATTTGCCCTGTTTTGTGGGGTGGGTGTGGTTTTTTATGGTTGTGTGTTGGTGCCGGCAGGCCAGGAGTGGTCTGTGTAAGCATTAGTACTCAATTTTTTGTGGTGGCGGGTTTTTCCTCGT
>JAUDUO010000003.1:0-406505 GCA_032468405.1 Staphylococcus chromogenes
GTAAGGTCACTGTGACTGTGCCGGATGGTACTTCTGGTCCGATCGTGGTTGTTGTGAAGGACCCGTCGGGTAATACTACGACGACGCCGGTTCCAGTTACCACTCCTGGTGGTGTGACTACGGTTCCTGCTGATGGTAAGCCGCATGATACTGGTGTTAAGGCTCCGGTTGATTCGACTGTGACTGTCGTTGGTACTGATGGAAAGCCTATTCCGGGGGCTACCGGCACGGTGGGTGCTGACGGTAAGGTCACTGTGACTGTGCCGGATGGTACTTCTGGTCCGATCGTGGTTGTTGTGAAGGACCCGTCGGGTAATACTACGACGACGCCGGTTCCAGTTACCACTCCTGGTGTAACACAGCCTGCGCCTTCTGGCTCATCCGATGGAAAGACCTGGGGCATTATTGGCGGCGTGTTGGCTGGGCTGGCTCTAATCAGCGTCCCGATCATGGGAGTAGTCAACGGAACAATTGCCCTTCCTCCAGGATTCCCTATCCACCCCGCAATTCTTAAAACGTTCCCTCAAATTCGCTTCGCAAACTAAGGGACGATAAGTACGGCAATGGCCCTAAATGCCTTTTCTTCCGGATTTAGGGCCATTTTCCAGTAATTTGGTTCCCGATTTAACTGTCCATCGCACAGTAAGTGGCCCTTTGGGCTAAGCCTAGCTTTGATTTACCATAACGATAACGAAAAATATGAATTTAAAAATGAAATCGAAGTACTGTCTGAACAAAATGGCCAGAAGAATTCTGATATCCTTTTTTCTTTCAGGAGTGCTGGCTCTATCCCCATGTCAAGCGCCAAATGCTGTTGCGTTCGAATCAGCCGAGCTTCGAAGTCGTCCGGGCGTTGTAGTTGAGTTTCATCTGCCACTCGTCTCAAAGTCGCGCACTTCAAGTTTGCCTAAGTTTTGGCCTATGCATCAGAGTCAGGTCGTCTTCTGCGCATTCATAACACTAATAATTTCTAACTTCGCACTGCTGACTTACGCGTTGTACAAGTGGATCTCTGTTTTTAGGAAACTTGATTTTCCTCCAGCTTCAAACAGCTGGGGAAGTAGTGAAAGTGGGTCGACCCAAAAACCACATCCCACAACTTCAACCAATACCGCTCCAGGGAACCATGTTTATGTGAGTTCTTCACAAATGCAAAGTTCTCGGACAACTACTCAGAGCTCGCCTTCGAGAGCTGCAATGACAGATATCGAACCAGTACCTACCTCGATAGTGACTAGCTCGAGGGAGCCGGTGCTTTCGTCGGTGCCTCATAGTAGTCAGCCGCGATCAAGTGCTGTTATTTCGTCGGAGCCTGTGATGACGTCGAGCGTTGTTTCTGAACCTTCGTCGTCGTTAAGCGTTGTTTCTGAACCTTCGTCGTCGTTAAGCGTTGTTTCTGAACCTTCGTCGACGTCGAGCGTTGTTCCTGAACCTTCGTCGACGTCGAGCGTTGTTCCTGAACCTTCGTCGACGTCGATTGTGTCTAGTTCGAGGGAGTCCGTGCCGTCTTCGACAATCAAAGTTAGTGCAACATCTTCAATGACAATACCGGAACCTGCGCCGATCACATCGCCGGTAGTATCCGAGATAAATTATGTCGCAATGGGAGACTCGTATACTTCAGGTCCCGGCTTACGTCCCTACGATGAAGACGCGCCGCAAGACTGTAGGCGCTCGACTCGAAATTTTGCGAAAATTTTCGCAAAAAGCTATACGAGACTGAAGCTTAAGGATGTAAGCTGTGCTGGTGCGGCGTCTCCTCAAATTACTGGCGCAACGAGCGATCAAATATCCGCACAGGTAGCCGCGCTCTCAGACGAGACTGATTTGGTCACTATTACCCTAGGTGGGAATGACCGCATGCTTTTTTCTGAACTTGCGATATGCAATAGTAATTTAGCGGAAGCCTTTTTCTCGACAACTGGAATCCCGAACTACTGCACCAATTCGGCAGAACATGAATTGCAAATGCGGATTGACGAAATCGCGAAGCTTGATGTTGCTGATGCGTTGACTGCTGTCCGGCGTTCAGCGCCGAATGCCAAAGTTGTATTTGTGGGATATCCGAGGATCTTCCCGCGTATGGGGAAAGGGTGCTCGTCAATGCCTTATCCGGAAGCGTCAGTCAAAATTAATCGCGCTGCAGAGGAAAGATTGAATGCACGACTCCGGGAAGTAGCAGAGCAAAATGGAGCAGAATTTGTGGATATGCATGCAATCTCGCCGGAGGAGGGTGCTTGTGCTCCAAAATCACAACGATTCGTGAACCCATTCCCTGCTGACTTCTGGGCGCTAATCAATGCGATTTTTGGGAATCAAGATTTGGTCCATCAAGGTCTCCACCCGACTCCGCTTGGACACGAGGCAATCGCCAATGCGGTTGCCGATGCCGTAGCTGCAAAAATCGGATTGAGCTAATCATCTTCGATCCTGCTGCTTTCCGAGCATCAAGTACTTTGTTATTTAGTTTGTCAGATTTGAAGTGCGAGCGAATTTTACGAGTTTTTTTGGGGGGGGACGTACTTCTGCGCAAAGGTTTGATTCAACTCGGCCGGCATAATGAAGCGTCCTGGGTTTAGTTCCGTTAACTTTGCACCCAGGATGTGAGTGCCTAACCGTTGATAATCAGCGCCCTCCGCTTCTTTCGATGTGCGATAGCCCAGTAATTCGTGGAGTCGCTGGTTGTTCCACCAATACACTCACCGCAGTGTAGCCATCTCAACTTCACTGACTGACACCCAGGGGCTGTGAGGATGAATCAACTCTGCTTGTACAAACCGTTGACAGTTTCGGTCAACGCATTGTCATAAGAGTCACCGATACTGCTCACGGATACCTCAATACCAGCCTCAGTTAGTGCCTGTCCGTCACGGATCGATACGTACTGTGCCCCACGGTCACTGTGATGGACTAGCCCCTCACTTTTCAGCTCACCAGCTTGATGCAACGCAGGCTCAAACGCCTGCCAAGGGCAGCTGGTCCGTGTGCATACTTACTCGTTTTGCCATACCGCCGATCTTGTGGCTGAACACATCGGTGACAAACGCGGTGTAGGTAAACCCCGACAACGTACGCACATACGTGTTGTCAGCAACCCACAGTCGGTGCGGTCGATCAGCGTGGAACATACGGTTGACCAGATCCGGGCGGTGATCAGGGGTTTTGCCGGGATCGTCGTGATCGGATTGTGACCTCGCCGCCGACCATGCAACTCGGCTATCTTCATCAACCTGGCCGTTTGATCGCGTCAGCTACCATGCCCCGCCTGACCCATTGCTTGCCACATCTTGTGCACCCCGTAGACAGAGTAATTCTCCTAGTGAATCCTTAACCAGCTCGGGGATCAACAGGCTCTCCGACAGTGACCTTGCTGATGGGGCACGCTTTTTCGCTGCCCGGTAGCCTCTGGAGGTAATAAACCCTCAATCCAACGTATCCTTGAGTGTGCGGCAGATAGCCCCTACCGCCGAAGCGATCGCGAAAAGAATCAACAAAGGCGATCATCAACGAGTGGGACCGTCGATTATCGCTGCGAAAAAACAAGGCTGTCTTTAAGATCTTGTTTGCTAGACACAGCTCACGTACCTCTTCGCGCAGGCGTTTAAGCTCATCGTCCGGTGACTCTACCGGTGTCTGCGTTGTCGGGCATTGCTCAGGACGCTTCAACTACGTGTGCAACGTGTGCGCCGGAATATTGAGCTTCTCACCGATCTTAGTCGCGGCTGCCCGCATCAAGCAGCGCTCCAACTACGCAGTCTCATGCGCAAGCCGAACAGCCTTAGCCTTGAATTCACGCAAATACGAACGTGCCATAGTAACGAATCCTTCCCTAGAAAGAATCGGAACTAAACCCAAGACACCTCACTAACTAATCCTGCTTAAAGAAATATCCGGAGTGGGGGCGAATTGCCCAGTTGGACTTACTGGTCCACAAGGCCCGCAGGGGCTAGGCGGAACAGTGGCTCCAGGAAGCATGACTTCACATGTTCCAGATCAGTGCACTGAGGTTTTGAGTTCTGCTCGGAATTCGCTTTGGTACTTATTCCCGCTTGGTCTGGCTGCACTTATCGTGCCAAAACCTGTTGTTAATTCTGTTTCGGATTTCTTTGCTCAAATCAACCCTGAGTTGGGCGTCGATAAGCTCGGCGAAGACATAAGCAACCGTTTCTTTGGTGGTTTGATGCTGCCGTGGATTTTGCCAGAAGATACTCAGAAACTTGCAGGTGCTGCTGCTCTGATTATTGGTCTGGCAACTGTGGGGGGAGTGTTATCGAGCAATGGGTGCGTCTCGTCGTGACTCAGCTAGGTGCCGTGCAGCGGAGGCCATAATTCCGTTGGACACGACGAGTTTGTCTACCTGATGATCTTCTGACGCGAAGCCCGGAAGAGTCCAAAGGTCAGGGCCTACCCCAACCGCTCCGTGCGCAGCTTCTCCACCTCTGGCAAGTCCAAAGGCGCAAGGTCCAACCCAGTAGCCCGATGAAGCAACAGATCGGCAAGCTCCGGGTTTCGGGCCAAGGCCGGGCCGTGCATGTAGGTGGCGATTACTGAGCCTTGGACTGCACCTTCGAGGGTGGCTTCGGCGGAATTGCCCACGCCACGCTGTACGCGGCCGAGCGGCGAAGCGTCCGGGCCCAGCACGGTGGCACCCATGTGGTTTTCGAAGCCAGTTAGTGGCTGCGTCAGCCCTTCTACCAAAGGTGTGGACACTACTTCGCCGATGGCGCGCTTGGGCAGGGAAGCGGTGGTGGCGTCGATGAGTCCGACGCCGTCGACCATGCGGCCGTTGGCCCGGAAGGATTCACCGAGGACCTGCAGACCAGCGCAAATGGCCAAGATTGGGGTGCCGGAGGCGGCTGCGCGTTGAAGGCCACCGTCGGCAAGCAAGTGTTCGGCAGCGAGGATTTGGGCGGTGTCTTCGCCACCGCCGAGGCAATAAAGATCTAACGATGCGGGGACGGGTTCGCCGAGGCCAACGCGGATGATTTCGGCGTCGAGGCCGCGCATGCGGGCGCGCTGGCGGAGGACGAGGGCATTGCCGTCGTCGCCGTAGGTGCCGAGGACGTCGGGGAGGATCAGGCCGATGGAGATCATGACAGTGCCTTCTTCAGGTCTCGGAACGCGGTGTAATTAGCCAGGACTTCGACGCGGCCCGGCGGGCAGGCACGAATCGCGTCCACAGGATCGCGGAAGTCCTCGTGATCAACTGAAGCGTAGGTCAGGCGCACGGCAAGATCCGTTCCGCGTTCGCCAGCAGCCTTGACCGGGGTGGACGTGAAATCTTCAAAGGAAACGTCCCACAACCAGGAGAGGTCTTCGCCGTCGGCGACCTGGCCGTTCACGGCAATGACGATGCCGTCCGCTGTACGATCAAGCATGGACAGTGCTTCCTGCCAACCGGCGGGGTTCTTGGCCAGGATCATGTGCACATCCCACTGCTCAAAGCGAATGGTGGAGTAGCGTCCCGCGACATTGTCCACGGACTCGGTGGCTTTCAGGGCATCGGAGAGCGGCACATCAAATACTGAAACAGCAGCAGCGATGGCCTGCGTGGCGTTGCCGCGGTTGGCGTTGCCAGGGAGCTTGAGCTCCAGCGGTTCTACAGCACCGGTAGGGGTAACAACTCCAGAAGGAGTGATGCGCCACGTAGGCGTTGGGCGCCGGAACTCGCGGCCGTCGGGAAGCGGCTTCACGGCGTACCAATCCTCGCCGTCGCGCACGACGTGGCCACCGGTGCGCGGGCAGGAAACCGAATCGCCGACCCAGCCGGCACCTGCGGACACCCACACGACATTCGGTGCATCGAAGGCGACCGAGGTGACGTGGACGTCATCGCAGTTCGCGATGATCGTCATCTCTGGGTGCTTGTTCACCGCGGCGCGCAGGGTGCGCTCAATCTTATTGATTTCACCCACGCGGTCCAGCTGATCCCGGGTGAGGTTCAGCAGCACCAAAGCGGCAGGTTGCAGACGATCTGCCACGGCAGGAACGTGCAGTTCGTCGCATTCCAGCACCACGTGGGTAGCGTCCTTGCCCTTGAGGAGGGCGGAGATGATGCCGGCGTCCATGTTGTCGCCACCGTCGTTAGTGGCCACGGCGTAGCGCGATCGCAGCGCGCCAACCAGCATCCGAGTTGTGGTGGACTTGCCATTAGTGCCGGTCACGAGGGCTACCGGGCGGCCCTTGCCGAGGCTGGTCATGATGTTGGGATCGATGGCGTTGGCAATCAAACCGCCGATCATGCCCCCGGCACCTCGACCGGAAAGCTGAGAGGCCTTCGTGGCCGCCGCCGCTGCAGCTGTGGCGAGCGCCGTGCGGGCACGTTGAATAGGAACCGGAAGCTTCATTCCTCAAATTCTAGCGAAATGACAAATTCACTCTCGCTTCGCCTCGGCCTGCCGAGGCTCGGTAGGCCGGGTGGCGCGTCGTCGTCCCCGCGGCTTCGCCTTCTGAGACTTCCCACCGGTTTTCGCCTGCCCGCGCGAGGAAACCTTATGCTGCGTCGTAGGGCGGGTGGTAGCCAGGGCGGGGGCGACATCGTCGAGAAGCTGCATGAACGTGGTGTCATCGATGAGGGGGATCTGCTTGCGATCTGCGTGCATCGCCTTGCCGCGCAGTATCGACGTCTCATTGCACACGACCAAACTCGACTGGCGCGTGACCTTCTCCGCGTAGCTCAACCCCTTATCCACGCCCGCGGCAATCACCGTGTCCGGATCCATCTCGATATCCGGACTCACCACAAACTCCATACCCTGTATCAGCTTGCCGCCATCTTGATACGTGCCCGGATTCTCAAACGGGCAGATGGCATCCGTGGCCTCCACGCGCGTTATCGAGCGCTGCAGCCCAAACCGATCGCCCTTCAACGTGTGCGGGTCATATGTCGCCGCGTCATCCTTCGTGGCGAAGTAAATCTTGCCAATAAGCTGCGCCGTTTCGACGCTCACCTGCTCGGCCGGCAACTGCGCGCGCTGCTCGCTTGCCTGCGGTGCAGATGCTTCGATACCCAGCTCGCGGGCCAGCGCCCGCACCCGCGGGTCTCCCAACGGCAAACCAATCCGACGCGCGGTAGCCAGCGTATCCACCAACAGCGTTGGGCGTGCCACGCGACCAGTACGCCGACGCCCGCGCCGATTCCGATTGCGATTGCGTTGCTTCTTCTGGGCATTTCGCACCGCCAACTTTGATTCGGCATACACAAAACCCCACGTCCGAGGCATGTTGTGCATGATCAGCGTGCGCCCGTCCAACAGGCCGTTGACCTGGCGCATCGAGCGGGAAAACGACGGCTTTCCCTCGATATCCTCTGGAGTCAGACCGTGCAAATGCTTCGGGCCGATGTCAGTTTCCGTGTCAAAGACCTGGTAGAACGTGTCGTGGACGTCGCCAAGCGGGGTGAGCGTGAGGATAGTCAGCGCCACCATGCGCGACGTCGACGGGTGAATCCCCGAGGCATCAACATGCACCACGGCATAAGGCGCGGCTTCCCGCTGCGCGCGAAACGCCGCCTCGCGCTCCTGCTTCTGCGCCAACTTCTGCTCTGGGCTTTGCTCTTCCGTGTTCATTATCTAGCCATTCTAGCTGGAATTTTCACGCACTTGGGAACCGTTTGGGGCCCGCGCGCAGTCTAAATAAGTGTGACTACTTTTAACTCTTTGCCGATGCCCGTTAGCTACGCCACCCTTCGCGCCCGTGGCCTAACCCGAACCGAAATTGCCCGAAATTACCAACGAATTTCGAGAGGAGTTTATTTACCTCAAGAATTTTCCCAATCAATTGGCTCGTTGCCCCTGCTGTCTCGTGCTTGCGCTATCCAACTGCGACACTCGACAGCAGTAATCGGCGGCTTCGCTGCCCTTTCGCTGCGTGGAGTGCCATATCTTGACGACCGAGGCCTTCCTGTCCAATTCCACACACTTCACCGCGGGGAATGCCTCGATGAACGGCTAAACGCAGTGCGCATCGCAAATGGGTTGAATTTCACGCCAACATCACGACGGTGCGGTGATATGCAGCTTAGAGTGGCACCCACCAGCGTGGCGGTCGTTGATATATTGCAAAGCATTTTTCACGAAAGTACTCACTCGCCGCACTGGTACGTACCCTCGATCAGTGGCTTAACCTCGGGTGATATTCGAGCCATTGAGATAATCGATGCCTCACGATTCCATGCCAATCTCACTGGGACAGCTCTAGCTGCAGCAGCCAAAGGTCGATTCCTCCGTTCGAAGATTGATTACCTTGGCAAACTTAGCGACGCCGGCGCCCAATCGCCTCGAGAGACATACCTTCGATTGATGGTTCGAGATCTTGCAGACTGGAAAAGCCAATACAAAATTTTTGACGTGGAAGGGATCTACCTGACCGCAGCAGACTTAGCTTGCGAGGAGACGAAGGTCGCACTGTTCTATGACGGCGAGCATCATTTGCAACGAAGTCAACGTGACTACGATTCCGAAGTTGTGCAGCGCATGCGAATGGCAGGGTGGGAACCTATGCGAATAACTAATGGTCAGCTCAAGTATGAAAGCAAACTCCGAGACCGTGTATCTCACTACTTGAACCTGGGGCGTCGCTCGCGATGAGGCAGCGTGACGATGTAAGTGTTTTTGTTTTTGCCAGGAGCGTTCAGGAAACTGTTTCACGCGGTGTGCATTCCGGCGGCATACGGCGTGAAGAAGTTTCACTGTGATGTGATGGGTGTTGCGTGAGTGTCTGCTGTGGCGGTTTTGGGCCACTGTCGGGAATCTTCCTCACGCGGTGTGCACCTCGGCGGCATATGGCGTGAAGAAATCTTGCGACCGTGTGGCTGGTGGGGCATGTGTGGAGGAAGTGGCGGTTTTGGGCCTCTGCTGGGAATCTTCCTCACGCGGTGTGCATTCGGGCGGCATATGGCGTGAAGAAGTTTTGCGATCGTGTGGCTGGTGGGGCATGTGTGGAGGAAGTGGCGGTTTTGGGCCTCCGCCGGGAATCTCCCTCACGCGGTGTGCTTTCCGGCGGCATACGGCGTGAAGAAGTTACCGCCGGGCTCAAGTTCTCCTACGGGACAGGCCTAGCATTCTATGAAAAACTAGGCCAACCCCCTACCCAAGTGCGCGATTAACAGCAGAAACAACAGCGGAAATCGAAGCGTTCGTGATGGACGAGTCGATCCCGCAGCCCCACACGAGGGAGGAGCCAACGGTCGCCAGGACGTATGCGGCGGCTTCGGCGTCGTCGCCTGCGCTGCGCGCGTGCTGGGAGTATTCCTGGATTTCGACGTCGATGCCTAGCGTCTCCAGCGCGTTTGCAAAGGCTGCCAGCGGTCCGTTGCCTCGTCCGGAAATGTCTCGCATGTTGCCGAGGTGTTCGACTGTGGCAGTGGCAAGGTAGCCGTCGGCGTCGGAAACGTGCACGCTGACCAGTGACAATGGGGCGGTGCGGTCGAGGTAGGTGCCGGCGAAGAGGTCCCACATTGCCTTGGAGTTCACTTCGCCGCCTTCGGCGTCGGTGACTTCTTGGACTACCGAGGAGAACTCAACTTGCATTGCGCGCGGCAGTTGCAGGCCGTGGTCGGTCTTCATGATGTAGGCTACGCCGCCCTTGCCGGATTGGGAGTTGACGCGGATGACGGCTTCGTAGGTCCGGCCCACGTCCTTTGGGTCAATAGGCAGGTAGGGGACTTCCCAGATCGGTGAGCCGGAGGCGCGCAGTGCGGATAGGCCCTTGTTGACTGCGTCCTGGTGCGAGCCCGAGAAAGCGGTGAAGACGAGGTCGCCGCCGTATGGGTGTCGTTCGGGAACGCGCAGCTGGTTGCAGTATTCGACGGTGCGCCGGATGAGGTCGATGTCTGAAAAGTCGATGCAGGGGTCCACGCCTTGGGTGAGCATGTTCAGCCCCAGGGTGACCAGGCAGACGTTGCCGGTGCGTTCGCCGTTGCCGAACAGGCAGCCTTCGATGCGGTCGGCGCCGGCCAGGTATCCGAGTTCGGCGGCGGCGACGCCGGTGCCTCGGTCGTTGTGCGGGTGCAGCGACAAGATGATTGCTTCTCGACGCTCTAAGTGGCGGGACATCCATTCGATGGTGTCGGCGTAGACGTTAGGGGTGATCATCTCGACGGTGGAGGGCAGATTGATGATCAGAGGATTGTCTACGGTCGGCTGGATGACGGAGGTCACGGCATTGCACACCTCGAGGGCGTATTCCACCTCGGTGCCGGTGAAGGATTCGGGCGAGTACTGCCAGCGCCAGTTGGTGTCGGGGTAGTCCTTTGCGATGTCCAGGATTAGCGCGGCCGCGTCGGTGGCCAGCTTCTTGATGGCATCGCGGTCTTTGCGGAACACCACATCGCGCTGCAGGATCGACGTCGAGTTGTAGAAGTGCACGATGACATTGCGGGCACCCGCACACGCCTCGAAGGTGCGACGGATCAGGTGTTCGCGGGCCTGGACGAGCACCTGAATGGTGACGTCGTCCGGGATCATGTCCTGTTCGATGATCTCGCGCACGAAATCGAAGTCGGTTTGGGAGGCAGACGGGAAGCCTACTTCGATTTCTTTGAATCCCATCTGGACCAGCAGGTGGAACATGCGGCGTTTACGTTCGGGGCTCATCGGGTCGATGAGGGCTTGGTTGCCGTCGCGCAGGTCAACTGCACACCATTGTGGGGCGCGGGTGATGCGTCGGGTAGGCCAGGTCCGGTCGGGCAGGTCGAAGTCCTGGACTTCAACGGAATACGGCTGGTAGCGGTTGACCGGCATTGCCGACGGACGCTGCTTGTTCCAAGCGGGTTGGGCCGCGGGGATCTCGCCAAATGGTTTGGTCAGCTGTGCGGGTGCGGAGATGTAGGACATTGCGGTTCCTTCTTAAGTCGGGAGTGGCGGTCGGCGTCGACAAGCTCCGCGACGGGGAGCCGACCACCTGGTTATGGTCTAGAACCCGCCGCGGCTAAGAAGGAGAAGCGCACGCTGCATGTAACGTAGGTTACACAGTGTTGGGGTTGGGCGCATGGGTTTCCCCCAAATGGGCTAATCTATTCGCCATGACTCCGCTGAAAAACCGCCTTCCACGTCGCCTTTCTATCGCGCAGGACTGGTGGTGGGCGATCGGAATATTTTTGAGCGTATCGCTGTTGCGGTTGAGCATCGTGTCTGCGTTGGCTGAGGATCGGGGCAAGTCGCTTGACGACGTTCTCATGCGGTGGGACTCCGTGCACTACGTAGCTATTGCCCGCGGTGGTTATTTTGAAATGGGGGCGGGTATCCCGCCGAACGAATACGAAACTCGGCTAGCATTCTTCCCGCTCTTTCCCTTCTCAATGCGCGTGGTGCATTCCCTCACCGGCCTGTCTTATTTGCAGGCAGGCATGCTGGTGAATTTCCTGGCGGGCATCGCGATGGTAGCGGCGGTGATGTTCCTGGCCGCTCACCTTGAGGCACCGTTGTGGAGCCGAATCGCGGCGGGCGTGATGGTGGCCGGTGCACCAATGGGGCTGACGTACAACATGCCGTACACCGAGGCAATGTTTGCGGCCTTTGCTTATTGGGCGTTGTGGGCGATGCTGCAGCGTCGTTGGTTCTTGGCTGGCACGTTGGTCTTTTTCACCTGCCTGACGCGGATTACAGGCGTGGATCTGCTGATCGTTTTCCTGCTGGTGGTGCTGGCTTGGGGACGCAAGAACTGGCGAGCATGGGTTGCACTATTCGCAGCTCCGCTGGGCATGGTGACGTACCTATGGTTCGTTAATTCGCATACCCAACACATCGGCGGTTACTTCGGGTTGCAGCAAAAGGGCTGGAACTCAAAGTTCGATTTCGGCGCATCCTCGGTGAAGTTTTTGAGCTGGTGTTTCAATGCGTCTTCCGATTCGTGGGTAGTGGCCTGTGGCTTCTTCATGATTTGGGCTGCTGCCTGCATTCTGATGACCGTCCGGTCTCTGCCGTGGCCAGTGTGGTTGTTTAGCTCGGGGATCGCGGCCAACGTGCTACTTGCGGATGGCGTGGTGACGTCTCGGCCGCGCCTGCTGCTGCCAGCTGTTATTTGCATGGTCCCGTTGGCGATTCTGGTGACGCGGCGTGAGGCGTCGACAAGCTCGGGCAGCTGGCGTGAAGCCGCAGATGATATGGCGTTTTGGCTGCGGTGGGCGGTGTTGACCGTCGGCTGGATCTTGCTCGGCGCGCTGATTTCGGTGCACCCGCTGCTGGCCACCAAGTGGGCGATCTAGCCCACGCCGCGACGTGAAAGCATGACGGTGGAGAAGATCATCGCGAAGCAGGCGAGCGCCATCCATAACCACTCCAGGTCGGTGGCCTGGAACTTCTCCCCGAGGATCACATAAGAAAGCGTAAACGCGAACACCGGCTCTCCGGACTTCATCGCTGGCAGCGAGTTCTTCAGGGCACCCGCATTAAACGACGATTGCTGCACCACGGTACCAATCGTGGCGGCTAGCACGAGCGCGTAGGTTTCCCAGTTGGTCAACAAACCCATCGGTCCGTAGAGCCGGAAAATATCCGCCACCGCTTTGGAAAACACCGCGACAAAGCCGAATGTGCCGCCACAGACGATGCCCAACAGCAGAGCCTTTTCGCGCCGAATCTGGCGGTGCGCATAGCGGTCCAGCGCAAACAAAATCAGCACCCCGATGCCAGTTGGGAGGAACCACTTTTCCAAAGGCGGGTGGGAATCGCCCGGGATTGGTCGGCCGAGCAACACCAGGATTGATACCGACACTGTGAGCACGGTTGCCCAGGTCATTTCGGTAAGTGAGATGCGTCGGCCATCGTAGTGTGCAGAAAGCGGGAGGGTGAACATCAACGACATCACCAAGATGGGCTGAACCACCAGCAAAGGCCCAAAGCTTAAGGCCACTACCTGTAATAAATAGGCGATGATCGCCGTGGACATTCCGGCCCACCACAGCGGGCGTTTCATTGCCGAGATGATCGCGGCATTGCCACCTTGGGGTGCTGCTTCCGCGATGCGGTGGCGCACAACGGTGCCCCACGCGATCGTAAGTGCTGACGCGAGGGCGAACAGCACAGCCAGAAGATTACTTTGCACCTGATCAACGGTACTGGAATTCGTGGCTAATGGTGCGCCTGGGGCGCAGATAATGGCAGGGTTTAGCAATGCTTAATTATTGGGAGGCGGGGTTGGGAGCAAAAAGCTGCGTCATTGCGTTGATTCTTTGCGAAAAATGTCAAAACGGCACAGTGTATTTTCTTAGCGCGCGGGCGCGATGCGCGCGGGCTCTTGGCAAAACGGGCCATAAAACAAAAGCCGCGCACCTTCGTTACGAAGGCGCGCGGCGGTTGCGTCAGGTTAGCGACTGGACTTAGAACAGGCCAGCGTTAGCCTTGCCGAAGTCGTTGGTGGTGTGCTCACGGGAATCGATGTTGGTGTCGTTGCCCGTGGAGGTGTCTGCAGCATCGCGAGCGGTCTGGGAGATCACGATGTTGTTCTTCAGGCGGCCGAGCTTGGTGTTGCCGTCACCGAAGTGCAGGGTAGCGATGGTCTGATCTTCCTTCAGCTCCACTGGGTTAGACAGGGTGATTTCGAAGGTGCGGACAGACTTTGCGCGGTCGAAGCCGAGGTCGCGGATGTGAGCGCCGGACTTGCCGTAGCCGGAGATGACGCGGTCAACTCCCTTAGGGCCTTCAGCGGTGTGGATCTCAACCTTGAACTGGGTTACGCCGTTCTCGCGGAAGTAGCGGTCGGTGCCAACGTTCTTTGCCTTGATAGCTACAACACCAGCGAAACCTGGGGACTTAGCGCCGGAAACGGTGAAGTGAGGAGCAAGGTCCAAGGCAGCAGCTTCATCGGTAGCTTCTGGCTTGGTGCCTTCAGCGCCTGCGCCTGCAACTGGGTCGACGGTCTCGGTCTCTGGCTTCAGTCCGGTCATATCCTGAACCTCAGCAGGGGTTGGGTCTGCTGCGTCGACGAAGTCCTTGGTCTCTGGGTCGACTGGAGCGGTAGCGTGCTCGTCGGAAAGCTCGTTAGGGTCGATGCCTGGGTGAGCGCCAGCAAGGGTGTCGTAGGTGCGGACCTGAACTTCGTTCTTGATTGGAACGAGGGCAACCCAAGGGGTTGGGTTGGACCAGGTGCCGTCCAGCTTGCAGTACTGCTGGGTGCCGGAGAAGGTAACAGCACGGAAGCCGTAGCTAGCCTCACCGGTGTGGCCGCTTGGTACCTTGTAAGGACCAATCTTCTGGCCGACCTGCCAAGACAGTTCGTAGGAAGCGGAGAGGCCGATCTTCTGAGCGAAGGAAGCAGCGATGCCGAAGGAAGCGCCCTTCTGGGAGTAGCCAGCGTTAGCGCTGACGGTGGAGGTCTGGTCGCCCTGGACGTTCAGCTTGATAGCCTGGGTCTTGGACAGGGACTGCTCCAGGTTGATGGCGTCCTGGGTGTAGTTGGTGGTGGAGATGGTGCCAGCTGGGGTGAAGGAGTCTGTCACCTTGTAAGCCACGGTGCGGTAGTCTTCCCATGCGTTACAGGTTGGCAGTGGGTTCTGGATGTTTGGCTTGATGGAATCAGAGCCGTGCAGGGTGTGAACCAGTGGGAGCTGTGGGTTCAGCTTTGGGGTCTCTGGGTAGGTGTCGATGGTGGTCGCTGCGAAAGCTGGGGCAGCGGTGAGACCGATCAGGAGCGAGCTGGCCGCAATGGCCTTGCTCAGAGGCTTGAGGATAGACATCGGAAGCGTTCCTTCGGAGTGTAAGCAAGGGGGCAATATGAATTGGAGGAGCTGCTGACAATAACCTGAGCAGAAGCCAAGGTCTGGCTGAGGAAAACTTAAGCAGGTGCTGCCAGGAGACTATTATATGTATAGATCCGTGGCCGGAATTAAGCAATTGCCCTTTTGTATCTCTTAAAAGTGGTACTAAAAATCTGTAACTGAAGTGAATTATGTGACTTTGTTGTGAGGGCATTCTTCGCTTGTTGTTAACCTTTAATTTAGCTAAATGACACTTTTGCATTTTTCTAATTGATAGAAATGTGCAGGTAGAAAACCTGTGACCCATGTTGATAAATCATCAAAATGCAAATAATTTATCAGTGGAAAGCGGACATTTCATCCCATTGGGCGGGAATGGTTTTTAATGCTAAACAATGTCCCAAACGGGGGTGATTCATTGGCGTTGATGCGCGCTGAAGCGTTACTTCCTTATTGGTTATTGAGGGCCATTTTCGGAACTCTTGCGCTGGTGAGGGTAGGAATATGGGAATAGGTGCGGTGGCTCTTAGCATGACCGGATTGAAGGGAAAGGCTTGGGGGAGTGTTGTGTGCGATGTAAGATCTTCAAAAACTCCAGGGCGGGAGCCTCGCTATGGACATAATTTCCACTTCGTTGCATGAAAGACCGCATGGAATTTCATCAAAAGCCAACAATGCCGCGTTTCTGGACAGTAGACTAGGCCGAAGAAAACTTGGCACAACTTGGCAAGCTAAAAGGTGCTGGCAAGCTAAAAGGCTAGGAACACAGGATGAGCAGGAAGCAAAGCTTGCCTGGATGTCATAGTCGCGCAGCAGGCAGGGGACAAGCAAGTCAAGATGGGCCCAAGTGACACCCAAGTGATGATCGCTCGAGTGGGAAAATAGAATCGTCGAAAATGTCACGGAAAGGGGCAGCGCATGGCATTGATTGTGCAGAAATATGGTGGGTCTTCGCTGGAGTCGGCGGAGCGAATCCGGGCTGTCGCGGAACGGATCGTAGCCACCAAGAAACAAGGGCATGATGTCGTAGTGGTGTGCTCTGCCATGGGTGACACAACCGATGAACTGCTTGATCTGGCAGCTCAGGTTAATCCAGTGCCGCCGGGCCGGGAAATGGACATGTTGCTCACGGCCGGTGAGCGAATCTCCAATGCCCTGGTTGCGATGGCAATTGAATCCTTTGGCGCGAAAGCGCAATCGTTTACCGGCTCGCAGGCAGGCGTGATCACCACCGAGAAGCATGGCAATGCCCGCATCGTTGAGGTCACCCCCGGACGCGTGCAAGAAGCGCTGGCCAAGGGACGAATTTGTTTGGTCGCGGGATTCCAGGGTGTCAACCGCGAATCCAAGGACGTGACCACGCTAGGCCGCGGTGGTTCAGACACCACAGCCGTAGCTCTGGCCGCCGCACTGAAAGCCGACGTGTGCGAGATTTACTCTGACGTGGACGGAGTGTACACCGCAGATCCGCGCATCGTGTCCAACGCGCGCAAGCTGGAAAAGCTGAGTTTCGAGGAAATGCTGGAGCTTGCCGCCGTGGGCTCGAAGATTCTCGTATTGCGCAGTGTGGAATATGCCCGCGCGTTTAATGTTCCGATGCGCGTTCGTTCGTCGTATAGCAATGACCCCGGCACCCTGGTCGCCGGTTCTATGGAGGATATCCCAGTGGAAGAAGCAACGCTAACCGGTGTAGCCACCGACAATTCCGAAGCAAAGATCACCATCGTAGGCATTCAGGATTCGCCGGGGGCTGCCGCGGCGATCTTCCGCACGATCGCCGACGCGGAGATCAACATTGACATGGTGCTCCAGAACATCTCCGCAATCGAGGACAACCGCACGGACATCACTTTCACCTGCCCGCGTGCCGACGGCCCACGCGCCGTGGAACTACTCAAGCGGATCCAGGCAACGCAGGACTGGGAAAACGTCCTCTACGATGACCAGGTTGGCAAGGTTTCCCTGGTAGGCGCCGGAATGAAGTCGCACCCAGGGGTCACCGCGATCTTCTGCGAAACGCTTCGCGACGCCGGCATCAACATCGAATTGATCTCTACCTCCGAAATCCGTATCTCCGTACTGATTCGCGAGGCAGATCTCCCGAAGGCCGCCCGCGCGCTGCACGACGCCTTCGACCTCGGCGGCGATGAAGAAGCCGTGGTCTACGCTGGAACAGGACGATAGGAGAACCCCATGACCACTGTTGCAGTTGTAGGCGCCACCGGCCAAGTTGGCCGAGTCATGCGTTCCATCTTGGAAGAACGCAATTTCCCAGCTGACGAGGTGCGTTTCTTCGCCTCCGCACGCTCAGCAGGCACCACCTTGCCATTCCGTGGCAAAGACGTCACCGTTGAGGACTTGGCGCAGGTGACCGAGGAATCCCTTAAGGGTATTGACATCGCCCTGTTCTCCGCAGGTGGTTCCACGTCTAAGCAATACGCACCGATCTTTGCCGCCGCAGGAGCCACCGTGGTGGACAATTCCTCGGCGTGGCGCAAGGACCCGGACGTGCCACTCATCGTCTCCGAGGTGAACCCGGGGGCAGCGAAAGAGCTGAAAAAGGGCATCATTGCCAACCCGAACTGCACCACGATGGCAGCCATGCCGGTGCTAAAGCCGCTCCATGACCGCGCAGGCCTGGTGCGCCTTCACGTTTCTTCCTACCAGGCGGTTTCCGGGTCCGGCGTGGCAGGCGTATCCGCGTTGGCCGACCAATTGGGCCAGCTGGCTGACCCGACAGTGCTCGCCCACGACGGATCTGCGCTGCAGCCAGCGGACCTCGGCCCATATGTTGCGCCGATTGCGTTCAACGCATTGCCGTTCGCAGGCAACCTCGTCGATGATGGGTCCCTGGAGACCGACGAAGAACAAAAGCTGCGCAATGAATCCCGCAAAATCCTCGACATCCCAGAATTGAAGGTCGCCGGAACCTGCGTGCGCATCCCCGTATTCACCGGCCACACCCTCACGATCCACGCGGAGTTTTCCGCCCCGATCACCGTCGAAGAAGCTACCGAGCTGCTTAACGACGCGCCAGGTGTTCGCGTGGTCGACGTGCCAACGCCGCTTGAGGCCGCAGGTGTCGACGAATCACTGGTAGGACGCATCCGCCAAGACCAATCTGTAGACGACAATCGCGGACTTGTCCTAGTAGTATCCGGAGACAACCTGCGCAAAGGCGCTGCATTAAATACCGTGCAGATTGCGGAATTGTTGGTGTAGGTTCGCTCAAAAAAACTCGGGCTCGAATCCTGTCGATCAGTCAAGGATTCGAGCCCGAAGTGGTTTCTAAGGCGAGTTAAATAGCTCGCAGCGTCCGCTGCGCACTAGTACCCGACGCCTCAATCAAATCGGCGCGGGCTCGCGCGACACGCGAACGAATGGTGCCGATACGAACATCGGCGATCTTCGCTGCTTCCTCGTAGGTATAGCCGAGCACCTGAGTCAAGATCAGGGCTTCGCGACGCTCCGGCGCGAGTCCATCCAACAACATGCGGGCGTCGACAAGCTCTGCCCAACTCGACGAACCACTTAACCCTTCAGTCGCGGTCTCCACCTCCGTGGCCGCCTTGCGCGGGCGCGCCATGTCATGACGAATATTATCCACCCAAACTCGACGCGCGAGGGACAACAACCAAGTGCGGGCGGACGAACGAGCAGAGAACCGCGGGAGAGCATTCATGACCCGGAGATAAGTTTCCTGGGTGAGGTCATCAGCGATATCGCGACCACCCAAATGCGCCAAAAGACGCCAGACATCATCTTGAGTCGCCTGGATAAATTCAGTCAGGGCCGCTCGGTCGCCTTTACCGGCGAGTAGGGCAAGTCTAGTGACTTCCTCATCGTTGCGATCCTGTGCGTAGCTCATGTGCACTAACGATACCACTTCGCCCCCGCTACCCAAAAGCTTCTACGCAGGTAAAACCTGATATTCCACAAGGAGTCCGTTAGGAGTCTGTTTCCCTCGGAAAGCCGACGGTGGCAGGAATGGTCCAACTTAGGTAAGACTGGGGCAAACCCCAAAAACGAAAGGAACCACCATGTCTGAAACTTTGTACACCGGCACCGTAACCTCCACCGGCGGCGGCCGCGACGGTCGCGTAGTCTCCACCGACGGCCAGATCGATTTCGCAGTACGCCCACCAAAGGAACTCGGCGGCTCTGGCGAGGGTGTTAACCCAGAAACCCTGTTTGCAGCAGCGTGGGCAGCCTGCTTCAACGGCGCACTCCAGAAGACGATGAAGGAAGCCGGCGTGTCCGTCGAAGAACACGCGCCTGAGGTCACCGCTGACGTCAGCCTGAACAAGGACCCTAAAGGCTTCCGCCTGACCGGCAAGATCTCAGTTTCCTTCGCAAACCAGGATGCGCTGGAAGACGCTGCCGGACTCGTGGAAAAAGCACACGAATTCTGCCCATACTCTCGAGCAGTCCGCGGCGATTTCGACGCCGAGGCCGTGCTGGCTTAGTTTTCAGCTAGGGCGAAGGCCCCTGCGCGTTACAGGAGTAACGTGCAGGGGTTTTGGTTTTTTGGGGGGGTGGGCGTGGGGCCAGGGGCGTGGGTGTGTGGGATGTGGGTGTGTGGGATTTGCTGTGGGTTTTGCAAGATTTTGGTCTGTTTTCTTGCCAAACTGGGGGCAGATTCTGCGTGGGGCCGGTGGTTGGGGTCCCGGCGCCCGGGGACCGGGGCCTGGGGGGGGCAAGCCCTGGGGCCTGTGGGATTTGCTGTGGGTTTTGCAAGATTTTGGTCTGTTTTCTTGCCAAACTGGGGGCAGATTCCACCCGCACAGGAAAGGACAGGAGCAAATACCAGGGGAACATCGTCACGCTCCGAATCAGGGGCCCATTCGATTTTGTGGAATAGTATGTTGTGTCAACGATTCTGGTGCTACTGTGAACTTGATTTATGTCGAGTTAATTTTCTCTAAGTTGGTGCACTGTGCAAAGGGTTTTTGCAGGTAAAAGGCGGGTAGTACTCAGTTTTCTAGCAGTGCTGGCGGTACTGGTCGGAGGAATTACTTTCGTGACCAGCCGTTCCCAGGCGGCTACGGATGCGCTGCTGGTTTCGGTAGCGAATGGGCAGTCGGTGGCTACTAATGCCACCGCGCGCTTCCCGATTACTGTGAACTGTCGTGCTGATGGCGGATGCGCAGGCGCCACCATTAAATTCACGCGTCCTAAAGATGCTGCGGGGCATTCGCTCACCGGCCCGATGGTGGTGGGGCTTGCCTCGGGCGCGAACGAAGGCATCACCTATACGATCCAGGATGCGAACACGGACAACCCGTCTATTACCTTCACTCGCCTGGATAACAATATTTCCCAGATCTTCGACGTCACCTGGGCAACCAAAGACCCGTACGTCATCCCGGGAACTTACACGGCCAACTGGTCGGTTGATTGGCCAGCACAAGGTTACTCGACCGGCGGCACGGTCAGCGTCCCGGTGACCGGCACCCCGCAGAGCTCGATTAGGAAGATTGACAATACTGGCACGTCTACGTCGTATCCAGGGCAGTTCCGTAACTTCCAGCTGCAGTATATCCGTCCGAACGCCGCTAGCCAGCCGGGCTTGACCGGCGTAACCACCCGTTTGGTGGATCAGCTGCCAGAGGGTTACAAGTTCATGGGCTTCAATGAAAATGGTGTCGGTCCAGATATGTTGCTGCGCAGCACGGACGGCATCAACACCACCGTGTACAGCTACGATGCAACGAAACGGCAGGTCATCATTGATATCACGCCCGGTGTTGACGCCTACATCACTACGAAGAACAATTCCTTCGGCGTGGTCAATTATCAAGTTCAGGTCCAGGCCACCAAGACTGACGGAACCAAGCTGGTTAAAGGTGAGGTCTTAACCAACACCTTCTCCGCCACAAACACGTTGTCGTTGGACGGAAAGCCGTACGTGATCGCGCCTCAGAAGACTCAAAGTACCTTCACGGATCTCCCGACTGGCACCTATGGCAAGGGGCGTGGACTTTCCGAGTATCACACCACCACCGCAGACAGTGGCGGAGTCCTTTCCTTGCCATGGAACATCTCCGCATCGAACCCCTACAGTGATGCCAGAACAATCAAAATCTCGGACCGCACCAGCTGGCAAAAGCCGCTAGTGCTTAACGACGCCGCGCACGAGGACATTCGATACGTCACCTCCGTGAAACTCGCTCCGGTTGCATACGAAGGTGCCACGGTGTCCTATCCCGCGACTGTCATTGGTTATCGTGCGGACGGCACGACGGTGAATTATCAGCTGCAAACGGCTGCCACCCTGGCGATTCCACAGTCCGACAAGATTGTGGGCGTAGACATCATCGTCGATAATGTGCGGCCGACTGACCCGAGCACCACTATTCAAAATAATGGCGTGCTGGTGGCGACCGTTACGCATGCGGTAGGAATCAAGACTGACCAAATCGCGGCGACGATGAACGCTTCGAGCATCCAGCTGATCAACACGGCATCCATTAGTGTCAATGATCAGCTTATGGCTGCGCCGAAGACGTTTTACACCATCCGTGGCGCGTTTCCGAACGCCACCACCACGGTCAGCGTCCTGGCTGGCGAGAACGGAACTCAAGAAAACCTGGACAAAGGTGAATCCTTCAATATCCAGATGGGCTTTAATGCGCTGCCTGGTTCCCCGGTGGTGCATCCAGAGGCCTTCCTGATCTTGCCGCAGGGATTCACGCTGGGGGATGCGCCCAAACTGGAATCGATTGTGAATTCGCGCTGCCAATCTACGGCGGCCGATTGGAAAATTGAAAAAGCTCCAAGCAAGTTTGGTTCGGAGATCTGGCGGTTGACCATGGTGGACGGCAAAGTCCTGGATCCCACTAAAGGTGCAAATATCCCGTGTCTTAAAGTGGCAGTGACTGCGAAGGATCCGCTCTACGGTACGCGTTCGGCTGGTCTGTTAACTGATCCGAACCACGGTATTCAGACCTGGATCCGGGAAATGCCGAAGCCGGATGGCACTGATTCCATTGCACACGCCGATATGAACATTCCGGACTATGCCGACCTTAACTCGGATGGCCGAGGCGGCGGTCAGTGGAAGAACGCGGCGATGGCCGTATCCGTGGCTCAATTGACCAGCCTTGCGGTCAGCAAGTCCGCAAAGGGCGATGTGGATGAGCAGGCTACTTCCTGGATTCCGGGTACGGGTGAGGTTGTCTCCACAGCCAAGAACACGGTGGACTTCACTATTACTGGCAGCACCAATGGTACTTCGCCGGTTAAGGACATGGTGCTGTATGACATGCTGCCTACCAATGACACGTCCGTCACGCTGGTGGAGGGCTTCACCAACACTGACAATAATGTGACCACGTTTAAGCCTGTGTTGGCCGGCCCTGTATCCGCAGTGAACTACACCGGCGCATTCACGGTCTACTACACCACGTCTACCAATCCGTGCCGCCCGGAATTGACCTCAGATACGGAATATCCCAACAATGTCGGCTGTAGCAGTTTCAATGCCAGAAATGAATGGTCTACGTCTATTCCGGCTGATCCAAGCTCAGTGACTGCTATTCGTGTCCAGCTTCGAGACCAGGTCTTCGGCTCCGTCTCGTTCAAGGTGCCGATGAAACTGCCTGCTCAAGCAATTGACGGCAGCTCGCTCCAGACCTCTGACCTTGCTACCAACCGTGTTGCCGCAGGTGGTCAGAGCAGCTCCGGCGCCAAAGTCCCGTTCGTGGGGCCAGCCTATGCACGAGTTGCTCCCACCGGAAACATCCAAGTGAACAAATGGTCCGTGATCAAGGACGTAAAGACGGACCAAGGGCCTAATGATCCAGCACCTGTTATTCGCCGTGGCGATGAATTCCTCTGGGCAATTCAAGCGACCGCAGATCCCGCTGGCGCAGGCGTAGCAAGCCCCGTCATTAATGAATCGTTGCCGCATGGTGTTGATTTCTTGGGTCTTTCCACTGATCCGGCTTATCAAACAGATGGTTCGTACAACGCAGCGACCGGAGAATGGCAGCCAGGGGACATTGACTCCGGCCAATCGAAGTATCTCTACTTGCGGGTTCGCGCATCTGCCACCGGTGCAGGTGACATGCAGAACTTCGCGGCCTATGACAGCCCGTTTGATAACAAACCGCTTGATCTAGCAAAGTGTGTCGCCGGGACTAATAACACCACTGCCTGTGACGTGAACACTGTGCATATCGACGCTGGTGACGGGTCGATTTCGGGTGTCTACTCGCTCGATGCCAACCGTAACAATGTGCGCGATGCTGGGGATACCGGGCGTGCCGGCATGATGGTGCGGTTGAAGGAAGTGACCAAGGACGCGTCTGGCAATGAAGTACTGCGTTCCGTGGCACAGACGTACACCGACCAAAATGGTGCCTACACCTTTGGCTCGCTTCCCGGCGGTAACTACAAAGTCTTGTTCCAGATCGAAAGCACTACTGAGTTTGATCAGCCGAATGTTGGTGGCAACGATGCGATCGACTCTGACGCTATCGCTCCCGTAACAGTTTCAGCCGGAACGTTCCAGGCCACCGCGACTATCCCGTTAGCTCAAAACGCTGCGGTGCGTAACGTCGACGTGGGTGTGAAGCCTCTCGCCACGATCAAGGGCACAGTGTTTAAAGACGAGGACGGTGACGGCAAGAATGCTGGCGCGGACTCGCCAATCGGTGGCCAAACCGTTCAATTGATTGGTGCCAATGGGCAGGTAGTGGCTACGACGACTACCGCCGCCGACGGTAGTTACACGTTCACGGACCAAGTCCCAGGCACCTACTCGATAAAGGTGGTTAATTATCCGGCTGGCCTGGTGCCAACCACGCTTGGCAGCGACGATATTGCGGCCGAAGGGTTCTCGGACATCCAGGCCACAGGCCAAACCGCGAGTTTTGTAGCTGATGAAGGCACCACCGAGAACATCGACGCAGGTCTGTAACAGACCGCCAGCGTTTCCGGCATCGTGTGGTCTGACGGCAACGGCGACGGCCTTAATAACAACAATGAGCCACCGGTTGCGGGCAAGACAGTGCAGTTGCTTCTCGACGGCAAGGTGATAGCCACCACGACCACCGGTGCGGACGGTCGCTACAGCTTCGACAACGTCATCCCGGGGCGCTACGTCATACATATCGATTCTGCGGGGTTGAACTTCACCAAGCAGTCGGAGACCTCACTGGGTGCTGAAAACGACGGCTCCGACTATGACCAGTTGGGCAATGACACGGTCCAACTTGCTCCTGGCGCAAACGTGTCCTTCTCTGATGCTGGTCTGCTGCCGGTCTCTACGATTTCCGGCAATGTTTTCTATGACGATAACGACAACCAGCTGTGGGATGCTGCCGAGCCGCGCAAAGAACGCCCAATCACCGTCGAGCTGTACCGACGGGGCGAAACCACGCCGATTGCCACGACCATCACGGACAAGCTCACGACCAAGGGCACGTATCAGTTCACCAATGTGGCTCCCGGCGATTACTTTGTTAAGTTCGTCAACCCATATTCCGGGCTGTATCAGGACCAGACGAGCAATACGAGCATCACTGAGCCGCGGCTTAATGATGCGGATACTACGGGCTTGACCCGCACGTTCACCGTCGCAAATGGCTCGCCTGTACCTAACGTGGACGCGGGCATCCTGCGCAACCAACGGGTAGACGGCGTGGCCTTCGATGATGCCAACAACAACGGCATCCTGGATGATGACGAAGCGCCGCGGGCTGGGGTTGAAGTCGTGCTGACCAACGCTCGAGGCGTCCAATTCACCCGGATCACGGACGCAAACGGCTACTACCAGTTCGACGGCGTCATGGTTGGTGCCACTCGCATTGAGGTTAAAGCCCCGTCAGGAACGGTGTTCTCACCGCAAACAGGTAACGAGCAAACTCTGGAGCAGGAGAAGCTTTCCGACGTCGCCACTGATGGTACCGTCACCTTCCAGGTGGTTGGATACACCGATCCTGCGAACCCAACGGCTGCCGATATCAACCATGTTGACGCTGGTTTGGTGTCTCCGGCATCTGTCTCGGGCAAGATGATCGATGATCGCAACCGCGACGGCATCGCGCAGATCGATGAAAGCCCAATTGCTGGTCAGACCGTGAAGTTGTTCAATGCATCCGGTACCCAAATTGGTGAGACCACAACAGGAATTGACGGCACCTACCGTTTCGAGAACGTGAACCCGGGCAACTACTACGTAGAGTTCAGCAAGCCTGCGGAAGTCACGTTTACCAAGCTCGATACCAAGGGCGCGGACGGCGTGAAGGACGCGGATGTTAATGATGCCGATGCGAATGGTAGGACGGCGACGTTCGCCGTCGTCAATGGCACTCCGGTGACCAGCATCGATGCTGGTCTGATTATGACGGCTTCGCTGTCGGGTGTGGCTTGGGAAGACTCGAACAACAACGGTAAACAAGACGACGGCGAAAAGCCCCGTGCTGGTGTGCCTATGCAGCTGGTCCTTGAAGGTAGCACTGAGTCGATAGCTACTACCTACACCGGTGCAGATGGCTCTTACCGATTCGATGCTGTCAAGCCAGGTGCGCACTACGTAGTGGTGCCACAGATCTTTGGTGCGTCGATTTCGGACATAGTAGCCCCTGCAACTGACCTCACGCAGCCAAAACTCAATGATGTCAGTGAAGCTAGCCGACGCACCCAGCCAATTCTGTTGGTAGCCGGGCAAGACGTACCAAACGTCGATGTTGGCCTCGTGCCGCTGGCAGGCCTTTCCGGCGCAACCTTTGAGGATCACAACCGCAACGGGGTACGAGATTCCGGTGAACCTCCGGTGCCAAACGTAGCTGTTGAGGTTTATGACGTAAACAATATGGCCACCCCTGCTTTTAAGACCGATACCGGCCCATACGGCACTTGGGCTTGGGAAAAGGCGCTAGCTGGGCATACATACGTCACTAGGTTTGCCCAGGTTCCTAATGCGCCTTACAGCACGTCAACGGACTTCAGTCGCCCGGTAACGGAACCAGGTTTTTCGGACATCAATGCTGACGGCCAAACTGGAAGCGTGACGGTGGCATCCGGCGGGGCGTACCCGAACATTGCCGCTGGTTATCTCACTCGTGGCGACGTTTCCGGTACCGCATTCCTAGACACTAACGGCAGCGGTCTGCGCGACGCTGGAGAAGAACCACGTCCAGACCTGGAAGTTCAGTTAGTGAATGCTAACAACGAAGTGGTAGCCACCACCTTCACCGCTCAAGATGGAACCTACCTCTTCCCAGCCGTGGTTCCGGGAGCGTACACCGTGCGGTTTGTTGCTCCACCAGATTCCGGCACCTTGTTTACCACCGACGGCACTGACCATCCGCTAGCCGAACCTGCATACTCGGACGTCGCTGCTGATGGTGCTACCGTCGCGTTCACCGTGGTGGCAGGCCAAAACCAAGTAAATATTGATGCTGGCCTTACCCAGTCTGCTTCGATCTCCGGCACCGCGTTTGTCGACGATGACCGCAACGGCTCATCTGCCGATGGCGGCGACCGAGCCTTGGCAGGTGTAACCGCTTCGCTTCAGCGGCTAGTGGGTACTTCGTGGGTTGCTACCGGCATCGACGTGGTAACAGATGAAATTGGCAATTATCGATTCGACAACCTGATGCCGTCTACCTACCGCGTTGTTTTTGCCACACCAACTGGTGCAGTGGTCACGACGCAGCAGCAGGGCGACGCAACAACGGATTCGGACATCGATACCTCGGGTGCAACGGGCACGATTGTTCTCACGTCTGGCCAAGCAGTCGGCGACATCGACGCTGGCTTCCAAGTGGACAGCGATATTTCCGGTCAAACGTGGGTGGATACCAACAACAATGGCTTCTGGGATACCGATGAAACACCAATACCTGGAATTACCGTTGAGCTGCTCAATGCTGACGGCGTAGTCGTGGACACCACCTTGAGCGCGGATAACGGCACTTACCGGTTCCTGAATAAGCAGCCAGGGGAGTACACGATCCGATTCGGCGCATTGGAGCAGCACTCGAGGTCTCCACGCGCCGGAGACAGCATGGTTACCGCCGCGCGTCTTTCGGATGCGGACCAAAAATCCGGGTCCACGCTGATGTTCCGGGTCACCGCGGACCAGGACTTCCAACACATCGACGCTGGTTACGCGCCTCAAACCACGGTCAGCGGCACTGCGTTTTTTGATGCCAACCGGGACGGTGCCAAGGTAGACGAGCAACCGCGTTCCGTCCTGGTTGTGCTCCGTGATGTGCAAGGCGAAATTGCAGCGACGGCAGCCACCGATCCGATCACGGGCCGCTACTTGTTCGAAGGGGTGCCTTCCGGCAAGTACACCGTAGAGTTTGAAAACTTTGCAGGCGAGATGTTCTCCCCAGTGGGTAATGACTCTAAAGTCGATAATCGTGGTGTTGCGCCGATTACGGTTGGCACGCAACCGGTCGTCGAAATTGATGCCGGGTACATCAACACTGCCCAGGTATCTGGCCTAGGTTTCTTGGATTACAACGCTGATGGTGATTATGGTGACGCGACCACGCCGGTTCCGGACCCAGCGTTCGGCGTTGTGGTGGAGCTTGTGGATGCAAATGGTGCATCGCTGCCAACCCCACAGGTCATCACCGTGGGCGCGGATGGGCGCTACAGCTTCGATGTGAAACCGGGTACCTATCGCGTGAAGTTCGCCAATATCCAAGGCAATAAGATTTCGGCGTGGGCAGGCAAGAGCTATCCGCTCACCGACATGTACTGGAACGATGCGGACCCAATCACCGGCATGACTGATGTATTTACCTTGGCGCTGGGCGAAGTAAAGCCGAACGTCGATGCTGGCTTCATTCCATACGGCTCTATTAGTGGTCGAGCATTCATTGACTCGAACTTTGATGGGCTCCAAGCACTCGAAGAGGGCGCACCGGCAACCGTCGAACTGCTCAATGCTGCGGGTCAAGTAATCCGCAGCGTGCAGACCGATGCTGCAGGCGGCTACCAGTTCCTAAACCTCGACCCGGGCACCTACAGCGTCCGATTCGTGTCGGCTGCTGGTGCGAAGGTCGTCGGCGGGGACTCCGATATGGATGCCTCCGGCGTGGTGGCTAACGTCACCGTAGTGTCTAACAAAGCCGTGGTGGACATTGATGCCGGCTTTAGGACGGATGCGCAAATCCGGGGTATCTCTTTCAACGACCTCAACAACAATGGTGTGCAAGATCCTGGCGAGGCCGCACGAGCGGGGCAGCTCGTTCGCCTTGCCGACGCTAACGGGGTGGAAATCCCAACCATCGCGGACCAGCGCACCACCGCCGATGGTTCATATGTGTTCAACGTTGCGCCGGGTACCTACCGCGTGAAGTTCATCGCCGAAGGCATCGGGGCGGCGTTTTCCACACCTGTTGCGGCAAATATTACCGACGCGCAACGTAACGACGTCGACGCTGCGGGCCTCACCGCGTCGATCGTCGTCAATGCTGGCGACGTCAAGGCAAACATTGACGCAGGCATCATCGCCACCGGCTCCATTGCAGGCCGCGCATTTCAAGACCCAGTCGGCGACGGCACGTTCTCCAACCAGCCACTGGCCGGCATCGTCGTGGAATTGTGGCGTGACGGCGTCAAGGTGGGCGAGACCACCACGGACGCGGCTGGCAATTACATCTTCGACAAGGTGGCCCCTGGTGATTATGAGTTGAAGTTTGGCACCATCGCCGGCAACACCTTCTCCGCTACGGGCAAGGATTCCGACGTTGACGGCACCGGCACACTTGCCTTGCGAGTTGGCACCGGGGCGAAGGTGGTGGACCAGGACGCTGGTTACGTGCTGCCTCGCGGTGTGATCACTGGCCAAGAATGGGTCGATGCGAACTTCGATGGAGCACACAACCAAGGTGACACAGTGGCTGAGGGCGTGACGGTCGAACTTCGCGATGAAACGGGTAAGGTTATCCAAACGACCACGACCGATGCTGGTGGCCGCTATGCCTTCACCGGCGTCGCCGCTGGCAAGTACGTGGTGCACTTTGCCAAGCCGACCGGCACGGAATGGGTTGCAGGCCAGCAGCAGGATGTCCCAGTTGAGCTTGGGGTCAATGAAACGAAGCTGAACGTGGATACCGGTGTGGTGGGCCCGCTGCCAACGCCAACTCCGACTCCAACGCCTATGCCGACGGCAACACCAAGCCCGACTTCCACCCCGGCTGCTACCTCGACCGTGAGCCCGGCGCCGACACCGACTGCTACGGTCACCCCGGTGCCGTCGACAAGCCCGGCACCAAACCCGGTTGACCTCGGCGTCATCGGCGGCCACCTGTGGAATGACGCGAACCGCAACGGGATCATCGACGCTGGCGAGCAACCAATGGCAGGCATTACGGTGCAGCTGGCAGGTCCTCGAGGCCCGCTGACAGCCGTGACAAACAGCGAGGGATTCTACGTTTTCCCAGCGCTGCCAGCAGGCGAATACTCGGTCACCGTCAACGGACTCGATGGCTATGACGTGACGGCGTCGTATCAACAGGGCGTCATGGCGCCGGTAAAGACCGCGAAGGTGTCCCTCGCTGATGCCGAATCGAATCAGCTGGTTAACTTCGGATTTGCCACGAAGATTCCGCCGGTTGAACCAATGCCAACGGGCTCGATAAGCGGCACCGTTTTTGGGGACCGCCACGGCCTTGGCACCATTGATACGGATGAATTCGGACTCGCGGGCATCAAGGTCATCCTCCGCGGACCTAACGGCCTAATCATGGAGACACTTACCGCCTCCGACGGCACCTACGCCTTCAACGGGCTCAAGGAGGGCGAATACACCGTTGAGATCGACCCAGCTCACCTGGACCTCGTCTCAGACCCAAGTGGAGCAACCGGGATTGCAGCCCGCGCGACGCACCGCGTCACCTTGCTTGCCGACGCCGCCGAACGCAACATTAACTTCGGCCTCGCGTCGCCACCACTTCCACCGGTCAAGGAACCGGGATCTGTCACTGGCCGACTCTTCGAGGACCTCGATGCCGATGGAATTGTTGACCCAGGTGAAGCAGCCCTCGGAGGCCAGAGCGTCGAGCTTATCGACGTCAGCGGGCAGGTAATCGCAACGGTGGTCACCGATGCAAGTGGCTACTTCGTCTTCCCGAAGCTCGCCGATGGAACCTACAAGGTGCGCGTTGAGAACAAGGTCGGGGAGAAGAACCTGGTCTCCGGCCCAGCTGGTTCTTCCGGGGGCGTGGCCAACGAGATTTCCGTTACCGTACGTGCAGAGCACAACGAGCACGTGGGCAACTTCGGTTACCGTGGCGATGTTCCGGTGGAGCCTTCGCCAACGGTTGCGCCGACTCCTTCGCCTTCTCCTTCTCCATCGGTGTCGGTGTCGCCTTCTGTGGTGCCTTCTGTGGCGCCTTCGGGTTCGGTGGAGCCGACGGCGAGCGCTCAACCAACGCCGATCACTAGCGAGCAGCCATCGCCCTCGGCGCCGGTCAGCACCCCGTTGTCTACCACTACGCCGGCACCGACCACTACGCCGGCACCATCGTCGAGCTCTGAATCGTGGCCTTGGTTGCCACTGCTGGGCCTAGTGATTCCGTTCTTGCCTCATCTTGGTGGCAATACAGAAACGCCTGCGCCGACAGTTGTTCCTACGCCAGCTCCGACACCCGCACCGATGACAACACCGGTACAACCAGGTCAACCAGAGCCTGGCGTACTAGGCGCACAAGGACAGAAGCAGACCCCGGCTAAGAATAAGTCCGGCTTACTGGCGACAACCGGTGCTAGCGTCATCGGCATTCTGCTGGCTGCGATTGTGCTGGTAGCCCTCGGAGCGTTCCTGGTTACCCGCCGAAAGAAGTAACCAGCCAGGCTGCTCGGTCCCCGGTCGGCCGGGCGCCCGGGGCCTGAGGGTATGTGGGATTTGCTGTGGGTTTTGCAAGATTTTGGTCTGTTTTCTTGCCAAACCTGGGGCAGATTCTGCGTAGGACCGGTGGTTGGGGTCCCGGGGACCGGGGCCTGAGGCCTGGGGTGTGGGTGTGTGGGATTTGCTGTGGGTTTTGCAAGATTTTGGTCTGTTTTCTTGCCAAAACTGGGGCAGATTCCACACACAGAAGAGAGGGCCAGGCCTTAGAGCTCGTAGACCGACCGGGCGATGTAGAAAGATGAGACGGCGGCTACTACCCACAGGGCAGCTACTGCGATGATGGCCCTGATGAGGTTGTGGAGGTCAAAGGGCTCCGAAAGGAGCTTCGCCACCACGAGCAGTGGCAGCGCGACTCCGACGGTAGGGCCCATGAGGTTGATGCGGGTCAGTGCATCTGGGGCTCGCCACATTGCCACAGTGGTTCCGATGATGCAGACGCAAGCAAGCACGAGGAGTAGGTAGATGATCCAGGTCATTAGCGGCGTCCCTTCGAAAGGATGCGGGCAACCGACACGGTAGAAAGCAGGCCGAGCAGGGAGCCGAGGAGAACTACTTCGTAGACGATTGAGGTGTCGGAGATGAGCGTCCACACCACATACATGCAGATCATGAGGTAGAAAAGCATGTCGGCGAGGACGCCACGGGTGGCATCGTCACTTCTGAGGATAAGGGCTAGATTGGCCAGCAAGCACGCGGCGATCACCACGATGACGCAGGTAAAGAACATTAGCGAGCCTCCTCGTCGGCGGTGGAGTAGGGGCCGTATTTGTCGTCGGAATGTCCTGCCACGAAGGCGGAATGCAGCGGGTTGCCGGGTCCTTGACCTGGGGCGCCCCGGTCGATGTCGCGGACAGATGGAACCAAGCGCTCTTCCATCTCTGCGAGGCCAGCGAGAACTTCGCCCGGATCGGCACCGTAAACGGCATGGACCAGGAGGTGGTCACCTCGCAGCCCTAAAGATAGCGTCCCGGGGGTGATGGTGATGCAGGTGGAAAACCAGAAAATGTCTCGGTCGCGAGTGACTCGGAGTGGGTAGGACACTACAACGGGGCGCATCTTGGATCGGGGTGACAAGGCATCAATGACGATGACAGCTGCGCCGACAATCAACTGGCCAAGCAGCCAAGGAATGAAAGTGAACAGATGCATTAGTGGACAACTCCTACCGGGCTGTCGCCCAAGATTGCCTGGCTGTAGGAAGTGACATCAAATAGTTGATGAGAGCCGGTGGCGATGGCGTCGATAAGCGGGCCCGCGGCGAAGAACATCGCTACGGAAGTGAGCAGCAGGAACGCGCCGGGAGCGAGTTTCGCAAACGGGACCACGAGCGTAACTGGGTACTGCTCCGGTGGCTTGCCCCAAAAGACCTTGCGCCAGAGGCGAAGCATCGAGAGCAAGGCACCGAGGGAAGCGATAATGATCGCGGAGATGACCACCCAGGAGCGAGCGTCAGCCGGGCGGGCTGCCTCCAGAACGAGGAACACTTTGCCCCACATGCCCGAAAACGGAGGGAAACCAACCACCGAGAACGCGGCGGCCGCGAACACAGCGCCAACCCACGGGTCACGCCGAGCGATGCCGGAGAGCTTAGAAAGCGTGCCGGTGCCGTAGGTTTCCTCGATCGCGCCGCCCGTGAGAATCAGCGCGCCGACGGTCACCATGTGGTGCACCGCGTAGAGCAGTCCGGCGGCCAGCGCGTGCTCCGTGCCGAATGCGAGCATCACCAAGATGAATGGCATACCAGAGACCATTTGGTAGGCCAGCACCCGGCGGATGGTGCGTTCCGCCAGGCCAGCGAAGGAACCTACCAGCATTGCGACCACCATGACCGCGATGATGAACCAATTCCAGCGCGGGTTGCAGTCGAAAATCACAACGTAAATGCGGAACAACGCATACACCGCGACTTTCGTGTGCAAGCCGGAGAACAGACCCATGACGGCTGGGGACGTTGCCGGGTAAGTGCGAGGCAGCCAGGTGTGCAACGGGAATACGCCAGCCTTGATGACGAGCGCAATCACGACCAGACCCATCGCGACTACCAGCGGGCCACTATCTGCTGCACCGGCCAGCGCCGCCATGTTCACCGTCCCGGAGACACCGTAGACGAACCCCACGCCGAGCAGGAGCATTGTCGACGCCAACAGGTTTGACAACACAAAGGTGCGCCCCGCAGCCAAACGGGATCGCGTACCTGTCATTGCCATCAGGCCGTAAGACGGCAGGAGCATGACCTCCACCATCACGAAGAGGTTGAATAAATCGGCGGTAAGCAGCGCGCCATTAACGCCTGCCATCAGCATCAAGGTCAGCGCCGGGTAGAACCGGGCGCGGGTTTCACCTGCGGCCGCAGCAAACCAGTTGGAAGCAAAACAAATGGTCGCGGTGGCCACGAGCATGACAGCTGCGAAAGCATCGCTAGCGAAAGCAATGGAGACACCACCTTCGTACAAGCCGACGTTATGGGCTTGGGTGCCTTGCGTAAACAAGTAGCATCCGCCCACCGCGCTGGCGACGGGGACCAGCAAAGACAGGGCAGTAGCAAAGGTCCGAGACGGGATGAGCACGGCCAGTGCCGCACAGACTAGGGGGATTGCCAGGAATAGTGGAAGGATCACTTGTGGCCTCCCTCGAGGAGTTCCCGATTGTGCTGGGCACGTGGATCGGATTCTGGGACGGCGTAGGCATTGCGCGCTGCGGTAACCAGCTGGTTCGTCTCCACTTCGTTGGCATGCTGGGAAGCCGTGTCATCGTTGCGCCCCACCGCAGCCAGGGTGAGCATGAAAGTGGTGGTGGCCATCGCGATGACGATAGCCGTCAAAACGAAAGCCTGCGGCACGGGATCAGCTGCTTGATCTAGGGACGTTTCCGCGAAAGGCTCGCCACGCCAAGCGCCAATGCCTAGTGCCAGGATGATGAGGTTGGTGGCGTGGGAGATCAAGGACATCCCCAATACGATTCGGAACATGCCACGCTGCAGGACCAGGTACACGCCACCTGCCATGAGCAGTGCTGTTGTCAGTGCGATGATCACTTGGTGCCCTCCTTAGCCTGCATGGCCGCTACGGCCTTCTTCAGGTTCTTCTTGCGCCGTTGCTCTTGAGCTTTGGTAAACGGCGTTTTGCGCTCACGCACATGCGGCGGTGGCACCGGGGTGTCGGCCGGGCGAGCGTAAGGGACCTCCGCGGCGCCCGGACGCTCCCGGCCGCCGAGGGCGTTGATGCCGAGGGACACCATGCCAAGGACGGCTAGGTACACACCAGCATCGAAGATCATCGAGGTAGTCACGTGCTCGCCAAACAAGTGGCCATGAATAGCGAACAGGAATGAGCCCTTCAGCAAGCCGAGGAACCCAGCAAAGAGCGCAAGCAACATGCCTAATCCGGTGAGGATAAACGGTGTATTGGTGCCTACTACCTGGGCGTCGGTTGGCTTGGCCAAATACACAATCATGAAAGCGGCAGCTGCTACCAGCGCTGCGATAAAGCCACCACCCGGAGACATGTGGCCGCGCATGAAAATAAAGATGCTTAGGACAATCAAGATCGGCAACACGAGGCGCTGCAGATGCTGCAACGGCAGGGCATTGCGGTCTGGCTCGGCAAGCTCTGGGGCAAGCACGGTGTGATCGCGGGGAATGGAAGCAACCACCGAGGCGATCACCACGGCCGCCATGCCCAGCACTGAGAGTTCGCCCATCGTATCCAGCGCGCGGAATTCCACCAGAATCGTGTTCACTACGTTGGATCCGCCAGCGATTGACGGGGCTTGTTGCAGGTACCACATCGCCAGTTCAGGGCGTTCATGGCGACCGAGCAGGGTGTATACGCCAAGGAACGTCACTATACCCATACCCGCCGCAATGGCCCCAGACCAGTACTTGCGCTGCTTGCGTACTGGATGGAAACCACGCGGGTGGTGGCGCAGCACCATCATGATCATTGCGATCACCAGTAGCTCCACCAGGAATTGCGTTAGGGCAACATCTGGGGCGCCTAACAGCAGAATCTGGAAGGTAACAGCAACGCCGATGCCGGAGAGCAGCAACGTTCCGGTAAGGCGGGAGCGGGTGCGCATGAGCGCTGCCAAGCTTGGGACGATGATCGCCAACGGGATCAGATCAAAAAGGCTGTCTGTGCCTGGCACGCGTGGCTGTAGCCCAGCGCCGTCCATGTTGCTGGACACCGCAGCCACACCAAGTGCCAGTACCGCAACGAACGGCCAGGCCAGGTGGCGCGCTGGGGAGAAGGAGTTGGCAATGTCTGCCCCACGGCGGCCGTAGCGCTTGGCCACCTCTAAGAGGTTGCCCAGCAAGGAGGCGCCGGAAAACGGCAGCAGTTCCTTGCGTTCAATTGGTGCAAGCAACGGCTTGCGGAACACTACGCCAACGACGCCCAACGCCAGCACCACCAGGGAAATGATCAGCGGGGTGGTGACACCGTGCCAGAGCGCCAAGTGCGAATGAGAGTGCAAGCCGGTTGCCGCGACGGCGGCGTCCACCGGGGCGTCGAGTAGCGGTAACGCGAATGCCGCCGGGACGGATAGCAGGCCAGGAATGGCCGCGGGGAGCCACAGTGCGACCGGAGCTTCGCGTACGTGGCTAAGGTCGCGCGGGCCGTCGAAAAATGCACCGCAGATGATGCGAGCCGAATAGGTGAACGTGAGCACCGCGCCGAGCGCTGCGACCGTGAGCAGCGCCGGAGCCGCGCTTGTCGACGCAAACGCCTCGAGCATGCCTTCCTTGGAAGCAAAGCCAAACAGCGGCGGGACGGAAGCCATCGATAGCGCTCCGACGAGCATCGCGGTGAACGTAAACGGCATTTGCTTGGCCAGCGGGCCCAAGCGCCGAATATCGCGAGTGCCGGTTTGGTGGTCAATTACGCCGATCAGCATGAACAAACTGGACTTGAACAAGGCGTGTGCCAGCGTGTGGACCAGTGCTGCTGCGAGAGCAAACGGCGTTCCCACACCGATGGTGGCTACCAACCAGCCAAGGTGCGAAACAGTAGAATACGCGGTGAGCTGCTTCAAGTCCGTCTTCTGGATGGCAAATAGCGCACCCATCACCGCAGTGGCCAGACCCACGCTGATCAAGAGCCAATTCCACACTGGCTCAGCGTGGAAGATACCGGAGAATCGAATCAGCAGGTAGATACCGGCCTTCACCACTGCAGCGGCGTGCAGGAATGCGGACACCGGGGTTGCGGCTGCCATTGCTTCCGGCAACCAGAAATGGAAGGGGAGCTGTGCTGCCTTCGTAAACGCTGACACCGCAACCAGCACCGCCATGAGTTCCACCAGGTGGTGGTTATCCCAGATATCGCTAGCCAGAATCTCGGTGAGATTGGTAGTGCCAGCTTGGGTGGCCATGATTGCGACCGCAGTGAGCAGGGTTAAGCCGCCGATGAAGGTCAGGATCAACGTGCGGACTGCGCCTGCCTGACCGCCCGAACCTGAGCGCGCGATCAGCAGGAATGAGGCGATGGATACCAATTCCCAGCCGATGAACAGCGTGATGACGTCGTCGGCAAGCACCAGCAACAGCACCGCGAACATGAACGCGGACATAATGACATAAAAGCTCGTGTTGCCTTTGCGTTTGGGCAGGTAAGCGGCGGAATAGATGAAGACGACCGCACCGATGAGGAGGGCGAGCAGCCCGAAGAACATACTCAGCGCGTCAGCTTTGAGCGCGAAATGTGCCCCTAGGGCCCACGGGACATCGATCGAGCTGGGCTGCCGGCTCAGCACCGCAGCGGCGGCGAGGAAGAGCACAGCCAGCGGCCATCCTGCATACCTATCAATACACTTAACTAGCAGCGGGGATGCTACTAACGCCGCCCCGGCTAGGAGCAGGACGAGAAGCAAGGTCACAGGAGAATCACACCTTGGGCTATTGGTTATCCTTATTTTGTTTCGTATTGGCCTCGTGAGCCAGCTGCGGAGTGAGCCAGCTGCTAGGTGAGCCAGCTGCTTACAGCTGCGCATTCCCGATTGTGGCGGAATGAGCAATATTTCCAAATTTTAGCAGCCACACTTCCACTTATTCGGTGCGCCTACAAAGGAAACATACTGATGTTCCCTAAATTCAAGTGTATGCGTCCATTTCGTCGGCTCCTGCTAGCTCTTCTTCTTGCTCTACCATTGATCGGTGGCGCCACCTACTCGGTGGCCACTTCGATGGATCCGTCGGCTTCCTGGTCTACCGCGGATGCCCCTTCCGCGGCTCCAGGATCCGCTGATTTCGTGCCAGCACGTCGAGCGGCTGGGGAAGCGAGCTCTCAAGCAGGTTTCCTGTCCGGGGGCACCGCCGAACTCTCCCGGGGCGCCGCTCAGCTTGCCGACGGCCAGGCCAAACTTGCCGAGGGCGGCCATGCCGCATCCGCTGGCGCTGACGAACTAGCCAGCGGCATGAATCAAATTCAAGCCGGTACAGGCCAATTAGGGGCCGGGGCGGTGAAGGTAGCCGACGGCGTGCAGACGGCCGTCGATCAGGTTCAGGGCATCGGGTTGGTGCAGATGCAGATCATAAAGGAAATTGATCGCGTCTCCGCCGAACTGGAAAAGGATCCATCCCCGAAGGCTGCGGAGTTCCGCAAGCAACTCGGGGAATTCCGCAAGCAAGTAGAGACCTTTAAGCTTGACGGAGCAATGGTGGACCAGCTCTCCCAGTTGCGCAGCGGTTCGCGGGAGATCGCGAACCAACTCAATACGCCGGGGTACGGCTACCACGATGGCATTTACAACGCCACCAAAGGATCGAAAGAGCTGGCGGCCGGCCTGCGCGAACTGGATACCCACCTCGGCGAGGCCAACACCGGTGCCGGTCAGTTGCGTGACGGTGCCGTCCGAGTCGATGGCATGGCCGCCAAGAACAAGGAAAAGATTGGTGCTATTCAACGGGCATTGCCTGCAGATATCGCCCCGGCAGCAGAAGAACAACCAGCCCCCACGCTTATTCCACTGCTCGGCTTTTTGATCGCAGCCCTAGTCGCGGTCGGTTGTTCTATCACCTCACGGTTTGGCCTCGCAGCGGTGCTGCTCATGGGTGCGCTCTCGAGCCTTGTCTTGGCCACCGATCTCACCCCGCTGGTGGGAGCATATCTGGTATCCGCTGTTTTGCTGTCCGGCCTTGCCGCGGCGTTTCTGGCGCGTGGGCTCGTCGCAGTGCTTGGTGCGCGCTGGGGCAGCTATGCAATGTGGGCAGGGCTTGTGCTCCAGGTAGGCGTAGTGGGTTGGGTCTGGAAAGCTGCTTCGCGCGCCGACGTCTCCCCGGCCTTCAACTTCGCTTCCTCGCTGTTGCCAATGCACTACTCGACTGCGGCGCTTACCTCGGCCGGAAATTCCGGTTCCATGCTGGTATTTGGCCTATCCCTCGGTGTATTGGCCGCCCTCGCCGTGTGTGGATTCATCGCGCAACGCCTAGGGCTGGCCCCGGCCGTAGCCGAGGCTGACGACCTGGAGGATTAGCACTCGGTTCTAGCCCATTGGGACCACAGCGACCGGAGCTAGTTCAGGGGCAGCTGGCTGCGCTGGCGCCTCGGTGGTGGTGACCTGGAGAGTGCTTTCCGCTGAATCTTCTACAGCGTACGTCGCGATCCGGGCCCGTTCCGCTTCGCCGATATGGAAGAACTTGTCTAGTCCCTTAACGTTGAACTGCGTGGAGTTGTATCGAGCGTGGGTGGTGGTGTTCCACTGGCTTACTACGAAGTCCATGTTCGCCAAGGTCGAGCCCGGCACGATGTAGCCGCCGTACAGCTGCGTGAAGTTGTTTTCATCTTGCACCATGCCCCGACCACCGTTGGAAACCACCACGCGGGCGGGCTTAATGGCGTTCCAATCGGCGGTAATGGAGTCCGCAATGCGGACCTCAATCGCAGCGGTTTGAGCATTGAACACGCTCAGTACCCAATGCCCCTCGATGTAGCGCAGCGACATTTCGCCCGCGTCCATACGATGGCTCACGATCGGTGCGTACTCCGAGCCCCACGTGCCGTGGGCGTAGTGCTCCCACAATGCCGGTTGATCAAACTGATCCGGGCGGAAGCGGGAGAGGTAGATGTCATCCGAGCGCTTGAACTGCGAGGACATTATGTAGATGTATCCGTCCGGGCCTTTCTCCCAGGTGATGAGGTTGCCCATGCCGCCCATGTAATTCGCCGGCAGTTTGGCGATGGACTGCCACGTCTTTCCGTTGTCAGTGGACTTCCAGATCTCGGTAGACAAGACGTTGCCCACGCCTTCGTTCCACATTGCCTGTAGGTAAAGCGTGCCATCGACGTTGATGATGTCGCTCGGTAGCAGTGTCAACCCGCGGTCATTGTGTTGATACTTAATCAGCTGCTCAACCCGCTCACCTGGGTTCAGCGGGCGCACAATCTCAATTCGGCCTGCCGCATTAAGCTTTGCGACGACACCTACCGGGCTCATCCACTCACCGTCGCCAAGCTTAGGGCCCCGGAAAGAATCCCCAAAGACGATCGCGAATTCCTGGCCATCGCGCAGCGGAGCCATTTCGCCGAGGTCGCCGGACTGAATACCCCATTTCCCCGAGATCGTGGGGCCGAGCAAATCCCCAATCATCGTGACATCGAGGCCCTGGGGAGTGTCATTGGCCGGGGCGGCGATGATCGGATCGCCACTGCTGGATAGGACGCTATCGGAACTTAGGCTGCTGAGCAGGGCGTATGCCGACGGCAAAGACGAAGTCGCGGCGATCGTGGCAACAATGACTGGGGTGGCAATTCTTCCGATGCGCACAGGGCAACCCTTCGATAGCGTTAGTTAATGTAGTCAAATACTAGCTAACGGGTGCCAATTGCGTCGGGTAGCTAGGAAAAGCTCAGAGCACCGGCTGATTCTGGACAGTCGTGGTGAACTCCACCTGCGTGTCAGGAGCAAAACTATTAGCTACCTGCGCGATGGTGGAATTGATGATTTTATCTAGGTCCTCAGCCGCGTTGGTGCCACTACTCGTTGCTTCTAAGGTGGTGCGGTTCAGGTTTCGGATTACCGTCTGGCCGAGCACGATAGCCGATCCGCTGCCGGTGGCGTATTTCCGAGCGAGATGAGTCCATATAATTTCTGTTGCTTCGGCGCTGTCAAAAGTGAGTTTGACCTGGATGAGTCGGTTCTTCTCGGTGCGCTGAAAGAGTGCAGAACTCTCTATGTCTTCAGATGCAGAAGTTGCAGTTGGTTTTGGTCTGCTCAAGAAAGTTGCATCGTGAGCAGCTGAATATGGCTCGTTAAATGCCGTTTGTTGGTGTTGGGCGGGGAGGCGCCAAATTTTCATGGGGTCTACTGTAAAACAGTTTTAGCCATTTGGAAAACTTCTTAATGTTTTCTCTAATTTAGTTGGCAAAAACTAAATAAATGTTAAATGTGCTGGATCTTTGCTGCACTTTAGATATGGGTTAGTTATAAATGTTTTCCTTGAGAAACCTTATTTTGCAAGTGGGGAATCTCTAGTTCAATCCTGAGTCTCGTCGTAAAGCGTTTTTAAGGTGTTAGGAATGTCATGGGGATTGCATAGTTGGTCAGGGGCATGCTTCTACAGGATGATAGGAGAAAATAAAGAAACCGCCTGAATAACAGGCGGTTTCTGAAGAGTCGGGATAACAGGATTTGAACCTGCGACCCCGTCGTCCCGAACGACGTGCGCTACCAAACTGCGCTATATCCCGTACGGGTAATTACGTTAGACCCGAACGGATTTGAGTTACAAATTACGTGGACTTTTCCACAACATGGATGAGGGTGGCCGACGGAGCGCACCACGTGCGAAACGGCACATACTTCGAGGTGCCTAGGCCATTTGAAACGTGCATCCACATCTTGCCAAACTTGCTGAGTCCATCGGCTCGTGCCCGATCAATGCCACAATTGGTCACCAAAGGACCGGACCCGGGCAGGCAGACTTGTCCGCCGTGGGTATGCCCAGACAGGGAGAGTTGGTAGCCGTCGGCTTCGAATTGAGACAGCACTCGAGGCTCAGGGGAGTGCAGGAGCGCTAAGGATAGATCGGCATCGGAGTTTGGGGCCCCAGCGATGAGCTCGTAGTTGTCGAGGTCATGATGCGGGTCATCCACGCCAGCAGCGGCAATTCGTACGGACCCCACCTTGAACTCGAGGCGCGCATGGGTGGCGTCTTGCCAGCCGCGCTCCACGAAGGCCGCGCGCATTCCTTCCCATGGCAGCAGCTCTCCGCTCACTTTGCGTTTCTTGCCGAGTAAGTAGCCGAACGGATTGACTGGCCGGGGACCGAAATAATCATTGGTGCCAAACACGAAGAGGCCCGGGCGGTTGAGCAGTGGGCCGAGGGCGCGCAGGACATCCGGAACAGCATCTGCGGAACTGAGATTGTCGCCGGTGTTTACTACCAAATCTGGGTCCAAGGCATCAAGAGCAGCAACCCATTCCTGCTTGGTGCGGTGCGAGGGCAGCATATGCAGATCCGATACGTGCAGGATTCGAAATTCCTTATCTACCACCCCTGGCTCAAGTACCGGAACCGTGACGTGCTTGAGGCGGAAATCGGTGAGTGAGCGGTAGCCGTAGGCGGCTAGGCCTAGCCCAGACAACAAACCAGCACCGAGGACAGCTGAGGTAATACGCGCAAATGTGGACACAGCCTCCATGCTAGTGGGTGCGTATTCTGGAAACCATGAGTGACCTAAAGAATCAGATCCGCGCGGACTTGAAAGAATCGATGAAGGCGCGAGAGAAAGAGCGGACGAATACGCTGCGCATGCTGCTCAGCGCGATCCAAACGGAAGAAGTTTCTGGCGCAAAGCATGAGGCCACGGATGAAGACATCCTGAAGCTGGTGGCCCGCGAAATCAAGAAGCGCAACGAGTCTGCAGAAGTCTATGCAACCAACGGTCGCCAGGAGCTGGCGGATGCCGAGCTGCTCGAAGCTAAAATCCTGTCGGAATACCAGCCCAAGCAGCTCACTGATGCTGAATTGGAAGAGCTGGTCAAAGAAGTGATCGCGGCGGCCGGTGACGAGCCAAAGATGGGGCCAGTCATGCAGGCTGCCACCAAGCTCGCCGCGGGGCGCGTCGATGGCAAGCGCTTATCGACAGCCGTGCGCAACGCCTTGAACTAGAGCCCGTTTTGCCGCAGCAAGTTTTCAATCACAGAGGCTAGGTCTGGCCCTGGAGCAGGGGCGGGTGCCGGAGCTGGCCTAGGTTGTGGCTCATTCCGAGGCGCGGGGGCGGAGCGTTGCGTGCCGTCGGAAATCTGCAGGACTACCGGTGGGTGCGCGCCCTGGAGGTTTTCGAATCTTGCGTTGATGACCGTGCCCTTGGTGTTGGCTGGGCCGGTGATCGTCTCCACCTTGACCTGGTGGCCGCGGCTTTCCAGGAGTTGCTTCGCGGCTGTTTGAGACCGGCCAATCACTTCGTCGATAAGCGCTTGTGTCTTGCCTTTGACTTGCTCTGGCGCGGCCTTGTTGAGCTGCCCGCTGATCGCGGCCGAGGTGTGATTTGCCGCATCGAACCAGGCGCGAGCTGGCTCCATGCCGCCATAGAGGTTGCCGTAACCGCACTGGCGCAACGGCGCGGTGCACAGCGGGGTAGTGGTGGTGCCATCATTAAAGACGTACGGCGCGGCTGCAAATCCGGAGTTGAAGCCGAGGAATGCTGCCGATTGGTGAGATTCCGTAGTGCCCGTCTTGGCGGCGGCTGGGGCGCCCCAGCCGTAGGCGCGAGCGGCGTCGGAGGCGGTGCCGTTCTTCACGTCGTCCGACATCGCATCTGCAAGGGCATGCGCAACCTTAGGTTCCACGGCTTGCTCGCACGGCGTGTGCTTGACCTCGACGGGAGCTCCGTGGCGGTCAGTAACGGATTCGATCGGGTTGGGCTCGCACCACTTTCCGTCGGAAGCGATGGTGGCGCCGACGTTAGATAGCTGGAGCGGATTCACCGCCAAAGGACCCAGCACAAACGAGCCCATGTTGGCATCTTTGACGTAATCGGCGATGGATGTCTTGCCGTCGTAGCTGCCTTTGTCGGTGTAGTCGCGCAGGCCCAACCGGACCGCCATGTCCATCGAAGCTCCTACGCCAGTCTGCTCAACGAGCTTGATAAAAGTGGTGTTTGGCGATTGGGCCAGCGCTTGCTTGAGGGAGAGCCGGGACTTGTACGCGCCAGCGTTTTCCACACAGTAAGCGTCAGCCGGGCACCCTTCAGCGCCGCCGTGACCCATGCCCCGCACCTCTACTCGCTTGGGCACGTCAAGCATCGTCTCGATGCCCATCCCTTGCTCAATGGCCGCCGCTGCGGTGAAAATCTTGAACACAGACCCGGCACCATTGCCCGAGCGGGAAGCTGGCTGCGGAAGAACCGTTTCGCTGGCGTCGGGGTTGAGCCCGTAGGTGCGGGAGGACGTCATGGCCAAGATGCGCCGAGAATCCTGCCCTGGCTGCACCACGTTCATCACTTCCGCCACGCCGCCTGCTTGCGGATCCGCCTGCCTGGTGACTGCCGCGTGTGCCGCTTCCTGAACCGCCGGGTCAAGCGTGGTCTTCACGGTGAGTCCGCCTCGGGTGATCTGTTCTTTACTTACCCCGTGCCCCTGGAGATACTTGATGGCGTAATCGCAGAAGAAGCCCTTGTTGCCGGCGGCGATGCACCCGTTGGGCAGCCGCTTAGGATGATCGAGGACACCAAGTGGCTTGGCCTTGCTTTCTGTTGCTTGAGCCTCGGTGAGGTGCCCGGAAATCACCATGGCATCGAGTACCTGGTTGCGGCGTTCCTTCATGCCCTCTGGATTGGTGTAGGGATTCAGCGCCGAGGAAGACTGCAAAATGCCGGCGAGCAGCGCAGATTGTTCGGTATTCAACTTTGCTGCCGGGATTCCGAAGTAAGTTTGCGCGGCCGCCTCAATGCCGAAAGCTCCATTGCCGTAGGGCACCACATTGAGGTAGCGGGTGAGGATTTCTTCTTTGGAAAGGTGCTTTTCCAGATCGGAGGCCATGCGCATTTCGCGCAGCTTTCGGGCTGCGCTTGTCTCGATAGCCGCGGCCTGTTCTTCTTCGTTTTTGGCGTCAACCAAGTACAGGTAGTTCTTGACATACTGCTGGTTCAGGGTCGATGCGCCCTGGGCAACGCCACCGGAGGTCACGTTGGCCAGGGCGGCGCGGATGGTGCCTCGCCAATCGACGCCGTCGTGCTCGTAGAAGCGACGGTCCTCGATGGACACGATGGCCTTTTTCATCACATCGGAGATTTGTTGGGAGTTCACTTCGGTGCGGTATTGGTCGTACACCCACGCGATTGGCTGACCTTGAGAGTCCGTGATGGTGGTGACGCCGGGGGACGTTCCGTCAGTTAGGTCGATGAGATCAGACTCCATGGTTTTTTGGGTCTGTGCGATCGCGACACCGGACAGGCTGGCGACGGGAGCTAGGGCGGCGGCGCCAACGAGACCTGCTGCCACGATGCCGCCGAGGGCTTTACATAACGACTGGAACTTAGGCACCTTTAATACCCTACGCAATAATTCTGTGGCCGTTGTCCCCCAAATGTGTGACACATTCGACAGTCCGAAATGTCTGTGAATACACTTACAGGTGAACATGAGGGATATCTCAAAGAGAGGGAGGCATAGAGCTGTGACCGCATCACTCGTAAATGAGCAACAGTTGGTGGAACGAGGCGAATGGGTCACCTTGGCGAAATGCCGAGATGGGGATCCGGATGCGCTGTTCGTGCGAGGTGCTGCGCAGCGCCGCGCTGCCGCAATTTGCCGACACTGCCCAGTCATGCTGCAATGTCGGGCGGACGCACTGGACAACCGCGTTGAATTCGGAGTCTGGGGTGGATTGACTGAGCGTCAGCGCCGAGCCCTGCTCCGAAAGAACCCTGAAATCACCTCATGGGCGGAATATCTGGCCAATGGTGGGGAACTCGCCGGAATATAACTAAGCTGGGGCGCATGACTACTTGGGAATACGCCTCCGTGCCTTTGTTGACGCATGCAACAAAGCAAATCCTTGACACCTGGGGTGAAGACGGCTGGGAGCTCGTCTCCGTAGTCCCCGGGCCTAACCCAGAGCAACTTGTTGCCTTCATGAAGCGAGTAAAGCAGTGATTACTAACCGACTCAACGAACTAGGAATCACGCTGCCTAAGGTGGCCAAGCCAGTGGCCTCCTACGTACCCGCTGCGAAGATTGGCAACCAAGTGTGGACGTCGGGCCAGCTGCCAATGGTCGACGGCGTTTTGCCGGTAACCGGCAAGGTGGGTTGGGATGTCAACCCGGAGGTGGCCAACGAGCAGGCTCGCACTGCAGCCCTGAACGCACTCGCAGCTATCGATGCCCTGGTGGGGATCGATAACGTCAAGCGAGTGCTGAAGGTGACCGGTTTTGTGGCAAGTGCTGATGGCTTTACGGGCCAGCCAGGCGTCGTCAATGGCGCGTCTGATCTGCTGTGTGAAGTCTTTGGAGACGACGGTTTCCACGTTCGATCTGCGGTGGGCGTAGCGGAATTGCCGCTGGGCGCGCCGGTCGAGGTCGAGATTGTGGTTGAGATTGCCGACTGACCATCACTAACAAATCAGCATTAAAGGATAAGATCGTGGCTATGGAGCATCCTGCTTACAGTCAACTACGTCCAGTTACCGAATCTGTTGGGGTCGTGCTGTGCCCAAATCCGGGGTACAGCTCGCTCGAAGGCACTAATTCCTGGGTCATTCGTGGCCCTGAGGATACCGTCAGCGTCGTCGTTGACTCGGGGCCGGAAGATGAAGGCCATCTCAACGTGCTGCAGCAGCGCGCCGGTGAGATCGTCTTGACCCTCATCACGCACCGTCATCATGATCACGCGGATTCTATCGACCGCTTCCGCCAGCTCACCGGGGCTCCCGTGCGTGGGTTCGATGCGGCGTACTGCCGGGGAGCTGAAAAGCTTGTCGACGGGGAAATCATCACCCTGCCGGGGCTGACGCCCCAAATCGAAGTGGTGCACACCCCAGGACACACCAGCGACTGCGTGTGTTTCTTTGTCTGGAGCGGTGAAGCTGGAAACTCCACCTTGGAAGCCATCTTGACTGGTGACACCATCGCCGGCCGTCACACCACCATGATTTCGGAAACCGACGGTGACCTGGGCAAGTACATCAAGTCACTGCACCTACTGCAGGATCGTGGCGCGGGCATCATGATGCTCCCCGCCCATGGCCCAGAACATCCAGACACCGCCGATCTGGCGGGCAAGTACGTGCAGCGGCGGGAACACCGCCTTGAGCAGGTCAAGCAGGCCCGGGCGAAGTTGGGGCAGGATGCCACAATCGAGCAGTTAGTTGATGAAATCTACACCGATGTTGACCCGGTGCTGCGTGGTGCTGCTGCGCAGTCGACCCGTGTCGCTGTGCGGTACTTGGACTTCCAAAGCTAGATTTCTTAGCAATCGTAAAACGGCCCTGGGCCGGACGCTCACAGTGTGAGTTCCGGCCCAGGGCCGTTTTGGTATAACGCGTGTTTAGCGAGCGCGCTTAGCCAAGTGCTCTGTGTCCGAAATCAGGACGGACTTGCCTTCGAGGCGGATCCAACCGCGCTGGGCGAAAGTAGCCAGGGCCTTGTTGACGGTTTCGCGAGAAGCGCCGACCAGTTGAGCGATCTCTTCCTGGGTGAGGTCGTGGTTAACGCGCAGCGCGTTACCTTCCTGGGAACCGAAGCGGTTTGCCAGCTGCAGCAGGGTCTTGGCAACGCGACCTGGGACGTCGGTGAAGATGAGGTCTGCCAGGGAAGCATTGGTGCGGCGCAGGCGACGCGCAAGAACACGCAGCAGCTGCTCGGAGATCTCTGGGTGGTCTGCGATCCAGTGACGCAGCATTTCGGAGTTCATCGTCGCTGCCTGAACCTCGGTGACGCACACGGCAGAGGAGGTGCGTGGGCCCGGGTCGAAGATCGAGAGCTCACCGAACATGTCGGATGGGCCCATGACCGTCAACAGGTTCTCGCGGCCGTCGTTAGCGTGACGGGCCAGCTTCACCTTGCCCGAGGTGATGATGTACAGGCGGTCGCCTGGCTCACCTTCCTCGAAGATGGTGGTGCCGCGTGGGAAACGGACGGTTTCCAGTTCGCGGATGAGGTTGTTGACAGCGATCGGATCAACACCCTGGAAAATCCCTGCACGAGACAGGATATCCTGTACGCCTTCCAAATCACTTCTCCTTGTGAAATACCAAATAAATCGGAAAAACTTGCGGTGTGCTTACGGGCGCGTGAGGACACTAACCCAATTCTGTCAACAGTGCTACACGCCACGAGGCATCTGTATTGACTTTACATGGGTTTGTGAATTACGGGGAACCAACCCTGTGATATGGGCTACCTGGCGGGGAAAATGTGAGCAAAAAACGTGAATGAAATCTAGCCAAACTCGCTAATTCTCTGCTGAAACATCCGGGGCACCGGTTGCTGTTGCGGTCTTGCTTCGAGTAGAAAAAGCCTCGAACTTTTCCATTTGCATGGCAAAAACCGCGAGGAGAACCGGGGTCAACGCAGGAAACAGAACGCTCATGCGCCCCAATATACGGCATGGGCCGTGCCTACCGGGCGGCAGTGGAGGAATAAAGTAGTAGCCATGAAGAACTGGGGAGCAGAAACTCCGCTTGGTACAAAGCGTCGCGCGCGTAAAGTAAACCGGATGCTCGCACAAGCCTACCCAGATGCTCGGGCCGAATTGGACTTCACCAATCCACTGGAGCTGCTGGTGGCCACGGTTCTTTCCGCGCAAACTACCGATGTCCGGGTAAACCAGGTCACCCCTGCGTTGTTTCGGGCCTATCCAGATGCGGAAGCGTACGCCAACGCCGTGCCGGAAGAACTCGAGGCGCTCATCAAGCCGACTGGTTTTTATCGCAACAAAGCCACCGCACTGCGGGGGCTGGGGCAAGCTCTCGTGGACCGGCATGGTGGGCAGGTTCCGGGCACGCTGGAAGAGTTAGTGAAACTGCCCGGGGTGGGGCGTAAAACCGCTAACGTTGTGTTGGGCAATGCCTTTGGGGTCCCCGGCCTGACCGTCGATACGCATTTTGGGCGGTTGGCCCGCCGCCTAGGGCTGAGCTCACAAACCGACCCCGTGGCCGTGGAGCGGGACATTATGCAGCTTATCGAGCGCAAAGAGTGGACAATGTTTTCGCATCGGCTGATTTTCCATGGTCGCCGGGTCTGTCATTCGCGGCGGGCGGCGTGCGGTGCATGTTCCATCGCGGGTCTTTGCCCGAGCGCTGGGAAGGAAGGGCCGCTGGAGCCACTGGAAGCAGCGAAGCTCGTCAAAGGAGTCGAGCGGACTCATTTATTGGCACTGGTCGGGATTGAGGAGGCCGGACGTGAATAACACGGTGAAGTGGTCGGTGACCGGCAGCGTCTTGATCCTCGCGATGCTTCTGGCGCTAGTACCAGGGATGTTGGGGAAACAACCTCATTCAGACGACCAACCCCAGGCGCAGGTCGCAGCACGACCGGAGTGCCCCACAGCAACCGTCGCCGGAGTCCCGCTGCCGTGCCTAGGCGCGAAGGCCTCAGACAGGCCACAAAATAATGAGCGACGCGGGACGGTCGTTAACGTGTGGGCCTGGTGGTGTGGGCCGTGCCGCGAGGAGCTGCCGCTTTTCGACGAACTAGCGCGCACGCACCCCGAGCTCGAGGTAGTGGGAGTGCATGCGGACCCCAACGCCGCCAACGGGGCCGCAATGCTCAATGACCTCGGTATTGAGCTGCCTAGCTATCAGGACAATTCTGGCGCCTTTGCGGGCCAGCACGCGCTGCCCGGGGTAGTACCGATTACGGTGCTGGTGCGACCAGATGGCTCGATCGCCGCAAAATTCCCCAAGACTTTTACCTCGGCAGCGGAGTTGGAGGAAGCCATCAAGGGGGCGAATCTCTAGATGGACAACTCTGTATTGCGTCCGGAAGCAGCTCCTGTGTGGATGCATAGCTTGATCGGGCGTGCGACGGACGGCAGCCTGCACCAATCGCTACCGGAGCGCAGCAAAGCGGGTGCGCTCATGGAACGCCAGGCAGCAGTGCTGATTCTGTTAGCCGGAGCAGAAACCACCGCCACCTTGCCTAATGACGCTGCGGTATTGCTTACCCACCGAACCCCGCACATGCGCTCGCATTCCGGCCAAATCGCCTTCCCCGGGGGCCGGGTAGACCCAGCTGACCGCAACCCCGTCGATTGCGCGCTGCGCGAAGCATGGGAGGAAACCGGGTTGGATCGCCACACGGTAACGCCGTTGGCGCAGCTTGAACCCGTGCACATCCGTCGAACTGGCTATCCGGTACATCCGGTGCTAGCGCACTGGCACACCAGTTCTCCGGTGTATGTGGCCAGCCCCGAGGAAACTGACGATGTATTCACTGCACCTTTGCTGTCCCTCATCGCGCCGGAAAATCGCCTCATGGTGGGGTGGAAAGACTGGTCCGGGCCAGCCTTTAGATTTAACGATTACCTGATCTGGGGTTTCACCGGCGGACTGCTGTCCGCGGTGCTAGCGGCGGCTGGTTGGGCCGAGCCGTTTGACACCACGGTGCACAATCTCGCGGAAGAATTGGAAAAGTCCCGAAATAACGAATCGCACCCCCTGCGCTAGGATTAAGTATTCTTCAGAGCGAATCCCATCAAGGAGCATTTACCGCATGCTTGTCGACGCCTTCATAGCCGCCATCGTCATCGGCGCGATTTTCGCAGGCTGGCGCCAAGGTGCATTTGCCTCCGTGTTGTCCACGGTGGGCGTGGTGGTAGGCGTAGTCGCCGGTGCGGCGCTCGCCCCGACCGTTATGAGCTACACCGAATCCACGGCATTTAGATTCCTGCTTGCCTTAGCGACGGTCGTGCTTTTGGTGGGTATCGGAAACATGGTCGGTGGCGTCGCTGGGGCAGGCATCCGAAACCGGATGAAGATGAAGTCTTCCCAACGGTTTGACTCCCTGCTCGGGGCGATGTTCCAGGTCTTGGCAACGCTCGTGGTGGTCTGGTTGGTAGCAATTCCACTGGCTACCGTGGCTACTGGTTCCTTTGCCGCCCAATTGCGTAGCTCCACTGTGCTGCGCGAAGTGGATCGTCTGCTACCAAGGCAGGCGCACTCCTTGCCAAACCAGATCTCAGCAATGCTGAACGAATCTGGGCTGCCACCTCTGTTCTCGCCATTCCACCAAGGAGCAGGGAAAGAGGTTCCGCCGCCGCGGGAGGACGTGGCCTACCCCGAGAACGTGAAAAAAGCCCGGCCATCAGTAGTGCACGTGATGGGGCAGGCATCCCAATGTCGGCACTTGCTGTCTGGTTCTGGTTTCGTGGTCTCAGATGACTACGTGTTTACGAACGCGCACGTGGTGGCCGGTACTGAATCAGTGAAGCTCGATACGGTGCTTGGGGTGCGGCCTGCTGAAGTAGTGTTTTACGATCCTGCGATTGACGTCGCTGTCCTGCACTCGCCGGGGCTTGGAATCGCGCCGCTGGAGTGGGCAGAAGAACCGGCCGAAAGCGGCACTGACACGATGGTGATGGGCTTCCCCGGATCAGGCCCATTTACCGCGAACCCAGCCCGGGTTCGCGAGCGAATCACAATCAACGGCCCGGACATCTATGCCCAAAATCGCTTCGACCGGGAGGCCTACACCATCCGCGGCGATATTCGCCAGGGCAATTCCGGCGGGCCGATGACCACCGAAGACGGCAAGCTACTCGGCATGGTCTTTGGCGCAGCCGTAGACAATACCGATACCGGTTATGCGCTCACCGCGGCGCAGATCCACAAAACCGTCGGGGAGTATCAGCACAAAACCCAAGGTGTCAACACCGGGGAATGCGTGGCTAAGTAGCCCGGACCCGATGAATCGCCGCCACTACCTCTTCCGGGTTGGTTACCTGAGGCATGCCGGCCAAATATTCCCTCGGCTGCACAAAAGCTGCCTGCCAGTTCAAGGGGAGCCGGGCCGTGAGGAGCTTGGCGTGCTTCACCCGCGCTGAGTGCGTTCCGCCGATTCGATAGGACTGCGCCCGCAACTCCACCAAATCGCTCGCCGAGATGCCGTGCAACGATCGCGCAGCCACCGAGTGCGGAAAGCGGTCACAAGCGCGGGCAAGCCCTATTTTCCGACGCCCATCCCACAGCCGCGAATTCCGCGGGCAATCCAATAGCACCAGCCCAATGACCCGTTGCGCGTAGTTGGCTGCCAAGGTGGTTGCCACTTTCGTGGCGGAGCCGTGGGCTACCACGAGGGCGTCGCTATGTCCGAGCGCACGGATGAGGCCGGAAGCATCGCCAACCGCGTAGCGGATGCTGTAACCGCTCGGGGGTTTGTCCGATTGCCCGAAGCCGCGGGCGGTCGCGGCGGCGACATGGAAGTCAGCCGAGAGCATTGGAATGAGCTGCTGGTAGTCAAACCAACCGCCTAGGGCGTCGTGAAGCAAAAGCACTAAGGGCCGGTTGGGCTCGCCTGCGGTGGCGGCGTGCAATCGGGTGCCGCGCGTGTGTACCCATTCGTGCCGGAACGGGCCGTCAAGTGCAAGGACGTGCGGGGAAAGGGGCGAGCGCATACCTGTCATTTTAAGGGGCCAAGACGAAAAACCGTCCGCACCATTGAGGTTGCGGACGGTTGCTAGCGGGTGTGGCTGTAGTTAGGAGTACATGCCGCGCTGCTTGGATTCCAGCTTGGCCTGTGCCTTGCCTGGAATCAGGTTCTTCATCTCCTGGACGGACTCAATGGTCTTCTTAGGAGCCTTGACCTTCTTAATTTGCTTCAGACCGATGAAGGCGAAGATGCCAGCAAGGGCGAGCATGATCAGGAAGACGATCAGGAAGGCAGCCCAGCTCTGGACCCAAAGATCCAAGAGCTCAGCGAGGAAGAAGAAAAAGAAGAAGGAGCTGTACAGAGCAACCGTGCCGGCCACGCCGAAGAAGCCACCACCGATAGCGCCCTTCTTAGCGGACTGGGCGATCTCCGTCTTAGCGAGCTCAACTTCAGCGCGGAACAGGCTGGACATCTGAGCGGTCGCGTCCGAGACCAAATCGCCAATGGAGCCTTGGCCGGCCGCGCGAGAATCCACATCAGACAGCGGGATAGCGTTGACCCGAGGGGCGAATGCGTCGTCTCCTGCGGTGTACAGGCCTTTACCGTTGCTCACTGTTTTCCTCCATAAGTTTGTAAAATGCGTCTAATTCACAATCGTGCCACGAAAATCTCAATCGTGCGAATGACGCACCGCGCTGACCGCCTACTAGTGTTAGTGCCATGACCGTGCCGGCTCCCGAACTTTTGCAGCAAACTACTGATGCCATTGCCGCGGTGCATCGCCGCCCCGTTTCATTGCGAAAATGGCAGGTGACCAGCGCAGAAAGTATTCTGCGTGGGGCAAAAATGAGTGCGCTTATCGACGGCACAGCGGTGGAAACCGCAGTATCAGTCTACTCGCTGCTGGCCCCAGATCTCGTTGATGCGACGTGCCGAACTTTTCTTCGTAGTCCGCTACAAACCTTAGCTCGAATGGACGTTTTAGCTGGTGGTGATGGTAAACCCATCAATTCGGTATCAGAGTTGCAACAATTGGCGCGGGTGATAGTTCAGCGCCCCGAGCACCTTCCAGGCATCGTTCATGGGGTACTTGCTGGTCGTTGCTGTTTTGGCCCCCGATCTGGGCTGATTGCGCGCGCTGCCAGTCGGGTGGCTGCCGTGGCTACTGGTTTTGATCCACGGGGGCTGTGTGTGCCGGAAAGTTACTTCGGGCGCCACCTGGTGGAGTATCGCAACGCCGTGGAGTCATTTAAGGCCATACCCGCACCACTCCTTGAACTTCAGCTGCACGCGTATTTGGCGGGCGCAGCGGAGGCGGAAGCAATCGCGAAACAGGCCTAGCGTTTGTAGTTCTTAAACAGCCAAAAACCGCCGGCGGTTAACGCGGCCACCCCAGCCACAGCTCCAGCGCCTATGCCGATTTCGCGGCTGGTTGGCACATTGAACAGTGGCTCGGGATTCTTGAACGTCTTGATTTCCCAGTCGTGCATCATTGCGTGTCGACGCAGTGCCCGGTCGGGATTGACCGCCACGGCGTTTCCAACTTGCTCCAGCATGGGAATATCAGTGGCGGAGTCGGAATAGGCGAAGCTCCGATCCAAGTCGTAGCCGTATTCGGTGGCCAGCCGTTGAATTTCGGCGGCTTTTGCGGGCCCCTTCGCGTAAAACAGGACGTCACCGGTGTAAACGCCGTCCTTGGTAGCTAGTTCGCTAGCCACCACTTGATGGACACCCAGCTCGCGGGCAATGGGCACCACGAGTTCGGTGACGGATGCCGAAATAATGATGACTTCATGCCCCAGGTTCTGGTGGAAGGTGATCAGCTCCTGCGCTTCGGTATAAATACTGGGGCTGATGACGGTTTTGAGCGTTTCTTCGGCAATTTCGCGCACCGCCTCGACCTCCCACCCGGTTACCAATTTGGTCAACTGGTCCCGGGTTGCGTCCATTTGCTCACTGTTGTGCCCGGCGATCATGTAGGTAGCTTGAGCGAGGGTCAACTGCAAAGCTGCAACCGGAGAGATCAGGCCGTTGTTGATGAACTCTCGACCAACCGCAAACGCAGAATTCTTTGCGACGACCGTTTTGTCCAAGTCAAAAAACGCTGCCACCTTCGGAGCCTGCCCCAGGTAGGGCTCCAGCTCTTTTGGGGTTGGGCGGGCGTCTGAGCGTACCGCTGAGGCAGCGGAATCACTCACGTTGTCATGCAAAGGGGTATCCGGCATGGGGACGATTCTACCTACGGTTTTCCGGTTTGGCTCCGGAAGTTTTTCGGTTCTACCTGCAGCTTTGTCTTGAAGGGGTTTGTTGGAAAAAAGTCTTGCGCCAGCGACAAAGCTGTGTATAATCTCAAGTGCAAGGCCCCGATATACAGTGTGGCCAGCCCCGGTACGTCCCCCCCTGTTACCGGGTTACAAAATGACGACCCGCGCACCACCACCCCCCCCCCGAGGCGCGGGTCGTCTTTTTTGTTGTGTTGGCTTCCCCGCTCTACGTCTAGGAAAAACCTTGTGGTCGGTAGCTGTGTTATCCACAGCCTTTTGTAGATGTAACCACAAAAGGCGGGGTTGTCCACAGGCGCGAGTAGGCCCCATTGCCTCGCGGCGACGTGCGCGAGATAGTGCAGGTCATGAACGCAATTTTGGTAGCAATCAAAGATCCCGCCTTGCATCCGGAAGTGATGCACATTGCAGCGGCAACCGGGCAACAGGTGGTCGATGCGCTAGATACGGCAGAAATCACCCGGGCCGCGCGCACCGCAGCAACGGTGCTGGTAGATGTCGGCGCGGCCCCTGCGCTCTATGACCTTCCTCCTCGATCCGGCGTCTATCTCCTCGCCTCGGATCCGGGGCCAGTGGATTGGAAAGTTGCCATGCGCTGCGGGGCAACTGATGGATTTGTCATTCCGGCGCAGTCCCCGGATTTGCTGCGACAATTGGGCTCAGCTGGGCAACAGCAGGGCAGCCCGAGCTCAAGGAATTGCTTGGGAGTAGTGTCTGCGGTCGGCGGGGCGGGCGCGAGCACAATCGCAGCGTCCTTGGCAATGACCAACAAGTGCCCGCTTATCGACGCCGACCCGTATTCCGGCGGGCTTGATCTGTTGATTGGGGCCGAGCACGCTATCGGCGCTCGGTGGGGTGATATTAACTTCGCGTCCGGAGCGCTGGCCGCCGCAGATGTTGTGCATGCCTTGCCGGAGGCTGGGGGAGTGCCGGTGTTGACATCGCAGCGTAGCGGCGCGGTGGTGCCCAGGTGTGGATCCGCCGAGGTACTGAGTGCACTCGATTCGCTGTGGGATCGAGACGTCGTCGTCGATATGGGCAGCTGGGGGCCGTTGTCCGCCGAGGTGGCTTCGGCTTGTACCTCCGTTTTGGTGGTGGTGCCGGCGGAAATCCGGGCCGTCTCGGTGGCGGCGGAAATTGCTGCCGAGCTACGGACTCATGCCGCTACCGCGCAGGTCAGCGCGGTTTTGCGACATCGAGGCTGGTCTGGGTTGGATGTAGAGGAAGCCCAGCGGATGTGCGGATTGGAATTTGTGGGGGAAGTACCGCATCTAGCCGGGGTTTCGAAGTTAGCGGAAACCACTGGGTTGGTGAAACTGCCGAGAGGACTGAAACGGCTTGCCGATCAGTTGGTGCAGGAACCGCGGGTGTGGCGATGCTAAATCAACAAGAAGTCATCGAAAAGATCCAGCTGCACTTGGCGGCGACACCTCACGCTGAAGCAACTCCGGCCTACGTAGCGCAATTGGTACGGGCAGAAGTGGGAGTGATTAGCGACGAGGACGTGTGGAAGATTCTGCGGAGAATCCGACACGATTCTCAAGGCGTTGGTGAGCTTGAGTCCATCCTTGCTTTGGACAATGTAACCGACGTGTTGGTGAATGGCCCTGATGAGGTCTGGTTTGATCGGGGAAACGGCCTCGAGCGGGCGTCGATAAGCTTTGACAACGATCAGGCGGTCCGCCAGCTAGCTACCAGGTTGGCCGTTGCGTGCGGTCGGCGATTAGACGATGCGCAACCGTTCGCAGACGGAAAGTTGAACCGCGATGACGGGTCCAGCGTGCGGGTGCACGCGATGCTTTCGCCACCCGCAGATGGCGGAACGTGCATTTCGCTGCGCGTTCTGCGGCAAGCGGCAATGACGTTGGATGACTTGGTGGCGCGGGGATCCATGTCTGCCATGATCGCCGAGGTTTTGCGCCGCGCAGTCCGTGCCCGGAAGTCTTTTCTAGTGGTTGGAGGCACCGGGTCCGGCAAGACGACGCTGCTGGCCGCGATGCTAGGCGAGGTCGCGGGGAACGAGCGGATTGTATGCATCGAAGACACCGCGGAGCTGCGGCCGGTGCATCCGCACGTGGTGAGCTTGGTAGCCCGGGCAGTCAACGTAGAAGGCACTGGCAGTATCACGATGGCAGACCTACTCAAGCAGTCCCTTCGGATGCGACCAGACCGGATTGTGCTGGGAGAAATCCGTGGTGCCGAAGTCGTCGACTTGCTAGCCGCGCTCAACACGGGGCACGACGGCGGTGCCGGAACGATCCACGCCAACTCGATCCACGAAGTACCCGCGCGCATGGAAGCGTTAGCAATGCTTGGCGGGCTCGATCGCCCAGCATTGCATGCCCAACTCAACGCAGCTGTGCACCTGGTGGTGGCGGTGCGCCGGGAGGACAGCCACCGAGTGGTAGCCGAGCTAGGAGTGCTTAACCAAGGCCCAGATAAATCGGTGGAAATTCAGACGATTTGGCAGCACAACGATGGGGACAGCCTAACGATGGAGGAGATGTGCGAGGTCATCGGATGTTAGTCTGCCTTCTCTTGGCCATGGCCGTGGTGGTTCTGCCAGCTAAGCAACCAAGCCAGCGCATCGTTTCCCGAGCAAAGAACGTACCGCAGTGGTGGCCAATGCTGGCCGTGATTCCGGTAGCTCTGCTGTTAGCAAAAGGGATTGGCCTTGTGTTAAGCGCCGCGATTATCTTGGGTACCCTCTGGTATTCCTGGCAGGCGGCGCGCCGTCGAAAAGTCCAGGCACGCACCGCGAGAGCCACGGCCAGTATCGTCGGCCAACTTAGCAGCGCGTTGGAAGCAGGTTCCTCAATTGCTGCTGCAATGCAAGTTGTGTCCGCACACCTGCCCACCGACACTCCTAGCGAGCTGGCCGCCGTGGTCGCCGCAGCCGCCCGTCGCACCGCGATGGGGGCCAGCGGTGCGCGCTTGCTAATCGACGCCCCACCGACGTGCCCTGATCTCGCGCGAGTAGGGCAGCTGTGGGAAGTCGCAGAATCAAAGGGCATCGCTCTGGCTAATTTGCTCGAGCAAGCGCAGCGCCGCATAGACGCTGAATTGCGGCACGCAACGGCGACCGCCGCCAGCTTGCAAGGGCCGCAATCAACGGCGGTGGTGCTGGCGTTGTTGCCCCTTGCTGGGATTGGAATGGGCACTGCGATGGGTGCGAATCCCGTGGGATTTCTGACCACACAAGTATTAGGCAACGTGTTGTTGACCTGTGGTGTTGCGCTCGCTTGTGGCGGATACCTGTGGGTGCAGCGGATGGCTACAAAGGCGGCGGGTTGGTCATGATCGCCCTGTTCTTCCTCGCCGGTGGTCTGCTGGCTTGGCCTGCGTCACGGTCCGGACACCGCCTGGCCGAAGCAGCAACGGCGCCAGTGCGCCCACGCGATGGCCCCGTCACTGCGTTGGCGATTGCCGCAGACATCGATCTCTTCGCCGCCTGCATTGAGTCTGGATTGTCAACGGCACAGGCAGCTGCCTGCGTGGCGAAGCTGGCCGATCAAGCAAACGAGCCGGCCTGGCAGTCCATTGCGGCGCTGCTGGCCATAGGGGTGGATGCCCGAGCTGCGTGGGCTCCAGCCGAGGAAATTGAGGGGTTGCGCGAGATCGCGCGAGCAGCTCAAGCCTCCACTCACACCGGAGCTGCGTTAGCAATGACCTGCAAACGCACTGCCGAGTCATTGCGCAGCGACGCTCGCGATGCCGCCGTGGCGGCTGCAGAACGAGCGGGAGTTCTCATTGCCATGCCACTAACACTGTGCTTCCTACCAGCATTTTTCATCCTGGGGCTCGCCCCAATTGTTATCAACCTAGCTAGCACCATGCTGGCGCACTAAAACAGTAAGGAAATACGCATCATGAACACCATCAAGACCATCATTAACCAGGAACTTCGAGACGACGAAGGTATGTCCACGATCGAATACGCCATGGGGTCGCTAGCCGCAGCAGCGCTGGCGGCCGTGCTCTTTACCGTGATTAACGGGGATCAGGTGGTGAGTGCGATTCAAGACATCATTACATCTGCCCTGTCCAACGCTCCCGCGTAGTCCCATGATTGATGACGAAGGCTCCGTCACCATCGAAGCCGCGGTAGGGGTCGGGGCATTGGTTGGCGTCGCAGCCCTCGTGGTCGCGGCGCTGACCACGCTCGCAGCACAGATCCAGGCGGTAGACCTCGCAGGAGCGGCAGCTCGAGCACATGCCATCGGTGAGCCCTTCACCCCACCCCGTGGTGAGGTCAACGTTGGTGTGGCAAACGGTTGGGTGCAGGTGACGGCGTGGGTACCGGCTCCGTTGGGAACTATGCAAGCGCACGCTCACTTTCCAATAGAAAATGCGGTGCCCAATGAAGCAGATGTTCCTTAAGGCGGGAAGCGACGAAGACGGCCATATGACCATCGTGGCGGCTGCCACGTCCGCAGCGGCCATAGCACTGTTTGGGGTGGCTGCCTTCGCCGCTGGGCAAGTAATCGCCATACATCGAGCTCAGGTGGCGGCGGATATGTCCGCGGTGGCTGGTGCCTTCGCCGTATTCGAAGAACAACAGCCGTGTTCCGTTGCCCGCGATGTTGCCGCGCGCAACGGGGCGGAGTTGGAAGATTGCGCTGTGGAAGGAGGTGATGTGCGCGTTTCTACGTCCGTGCGTAACCGGTTCGCAACGGCAAAAGCAGGTCCGATCTGACCTGCGTCAATTCGCCTGCTTGAGTAGTACATCCAGTGCGCTTAGCAGTTTGATTGCCGCCGCTTTATCCAGGGGCTTGTTTCCGTTGCCGCACTTAGGCGATTGCACGCACGACGGACAACCAGACTCGCATTGGCACGAACGCACTGCCTCGAAGGTGGCTTCGATCCATTCACTGAATCGAGCAAAACCGTGGTCGGCGAAGCCAGCGCCGCCGGGCTGTCCGTCGTAGACAAACACAGTGGGCAACCCGGTATCGGGGTGCTCGGCGGTGGAAACCCCGCCGATGTCCCAGCGGTCGCACGTGGCGAGTAACGGCAGCATGCCGATGGCAGCGTGTTCTGCGGCGTGCAACGCGCCGGGAACATCAGCAGCGGAAATTCCCATCGCCTTAAGCGCTGCGGGGTCAATGGTGTAGGCGACGGCGCGGGTCACTAAAAGCTGGGCCGGCATATCTAGCGGTACTGAGTCCAGCACGGTGCCGTCGCCACGCTTGGCAATGTACCCGACTACCTGGGTGGTCACTTCGACATCAACGTTGGCTACCCATAATCCGGGGCCGGGGTTGACCAGTTCGTCGTCAGTTGGATCGCTGATAATTCGGATGTCGGTAGTACTGCGTGCAAAAGTGCTGAACTCGGGCAGGTCTGGGCGGGCAATCGCCAGGTATTCGTCGAGGTCTAAAGACTCAATGACAAAGGTTTCACCTTGGTGGACGTACACCGCACCGGGGTGAACCTGAGCTGGCGCGCGCTCCGTGTCGATCGTGCCCAACAACCGTCCGGTCGTCGATTCCACGATCATGATCTCATGAGCAGAGCCCCCGCGAAGATTGATGGCAGAATGCGCGGTGTCCGGAGTCAGCTCGGCGTTCGGGAGATCCGCGGCAAACCAGCCGCGGGGCCGTCTGCGTAACAACCCAGCCTGCTCCAGTTCCCGCACAACTTTTTCAGCGCGAAAAACTTCAATATCGTGCTCAGACAACGGGCGTTCCACAGCCGCACAGTAAATGTGCGCGCGCAGAGTGTAGGGGTTGGTTGGGTCAAAAACGATGCGCTCAATGGGGCGGTGCAACAGCGCGCCGGGGTGGTGCACCAGGTAGGTGTCCATCGGCTCATCGCGGGCCACGAACACCACTAAGGATCCTTGGCCGCGACGGCCAGCGCGTCCGGCCTGCTGCCAAAACGACGCAATGGTGCCAGGGAAACCAGCGGAAACCACCGCGTCGAGGCCGCCGACGTCGATGCCGAGTTCCAAGGCATTGGTGGAGGCCACGCCCAGCAACGTGCCGTCGTCAAGCAACCGTTCGAGCTTGCGTCGATCTTCGGCCAGATAACCAGCGCGATAGCTTGCCACTCGGCGGCCGAAATCAGGGCGGCCCATGAGCGCTAGTTCCTCTGCGGCTCGCATCGCTACGATTTCCGCGCCACGGCGAGACCGAACAAAGGTGAGGGTTCGGGCGCCTTCAGCGATGGCCGTCGCCATGATTCCCGCGGCTTCGGTAGTCGCGGCTCGCCGTACTGGAGCGCCGTTTTCCCCCTCCAACCCGTCGATGAATCCTGGTTCCCAGAGCATCACTGTGCGCGATCCAGTGGGTGCGCCATCCTCGGTGACTTCGACCACCGGCGCGCCGACCAGTCGGGAGGTGTGCTCCCCGGGGTTGCTGGCCGTGGCCGAGGCCAGAATGAAGACAGGATCCGCGCCGTAATGCCGGGCGATCCTGGTGAGCCGACGAAGCACTAGCGCCACATTCGCCCCGAATACTCCGCGGTAGGCGTGACATTCATCAATAATCACGTAGCGCAACTGCCGGAAAAATCGCCCCCACCTCGAATGATGAGCAAGAATTGCCGTGTGGAGCATGTCTGGGTTGGAAAAAATAAATCGTGCTTCGTCACGGATGCCGGCGCGGGCTTCCATCGGGGTATCGCCGTCGTAGGGAGCAGCTCCAATGCCACGAAGTTCCGGCACGGCGCGGGTAAGTTCTGCGATCGCACGCAGTTGATCCGAGCCCAGCGCCTTCGTAGGCGTCAGATAGAGGGCGCACGCTTGGCGTTCGGTGGCCAGCTTCGTGAGCACCGGCAGCTGGTACCCCAACGATTTTCCCGATGAGGTCCCCGTCGCCACTACCACATGCCGTCCCTCCCACGCATGCTTTGCGACGCTCACCTGGTGGGAATACAAACGTTGAATCCCCTGGTCCTGCAAGTGGTTACGCAATGTTGGCAACACCCAGTCTGGCCATTCGGCGAACTGGGCAGGTTGAGCTGGGATTGACTCAATATGCGTGCACGTAGATTCCGGGTAGCGACGCTGCAACAGCTCGGCAATTTCCGTGCCAATCGTGTGCTGTTGCGGGTCACTTTTTCGTGGATTTTCCGCCAATTGTCGGCCTTCCCAAATAAAATTATCTTGCTCTGACCTGCGGTTTAGAAATTTATTTTACGTGCAGACTATCGCGAGACGTAAATCCATGACACACTGGTACTCGGTCGCAGTTTCCAAGCGCAGAGTCATATGGCGCTCGCAGAGGATAGTTGTTAGATTGCGAGCGCTCGTTACTCTCCCGCCCTTGGGTGTGGAAGTGAATGGGGGTTCACAACGACCCGACGTTCCTTCATCATTTGGGAAGTCGTTTACACACTCAAGAAATAAGGTTTTAACATGGCACAAGGAACTGTTAAGTGGTTCAACGCTGAAAAGGGCTTCGGCTTCATCGCTCCTTCCGATGGATCTGCAGACGTTTTCGTTCACTACTCTGAAATCCAGGGCAACGGCTTCCGTACCCTCGAAGAGAACCAGCAGGTTGAATTCGAGATCGGCGAAGGCGCTAAGGGCCCACAGGCTCAGAACGTAAACGCTATCTAAGTCTTACAGACTTCCTAGCCACAGAGCTTTATCGGCTTTTGGCTTTTGCAAACCCCACCCCAAGCACTTCATGAGAAGTGCTCGCGGTGGGGTTTCTTATTTGTCAGCCTTGGGGGCGGGTATCCCGATTGCCTTTGAAATGGCTCAATTTTTTTAGCGCTGTCCACTTCAAAGGCAATCTACGCGCCCCTTAAGCAGGAGCAAAAAGTAAGACTTTAGGCGGGGTACGTAGTGGAGCCATATATAACTGTGTACGGTAGTGAAGAACAGCAACAAGGGTGCCCGCTGACATGTAGTGGGCGCGAAGAGAAAAGGAAGTGTCCGCGTTGGCAGGAACTGAGCCGGGCGTGAAGCGCCTAGTGATCGTGGAGTCGGCGACCAAAGCGAAGAAGATCCAGCCCTACTTGGGGAAGGATTATGTCGTGGAGGCGTCGGTTGGCCACATTCGTGACCTGCCACGGGGCGCTGCCGACGTACCGGCCAAGCACAAGAAAGAGCCTTGGGCACGGCTTGGCGTAGATACCGAGCACGGCTTCGCGCCGCTTTACGTGGTGAGCGCGGACAAGAAAAAGAAGGTCTCGGATCTTAAGGCCAAGCTGAAAGAAGTCGACGAGCTTTACCTGGCAACAGACCCCGACCGTGAGGGTGAGGCAATTGCGTGGCACTTGCTTGAGGTGCTGAAACCGAAGGTGCCGGTCAAGCGCATGGTCTTCAACGAGATCACCAAGCCTGCCATTCTTGCAGCTGCGGAAAACACCCGCGAGCTGGACCATAACCTGGTGGATGCGCAGGAGACGCGACGCATCCTGGATCGTCTGTACGGCTACGAAGTTTCGCCGGTGCTGTGGAAGAAGGTCATGCCGCGTCTGTCTGCAGGGCGTGTGCAGTCAGTTGCTACTCGCGTGATTGTTGAGCGCGAGCGCGAACGTATGGCGTTCATTTCCGCGAGCTATTGGGATCTCACCGCTGATCTGGAAACCGGCAAGCCAGCCACAGACCAGAACCCAAATAGTTTCCAGGCGCGTCTGACCAGCCTCGACGGTAAGCGTGTTGCGCAGGGGCGTGATTTCAACGACCGTGGCGAACTGAAGGCCAAGGACGTGACCGTCGTAACGCAGGAGCAGGCTGAGGAGCTCGCGAAGGAGCTTAAAGGTCAGCCGATGACGGTAGCGAGTGTGGAGGAAAAGCCGTACACGCGGCGTCCCTACCCGCCGTTTATGACTTCTACGCTGCAACAAGAAGCTGGCCGGAAGTTGCACTTTACGTCTGAGCGCACGATGCGTATTGCGCAGCGTCTATACGAAAACGGCCACATCACGTACATGCGTACGGACTCCACCACGCTGTCGCAGTCGGGTATTAATGCGGCTCGCCAGCAGGCCAAGGAACTGTACGGCGCGCAGTTTGTCGCAGATCAACCACGCCAGTACACGCGCAAGGTGAAGAATTCGCAGGAGGCGCACGAAGCGATCCGCCCGGCGGGCGAGACCTTTGCAACGCCAGGTCAACTGCATGGTCAGCTGGATGCTGAAGAGTTCAAGCTTTATGAGCTGATCTGGCAGCGCACGGTTGCATCCCAGATGGCCGATGCTCGCGGTACCTCCATGAAGGTCACCATCGCCGGCAGCGCGGCTACCGGCCAGAACGTGGAGTTCGCAGCCACCGGTCGCACGATCACTTTCCCTGGCTTCCTCAAGGCCTATGTGGAGACTTCGCAGCTGGAAGACGGCCGAAACGTTGCTGACAATGCCGAAAAGCGGTTGCCTCGTCTAAGTGAGGGCGACCCGTTGGGCGTCGACAAGCTTGCGCCGGAGGGGCACTCTACGAACCCGCCTGCCCGCTACACCGAGGCTTCCCTGGTGAAGAAGATGGAAGAGCTGGGAATCGGGCGCCCATCCACGTACGCAAGCATCATCAAGACGATTCAGGATCGTGGCTATGTCTTGCCACGCGGCAATGCTCTGGTGCCTAGCTGGGTGGCTTTCGCCGTCGTTGGATTGCTGGAGCGCAATTTCGAGTCCCTCGTCGACTACGATTTCACATCTTCCATGGAGGACGAGCTCGATGACATCGCCGCCGGCAACGAGGACCGCACCGAGTGGCTCACCGGCTTTTACTTTGGCAACGCCGAAGCTTCCGCAGCGAAGGCTGATTCCATCGCTCGTCTCGGTGGCCTAAAAGCCCTGGTCGGCGACAATTTGGAGCATATCGACGCCCGCGAAGTAAACTCGCTCAAGCTTTTCGACGATTCCGAGGGCCGTCCTGTCTACGTCCGCGTCGGACGCTACGGCGCATATCTGGAGCGCGTGATCGGCCGCACCGCTGAAGGCGAGCCGGACTACCAGCGTGCCAACCTGCCAGAATCCACTACTCCGGACGAGCTGTCGCTGGAAGCAGCGGAAAAGCTCTTCGCGATCCCACAGGGTGGCCGTGAACTGGGTGTGAACCCGGCAAACGGGCGCACCATCGTGGCCAAAGACGGCCGATTTGGCCCGTACGTGACCGAACAGGTGCTGGATTCTGAACGCGAGCGCGTGGTGGCCGAGGCGGAGAAAATCGTCGCAGCCGAGCGCGCCGAAGAGGACGCGCAGCGTAAAGCTGAAGGCAAGCGCGCCAAGAACTGGGAGACCAAAACTGCGGCGAAGCAGAAAGAAAAGCGGATCAACCAGATCATTGAAGAAACGCTGAAGCCGGGCACTGCCTCGCTGTTTTCTTCCATGGAGCCGGCATCAGTGACACTAGAGGACGCGCTGCGGCTGCTGTCGCTGCCGCGCGAAGTGGGCGTGGACCCATCCGACGGAGAAGTTATTACGGCCCAAAACGGCCGCTACGGCCCGTACCTCAAGAAGGGCTCTGACTCCCGCACCCTGGCCAACGAGGAGCAGATTTTCAGCATCACGTTGGACGAGGCTCGCGCAATCTATGCCGAGCCTAAGCGACGCGGACGCGGCGCCACCGCAACGCCACCGTTGAAGGTGCTGGGAGACAACGACGTCTCGGGTAAGCCAATGGTGATCAAGGACGGTCGCTTCGGCCCATATGTCACCGATGGCGTGACCAACGCCTCGTTGCGTAAGGGCGATGCACCGGAGACCATGACCGATGCCCGCGCTAATGAGCTGCTTTCTGAGCGTCGCTCCAAAGAAGCCGCCGAGGGCACAGGCCCGGCCAAGAAGGCGGGGAAGAAGGCCGCTAAGAAGGTGGGCAAGAAAACCGGTGCGAAAAAGGCTGCCAAGAAGGCCGTGAAGCAGACCACGAAGCGCGTGGTAAAGGCTGGTTCTCGGCGATCCTAAGTCAGAAGATGCCTAACCCAGCGATGGTGAATCGCTGGGTTAGGCATTTTTCTTAGCATTGATGAGCTCCAAGGTTTACGCGCAAATGTTGTCGTTGCCAGATCGGCAGCGGCTAGGGGTGGGCAATCCTTGGTAAGCCACAGAGCTTATCGGGGTGATGACACCATGCTTGACAAGCTCATTCCGGACCAAATGGCGCCTAGAAGTCCCATGGAGAACACGTAAGTGATCGCGTTGCCAATGTTTTCCGGGAAAGGTGAGTTTTTCATGATCTGAGAAATAGTCTGAGGCATTTCAGCTGTACCGGATGACAGCTGCGCGGATAATGCCGCTGGGGTTTGGGGAGTCTCACCAGCTTGAGCTGCTGGGGCAACCGTTAGAGCTGAGAGCCCAATGGCTGATGCAGTGATCGCGGAAGCGAGTGTCTTGCGCATGAGAGGTGTCCCTTTCTTAGCTGATGGTGATGTAGGAAATGATGTGGTCTCCGTTGGTATTGTTGCTCAGGCTTCATCCCGCCACAACGGCCGTTATGCTCCTGTTTCGGGATTGTTCGGGATCTGGATACTTTTGGATACTTGCGCGCTAGCTCAGCTCAACTGGCAGGCGGTTGGTACTGAGAGCATTACCGAACCACACGGATATCGGGGCGAAGGGAAGTAGCAAAAGATCGACGAATTTTTCGTTTGCGCTCGTGTCTTCCGACGACAGGTCAGCGATTGACGGTTTCACGAAAACCTTCGTCTCGTTGGACAAATTCAAGGTCTGAGGCTCACTCTCAGTGGTAGCTTGAGCAACCGGCGTGGCACAGGCACAGGTCGTGGCGATGATAGCTGCGGTGAGAAGTTTCTTCATTGGATTGCTCCTATCGTGCGATTAAATCTGCGGTCTTGTTGATAGTCATCATGATCCAATGCCAGGCGGTTATCGCCATGGCGTTCGAGGCGGCACTTGATCCTGCGCTCAGGGAGTCAATTACGTTAGCTGGGAATGGTTTGGCTTCCAAAGTAGAGGACATGGAAGCGCCGACTTCACTCCAAGATGCCGAGGAAAATTGGGCAGCTTCGGAGGAGTTTTAGGCGACGTATCCGGCATGTGCGGACGGGGAGATAGCTAGAACAAGAGCAAAGGTGGCCATGCCGGCGATTTACTTCATGATGAAATCCAATCGGTAGAGAATGGGCGTGCACTTTCATCATCGATAACTGCGTTGGCCAGCGTTAGCGCTTACCGGATTTTGTTACCGCTATGAAACCTACGACCGATCCGCTAACGTCGGGCGAATCGGGCGCGCCAGCTGAGTCATCTCGCCTCGTCCGCGCAGCTCAACAGACTTCATGACGGTCCACCGGGCCTGCTCGGCCTCGTTGGCCGCACGCAACGTGGCGGCGTTGGTAAGGATTCGCCCGGGAGTGTCTTTCGCCAGCTCGGTGAGGCGAGCCGCGGTATTGACGGCGTCGCCGATCACGGTGTACTCGAAGCGGTCGTGGCCACCGATATGCCCGGCCACGACGTGGCCGGAGGCCACGCCGATTCCGCAGGCTAGCTCGAGACCTTTAAGTTCTTGGCGTAGTTCGCGGGCCGCGGTGAGTGCGTGCCCGGCGGCGTCGCTAAGCGGCAGTGGTGCACCAAAGATTGCGAGGGCTGCATCGCCCTGGAATTTGTTGATCACGCCCTTGTTGCGGTGGACTACTTCCACGACATGCTCGAAGAAAGCATTGAGGGCAGAGACGACTTCTTCCGGTGTGTGATTGACGGCGAAGGTCGTGGAACCGATGACATCGACGAAAATGACGGCGACGTTGCGGTCTTCACCGCCCAAGGTCGGGCGTTCTTCGAGCGCGCGTCGGGCCACTTCGGTGCCCACGTAGCGGCCGAAGAGATCGCGTACGCGCTGGCGTTCGCGCAGGCCCCGCATCATTTCGTTGAAACCAGCTTGGAGTACGCCGATTTCGGAACCGTCGTAGATGTCCACTGCCACTTCGGTTTCGCCTCTGCGAACCGAATTGATGGCCTCCTGCAACTCGTGAATGGGGTCCACCACGCTCATGATGACAAGCGTCTGGGCGATAAAACCTGTGATGAGAGAGACAGCGCCGAGTGCCAGGATCGCGGGAAGAATGTCACCGGCAGCGGGCGAGAAATAGTCGAATTTTTGCCCGAGAACGAGCAGGCAGATGCCTACGAGCGGTACGGCGGAGGTAACTGCCCAGGTGGCGCGCAGTCGTTGAGTAACCGGTGGCTCCAGCGTGGAGTCTTCGAATCGTTGCGCCAGCGCGGCCGCCGCCACGGGGCGGACTAAGCGCTCGGCTTCGAGGTAAGTGAGTAGGACCGCCATGGACCCACCGAGGATGCTCACCAGGCACAGGACCAGGCCGAGGCGCGGGGACACCGATGCCGCCATCGTCGTCACGATGCCTATCCCTACGAGCCACACCACGATGCACAGGATCGATTGGTAAATCGGAATACGCATGACCAGGTTCCGAATCATGTTCGGGTCGTGCGTTTCCGGCTCATGTTGCCATGCCAGCACGGGGCGGAACAGCCAAAAGGTGATGACCGCACTAAACAGTACCGCCACAGCTAAATAGGCCACCCCCACCACGGGAAATTGTCCAGAGGTGGTTCCGAGCAGCTTCTTCTCGTCCATCGGGATGAGAAAGTGGAAGAACAGCATCGTTGCCACGGCCCCGAGCACATTCGATAGCGCGATAATGGTTGCGTAAAGTGGCCACGAGGTTTTCATGAGCCAGCCCACTATCTGCGCAAAACGAGTCATGACACTTACTTTATCGCCCCAAGACATTAGGGTGGGGAGGGTGAGTGAAAAATCTGTGTTTACCCGGCTCGCGGGAGGGTCCCTCGTCCGCGATGCGCTTATCGACGCCGCCCAGGCCGCACGCCGCATCGCCGCCGGCGAACTCACAGATTCCAGTGCCATGACCCACGCGTGGCTGTTTACCGGCCCGCCCGGATCGGGGCGCTCTAACGCTGCCCGAGCTTTTGCCGCTGCGCTGATGTGCACCGGTCCGGAGGTCGGGTGTGGCCAATGTCAGAACTGTCGTGACGTCATGGCTGATCAACACCCCGACCTCATCCACGTGGTGCCCAAGGAGCTGTCCATCTCGGTAGATTTGATGCGCGAGCGGGTTGTGGCCACGTACCTGGATTACCCCACCGTGGCCGATTGGCGAGTGATCATCATCGAAGACGCGGACCGCCTTTCTGAAGGCGCGGCCAACGCGCTGCTGAAAACGGTGGAAGAGCCTTCGCCCCGCACAGTCATCATGCTGTGCGCCCCTTCGCTCGATCCGCATGACATCTCGGTCACCCTCCGCTCCCGCTGCCGACACATCTATGTCCCCACCCCCTCCATCGAGGACGCTACGCGCATTTTGCTTGCCGACGGCACCCTCTCGGAACCCGCCGCCCGGCTCGCTGCCGCGGCCACCGGCGGCCATATCGGGCGTGCCCGGCACCTAGCGACTTCCGAAACCGCCCGGTCCCGTCGGGCGCAAGTGCTGCACCTTGCCGAGCTGGTTTACCACCGCGAGGCCGCGTTTCAAGAAGTAGGAGCCTTGGTTGCAGCCGTGGAAAAGGAAACCCTGGCGGAATTGGAGCCGGTAGAAGAGGCGGAAGCCGACAAGATCCGAAACTCCTTCGGCGCCGGTGTTCGTGGCAAAGGAGCGGCCCGCCTGACCAAAGGGATGGATCAGGAACTCAAGACGCTGGAGGCCGTGCACAAGAAGCGTCGTACGCGAGCGCAGCGAGACGCCTTTGACCTGGCATTGGTCGACCTTGCCGGACTGTACCGCGATGCGTTGCTGCAGGCTGCCGGAGCATCACTCGAGCTCACGCACCCGGACTTTTCTGGGCTGTCTGGTGATCTTGCCGCCAAGAATTCCGTTGCAGCTCTAACGGCCTGCCTCGATGCCATTGCGGAATGCCGGGCGTCCTTGGGATACAACGTGCGTCCTGTTGTGGCAATGTCTGGGTTGGTAGGGCGGTTGCGTAAGGCCTGTAAAGTATCTTGACCTGCAGTTTCTTTTCTGGTGGGGCGGTGTTGTAGAATTATCACTCGTGCCGCCTTAGCTCAGTCGGTAGAGCATTTCACTCGTAATGAAAAGGTCGCGAGTTCGATTCTCGCAGGCGGCTCCAAGAAACACTCCTCAACCAGCAGTTTTGGTTGAGGAGTGTTTGGTTTTGTCGGCCTCGGTGGAAATTGTGTGCTTCTCCGGTTTTGCTCACCTGGGCTTTTGGAGTTTTTCTGTCCGTTTGAAGCACACAATTTCCCGTTTCCTGGTCGGCGCGGTGCTTTCGCACGTCTGTAGTGGGCAATTTTTTGCCGAATACTAACCAGACAGGACTGTCTACTCTACAATGTCGATCATGGGATCGTCGTTAGCTGCCGCAAGTAAAAGGGCAGGTGTGGTGTGGGCTGGGGTCTTCGTGCTGGGGATGGGGCTAGGCATCATGGTGCCTACGCAGGGTTTTCCATGGTGGCTTGCACCGATCATCTCAACGCTGATTTTTGCCGGATCCAGCGAGTTTATGCTGCTGGGAATGTTGGTGACGGCCACGCCACTGGCCACGATTGCGCTCGCCACTTTCCTCATCAATTTTCGGCATATCTTCTATGGTTTGACCTATCCGCTGGAGAAGTTCAAGTGCAAGGGGACCAGGCTCTACATCATCTACGCGATGATCGACGAGGCCTTCGCTCTCGTCTCAGCCACGCCGCATGAGGAGCGGCGGCCACAGGAAATGTTGTGGATTCATGTGGGGTTGAACGTTGCCTGGGTTGCTGGGTCGGTGACCGGCGCGTTGGCCGGTGCGCAGCTGCTAGCCGGAGTAAGAGGGCTGGATTTTGTGTTGATTGCCCTGTTTGTGGTGCTGGCGATCGATTCCTGGCGCATGGGGCGCGACACCACCACCGTGGTTCTTGCGGCGAGTGCTGGAGCCGTGGGCTTAGCGATGGGCCACGGGAACATGATGTTAGTGGGGATGATTTTGCTCATGTGTATCCTCGTCGTGCGCCATAAATTGGCGGTGCGTCATGGCTAATGCGGGATACGTTCTTGCTGCGGTGGCTATCGCTGGTTTGGTTACTTTTGCGTTGAGGTTGACTCCGTTCCTGGTGAAACAGCGACTGTACGGTTCGGCATTTATGGAAGATCTTGGGCGGTGGATGCCCACCGGCGCAATGGTTATTTTGGCGATGTATGTGCTGGCGGGGGTGGATTGGAAAGATTCGCAAAGTGCGCAAGCTTATGGCGCAGGTTTGGCGGTCACCATCGGATTGCATTTGTGGCGTAAGAACATGATTATCTCCCTTGTGGCTGGCACTGCGGTGTGTGCGTTGTTGGCGAGCTGGTGAGCGTCGATAAGTATTTGCAGGATTTGCAAGTGGGGTCAGCCTTGAAAATGTGATTGTCGGCACATTATTGCTTCGCTATGCTGCGGGTAACCCTGCAATGCTGAAAGGAGCTCGAAGATGACTGTGTACGCAAATCCCGGCACCGAAGGTGCGGTTGTTGAATTCAAAAAGCGCTACGAAAACTTCATTGGCGGCCAGTGGACCGCGCCGGTCAACGGCAAGTACATGGAAAACCTGAGCCCAGTCAATGGCGAGGTGTTCTGCGAGGTTCCGCGCTCGGATGCTGCGGACGTCGAGAAGGCGCTGGATGCGGCGTATGCCGCGAAAAACGAGTGGGGAAAGAGGTCTGCGACGCAGCGTGCACAGATCCTCAACGCAATTGCGGATCGCATCGAGCAGAACTTAGAAAAGCTGGCCGTTGCAGAGACGTGGGATAACGGCAAGGCGGTCCGGGAAACGCTCGCTGCCGACATCCCGCTGGCAGCCGACCACTTCCGCTATTTCGCGTCGGTCGCACGCACCCAAGAAGGCCGTATGTCGCAGCTCGATGACAACACCGTTGCTTACCACTTCAATGAACCAATTGGAGTGGTTGGCCAGATCATCCCATGGAATTTCCCACTGCTCATGGCGGCATGGAAGATCGCGCCAGCACTCGCAGCCGGCAACTGTATCGTGCTCAAACCTGCCGAGCAGACCCCTGCGTCCATCCTCGTATTTGTGGAGCTCATCGAGGACCTGCTGCCAGCGGGCGTGCTCAATGTGGTCAATGGATTAGGTGCGGAGGCAGGCGCAGCGCTGACAGCGAGCCCGCGGATCAACAAGATCGCCTTCACCGGATCCACCGAGGTAGGCAAGATTATTCATTCCGCAGTCTCGGACAAAATCATCCCGGTCACACTCGAATTGGGCGGCAAGTCCCCGTCGATCTTCTTCCCGGATGTGATGGACCTAGACGATGAGTTCCTGGAAAAGTGTGTCGAAGGCCTTGCTATGTTCGCGCTAAACCAAGGCGAAGTGTGCACCTGCCCATCTCGCGCCCTGATCCACGAGGACATTGCCGACGAACTGCTCAAACGAGCAGTAAAGAAAGTGGAATCGCTGAAGATTGGCAACCCGTTGGACACCGAGGTGCAGATGGGAGCCCAAGCCTCCCAGGAACAAATGGACAAGATCAAGGGATACCTCGAGCACGGCCCCGCCGAAGGGGCGGAAACGTTGACCGGTGGTTCGCCGAACACCATCGAGGGCTTGGAAGGCGGTTACTACATCCAGCCGACCATCTTTAAGGGCGACAACAGCATGAAATGCTTCCGGGAGGAAATCTTTGGCCCAGTCCTGGCAGTGACCACCTTCAAGACTTTTGAGGAGGCTATGGAAATTGCCAATGACACCATCTACGGTCTCGGCGCCGGTGTCTGGAGCCGAAACGGCAACCAGGCTTATCGCGCCGGGCGCGCTATTGAGGCCGGGCGTGTGTGGGTGAACAATTACCACTCCTACCCAGCACACGCTGCATTCGGTGGATACAAGCAATCCGGTATCGGTCGCGAGAACCACCTCATGATGATGTCGCACTACCAGCAGACGAAGTGCATGCTGGTTTCTTATGATGAGAAGCCGACGGGGCTGTTCTAGCCTTTTGCGAAGACATCCAGCAGGAAATCCCGCTCTGTCCAGCCGCCCAGGTGAGTTAACTTGGGATGGCTGCGCAGCAGCTCATGCACTTGGTCGCCGCTGAGCTCCATGTCCGGAATTGGGTGGCGCCAGTGCACCGCTACGATTGTCGCGCCCGAGGGAATCCGAGTGCCATCGGTGAGTTCCGCCAGCGTCTCTGTGAGGTCCGCAGGCGATAGGTAGTACAGGACTTCCGAAAGGACCACGAGGTCTGCCGCCGGGATCGGCGCGCCAGGGCGCAGCGCTTCCGGCAGAACCGTGACGTTCGCCGCGCAGGAGGCAGCTTGCGCCCGGGGTGCCTCGATGGGCTCCCAGGCCTCCACCCGATCGCAGACATCCGCCAGCATTCCCGTCAGGACCCCAATGGAGCAGCCGGGTTCGAAGCCCAGCTGGTAGCGTCGCTTGGGCAGGCTCGCCAATGTCAACCGATATTTCCGGCGTTCATATTCGCTGTGCGCGAAGCCCCACGGGTCATCGCTATCCGCATAGATTTTCTCAAAGTATTCGCGGTTCACAGCAGCCACTCATGCTCTAGTGTATTCACCAGCGATTTCGGCACAATACGCCCCAGTTGCGACGCGTGGCATTCCAACGCGCGCAACTTCGCCGCAAGATCCGTTTCACCCACCGAAAGCTTGCTTATCGACGCAAACACGTCATCGCCCGGCACTGCCCATTGCCACATCCAAATCGGGAAGTATCGTGGCGTGTCAACGCGAGCGGAGGCACGCGCTGCGGCCAAATGATCGGGATGTCCATCTTCTGCCCAGGTGGTGGCCAAGGTACGGCCGTCGTGCAGATCCCTGATGAGCTCTTCGGCGGCATCCAAGTGGCTGAGCAAGTCGCCGTCGGGAAGATCGGCGATGTGCCGGTCGGTTACGCCGAGATCTTCTAGGCCGGCGTGAAATTCTTGAGACCGGATAGGATCATCTCCGCAGCTCAAACATAGGACCCGGACTGACTTTCCGGATTTGACCATGCGGTGCATGGTGGCGCCTAACCCTAGGAGTTCGTCATCGGGGTGCGCAGCGACTACGAATAGCCCATTTGGTTCGACTTCCGGCCACTGGCGAGACTCGATGAATGGTGCCCAGTTCGTGGTTTTCGGGTCTCGGGCGTGGCGGCGCAAAAGATCGCCGTTCGGGATCATAAGAGTTCTCCTAGCCACTCGAGATCCCGGTCGCCGTGGGATTGCCGGGTGTAAATCTCTACATCATTGATCCGCTGTAGCAATTCCGGATCGTTGACCAGCGGACCCGCTCCTAGGCACCGCTTGGTGAGGCGCAAGATTTCCTGGCAGATGGCGTCGGCCTGCTCCCTGGCGATAAGCGCCCGGACTCTCGCAGCTTCGAAGTCTCGATTCTCATCCACCTCGGCTGCGCATCCGCGTAGCATCCATAAACCGCCAGAAATCTGAGCTTGAATCTGAGCCCGTTGTAGGTGGTATTTCTTATCGACGTAATCAATCAAGCCAGCCGCAGAGCCGAGCCAGCACGCTGCCACACCAATCCCGCCATCCCAAAATCCTGGGCGGTGGAGGTAGTCCGCATGCGTTCCTATAAGGGTTGCCGGGTGATGGTTAAATTCCACTGAGTAAGTGAGGGTATCGCGCATGCCTGGGTGTCCCCAGTCGCCGGTGACCTTGGTGCCTTCAAGACCTGCTGCAAACAGCTTCTTGCCATCCTGGGCGGTAGCCGTGATGAGGGCGTGGGTGCAACGCCCAGCGCCAGAACACCAGGGCTTAGTGCCGCTCAGCCGCCACGTGCCGTCGATAAGCTCTGCCTCGACGCGCGGGCTCGGTGGTTCGGCGGCCCACACGCCCCAGAACTCATTGGGCTGCGGGGCGGGGCCGCTCAACTCCTGCAGGATCGTGGTTGCATCGAGATGGGCCTCTTGAAGACGGCCTTCAGACGGGTTGTCGCGACACATCGTCCACAGCGAGTGCCACCTGTTCCAGGTATTCATAGGTTCCATTTAACAGCGGGATTCGTGGAAAGGTGGGGGATTAACCGGGCACCGACTGCTTGGCCAGTGCTAGTTCGCGCAGGCGGTGGAGGAAATCTGGGTCGGCAAAATAACTCGAGTGATCCCCGGTGGCGGGCCATATTTCGGCGCCGAAGGTGCTGTCGGCGGGGTCGGGTCCGTGCACGCCTGCGGTGGCGGAGACGGACAGGCTGATGGGGTCGTGTACGGAAGTGGTGGCGATTACCCGCGGGTCGTCGGAACGAAGGTCGAGTTGCGAAGCGTGGTCTGCGCCAACTCCGGGGCTACCGGCAAAAATAACGGCATCGGCCACGAGTCCTTGGCGGGCTGCCCGCCCGGCGACTACTGAGCCGTAGGAATGCCCAATCACCAGAAGTTGGGGGTCGTTGCCCTTCATCGCTGCACGATTGGCAAGTGCCGCTTGGAACTGAGCTAAGCGGTCGGCTCCAACTTGCGCCGGTCCCTTGGCCAAAGCTGCAGGTACAGTGGAAGGCGGTTGGTAATCAATCCATAACACGGCTGCTCCAACGGTATCCGCGATTTTTCGCGCGCGAGCCGCATAACCAGGCCAATCCGCGGGATTGCCCGATCCCACCCCGGGGACAATAGTGGCCACCGCTGGCGCGGTTTCGATGTCACCAAACGCCAAGATGACCCCATCCGACGCAGGCAAGATAGTGGCATCTGGGAAGCGCTCCGCAAGGTCAGAACGCGCTGCCATCAGGGCGTGGATTTCCGGCAACGATAGATCGGCATACTCGCTAAGACTCGTAGCGTCCGGCGCTTGATCAGTGCACAACAGACGGATTTCCCGCGCACACGCAGCATCAATGGCATCCCCGATCCCGTTTAACTCCCGAAGAAGAGCTGCGAACTCCGCCGAATCCTGCAAAGAAACATCAGTAGTATGAATGAGCCGATCTAGGTCCGTTTCCACATACTGCATGGTCACGCCCGCCCGATCGAGGATGTCAGCCGCTTGTCGTAACTGCGCCACCACCTCGCGCTGCTGCGCATGCAGCACAGCTTCTCGACGCCCCGCCGCAGCCATAGCAACGCCCGAGTTGCGGGCCAACGCAGCGCTCCGAATCAAGGCCTGATCCTGATCTTCAGCGGTTGCGTTCAGGCTGGCCGCCGCAGCAAAAAGAGACTGGGAATCAAGGCGCATCGAAAGCCCTTCCCAACGTACGATCAATGCTTTCCACCTGCGCAAAGAACCGACTTAGCTGTTCAAAGAGGGCGCTAAGACTCGAATTGAAAGAATTCGTGGAATGCTGCCAGGAAGCGCCGGCGTCGATAAGCGCGGCAGCCGTGAGCGAATCCGGTAGTGGAGGAACGTGGAGGGTAAGTGGACGGGGACGGCTGGGTAACTGAACGAGTTTCATGGTGCGCAGTATCGGCCGCCCTGCGCTTCACAACCGAAATTTTTGCGCAAAGCTGTGGATAACGAGCACTTATCCACATAAAGTGGGCGCCATGAAGATCGCGCTCGTGCAAATGCTGTCCACTGGGGATAAATTGGAAAATTTGGCTGCCGTGGAGCGTTGGGCTCGACAGGCCGCGGAGCAAGGGGCAGAGCTAGTCGTGTTTCCTGAAGCCACGATGAAAGCATTCGGGGCAGGCCGACTGGACACTGCGGCCGAACCTCTCGACGGCCCCTGGGCTTCCCGAGTGCGCGAGCTTGCCGCTGAGCTGGGTGTGACGCTGGTGGTAGGCATGTTCTGCCCCGCAGATACCAAGGGCGATAAAAATCGCGTGTTTAACACGGTGTTAGTCGCCGGGGGCGCGGAGACTCACTATCACAAAATCCACACGTACGATGCCTTCGGATATCGCGAATCGGACACCGTCTGCGCAGGTGAGGAGCTGGTTGTGTTCGAGCTCAACGGTCATCAGATCGGGCTGGCCACTTGCTATGACGTCCGCTTCCCAGAACAATTCAAAGCCCTCGCTTCCCAAGGTGCCGAGCTCATCGTGGTCCCCGCAAGCTGGGCCGACGGCGACGACAAACTTCGCCAATGGCGACTGCTCACCAACGCACGCGGCCTCGACTCCACCTGCTTCATCGTCGCCGTAGGCCAAGCCCGCCCGAAATCACCTGACGGCGGCCCCACCGGCATTGGCCACTCCGCGCTCGTTTCCCCACTTGGCGAGCGCCTCGCCGAAGCTGGCTACGACGAAGAACTCCTGCTTGTCGACGTCGACTTCGCGCGCGTCCCCGACGCGCGCCGGGCCCTCCCCGTGGTGGAGTAACGGCAGCGCTTGAGGTGGATTTGCTGTGGGTTTTGCAAGAAAATGAGGTCTGATTCTTGCATTTCTCGCAGCAAATTCGGCAGGGATCTAATACTGAATGTTTTCCGATGGCGTTCCGGCGTCGATAAGCGCTGCCACGGTGTTGGGCACCATGTCACCGGGGCCGGCGACGAGAACGTCTCGGTCTGCCCAAGCGCCCCATTTGGTCACCGCCTCGGCGATGGAAGAGACTTCCTGCAGGTGCAAGCCTCGGGGCGCGCGGGAATGTTCCTGGGCCTGCACCCACCACGGATCCGCTTCGAGCCCAGTAACTGGCGTGACGATAAGCCAGGGGGAGACCGCAGCGAGTTCCCACAGTCCACGGAGCTCGTAAAGTTCGCCGGGGTATTCCGCGCCAAAGAAGAGGTGAACTCGGGGCTTTTCGGGACGCATCATCAGATCTAGGATCAGCGCGCGCATCGGGGCGAGCCCGGTGGCGTGGGCGATCATGAGGACGTCATTATCGCCGGTGACATGCAAGTTTCCGTGCGGGACGCCGAGGGTCCATTCGTCTCCAGGCTGGGACATGGCGAGGGCGTGGAGGATGTCGTCATCATCGAAGATGTGGAACTCGAGCATCTCACCAGATGGGGGCATGGATGGGTAAAGATTGCGCCAGTATCCCCTCGTGAGCTGGGAAGATACCGCCATGTATTGTCCCGGCAGGTAGGTTAAGGCCTGGGAGGCAAGCAATCGGACGATGGTGATGCGCCGGGATCGGCGCTGGACTTCAACCACTTTTGCCGTGGGCGGGGTGGCATCGATGGTGAAGTGTTGGTGGATCTCACGAAGCTTGCGGTCGGCCGCTGCGACTTCAGCGTGGGGGAGGTCGGCGCAGAATTTATGGATGGCGGCAGACAGAATATGGAAAAAGTCCGCAATTTCTGCAGGCGAGGGGCTTACTTTGATGTGGTCGCGCGCCAGCGCGCGGATCAGTGGTGGGTCGAGTTCGTGTTCTAGCAGGTAGGTCAGGGCGAAGACGAGGTCGGCGTGGGCGTGGTCGGCGTTAGGGGCAAATTTAAGGCGCGATTCTGGGTGCCGTTGGAATAGTTCCGTGAGCACGTGGCGTCGAAAAGGAGTGCTTTGGGCGCGGATGGTGTCCACGACAGTCATTCAGCACCTCCAAACTCTTCGGTTACCCTATGATCTACTCATGCTAACCCGAAATCAACGGCTCGATAATCTTCCGGTCACTAAAAAGCATGCGAAAATTCTGGGGGCCTCCGGCGTTGGGTGGGCGCTGGATGCGATGGATGTGGGCCTGATTTCCTTCATCATGGCTGCGCTCGCAACGCAATGGGGTTTGACTAAGACTGAGACCTCGTGGCTTGGGTCAATCGGGTTTGTTGGCATGGCGGTGGGCGCTGCCCTGGGCGGCTTGCTTGCGGATAAGTTTGGCCGTCGCCAGGTGTTCGCCGCAACCCTGCTGATTTATGGACTCGCTACTGGTGCCTCTGCCCTGGCCGGCTCCCTCGCAGTGCTGATGGCACTGCGTTTTTTCGTCGGCCTCGGGTTAGGCGCGGAGCTTCCGGTGGCCTCCACGCTCATCTCCGAGTTCTCCCCACGGGCGGTGCGCGGACGCATGGTGGTGTTATTGGAGGCGTTCTGGGCGGTGGGGTGGATTCTCGCTGCGCTGATCGGCACGTTCGTGGTTACCTCGGGCCCGCAGGGGTGGCGCTGGGCGCTGGCGCTGGGCTGCGTTCCGGCGCTGTATGCCCTGGTCGTTCGGTGGTCGGTGCCAGAGTCCGTTCGATTTCTGGAGTCCCGTGGACGTACCGAGGAGGCCGAGCGTGTTGTTTCCGCCTTCGAGTCCAGCCCTAAGCTTTTCGACGCCACACCTTCCCGGATTACCACGCCCGGGGTGCAGGCACATTCCATTTGGGCCCCTCAGATACGCCGACGCACAGCAGCGCTGTGGGCCATCTGGTTCTTTGTTAATTTCTCCTACTACGGTGCATTCATTTGGATCCCTTCGTTGCTGGCAGCGCAAGGATTCTCCCTGGTCCGCTCGTTCACGTTCACGTTGATCATTACCTTGGCGCAGCTGCCGGGATATGCGGCGGCGGCTTATTTAATTGAGCGGTGGGGACGCCGTCAAACTTTGGCCACCTTTTTGATTGGCTCTGCGGTTTCCGCTGGTCTCTATGGTTTCTCGACCGCCGAATGGCAGATCATCGCGGCCGGATGCTTGCTCTCCTTCTTTAACCTGGGAGCTTGGGGAGCGTTGTATGCCATTGGCCCGGAGCTTTTCCCGACGAACATCCGGGGCGCTGGCACTGGCTCGGCCGCTGGATTCGGTCGGATCGCCTCTATTATGGCGCCGCTGGTGGTTCCTCCAGTTTTGGCCTTGGCCGGTACCACGGGGTTGTTTGCGCTTTTCGCGCTGGCTTTTCTTTGTGCGGCGTTGGCTGCGTTGTCCTTGCCAGAGCTGCGTGGCGCAGAGTTGGGTTAGTGGATCGGCGCGTGCCCCTCAAACTTAAGTCATGCGCTGTCAACTTTATCTGTGAGGTAGATCATAGGGAAAAATAGAATTGAGTGGAACAGACTCAACCTTTCTTTCGTTGGGATAGGTAGAAAGAGAGGAACAAACCATGAATTCATTCAATCCAACCACCAAAACCCAAGAAGCGTTGCAGGCTGCACTGCAGTCGGCATCTGCCAAGGGGAACCCTGATATTCGCCCAGCGCATCTGCTGGTTGCGATCCTGGAACAGGCCGATGGTATTGCAGTTCCCGTGCTGCAGGCTACTGGCGTTGATCCACGCGTCGTTATCGGCGAAGCCGCAGCGATTGTTGCCAAGTATCCGTCGGCAAGCGGTGCCAACATGGCGAACCCGCAGTTTAATCGCGATGCACTTAACGCACTGACCGCCGCGCAGGAGCTCGCTGGTGAACTTGGCGACGAATACGTCTCCACCGAGGTGCTGCTCGCCGCGATTGCCCGCGGTGACGACGAAGCCGCGAAGGTGCTGCACTCCCGTGGCGCGACCTACGACACGATTAAGGCCGCCTTTCAGTCGGTTCGTGGCTCCCAGAAGGTGACCTCGCAGGACCCGGAAGGCCAGTTCCAGGCGCTGGAGAAGTACTCCACCGATCTAACGAAGCTGGCTCGCGAGGGCAAGATTGACCCAGTGATCGGCCGCGATGCGGAAATCCGTCGCGTAGTCCAGGTGCTGTCGCGGAGGACGAAGAATAACCCGGTGCTGATCGGCGAGCCGGGTGTGGGTAAGACTGCCATCGTGGAGGGGCTGGCACGGCGCATCGTCGCCGGTGACGTGCCGGAATCCCTCCAGGGCAAAACCCTCATTAGCCTGGATCTCGGCTCGATGGTCGCCGGTGCGAAGTACCGCGGCGAATTCGAAGAGCGTCTAAAGGCCGTCCTCGACGAGATCAAGGCGGCCGAGGGGCAGGTCATCACCTTTATCGACGAGCTGCACACCATTGTCGGCGCTGGTGCCTCCGGCGATTCTGCGATGGATGCCGGCAACATGATCAAGCCACTGCTGGCGCGCGGTGAGCTGCGACTGGTTGGTGCGACGACCCTTGAGGAATACCGCAAGTACATCGAGAAGGACGCGGCACTGGAGCGACGCTTCCAGCAGGTTTACGTTGGCGAGCCATCCGTGGAAGACGCCGTGGGTATCCTGCGTGGCCTCAAGGAACGCTACGAAGTGCACCACGGTGTCCGCATCCAGGACTCCGCGCTGGTAGCTGCCGCGACCTTGTCGGATCGCTACATTACCTCGCGTTTCCTGCCAGACAAGGCCATCGACCTAGTCGACGAGGCCGCGTCTCGCCTACGTATGGAAATCGACTCCTCGCCGCAGGAAATCGATGCCCTCGAACGCGTGGTTCGCCGCCTCGAAGTAGAGGAAATGGCCCTAGAGAAGGAAACCGACGCTGCCTCCAAGATCCGCCTGGAGAAGCTGCGCCAGGAACTTGCCGACGAAAAGGAAAAGCTCGGCGAGCTGAAAGCACGTTGGCAAAACGAGAAGGGCTCCATCGACCGCGTCCGTGCGGCCAAGGAAGAGCTGGATCGCTTGCGTACTGAATCCGAGCGCGCCGAACGCGAAGGCGACCTCGGCCGCGTAGCCGAGCTGCGCTACGGCCGGATCCCAGAGCTGGAGAAGGAAGTGGCGTCCGCAGAGGAAAACGTGCAGGCCTCCATGGTGTCCGAAGAAGTCACCCCGGATACCATCGCCGAAGTCGTCTCCGCGTGGACCGGCATCCCGGCTGGCAAGATGATGCAGGGCGAGACCGAGAAGCTGCTGGCTATGGAGTCTGAGCTGGGCAAGCGTGTGGTGGGCCAGCTGTCCGCAGTGGAAGCTGTCTCCGATGCCGTCCGTCGTGCCCGCGCCGGCGTAGCTGATCCGAACCGTCCGACCGGCTCTTTCCTTTTCCTCGGCCCAACCGGCGTGGGTAAGACGGAGCTGGCTAAGGCGCTCGCCGAATTCCTCTTCGATGACGAACGCGCGATGGTCCGCATCGACATGTCCGAGTATGGCGAGAAGCACGCCGTCGCCCGCCTCGTCGGTGCCCCTCCGGGATACGTCGGCTACGACCAGGGCGGTCAGCTCACTGAGGCCGTCCGCCGTCGCCCATACACCGTTGTGCTCTTCGACGAGGTAGAAAAGGCCCACCCGGACGTCTTCGACATCCTGCTGCAGGTCCTCGACGAAGGCCGCCTTACCGACGGCCAGGGCCGCACCGTCGATTTCCGCAACACTTTGCTGATTCTCACCTCCAACCTGGGGGCCGGTGGAACTCGCGAGCAGATGATGGACGCGGTCAAGCACGCTTTCAAGCCGGAGTTCGTCAACCGCCTCGACGATGTCGTGGTATTCGATGCGCTCTCACAAGAGCAGCTGACCTCGATCGTGGATATCCAAATCGGGTTCCTGGCTCAGCGTCTGGCCTCGCGCCAGCTCACACTGCAGGTTTCCGATGCCGCGAAGCTGTGGCTCGGGGAGCGGGGTTACGATCCAGCCTATGGTGCTCGTCCGCTGCGTCGCTTGATCCAGCAGGCGATCGGCGATCAGCTGGCAAAGAAACTCTTGGCTGGCGAGATCGTTGATGGCGATACCGTGCACGTCGATGTCGCTGATGGAGGGGAATCGCTGACGCTGCTGCGCTAGCGGTCGGAGCGAAAGCCGGGTCTCGGGAAAGTGTTTCCGGGGCCCGGCTGTTTGTACTGCCCCTGGCATACCGCGTGAATAAGTTTCGGGGAAAGCGGGAAAAATCGCCTCTCCAGTCCCACTGGCCACGGGAGTAACGCTGTCGGGAAAATTGTTCACGCCGTGTGCATTTCCTCAGCTAGGAGCATGAACCTATCGACTCACATACCCCACAGGCCACCCCTTTCACAGCTCGCCCAACCGTAGACGTCGGGCAGCGCAATCACGCCGAGCAACATCGCCGGAACGCACTTAAACTAGCACCCATGGGCATCACGATTACTCCGCACGAGTTGCTGGACCGCGTTCGTACCTCAAAGAAGACCACCATTATTGATTCCGTGTGGGAGCCAGGCGAAGGCGCGAGCTTTCGTCGCTACCGCGAAGGCCACATCCCGGACTCGATGTTCTGCGATGCTGCCGCATCGCTAGCCGGAGTTCCATCTTCGCAAGAGGGGCGTAACCCGCTGCCGGACCTGCAGCAATTGGAGCGCTTATTCCACAACGTTGGCATGAACGCCGACTCGCAGGTCGTGGTGTACGACGGCTACAAGGGGCTCATGGCAGCCCGGGCTTGGTGGATCCTGACCTGGGCCGGAGTGCCAAACGTCAAGATTCTCGACGGTGGCATGTCCGCCTGGGAACGTGAAGGCTTGCCGGTCGTCGGCGGTCCCGGCAACCTGCCAATTAACGCAAACGTGCACCCTGAGCTGGGGCATTTGCCTACCTCCACCATTGAAGAAGTACGTGCTCACGTGAACCAGGGTGGGGTGCTGGTGGACTGTCGCGAGCGGAATCGATTTGCTGGCCGCAAGGAGATGCTGGATCTCAAGGCCGGTCACATTCCGGGTGCAGTTAACCTGCCGAGCTTCGACCTTTTTGATGCGGACTACAAGTTCAAGTCCCCGACCGAAATTCGGGAAATGTTCGCGCAACACAACATCACCACAGGAGAGGGCGTGATCATCTACTCCGGATCCGGCCTGCACTCTGCACAGATGATCGCTGCCATGCATCATGCTGGCCTAGCGGGCGCGAGCCTGTTCGTCGGTGGTTGGTCGATGTGGGCGGCGGATCGCTCAAATCCCGTCATGCGGGTGGACTAAACTCTAACGTGTGATCGATCCACTGTGGCTAATACTGGCAGCCCTCGTGCTGCTAGTTTGTGCTGCGATTTTGTGGTGGGCCGAGAAACCTGCAGATAAGCCCCCGCTTTTTAAGAAAACAGACGAGGACCTCGCCGACGAATGGTCGCGGGGTGCAGCGTCCGGCGTCGTGCCCAAGGACGTGCGCCTGGCGCTTATCGACGACCGCGAGGTGTACCTCGCACAGCTCGGGAACACACCAGTGCTTGCTATGCGACGCGCCGCGCGCTCGGATGTTGTACTCGATTTTCGTACCTTCGAATCGGAAACTGACTTGATGCCGGTCCGGGAAGTCGCCGGATTTGAGTTGTATTCAAATGACGTCGCGGTAGCCACTCGAGCGGTGGATGACCGGATGGAGGCGGCGCTGGAAGCTCTCGACGTGGACGCCGTATGGGCCGAAGCTGATTGGGTGTTGGCGCAGTTTACGGAGAAGGAACCGGAAGCACTCGTCCCGGGGCTCAGCCTGTTTGCCGACGCTGCCGCGGTGCTCCCGCCGCGTTCGCCGAAGCCCCTGCAGTTGCTGGATCCTTCGCGCGCGATGGTGCCATGTCGTGAGGAGGTGACGGCGGAGCCGGAGGCCGCGGCGAAGTTGGTGCTGGTGGAGCACGTCGAAAAGCCAAAGCGCTCGGTGAAGCGCTCGCTGGGTGTGGTGGAACCGCGCCCTGTGGGTGTTGACGATATCGATGCGATTGCCGAGGGCCCTGCAGAACTACCGAAAACGGATGGCACGCGCATTGTGCGGCCGGATGATCGACCAACAATTTTCTAAGGAGCAAACATGGATAAGAAGCAAGAGCTCGCGGAGCTCGTTAAGGAATTGGCCGTGGTGCACGGCAAGGTCACGCTGTCCTCGGGCAAAGAAGCCGATTACTATGTTGACCTGCGCCGTGCCACGCTGCACGCCCGGGCCTCCCGCCTAATTGGCGAGCTGCTACGCGAGCTCACTGCTGACTGGGATTACGCCGCTGTTGGTGGCCTGACTTTGGGGGCAGACCCGGTGGCTACGTCGATCATGCATGCCGACGGCCGTGAGATTCACGCATTCGTCGTGCGCAAGGAAGCCAAGAAGCACGGCATGCAGCGCCGCATCGAGGGCTTCAACGTGGAAGGCCAAAAAGTGCTGGTGGTGGAAGATACCACCACTACCGGAAACTCCCCGCTCACGGCGGTGGCAGCCCTGCGCGAGGCTGGCGCAGAGGTGGTAGGCGTAGCAACTGTGGTAGACCGCAATACCGGCGCCGCTGACGTGATCAAGGCTGAGGGACTGGAATACCGCTACCTGCTGGGTCTGGACGATCTTGGACTCTAAGGACTCCGCGCAGGCAAAGGGGCCCACCGAGTGGTTTGAAGATCGCGTCGGTGTTGGCCCGTGGGAAGGGCCGCTGCCGCAAGGGGAGCAGTGGGATCCAGAGTTGTTGGCGGAAGGTGACCGGCGCAACGTGGTGGATGCCTATCGCTATTGGCGTCGAGAAGCGATCGTCGCCGATATTGACCAGCGCAGGCACTCTCTGCACATCGCGATCGAGAATTTCGAGCACGATGCCAACATCGGCACGGTGGTGCGCACCGCGAATGCTTTCGCGGTAAACACGGTGCATATCGTGGGTAAGAAGCGCTGGAATCGCCGTGGCGCGATGGTGACGGACCGCTACCAGCACTTGATGCACCACGAGACGGTAGATGACCTCATCGCCTGGGCCCGTGCTGAGGGGTTGACGATTGTGGCAATCGACAACACCCCAGGTTCAGTGCCACTGGAAACGGCAAAGCTTCCGAAGGATTGTCTCTTGTTGTTCGGCCAAGAAGGCCCCGGCGTGACGCAAGCTGCGCGCGATGGCGCGCTCATGACTTGTTCGATCGCGCAATTCGGCTCCACGCGGTCCATTAATGCAGGAGTCGCGGCTGGAATAGCCATGCATGCCTGGATTCGCCAGCATGCTGACCTCACACAAGCTTGGTAGGGTAGAAAAGTGCTAGAGAAATGGTCACATCGGGCGGATCTCGCGGAATCCGCCATCAATGATCGCCATGCGCGTCGCGTCTGGGGCATCCCTATGACGAATTTGGCCGTGGTGAGTTGGCCGTCGTCGACGCGCGACGAATTCTTCTTCCACTGGCACTACTGGTGGCAGGCGCACTACCTCGATTGTCAAATCGATGCCTACGCCCGTCGCGCGACCCAAAAGCGCAAGAAGCGCATCGCCAACACGATGCGGGGCATCCGCGTGCGCAACATCAATCCGTGGACCGTCAACCGGTACTACGACGACAAGTCTTGGCTCGCCCTGGCGTTGGGGCGCTACACGCATGCGTCGAAAAGCAAAGGCCTGCGCGCGCTGGAACTCAACATTGAGCAGGGCATCGACTCCCTAACTGGAGTGCTGCCGTGGCGGACGAACGAGACCTTCTACAACGTCCCAACGAACGGGCCCGCAGCGATCATGATGGCGCGCACTGGGCGCATCGAAACCGCGCGCTCGCTCACCGACTGGATGTTTGAGCAGCTACTCGACGACGACGGCCTCCTCATGGATGGACTCCGCATGCGCATGCACGGCCCCGAGCTCGTACGTATCGTCTACCCGTACTGCCAGGGCGTTGCCCTCGGCGCCTGCCTCGAAATCGCCGAGCGCACCGAGCCCGAGGTAGCCGCCCGCTATGTCGTGCGCGTCCGCGAGCTTATCGACGCCATCTCGGCCAAACTCGCGACGCCTACCGGAGTCATCGATTCCAAAACCGACGGCGGCGACGGCGGCCTATTCAAAGGGATCCTGGTGCGCTACCTCGCCGACGTAGCAGAGCGCCTACCAGGCGATTCCCCCTCCTCCCAGGCCGCGCGGCGGTCCGCCGCCCGGCTGGTGCTCCGCTCGGCAGAATCCGTGTGGAACCACCGCCTCGAAGTCGATGGACTACCAGTATTTGCAGCCGACTGGACCGCAGACGCGCAGCTGCCGAAGAATTCTGCAGTACACCGCCCTACTATCGAGGGCACCGTGCTGGGCTCCACCGTCGCCGAACGAGACCTATCGGTGCAGCTTTCCGGCTGGATGCTGCTCGAAGCCGCGGCGCGCTGTGCGGCTGCTGGATTCGAGGAATAGGCTTTTGGAGCCTCGGGTCTGGGGCCTGGGGTGCCTGGGGCCTGGGGCCTGGGGCCTGGGGTGCCTGGGGGGGGAATTTGCGATTGGTTTGGCAAGATCCACGCCCAAAATCTTGCAAAACCCTAGGCAAATTCAGCGCCAGCCTTAAAAACGCCCTACTTCCGGGCCTGCAGCCGCGCCTTGATGGCACCGAAGATGCCGGGCAGGATGGATACGAACACGATGAGCAGGAAGATCGGCTCGATGTTTTTCTGCACGAACTCGTACTTTCCTAGCCATGCACCCAGCAAGGTAACGCCGGCACCCCAAAGGATTCCGCCGATGATGTTGTAGGTGATGAACACGCGGTAGCGCATGCCAGCCATGCCGGCTACGAGTGGGGCATAGGTGCGCACGATGGGGACAAAGCGGCACAGAATGATGGTTGCGGGGCCATATTTTTCAAAGAAGTCGTGAGACTTTTTCAGGTATTCCTGTTTGAAAATTCGACCGTCGGGGCGGTCATTGAGGGCGTCGCCGAATTTGTTACCAATGAAATAGCCGACTTGGTCGCCGAGGATGGCGGCGATTGGGGTCAAGATGAGCAGGAGCCACAGTGGTGCAAAAGGATCCGGCTGCACCGACAGCATGCCGGAGGTGAAAAGCAGGGAATCGCCTGGTAGGAGGGGGAACAGTAGACCGGACTCAATGAAGACAATGAGTAGGACACCGCCGAGAATGAAGTTTCCGAAGGGGCCGGAGCCGCTCAAAAGGTAGAGAGGATCCATCCACTGTGGGCCAAGAGCAAGTGTTGTCATTGCACACATCTTAGTTCCTCGGCAGAAAATTTTAGGTACAGGCATAATTGAGAGCAGGTAACTTTTTCATCCAATCTGGAGGTCCTTGACTATGCCTATCGCAACCCCTGAGGTTTACAACGAGATGCTGGATCGCGCGAAGAAGGGTGGCTTTGCCTACCCAGCGATCAACTGCACATCTTCTGAGACGATCAACGCAGCGCTGAAGGGTTTCGCGGAGGCTGAGTCGGACGGCATCATTCAGTTCTCCACCGGTGGTGCTGAGTTCGGTTCTGGTTTGGCAGTAAAGAACAAGGTTGCGGGTGCCTGCGCCCTCGCAGCGTTCGCGCATGAGGCTACGAAGCACTACGGCATCAATGTCGCGCTGCACACCGACCACTGCCAGAAGGAAGTTCTGGATGAGTACGTTCGCCCGCTGATGGCCATCTCCCAGGAGCGTGTTGACCGCGGCGAGCTGCCACTGTTCCAGTCCCACATGTGGGATGGCTCCGCAATTCACATTGATGAGAACTTGGAAATCGCCAAGGAGCTGCTGGAGAAGGCAAAGGCAGCCAAGATCATTCTGGAAGTTGAGATCGGCGTTGTCGGTGGCGAAGAGGACGGCGTGGAAGCTAAGGCTGGCGCTAACCTGTACACCACCGCTGAAGACTTTGAAAAGACTATCGACGCAATCGGCACCGGCGAGCACGGCCGCTACCTGCTCGCTGCTACCTTCGGCAATGTGCACGGTGTGTACAAGCCAGGCAACGTGAAGCTGCGCCCAGAGGTGCTGCTCGAGGGGCAGCAGGTTGCCCGCAAGAAGCTGGGCCTTGGCGACGACGCGCTGCCATTCGACTTCGTCTTCCACGGCGGCTCCGGCTCCGAGAAGGAGAAGATCGAGGAAGCGCTGCGCTACGGCGTCATCAAGATGAACGTGGACACCGACACCCAGTACGCGTTCACCCGTCCGGTTGTGGCGCACATGTTCTCCAACTACGACGGCGTGCTGAAGATCGACGGCGAGGTCGGCAACAAGAAGGTTTACGACCCTCGCTCCTACATGAAGAAGGCAGAGCAGTCCATGTCTGAGCGTGTTATCGAGGCTTGCCAGGACCTCCACTCGGTAGGTATGTCAGTCTCCAAGTAAGATCACGTGACAAAAAGGCCGGTGTTTTACCGGCCTTTTTCTATGCCCACAATGCGAAGCAGAACATGCTCAATTGGGCCGACGCGGTAGAAGCGTCGATAAGCGCAGGCTACGGCGACAATGGTGGCGCATTCGATGCCGACCACCTGGGCATCGTGTAGGCGGGCGGGGAAGGCCATGAGGAGCGCACAATTGAGCAGGTACACGGTGAGCGCGACACTGCCGAGGTCATAAAGCGGGGTAAACAGTGCGCGAGCTTTGGCATGGTTGGACACAAAGTAACTGATGACCAGCGCGTAGCAGAGGAACCCGTAATTGCCGAAGAGATTGAGCAGCCCGCCCGAGTGTGGTGACGGGGAAATGAAACGCTGGGGTGCGCCGAGATAAGTGGTGGAGCTTGGCTCATAAATCGTGGGCCAGACAGTAAAGAGGCCAGAAATTGCGACGATGACGCTGAAGCAAAAAATAAAAATCAGCCGCGATCGGGCGTGGTGCGTGGCGCGTTCCATGCTCATGCCGAGGAGGCCGTAGCAAAAATTGGCCAGGAGTGGGTATTCGCTAAAAACAGTCAGCGGGATCCCAAGTGTGAAAAGCAGTGCGGCAACCGACGTAAGTATGGAAAGCATCGCGATAATTTCCGCATTGGAACGGATAGCAAGTATCGCCAGCATTGCTGTGACCAGGCCTAACGGGGCCAAAATATTGCATGTCGACGTCCCAATGCCCTGCCATGCCACGTGAAGCAGTCCGCCCAACGCCACGGAGCCCAGGCCGAGCATAACGAGAGGTCGGCGCGCATCAACAAGTTTTGCGCACATAAATCCGATCGAGCACATAATCAGTGCGCCGGGACCATCGGCGGTGAGCGTATCCAGGAAAACGAGCTGGCTGGAATGCTTGGTCACCGAGGTGTTCTCGTGGTAAATCAAGCCCAGTAGCGCGAGCCCAATGGTAGGGACGGCAGGCGCGAAATCGCGGAATCTTTCCGGCATACGCCTAACTCTTTCGCTCAACTGCATGCTTTTCGACGCCACGCTGGCCGGAGTATTCACCATTCGCCCTGCGCATACTCAGATGTTGGAACTGTGGAGATGTCCAGGGAAAACTTAACGGTAAATTGACGCCGAAAAGCGTTACGCGATGCATAGCCCTTAGGATACTGCACTTTTGCTACAGGCGAGCGATAAGGCTAATTGATTGATGACGAGGCGCAGTTTTGCACGTCGGATGCCACGTGAATTTTTGCCTAAGGTTTAGTTTTCTTTTTTCTTACAGCAGCAGTAGTATTTAGCTTAGAAATCCTCATAATTGATGGGGGAGTATTTGAGAAGAGACCTGAATGAAGTTTAAGAACATCGCACTTTCGATGATTGCCGCCCTAGGTATTGCCGTCATTGCTGCTCCGGCAGCCAGTGCAGACCAGTGGACCTATATTTCCACTGCTCAGTGCAATGCCAACCACACTGCTATCGCTAACAAGAAGCCAGCTCCGTACGCTGACAAGCTCCGCCTTCCTGCTGGTCAAGGTGCATTGCAGAACGGCAACACCATGAACGTGAAAATTGAATCTGCTTACGCTGCAGACATCAAGGCTGCTGCGGAATCATGGATGGCCGCCTCCAATGGTGTCATCCGCATCAACTTCGTGGATCAGGCTGGTCCCGGAGTGGTTGTCATCCGTGATGCGGTGATGGGCGACTTCGCTCGCACCTACCAAAATCCGACCTCAATCACCATTGGTTCCACCTACTTTCCGCAGATGGACGCCGTAAACCGTAAGTTTGTCATCGCCCACGAAATGGGCCACGCGATGGGCTTGGCTTACTCTTGTGTTGGTGACATTATGAAAGCGCGCGACACTTGGGGCAAGTTCTCCATGATGCCAACTAAGTCTGATGTCGCAGGCGTGATTCAGGGCCGCGTATCGACGGCTGACTTCACCAAGGCCATTTCCTAAGAGAATTGGACTTCTCGGCAGGTCAGTAGCTTAATTGCTGCTGACCTGCTTTTTTGTTGCCGAGTACACGATTCCTGCTCATGGCTATACGGCGCGAACCTGGTTAAGTGTTGAGCGGAATTAAGGCTTTGGCAAGGAATTATTCTAGGGTTTGAGGCGAATTTATTGCAGATATTTGGACTTGACCAGCAAGTATGTATCGCATAGAAAAATATTTAGCAATCCGACTTGCCTTAGAAACTCTTAACAAATACTATCTGAGTAAGACTTAGCGAATTTTTAGAAAAGGTGCCGTTCATGGGATCTTTCTAAGGATGAGTCCATGTACCTGAGCGCCTCACCAGATCCCGGTGCCAGTACGGATCGGTTTCTGGGGCCATCAAAACCCCTGAAGTCGGCTTGAAACTAATAAGGCCCTTCGTAAGGAATAAAAATGAAACAACAACTACATGCATTGGGGAAGCCGCTCGCGGCGCTCTTTGCATTCTTCGTAATGGTGGTCGGCTTCCAGGTGCCGGCTCAGGCTCAAACTCTGCAAAATAATGGTCTTGGAGAGTCTGTGCTCAATGTGAAACCTGTCAACTTTGCGGACCTTGAAGGTGGCTACAGTAGCAACGAAACGGTTAGGCAAAGGTTTGGGAATATCTACCTTTCGCAAAATCAGGGTCCTGTAGATGGCCTTGGCTGGTGTATCGATTATGGAATTGACACTCCAATGGATACCGGGGTCAAGTATGGAGAACCTCAAAAGCTGACGCAGATTATGCTAAAAGATGGAAAGACGGTTGTCGATTTCGATACGGCATATGATGGTGATCTCCGTGATTCGGCGATTAATCTGCTTAAATTGGCCAATTCGGCTTTGAGGGAAGGTCGTGGAGAGGATGCGAAAACCTACTCAACTATTCTGAATGTGTTGATCGGTTCTTATCCTAAGGGCATCGAGTTTTTTTACGATGCGTTCGCTCGTGGTGGTGTGAATGGTGTGACTAGCCAAAAGTTCCAGGATTTGTCCGGTTTTGAACTAGTCCAGATTACGCCGGGATTTTATGACCTTCGTCGGGTTGAGTTAGTGACTATTCCAGAGGCTCAGCCAAGTGAGTACATAACTGCTATGGCTCCACTGGGCTATAGTTGGGATCCAATACCAAATACTCAATTCCCTGGATCGATTAATTACACAATGCCTTCTCAGCGAATTGTCACTGTCGACCAACCAGGTTTGGATCCGAAGCCTACTCCGACCCCTACCCCTACGGAACAGCCTTCTTCTACCCCGTCTCCTAGCACCGAGCCAACCCCAACTCCTACCGTTGATCCGACTCCGACCCCATCCCCAGTTGGGCCTTCCATCGGCACCACCGCCGGTGACGCCGCTGGTGCAGGCGCTGACAACGACACTCACACTGTCGAGTTTGCTGCTGGTCAGTCCATGGCTACTGTTACCGATACGGTCTCTTACACCGGCCTGACTCCAGGCAAGCTGTACCTGATCGAGGGCAAGCTCATGACCGATGTTTCCACCACTCCGGTGGCAGCAACCGCATGGAAGACTTTCGTACCTACCGAGGCTAACGGCACCGTCACTGTTGATTTCCCAGTTAATGTTTCTTGGGCCGGCCACAAGCTTGTAGCTTTCGAAACCCTGTCTCTGGTCAACATCGATTCCAATGGTTCGATTCCTGCTGATGTGAACGGCAAGCCTACCGACGTTACGGAAGTTGCGAAGCACGAAGACATCAACGATCTTGGCCAGACCGTGACCGTCGAGAAGCAGCCAACGTCCACCCCTTCCACGGTGACCACGACTGCTACGACGACCAACACGACTGTCGTTACCTCTACGTCCACCACTGCAGTGCCAACCACCGTCGTGCAGACCACGACCGTGAACAACACTCCAGTAACCACGACGAAGACCATCACCGAGACTGTCCCAACTACGGTGACTACGACCAAGACTCAGCCTGCTACCTCTACCGAGCCAAGCACCACGGCACCTGTTACCACCGAGCCAACCACTCCAGCTGGCCCAGTGAAGATCGGTACCACCGCTAGCGACGTGACGGACGGCGACAAGAACGTCAACTTCCCAGCTAACGCTGCTAAGACCGACGTGAAGATGGTCAAGGACGTTATCGCATACGAAGGCCTGATCCCAGGCAAGATGTACCTCGTTGAAGGTGAACTGATGACCGGTGATGCAGCTAACCCAGTTGCAGCTAAGGCATGGGCAACCTTCGTACCTAAGACTGCTAACGGCACCTTTGAGGTGAACTTCCCAGTCACCGCATCTTGGGCAGGTAAGAAGCTCGTAGCTTTCGAGACTGTTTCCTTGGTAAACGTTGATGCCAACGGTAAGGTCATTGGTTCCGATGCAAACGGCAAGCCAACCGACGTGATCTTCGTTGCAGAGCATAAGGACATGGGTGACAAGGCTCAGACCGTTGAGGTCACGAAGGAAAACACTCCTTCCACTACTCCAGTGGTTCCAGGTAACGAAGTTCCTGCCGAGACCGCAAAGATCGAGCTGAAGAAGTACATCGGTGACCAACAGTTCAAGGGCAGCGAAGTTAAGCAAGAGTCCGGCATCGCGGGTGCTCCAGGCGTCCTCGACGCAGAGCAGACCGCCGGCGCATACTTCGCCAAGGTTGGCCAGGATCTGAAGATCACCTTCGCTGTGAAAAACACGGGCGCTCTTGACTTGAAGAACGTCTCCGTTACTGACCAGCTGATCTCCGGCCCAGGCTTTGAGTCCCAGCCAGTGGAGAACATCGCTCCTGCGGCTCAGGACATCAAGGTTGGCGAGACCGTCTACTTCACTGCAACGGTGAAGGCTCCTAAGACCGGCTTCTTCCACGGTGACGTCGCAAAGGCAACCGGTACTCCGGTTGACGGCAACGGCAAGGAAGTTCCGTTCAAGGATGACAAGGGCAACAGTCACAAGCCAGGCGACAAGGTTACCTCTAACGAGGACAAGGCACACTCTGTTACCCCAGGCGACGACATTCTCCTGCGTACCACCGCAACCGACAAGGCTGACGGCGACAAGGAGCTCGCAATGGGCGGCGCAGTTGTAGTGGACCGCATTCTCTACACCGGCCTGACCGTTGGCAACTGGTACACCGTGACCGGCGAACTGATGGACAAGGCAACTGGTGCCCCAACCGGCATCAAGGCGTGGAAGACTTTCCAGGCAACCACCCAGAACGGTTCCGTAGACGTTGAGTTTGAAGTACCTGCAGGCTACGCCGGCAAGTCCCTCGTAGCGTTCGAGACCCTGTTCAACGCTAAGCTCGACAGCAACGGCAAGCCAGTTACCGGTGACAATGGCAAGAACGAAGGTGGCTCCACCGATGTTCCTCCAGTAACCGGCGGCGAGAAGCCTGTTGGTCAGCACACCGACATCACTGATGGCAACCAGACTGTCAACGTCACCAACAACCTCCGCACCACCGCTGTGGACAAGGCTGACACCGACAAGATCATCTCCGAAAACGGCGGCGTCATCGTTGACACGGTTGACTTCACCGGACTGGTGCCAGGCCAGGAGTACATCCTGACCGGCACCCTGATGGACAAGAAGACCGGCCAGCCAGTCAAGGATGCCAAGACCGGCGAAACTGTCACCGCAGTTACCCGCTTCGTCCCAGCAGCAGCTAACGGCCAGACCAAGATTGAGTTCAACCTCAACAAGGAAACCGCTCAGGCTTACAAGGGTCACGAGCTGGTTGTCTTCGAAGAAGCTTCCCAGGAAGTTAAGCCAGGCGAGAAGTTCGATGGCCGTGAGGTCAAGGACATCGTCGACAACACCGGAAAGACCGTTACCGTCGTAGTAGTTGGCAAGCACGCCGACATCAACGATGCAGCTCAGACCGTGGGCGTCGGCAAGCCAGGGGACTTCCCATGGCTCGGCCTGATCCCACTGATCCCGCTGATCCCAATCATCGGTGGCGGCCTGGTTGGCTCCTCCGAAGGCGGCAACCCAGCACCACGCCAGGATGAGGTTCGCGGAATCTCCAACCCGGCACCACGCCAGGACCAGGTAATGGGTGTCTCCAACCCAGCACCGGCCAACAAGCCAGCTGACAAGGTTCTCGGAATCTCCAAGGCTCCAAAGTCTGGCGTACTGGCTAACACCGGTGCAAGCGTGATCGGTATCGCAGGTATCGCCTTCGCACTGATCGTGCTCGGTGCCCTGCTGGTACTGCGCCGCAAGGAAGCCTAACCTCCAGCTAGGTCCACCAGCTAGCAGAGCGTTAAGTCTCTAAACCAAAAGGCTCGTTCCCCTCGGGGAGCGAGCCTTTTGGCTATGGGCAAAGGCGTGCGCCAACCTGCGCGTCGAATGATGATTGGACACAGAATGCCTTTGAAGTGACACGCTTTTTGAAGAAACGGTCCATTTCAAAGGCATTCTGTGCTGCTATCGCACCAGCTGCACGTCCCGAAGGTGGCGGTAGAACGTCGCTTTTTCCACGGGACGTTTGCGTGAGACCCCATCAATCGTGACTCGCAGATTTAACCCACCGGCCTGCAACGCGCGGCCGGTGGCTAACGTGTCTGCCAACAACGTGGGGCGGAAAAACCGCCGCCCGATCCGCACGGCCGCTAGCCCAGGGGCGTTAGTCGTGGGAACCAGCCGGGCACCATAAGCTGAGTCGGGAGACAAAAGAGTGTGATCATCGACAATGATTTCTCCGGTAATGATCTTGCCGTCCCACTCCGTGACAGTCGCCGAGCCGGCTACGGCCACGCCGGCATCGTCGCGAATCAATGGAACGGGACGAACTGGCCCGGTCAACGCAAACTCCCACGAAGCATCCAGCTGCCAGTTTTGCGCCGCAACTGAATCCCCTGTGGGCACAAAGGCGAGGTCCGGCCATAGGGCGTCGAGCCGCATGAGGCGGGTGAGCACTGCGGACAGGGCGGCGTCGTCACCGCAGACTACGATGCGGACCTGCTCGGTCGGCTGCTGTGGCGCGAACACGGGCGCGCCTTGGGGCTTGACGTCGGGCTGGCGCTGAATCTCGTCGAGGCTCGGCGTGGGATCGTGGGGGAGGAAGCGTCCCACCGCGTCGCGGAGGAAGCTCAAGTCGCGCTGGCTAGGTAGGGCGGGGAGCTCGTGAACCTCGATAGTTGCGTCGAAAGCGGGGAGAGTTGTAGCAGGTTGGCCACAGAAAAGCGCGATGACGTGCATGGAAAATAAGGATACTCCACGGCGCGTAAGGGGCCTCGCTAAACTTCAAAGACGTGGCTGCAACTAAACGAGTGATTACGGCGTTAACAATCGGGCGGGCGCGGGCAGGATGGAACCGCCTCAATTCTTCCTGGGTGTACATCGTGCAACTCGGGCTAGCAGCAGGGCTGAGCTACTACATCGGCCGGCATGTTATTGGCCACCAAGAACCTTTCTTCGCGCCGATGGCGGCGGTCATCGTGCTCTCAGCCGCCGGTGGCGACCGCATTCGGCGTTCCCTGGAGCTGGGATTCGGCGTGAGCCTCGGCGTCGGCCTGGGCGACTTGGTGATTCAGGCCGTGGGGACGGGTGTGTGGCAGCTGGCGCTCGGGGTGACGATCTCGGTGATGCTCGCCATCTTCCTCGACAAAGGCGTGCTGACAGCCAACCAAGCCGCCTTCTCCGCCGTCCTCATCGCCACCATTCTTCCTCCCGGCACCTCCGGCGGCACCGACCGCATGGTGGACGCCTTCCTCGGCGCAGGCGTCGGTTTGGCGGTGATGGCGCTGTTGCCTCACTCACCGCTTAGGGCCGGGCGCCGCGAAATCGCCCGAATCCTAGGCATCACCTCGCAGGTATTGGACGAAGTTGCCGCCGCGCTCGAAGTCCGAGACAGCAAGGGAATCAAGGCGGCGCTGGAGCGGGCCCGTGGCACCCAGGCCAAGATCAACGCGATGATCACCGCAGCGAACACCGGCAAGGAAATCGTGTTGACCTCGCCGATTATGTATCGGCAGCGACGAGAGCTGCGGTCGATCCTGCGCGTGCTCGATCCCGTTGACAATGCGATTCGCTCCACCCGTGTGCTTGCCCGCCGTGCTTCCGTGCTTCTCGACGATTCCCAGAACGTCAGTGCCGAACAGCTCGCATTGATCTCCGAACTTGCTGCTCTGGCAGGTGAATTAAGTGAGGTGGTCTACAACTCGAAGGACCTTACCTTTGCGCCAGAAATCCCGGAGATCACGCGAAAGCTACGCATGCTTGCGGCGCAAACGGGTTTGGAGGTTGCGGATGCATCCTCGCTGTCTGCGATGGTGATTCTGGGGCAGACCCGCTCGTTGTTGGTGGACCTGATGCAGGTGTGCGGGTTGTCTAGGGATTCGGCGGCCGCGGCGCTGGTGCCGACGGTGCAAAAGCCTGGTTTGCCACCAGAAGTGCATTGGTGAAAGTAATTCTTTCACCCGCCACGTTTTCATTATATACTCGTTAATGAAAACGTAGCGACACGAACGAAGGGGAAAACCATGGCGCACACCATTCACGAAGAGCACGATCACGTCCACGGCGCAGAGTGCGGGCACACCGCTATTCAGCACGGCGACCACACTGACTACGCCCACGACGGCCACCTGCACCACAAGCACGAAGACCATTGGGATGAATGCGTCCCGGTCGAAGGCTGCAAGGCTCACGAAGGCCATGATCACGAGCATGGCCCAGATTGTGGCCACGAAGCAGTCGAGCACGGCGATCACGTGGACTACCTCCACGATGGTCACCTGCACCACAAGCACGAAGATCACTGGGATGACTGCGTAGCGTCCTGCTGCTAATCATTCGGTAAAAAAGCCATATCAGGCCGCCTCGGAAGTGTGGCTTGATATGGCTTTTTTGAATTTATCCACGCGGATTAACGGAACTCCGGGGTGCCGCGGTACACCACCGCCCAGTATCCATCCGGCATCTGCGCAGCCCCGATCCCATAGGACTTCAATCCCTCGCGCAGCAACTCTTCTCGGTGTCCCGTCGTTGAGTGCAGCCACATGCTCACCGCCTCCTCTGGCGACTTAGCTGGGGCGAGCATCTCGACGGCCATGCCGACATTCGGATCGTGCGTAAGCACACCCGTGGCAGCCGCATGGTCGGCCCACCGCTGGGCTTGCACCTGCAAGGTCAGATCAATGGCCGGGGCGGAACCATCCGCATCAATTCCCTGGGCGAGGCGGGTAGCGGCGACCTCGCGGTAAACGGCATCCCGGAAAGGGTTCGGGGCCAAAGTGTGGACGTTCGCCAGGGTCTCGGCTAATTCTGCTAGGTCGACGCGCGGAATCAGGACCGTAACTGGCGGTGGTGTAAACAGATCGGAAGAACCTAAGGACGAAAGCTCTGCGTTCGCGGCTGGGGCGGCGAGCAGGACCGTAGTGCACGTAGCTAGAGCTGCAAGTGAGCGGCGAGAAGGGGGAGTGGGCATCTACGTCCTTAGGAAAGCGCTGAAAAAATTTACTTAAAATCTTAGTCGAGGGGAAGGCTGGACGTGGGATGGGCGCCGATAAGCGCGGGGCTAAAGTTCGTGAAATAGGCCGGTAGGCATGTAGAATTAGGCAACGTCTCATGCGCCCCTCGGCGGGTGCCCTTTATGCAAACGGAAGTGACGTGTTATGGCTGCAATCGTAATTGTCGGCGCCCAGTGGGGCGACGAAGGCAAAGGTAAAGCCACAGACATCCTCGGCGGACTTGTCGACTATGTTGTGAAACCCAACGGCGGCAACAACGCCGGCCATACAGTGGTAGTTGGCGGCGAAAAGTACGAGCTTAAGCTCCTGCCCGCCGGTGTCCTCTCCGAAAATGCCACCCCAGTGCTCGGTAACGGCGTGGTGATCAACCTCGAAGCGCTGTTTGAGGAAATGGACGGACTCATTGCCCGCGGGTGCGATGCCTCCCGCCTGCGGATTTCTGCAAACGCCCACGTGGTTGCCCCGTACCACCAGGTGCTGGACCGCGTCCAAGAGCGCTTCTTGGGCAAGCGGGCAATCGGCACTACCGGCCGCGGCATTGGTCCAACGTACGCTGACAAGGTCGCGCGCGTAGGTATTCGCGTGCAGGACATCTTCGACGAATCCATCCTGCGTCAAAAGATTGAATCCGCGTTGGATGTGAAGAACCAGATGCTGGTGAAGATGTACAACCGCAAGGCGATCGTCGCCGAAGAGATCGTGCAGTACTTCCTCAGCTACCAGGAGCGCCTGCGTCCGATGGTGATCGAAGCTGAGCTTGAACTCAACCGCGCACTGGATGAAGGTAAGCACGTCCTCATGGAGGGAGGCCAGGCCACCATGCTCGACGTGGATCACGGCACCTACCCGTTCGTGACCTCGTCCAACCCAACTGCTGGTGGCGCGTGCGTTGGTTCCGGCATTGGGCCCACGCGCATCACGCACTCGCTGGGCATCATCAAGGCGTACACCACCCGCGTCGGTGCCGGACCGTTCCCCACCGAACTCTTTGACAAGTGGGGCGAATACCTGCAGACCACCGGTGGTGAAGTGGGCGTGAACACCGGCCGTAAGCGCCGCTGCGGCTGGTACGACTCGGTTGTTGCCCGCTACGCCACCCGCGTCAACGGCTTCACCGATTACTTCCTCACCAAGCTGGACGTGCTCACCGGTATCGGTGAAATCCCGATCTGTGTGGCCTACGACGTGGACGGCAAGCGTTTCGACGAAATGCCGATGACCCAATCGGACTTCCACCACGCCCAGCCAATCTTCGAGACCATGCCAGCCTGGGATGAGGACATCTCCGGTTGCACCACCTTTGAAGAACTGCCACAAAAGGCCCAGGATTACGTGCTGCGGCTGGAAGAACTCTCCGGCTGCCGTATCTCCTACATCGGCGTTGGCCCAGGCCGCGATCAGACGATCGTTCGGCATGACATCATGGCTTGAGTTTTGTCACGCAGCAGTTGAGTATACCTTTCGCTGGACTGGCAGTATATAGGTCCACGCTATGATAGGCTTTGAGTGATGGTTAAAGTGTCCGCTCCATATCTGGAGGCGGACACTTTTGCATAACAGCCGGAGCGGAGGCCGCCTCCCTCTTATCACCGCACTGGGGCCAGCGTGGCGATGGGCTGAAGAGCTAGGTGCCCGCTTTCCTGAGGTATACCTTGTTCGGTGACTTTGACACCGTAGCTTTCAGCAGTTCGCTAAATGGGTTGGTTTCGTTCGTTGTGTCTTACTTTTCCGCTACCGAGATCATCATTCCGTAGTTTTTCCGGAATCCGGACGAGATACTGACGGCATTCCCAATAGCGAAAATCTATTACCTCCTAACCTGGGAAGTCCTGTCGAATTTCGGCACCTCGGCGATAAGCTGCAATAAGAAAATATTGCTCTGAGCAGTGCGGATGAGACGAGGTGTTGTAGCTGGGTTCTGGGAAAGGCTGCAGCATTCACTCATTGTAGTTGGGGCGTTAGCATTGTTCTTGCACTGGATTTTGCCAATCACCATGTCCGTGTCAGACAGCATGTTTGGTCTTATCGGCCGACACATCAACTGAACTATTCCCGGCCCTTGGTCGTGGTAGCCGTCTGCTTGGCGGGCGTGATGTTACCGAGCGTGGGGCGTCGAGAAGCTCTTCTGATCCTGGCCGCCGTGCTTATCGACGTCACGATCGGGGAACTAACCGCCCAGGCAGAGCTATTTCTGCATTACGACGTCTATGCCGCCCCCATTACCGCTGTAGCGTTCGGCCCATGGCTGGCGCATTTTCTATTTGGTTCCCTGTGTTGGGCGGTGGGGCGACTGGGGTTGCTTGCACGATGGGGCAGCGCCACTTAACTTGTCTTTAATCAACAGTTCGCTACAGAGCACGAATTTTGACACTTATTCGTCCTTTGAATCCGGGTGGCTGTACTTCTTGCATTCCTTGGGGCGCGTGAGCTGTTGGAGGTTCTGCTCGATAAGGCGTTGGCGTTTACGTTGGCCTTTGTGATGGCCCCAAAGGTCTTGGGCTGGCTCGGGCGGTTTGAGAGGGCAGGCAAGGCGCGGGAGGCGTTGGAGTAGTGGTGCGGCTTGTTTAATTTTGTCTAACAGTATGGGGTGGTGCCTAGGGTTAACCGATCCTTTAGTGGATCAGTTAATTATTGAACAATCCTACCTGGTGGGATAGTATTCGCGTTTGAGCAGGGAAAATGGTGGATTGTTAGGTAGAATTAGAGTTCTTGATGGATAATATTAGGTTGACGTAACAATTCTTCTTTGCGAAATGGATCCACATAATTGTGAATAGGTATCAGCGAGCACTCATCGGCGGCTTCGGCGTAATGCTCGCTGTTGTCGTGTGTTTATATGTGGCGTACAAGCAGCCTCGCCACTGGAATGACTTCACGGATCAATTCGTACAGGTGCCTGGGGCGCTGCTGGTTTTTGCGATTGCCACCGCTCTGGTGCTCGTAGCAGCGATGTATCGGCGCGATCGCCTACAGGTAGTAAACATGCTGGTAGCAGTTCTGATCAATATCGTGTTGGGTGAGCTGCTGGCAAATGTGCAGATTCCACTCTACCTAGACAGCGTGTTTACCATCGCCATTAGTGTGGCCTATGGGCCGCTGGCTGGCATCGCGGTAGCGATGCTCACGCAAATGATCTGGGCGATCTTCAACTCGGTGGTGTTGATCTTCTCCCTGGTTGCGATCGTGGTGGCGCTGCTGGCCGGCATCTTGGCAAAGGTGGGTGGGTTCTACTCCGCAATTTCTGCGTTCTTTGCCGGGGTGGGAATAGGATTCTTCTCCTCGCTGCTGGCGGCGCCGGTTGCGGTATTGGTGTATAGCGCGGATGATCTCTCAGGCACGGGCAACCTGATTACTGCCTTGCTAGGCTACGGCGAAAACCTGGTGATGGCAGTGATCTTGCAATGCTTGCTAATCGACCCGATTGACAAGGCAATTTCCGCCGTCTTGGCTTTTTGGCTGCTCAGGTTGGCAGTTCGTCGCGGCTGGCTCACGCCCAAGGGGCATCGCCTATTTGGCCTGTGGGCAAAGAAAGTGAGCCCTAAATCGGGCGAAGATTTAGCTAATTCGGAGCCAGCGCCTTAATCTTTGGGTATGCACACCCCAGAACGCCTCGGCACCCCGTTGACTGAAAGTACGTTACGTGTCCTGATCCTCGGCTCCGGCGAGCTTGGTAAGGAAGTAGCAATCGCCTTCCAACGCCTGGGAGTGGAGGTGCACGCGGCAGATCGCTACGCCAATGCGCCAGCGCATCAAGTAGCGCATTTTGCCCATGTGCTGGATATGACCTCTGCTGCGGCGATTCAGGATTTGGTCGCGGTGGTTAAGCCGCACTTTGTGGTTCCGGAAATCGAGGCCCTTGCTACGGACGCGCTCGCGACAATCGAAGCCGACGGGCAGGCCGCAGTCATTCCTACCGCTCGGGCCACCCAGCTGACCATGAATCGCGAGGGCATTCGGCGTTTGGCGGCCGAGGAACTTGGTTTGCCGACCTCGGCGTATGAATTTGCCTCCACGCTGGAGGAGTTTCGCGTGGCCGTCGAAAAGGTAGGTATGCCGTGCGTGGTCAAGCCGGTGATGAGCTCTTCTGGCAAGGGCCAATCAGTGGTGCGCACGGCTGCCGATATTGACACTGCCTGGGACTACGCCATGTCTGGTGCCCGTGTGGCAGCGGGGCGTGTCATTGTGGAATCCTTTGTCACCTTCGACTACGAAATCACGCTGCTTACCGTTCGCTCCATTGACCCGGCTACCGGCAAGGATGCCACTTGGTTCTGTGAACCGATCGGGCACCGGCAGGTGGATGGCGATTATGTGGAATCTTGGCAGCCGATGCCAATGTCGGAAACCGCGCTGGAAAACGCCCGCTCTGTAGCCGCGCGCATCACCGGCGCCCTCGGCGGCCGTGGCGTGTTCGGCGTGGAACTTTTCATCGCAGGAGATGATGTTTACTTCTCCGAAGTCTCCCCACGGCCGCACGACACCGGCTTGGTGACCCTCGCTTCCCAGCGGTTCTCCGAGTTCGAGCTGCATGCCCGCGCCGTCCTCGGCTTGCCTATCGACGTCACGCTCACGTCCCCCGGCGCCTCTGCCGTGGTTTACGGATCCTCGGCTCCTGGCGCGCCCGTGAGCTATGCGGGCGTGGCCCAGGCCCTCGCGGTGCCCGAGGCCGACATTCGGCTGTTTGGCAAACCTACAGCGGGCGAAAAACGCCGCATGGGCGTTGCCGTGGCAACTGCGGAAACCATCGAGGAAGCCCGAGCTCGGGCCACCCAAGCTGCCGCGGCGGTTGAGGTGCACTAGCGGTCAATGACCTGCTGGACATGGAGGGACTGGCCAAAGCTAGCGACCAGCTCCTTAAGCTCCGGCAAGTGTTCTTCCAATACGGAGCCTGGCCAGATTGTCGTGCGTATTTGGCACTCCACGTGGGCGTCGACAAGCAAACGCAGGCAGCTCAAGGACTCCGTGGCGGCGCGAGGACGCCCTGGGCTGACGGCATCAAAATCACGCGGAAGCGCCTTGATGTCCAGCCCCACCCAGTCGGGCGTGGTTTCTGGGCACGCGAACAGCCTGCGAAAGCGCTGAGCGCTGTAGCCCGAAGTATGGAGGCCTACCAAGAATCCGCGGGCATGCAGCGCAGCAATCGCCTGGGGCAAACCGGGCTGAATGAGCGGTTCGCCACCGGATATCACGGCGCCATCGAGCAAACCGCGACGCTCATCCAGCAAACTCAACAACTCGCCAAAGGCAACCTTTCCCGGTTGGATTGGCAGCAAGCTGGGGTTGTGACAATAACAACAACGCAGCGGGCAGCCTTGCGTAAAAGCGGTGGCAACCAGGTGGCCCGGCCAATCGGAGGGGGAGAAGGGGATAATTCCGGCTAGTTCAAGCTCAGGCGTGGAAGTACTCTCGTTCATGGAATTCGCCCTTCTTGCCAATGTTAAAGCTCTCCACGGGGCGGAAGTAACCCATCACCCGCGTCCACATCTCCGTGTGCGCGTGACAGTGTGGGCATTCCGGCTGTTCACCGGCCAAGTACCCGTGCGTGGTGCATACCGAATACGTAGGAGTGACGGTGACGTACGGCAGCCGGAAATTACTCAGCGCCCGCTTGACCAACAGCGCTGCCTCCGCGCCGGAAGACAGTGCCGCACCCATGTACAAATGCAGCACCGTGCCACCCGTGTACTGCGCCTGCAGGTCTTCTTGCATGGCCAACGCCAGGAAGGGGTCTGGGGTGTGCGCGACGGGGAGTTGGGTGGAGTTGGTGTAGTAGGGCTCTGCCGGGGTGCCTGCTTGGATGATACCCGGGAATTCGCGACGGTCCAGGCGCGCAAAGCGGTAGGTGGTGCCTTCCGCAGGCGTGGCCTCCAAGTTGTACAGGTGCCCGGTGCGCTCTTGGGCGGCCACCAGGAGAGAATTGATGTGCTCGAGAATTCGACGGGCCAGTCCGTGGCCGTACGGCGAGGTGATGTCGCACTCGTCCTCGGTGAAGTTGCGGATCAATTCGTTGACGCCGTTAACGCCGATCGTCGAAAAGTGATTGTCCAGCGTAGGCAACCAGCGCCGGGAATACGGGTACAGGCCTTGCTCCATCAGCTCTGAAACCGTCGCGCGGCGGCGCTCGAGGGTGTCCACCCCGAGCCCCACCAGATGCGTGATCTGGGCAAATAGTTCCGCTTCGTCCTCGCAGGTGTAGCCGAGGCGCGCGCAGTTGAGGGTCACTACGCCAATGGAACCAGTTTGTTCCGCAGAACCGAACAAACCATTGCCGCGCTTCAAAAGCTCGCGCAAATCGAGCTGGAGGCGGCAGCACATCGAGCGGATCATCCCCGGATCGAGGTCAGAATTGATGAAGTTTTGGAAGTACGGCAGCCCATACTTCGCAGTCATTTCGAACAAAGCCTGGGCGTTGTCGGACTCCCAATCGAAGTCCTTGGTGATATTGTATGTCGGAATCGGGAAGGTAAAGGGGCGACCATCCGCATCACCTTCGCCCAGCACCTGGATCAGCACCCGGTTGATCATGTCCATCTCTGCCTGGAGCTCGCCGTAGGTGAACTCGCACGGCTCACCGCCGATAAACGGGGTATCCTCCGCGATATCTGCGGGACAGGTCCAATCTAACGTGATGTTGGTAAATGGCGTCTGCGTGCCCCAGCGACTAGGCACATTCAGGTTAAAGATAAACTCCTGAATCTGCTGGTAAACCTGGTCTTCCGTGAGATTGTCCAGGCGGACAAACGGTGCCAAATAAGTGTCAAAGCTAGAAAACGCTTGCGCTCCCGCCCACTCGTTTTGCAGCGTGCCCAGGAAATTCACCATTTGCCCCAGCGCGCTGGACAAGTGCCGAGGCGGGTGCGAAGAAATCGCGCCACGAACCCCGCCGAAGCCCTGTTCCAACAGCTGGCGTAGGGACCATCCGGCGCAGTACCCGCCCAGCATGTCGAGGTCGTGGATATGGATATCGCCATCCCGGTGCGCCGCGGCGGCCTCCGGAGAAAACACATTATCCAGCCAATAATTGGCGGTGATCTTCCCGTTTGCGTTCAGCATCAGGCCGCCGAGGGAGTAATCCTGATTGGCATTAGCGTTTACGCGCCAATCCTCGCGGCGCAGATATTCGTCAACCGTGGCAGTGGGGTTAATGAGCGTCATGGCTTTTCACCATAAGCCCCGAATTACGCTTTTGTAATCCCCGGACGGTGTGAGAATTCAGGCACTAGATGTGGGAACTTTTCTACCCTGTTTTCCGACATCTAGTGCTTTGTGCAGGTCGCGCTAATCGACGCCACGCCCCGGCCCACCACGTTAGGGGGCCACCAGAGTGGCGTCGGCAAGCTAGTGCAGCTTCTTCATTGGGGTGAGAGTGATGTCTGCAAATGGGTACGGCTCGGCGATCGTGCGGAAGCCGAACTTTTCGTACCAGCCGACGAGTGGCGTGCGGGCGTCGAGCACGAGGTTTTTGTCCGGGAACTTCTGGTCGGCGAACTCGATGGTTTCTTTCATGAGGGCCTTGGCAAGGCCGGTCCCACGCTCTTCTTCGGTTACGCACACGCGCCCTAGCCGCATGACGTGTTCGCCGTCATCAAGAACGTCTTCATAGATCCGGATGTTTCCCACGAGTTGCTTATGTTCTTCGTCGGTCCAAGCCAGCATGTGATAAGTCGTTGGAAGCGCGTCGGTGTCATCAACTTCCTGGTACGCGGTGTTTTGTTCGTTCACGAAGACGCTCACGCGCAGCTTGTACACTTCGTGAACCTCGATTGAGGAGAGGTCTTTTAGCTGTTGAACTGCGAAGTAGTAGCTCATAGTTTTCGACACTACCGCCCAACGGGGGTAGCGCGCCTACCGATGTCTGATTCTCCCCACGTTTACCGGCTCCGTTCTTTGGTCTGGGAGGATTTTTTCAGTTCGGCAGGGGTAATTTGCGTGAATTGGGTTCAGTTTCCTGGCTAATTCTCACCGCCTGGTGAGGGTGGATCAACGAATAATCCCGCCTTTCGCGTCGCCCCGTTGAGGTGACGCAAAAGTCGGGAGTGGTTGCTAGAAGAATCGGATGGCTTAGTGGCGCGCGTGCTTGACCATCTCGTCCCACTCGACGATCTTCTTGCGCTCGCGGCCTTCGGCAGCGCCCAGGGCCTTCTCAGCGGCATCCAGCTGGTACCAGCCGTCCCACGTGGTGTAGGCGATGCCCTTGGCATCCAGCATTTCCAACACTGCTTCTGGCGTTGGCTGTGCTGGCTCTGCGAGGCGTCCGGCGGCGTAGTCGGCGAGCAGCATGTCGGTGGTTTCCTTGGCATCGGACTTGGTGTTGCCGATCAGTCCCACTGGGCCACGCTTAATCCAGCCGGTGGCGTATAGGCCTGGCAGGATTTCTCCTGCTTCGGTGATCACGTGTCCACCGTCGTTGCGGATCACCGCGCGGTCCGCGTCGAACGGCACGCCTGGCATTTCATCCGAGCGGTAGCCCACCGCGCGGTAGATGGCCTGAACTGGCCATTCGGTGAACTTTCCGGTGCCACGTACTCCGCCGTTGCCGTCGAGCTCCATGCGCTCGGTGCGCAGTCCGGCTACTCGGCCGTCCTGGCCAACTACTTCTACTGGGGATTCGAAGAAGTGAATGTAGAGTTTGTGCGGCGCGCCCTTAGGCTCGCGCATGGCGTAGCCTTCCAGGGTTTGGCAGACCAGGTCAACGGACTTAGAGTCGCGGCGAGCCTGCTCGGAGGCGGCATCGTAGTCGATGTCTTCCGGATCGACGATGACCTCGATGGTAGGGGAGTGATCCAGCTCTTTGAGCTCCAGCGGGGTGAACTTCGCCTGTGCTGGGCCTCGGCGACCGAAGACGTGAATCTCCCGGGCTGCGTTCTTGCCTAGGCCTGCGTAAACGTTGTCAGGGATTTCCGTGACGTGGAGTTCGTCTGCAGTCTTGGCGAGGATGCGGGCCACATCCAGGCCAACATTGCCTACGCCGATCACTGCCACGGAGGATGCGGTGAGATCCCAGTCGCGCTGGAAGTCAGGGTTGCCGTCGTAGAAACCGACGAATTCGGCGGCGCCGCGCGAACCCTCGAGCTCGATTCCAGGAATGTTGAGGTCGCGGTCAGCGGTCGCGCCAGTGGAGAAGATGATCGCGTCGTAGTATTCGCGCAATTCCTCGATGGTGACGTCCTTGCCGATTTCGACATTGCCCAGCAGGCGAAGGTTCTCGGAATCGAGGACGCGGTGCAGGGAGTTCACGATGCCCTTAATACGCGGGTGGTCTGGGGCAACTCCGTAGCGGATCAGGCCGAATGGGGCAGGCATGCGCTCGTAGAGATCGATGAGGACGTCCTGGCCGGACTTCATCAAGATATCGGAGGCGTAGATGCCTGCAGGGCCGGCACCGATAACTGCTACACGCAATGGGCGAGACATATCAGCATTGATCCTTAAACAAGTTGAGGCGACAGAAGTAGTAACGAGTTTACGGTAGCGCCTACCGGTGGCGGAACCTCGCGTGCTGTGATGAGGTATTAAGGGGTTATCTCCACGCAACCCACCCCCGGAGATGAGAATTTTTCATTGCTTTGACGTGATAATTCGCACACTGAGAATGAAGAAGTCGACGTGGCGAGCACTTTAGTATCTTATAAGATTTGCTCGTGGTGCAATTCGGTACAAATTCTCTGTAAAATTCGACGTGAATCACACACAGTGCTTTAGTGTGTGCCCAGCCTCATTTATCACTGTCCATGAGTCCCTGGAAAGGGACCGTGCAGAAAGGGACTTCCAATGACTAACGAAACCAAGTCAGTCCTTCTAACTACCGTCGGTCGCACTTTTACCGGCTTTGACACCGACGCCTTCGCCACCAAGCACGGCTTGAAGGTGACCCCACTTACCGAGACCACCGCTGACCTGTCCGAGATCCTGGCCGCCAAGCCGCTCTCCGGCGAGCCAAAACTTCTGCTCGGCACCGGTTCTATCGACTTCGATGCCAAGGCTGCCGCCGCCCTGGGTGTCGGGTTGCTCGTGCTTGTCGACGCCCACGCTGCCGGCGCTGATCTCTCCGTCGCTCACGCTGAGGAGCTCGGCGCTCGCGTGCTCGCAGTATTTACCGCAGAGGAAGAAGTTCCTGCGGAGAAGCTTTCCCAAGACGTGGACGTCGTTATGGGCGCAGAAGTATTCCAGAACTGGCTGCTCGAGCGCGCTAAGGAAGCAAATGCGCACATCGTCCTGCCAGAAGGCGAGGACGACCGCATCCTCGAGGCAGCGCACTTCCTGCTGGAAGATGACACCGTTAAGCTGACCATCCTTGGTGACCCAGAGGACATCAACAAGCGCGCCGCTGAGAAGGGCTGGGACCTGTCCAAGGCGACCCTGGTTAACCACCTCACCGATGCCCGCGCTGAAGAGTTCGCCGCTGACTTCGCAGAACTGCGCAAGAAGAAAGGCGTGACCCTTGAGCAGGCACAGGAGACCATGAAGGACATCTCCTACTACGCCACGATGATGATCCACAAGGGGCTGGCAGACGGCATGGTTTCCGGCGCTGCGCACACCACCGCGCACACCATTAAGCCATCCTTCCAGATCATCAAGACCGTTCCAGGTGCTTCCGTGGTTTCCTCCATCTTCCTGATGGTCATGCCAGGTCGCCTGTGGGCATTCGGCGACTGCGCAGTCAACCCGAACCCAACTGCAGAACAGCTCGGTGAAATCGCCGTTGTTTCCGCAAAGACCGCCGCCCAGTTCGGCATCGACCCACGCGTCGCCATGCTGTCCTACTCCACCGGCACCTCCGGCTCCGGCCCAGATGTCGACCGCTGCGCTGCAGCCGTCGCAAAGGCTCGCGAGCTCGATCCTGAGCTGAAGGTGGATGGTCCGCTGCAGTTCGACGCCTCCGTCGACAAGGGCGTGGCAGCTAAGAAGATGCCAGAGTCTGAAGTTGCCGGACAGGCAAACGTCTTCATCTTCCCAGACCTTGAAGCCGGCAACATCGGCTACAAGACCGCACAGCGCACCGGCGGTGCACTGGCAGTTGGGCCAATCCTCCAGGGCCTGAACAAGCCGGTCAATGACCTTTCCCGCGGCGCTACCGTTTCCGACATCATCAACACCGTGGCAATCACGGCTATTCAGGCAGGTACTAAGTAAATGGCACTGGCACTTGTTCTTAACTCCGGCTCATCTTCGCTGAAGTTCCAGCTCCTCGACCCAGAAGCAGACGCCACCGAGGCACCACTGGCATCTGGCCTCGTGGAGCAGATCGGTGAGCCACAGGGCGCGGTCACACTGAAGACCGGCGGCGAAAAGTACGTCGTTAACGCACCGATCCCAGATCACGCTGTTGGTCTGAAGATGGTCTTCGACTTGATGACCGAACACGGCATCGGTCCATCGCAGGTAGAAATCACCGCAGTCGGTCACCGCCTGGTGCACGGCGGTCTGCTGTTCTCCCAGCCGGTGGTCATCACCGACGAGATCATGGGCATGGTCCGTGACCTCATTCCGCTGGCTCCGCTGCACAACCCAGCGAACATCATCGGTGTCGAAGGCGCAATGGAAATCCTGCCAGACGTGCCACACATCGCTGTGTTTGACACCGGCTTCTTCCACTCCCTGCCACCAGCAGCAGCTTTGTACGCAATCAACGCAGAGGTTGCAGCGGAGCACGGTGTGCGTCGCTACGGCTTCCACGGCACCTCGCACGAGTACGTTTCCCAGCAGGTTCCTGCGCTGATCGGCCGCGACCCAGACCACACCCGCCAGATCGTGTGCCACCTGGGCAACGGTGCGTCGATCTCCGCAGTGCACAACGGCAAGGCTATCGACACTTCGATGGGCATGACCCCGCTGGCCGGCATCGTCATGGGAACCCGTTCCGGTGACATCGACCCAGGCATCGTGTTCCACCTGCACCGTTCCGCAGGCATGTCCATCGACGAAATTGACACCCTGCTGAACAAGAAGTCTGGTGTAAAGGGCATCTCCGGCGTCAATGACTTCCGCGAACTGCGTGCGATGATCGACCAGAACGATCAGGATGCCTGGTTGGCATACAACATCTACATCCACAACCTGCGCAAGTACATTGGCGCTTACATGATCGCCCTTGGCCGCGTGGATGCCATCACCTTCACCGCAGGTGTCGGCGAGAACGACGTTGACGTGCGCGCCTCGGCCCTGCAGGACCTCGAGGTCTTTGGCATCAAGATCGACCCAGAGCGCAACAAGCTGCCAAACACCGGCCCACGCATCATCTCTACGGACGATTCCAAGGTCAAGGTTCTCGTGGTTCCTACCAACGAAGAACTCGCCATTGCTCGTTACGCAGTGAAGCTGGCAAACCAGGCTTAACCGCCCCTCCAAGCTGCCCCTGGCAGGTGACCCCTATGTCACCGCCAGGGGCATTGCCGTTTTCTAACGTCCCACTGCCGTGCCACCGGCGTGAAACCGGCGTGAAACCGGCGTGCCACCGGCAGCTGGCCAAAGACAACTAGACTGAGAAAACATGTTGCGCGAATTATTTTCCGGAGTCCTAGTATCCGAACCCACCGTTCACGAAGACACCCGCGGCACCTTCCGCGAGTGGTTTAAAGCCAGCGAGTTCGAAGAAGCCACCGGCTACCCCTTCGACCTGCAACAAGCCAACATTTCCACGTCCGTAAAAGGCGTGTTCCGTGGCCTCCACTTCGCTGACGTTCCCCCAGGCCAGGCTAAGTTTGTCTCCTGCTTGTCGGGCCGCATCTTAGACGTGGTGGTAGACATCCGCGAGGGTTCTCCGACCTTCAAGCGCTGGGAAGCTGTGGAGCTAAGCGCTGAAAACAAAAAGTCACTGTATGTGCCCATCGGGTTTGCGCACGGCTTCTTGGCGCTGGAGGACGCAACCGTTGCGTATCTCACTTCGTCGGAATACAACCCAGACGCCGAACGGGAAGTGTCCCTCTTCGATCCAGAAATCGGCATCGAATGGCCGGAGATGGAGTACGTGCTGTCTGAAAAAGACAAAAAGGCGCCCCTGCTTAGCGACGCCAACTTGCCCCAGTTCGAGGACTGCCAAGGATTTGAAACGATGCTTCGCGATGGCTGGGTAATTGCCAACGAAGAGGCCGGCTCTTAACCTTAGTTTAGGCCACTGCCTCTGGCGCGTTCAGGCTACTGACCAGCGTCTGGACGTGGGCAAACACGTCTCGATTGATAGTAAAGTGCGCCCACTTCCCCTTCTGCTCGCGGGTAACGAGCCCCACCGCGATCAGCTTCTTCATGTGATGGGTAATGGTGGGCGCAGAAACACCCATAGCATCGGCGAGGTCACAGCCGCACACGTCGTTGCAGCCGCGCTCTGCGATGAGGAATAACAGCTTCAATCGCGTCGCGTCAGCGACGGCCTTAAAGAGTTCCACCACCGGCGTTGGATCCTGCGGCAAAGCAACATCGTTGCAGCAGGATCCAGTAGGGTTAGCTAGTGGTAGTAGAGTCATGCACCCCAATATAGACCTAAGGCCATATCTTTCTGAAAAATGGTCCAGGAATCAACAATTCTGGAGTGGCAACAGTGCTGAAAAGCCTAGCTTCCCAAGGTCCTGCTGAACAGCGCTTTTTCTAGTCGACGATGAATTTAACGAGGCTCTTCAAGCACCACAAACCCCTATTGTTGTTGCCCGCCTTCTTCCCGCTTCCGGCGTTCTTCCTCAGCTCGGCGCTGCTTGAAACGTTCCTTTTCCAGCTTCCAGAGGAATTCTTCATCATCGTCTGGCCCCTTAATCTGGCGAGGCTCGGCAGTGGGCCGCGCGGCACCGCCTAGTGACCGCGGTGCGAAGGCCTTCCACAGTAAGACTGCTGCTGCAATAAACAGCAGGAGTAAGAGCAATCGACCCATGGGGACCTCCAGTTGATAGTGTCAGTGATGTGAACGAACATACTACTGAGGAACCGAACCTCGATACCAGCGTACGCAACCGCGCATGGCGAGACATTGCCCTCTACGGCGCCGCCCGCATCTTGCTTTTCGTTGCGCTTACCTTCATTATCGCTTTCGTGGCCTACCTCATCGGCTCGCCAGTTCCGCTGCTCATTTGTGCAATGCTCGGACTCTTCGTTGCCTTCCCGCTCTCAATGTTTCTGTTTAAGAATCTCCGCCTGCGGGTCAACGCCGGACTCGCCGAGTGGGACGCGCAGCGCAAGGCCCACAAGGAATGGGTCGCGCGCGAACTATCCGAACGCTAACGCCAGCGTGGTCAAAACCGCCCACACCAGCATCGCCCGCCCCGTCTTGCCGAGCACCGGGATCAGTTCCTTACCCTGAGCCTGCTTGACGACGGGCTGGGCCGCATTCACCAAAAGCGGTCCAGCGGCTAGCCCCAGGACCGCCGGCCACGTGACCGTCGTTAAGCCCAGTGAGATCAGCAGTGGGGTGGTAGCGAGGGCCAACCAAACCTTGCGAGTATTCGCGTCGCCCAACTGAACCGCGAGGGTGATTTTTCCCGCTGCCCGGTCCGTTGGGATATCCCGCAAATTATTAGCCAGGTTGACCGCGGAAGACATGCACCCAACGGCCACCGCACACGCCAGGCCGACCCACGAAACAGCCCCAGACTGAGTAAACTCCGTGCCGCACACGGCGACCAGCCCAAAGAACGTAAACACCGCAACTTCGCCCAAGCCCCGGTATCCATAAGGATTCTTGCCGCCAGTGTAAAACCACGCCGCCGCGATGCACGCCGCGCCCACCAGGATCAACCACCAGGAACTAGCCAGGGACAGTGCGACACCGGCCACGCCAGCCACTCCAAAAGACAGAAACGCCGCGCGCTTGACCTTGTATGGCTCCGTCAACCGTGCGCCCGTCAATCGAACAGGCCCAGTCCGGTCTTCGTCGGTGCCACGGATTCCGTCGGAATAGTCGTTGGCGTAATTCACCCCGATGATCAGCGCCCAAGAAACTACTAACGCGAGGAGGGCACGCCACCAGGAAAAACCGTCGTTAAATGCGGCGGCACCAGAACCCACGACAACGGGAGCGAACGCATTAGCCCACGTGTGCGGGCGGGCGGCTTGAAACCATTGAGAAGCAGTAGCGGAGCTGTGTGGCATGAAACCTATTCTGCCTGGAGAGCCCGGAAGATAGTAATGTGGGGTCAACTTTGTCGAACAACAACCGCCGAGGGATGGAGCAATCATGATGTGGATCGGTTACACGATTGGGCAAATCGCCAGCTTCTTCCTCACCCTGTTTCGCATCCTGCCGCTCTACATCGGCAACCGCGTGAAACACTCCCGGATCCCGCAAGAAGGCGACGTCATCATTTCGCTGACCACTCACGGCCGACGCCTCGACAAGGTCTATCTGACCCTGGAATCGATCGCTCGCGGATACGTCAAAGCCCCTATCGTCCTGTGGCTAGACGAACCCGACTTCAACGGGGAATACCCAGAGACCCTGCGCCGACTCATTCGCCGCGGCCTCCAGGTTCGCTGCTCAGACGGCCGCTACGGACCACACACCAAATACTGGGGGCAGTTCCGCGAAGTCGTTGGCACCGACACCCGCGTGGTCACCATCGACGACGACATGATCTATCCAGAATGGTTCTTGCAAAACCTGCTGTTCATCGGGGACCTGCGCAGCGACGTCGTCATCGCCTACCGCGCCCACCGCATCGAGCTTCGCGACGGCCACCTCATGCCCTACTCCAAATGGAGCGCGGCCAACACCTGCGATGCCTCCTTCCTGCACTTCGCCACCGGTGTCTCCGGCGTGTTGTACCCGCCGACGTTCATTTCTTATGTCGTTGAACAGGGCGATGTATTCATGCAGCTCACCCCGCGCGCCGATGACGTCTGGCTCCACGCCTGCGCGCTGCGCTCCGGCCACCCAATCCGCCAGGTATACGCACAGCCGCGTCACTTTGCCGTCATCCCAACCACGCAAATCGGCGCCCTTGTCGTGGGCAATACCCTCATGGGCGGCAACGACGAACAAATCCGCAAGGTCTACACCGCCGAGGACGTCGCCCAGCTGCTCGAGGCTTCTCGGCGAGAGGACTAGTAGAGGCGGCCAAGCACACAGCGTGAAGAGTTTTCCCTGATCAGTTATCACAGGGGTGCTGGTTAGGTGCTTTGGGGCAATCAGGTGTCTTTGTTTTGGTCGTTTTTGGTGTGAAAGTGGCAGAGTTGGAGACACTTGATGCTAGGCAGCGGTCCTCGAAGCCTAGAGCAATTGGGGGCGTGTGTTTCGGTCGTTTTTGGGGGAGGGGCTCCGACGAGCGAAGTCCCTAGAACATCGCTTCCACTTTGCGCCGGTCCACTTTTCCAGGCCCGATTAGTGGAAGGGAATCAACGCGTCGCAATTCGCGAGGTAGCTGCCAACGCTGCAGGTCATCTAGCCCGGCGATGACTTCTCCGGGCTCGATGGCGCCGGCATAAACAGCGACGATTCGCTGGCCTAGCCGTGGGTCGGGTAACCCAAAAACGCAGGCTTCGCGCACGCCTCGAATTGATAGCAAGGCTTGCTCGACCACCTCGGGCTGGATTTTGAGCCCGCCGGTGATGATGACATTGTCCGCGCGGCCGAGAACGCTGAGCTCCCCAGATTCAGACAAGGAGCCTAAATCGGAGGTGGTGAACCAGCCAGGCTCTGAAAAGGCCGGGGAGTCGGGGACGTTGCGATACCCACCGGCGATCATCGGCCCGCCCAACTGGATCAAACCGGAAGGCAAAATTCGCACCGATGCGCCTGGGATCGGACGTCCGTTATACACGCAACCACCAGCAGTTTCGGAGGAACCATAGGTGGTTACCACGTTGATGCCGAGTTCGCGGGCTGCCCGCAGGGTTTCGCCGCCCACGGCAGCACCGCCGACGAGGATGGCGTCGAAAAGGCGCAGGGATTCGATGCCGTCCAACGTGTCCATTGCCTTTACGAGTTGATTGGGGACGAGGGAGGTGTAGAGGCGATCGCCGGTGTCTTTGAGTTCGCGGGCGGCGGCCCCGAAGCTCGGGACGGAGAAGCCCGCGCGGAGATCCAGGCAGAGTGGTTCCACACCCGCGACGAGGCTGCGGATGAGTACCTGCAGGCCTGCGATGTGGTGCCCGGGCAGGGCGAGGAGCCATTGGCCGGGGCCACCCAGCGCGCGGTGCGTGGCATCAGCACTGGCCACCAGGTTGCGCGGAGAAAGCTGCGCGCCCTTGGGCTCGCCAGTGCTTCCCGACGTCGCAACCACCAGGGCCGTATCCGCAATGGGCTCACCAGCTCGTTGGGAATCGCGCAGCACACGAGCCCGAGCGGGATCGGTGGAGGGCAGGGGCAGCAATGCGCATTCGCCACTAATGGCGCGTTCCAGGTCATCGAGGATGAGGGCCGGGTTTTCGGCGGGAACGACGAGCGGCTGGAGGTTCATAAAACACGATGTTAGTGCCCCGGAAACGTTTCAAAACGATAACGTTTCCGAAATTTCCGTAACAACGCAGGTTGCGACGTGAAAATGCGCGGGCGTGGGCCTTAGTAGGTGTGGAGAAAATGCCTAGACCGAGACTAAACCGAGATAAAAGCCGAGGACTGGCAGAACCAGAAGCTGCATAAACTATCCCACAATGTGATTGTCGTCATGAGGACGGCAGCAGGACAGAATGAGGGAAACCGTGTTTAAGCGAGCAATCAGCATCGCTATGGCCTTTGTCGGAGTTGTGGTTGGTGCAGGTTTTGCATCCGGCCAAGAAGCCATTCAGTTCTTTGTAGCTTTCGGGCCGTGGGGGATCGTCGGAGCTGTTATCGCTTCCGTGCTCATCTCCTTGGTGGGCATGATCGTGATGAGGTTCGGCTCCTATTGGATGGCTCAGGAACACACCGCCGTGTTGAATCGGATCGCCGGCCCAGTAACCGCCAAGGTTTTGGATGCTGGTGTGATGGCCACGCTGTTCTCCGTTGGGTTTGTGATGTTTGCCGGCGCCGGCGCCAACCTCCAGCAACAATTCGGCTGGCCAGTGTGGGTTGGTTCAGCCATCATGATTGCGCTGACCATCGCGACCGGCTTCCTGGACATCGATAAGGTCTCCACCGTCATCGGTGCCTGCACCCCGTTCATCATCGTGTTTATTGTGATTGCCACGGTGTATGCGATCACCCAAGCGCCAGCCGACCTGTCGACGTTGGAAGGGGCTACCAGCCGCGTGCAGACCGGCCTGCCGAACTGGTGGGTATCCAGCCTGAACTACGTGGGATTTAACCTGATCGTGGGCGCATCCATGGCGATTGTGATCGGGGGCGCGAACGTCGATACGCGCGCCGCAGGCTGGGGTGGTTTGCTGGGCGGGCTGATCTTCAGTGCTCTGGTGCTGTGCCTCGTGATCAGCCTGTGGCTGACGCTGCCAGTGGTGGGCGATGAAGCGATGCCGACGCTCGCGCTGGTTAATCAGATTCACCCTTGGTTGGGCGTTGCAATGGCGATCGTGATCTACGCGATGATCTACAACACCGCGATCGGCATGTTCTACTCGATGTCTCGCCGCGTCACCGCGAACCGCCCGCAGCTGTTCCGCAAGGTCTACATCGGATTCTGCCTGGTCGGCGTGGTGCTTTCCACCGTGGGCTTTAAGGACCTCGTGTCGGTGCTCTACCCAATCCTGGGCTACGTTGGGCTGCTGCTGATCGCGGTGTTGATCGTCGCGAACCTGCGCATGCGCGGGCGGATCAATGCGGAGATTGAGCGCCGCGAAACCATCCGCTCCCTGCTGCTTCGCAAGCTTGATCCACGAAAGGCGTTCACCCGCAAGCACGCGCACGCTTTGCGACGCGCCGTTGCCGAGTCCCCGGCTGAGTCGACGGTGCTGTCCGAAAATATCACCGGCGAGGTGGTCGAGGAACTCGTCGCGGACGAAACCGTGGACTTCACCGCCGCCGATGCAGCACAGCTACAACCGAAGGCTCCTGCCTAGTAGTAGTACGGGAATTCGGACCAGTCCGGATCGCGCTTCTCCAAGAAGCTGTTCTTGCCCTCCACGGCCTCATCGGTCATGTAAGCCAAACGGGTGGCCTCACCTGCGAAGACTTGCTGGCCCATGAGGCCGTCGTCGGTGAGGTTGAAGGCAAACTTCAGCATGCGCTGCGCGGTAGGAGACTTGCCGTTGATTTCCCGCGCCACCTGGATTGCTTCCTTTTCTAGGTCGGCGTGATCGGCCACGATGTTGACTGCGCCCATGCGCTGCATCGTCTCGGCATCGTAGGTGCGGCCCAGGAAGAAGATTTCGCGGGCGAACTTTTGCCCCACCATCTTGGCCAGGTAGGCGGAGCCGTAGCCGGCGTCGAAGGATCCGACGTCCGCATCGGTCTGCTTGAACTTGGCGTGCTCGCGGGAGGCGATGGTCATGTCGCAGACCACATGCAACGAGTGCCCGCCACCGGCGGCCCAACCGTTGACAACGGCGATGACGACCTTCGGCATCGTCCTGATCAGACGCTGCACTTCCAGGATGTGCAGCCGCCCACCCTCTGCCTTCTCTCGCGCGGTATCCACGGTGTCTGCCGTCTCGCCCTCGGCGTACCGGTACCCCGACCGGCCGCGAATGCGCTGGTCACCGCCGGAACAAAACGCCCAGCCGCCATCCTTTTCGCTGGGACCATTGCCAGTCAGCAGCACCGTGCCCACATCCGGCGTGCGCCGCGCATGATCGAGCGCCCGGTACAGTTCATCCACCGTGTGCGGACGAAACGCATTGCGCACCTCGGGCCGGTCAAACGCGATGCGCACGATGCCGTCCGCCCTGCTCGTGCCGACGTGCCGGTGGTAGGTGATATCCGTCAGGTCCTCGAAGCCCTCGACGGTCTGCCATTGCGTGGGATCAAATGGGTTTGTCATGAGCTCTAGCTTAGTTTCAGGGTGGGTATGGGGCGCGGATCCGTCGCATTCTTCTCCGGGGCCGTTTGCTGGGGCGCCGCAAGGGCTGCAAATCCTCTATTCAGTAGTTTCGCTGCGGTAGTACCGCCTGTAGGCGCCCAAAACCTGCCCCAAACACCCCACACAGGCGGTACTACCGCCGCGAGACTACGTCCTCAAGCGCTGCTAGCCGCCCAGCTTCCCAACTCCGTGCGACAATGGTGACATGACAATGAACCCAGCCGATGCGCACGACGTCATTCATGTTCGCGGCGCCCGCGTGAACAACTTGAAGAACCTGGATGTGGACATCCCAAAGCGCCGCTTGAATGTCTTCACCGGCGTGTCAGGTTCCGGTAAATCGAGCTTGGTCTTCGGCACGGTCGCCGCCGAATCGCGCAGGCTTATCGACGAAACCTACTCCACTTTCATCCAAGGGTTCATGCCATCGCTGCCCCGGCCGGAAGTCGACGTGCTGGAGAATTTGAGCCCGGCGATCGTCATCGATCAGGAGCGCATGGGGTCCAATTCGCGTTCGACCGTCGGCACGGCAACGGACGCGCACGCGATCCTACGCCTGGTGTTTTCGCGGCTGAGCGAGCCGCATGTGGGCACGTCCAGTGCGTTTTCTTTCAATCTGCCGGACGGCTGGTGCCCTCGTTGCGAAGGTAGCGGCCAGGCGGCAACCCTCGATGAAGCCAAAATAATCGATGAGTCGAAATCCCTGAACGAAGGTGCCATCAGCGCGCCGGGGCACAACGTCGGCGAGTGGTATTGGAAGACCTACGGCGAGACGGGGCTGTTTGACCTGGACCTGCCGATCGCAAAGTTCAGCAAAAAAGACCGGGACATGCTGATGTATGCGGAGCCACAAAAGGTCAAGGTGAACGGCAAGAACACCAGCTACGAGGGCCTCATTACGCGCGTGCGACGGCTTTGGATCGACCGGGCGGAGCCGCCCAAGGCGAAACAGATCCTGAACTTTGTGCAGGAGATCGCCACCACGAGCACTTGCCCGGACTGCCAGGGGACACGGCTGAAGGAAGCTGCGCGTAAGGCCACGGTGAACGGTAAGACGATCGGCGAGCTATCCACGTGGCAGGTCGATGAGCTGCTGGAATTCGTTCAGGAGCTCGACCCAAAGGTGGGCCCGGCGAGGGACCAACTCAACGGCATTCTGCAGTCGATGGTGGACATTGGCCTGGGGTATCTAAGTTTGGATCGCGCGGCCGGCACCCTGTCTGGCGGCGAAGCACAGCGCGTGAAGATGATCCGCCACCTCGGCTCCTCGCTGTCCGACGTCACCTATGTCTTCGACGAACCCACCACGGGCCTACACCCGCATGACATCCAACGGATGGTGTCGTTGCTGCAGGATATCCGGGATAAGGGCAACACGGTATTGGTGGTGGAACATAAGCCGGAGGTCATCAAAGCTGCCGACTACATCGTGGACATCGGCCCTGGCTCCGGCAAAGACGGCGGCGAGCTGGTGTACTCCGGCCCGCTTGCAGGGCTCACCGAGACCGAATCGATCACGGCGCAGTACCTCAACACCAGGCTGGAGCTGCGGGAAGCCCGCAAACCTTCCGGCGCTCTCAAGATCGAGCACGTCACGCGCAACAATGTCCAAGACGTGACGGTGAACTTCCCACTCGGCGTGCTCACCGCGGTCACGGGTGTGGCTGGATCGGGCAAGTCCTCGCTGGTCAGCGCGGCCCTCGCCGACCGGGAGGATGTTCTCGTGGTAGACCAGTCCGCCATTCGTGGCTCCCGCCGTTCCAACCCGGCCACCTACACCGGGATCATGGACAAAATCCGCGCGCGTTTCGCGAAGGAAAACGGCGTGAAGCCGGCGCTGTTCTCTAGTAACTCCGAAGGGGCGTGCGAAACGTGCAAGGGCCTCGGCGTTGTTTACGTGGACTTGAGCTTTACCTCCGGCGTGTCCACCACCTGCGAAGAATGCCAAGGCAAGCGCTTCAAGGACGAGGTGCTCCAGTACAAGGTAAATGGCCTTGACATCGCGGAAGTCCTCGACCTTTCCGTCCGCCAAGCTCTCGACGTGTTCAAGACCGGGGAGGTGGCCAAGGTACTCAAGCGCTTGGTGGGCGTGGGCCTGCCGTATCTGAAGCTCGGCCAGCCGCTGTCCACACTGTCCGGCGGCGAGCGCCAGCGCCTGAAGCTCGCGGCGCAGATGACGGAAAAGGCCCCGATCATCGTCCTTGACGAGCCCACCTCCGGCCTCCACCTCGCCGACACCAAAACGCTCATCGACATGATGCACACGCTCGTCGAGGACGGCCGCACCGTCATCGCCATCGAGCACAACGTGGCGGTCATGGCCGCGGCCGACCACATTATTGATGTCGGCCCCGCTGCCGGTCACGGCGGTGGCCGGATCGTCTTCGCGGGCACCCCAGCGGATATGGTGAAGGCAGATACCATTACCGCCGATCATCTCCGAAAGGCTCTTGCTTGATCCCCGACATCGACTTAGCCGAACTCATCGACCGCTCCCATGTGGTCAGCCTGCCGATGCGCGTGCCGTTTCGCGGCATCACCACCCGCGAAGCCTTGCTTATCGACGGCCCACGCGGCTGGGGCGAATTCAGCCCGTTCCGCGAATACGGAGTTCAGGAAGCCAAACACTGGCTCGCCTGCGGCTTGGAGATGGCCTACCAAGGCCCGCCACCGCCCGTGCGCGACCGGGTGGAAGTCAATGCCACCATTCCCGCCGTCGCACCGGAAAAAGTAGCGGAGCTGCTGGATCGCTACCCGGGGTGCATGACCGTTAAGGTGAAGGTCGCCGAAAAAGGGCAGACCCTCGCCGAGGATCGCGCGCGAGTGGAAGCAGTTCGCACGGCGCGCCCTGGCGTGAAAATCCGCATCGACGCCAACATGGGATACACCCTTGACCAGGCCGAAGAAGCCGCGGCGACCTTTGGGCCGCTGGATTACCTGGAGCAGCCGTGTGCCACGCTCGAAGAACTAGCCGAGCTGCGTCAACGCCTGCAGCGCAGGGGTTTGTTCCAGCGGGTGGCGGCCGATGAGTCGATTCGCAAGGCTTCGGATCCCTACCTGGTCGTGGAGAAGCGGGCCGCTGACGTGGGCGTCGTGAAGGCGCCGCCGCTGGGTGGGCCGCGCAGGTTGCTGGAGATCGCCGAGCACCTGGCTGGGCATGGGATGGCGGTGACGGTCTCGGGTGCACTGGATACTGCGGTGGGCATGTACGCCGGAATTGCGGCGGTGGCGGCCTTGCCTTCCCATGATGACGATGACTTCATCCACGTCCCGCCCGCACCCGCAGGGCTGGGCACGTCCTCGCTGTTCCTGCACGACGTGGCCGAGACGCGGCCGATTGTTGATGGGCATTTGGCCGTCGAGCCGGTCGTGCCGGATCCGGCACGCTTGGCGGATCTTGCTGCCTCGGCAGTCGTGCGCGACTGGTGGATTACCCGGCTGCGGGAGTGCTTCCACGCCTTGTAAGCACAAGAATGCCTTTGAGATGACTCAAAATTCAACGAAATGGTCGATCTCAAAGGCATTCGACGTAGCGCACTAGACTAGAGGACCATGACCGCCACTGAAGTTGCCAACCGAATTGTCGCAGAGCTCGTCGCTGCCGGGATGACGGACGTTGTCGCGTGCCCCGGCTCACGTAACGCGCCCTTGCTGCTGGCACTCGTAAAGTCCCCACTCAAGCTGCACATGCGTATCGATGAACGCTCCGCAGCTTTCCTCGCGCTGGGCATTGCGCGTGTGCAACGGCGGCCGATCGCCGTGGTGATGACGTCAGGTACGGCCGTAGCAAACACTTTGCCGGCCGTCATCGAGGCGCAGCTTTCCGGTACGCCTCTGATGATCCTTTCGGCGGATCGACCCGGTTACTTTGTAGGCACTGGGGCGTCGCAAACCATCCAGCAAAGTGGCTTGTTTACACCGTATGCGCAGACATTTGGCATCGAGGTAGAAACTCGCCCTGATACGGCTGCAGCGACGGTGCGCAGGGCATTGGCGCACCCGGTGAGCCACGTCAACGTTGCATTCCGAAATCCGCTGGTGGGGGAGGGACAGGAGTCCTCGCAGCAGCCGCATGACATCAAGTTGGGCGCTACTGACTGGGGGGTTGCTGACCTGGATCTTGCGAAGAATACCCTGGTGATCGCGGGAGATGGGGCGTGGCCGGTCGAAGGCCTGGAAGACGTGCCGACCATCGCCGAACCTACCGCCCCAGCAGCACACAATGCGGTGCACCCACTGGCAGCTGATGTCTTCCTCAAACCACAGGTCTCGGACGAAGACTACGTGGTGCACACCAAGCCAGAACAGATTGTGGTGGTAGGCCACCCAACGCTGCATCGCGGTGTGCTGAAACTCATGCAAGATCCAGATATCCATGTCACGGTGCTGACACGTACCGAAAGCTACACCGACCCAACCGGAAACGCCCAGCGTGTGGCCAGCTCCGTCCGTGTAACTGGGGAGCCTGCCAAGCAGTGGCTGAAGGTCTGCGAGGCGGCATCGCAGCTCGCCGCAGAATCTGTGCGTAAGGCGCTGGAAGAAACTAAGGAATTCACCGGCCTGCACGTTGCAGCGGCCATCGCAGACACTCTTGGAGTAGGGGATACCTTCTTCGTGGGGGCCTCCAACCCAATCCGCGACGTGGCCTTCGTTGGTTTGCCGTTTGACGGGGTGAGCACGTTCTCGCCTCGTGGGGCCGCGGGCATTGACGGATCAAATTCCCAGGCTGTCGGCGTGGCGCTGGCTACCCAGGCGCTCTATCCTTCGGAAATTCGTGCTCCGCGCACCGTTGCGCTGCTTGGCGATGTGACTTTCCTGCATGACGTGGGCGGACTGCTCATTGGCCCTGATGAACCCCGTCCAGAAAACCTCACCATCGTGGTGGCCAATGACAACGGCTGTGGCATCTTCGAAACCCTGGAGCAAGGCGCGGAGGAATACCGGGACCGCTTCGAGCGTGTCTTTGGTACCCCGCATGATGCGCAGATCGAAGATATCTGCGCGGGCTACGGCATCGACTACCAGCAGGTATCCACTCTTTCGGAGCTCACCGACGCACTCGTGGACAGCATTGACGGCCCGCCGAGGTTCCAGGTCATTGAGGCTCGGACCGACCGCGCGAGCCGTCGAGAATTGCACGAAAAGATCGCGAAGGCAGTGAAGTTCTAGTGCAGGTGCGCCGTAGGTTGACCCAGGCAGTGATCGCGCTCTACGCGTGCGCGCTGCTGGGCTGCGTGGCGATGGTGCTCGGCCCTTTCCTCAATGATCGAGAAATCGACGACAACCACGGCCGAGCCCTGGCCCGTGTGACCTCGGTATCCAGGCTGCGCACCACCGTCGACTACCAGGATGAATCGGGTCTTTTCCATTCCCCGCGCGCCGGAGTGCTGTATCCCAGCGGGCTTGGCGAAGGCCAGCGCGTCTGGGTGGAGTACGCTCGCAACAATCCTGAACTCGTGAAGGTGGAGGGGCGTAGCTGGACCCTTGCACTCCTGCCGGCAGGCTCCACAGCACTAGTCAGTACGGCCGTGTTTGCGCTGCTGCTCTTAGCGTTACGACGCTCACCTTCCCGGCGCAAACGCCCGCGGAGTTAGAAAACAATTTGCTTGAATGTTGCCTCGGAGTAACCTTGACACAAGATTCTGGCAGCTTTGAGAGGAGATACTCGTCCTTATGCGTGTAGCAATTGTGGCGGAATCCTTTCTTCCAAACGTCAACGGCGTGACCAATTCCGTGCTGCGAGTGCTCGAGCATTTGCATGCCAACGGTCATGAAGCCATGGTGGTCGCGCCGGGTGCCCGTGATTTTGAAGAAGAAATTGCGGATTACCTCGGCTTTGAAATCTTCCGAGTGCCCACAATCATGGTGCCCCTGATCAATTCGCTGCCAGTTGGTGTGCCAATTCCTTCCGTGACTCAGGCGCTGCGCAATTTCAATCCAGACATCATTCACTTGGCGTCCCCATTCGTGTTGGGGGGAGCTGGGGCATTTGCCGCCCGCCAGCTGCGCGTTCCCGCGATCGCGATTTACCAAACGGATGTCGCTGGCTTTGCCACCAAGTACAAGCTCACCCCGTTGGCGGCTGCCAGCTGGGAATGGACCCGCACGCTACACAACATGTGTCAGCGCACGTTGGCGCCATCCTCGGTCACGATTGCGGAGCTGGAATCTCACGGCATCCACGAAATTTATCACTGGGGCCGTGGTGTGGATACTGAGCGGTTCCATCCGTCGAAACGCTCCGAAGAGCTGCGGGCGACGTGGGATCCAACGCGCTCGAAGCGCATCGTCGGCTTTGTTGGCCGACTAGCTGCCGAAAAAGGCGTTGATCGACTCGCTTCGTTGGCGAACCGTCCGGACCTGCAGCTGGTCATCGTTGGGGATGGCCCCGAGCGGTCCGACCTGGAAGCACTCATGCCAAGCGCGGTATTCATGGGTGCACTTGGCGGCGAAGAACTGGCCAAGGCCTACGCCTCGCTGGACCTGTTCGTGCACACCGGTGAATTTGAGACGTTCTGCCAAGCTATACAAGAAGCCCAGGCGTCGGGCGTGCCTACGATTGGTCCACGTGCGGGTGGCCCAATTGACCTGATCACCCCAGGCGTGAATGGTGATCTCCTTGAGGTAGAAACCTTCGCGGCCGAACTGCCGGAGGCCGTGGATACGATTCTGCACCCGGTGCGTTATGACCGCATGCGCGCTGCTGCACGCGATTCCGTGCGCACCAAGACGTGGGAATCCCTGTGCACTCAGCTGCTCAAGCACTACGAGGCTGTCATTGAGCAATCCAAGCGCGTGCCGCTGACCATTTTCGGCCCGATTCCTGAACTGCCACTGTGGGCGGCTAAGGCCCTCGGCGCGCGTATCTAGTTTCTTTGCCTTTGAGATGTCCGTTATCTCGCCGAAACCGTTCATCTCAAAGGCAGAAAACGTTGGGCTCTAGGCTAGGCTTGATGCGTGGCTAATAAGGGAACTCGAGCATCGCTCGACAAGCAAGCACGTGACGTGGCCCGCATGTTCGATGCAGTAGGCAAGAATTACGACATCACCAACACCGTAGCCTCACTGGGGCAAGACCGGATGTGGCGTCGCCGTACCCGGGAACGACTCAACCTCAAGCCCGGCGAGGTTGTGCTGGACCTAGCTGCCGGAACAGCAGTATCCACGGTGGAACTATCCAAATCCGGAGCTTGGGTAGTAGCCTGCGATTTCTCCCTAGGGATGCTCGCTGCCGGCGCGCATCGGCAGGTGCCAAAAGTAGCTGGAGACGGCATGAGCCTGCCTTTTCCAGACGATACTTTCGACGCCGTCACCATTTCCTACGGCCTGCGCAACATCCAGGACTTTGAAGCTTGCCTGCGAGAACTAGCGCGGGTGACCAAGCCGGGTGGCCGACTGACCATTGCTGAATTCTCCACTCCCGTGCTTGCCGTATTCCGTACGATCTACATGGAATACCTCATGCGTTTGATCCCTATGCTTGCCCGGGCGGTGTCCTCCAACCCGGACGCTTACGTTTACCTCGCGGAATCCATTCGTGCTTGGCCAAACCAGGAACAAATGGCTGCTGCGATCAACCGCAACGGATGGCGGGATGCAGGCTGGCAGAACCTTACGTTCGGCATCGTGGCGCTGCACTCCGCGGTCAAAGCAGGCTAACTCCACAACGGCTGATCACCGCGCCGACGGCCGAGCGCATGGCCGGCAAACCGCCATGCGCGGGCTACCACGTCGCGGTCTTCCTCTGTGACGAGGTTCCCCATCAGCCGCGCCGCAGAGCGCATGAGCAAGGGCACTCGTAGTCCGATGGGGCCGGTAAGCGGCAGGAACTGCGGATAGGTGAGGGCTCGAGCCAACGTGCGGGCCAGGAGAAATGCATCGCCGTAAGCTTCACGGAGTTGAGCAGGCCATTCGTTGCTAAAATCAGCTGCTGACGCAGCGAGCTGAACGGCCATTTCTGCGGTTTCCAGGGCGTAGTCGATCCCTTCCCCGTTCAGCGGGTTGACACAGGCGGCGGCATCCCCGATCAGCATCCAGTTCGGACCTGCGACGCCGGATACCGCCCCACCCATTGGCAGCAATGCGGATGCAACCGCTCTTGGGCTGCCGAGGGTCCATTCTTCGCGCACGGAGTCCGCGTAGGTGTGCAGGAGTTTCTTGGTGTTCACCCGGGCGGGGCGCTTGTCGGTAGATAACGCGCCACAACCAACATTGGCTTCGCCGTTGCCTAGGGGGAAGATCCAGCCGTAGCCGGGTTGAATGTCGCCTTCGGGTCCGCGCAGCTCGAGGTGGGAGTGGATCCACGGTTCGTCGTGAAGCGGGGTAGTGCAGTAGGAACGTGCAGCGATGCCATATACCTCGCCGCGGTGCCACTGTCGGCCGAGGAGTTTGCCGAAGGTGGAACGCACACCGTCGGCAACGATGACTGCATGGGGGAGAACGCGATATTCCTGGCCGCGGTGCAGGACGGTTACTGCGCTAATGCGCCCATTGCTGAAGTCGATGTTGTTTGCGCTGGCGCCTTCCCATGCAGTCACGTCATCCGAGCGGGAGGCTGCTTGGAATAGGAAATTGTCGAACTCCGTACGTGGCATAGCGGAGCCGAGCGTGCCGAACGTGGAATTAGGCCAGGGAGCAGTCACTGAACCGCCGAAACCGTGCAGTTTTAGCCCGCGATTGGAATAGCGGGCGAGGATGCTGTCAGCGAGTCCCAAGTGGCGCAGCTGGGAGATTGCCCGTGGAGTAAGCCCGTCGCCGCAGGTTTTGTCGCGCGGAAACGTGGCGGCGTCGATAAGCAGGGTGCGCAGGCCCTGCTTGGATGCGTGGAGCGCTGCGGCACTTCCGGCGGGCCCGGCGCCCACGATTAGCAGATCGACTTGAAAATCACGGCTCATGACTACCATTGTGGCAATTTAACGCCCACGACACTCACCCCGGGGTGTGTATGGGGCAAAAGTATGGACTACGGTAAAGAGCTAGCTAGTTTTAGAATTCGGGTCTCTGGATCCCCAGGGGCATTAACGTGACTTTTAGATCGAGGGCATCGACGAATGAGCAACGGCAAGGCCACCTCGCCAATCACCCAGGTGACCGCAGCGGGCGGCAATGTTCCCTACATTGAACTCGGTGATGCCCAGCTAAATGAGGCCGTCAACGGTGGGCTCGCTGAAGTTGAGCAACTGCTTCGCGACGAACTATCCCGTGGCGAGGAATTTGTCACAGATAAAGTCATGCACTTGGCAGCTGCCGGCGGCAAGCGCTTCCGCCCGATGTTTGCCCTGATAGCCTCGCAATACGGTGCGCAGCCGGGTTCCGAGAACGTGGTCCGAGCAGCCACCATCGTGGAAATGACGCACCTGGCCACGCTGTACCACGACGACGTCATGGACGAAGCCGACAAGCGGCGCGGCGTGGACTCGGCAAACTTTCGCTGGAACAACTCGGTGGCGATCCTCGCGGGCGACATCTTGCTGGCTAACGTGTCTCGAATCATGTCAGGTCTCGGCGTAGAAACCGTCTCCCACTTCGCGGAAACTTTCCACGACCTAGTCACCGGGCAAATGCGCGAAACCGTCGGCCCACGAGATGGCGACCCGATCGAGCACTACATGGACGTCATTCGCGAAAAGACGGGCGTGTTGATTGCCTCCGCCGGCTACCTTGGCGCCCTGCACTCCGGCGCACCTAAGGAAGTCTGCGAAGCCCTGAAGCAATTCGGCTACGACATCGGCATGGTTTTCCAGATCGTCGACGACATCATCGACATCTTCTCCGACTACTCCCAATCCGGCAAAAACCCAGGCACCGACCTGCGCGAAGGCGTGTTCACCCTCCCGGTTTTGTACGCGCTCGCTGAACCCGGACCCGTCGGCGACGAGCTGCGCGCAAAGCTCACCGGCCCCATCGGCACCGACGACGCCCTCCTGGCCGAAATCCTCGACCTCCTCGAGCGCTCCACCGGCCGCGCCCAAGCCCAAGCCGACGTCACGCGTCTGCTTGCCGACGCCGAAACCCAACTGGCCAAACTACCTGCCGGCCCCGCCACCGAAGCCCTGCGCACTCTTGCGCAAATGACGGCGGCCCGCGTGGGCTAGTTTTAGTCCCTGACCTGCCGATTTGCTTGCTGGTAGGTACTTCGTAGTAGAGTATGTAACGCACTTGGAAACAGGTGCACGCCAGATTGCCCGAGCGGCCAAAGGGAGCGGATTGTAAATCCGTCGGCTTTGCCTACGTTGGTTCGAATCCATCATCTGGCACATGTGACCGGTTCCGGTTCCTCTCAGAGAGGAGCTGGGACCGGTTTTGTGTTTGGGTTGTTGTTTATTTGGGGTGAGTGTGTGCGTGGGTTGCGTGGGATTTGCTGTTGGTTTTGCAAGAAATCAGGCCGAAATCTTGCAAAACCCATCGCGGATTCCGCAGAAACAGGGCACTGCCAGCCGATATTCCACCCATATCCCACGCGCCTGCCACTAAGCGGGAAATGCACGCAAGGAAGGTCTATTAAAAACCTGTTGTGACCAGCCGATTTGTGTTGAGAAACAATATGCGGTTATTCTACTCAAGGCTTCAACGGGAGCGGGTAAGCGAAAGCGGACTGCAATCATAGAGGCTGCGCCCCCTTAGCTCAGTCGGCAGAGCGTTTCCATGGTAAGGAAAAGGTCGACAGTTCGATTCTGTCAGGGGGCTCTGTTCTTTTCTCTGGTAAGTCTTGCTGGAGGGAAGAAAACCCAAGGCGGTGTAGCTCAGTGGTAGAGCAAACGACTCATAATCGTTGTGTCGCGAGTTCAATTCTCGCCATCGCTACTGAGGCTAGATGCTTTTGAAAACGCACCGGATCCTGCATAAAGGTACCGGTGCGTATCGGTAAGTAGCCTCTGCTTGAAAAGATGTCACTCGAGTGGCGTACGGGAAGATTTGAAATCTTCGCCGTTTCCGCTAAAGTGGTTCCGTACTGCTAAAAAGGCAGTGCATAGGGGCGTAGCTCAATTGGCAGAGCAGCGGTCTCCAAAACCGCAGGTTGCAGGTTCAAGTCCTGTCGCCCCTGCAAGGTAACCCGAACCATGTGACTCAAGGAGCTTTTGTGTCTGAAGATCGTCAGCCAGCTAAAGAGGCAGGTGCTGCCCGCCCTACTGGTAAGCGTCAGCTCACTGGAGTCTCTACTACTTCCACTGCTCAGGCTGAAGCCAAGAAGGCTGCTGCGAAGCCGGCTGGTGATGAAAAAGTCGGTGGCGGCGTTGCTTCTTTCTTGCCAGAGGTTGGCTCTGAGCTTAAGAAGGTTATTTGGCCTACGGGCAAGCAAATGGTCGTGTACACCACCATCGTATTTGCGTTCCTTATCGTGATGACTGCCCTCGTCTCTGGCATTGACTGGCTCGCTGGTCTTGGAGTTGAGAAAGTCCTCGGGCGTTAAGTAGAATCAATCACAGCACATCCCGCCGAAAGCCTGCAGAGGTCGGCGGGATAATTTATTGCCCGTGCTTGCGCGGGTAGGATGGTTGCCACTAGTGGGCAACTGTCTAGCAGAGCCCAACGTTCCCTTAAATGTAGAAGAGTAGAAGAGCACCATGAGCGACGAATTCACCCCAGAATCTGACTTCAACGAAGACTTGGCCGCCAGCGTCGAAGCCACCGAAGCTAATGCTCCGGAAGCTGACGCTGAAGGTGCTGCTGCCGTGGCTGAAGCTGCGGAGGCGCTGGGGGATACCGAAGCAAATGCCGAGGATCCTGGCCTGGCGGAATACAAGGCGCGCCTGCGTGCTTACATTCGCGAGCTGAAGAAGCTTCCTGGTCAGTGGTACATCATCCAGTGCTACTCGGGCTACGAGAACAAAGTGAAGACCAACCTGGACATGCGTGCCCAGACTCTTGAGGTCGAGGACTCCATCTACGACGTCGTTGTGCCAATTGAAGAGGTCACGGAGATCCGCGAGGGCAAGCGCAAGCTGGTTAAGCGCAAGCTGCTGCCAGGTTACGTCCTGGTCCGTATGGATGTTAACGATCGTTCCTGGTCCGTGGTCCGCGATACTCCAGGCGTGACGTCCTTCGTGGGCAACGAAGGCAATGCGACTCCGGTTAAGCACCGCGACGTGGCTAAGTTCCTCATGCCGCAGACCGCTCCAGCGGAGGGCGAAGCTGATCAGACCAACGCTGACGGCGAGAAGGTTATCGCTCAGCCACTGACTGAGGCTGCCAAGAAGCCGCAGGTGGACTTCCAGGTGGGCGAGGCCGTCACGATCCTTACCGGTGCGCTGGCTTCCGTCTCTGCGACCATTTCCGAGATCGATGCAGAAGGTGGCAAGCTGCAGGCCCTCGTTTCCATCTTCGGCCGCGAGACCCCAGTGGAGCTCACCTTCGACCAGGTTGAGAAGATCTCCTAACCCGCGTCTTATCGACGCCCATCCGATGGTCCGCCATCAGGTGGGCGTCGAAACGCATGTGGCGATTTGGAGTGGCGTCCTGCGGTGGCGTAGGGTATTACCTCGCGTGTCTTGACGCGCACACAATCAATCATCCCCGGTGGCTCATAGAAATAAGGGCATCCGGACGTCATATCTGCAGGCATCGATGGCAGATGCGGCGGTACCACGGAAAGAAGGTAAATCGATGGCTCCTAAGAAGAAGGTCTCTGGCCTAATCAAGCTCCAGATCCAGGCTGGTCAGGCAAACCCTGCACCTCCAGTTGGCCCAGCACTCGGTGCTCACGGCGTCAACATCATGGAATTCTGCAAGGCTTACAACGCCGCAACGGAAAACCAGCGTGGCAACGTTGTTCCTGTTGAGATCACCGTCTACGAAGACCGCTCCTTCACCTTCAAGCTGAAGACCCCACCTGCTGCAAAGCTGCTGCTCAAGGCTGCTGGCCTGCAGAAGGGCTCTGGCGTTCCTCACACCAACAAGGTTGGCAAGGTCACCATGGAACAGTGCCGTGAGATCGCTACCACCAAGAAGGAAGACCTCAACGCTAACGACGTCGAGGCAGGCGCACGCATCATCGCCGGCACCGCCCGTTCCATGGGCATCGTCGTCGAGGGCGAGTAATTCAATATCACCAGTGGCAGGGCCCGCTCCGGCCCGCTAACCACTAATTTTCGTAAAGGAAAATCAAATGAGCAAGACCTCTAAGGCATACCGCGCAGCCGCCGAACTCATCGACGCTGGCCGCATTTACGCTCCTATCGAAGCTGCAAAGCTCGTGAAGGAGACCTCCTCCAAGAACTACGACGCTACCGTCGACGTTGCTATCCGCCTGGGCGTTGACCCACGCAAGGCTGACCAGCTCGTTCGTGGCACCGTCTCCCTGCCACACGGCACCGGTAAGACCGTCCGCGTTGCAGTTTTCGCTGAGGGCGAGAAGGCTACCGAAGCTGAGGCTGCAGGCGCTGACATCGTTGGCACCTCCGAGCTGATCGAGCAGATCACTGCTGGCACCATCGAGTTCGACGTTGCTATTGCAACCCCAGACCAGATGGCCAAGGTTGGCCGCGTTGCTCGCGTCCTGGGCCCACGTGGTCTCATGCCTAACCCTAAGACCGGAACCGTCACCACCGACGTTGCTAAGGCAATCGCTGACGTCAAGGGCGGCAAGATCTCCTTCCGCGTTGACAAGGCTTCCAACCTGCACGCAGCTATCGGCAAGGCATCCTTCGATGCTGAGAAGCTGGCCGAGAACTACGGCGCGCTTCTCGACGAAGTCATGCGCCTCAAGCCATCTTCTGCAAAGGGCGTGTACCTCAAGAAGGTCACCATCTCTTCCACCACCGGTCCTGGCATCCCAGTTGACCCATCTGTGCAGAAGAACTACGCAGGCTAATTTCTAGCTTCATTTGCTTAAGCCGGGTTCGTCCTTTTTAAGGGCGGGCCCGGTTTTTGCGTTGCCGGGAACAAATATGACTGCCCACGCATTCCACGAGCACATAGCCAAACTCGTGGAGGAGTAAAGATGAATCAGCCACCACCTAACCCGTACATCCCGTATGGCGCAACCCATGGATTTCCACAATCAAGCGGGCCCGGTCGGCCCTCCTACCGCCCTCCAATGCCGCCAAAGCCAGCAGACTATTTATGGGTACACCTGTTGTTCTTAATTTGCTGTTGTTCCCCGTTGGCGCTGCCAGGTTCAATCGTTGCGCTAATGACAAAAAGTCGATACCGGATGGGGGACTATCTGGATGCGAAGCGGGTGGCGCCGGCATCGAAATGGTTGATGATCCTTTCGATCATCGGAACGATTGTCTTCATTGCTGCAACACTGAAAGTCGATGATGGACAGATCAGCTGGGGTGTGCATTGGGAGAAAACCTTTTGGGAAAAACAGTGGACGCTCTAGGCTTACCAGAAATGTTTCCAAACTGTTATCTTCGTCCGATCGGATGAAAACCGAGGTCAACGAGTTCAAATGCCGATAATTTGTGCGCGCCGAGGGGGTCCCCAGTATTCTTGGCCAGCGCGTGCGCGTATGGGTTGCTAGAGTCGTTTAGGCGCTTAAAACAACCTATAAGTAGAGGAACTTTCATGACTACTCCACAGAACCCGTTCGATCAGAACAACTCCGGTGCGGACGCAAACAATGCATATGGCCAAGGCAACTCCACTCCGTACGGTGGCGCTGACAACACCTACGGCCAGGCTGGCGCGTCCTCGGACAACAACCCTTATGGCGCTGCGGGCGCATTCCCAGGTGGCGCAACCTCCGGTTACGGCGATATGGGTGAAAAGCCAAGCAACAACATGGTGCTTGCCATCATCGCAGGCGTTCTTACTCTCTGCACCTGCTGCTTGCCATTTGGTTTGCTTTCCCTGATCCCAGCGCTCAAGGTGGATAAGCTGTGGGCGGCCGGCGATGCGCAGGGCGCTCGCGAGGCATCTGCCAAGGCTAAGCAATGGTCCCTGATCTTCATTGCGGTCGCTATCGGCCTGATGATCCTCGGCGTTGTTCTTCAGCTCACTGGCGTAATTGCGAACCCATACCTCAACGGTGACATCTAAATTAGATAAGTTCATCCACACGCCGGCAGCCCCCTTGTTGATGGGGGCTGCGGCCGTTTGTGGCTGTGTTGCCGTTGCGGCGGCAGATCCGACCACTCCCGGCGGGCCGACCCCGCTGTGTCCCACCAAAGCTTTGCTCGGTATCAACTGCCCGGGCTGTGGCACAGCACGGATGATTTATAGCGTCACGCAGTTGGATTTCGCGAGCGCGTGGCGATACAACGCAGTCACCTTCATTCTGGGAATCTTCCTGATATGGAGCTGGATCGCCTGGTTGGGTCGGACCCTAGGTAAGCGATTTCCGGATTGGATTGGCAAACGCATTTCCGCACACATTCTGGTGTGGACGTTCGCGTTATGGTTTGTCGCGCGAGTTCTCCCATTTGAACCCTTTTTAAGTTTGCGTGTGTAGCCACAAACTTGGGCGTCGAAAAGCACTACGACATGCTGATTTGGAATCGCTCACTAGGCGGGCTAGAGTAAGCAGCTGAAGTTTGAAGCGTCCTTGACGCTACTCAAGTTTCACCGAAGACCGTCGGTCACCTCCGCAGGGAGGTCGAAGGAGTTCCACACTGGAACCGGCCCACGCAGGAGTAACTAGAGTCCATCCTCACTGTTTGTGAGTTTGTTCCCTGTGCTCTTGCACGGGGTTTTTCTAATTTTAGGAAAGCCTCGGCGGACAATGTTCATACACATGAGGAAGGAGGCGAAGTAATGGCAAACGCAAAGAACACTGCTGCACTGGCAGAACTCAAGGAAAAGTTCGCAGCGGCTAACTCGATCGTACTGACCGAGTACCGCGGACTTTCTGTGGCTCAGACCACCGAGCTGCGTCGTGCTCTGGGCTCTGACGTTCAGTACTCCGTCGCCAAGAACACCATGATCAAGCTGGCTGCTAAAGAAGCTGGCATTGAAGGTCTTGATGATCTCCTTACCGGTCCTACCGCAGTCGCCTTCATCCAGGGCGAAGCTGTAGACGCTGCTAAGGCGCTGAAGAAGTTCGGCGGCGACAACAAGGCATTCGTGGTCAAGGGTGGCTACATGGATGGCAACGCTCTGAGCGCAGCTCAGGTCGACGCTATCGCCGAGCTGGATAACCGCGAGACCACTCTCGCAAAGCTGGCTGGCGCCATGAAGGGCAACTTGGCAAAGGCTGCAGGCCTGTTCAACGCTCCTGCTTCCCAGGTCGCACGCCTCGGCGCTGCACTGCAGGAAAAGAAGCAGGGCGAATAATCTGCCGCTGGCAGATTCGCTACAAAACCACATACTTCACCACCGGCCCTGCTTAGCAGGGCTGACAAAAGAAAGGACTTGCCATCATGGCTAAGCTCACCAAGGACGAGCTCATTGAAGCTTTCAAGGAAATGACCCTCATCGAGCTCTCTGAGTTCGTTAAGGAATTCGAAGAGGTCTTCGAAGTTACCGCTGCTGCTCCAGTTGCAGTTGCTGCTGCTGGCGCTGCTGCTCCAGGCGCTGCTGCTGAAGAAGAGAAGGACGAGTTCGACGTCGTTCTCGAAGACGCTGGCGCTAAGAAGATCGGCGTAATTAAGGCTGTTCGCGAGCTCGTCTCCGGCCTGGGCCTGAAGGAAGCTAAGGAGCTCGTTGAGGGTGCACCTAAGGCTATCCTCGAGGGTGTCAACAAGGACGACGCTGAGGCTGCAAAGGCTAAGCTCGAAGAGGCTGGCGCAAAGGTTACCCTCAAGTAATCTGTTTGCGTTTACTCGCCCCGGTCACTGGTTTCCAGTGGTCGGGGATTTTGCTTTGGGGTCTATTGGGGCACGCTGCCATTGCTTTTCGACGATGACGACACCACGATGACGACACCTGCAGGTGATTCCACGCGGTTCAAAGGTGGAGTGAAAAACTGACCTGCACCTGTCGTCATCGCGGTGTCGTCATCGTGTGCCACCGTGTTGGTCGGAAGGCATTGGGGCAAGCCCTTGCCCCTAAAAACAACTATCCCGCGCTTCAGTCGCATCGAAAAGCTGTGGCAGCGTCGTGCTAATTACGAGCGCACCCCAGAAGCTAGGTAACATAGCCACCATGCTTCCAAAGTCCCGAATCTTTTCTGCATTGCTGCTAGGCCTCGGTGCGATGCTGCTGGCATGGGGTCTGCTGGCGCCGCATTTTTTGCACTTTGATGGGCGCATGCCACTGGACTTGGAGCACACTACTTATTCGCTCAAGGATCCACAGGCGAAAACTCGGATTTTCCAAGACCCTGACGGCAGGGTAGTGGACGCTCCAGTGACGCGACAGATCCACGCAGAGTTCAAGGATCCGGTGGACGTCAACTCGGTGACTGCCCGGATGGGTGTCACTACGATGCGGGAAAGCAAGCAAAAGGATTTGGACCGCCTGATTTCGGCAACGGTCTGGTCTTATCGTTTGGATCGTTACACAGGCATGCCGTTGACCCCGGCAACGATGACGGACCAACCGGCGTCTCCTGCGAAGCAGGTGCCGGTGGATTCTTTGTGGTTGAAGTTCCCGGCGAAAGCTGAGCAAACTACTTATCAGGTTTTTGATGACACCCTCCGCAAGCCAGTTCCAGCTGCATTCGAGGAAGAACTGTCTATCGATGGTCGCAAGATCTACCGTTACCGCCAAACCATTGAGCCCACCAACGTAGCCCTCGGTTACGCAGGGCCGTTCAACACCACGAAGTTCAAGGACGAATCCAAGGGATTCCTCTTCCATTCCGGCACCCGAGATATCTTCGTGGATCAAAAGACCGGCATGGTCATCGACATTCATGAAAAGATCGACGACTTCTATGGCACGAATAAAGGTGAGAAGAAGGAGCAAGTATTGCTTTTCGACGCCCAGCTATCGGGCGAAGATCGCGATGCCATGCTGAAGCAGGCCGCGGAAATTAACGATGGTTCGACTATTTCCATGGTTAATGCAGTGTTGGCCGTCGTTGGAGCTTTGCTGGTTGTGGTGGCGTTGATTGGGGTCTTCGGCGTGGGACGTCGAAAAGCTGCCTAGTTTGTGTGTTAAAGTTTGCGCTTTACTTCCAGCGCCAAATTGTATAAGCTGTTTCGTTGCACTGGAATCTTTTGACCAGTTTTAGTTAAGACCTTGGCAAAACGGATTGAAAAACCGATTTGACAAGGTCATTCCGTGCTATCCGGATCTATCCGGGTGGTTCGGGGGTCAAAGGTTCCAAAAGCAGACCGAATGCTCAAATAATAGTGGTCGGCGGCCCTCACCCACATTTGGGGTCGTCGATTGCGTGAGGTGCTGGAAGGACGCATCTTGGCAGTCTCCCGCCAGACCAAGTCTATGGCCGAAATCCCTGGGGCTCCGAAGCGATACTCGTTCGCTAAGGTTACGGAGCCAATCGAGGTCCCTGGTCTTCTGGACCTTCAGCTCGATTCGTTTGCATGGTTGATCGGCACGCCTGAGTGGCGTGAACGCATGCAAGCCGAAGTCGGCGAAGGCCAGCGAGTTACCAGTGGCCTTGAAGATATCCTGGAGGAATTGTCCCCTATTCAGGACTACTCCGGAAACATGTCTCTCTCCTTGTCCGAGCCTCGCTTTGAAGAGGTCAAGCACTCGATTGACGAGTCCAAGGACAAGGACATCAACTACTCTGCGCCACTGTATGTCACCGCGGAGTTCGTCAACAATGAGACCGGCGAAATTAAGTCGCAGACGGTCTTTATTGGCGACTTCCCGATGATGACGGACAAGGGCACGTTCATTGTGAACGGCACCGAGCGTGTGGTCGTTTCACAGCTGGTTCGTTCCCCGGGTGTGTACTTCGATGAGTCCATCGATAAGTCCACCGAACGTCCGCTGCACTCCGTGAAGGTTATCCCTTCCCGCGGTGCGTGGCTCGAGTTCGACGTGGACAAGCGCGACACCGTCGGTGTCCGCATCGACCGCAAGCGTCGTCAGCCAGTCACCGTGCTGCTGAAGGCCTTCGGTTGGACCACTGAGCAGATCAAGGAGCGCTTTGGCTTCTCCGAGCTGATGATGTCCACCCTGGAAAACGATGGTGTAGCTAACACCGACGAAGCCCTGCTTGAGATCTACCGTAAGCAGCGCCCAGGCGAGCAGCCGACTCGCGATCTCGCGCAGTCGCTGCTGGACAACTCTTTCTTCCGTGCGAAGCGCTACGACCTGGCAAAGGTTGGCCGCTACAAGGTCAATCGCAAGCTGGGTCTCGGTGGCGACCACGAGGGTCTGATGACCCTGACCGAAGAAGACATCGCTACCACCATCGAATACCTCGTGCGTCTGCACGCCGGTGAGACCTCGATGACCAGCCCAACGGGCAAGATCATCCCAGTGGAAACCGATGACATCGACCACTTCGGTAACCGTCGCCTGCGTACCGTCGGCGAGCTGATCCAGAACCAGGTTCGTGTCGGCCTGTCCCGCATGGAGCGCGTCGTCCGCGAGCGCATGACCACGCAGGACGCTGAGTCCATCACGCCTACCTCCCTGATCAACGTTCGTCCGGTTTCCGCTGCGATCCGCGAATTCTTCGGTACGTCCCAGCTGTCCCAGTTCATGGACCAGAACAACTCCCTGTCGGGCCTGACGCACAAGCGTCGTCTGTCTGCACTGGGCCCAGGTGGTCTGTCCCGTGAGCGTGCTGGCATCGAAGTTCGAGACGTGCACCCATCTCACTACGGCCGCATGTGCCCAATTGAGACTCCGGAAGGCCCGAACATTGGTCTGATCGGCTCGCTGTCTTCTTACGCGAAGGTCAACCCATTTGGTTTCATCGAGACGCCATACCGCAAGGTCGAAAACGGCGTGCTCACCGACCAAATCGATTACCTTACCGCCGACGAAGAAGATCGTTACGTTGTGGCGCAGGCTTCCACCGCCCACGACGCTAACGGCAAGATCACCGAAGATCGCGTGGCTGTTCGTCTGAAGAACGGTGACATTGAGGTCGTTGACGCAGTAGACATCGACTACATGGACGTGTCTCCTCGTCAGATGGTGTCCGTGGCAACCGCCATGATTCCATTCCTCGAGCACGACGATGCAAACCGTGCCCTGATGGGTGCGAACATGCAGCGCCAGGCTGTGCCACTGGTTCGTTCTGAGGCTCCATACGTGGGCACCGGCATGGAACAGCGCGCAGCATACGACGCAGGTGACCTGATCATCTCTAAGAAGGCTGGCGTTGTTGAAAACGTCGCTGCTGACTTCATCACCATCATGGGCGATGACGGCATCCGCGACACCTACATGCTGCGCAAGTTCCAGCGCACCAACCAGGGCACGTCCTACAACCAGAAGCCACTCGTTGACATGGGTCAGCGTGTGGAAGAAGGCCAGGTCATCGCCGACGGTCCAGGTACTGCTAACGGTGAAATGGCTCTCGGCCGCAACCTCCTGGTTGCCTTCATGCCGTGGGAAGGCCACAACTACGAGGACGCCATCATCCTCAACCAGCGTCTGGTTGAAGAAGACATCCTCACCTCGATCCACATCGAAGAGCACGAAATCGACGCTCGCGATACCAAGCTGGGTGCGGAAGAGATCACCCGCGAGATCCCTAACGTCTCTGAAGACGTCCTGAAGGACCTCGACGAGCGCGGCATCGTCCGCATCGGCGCAGACGTACGCGACGGCGACATCTTGGTCGGTAAGGTAACCCCGAAGGGTGAGACCGAGCTGACCCCAGAAGAGCGCCTGCTGCGCGCCATCTTCGGCGAAAAGGCTCGCGAAGTTCGCGATACTTCCATGAAGGTGCCACACGGTGAAACCGGTAAGGTCATCGGCGTGCGTCGCTTCTCCCGCGAAGACGACGATGATCTCGCACCTGGCGTGAACGAGATGATCCGCGTCTACGTTGCCCAGAAGCGCAAGATCCAGGACGGCGACAAGCTCGCTGGCCGCCACGGCAACAAGGGCGTCGTGGGCAAGATCCTGCCTCAGGAAGACATGCCATTCATGCCAGACGGCACCCCAGTGGACATCATCCTGAACACCCACGGTGTGCCTCGTCGTATGAACATCGGCCAGGTGCTGGAAGTTCACCTCGGTTGGCTTGCTGCCGCTGGTTGGCACATCGACCCAGAAGACGTCAAGAACGCGAAGCTGCTGGAGACCCTCCCAGAAGAGCTGTACGACGTTCCGGCTGGCTCGCTCACCGCGACCCCAGTGTTCGACGGCGCTTCCAACGAGGAACTCGCAGGTCTGCTGGCAAACTCGCTGCCTAACCGTGACGGCGACGTCATGGTGGACGAAAACGGCAAGGCCCAGCTGTTCGACGGCCGTTCCGGCGAGCCATTCCCGTACCCAGTCTCGGTCGGCTACATGTACATCCTGAAGCTGCACCACCTGGTTGACGAGAAGATCCACGCTCGTTCCACCGGCCCTTACTCCATGATTACCCAGCAGCCACTCGGTGGTAAGGCCCAGTTCGGTGGCCAGCGCTTCGGTGAAATGGAAGTGTGGGCAATGCAGGCCTACGGTGCTGCGTACACCCTGCAGGAACTCCTGACCATCAAGTCTGACGACGTGGTTGGTCGTGTGAAGGTCTACGAAGCCATCGTTAAGGGCGAGAACATCCCTGACCCAGGCATTCCAGAGTCCTTCAAGGTGCTCCTCAAGGAACTCCAGTCCCTGTGTCTCAACGTGGAAGTTCTTTCCGCAGACGGCACGCCTATGGAACTGGGCACCACCGATGACGACGAGTTTGACCAGGCCGGTGCCTCCCTCGGCATCAACCTGTCTCGCGACGAGCGTTCCGACGCCGACATCGCGTAACTCACGGTCCGTGACGCTTATCGACGACCACGTGGTGCGTCGATAAGCACAGCGGGCAAAACAGATCTAGAACTTGCAAAAACCCAAAACAAAACCCCTCGGGGTGAAAGGGAGTTACGTGCTCGACGTCAACTTCTTCGACGAACTCCGCATTGGTCTTGCCACTGCGGACGACATCCGTCGCTGGTCTAAGGGCGAGGTTAAGAAGCCTGAGACCATCAATTACCGTACTTTGAAGCCTGAGAAGGACGGCTTGTTCTGCGAGCGCATCTTCGGTCCAACTCGCGACTGGGAATGTGCCTGTGGCAAGTACAAGCGTGTCCGTTACAAGGGCATCATCTGTGAACGCTGTGGCGTTGAAGTGACCAAGTCCAAGGTTCGCCGTGAGCGCATGGGCCACATTGAGCTTGCCGCACCGGTAACCCACATTTGGTACTTCAAGGGCGTCCCATCTCGCCTCGGCTACCTCCTGGACCTGGCACCAAAGGATCTAGAGCGCATCATCTACTTCGCAGCCAACATCATCACCGGTGTTGACGAAGAAGCACGCCACAACGACCTGACCACTCTGGAAGCTGAAATGCTGCTGGAGAAGAAGGACGTTGAGGCAGATGCTGAATCCGAGATCGCTGAGCGCGCGCAGAAGCTGGAGGAGGACCTCGCCGAACTCGAGGCCGCCGGCGCTAAGGCCGACGCTCGCCGCAAGGTGCAGAACGCCGCTGACAAGGAAATGCAGCACATCCGCGAGCGCGCTGAGCGCGAAATCGATCGCCTGGATGAAATCTGGAACACCTTTGTCAAGCTTGCGCCAAAGCAGATGATCATCGATGAGAACATCTACTCTGAGCTCGTCGACCGCTACGAAGACTACTTCACCGGCGGCATGGGTGCGGAGGCGATCCAGTCCCTGATTCGTGGCTTTGACCTGGATAAGGAAGCTGAAGAGCTTCGCGAGATCATCAACAACGGCAAGGGCCAGAAGAAGATGCGTGCCCTGAAGCGTTTGAAGGTCGTCGCGGCCTTCCAGCGCTCCGGCAACGATCCAGCTGGCATGGTCCTGGATTGCATCCCTGTGATCCCACCAGAGCTGCGCCCAATGGTGCAGCTCGACGGTGGTCGCTTCGCAACCTCCGACCTGAACGACCTCTACCGTCGTGTGATCAACCGCAACAACCGTCTCAAGCGCATGATCGACCTGGGTGCACCAGAGATCATCGTGAACAACGAAAAGCGCATGCTGCAGGAGTCTGTGGACGCGCTATTCGACAACGGTCGTCGCGGCCGCCCGGTCACCGGTCCTGGTAACCGTCCGCTGAAGTCCCTGTCTGACCTGCTCAAGGGCAAGCAGGGCCGCTTCCGTCAGAACCTGCTGGGTAAGCGTGTCGACTACTCCGGTCGTTCCGTTATTATCGTCGGTCCTCAGCTGCGCCTCCACGAATGTGGTCTGCCAAAGCTGATGGCACTGGAGCTGTTCAAGCCATTCGTCATGAAACGTCTGGTGGAGAACGACTACGCACAGAACATCAAGTCCGCAAAGCGCATGGTGGAGCGCCAGCGTCCAGAGGTGTGGGACGTCCTCGAAGAGGCAATTTCCGAGCACCCAGTGATGCTGAACCGTGCACCTACGCTGCACCGCCTCGGTATTCAGGCCTTCGAGCCAGTGCTGGTCGAAGGTAAGGCTATCCAGCTGCACCCACTGGCCTGTGAAGCCTTCAACGCCGACTTCGACGGTGACCAGATGGCAGTTCACCTGCCACTGTCCGCTGAGGCACAGGCTGAGGCCCGCGTGCTGATGCTCGCTTCCAACAACATCCTGTCGCCAGCATCCGGTAAGCCACTGGCCATGCCACGTCTGGACATGGTGACCGGCCTCTACTTCCTGACCCTGGCCAAGAAGGAAGACGAATTCGGTGGTCAGGGCTGCTACCAGCCTGCCACCGCCGAAGGCCCAGCACAGGGCGTGTACTCCTCCATGGCCGAGGCCATCATGGCTTACGACCGCGGCGTTCTTGGCCTGCAGGCCAAGATCAAGGTGCGTATTTCGCACCTGCGTCCGCCAGCAGACATCGAAGCAGAGCAGTTCCCAGACGGCTGGAACAAGGGTGACACCTGGACCGCCATGACCACTCTGGGCCGCATTATGTTCAACGAGCTGCTGCCGTGGAACTACCCATACCTTGAGGGCGTTATGGTCCGTAAGGGTGGCGGTTCCGACAAGATCATGCTCGGCGACGTCATTACCGACCTCTCCGCGCGTTACCCAATGATCACCGTCGCGCAGACCATGGACAAGATGAAGGACGCTGGTTTCTACTGGGCAACCCGTTCCGGCGTGACCATCACCATGTCTGACGTTTTGGTTCTGCCAAACAAGACGGAAATGCTGGACCGTTACGAGGCTGAAGCTCGTACCATCGAGAAGAAGTTCCAGTTCGGTAAGCTCACCACCCGCGAGCGCTACGACCGCCTGGTCGAGCTGTGGAAGGACGCTACCGACGAAGTTGGTAAGGCTGTCGAGGATCTGTACCCAGACGACAACCCAATCCCAATGATCGTGAAGTCCGGTGCCGCCGGTAACATGCGTCAGATCTGGACCCTGGCGGGCATGAAGGGCATGGTCGTGAACTCGAAGGGTGACTACATCACCCGTCCGATTAAGACCTCCTTCCGTGAAGGCCTCACCGTGCTCGAGTACTTCAACAACTCCCACGGTTCCCGTAAGGGCCTGGCCGATACTGCACTGCGTACCGCAGACTCTGGTTACCTCACCCGTCGTCTGGTCGACGTCGCTCAGGACGTCATCGTCCGCGAAGAGGACTGTGGCACCCGCCAGGGCGTCCGCGTTCCTGTCGCGGAGAAGTCCGGCGACAAGTACGTCCGCCACTCCCTCGTGGAGACGTCCGTTTCTGGCCGTGTGCTCGCAGCTGACGCAGTCAACGCGGCTGGTGACGTCGTACTGCCAGCAGGCACCGACCTCGGTGAGCTGCAGATCGATGCGCTTGTCGACGCCGGCGTTGAGATCGTCAAGGTCCGTTCCGTGCTGACCTGCCAGACTGCTACCGGCGTCTGTGCAAAGTGCTACGGCAAGTCCATGGCATCCGGCCACCAGGTGGACATCGGCGAGGCCGTCGGCATCGTCGCAGCTCAGTCCATTGGTGAGCCTGGTACCCAGCTGACAATGCGTACCTTCCACCAGGGCGGTGTCGGTGGCGACATTACCGGTGGTCTGCCACGTGTTCAGGAGCTCTTCGAAGCCCGCGTTCCAAAGAACCGTGCTCCGATCGCTTCCGTCGCAGGCAAGGTCCACCTCGAGGATGAGGGCAACTTCTACACGCTGACCATCGAGCCAGAAGACGGCTCCGACAACGTGGTCTACGAGAAGCTGTCCAAGCGTCAGGGCTTGGCAATGGTGAAGGTTCCAATGGAATCCAACCCAGAAGCCATGATCGAGCGCACGCTGCGTGAAGGCGACCGCGTTGAGGTGGGCGACCGCCTCCTGCGTGGCCCTGCCGACCCTCACGACGTGCTCGAGGTTCTCGGCCGCCGTGGCGTGGAACAGCACCTGATCGACGAAGTGCAGGCCGTGTACCGCGCCCAGGGTGTGGCTATTCACGACAAGCACATCGAAATCATCATTCGTCAGATGCTGCGCCGCGGTACCGTCATCGAATCCGGTTCCACCGAATTCCTGCCGGGCACCCTGGTCGATCTCTCCGAAGCAAAGCGCGCCAACGCCCAGGCAATTGCCGACGGCGGCCAGCCAGCAGAGCTTCGTTCCGAGATCATGGGTATCACCAAGGCCTCCTTGGCTACCGAGTCTTGGCTGTCTGCGGCCTCCTTCCAGGAGACCACCCGCGTGCTTACCGACGCTGCCATCAACAAGCGTTCCGATAAGCTGATCGGCCTCAAGGAGAACGTGATCATCGGTAAGCTGATCCCAGCTGGTACCGGTATCTCGCGCTACCGCAACATCTCGGTCAAGCCAACCGAAGCTGCTCGTAACTCCGCACCGTACTCGCTGTCTAACTTCGGCGATTCTATCTACGGTGACGACGGCTACGGCGAGTTCACCGGCGCATCCGTGCCTCTGGACGAGAGCTTCTAGGGCTTTCCTCGGTTCTGCTTTTACTAGCTAAACCCCGTCTTCGCGATCGACTTCCCAGTGGGTGGGAGGTTCGCGAGGCGGGGTTTCGCCTTTGCCAGCTCAATGTGCTTAGGGCCTTTATGAAAGGTTGGCCTTTTTGATCATCGCCCCTTCTTTTACGCCTACTTCACCAGCGCTTTGTCAGATGTGGCCTGTGATTGGTCGGGCTATTGGCCAATTACGCGGTCGGTATTGGCAAAATCAGAGAGCGTTGATGTGAACTTTGCATTTTGTGATCGAGTGTCTTTGTTTCGGTCGTTTTCGGGCCGAAAGTGGCAAAGTTGGAGACACTAGATGCGCGCTGGGCTCGCAGGCGGGGGCTTGAGGCGATCGAGTGTCTTTGTTTCGGTCATTTTCGGGCCGAAAGTGGCAAAACCAGATACACCAGACGCTATCCCAAAACCGCATGAGTGAAAACAGCGCCTGAACTGCCAGAGCAGTCAAGAGTGGCTATCTAAGAAAGAGGAATCTCAACAGTCAGGCTGGAATATGGGGGTGTCGGATGCCAAGCCTCGGCGGATTTTTGGTAAATGCGAGTGTGTCGAGTATTGTCTTTAACTAGTCCCACGTCTAGATGGTGGGAGCTCGAATTTTTTCCCAGTAAGCCAGCGAGAGCGGCCGACTGGGTTACGCACGTTTAAAAACGATTTTGCATCATTCGGGCCAAGAAACACTTGATCAATCTTCGGTCGGCTTTCCGGCCAAGAAGGCCGACTATACAAGAAAGACGGTTATGCCAACTATTCAGCAGCTGGTCCGCAAGGGCCGCCACGACAAGACTGCCAAGGTAGCTACCGCGGCACTGAAGGGTTCCCCTCAGCGTCGTGGCGTGTGCACCCGTGTGTACACCACCACTCCTAAGAAGCCTAACTCCGCACTCCGTAAGGTCGCGCGTGTTCGCCTGACCTCCGGCATCGAAGTTTCCGCATACATCCCAGGTGAGGGCCACAACCTCCAGGAGCACTCCATGGTGCTCGTTCGTGGTGGTCGTGTTAAGGACCTCCCAGGTGTTCGTTACAAGATCGTGCGCGGCGCACTTGACACCCAGGGTGTTAAGGACCGCAAGCAGGCACGTTCCCGCTACGGCGCAAAGAAGGGATAAGTAAATGCGTAAGGGAAAGGCACCTGTACGTCCAGTAGTTAAGGATCCTGTATACGGTTCTGAGGTTGTTACTCAGCTCGTGAACAAGGTTCTGCTCGACGGTAAGAAGTCCACCGCAGAGCGCATCGTTTACAACGCGCTCGAGGCTTGCCGTGAAAAGACCGGCACCGACCCAGTTCTGACCCTCGAGAAGGCTCTTGGCAACATCAAGCCAGACCTCGAGGTTCGTTCCCGCCGTGTTGGTGGCGCTACCTACCAGGTCCCAGTTGAGGTCCGCCCAGGTCGCGCTAACACCCTCGCTCTGCGTTGGTTGGTCAACTTCACCCGCCAGCGTCGTGAGAACACCATGGTTGAGCGTCTCGCTAACGAGATCCTGGACGCAGCCAACGGTCTTGGCGCTTCCGTGAAGCGTCGCGAAGACACCCACAAGATGGCAGAGGCCAACCGCGCCTTCGCTCACTACCGCTGGTAGTAGCAACCATCTGCACAATGGCCCTGTCGCCGCACATCGACGAAGTTTTCTCCGAAATTTAATAATGGGGAAAGCCCCGGCGACGGTCGGTGGCAGGGCCATTGGGCATTTAAGTTCAAAGCAATTACCAGGTTGCTAGCTAGTTTTCGGCCCTCGGGCTGTAAAACCAAGCGACTAATGGCACAATTGAACGAGTACTATATTCACCGGCGAATTTCGCCTGCAGTTTTGCCACATGTCTGAGGTAAATCACAGGGTCTACGAATCGCCACAACAAACGAGTTGGGGAACCACTGTGGCACAAGAAGTGCTTAAGGATCTGAACAAGGTTCGCAACATCGGCATCATGGCACACATCGATGCCGGTAAGACGACCACCACCGAGCGCATCCTCTTCTACACCGGTATTAACCGCAAGGTAGGCGAGACTCACGACGGCGCTTCCACCACCGACTGGATGGAGCAGGAGAAGGAGCGCGGTATTACCATTACCTCCGCTGCTGTTACCTGTTTCTGGAACAACAACCAGATCAACATCATCGACACCCCGGGTCACGTTGACTTCACCGTGGAAGTTGAACGTTCTCTGCGTGTTCTCGATGGTGCAGTTGCTGTCTTCGACGGCAAGGAAGGCGTTGAGCCGCAGTCCGAGCAGGTGTGGCGTCAGGCTGCGAAGTACGACGTTCCACGTATCTGCTTCGTTAACAAGATGGACAAGATGGGTGCGGACTTCTACTTCACCGTCCAGACCATCATTGACCGCCTCGGTGCTAAGCCTTTGGTTCTCCAGCTCCCAATCGGTGCTGAAGACGACTTCGACGGCGTTGTCGACCTCATCAACATGCAGGCCCTGACCTGGCGCGGCAAGACCGAGACCGGTACCCCTGCAACCATCGAAGAGATCCCAGCTGATCTCGTCGACAAGGCAAACGAGTGGCGTGAAAAGCTCCTCGAGACCGTCGCTGAGTCCGACGAAGAGCTCATGGATAAGTACTTCGGTGGCGAAGAACTGACCGTCGAGGAAATCAAGGCAGCCATCCGCAAGATGACTGTCGCTTCCGAGGTCTACCCAGTTCTCTGTGGTACTGCATACCGCAACAAGGGCATCCAGCCTCTGCTCGATGCAGTTATCGATTACCTGCCAAACCCACTGGACATCGGTGAGGTTCACGGCCACGCTGTGGGCGATGAGGGCGCTGACATGGTTCGTAAGCCATCTGTCGACGAGCCTTTCTCTGCACTGGCCTTCAAGATTGCTGCACACCCATTCTTCGGCAAGCTGACCTTCGTCCGCGTTTACTCCGGCATCGTTGAGCCAGGCGCGCAGGTGGCTAACTCCACCAAGGGCAAGAAGGAGCGCATCGGTAAGCTGTTCCAGATGCACGCCAACAAGGAAAACCCTGTTGACGAAGCACGCGCTGGTAACATCTACGCCTTCATCGGTCTGAAGGACACCACCACGGGCGACACCCTGTGTGACGCTAACGACCAGATCATCCTCGAGTCCATGGACTTCCCGGATCCGGTTATTGAGGTTGCTATCGAGCCTAAGACCAAGGCTGACCAGGAGAAGCTGGGTACTGCTATCCAGAAGCTCGCTGAAGAAGACCCGACCTTCACCGTTAAGCTCGACGAAGAGACCGGCCAGACCGTCATCGGCGGCATGGGCGAGCTCCACCTCGACGTTCTTGTTGACCGCATGAAGCGCGAATTCAAGGTTGAGGCAAACGTTGGTGCTCCTCAGGTTGCTTACCGCGAGACCATCCGCAAGGCTGTCGAGAACCTCGACTACACCCACAAGAAGCAGACCGGTGGTTCGGGCCAGTTCGCAAAGGTCATCGTCTCCATCGAGCCATACGCTCCAGAACCATCCGAACTGGAAGAGGGCGAGTCCGCAATCTACAAGTTCGAAAACGCTGTCACCGGTGGCCGTGTTCCAAAGGAATACATCCCATCTGTCGACGCTGGTATCCAGGACGCAATGCAGTACGGCTTCCTGGCTGGCTACCCACTGGTTAACATCAAGGCAACCCTCGTCGACGGTGCGTACCACGACGTTGACTCCTCTGAAATGGCCTTCAAGATTGCCGGTGCTCAGGTTCTCAAGGCAGCCGTCGAAAAGGCAAAGCCAGTTCTGCTCGAGCCTCTGATGGCTGTGGAAGTTACCACCCCTGAGGAGTACATGGGCGACGTCATCGGCGACATCAACTCTCGCCGTGGCCAGGTCAACGCTATGGAAGACCGCTCTGGCGCCAAGGTCGTTAAGGCTAAGGTTCCGCTTTCTCAGATGTTTGGCTACATCGGCGACCTGCGTTCCCGCACCGCCGGCCGTGCAAACTTCACCATGATCTTCGACTCCTACGCAGAGGTTCCTGCAAACGTGGCAGCCGAGATCATCGCTCAGCGTAACGGCACCTCTAGCTAGTTTCGCTGACAGTCCCCCGTGCGTCCGCTGCTTTCCGTAAAGCAGCTAGGGCTAAAACGGGGGACAACCCCGCACTAGCTGTGATTTTTGGCCAGTTAATCACAGACTTTATAATTTGGTGCAAAACGTCTAAGTAATGGCTTGCTGAGCCTCCTCGCAGACACGACGAAGAGGCAGCTGAGCTGGCCATTACTTAACGGAGAGAACAGGGTTAACCGGAGGGTTTGAAAAACGCTTCGATGCGCCCTAGTATCATGTAACTGGCAGAAATAACCACCCCGAAATCTGCGGCTTCCCGACAAGGGATACTAAAGAGGACGGTAACCACCAATGTGGCTGCGAGAGTCGTAGCCACCATGAAGTCCAGGAGGACATACAGTGGCAAAGGCGAAGTTCGAGCGCACGAAACCGCACGTAAACATCGGCACCATCGGTCACGTTGACCACGGTAAGACCACCACCACCGCGGCTATCACCAAGGTTCTGGCTGACGCTTACCCAGAGCTCAACCAGGCTTTCGCTTTCGATGCCATCGACAAGGCACCGGAAGAGAAGGAACGTGGCATCACGATTAACATCTCCCACGTTGAGTACCAGACCGAGAAGCGCCACTACGCACACGTTGACGCTCCAGGCCACGCCGACTACATCAAGAACATGATCACCGGCGCTGCTCAGATGGACGGCGCAATTCTCGTTGTTGCTGCTACCGACGGCCCAATGCCTCAGACCCGCGAGCACGTTCTGCTCGCTCGCCAGGTTGGCGTTCCTTACATCCTCGTTGCTCTGAACAAGTGCGACATGGTTGACGATGAGGAAATCATCGAGCTCGTTGAGATGGAAGTTCGTGAGCTGCTCGCTGAGCAGGAGTTCGACGAAGAGGCTCCAATCGTTCACATCTCCGCTCTGAAGGCTCTGGAAGGCGACGAGAAGTGGACCCAGTCCATCCTCGAGCTCATGCAGGCTTGTGACGACAACATCCCAGATCCTGTTCGTGAGACCGACAAGCCATTCCTCATGCCTATCGAGGACATCTTCACCATCACCGGCCGTGGCACCGTTGTTACCGGTCGTGTTGAGCGCGGTTCCCTGAAGGTTAACGAGGAAGTTGAAATCCTCGGCATCAAGGAAAAGTCTCAGACCACCACCGTTACCGGTATCGAGATGTTCCGCAAGCTGCTTGACTACACCGAAGCTGGCGACAACTGTGGCCTCCTGCTCCGCGGTACCAAGCGCGAAGATGTTGAGCGTGGCCAGATCGTTGCTAAGCCAGGCGCTTACACCCCTCACACCGAGTTCGAGGGCTCTGTCTACGTTCTGTCCAAGGACGAGGGTGGCCGCCACACCCCATTCTTCGACAACTACCGCCCACAGTTCTACTTCCGCACCACCGACGTTACCGGTGTTGTGAAGCTTCCTGAGGGTACCGAGATGGTTATGCCTGGCGACAACGTCGACATGTCCGTCACCCTGATCCAGCCAGTCGCTATGGACGAGGGCCTGCGCTTCGCTATCCGCGAAGGTGGCCGCACCGTTGGCGCTGGTCGTGTTACCAAGATCACCAAGTAATAACTTGTTGAACTAAACACCAAGTAGACCCCTACCGAAAGGTGGGGGTCTTCTTCGTTTAATGGGGCGCAGCTTATCGACGCCCACGCACTGGACCAGCGCCCCAAGTTCTGGGGCGTCATTAGTCTTGTGAACGTTCCACCGGTGCGAAATGGAACTTAAACCGAATCACCATGTCAGGTACTCCGATGGCCTGAACAATATCGTGGTTCGCTTGTTCGGCGAGTGTGGTCAGCCGGCTCAGCGACGCAGAGGGATCCGCGGTCACCGTTATGGTCATGATGTGGTGTCCCCGGTCAACCTGCACCAATGAATGTGCCCGGATAACCCGCGGCAGGTCCTCAAAAGAATCCGCAACCGCAGCTGCAATGGCAGAGACATCGAGATCGATCGAACCAGCTTGATTCGTAGCAACGGTGTTGATCCGACGGATCCGGTTACTTTTGAGGTTCATGGCGATGATGAAGAAGGTGGCAACCAAGGCTACTAACCCCGCGGCGATTACTGCCGGGAGGTACCAGTCCTGCTCGGGGACGCTTAACCAGCTGTGCAGGTCTGCGGCGTCAGCCAACCGTTGTGCAGCAGGGATGTCGAAATACAGCCCAATGGACAACATGCCTACCGCGGTAGTAATGAGCCCGACGGCGAATACTAAAAGTCGGTCAACAATTGAAACGAGTTTGCTCATGAGAGTGGCTCATTTCGCGATTGGATGCGCACGACGAGGCGTGGGGCGTCGACAAGTGCGGCGGTGATGGGGCTGAGAGCTGTCTGGACGCGCTCAGCGAGATCGGTATCCTGTGGATCCCCGGTGACCGTGACGGTTACCAGGCGCGTAGTAGCAAAGGTACTTGCCCGGTTGACGCCCGGTATCTTTTCGGCGGTGGCGGTGCAGTGACGGGCGATATCCATCGGGCGGATCCATAGGTTTGCGGCAGATATGATGCCGCGGTGGGTTTGCCGACGAGGGAAGACTGCCATGATCATTAACCAGATGCCCACCAAGGCAGCGGCGATTCCAGCGGGAAACATCCATGCCTGGTATCGAGCGCGCCCGATGACCTGGAAAATGGGCTCAAGCCAAGACTCCAGCTGTGATCCAGTCCGCATGCTCCACAGTTCGCGGGCGACCACAATAACCACCCCGAGGAAAGCAAAGGCTATGACGAGCGCCAGGCTGCGGGCTGCGGGTTGAGCTTTCGGAGGGAATGTTTTGGTCATCGGCGAAACCTCCGGACGGTGATGGGGGTCAACGGCCGCGGGCGAACGTCGGGGTCGAGGTGTCGGATTGGCTGCGCCTGCACGCTTACTGGGTGAATCTGCGGGGGAGTGGTAGACAGCTGTTCCTTAGTTATCCGGTGTGCACCAGGCACGACCGGCCCTACCACCACATTGACTTGTTCTACCGCGAGTCCGGTAAATGCAGTCACGTGGGCCGTTACCGTTTCCCGGACCGTAGCGGCGATATCCATGACTGGGCTTGGCCAGGTCACGGCAATGAAGGTTTCCACGGACACCCGGCCGGTGGCGTCGTTGATGTGCACGTCGTAGCGCGGAAAGGCGCGACCGGTGAGGCGATCTAGGCCTGCAGAATGCGTAATGGTTCCCGGGACACTGCGTACGGCTGCTGCGACGATTTTGGTAATCGCGCGTTCGGAAATTGACACTCGTGCTTGAGTCATGCCGCTAGCCTCGTCCGCCAAAGCGCAAGTCGTCGATAAAGCGGCGCGCGTCGATGCGGCCTTCCAGCTGAGCTCCCACCAGGCCGCCGGTCACGCCGAACAATATTGCCAGCGCCAGACCGGACCAACCACCCAAGATTGTGGCAAACGCCAGCGCTAGGCCCATAAGAGCGCCGAGGAGAATTTTGCTGTGCATGGAGAGTCCTTGATTGTTAGGGCTGGATGTCTTCAATGTATACGTCAACGGGCAATCCGGCCGTGGCCCCCACCTGCGCAGTCGTCTTGGCAAGGTAGTCGAGCACTTGCATGTCGACGTCCAACTGCTGGCAGGCTCCATACGATACGGAGATGTGAATCTCGAGGGAATGGTCGGTCAACCTTAGCCCCGGCACTTTCTGTCCCGGATAGAGCAGCGCGATCTCGCCAAACTTGCCAGCATGCAGACCTGCAACGCCAGGCAGGGCAGCTACCTGGTCGGCGATGGATTGGGCAACGGCGCGGTCGAGGATCAGCATTTAGTGCGTCCGGGTGCCGCCAAGGGAGGCATCTTCGTCGTCTTCGCCGAGGTCTAGGTGAACGTCGTGCACGGTCACGTTCACCTCTGCAACGCTGAGTCCTGTCATGCGCTCGATGGCATTGATTACATTCAACCGGATCGCCTCAGCCAGCTCGTGAATGGCAACCCCGTATTCAGCGACGATTGCGATGTCCACCACGGCCTCGTGCTCGTTTACCTCAACCGCGACACCCTGCTGCACATTGGTCCGCGAACCCGGAATGCTCTCGCGCAAAGCCCCCACCATCCGGGCGCCTTGAGCGCCAAGGGCGTGCACGCCAGAGACCTCTCGGGCGGCCATGCCGGCAATTTTGGAAACTACTACGTCTTCAATGCGGGTGTGCCCACGCGGTTGATCCACGATGGAAGCCTGATTGAGATCCATGATTAAGCGCGCTCCTTGGGACTAGGGGGACGATGGCCTAGGCGACGACAATGCAACGGGCCTTATATCTCAATCGTAGGTGAGATTACTGAACTCGGCCCCGATACCGGTGAACGAGAATTGTGGGCCACAACATTCCCGCAAAAAGTTTTGGGCCATGGGGTTGTGTTTTGTGTGGATACGTGATTAACTATCCAGGTTGCTTTAACAACTGGTTAATTTTTCACGCCCTAAACAGGCGGGAACGTTACTCAGATGGTAAGGCAAACATGATCTTCCTTCCCCTTCGTAAGAAGAGAAGGTCGCCTGGGTCATCTTCTGCGCTGTTAGCGCTAGGAGCCAACACCTGGGGGCCGAGGCAGGTAAGGCATGGCAAATAAACAGCGGCAGTCGGCAAGGTAGCTACGCTTATCGCGAGATAAGTTCCCTTCCCACTTGACGAGGTCCGAAGAGCATGGCGTGAGGATTCACGGTGTTTGGTAGGTCCCTGATTCAAGTCCGGCACTAACAATGACGTTCGTTTGTGAACCATGTTCTTCTAGTGCCCCGGATCATCAAAGAATTGGCAAGTCAAGGTAACTGGCGTTGTTTGCCAAGCCATATCGGCTCGGACAACGTTATTTAAGACATAAACGTTTCCCACCGCTCAGAAACTGATGTGGGACATCGAGGAAGAGGATAAGCGTGGCGGGACAAAAGATCCGCATTAGGCTCAAGGCCTACGACCACGAAGCAATCGACGCATCCGCGAAGAAGATTGTTGAGACGGTCACCCGTACCGGTGCCCGCGTTGTCGGCCCTGTGCCACTGCCAACCGAAAAGAACGTATACGCCGTTATTCGTTCTCCACACAAGTACAAGGACTCGCGTGAGCACTTTGAGATGCGCACGCACAAGCGCCTGATCGACATCCTCGACCCGACGCCGAAGACTGTCGATGCCCTTATGCGCATCGATCTTCCGGCCAGCGTCGATGTGAACATTCAGTGATCGACGGACTACTTGGCGGAGAATAAATAATGAGTGAAAACGAAGTAAAGGGCATTCTGGGCACCAAGCTCGGCATGACCCAGATCTTCGACGAGGACAACCGCGTTATCCCGGTGACCGTCGTTGAAGCTGGTCCATGTGTCGTAACCCAGATTCGCACCAAAGAAACCGATGGCTACAACGCCATCCAGATCGCCTACGGCGAAATTGACCCACGCAAGGCAAACAAGCCTGCAGCTGGCCACTTCAACAAGGCTGGCGTTACCCCTCGTCGCCACGTAACCGAAATCCGCATGGATGACGTTTCTGGCTACGAGCTTGGCCAGGACGTTACCGTTGAGATCTTCGAAGGAATCACCTTCGTCGACGTCACCGGTACCTCCAAGGGCAAGGGCTACGCCGGTGGTATGAAGCGCCACGGCTTCGCCGGTCAGGGTGCTGCACACGGTAACCAGGCTGCTCACCGTCGCGTCGGTGGCATCGGTGCATGTGCAACCCCAGGTCGTGTCTTCAAGGGCACCCGCATGGCTGGTCGCATGGGTAATGACCGCGTCACCACCCAGAACCTCAAGGTTCAGAAGATTGACGCCGAGGCAAACCTGCTGATCATCAAGGGTGCAATCCCAGGTGTTCGCGGCGGCCTCGTAACCGTTAAGACCGCAGTGAAGGGCGGTGCACACGCATGACCAATCTGAAGTTGGACGTCCACACCGCTGATGGCAAGACCTCCGGCACCGTAGAGCTCCCAGCTGAGATCTTCGACCGCGAAGCATCCATCGCGCTGATGCACCAGGTCGTCAACGCACAGCTCGCAGCTGCTCGCCAGGGCACCCATGCCACGAAGACTCGTGCCATGGTTTCCGGCGGCGGCAAGAAGCCATTCCGCCAGAAGGGTACCGGCCGCGCTCGTCAGGGCTCGATCCGTGCACCTCACTTCACCGGCGGTGGCATCGCACACGGCCCGCAGCCTCGTAACTACGAGCAGCGCACCCCTAAGAAGATGATCAAGGCTGCCCTTTACGGCGCACTGTCTGATCGCGCTCGTAACGAGCGTATTCACGTGGTGACTGAACTCGTTGCTGGCCAGACCCCATCCACGAAGTCTGCTCGCGCATTCATCGAGCGTCTGACCGAGCGCAAGAACGTGCTCGTCGTCCTCGGCCGCGAAGACATCACCGCATGGAAGAGTGTTAACAACCTCCCAGGCGTACACACCCTGGCAGCTGATCAGCTGAACACCTACGACGTTCTCAAGTCTGACGACGTTGTGTTCTCTGTTGAGGCTCTTAACACCTTCATCGACCGCGCTACCAGCGCGGCCAAGGAGGAGGCTAAGTAATGGCTACCATCGCAGATCCACGCGACATCATTCTCGCACCGGTCGTATCTGAGAAGTCTTACGGCCTCATGGAGCAGGGACAGTACACGTTCTTCGTTGCTCCTACCTCCAACAAGACTGAGATCAAGATTGCTATCGAGCAGATCTTTGGTGTCAAGGTTGCGTCCGTCAACACCATCAACCGCGAGGGCAAGCGCAAGCGCACCCGTTCCGGCTACGGTGTTCGTAACGCCACCAAGCGCGCCATCGTCACCCTGCGCGAGGGCAGCGATCCAATCGACATCTTCGGCGGTTCCGCCTCTTAAGCGGCGGAAAGTTAAGGACCAGAAAAACTATGGCTATTCGTAAGTACAAGCCGACAACCCCGGGTCGCCGCCAGAGCTCCGTTTCGATGTTCGAGGAGATCACTCGCTCGACTCCGGAGAAGTCTCTGCTGCGCCCACTGTCCAAGTCGGGCGGCCGTAACGTTCACGGCCACATCACCACTCGCCACAAGGGCGGTGGCCACAAGCGCCAGTACCGTGTCATCGACTTCCGTCGTGCTGACAAGGACGGCATCACCGCAAAGGTCGCTCACATTGAGTACGACCCGAACCGTACCGCTAACATCGCTCTCCTGCACTACAAGGATGGCGAGAAGCGCTACATCATCGCTCCTAAGGGGCTGACCCAGGGCACCATCGTTGAGTCCGGTGCAAACGCGGACATCAAGCCAGGCAACAACCTGCCTCTGCGCAACATCCCAGCCGGTGCAACCATTCACTGTGTTGAGTTGAAGCCAGGCGGCGGTGCCAAGATGGCTCGTTCCGCTGGTACCTCCATTCAGCTGCTCGGTAAGGAAGGCAAGTACGCAATCCTGCGTATGCCATCTTCCGAAATCCGTCGCGTTGACATCCGTTGCCGCGCAACCGTTGGCGAGGTCGGCAACGCTGACCAGATCAACATCCGTTGGGGCAAGGCCGGCCGAATGCGCTGGAAGGGCGTTCGCCCAACCGTCCGTGGTGTCGTTATGAACCCGGTCGACCACCCACACGGTGGTGGTGAAGGTAAGACCTCTGGTGGTCGTCACCCTGTGTCCCCATGGGGCAAGCCAGAAGGCCGCACCCGCAAGCCAAACCGTCCGTCCGATCGCCTGATCGTTCGTCGCCGCCGCTCCAACAAGAACAAGAAGCGCTAAGAGGAGGTAGAAAATGCCACGCAGCCTTAAGAAGGGCCCGTTTGTCGATGAGCACCTCCTCAACAAGGTCGACGCTCAGAACGAAAAGGGCACCAAGCAGGTAATCAAGACCTGGTCTCGCCGTTCCACCATTCTCCCCGATTTCATCGGCCACACCTTCGCCGTCCACGACGGTCGCAAGCACGTGCCGGTATTCGTGGATGACTCCATGGTTGGCCACAAGCTCGGTGAGTTCGCACCAACGAAGACCTTCAAGGGTCACGTTAAGGAAGACAAGAAGGGACGTCGATAAGCGATGAGTGAAGAAATCACCACCGCCCGCGCGACCGCGCGCTTCGTCCGGGTCACCCCGATGAAGGCACGCCGCGTCATCGATCTCGTTCGCGGCAAGTCCGTGTCCGAGGCACTGGCAATCCTGAAGTACGCCCCACAGGCTGCTTCTGAGCCAGTTGCAAAGGTCGTTGCATCCGCAGCAGCCAACGCTGAGAACAACTTCGGCCTGGATCCACGTACCCTGGTCATCTCCGAGGCTTACGCCGACGAGGGCCCAACGATGCGTCGCTTCCAGCCACGTGCTCAGGGTCGTGCATTCATCATCCGCAAGCGCACCAGCCACATCACCGTGGTTGTTGAGAGCCAGAAGGAAGGGGCCAAGTAGTGGGCCAGAAAATCCATCCACACGGCCTACGCTTGGGCATCACTTCCGATTGGAAGTCCCACTGGTACGCCGACAAGTCTTACTCTGACTACATCGCCGAAGACATCAAGATCCGCGAGTTCCTCGCTAAGGGTCTCGATCGCGCCGGCGTTGCTGACGTAGTCATCGAGCGCACCCGCGACCGCGTCCGCGTCGACATCCACACCGCCCGTCCGGGCATCGTGATTGGTCGTCGTGGCTCCGAAGCTGACCGCATCCGCGGCCAGCTGGAGAAGCTGACCGGCAAGCAGGTTGCACTCAACATCCTCGAAGTCAAGAACATCGACGCTAACGCTCAGCTGGTGGCTCAGTCCATCGCCGAGCAGCTCACCAACCGTGTGGCATTCCGTCGCGCAATGCGCAAGGCAATCCAGGGCGCAATGCGTCAGCCACACGTCAAGGGCATCAAGGTTGTATGTTCCGGTCGTCTCGGCGGTGCCGAGATGTCTCGCACCGAGCGCTACCACGAGGGTCGCGTTCCGCTGCACACCCTTCGCGCCGAGATCGATTACGGCACCTTTGAAGCTCACACCACCTTCGGCCGCATCGGCGTGAAGGTATGGATCTACAAGGGTGACGTCGTTGGTGGCCGTCGCGAGTCCGAACTCAACGCACCAGCTGAACGTCGCGGTCGCGGCGGCGAGCGTCGCGAGCGTCCACGTCGTGGTGGCCAGCGTCGTCAGCGTGCTGAGCAGAAGCAGGAGGGCTAAGAATGCTTATCCCTAAGCGCGTCAAGTACCGTCGCCAGCACCGTCCACACCGCACCGGTGTGTCCAAGGGTGGCAACCGCGTTACTTTCGGTGACTACGGCATCCAGGCTCTCGAGCCTGCCTACATCACCAACCGTCAGATCGAGTCCGCTCGTATCGCCATCAACCGCCACGTCAAGCGTGGTGGCAAGGTTTGGATCAACATCTTCCCAGACCGTCCGCTGACCCAGAAGGCACTCGGTGTGCGTATGGGTTCCGGTAAGGGTGGCGTGGAGAAGTGGGTCGCCAACGTTAAGCCTGGCCGTATCCTCTTCGAAATGAGCTACCCGAACGAAGAGATGGCTCTTGAAGCTCTTCGTCGTGCTGGCCAGAAGCTGCCTTGTAAGGTCCGCATCGTTAAGAAGGAGGACCAGTTCTAATGGCTACTGGTATCCCTGCACACGAGCTCCGCGAGCTCAACGTAGAAGAGCTGACCACTCGCCTGAAGGAAGCTAAGGAAGAACTCTTCAACCTCCGCTTCCAGATGGCTACCGGTCAGCTGACCAACAACCGCCGTCTGCGCGTGGTCAAGCAGGACATCGCCCGCATCTACACGGTTATCCGTGAGCGCGAGCTGGGCCTGTCCGTTGTCCCGGGAGCTGAGGCTTAATCATGAGTGAGGCAACTGTGAACAACACCAAGAAGGAAAAGGGCGCACAGAAAGTACGCTCTGGCTACGTTGTTTCCGACAAGATGACGAAGACCATCGTCGTCGAGCTGGAAGACCGTAAGCCACACGCTAAGTACGGCAAGACCATCCGTACCAACTCCAAGGTCAAGGTCCACGACGAGAACGAGATCGCCGGAATGGGCGACCTCGTTCGCATCGAGGAGTGCCGACCACTGTCCAAGGACAAGCACTTCCGTCTCGTTGAGATCATCGAGAAGGCTAAGTAGTTTCTAGTCCTTGACAGCACAAACCCGCTCACCATTTCACATGGTGGGCGGGTCTTTGCGTTCTAAGCTTGTCGACGATTCACGCTACTGCGGGCAAACCCGGAAAAGGTCGTCAGGAAGCTGGCCTTCCATCACAACTTTCTCGCCGTCCCAACGGTAGGTCACGGAGGTGGCATACTGTTCGTCGCCTGGCGTTTTATCCTTCCAGTAGTAATAATCGACGGTCACACTGTTGTCGGTCGCGGCAGCGAGTTCCTGGAACTCCGTGTAACAAGCAAGCGTTGTTCCAAGCAGTACACCGCGGTGGTACAGCATGATTTGCTTTGGAGGGAGCGGGTTACGGGTGACTTCAGCGAGAACCACATAGCTCAAGTCACGGCACGGATTGTAGTTGTCGTCCTTTCCATACTCCCAACGGGTGAAACCGTTAGACGGCGCAGGGATCTTGGCGATGTCACCAGCAAAGCTATCTTCCATGCCGATGGCACAGCGTCGATCATTGTCAACCGGGGACGGGACGACGACATTCGGGTTCGCCGGGCCCAGCGCGTGGGCCGCAGGCAACAAGCCGAGTGAAAGCAGGGTGGTGAGTACAGCAGTCTTGATGCGCTTTATTTCGCCCACCTACCCGTTCTCGTGCCCAGGGATGACACCGGTCATCTCGATCCGACCATCTACCAGGTGATATCGAACCGGGTGGTTGTACTGCACGTCAGAAAAGCTGGCGCCAGGCGTGCCGTAGTTGACCACGAGTGAATCCTGGGTGGCTTCGTCGACACGCTGGAAACCGACATTGTGGATCGTGCCGGTGCCCAGGTAGTTTCCATGATCGAACAGTAGAAGCTGCTGAGGAGATGATCCGGTTCCGTGCCAAGCGTCCAAGAAGATGAAGCTCAAAGGGCGGTTAGGGTCGTAGATTGACTTTTCCCAATTGATCGCCCACTTTTGGCCCTCCCACGCAGGAAGAACCGTGTTGATGGCATCGACAACACGCTCATCAAGCTGAGGCGGGACATCGTGGGCAAGTGCTGGTTGAGGCGCGGAAACAGCAGCGGTAAGCAAAGCGGTAGTCAGGACAAGGCGGCGAAGGGCTTTTCGCACAGTGTTCTCCTTTGAAGAATCCGGATCTCAAGGAGCCGGGTTGTGTTCAGGGGACACTTATGCGATGGGTGATGGCGTACGAAATGTTTCGCGGCTGCACTTCTGATGCAAGGGTATTTCGCTACCTTTAGTCAGGACTGCCAGGGGCTATAATCCTTTGCTTGAGAATGTATCAAGAATTGATTTCAACTGAAAAGCCGCAGCTAGCTCGCTTTTCGACGTCCGCGCTCTCGGCCTTAGGCGTGAACGTCGACTAGCTACCAAATGGCGAGTAAGTGCGCGTGAGTTTGCCTAGTGCGCCGGTACGCATAGCGCTGAGACTGTTGCGGATGTGCTCGCGGGACAGCTCAGCTGCTTGTGGGCCGTCGCCTTCCTCGATGAGCTTTGCAAGTCGGTGGTGTTGTGCGAAGTCTACGGCGCGACCGCCGTCGTCGGCGGGGTAGGTGAGGGAAAGGCGACGGTAGCGGTCGGATTTATCCCAAATGTCTTCTAGGGTTTTGGTCAAGACATCATTGTGAGCTGATGTGAAAATCGCGGTGTGGAACGCGCGGTGCGCAGTAATGGCTTCTTCGCCGGATTCCAAGGAAACAGGTAGAAGTGCTTTGGCTGTGGCGCGGATCTCGAGCAAATCTTCTTCAGTGCGCCGGAGGGCGGCCAATTCTGCTGCAAGAGGCTCGAGGGCATAGCGAACTTCGAGGAGTTCGCGGGCTTCGGCGTCGTTGGTGTCCGCGACGGTAGCGTCGCGGTGGGTCTCCATGCGAATCCAACCTTCGCTGGCGAGCTGACGGATAGCCTCCCGAAGGGGAGTGATGCTCATTTTGAGTTCGTCAGCGAGTTCATATTGTTGCAGGCGGGAACCGGGTGGCAGCTGGCCGGAGATGATGCGTTTGCGAAGCTCGTGGTAAGCAATGACACCCTTGCTGGGGGCCTTAGCCATCTGTTCATCCTTCCTGCGCTATTGAACGAAAAAGTCCGTTGGGCTCCACTTTACCCTAAATAGGCTAATTGTAATTAACTTATAATCTGAGCGCGAGTGTGGGGTGGTGAGGTTGGTGCGGTGCGGTTGGAATTTTGGCGGCCGGATGGTTGCGGAGCGTCAACCTCGTAGGTTCAACCTCGGTAATCCCAGGTGACAGTCTTACCACTCTGCGGAAACTTTTCTTTTACTAGGAACTTCCGAGTTCGAGCCTCCGAGTTTGGCGCAGCGGGGCCCGATTCATCTGCCTGACAAGCTCGTAGCTAGAACAACAGCACCCCAAACAAAACCCGCCCACACAGCGGCGGGTCAAACAGGGGCGGGCCCACGTCTAAAGGTCGGCATCTGCAGAGCCTTATCCACGTGCCACGCGAATTTTTGCCAAGAAATCTGAGTAGTCGTCGCGAATGTCTAGCAGAGGATCTTCAACTGCGGTCGCAGAGACCTCAGCGACGCTGTCTCGCAGAGCAGCGCGCGTCCGGGCTTTTACGGCAGCGCTGATGGCGAACCCGAATGCGGCAGTAAAGAGGCCTAGGACCACGCCTAGGAGCAGTCCGGCGAGGATGAGCAGGGTAGGGATGGGCCAACCTTCGACTTCGGGGGTCGGATCGTCCATCAATGGTGCGAGAGCGCCTGGCATGAAGGCGACCAGCAAATACCACAGCACACCGACAAGAGCGGCCAGGAGGGCGAGCCATTGCAGTACGGTAAAAACGCCCCAGGCGGCGGAAGGTTGCGCAGGTAGCCTGGTCCGGGCGGGTACGCGGTCGAGGTCTTCTGGAAGCTCAGCCACGATCCTTTCGACTTGGTCGGAGACTGCGTGTGCCCACTGAGGGGGAAGGCCGTCGGCAACGCGTGCGGCGTAAGTGCGGACACCTTGGTTTGCAACTGCAGCGGAAGAGGCGCCGAGGGCAGGCATTGAGGAGCGGTGGACGCCGGTGTCGTCGGCTTCCTCACGCAGCCCGAGTCTGCGGAGCGGATCGGGGCGTAGGCGAAGCATCCACGCAGTGGGTACCCATCCGGTCTTTTGGCCGAGACGCTTTCGGTATGCTGTGGCGGTGATATCGGCCAGTTCGTCGGCACCGGCCGCCTTAGCTAGCGCTGCATCAAGATCACGCTTTGCAGCAGCAGGCACGTCCTTCAATCCTTTTTGCCCAGCCCAAGGAGCGGTGGCGGCGGCGATGTCGGCTTCGATCCGTTGCGTCTGAGCTGAGTGCTCGGCGGCTACACGTGCGATTGCTGAACGTAGATCTTCTATGCCGAAGCCGGTTTTGGCGGAGGTGGAAATCACCTGGACGTTGCGCAGGCCGTCGTCGATAAGCAATTGCTTGTAGGAGGCGGCGACGGTTTCACGGTCGGCTTCGGAAAGGCGGTCGGATTTGTTTAAGACCGCCAACGTGACCTCGCTGTGCAGGGCATGGGGGCGGATGAAGTGGTCGTGGATGACGGCGTCGGCGTATTTTTCGGGATCGGTGACCCACACCAGCACATCCACCTGGCCGGCAAGTCGGGTGGCGATTTCGCGGTGCACAGGTTCCACGGAGTCGAAGTCCGGCAGGTCCAGCAGAATCAGCGGCCCCGCTTTCTTGGCAAAGTCTCCGGGGCGATTGCGACGATCCTCGACGTCGAGCCAGTCCAACAGCTCCTCCGCGCCCTCGGGGTGCCAGACCGCAGCAAGTGGAGAAGACGTAGTTGGCCGCCGAGCAGCCGCTTTGCCCAAGTTTTCTCCGACCACTGCGTTGAACAGCGAGGTCTTGCCCGAACCGGTTGCGCCAAAGAAGCCGACCACAGTGTGTTCTGAGGACAGGGCGCGCCGCTGAGCTGCGGCCTTAGCGACGCGCGTCAGGGCGTCGTGTTCCGACGGAGTTAGGCGACTTCCGCCTAGCTGCGCGGCCTCTTCGAGGGCGTGCAGACGGTCGGTGAGAGAAGTCTTTGTTCCGAAAATTCCCATGCGGCTTAGTCCTTTGTCTGCTTGGCGACATCGGCGACAGCGGCAGCAGCGACTTTCCGCAGCTCGGGGCCGTCAGTGCCGTCGGTGAACTGATTGGTGATGTGGTCTAGGCGCGAGCGCTCCTGGGCGAAAAGCGCAGCGATGCGTTCGTCCAAATCCTTCCGGGCGCGGGCAGCCATGCGACGGACTGCGTCTTCCCCAAAAATCGTTTCCAACATCTTTTGGCCCACCACAGCGGAACCGCCCGCAATTGCTACTTCGCCGCCGGTGAGTCCAGCCGTGGAAGCGAAGACCACCAACATGAGAGCAACCGTGACCACGTTGAGCCCCAATGACATTAAGCGGGCTTGTTTGCGCTTGTCGGCTGCGCTGCTTTCGATAGAGTGCATCAGCTCGGCCTGCCACTCGCGGACGAGCCGGGCGGCAGCATCGGAAATCTCCGGGCTTGCTCCTGCCAGGGATGGATCCGAGGTTGCACGCAATTCGGGGGTCATCGAACCCAAGTGGGACCAGGAACGAGCAGCCGCCGTTTGTGCGGAATCAATGATTACCGCATGCAAACCAGACTCAATCTCGGCCTTAACCTCCCGAACCGGGGCTGGCTTGCCCGTGAAGAAGCTGCCCACCCGGTCAATAGCGGCGGAATACCACTTTTCGACGGTCCGGAACGCATCAGATGTCCCAACGAAATCCTGCCAACGCTGCAAAACCTCGTTGCGCAATAAGTTGCCGTCACTGGTTGCTGCGATGACCTGTTCCCGGGCGCGGAGATAGTTCGCATCAAAAGCTTCCGCCAGCTGTGCGCCGAATTCCTCTTCGCCATCCCGCACTTCTGCCAGCGCGTTGACGCGAGTCTGCACACTGCCCAGTGCGCCCAGGACAGTTTTGGCTGCTATCGCGCGCCGGGCCGCTGAGTCTGCTGCGAGCGCAGCGAGGTGCTCTCGGATTGGTAGAACTAGTTCCTGGGGCAGTTGGCCGTCGATATGCCCGGCATCTGGGACGGTGAACAGTGTGGCATCGGAGAGGCCGGCTTCGGACATCATCCGGCGCAGGTCGTCCGGCACAAAGGCCATGGCGTCCGAATCAACGCGGTTGAGAATGACAAGGACTTCGATGTCTCGGCTAGCGGCATCGTGGAGGAAGTTCCACACCAGTTGGTCGGCGTAGCGGGCCGGCGTGGTCGCAAACACCCACAAATCCGCGGCCGCTAGCAGCTGAGATGCCAGGGCGCGGTTGCGGTCATCGATCGAGTCGAAGTCGGGGGCGTCGAGAAGCGCTAGCCCGGCAGGTAACGCATCGCAAGATACGGTGCGCAGCGAGGTCGCTTGGGGATTTGCTCCAGCCTCGCCTTGTTCGCGTGCCAAGCCCGGTAGGACTCGGTCCGAATTGAACCATGCAGAATCCGTTGGATGCGCGACCAGAACGGGCTGCCGCGTAGTCGGGCGAATGACGCCCGGCTGGGTAACCTTTTCGCCCACAATCGCATTGACCAGCGTGGATTTCCCGCTGCCCGTCGAACCACCGACCACCGCGAGTAAGGGAGCGTCAATGTTTTCTAGCCGGGGCAGAATGTAGTCCTCGATCTGCGATGCCAGCGCCAACGCTTCCGCCCGCGCGTTATCGTGCGCTGCGAAAGTTGCATTGTCCAAGGCTGCGCGAAGCGAATGCACCGAATCCAAAGAAGAAGTCACAGCATCCATTGTTGCATTATTGCTGTTGCCGAGCGGAGCTTAAGATGAGAACCCATGAAGGATCCGACGCGTATTCCGCAGGTCATAGCCGAACTAGAACAACTTTGGGCCGCCCTGCCGAATCACTCGTTTGGTGACCTCATTAGCCTGATCGGTGCCGAATTCTTCGGCGACGATGAATTGCCTGCCCGGCTGGCGGAGCTGCGTCGGCAATACCCGGTGTCAGTGCGGGATTGCGCCGGCCCGTGTCTGGTGGCTACGGGTTCGCACCTTATTTCTTTGCTGGGCACCACCGTAGTAGTCCGTCGTCACGGTCAGCCGCCGGGGCGACCAGCTACCTGGGAATGCACCGCCGTAGTCAGTGGGGCTGTGGGGACAATGCTGCGCCTTATCGACGCCCACGAGCAGCCCAGAACCTATGGGCTCATTGAATCCATCCGGCCGCTTGATGCTGCACCCATTCCGGAACGGTTGGGCCGGAAAACAATCGGCGATGCGGTGTATTTGATTGACGTAGCAGAAGATTGCCGGGTTATTCTCGCTCGCTCATTGTGGTTATTTGAACAGCGCAGACGGGAAGTTGCCACACACAAACACGCGTGGCATGAGGTTCACGGACTGCGCCCTGGGGAAAACTGTGGCGTAACACTTCCGGACGGGCGTGGCGAGCTGGAGCTAGGCGTCGTGCACCGGGTGCTGAAGATCAGCTAAAGGCGAATCTAGATCTGCTCCCCGCGGGCTGCCGTAAGTGCATAAACAACCTGTACCAGCCCGCCGGGGATAGCGAGGAACCATGTGATATTGATGATGGGATCATGGGGGCTCACCGAAGGGTCTGTTGCTACGATTACCGGCCAACTGCCCCAGCCGATAACGATGCCCAAGCTGGCCAGGGCATAAATCCACTTGTTTACCGTCCGCCACTTATTTAGGAAGGGCAGGGCCACGCCCAGCAGTCCAGAAGCCACTCCGCACAATCCGCCGACCACCCAGTTCAGGGTTGATTGGTCATCAGCCATGGCAAAGAAAGTGATCATGGCTGCGATGCTGAGCAGTAAGCAAACGTTAAGACCGGTCTTGTTGGACATGAATCCATGATAGGCGAGGTGGGTAATCAGCGTTGAACGTCGAAAAGCAGAGACTACCAGGTATTTTGCTGTAGGTTAGCGGCGTGTTATCCTTTACCGGTTGTCTATAACGTAACTTAGGCAATTTGACCGCGTGCGTTCGGGACGGAAATCCGGCGCACATTCCAGATTCAACCAGGTCAGGAGACCCTAGTGATTCAGCAAGAATCGCGTCTGCGGGTTGCCGACAACACTGGTGCACGTGAAATCCTGTGCATCCGCGTTCTCGGTGGCTCCACCCGACGTTTTGCTGGCATTGGTGACGTTATCGTCGCTACTGTCAAGGAAGCTACCCCAGGTGGCAACGTAAAGAAGGGTGACATCGTTAAGGCTGTCATCGTTCGCGCAAAGAAGGAAACCCGTCGCGCTGACGGTTCCTACATCCGTTTTGATGAGAACGCTGCCGTTATCATCAAGAACGACAACGAGCCAAAGGGTACCCGTATCTTCGGCCCAGTCGCTCGTGAGCTTCGTGACAAGAAGTTCATGAAAATCGTTTCTCTCGCACCGGAGGTGATCTAACTTATGAAGATCCATAAGGGCGATACTGTTCTCGTCATCTCCGGCCCAGACAAGGGTGCTAAGGGCAAGGTCATTCAGGCTTTCCCTAAGACCAACAAGGTTCTGGTCGAGGGTGTTAACCGCATCAAGAAGCACGTTGCTAACTCCGCACCTGAGCGTGGCGCTCAGTCCGGTGGCATCGTAACCCAGGAAGCTCCAATCCACGTTTCTAACGTCATGGTTCTGGACTCCGACGGCAACCCAACCCGCGTTGGCTACCGCGTAGACGAGAACGGCAAGCGTGTCCGTATTTCTCGCAAGAACGGGAAGGACATCTAATCATGAGCGAAAACTACACCCCTCGCCTCAAGACCCGTTACCGCGAAGAGATCCGCACCAAGCTGAACGAAGAGTTCTCTTACGACAACGTCATGCAGATCCCTGGCGTTGTCAAGGTTGTTGTCAACATGGGTGTTGGCGACGCTGCTCGCGACTCCAAGCTGATCAACGGCGCTCTTGAAGACCTCACCCTGATCACCGGTCAGAAGCCAGAGCTGCGTCGTGCGAAGAAGTCCATCGCAAACTTCAAGCTCCGTGAAGGCATGCCAATTGGTGCCCGCGTTACCCTGCGTGGCGACCGTATGTGGGAATTCCTCGACCGTCTTCTGACTGTCGCTCTCCCACGTATTCGTGACTTCCGCGGTCTGTCTGACCAGCAGTTCGACGGCCACGGTAACTACACCTTCGGCCTGACCGAGCAGACCATGTTCTACGAAATCGACGTTGACAAGGTCGACCGCCCACGCGGTATGGACATCACCGTCGTTACCACGGCTACTAACAATGAGGAAGGCCGCGCACTGCTGCGCGAGCTGGGCTTCCCATTCAAGAAGCCAGGACAGGAAGAGCGTTAATTCGCTTCCTAGCATAGCTAATGCCCGTCACCATCAGGTGGCGGGCATTTTTGTTGTTTAGAATCCAATAGCCAGGAACAAAATCGCGGCCCAATGCATCCAACGTATGAATAACGATGGAATAAGGAGCGGAACATGGGGCAGGATGCCATTGTGCAGCTGCTGGGCGGAGAGCACCGCGCAGAAAGCAGGGGCTTCGTTGTGCTGTACGCGTTCATTTGCGTAGGAGCACTGGTGCTATGGCTGTTAGGCCACGCAACCAAATCGTTCTATTCCAAACAGATGTATGCCCATCAGACCACGATTGCCCACGAACGGCTGCGCCCGGAACACCTAGCTGCGTTGGGGGAGAGCAGGTCAAACTTAGTGTGGCTCCAGATTGCCAAGCTGATTCAGGCCGGGTACTTGCGCGTCGACAAGCATGGGCTGGAAGCCTCGCAAGATTGGCCTCAGGGCCTGGATAGCGCTTCTTACGAGATTCTGTTTGCGGTGCGAAGTGGGCGCCAGATTGAGGAAACTGCGATGCCGCACGTTCAGCAGCTACGACGCAGCATCTTGGCCGAAGCCAAAGAAAAGGGGCTACTGGTACCTAGCGGGAAGGGGCTTCCGGGAGCTTTTGGTGCACTGAAGCTCGTGCACGGATTGTTAGATTTCGGGCTCTGGTTGGCATTTTTAGCCTGGCTGCTGGGGTTCTCATTTTATGTCCAAGAGTTGATCCTCGGAAAGCCTGATGAAGACTACTACGTTTGGGTAATCGTTTTCCTGGTTGGCTGCTTCATATTCTTTAAACCGTGGTCGTTTGCTCGCAAGCCTGGCGGTAGGGTGTTTGCTCGCAATGAGGACGGCGTATGGGTGACGCCTAAAGGCAAAGCCCTGAGCCAATCGCATTTACCAGCGACAAGCAGATTGTGGCAGGTAGCTCGGGACGGCAAGTGGGCCTTCGATCGAAGCGGATGGATGGTGCTTGATCCCGTGGTGGTTCCCTTCGATGGTGGCATCGCAAATAGACCAACTTAGAGGTAAAACCGTTGGCCGCGGTACTCGCTTATCGACGCCCACGTGATGTCAATGGCTGCCCGAGTTGGGGCATAAAACGTGGGGCGTCGATAAGCGCGGGCAGGCATTTGGTATATGGGGCACTTTGCGGTATTGTTACCCGCTGGACTTGAATGACTCGAGTACCACAAGTACATATTCCACCTACTTTGTTGTAGGCCCCCCGCCCTTCAGGCGTCCAGCGAAATTTCAAGGCAGCGAGCTCCCTGGCTATTTAGCCAGGTGAGCGGCAGTGGCCGGTTGTTAGCTGATAACGCCGGGTGGGTTAAGGGAACCGCAACGAGAAAGGCTCAAGGTCACCAAATATGACCATGACTGATCCAATTGCAGACATGTTGTCTCGCGTGCGCAATGCAAACCATGCGTACCATGACTCCGTGTCCATGCCATCTTCCAAGCTGAAGGTGAACATCGCCCAGATCCTCAAGCAGGAAGGTTACATTGCTGACTTTTCTGTGGAAGAGGAGAAGGTCGGTAAGACCCTCAAGCTGGACCTGAAGTACGGCCCATCTCGCGAGCGCTCCATCTCCGGCGTGCGTCGCGTTTCCAAGCCAGGTCTGCGCGTTTACGCTAAGTCCACCAACCTGCCAGAGGTTTTGGGTGGTCTGGGTGTGGCTATCATCTCCACGTCCCAGGGCCTCCTGACCGATCGCCAGGCTACCGAGAAGGGTGTAGGCGGAGAAGTCCTCGCCTACGTCTGGTAAGGGAGGATAAGTAAAAATGTCGCGTATTGGTAAGAACCCTATCGCTATCCCATCCGGTGTGGACGTCAAGCTTGACGGCCAGCACGTTGAGGTCAAGGGCCCTAAGGGCACCCTGTCCGTAGACGTTCCAGCACCGATCACCGTCGCTGTTGAAGGCAACGAGATCATCGTTTCCCGTCCAGACGACCACCGCAAGTCCCGCGCAATGCACGGCCTGTCCCGCTCCCTGGTTAACAACCTCGTTGAGGGCGTTACCAAGGGCTACACCATCAAGATGGAAATCTTCGGTGTCGGCTACCGTGTTCAGCTCAAGGGCACCGCTCTCGAGTTCTCCCTGGGCTACTCTCACCCAGTTCTGATCGAAGCTCCAGAAGGCATCAAGTTTGCTGTTGATGGCAACACCAAGCTTTCGATCGAGGGTATTGACAAGCAAAAGGTCGGACAGATCGCTGCTATCATCCGTCGTCTGCGTAAGGATGATCCTTACAAGGGCAAGGGCATCCGCTACGAGGGTGAGCAGGTCCGTCGCAAGGTCGGAAAGACGGGTAAGTAATGAGCAACGAGAACACTGCAAACAAGCGCCTGCCGGTAGGCAAGGACATCTCCACTCGCCGTCGCGAGGCTCGTGTACGTCGTCACAACCGCATCCGCAAGACCCTGCGTGGCACCGCCGAGACCCCTCGTCTCGTCGTGCACCGCACCTCTCGCCACATGCACGTTCAGATCATCGACGACATCGCTGGTCGTACGCTCGCTGCAGCTTCCACCATGGAAGACGCAGTGCGCGCATTTGAAGGTGACAAGAAGGCTCGTGGTGCCGAGGTTGGCAAGCTCATCGCTGAGCGCGCCAAGGCTGCTGGTATCGAAGCTGTGGTCTTTGACCGCGGTGGCTACCAGTACCACGGTCGCGTCGCCGCTCTGGCCGACGCTGCACGTGAAGGTGGTCTGAAGTTCTAATGATCACCGCAAACATGAACATCAACGGAAGGATCGCGTAATGCCGGGACGTGAACGGCGTAACGGCGGACGCTCCGCCGACGAGAACAACAACAACGAGCGCAACGAGCGCCGCGGTCGCGGCCGTGATCGTGATGATCGCCGCAACCAGCAGCAGGACGAGCGCTCTCAGTACATCGAGCGTGTTGTAACCATCAACCGCGTGTCCAAGGTCGTTAAGGGTGGTCGTCGCTTCAGCTTCACCGCTCTCGTCATCGTTGGCGACGGCCAGGGCATGGTCGGCGTTGGCTACGGCAAGGCCAAGGAAGTTCCAGCAGCTATCCAGAAGGGTGCAGAAGAGGCTCGCAAGAACTTCTTCCGCGTCCCAATGGTTGGCGGAACCATTACTCACCCAGTCCAGGGTGAAGCTGCAGCTGGCATCGTGATGCTGCGTCCTGCAGCTCCAGGTACCGGTGTTATCGCCGGTGGCGCTGCACGTCCAGTTCTGGAATGTGCAGGCGTTCAGGACGTTCTGTCCAAGTCCCTGGGCTCCGACAACGCTATCAACGTCGTCCACGCAACCGTGGCCGGCCTGAAGCAGCTGGTTCGTCCTGAAGAGGTCGCTGCCCGTCGTGGCAAGACCGTCGAAGAGGTCACTCCAGCACGTATCCTGCGCGCTCGCGCAGCACAGGAGGCTTAAACCATGGCCCTGAAGATCACTCAAACCAAGGGCACCGTTGGTGCTAAGCAGAACCAGAAGGAATCGCTGCGTTCCCTCGGCCTGAAGCGCATCCACCACAGCGTTGTGCGCGAAGACACTCCAGTGACTCGCGGCATGATCAACGTGGTGCGCCACATGGTCGTCGTCGAAGAAGTAGCGGGGGAGTAAACAATGAGCGAACCAATTAAGCTCCACGACCTGCGCCCAGCTGCGGGCTCTAACAAGGCTAAGACCCGCGTTGGCCGCGGTGAAGCATCCAAGGGTAAGACTGCTGGTCGCGGTACCAAGGGTACCAAGGCTCGCAAGCAGGTTTCTGCTGCATTCGAAGGTGGCCAGATGCCACTTCACATGCGTCTGCCTAAGCTCAAGGGCTTCAAGAACCCTAACCGCGTGGTTTTCCAGGTGGTTAACGTTTCTGACCTTGAGAAGCACTTCGCACAGGGCGGCGACGTAACCATCGCTGACCTCGTAGCAGCTGGCCTCGTTCGCAAGAACCAGCCAGTCAAGGTGCTTGGCAACGGCGACATCAGCGTCAAGCTGAACGTCACCGCAACCAAGTTCTCCGGCTCCGCCAAGGAGAAGATCGAGGCCGCTGGCGGCACGATCACCGAGGCCTAATCTTTTAGGCATCTACTTAAAGAGGGCTCTCCCAATCGGGAGGGCCCTCTTTTCGTACTTATCGACGACTTTACGATCGGTAGCATTTAATAGGCTGTCAGAAAAACAAAAAGCCTATATTTGTGCGGTTCCAAGTTTTTCCATTCTCACCCGACCACTTATCCACACCCCACCCAACGAATTCCAGTTATCCACAGGACCCTCCGAACCGGCCGTCGATAAGCGCCAGCGCTTTGATAGGACTAGAGCGCAACAAAAGCAATCTAGATCAGGAGAAACGATGGAAAAGACAAAGGAACGGATCCGCAAGCTGCTAGCGCAGGCGGCTGACCAGGAGGGGACCCCGGAGGGGGAGGTGTTCTACCAGAAGGCGTTCGAGCTGATGGCTCGGTATGGGCTGGAGCAGTCGGATGTGCCCGCTGAGGACTATCATGGCCAGGCCACCTACGCGGACTACAGCTTTGACGGTGTGTACACGGATCTGCAAGCTCGACTGCTGCTCACAATAGCGAATGCTCTGCATTGCGTGGGCGTGCAGGATGTCGGGTATCGATCAACACGGGTCCACTCCGCCACGATCTTTGGGCTTCCAGGGCATCTTGAGCGGGTAGACATGCTGTACTCGATACTTCGTCTCAATATGCTGGCTGGAGCCTATGACATTGCAGGTCGGGTAGGGCTGCGGCGAGCCCGTCGCTCTTTCATGCTGGGATTTTGTATGGCGGTCGGACACCGTCTGGCCGAGGCCGAAGATAGAGTCGCTGCCGAGCACCAAGCCCATGCCATAGCGCTTGTCGACGACCGCGAGAAGGCCAATCAGGCACTCGAAACCTATTTAACGTCGCAGGGCGTGAGCGTTTTTACCCGGAAAACAAAACCCAGCTTGGATCCCGAAGCTTACGGGGCTGGAGTCCAAGCGGGGGCGCGGAGTGATATTGGGCAGAATCGCGTGTCGAATCGCCACGCGATCGCAGGTTAAGTGTTCAGGTCAACGTCCTCGTAAGGGCTGAATGGGTCAGTAATCCAAGCCAATGCGCGGTGACGCTCTAAGCAGATCGATGCCGCTACGTCATCTAATGATTGGTGGCTGTGGTGGTGCCAGCGCAAGCAGCGGATCCATTCGTGCAAATCGCAAATCTCGTCTGGATCGCGGAGCTCGGATTGCTCACTGATGTTGCGCGCGGATTCATAGATTCCTTGCGGATCAACGTTCTCCAAGTCAGTGGGTTCACCGGCGCCCGCCTCCAGGCACCACGCCAAGGTGTCGGCGGCGATAATTCCCCACTGGAATTGCGCAGCCTCGTCTTGAATCTCATCAAACCGGCGAGCTTCATAGGCCTCAACAAAGGCCGCTTCGTGTTCTTCAAAGGCCAACTCGAAGTTCGCGAACTCGCGGGCGAGAGCTTCGAAAGGCATTGGCTCGCCTTGCATAAGAGTGCCGGCCGCCTTGGACAGCACTGCGAGGGAAGCAATGCGATTGCGCACGTCTTCAGGGGTTTGCGAATAGATTTCCTCCGCCGCCCGAACAGGTGGGAGAGTGTCTGCGATGATGATGTCATCTTCGGCGAGTGTGGCGCGGACTTCTTCAGCGCGGGATACCGCTGCGGAATAGCGAGGGACAGCTGGCCCACTTTCGCCTAGAAGATCGGTGCCTTCCACGTTGAAGACCGAGTCGTGGCCCTGAATGAAGAAAATCGCATTGGTCTTTTTTGACCATTCCGCGAACTCAACCAAATCGGCAGGGGTGTAAGAATCTGGGCGCTGAAATACGTATTGGTTGAGAGTGTGATTAATATGGTCGATGGTGTCAAAAGTTTGAGCGGTCATGGTGCCGAACCGCGCGGCGCCTAATTGATCAACATAACCAGCAAAGCCGAATAGGTGCTGCTGGATTTCCTCCACTGCTTCCGCGGTGTCCGCGGTGGAAAATCCGCGATGGGAAAATTCATCGCCATTCAGATGGATGTCTCGGACGGAGGAATAGGCGTTCACAAAAATCGTCATACCTCGAGAATACGGGCACCGAAGGTGCCCGCGCTTGGGGGGGTGAAGGTGGGCGTCGAAAAGCTGCTATTCGGCGAGGATAATCTACCTTAAAATTTCCAAGCAGCCGGATAGCTGGTAAAGTTGTCGTGTTGAATGTCTGCCGTGTGCCTAAGGGCGCACTAATACTAATTAGAAAACTTCTCTCCACGTGGCTAGCTGCGTAAATAGGGGAGAAACAGGAGGATATGTGTCCGCCCTTATCTCAGCATTTAAGGACGTGGATCTTCGGAAGAAGATCTTATTCACGCTCGCGATGATCATTTTGTACCGTGTTGGTGCGCAGATTCCTTCGCCGGGTGTCGATTATGCGTCTATTGCCGGCCGATTGCGTCAACTCACCGACGGGTCTAACAACGTCTACTCTCTGATTAACTTGTTCTCCGGTGGCGCGCTGCTGCAGCTGTCGATCTTTGCCATCGGTATCATGCCGTACATTACTGCCTCTATTATCGTGCAGCTGCTCACCGTGGTTATTCCGCACTTTGAGGAGCTGAAAAAGGAAGGCCAGTCCGGGCAGACCAAGATGACGCAATACACGCGTTACCTTACTGTTGCCCTGGCGCTGCTGCAGTCCTCGGGCATCGTGGCACTGGCAGACCGGCAGCAACTTCTTGGCCAAGGCGTAGAGGTGCTCAAGGCTGATCGCAACATCTTCGACCTCATCGTGCTGGTCATCGTCATGACGTCTGGTGCGGTACTGGTTATGTGGATCGGCGAGTTGATGACCGACCGTGGCATCGGCAACGGCATGTCCCTGCTGATTTTCGCAGGCATCGCCACCCGCCTGCCAGCAGACGGCGTCCGCATCTTCCAGTCTTCCGGCGCGATGGTTTTCTCCCTCGTATTGGTCGCCGTGGTGATCTTGGTGATCGGCGTGGTCTTCATCGAGCAAGGCCAGCGTCGCATTCCAGTCCAGTACGCAAAGCGAATGGTTGGACGCCGTCAATACGGTGGCACCTCCACCTACCTGCCGCTGAAGGTGAACCAGGCTGGTGTTATCCCCGTCATCTTCGCGTCTTCCATCATGTACGTGCCCGTGCTGATCACCCAGATCATCAACTCCGGCTCCCCAACGGTTCCGGATAACTGGTGGCAGCGCAACGTCATTCAGTACCTGCAGACCCCATCCTCATGGCAGTACATCGTCGGCTACTTCGTACTGATCATCTTCTTCTCCTACTTCTATGTGTCCGTTCAGTACGACCCGAACGAACAAGCAGACAACATGAAGAAGTACGGTGGATTTATCCCGGGCATTCGTCCGGGCCGTCCGACCGCAGAGTACCTCGGCTTCGTAATGAACCGCCTGCTGTTTGTCGGTGCGCTATACCTCGGTATTATCGCCGTACTGCCAAACATCATGATGGACATGGGGGTGAACTCTGGTGCGGCTAACGCGACGCCATTCGGTGGTACCGCCATCCTGATTCTGGTGTCCGTCGCACTAACCACCGTGAAGCAGATCGAAAGCCAGCTCCTGCAAAGCAACTACGAAGGATTCCTGAAATGAGACTCGTCCTCCTCGGCCCTCCGGGCGCCGGCAAGGGTACCCAAGCTGCAATTCTCTCCGAGAAGCTCGGCATCCCACATATCTCCACCGGCGACCTTTTCCGCGCCAACATTGGCGAAGGCACCCCGCTCGGCATAGAGGCAAAGTCTTACATCGATGCAGGCAAGCTCGTGCCTACCGACGTAACCGCGCGTATGGTTGAAGACCGCCTGAACCAAGAAGACGCTGCAAACGGCTTCCTTCTCGACGGCTTCCCACGCACCGTAGAGCAAGCAGACATCCTCGAAGAACTGCTTTCCAAGCACGGACACAAGCTCGACGGCGTAATCAACTTCCGTGTCTCCGAAGATGTCGTTGTCGAGCGCATGCTCGCTCGCGGACGTGCTGATGACAACGAGGAAACCATCCGCACTCGCTTGGGCGTGTACCGCGACGAAACCGCGCCACTGATCGACCACTACGGCGACCAGATCATCCCGATCGAAGCAGAAGGCAGCGTAGAAGAAATCAACGCTCGCACCATGGCCGCGATCGGAAAGTAATCCTCGCCCCATCTTCGCTCTATGAGCCGGTTGCCTAGCCCTAATGCCAGGTAACCGGCTTTTTCAATGTGAACCGCCACCAACCACCACCCCCTGCAAAGGACACTCCATGGGCTTTCGGAAAAAGAACAAAGCAATCCCAGCCAAGACCCCCGGCGAACTCGACGCCATGCAAGCCGCCGGCGAAGTAGTAGCGCGCACCCTCCAAGCTGTGCGGGCGGCTGCGAAGCCTGGCGTGTCTACGCTTGAACTCGACCAGATTGCAGAAACCACTATTCGTGAGGCCGGGGCGATCCCAACCTTCCTTGGCTACCACGGATTTACTGGCTCCATTTGTTCTTCCGTCAATGAGGTCATTGTGCACGGCATTCCTAATGCCCAGACGATTCTCAAAGAGGGCGATCTCGTATCCATCGACTGTGGCGCGACCCTCGACGGCTGGGTAGGAGACAGTGCCTGGACCTTTGGGATTGGGGACATCGCGCCGGACGTCGAAAAGCTCAACCTTGCCACCGAATTTGTCCTGATGGAAGGCCTGAAGGCAATGGTCCCGGGAAACCGACTCACGGACGTATCGCACGCCCTTGAGCAAGCGACCTGGGCAGCGGAGGACAAGTTTGATGTCGAACTGTACATCGTCGATGGCTACGGCGGGCATGGAATCGGCCGCACAATGCACGAAGACCCCTACCTTGCCAATGAAGGCAAGCCGGGCCGGGGGCCGATTATTCAAGAAGGGTCTGTGCTCGCCATTGAGCCTATGCTCACCCTGGGTACCGAGGACAGCAAAGTGCTTGACGACGAGTGGACGGTGGTCACTCTCGATGGCTCATGGGCATCGCACTGGGAGCATACCGTCGCAGCCACAGCCCAGGGGCCACGCATCCTTACCCCGCGGTCCTAAACCCAAAGGTAAGACAGGTCACGCTAATTAGGGGTGTGGTAATGATAACAAAACGGTTAAGATGTCTCGCGTGGGTAAACATAGCAGTTCGACGCGACGTGCGTCGACAATGCAGTTTTATGCGTTGGGCCTGACCGGTCTGTGCATTGCAGGTATTTCATTGGGGGTCATCGCGCAAGTAGTTGATGAACCAAAAGCACAGCCAGGGCAACCAAAAACTGTGGCGGAAGACGTGGTGGTTTCCGAGGAGACGTCCACTGTTCAGCCCATCGCTCTCGCGTCAAACGATCCACATCCCGATTTTGCAAAGTGCCCGCCGACCGCACGTGCCTGCGTGGACCTCACAGCTAATGTCACGTGGCTGCAAAAAGACGGCAAGATCGAATACGGGCCGGTCATCATCAACCACGGCAGCTATGGCCATGAAACGCCACCGGGCAATTACCAAATCCTGCGGCACGTGCAAGACGAAGTTTCCTATGAACTGAATCTGGAACCGATGCCTTGGGCCACCTATTTCAGTACCTCAGGCATGGCGTTCCATGAAGACGATGTCACCCGAGAGTCCCACGGATGTATCCACATGACCAACGAGGATGCTAAACACTATTTCCAGACTTTGAAGAAGAATGATTCGGTAGTCATCTTCTAACTGGCAGCTCTCACCTAGCCATTGATATGCCTTCGGCTGCGTAAAATTGCACTTAATGCTTTATACTGCTTAACCATGAGTAAGCACCGTAAGCCGTCACCACTGAAGCGTCGTGCAGCTATCGCCGCCACTTCCGCAGCTGCTGCCTCCGCTGTAGTGGCTCAGCCTGCAATGGCAGCCCCAATTTTCCCTGGTATCCCTACCTCTTCTGACCTGGCAGCCGGATCCTCCGACTTTGCTGCTAATGCGGCCTGGGATGCACGAAACGGCATCTACGGTTCCTCTGAAGCCCTGCCGGTGGAGCAGCGCGACGCAGTCCGTGGCGCAGTCGACCAGCAGCTGAACCTGATGTTCCCTGGCCTGATCCTGAGCCGTACACCAGTGCCACCAGCGCCAGAGGCTCCTGCTCCGGAAGTCCCAGCCCCAGCCCCAGAGGCGCCAGCGCCTGCGCCTGCTCCTGAATTTGATCGTGGTTCTTGCCCACCGCAGGCACGTGCTTGCCTGGACAAAGCTGGTAACCGTTCATGGCTGCAGCGCGACGGTCAGGTAGTCTACGGACCAGTTGCGGTTTCTCACGGTGCCCCATCGCCAGAGACTGCCACACCATCCGGCACCTTCTATGTCACCCGCAAGATCAAGGACGAGATCTCTTACGAGTTCAACAACGCCCCGATGCCAAACTCGGTGTACTTCACCCACAATGGCATCGCTTTCCACGCGGGCCGGATTGACTGGCTCTCGCACGGTTGCGTCCACTTGAACTACGAAGATTCTGCAGCATTCTTCAATGAGCTTCAGGTTGGCGACATGGTTTACGTCTACTAGCCATCCGCCATCAAAAAATCTGATTCCGTCCTCGGCCTGCCCTGCCGAGGACGGATTTTCTTTTGGTAACATACTTGCCTTTTGCTGGGGCAACCATGTACTCTGAACGCTTGGTGTATGTACTAGTGCACGCACCCGCTTTTGGTGTTTCGCTAAAAGTGTCAACCAACCAGGCATTTTGATACTTGGGAATGCCAGGGAAAGTGGAGGATATGGCTAAAGAAGGCGCAATTGAGGTTGAAGGCAAGATTATCGAGCCTTTGCCAAATGCAATGTTCCGTGTCGAGCTCGACAACGGTCACAAGGTACTTGCTCACATCTCGGGCAAGATGCGTCAGCACTACATCCGTATTCTCCCGGAGGATCGCGTCGTAGTGGAGCTTTCTCCTTACGACCTGACCCGCGGTCGCATCGTCTACCGCTACAAGTAAATAAACTATTCGCCTGCACATTCCAGGTACGCTGCACTTTCGCGCGAAACGGTGACCCGCTTCGGGCGTCGACAAGCGTGAATGCGTACTTCTTTTACCTTTGGCAACGGTGGCCGAAGCCCTGTGTAGCGCAGCCCACCGTCCGGCAACCGACCGGGCAAAGCGCTGTGAGACAGGGATGAATGTGTGGAAAACCACCGCAACAACCGGAAAGGCACGTACCAACATGGCACGTCTAGCTGGTGTTGACCTCCCTCGCAACAAGCGCATGGAAGTCGCACTTACCTACATCTACGGCATCGGCCCAGCCCGTGCTGCCAAGCTGCTCGAAGAGACCGGCATCTCTCCTGATTTGCGCACCGATAACCTCACCGATGAGAACATTGCAGCTCTTCGTGACGTTATCGAAGCCACCTGGAAGGTTGAGGGTGACCTCCGCCGCCAGGTAGCCGCTGACATTCGTCGCAAGATCGAAATCGGCTCCTACCAGGGTCTGCGCCACCGTCGTGGCCTCCCAGTTCGTGGCCAGCGCACCAAGACCAACGCACGTACGCGTAAGGGTCCTAAGAAGACGATCGCCGGAAAGAAGAAGTAAAACATGCCTCCTAAAGCACGCTCTGGCGCACGCCGCACTGGCCGTCGCGTCGTAAAGAAGAATGTGGCGCAAGGCGCCGCATACATCAAGTCCACCTTTAACAACACCATTGTGTCCATCACGGACCCATCCGGTGCTGTCATCTCCTGGGCATCCTCTGGCCACGTTGGCTTCAAGGGTTCCCGTAAGTCCACCCCATTCGCTGCGCAGATGGCTGCTGAGTCTGCCGCTCGCAAGGCAATGGAGCACGGCATGAAGAAGGTTGACGTTTACGTCAAGGGCCCAGGCTCCGGTCGCGAGACCGCCATCCGTTCCCTGTCCACCGCGGGTCTTGAGGTCGGTTCCATCACCGACGTCACCCCACAGCCACACAATGGCTGCCGTCCGCCTAAGCGCCGTCGCGTTTAATCAGGGAAAGGAAGAGTAACAAACTATGGCTCGTTATACCGGCCCTGTAACCCGTAAGTCCCGCCGCCTCCGTGTCGACCTCGTCGGCGGAGACATGTCCTTTGAGCGCCGCCCATACCCTCCGGGACAGGCTGGTCGCGCTCGCATCAAGGAGTCCGAGTACCTCCTGCAGCTGCAGGAGAAGCAGAAGGCTCGCTTCATGTACGGCGTCATGGAAAAGCAGTTCCGTCGCTACTACGCAGAGGCAAACCGTCGTCCAGGTAAGACCGGCGACAACCTCATGGTTCTGCTCGAAGGACGTCTGGACAACGTTATCTACCGCGCAGGTCTGGCACGCACCCGCCGCCAGGCTCGCCAGCTTGTTTCTCACGGTCACTTCACCGTGAACGGCAAGAAGATCAACGTTCCTTCCTTCCAGGTTTCTCAGTACGACATCATCGATGTCCGTGAGAAGTCCCGCAAGATGATCTGGTTCGAAGAGGCTCAGGACAACCTCGTCGACGCAGTCGTGCCAGCATGGCTGCAGGTCGTTCCGTCCACCCTGCGCATTCTCGTGCACCAGCTGCCAGAGCGCGCTCAGATCGATGTTCCAATCCAGGAACAGCTCATCGTCGAGTTTTACTCGAAGTAATAACGCATCGCTTCTCGCCACTGGCACTAAGCTGGTGTGCGCGAGGCATTGTGTATCGCACAAGAAGTTTTTGCTTGCCTATCGACGTCAAATAGCGGGCGTCACCAAGGAGAAGTTCAACCCATGCTTATCTCTCAGCGTCCTACGCTTACCGAAGAGTACGTAGACGAAGCACGCTCCCGATTCATCATCGAACCACTGGAGCCAGGTTTCGGCTACACCCTCGGTAACTCGCTGCGTCGCACCTTGCTGTCCTCCATTCCGGGCGCAGCAGTGACCAGCGTGAAGATCGACGGTGTGCTCCATGAGTTCACCACGATCAACGGTGTAAAGGAAGATGTTTCCGACATCATCCTGAACATCAAGGGCATCGTTTTGTCCTCTGACTCTGACGAGCCAGTGGTCATGTACCTGAGCAAGACCGGCGAAGGCGAAGTCACCGCAGGTGACATCCAGCCACCAGCTGGCGTGGAGATCCACAACCCGGATCTGCACATCGCCTCCCTGAACGAGCAGGGTCGTCTCGAAATTGAAATGATCGTGGAACGCGGCCGCGGCTACGTTCCAGCAACCCTCAACGCCGGCGGCGGCGAGATCGGCCGCATTCCAGTGGACCAGATCTACTCCCCAGTGCTGAAGGTGTCCTACAAGGTGGAAGCTACTCGTGTTGAGCAGCGCACCGACTTTGACAAGCTGATCATTGACGTTGAGACCAAGAACTCCATCACCGCGCGTGACGCCCTCGCATCTGCAGGCAAGACCCTGGTTGAACTGTTCGGTCTCGCCCGCGAGCTGAACACCGCTGCCGAAGGCATCGAAATCGGCCCATCTCCACAGGAGACTGAGCACATCGCTGCTTACGGTATGGCAATTGAGGATCTGAACTTCTCCGTTCGTTCTTACAACTGCCTGAAGCGCCAGGAGATCCACACCGTCGGTGAGCTCGCAGAGTGCACCGAGTCGGACCTACTGGATATCCGCAACTTTGGTCAGAAGTCCATTAACGAAGTCAAGATCAAGCTAGCCGGCTTGGGCCTGACCTTGAAGGACGCGCCTGAAGATTTCGATCCAACCCAGATCGAAGGCTACGACGCAGAGACCGGCGAATTTATCGACTTCGACGTAGACGATACCGAGTAATTGACGAGCTAGCGCTCAACCCACCTGTACACGAGGAGTACATACAATGCCTACCCCTAAGAAGGGCGCCCGTCTCGGCGGTTCGGCTTCGCACCAGACCAAGATCCTGTCTAACCTGGCTGCTCAGCTGTTCGAGCACGGCGCAATCAAGACCACCGATGCCAAGGCTAAGCTGCTGCGTCCATACGTAGAAAAGCTCATCACCAAGGCTAAGGCTGGCACCGTTGCGGACCGCCGCAACGTGCTCAAGCTCGTTCCTAACAAGGACGTAGTTGCACACCTCTTCAACGAGCTGGCTCCTAAGTTCGAGAACCGCGACGGCGGCTACACCCGCATCGTCAAGCTCGAGAACCGTAAGGGCGACAACGCTCCAATGTCCCAGATCTCTCTGGTACTGGAAGAGACCGTCTCCGCTGAAGCTACCCGCGCAACCCGCGCAGCTGCTTCTAAGAAGGCCGAAGAAGCTCCTGCCGAAGAAGCTGTAGAGGCTCCTGAGGTAGAGGCAGACACCGCTACCGATGCAGACGCAAAGGTAGAGGCTGAGGCTGCTGAAGCTGCTGAGGTCGAAGCTAAGGCTGACGAGAAGTAAAATACTTCGTCGCTAACCGCGTTTAGCAGGCCCGTTTCCACTCCTTGTGGGAACGGGCTTTTGCATTTCCACAAGCTACGGGGACTTTTTCGTGTTCAGGCAAGGGCCGCAGGGGAGCTTATGTTGCCAGAGAAAGCACCGCGATGAACCTGAGGCTTTTGCTTAGTTTCTTCCTTAGCTTTCTGTAAAACTAAGCAAAACTTACGTTAGTGACGCGTCAACATTATCAGGTTTGTTGATCGGGTCAACAAACGGAAAAGGGTAGTTGACGTGCCGGAAGATGTTTCTGCTGCCGGGGCTACCTGTGGATGTGTTCGCAAAGTCTTAGCTTGAGGTAAGAGTAAGCCCCTTTGAAACTTATCTAATTCGGTAAAAAGACTGAAAAACACTAGGGAATACATACCAAAAGACCATGAACAATTAGGTCAAAACCCCAAGTAAACCTGGCTGTTTCCTCAACCGAAACGAGTTAACTCGTAGAGGTCAGCAACACTTGCTGGCGCACTCACACCAGTTAAGAACTAGGAAACACCAGCCATGAAGAAGATCATCACCGCCCTCGCAGCCGTCGCCCTCACCTTCGGTGCAGCAATCAGCGAAGCACCAAGTGCAGACGCTTTCAACTTCGGTCTGCCAGCTCCGGAAAACCTCGCATCTGCTGAGGTTGATATCTTCAACAGTGTTAACGCAATCCGCGCTGAAGCTGGCATGCACACCCTGGCCTGGAACGATGGCTTGGCGAACTCTTCTCGCTCCTGGGCGCAGACCTCCGCTGTTCGTGACCAGCTGGCTCACGATCCGGAAGCTCTGAACCTCTCTGACATGGAAAACGTTGCGGTTATGTACAATAACCCACGTGACGCTGTCAATGCCTGGATGAACTCCCCGGCGCACCGTGACAATATCTTCAACCCACACGCAAAGACCATGGGTATCGGCGTAGCAAAGAACCATGCAACCGGTGGTTACTTCATCACCATGCGTGGCGCTTACTAACGCCTGTAAAACTTCCTAGTGGTTGCCAGGCCTAACTGGTGGGGCTAGGCAACCACTAGGAACACCTAACTTAATAACATCGCGACTGGCCCTGTAACTTCCTGCAGGGCCAGTCGCTTTTGGTAGTGCAGTAGAATTCAGAACATTATGAACGATTCTCTGAGGCTTCGCCTAGACCTCGCCTATGACGGGACCGATTTTCACGGATGGGCCCGCCAGGTCCCGAAGCCGGGCGAGCGTGAATTGCGCACGGTACAAGGCTTGCTGGAAGACAAATTGAGTATGATCTTGCGGCAACCAATCCAGCTCACCGTGGCGGGGCGTACCGATGCCGGAGTACACGCGGCGGGCCAGGTAGCGCACTTCGACGTGCAGCCACAGGCGTTGCAGCAGCGCAGCATTGATGGGGAACCGGGGGCGTTGGTGCGTCGATTAGCGCGCTTGCTGCCGGAAGACGTCCGCGTCCGGCAGTGCAGCTTTGCCCCCGAAGGTTTTGATGCGCGCTTTTCTGCGCTGCGTAGGCATTATGTGTATCGGGTGACTACAGCTCGATCCGGGGCGCTACCCACTCGAAGCCGGGACACCGCAAGCTGGCCTAAGGAAGTGTCTTTAGAGAAAATGCAGGCCACCGCAGATGCGTTGGTGGGACTGCATGATTTTGCTGCCTTTTGCCGGGCGAAGCCGAACGCCACCACGATTCGAGACGTGGAGGCATTCACCTGGCAGGACGTGTCGACACCGCAAGAGCCGCAGCTGTATGAGGCCCGAGTGAGTGCGGATGCCTTTTGTTGGTCGATGGTGCGTTCGCTCGTCGGCACGTGTTTGGCTGTAGGGGAGGGGCGCCGCGATGCCGATTTTGCCCCGCGACTGCTTGGAGAAACAGAGCGTTCTCCGGAGGTGCCCGTAGCGCCTGCCAAGGGGCTGTCGCTGGTGGGCGTGGACTATCCTGCAGACGACGAGTTGGCTGCGCGGGCGGCCGTGACTCGCGACATGCGAGCGCTAAGCTAAAGCAAATAATATGCAGTTGAAGCTGCGTGCCGGATACGGCTCAATTGGCTGCCGTAGCTTATGCTGGGTGGGTCAGTTTTGCCCGCCTGGGGCCGAGTGAAAAGTGAGAAAGTGGTGCGGAGTTAATGAGCTTGCTGAGCGTGACGATCGTCGCAATTGCAGTCTTCATGCTCCCCGGCCTGCTGCTGAACTGGGTGTCCGGAGCTCGTGGACCGTGGTCGATTGCCGCGGCGGTGCCTTCTACCTTTGCTATCTATGGCCTTGCCGCCTGGGTTTATGGCCTCACCCCGTACCACTTCGAGGTTAAAACCGTAGCTGTTTTCTGGGCGGGAGTCATGCTCCTGGCGTTGCTGTGGCGGGGCACCTTCATTGCTTATCGACGCCGCGCTCGCCGTGCCCTCACCGCTTCCACTGCCGTTTCGGACACCACCCCAGCAGAAACAGACGAGCTGGAAACAACTGAGACAGATGCATCTGGGATCGCAGAGCCAGCCAGCCGAAGCTCCCACTGGCGAGTAGGCACGCTCTTGGACCCAGTATGGCTGCTGCCAGGAATCGGCTCGATCGCTGGCGCCTACCTGATTCTGTCCCGGAGCTTGAAGTACCTTTCTGCCTCCACCAACGGGATGAACAACATCTACCAAGGGTGGGACGTACACTGGCACGCCAGCGTAATGCGCTGGATCATGGAAACGGGAATTGCCTCCCCAACGCGCATGGGTGAGTTGCAGAATGCAGAAACCCAGGCAAAGATGTACTACCCGAGTGCGTGGCACGCCGGTGGCGCGCTACTCCGCGAGATCGCTGACATTTCTCCGATCGCCGCAACGAACCTCACTGGGTTGATCCTGCCAGGGCTGATGCTGCCATTGTCTGCAGCGGCCATCGCGTGGCGATTGATTAATAACCGCGGTTTGACGGCACAGATCGCTGCCGGCTTCGCGGCCCTTATTGTTCCGGGAATTCCCGCGCTGTACTGGGTTGGCCAGTACGTGGGTGCCTGGCCATACCTGGCGGCAATTGCTGCCGCAGGTAGCGTGCTTGGCTTGTTCATGTCCGTGCCATATTCGCCGATCCGCAGCTTTGCCACGGCACTGGCATTTATCGGACTCGTACAAATCCACCCGTCCTCGGTCACTATGCCGGTACTGGGCTTGGCGCTGTGGTGGTTGCTATACCTGCTCTGGCGCCCATCCAGGCGCCCTGCCACATGGAAGGGGCAGATCGGTTTCCGCTTGCGCGATATAGGACTGCTGGCCGTTCCGGGGATCATCGGCGCATTGACGCTGCTGCCTCAAATTCTGCTCGGTGCCGAGCAAACCGAAGACGTGAAATCCGTGACCGCGCTAGAAGACCTCACCCGAGAAGAATCCTGGCGCAGCGCAATCTTCATGTACACCCGGCATACCAATGAGTTCCATATGTCGGTGGAGCCGTGGGTATGGGTAGCGCTCGTCGGCGCCGTGCTTTTGCTGCTATGGCGGCGAAACCTATGGGCACCGGTGTTCTGGGGCCTGAGCGTCTGGATTACCGCCAATGCGCTTACTCCGTTCGGAGACGGGTGGGACGAAACCCTCGGCCTGATTGGTGCGCTCCACTACAACACGGCGCACCGCTTGGTCATGCAGGGCGCCTTGTTCGTGGTGGCCGGAGCTGCCGTCGCGTTGGCGATTGCGATCCGGTTGGTTACTGGTGGGCCGATTAAGAAGCTGGGCCGGGTGTCGTCGATAGGCGCGCTGATCTTGGCTGTGATCGGCGGCGGGATTGTGCAGCATGTGGCGGTAGCGGAAATTGATCGAGGCGCGCAGTGGTCGATCAATTCCGCTCGCGATGAGCGCATGGTGAGCAACCGAGACTTAAAGGCGTTTGATTGGTTGAAGACGCAACCGCACGCTCAAGACGGTCAGATTTTCTCCAACCCGGATGAAGGCTCGGGCTGGATGTACGCCTACAATGCGCTGCCGGCGACGTATCGTCACTATCTGTGGCCCCAGGCCGGTATCGGAACCTCCACGAATACGCTGTTCTTCCACCCGATGCGCCTAGGCGCCGGCAACTTTGATGTCCCGGATGAAAACAACTTTGTGGACCTAGCCGCCGCGAACCTGAACGTTAAGTACATCTACATTTCTCCGCCAAAGTTCTGGCACTTCCAGTGGGATCGCCCGGACATGGAGTTTGGGTTCATGGAGACCCCAGGGTTGACCCCGGTGTACCGCGATAAAGAAATCGGCATCTATGCGGTCAACGCTGCGTTTACCGACGAAGAACTCATCCAGATCCGAGCCAACTCGCCGTCACCAGACCCATTGCCGCCACTGAAGACCTATGGCGAGCTGGGCAAGGCGGAGACGTACGAGCAGATCGATAAGCCATTCATCCACCGGCCGACCATCCCGAACCGTGGACGTGATTCCCACTTTGAGTGGTTGGAGGCTCGGGACAAGGCTCCGGCGGGGACGGCACAAGGTTCGGAACCAAAGCAGGTGCCGTCGCCGGCGGATGTTGAGGGCAACGCGAGCGGGGCGACTGTTTCTCAGTAGCCCTGCGCAGGCAGCAATTCCCCCTTAAAATTAAGGGCAAACCGGTGTGTTCGGGGGAACACACCGAGAGCACAGCCTAGGGGGATCTACTGTGACGGAAACCGTCATGCTGCCAACAACCAAAGCCCAAGTCAGTGGGCACAAATTCTTGATGCGCCGAGTAGAACACGGGGTAGTGCTCGGCGATATTCGCATGATTTCTGATCCGCTCGGCGCGCGTCGGCGAGCCACACTTTTTGGACTCCTTGCCGTAGGGATCATTGGTCTCGGTTCCGGAGCCATGGCCATGTTTCGCCCGGAAATCGATCCGGGCGACGCGCCGATCATCGCAGCGGAATCCGGTGCTTTGTACGTGCGAGTGGGACACGGTGAAGCTGCCACGGTGCATCCCGTGAGTAACCTGGCCTCCGCCCGGCTGATTGCAGGTGCTCCAGAAGAAGTTGCCAAAGCCTCAGATTCGGTACTGAGCCAGCTGGATCGTGGCGTCCCATTGGGTATCCCGGATGCTCCGGGCTTGTTCGCCCCAGCCGGTACTGCGCCGGTGGAGTGGTCTGCGTGCCAGCGGGCGAAAGACCTGCAGGTTATCGCGCACGCCGATCACACCAGCGTGCCGCAGCCACTAACCGAGCAACAAGCGTTGATCGCCGAGTCCGGCGGCAAACAGTGGTTGGTGACCAGCCAGGGGCGTTCACTGATGCCCGACGCGAAAGATCCCTTGGGGGCGTCGATAAGGCGGCGCCTTGACGCTGATCCGCGGCACCCGATGTGGCGCCCCGCCCCGGAAGTGTTGTCCGCGGTGCCACAGCTGCCGGACCTGAGGATACCTCCCGGTGAGCTGAAGCTTCTCGACGCGGGCGGGGATTTCTGGTGGGAACGACCCGAGGGGATCGCGAAGCTGAGTGCAGTTCAGTTCGAGATCATGCGCGATATGGGGGCGAGTGTGCGTCCTATTGAACGCGCCGATTTGCAGCGCTACGGAATGAGCCACGCCCACGTCGATTTGCCAACATTTCAACCGACCTGGGTTCACGGACAACGCATCTGCGTTACCGGAGAAACCGGGCGAGTCTCCGTAGCAGATGCCGAATTACCTGCGGGGATAGCGCTGTCAGGCAGTAGTGTTGCTCATCGGTTTTCCGGTTTGGAGCAGGGCAGTGTCGGAGTAGATACCGGAAACGGATACGTGCTGGTCTCCGAATTTGGTGTCGTGCACCGGGTGGATACTCCCAAAGATGCGGCGGCGCTGGGGCTAGTGGAGCCGAAAAAGGCGCCCTGGCGAATTCTGCGGCTGCTGCCGGAAGGATCTGAACTTAGCCGAAGCGCTGCCGCGCGAGCGGGCTATTGATGTTGGGGGTTCACGGTGGGGCGTCGATACGCACGGGCGACGCTGAGTAGAGCCGTACCAGCGACAGCACCAACCAGCAGCGAGGCCAGCACCACCTGGGAACGGTGCTCAGTGAGCTGCGAAGGCTTGCCCGGAATTTTCACCGACACGGGGTGCGCAACGGCATCACGAGCGGGCAGTTGTGCCAGCGCCCAGCTCGGGTCAATATGACCGGTGCCCGGCGTGGCAGCCGCGAAGATCCGAGCTCGAAGCTGAGCAGGGGTTTCTAGCGGGTATCTCTGCTTCAACAGCGCCACGATCCCGGCCACGTATGGAGCAGCAAAACTAGTACCTACGAATGGTGCTGGCCCTTGCGGCCCCGCCAATCCGGAAGTTAATCCCGCATCCCGGGGCGACAGCGCAACGTCAACGTGACCAGGTGCGGAGACTTTTTCGCGAGGGCTAGCCACCGAATAGTCAGCGATATGGTGCGTATCTGCGCTGGCAGTCACCGCAATGACCGTCGGAGAATGGGCGGGAAAAACCAGGGAATCTGGCTCACAAGTGTCACCAACATTCCCCGCAGCGGCCACCACCACAGACCCATTGGCTTCAGCCCGCTGCAAGGCTCGATCAAGGTCAGCCGTGTTGACCCGGCCACGCGCATGCGCGGGTAGACACGAGACCACCGAGAGGTTGATGACGTGCGCGTTCAGATCGACCGCGCGATTGATCGCCGCGGCCACCGACGCCAGCGTGCCTCCCGCTTGAGTGTTTTCCTGAACCCTTTTCCGGCTCTGCGCACTCGTTTGCTTGATAGAAATGATCGTGGCATCAGGGGCTACCCCAACAAGTGGGTCTGGCCCGGGGCGAGCTGCGATAATTCCGGCGACGATGGTGCCGTGGCCGTCGCAATCGTGATGCGGATTGGTGTTATCGACGAAATCGTGCCCGGCTTCCACCCCGCCGAGGCGCGGGTGGTTTGCCACCCCAGTATCAATTACGGCTACTCGGATGCCAGCGCCAGTGGCAATGTGATGTACTGCTTCTAGGTTACGGGGTCGATCCGGCGTGGGGATAGGTAGATCAGGCGCTGGATGCGCCGCAAGGCAGCGGGTAGCCTCCTGTGCCAGCGCAGTGTCCGGTACCCACAGGTGGCCAAGCAAGATCGCGCCCGCTAGCGCCCAGATGTGCATCCGTGTGCGGGGCATTATCCCAGTCCTCGGATCAGCCCGAACACGCCAATGAGATGCACTGCGATCGGGATAGCCGCGGCGATACTCAAGGTTTCGCACTTTTCTAGCCAATTCAGCGTTGGCGCTGGCAACGTGCGCACTCGGCCCGCCCACAATGGTGCCGACATACTCACGAGCAGGCACAATATCACCACGCAGTGCGAAAACACCCCGGCCTGAGGTGAGCGACAGGTCAGCGCAGCGCCACCAATTCCTGCCAGGGCCCACAGCCACAGCCCCCACATCGCCCGCGGACTCCGATGCCGCACTGCGTGCAACAACACCGCGGAAGTTGCGGCTAGACAAAGACATGTGGCAAACGGACCGCCTACGAAGCCGACCCATAGTGTGGCGAATGCGCAGGAGGAGCCGATGCCGATCACGAGGGCGTCGAGCAGCAAGCTCGCGCGAGCTGCTTTGGCTGCGGAATCCAAGATAGGGCGATCGCTGACTCGCAGATCCTGGCCAGCCGACGGTAGTTGCGGAACGCTAAGACCCGCTAACTGGATACTCAGCGGAGCAGACCACGTGAGCGTGACGAGCCCTGAAGCGATAATGGTGGCGGCCATCGCGAGCCAATTCGGGAACACAAACAATGCGAGCGTGCCGACGCCCACGAGTACGGATACCACGAGCAGCGCGGAGCTAACCAGTAGTGGAGGATTAGCCACCACCATGCAGACCACAACCAGGAACGCAGCAGTCCCAAGTGCGGCGAGCAATGCCCAAGCTAGCTGATCACCCGGGATAGTCGGCCGATGCTGAACTACCAACTCAAATGTGCCAATTGCTGCGAAGCTCCAGGTAGCCAGCACCGCCATTCCCGAACTGGCTGCGTCGTTTTTGCCACCAGCTACCACCGGAGGCAACACCTTGAGCCACACAGTGAGGCCACAAGAAGCTACCGCGAGCATGAGCAGTAAAAACGCCGGGCGCAGTGTGGGTAGGTTTGACCGCCAAGCCAAATATCCGATACCTACTGCACCGATGGCCAAAGCTGCTGCGGCGAGACCGGAGGAATTGAAGGTGGTGGGCACGTCGAGAAGCGACTCAGCTGCGTCTTTAACCACCTGCGCTGGAGTGTCCCGCTGCGGCATGAGGACCACAATGCTGCCCGGGGGAAGCTGCAGCTCGAATAGCGGCACACATGGATCAAGTTCGCGGCCAGCGGCAGTGCGGAACTGCCACGGCCTGGTAATCACCGGAGCGCCAATAAGCTCGACGATGTCTGGTAGGCACTCCGCCAAAGTGGAATGGGCAGGTAAGGAAAGATCTGCCGAATGCAGTGGAGTGGAAAGCGCGGTGTCTTCGCCTAAGTCGATGCGGATGGTGACGGCTACCGCGTGTCGCGCCGAAACAGCCATAACTAATTGATCCCCCTGAAGTACGTAGCGCACATGCTGATTAGCTAAAAACGCCTGGCCTGGCTGAATGCGCACAATCCCCCGACTGCACACCGGCCATTTTCTGCCGTGGCGGTAGTCACAATCATGGCTTAGACTAAGCCCCGTGTCTACTTGAACGGCACCATGATGCGCGCTGAGCTTCGGGGGAAGATCAGGTATAAGCGCAGCTAAACAGGGGATTTTCGGGGAGGGGATTAGCTATGAGCGAAACGAGCGCGCTCGCTGATGCGACAGAGGTAGTGCCAGCTGAGTCGAGCGGGCTGAGTACCGCGCAGCGTCCAAGTGACTACTTTGACCAATTCGTGCTCGAGCCCATTCACATCAGCGAGCGGGAGCCAGCGCCGCCGCTGCCGTCCGGCAGCATCGCTTGCGACAAGGTTCCGCCGATGATGCGGCCGCAACCACTGCCCTTGATTCGGATAATTATGCCGTTAGTCATGGTGTTGATGGTCGGCGGCATGTTAGCCCTAATGCTGACTAGCGGGGAAGGGCAAGCCAGCCCGATGATGCTCATGTTCCCCATCATGCTGGTGGTATCCATGATGACAATGTTCGGGGGCGGGCAAGTTGATGATACCGACGAAATCCGCCGAGGTTACCTCCGTCACCTGGGCGCTGTCCGGGAGGAAGCGCTGGCGGCGGCTGCACAACAGCGCGCACACGAACTACACAAACATCCAGACCCTCAATATTTGTGGTCCGTAGTCGGCTCATCCCGGATGTGGGAGCGTGGCGCAAGCGACCCGGACGCACTAGAAATCCGGTTGGGTGTTGGGGCCACAGCGTTGTTGACGCCCGTGACCGTGGCGGACTCCGGTGCGACCGAGGACCTTGACCCAGTGTGTGCGGTGGCGCTGCGGCATACTGTGCGCTCGGTAGGTGCGGTGGCTGAGATGCCGGTGGCAGTGCAATTACAAGCCTTTCGGTTCATCGGTTTGGCTGGGCCGTGTGCGCCGGAGCTAGCGCGAGCCGCAGTGCTGCAGCTGGTGTTCCACCACGGTCCGGAAACCGTGGGAATCAAGATCATCGGTCAAGGCTGTGAGTGGGCTAAGTGGCTGCCGCATACGCAGTCGCCTGAAGAAGCTGTTTTCAAAATTCTGCTGGTAAACGCCACCCCAACCACGGGTATCGAAGAGTTCATTGACGATCCCACCTGGAACGTCATCATTGATGTGGACGCGCGAATCCACACCGCACTGGGCACGCGAGCCCTTTCTGAGGGGCTCATGTTGACCGCCGCAGAAAAACTCACCGTGCATACCGAAGGCGGTCTGGAAGACATCGGTGTGCCCGACGCAGTCAGCGCCGGAACCGCTTTGCAGTGCGCCCGCGCCATGAGTGCTTATCGACGTCCACGCGGTGCCGGGGCAACCCGAAGAGACTTTCTTGCCCTCGTAGGAATCGAGGACGCCACCTCGGTGCAACCGGAGCAACTATGGGCTGCTCGTCGCGTCCAGCGCGATCGCCTCCGGGTGCCCATTGGGGTCACCGCTGCCGGGACACCCCAGATTTTGGACATCAAAGAAGCCGCACATGGTGGCGTCGGCCCGCATGGGCTGTGCATTGGCGCCACGGGTTCTGGAAAATCTGAACTCCTCAAAACATTTGTGCTGGCGCTAGCCATCACGCATTCTCCGGAGGAGTTGAATTTTGTGCTGGTGGATTTCAAAGGCGGAGCTACCTTTCTTGGCCTCGAGGATCTGCCCCATACCAGCGCGGTGATCACCAACTTGGCCGAAGAAGCCTCGCTTGTGGAGCGCATGCACGATGCGATCAGTGGTGAGATGAACCGCCGTCAGGAGGTGCTGCGCGCGGCCGGAAACTTCGCCAACGTGCACGAATACAACGAAGCTCGCGCCACGACACATTCGCATCTTGCGCCGTTGCCGGCGTTGGTTATCGTGCTGGATGAGTTCTCTGAGCTGCTGGGACAGCATCCTGATTTCGCGGATCTCTTTGTGGCCGTGGGGCGACTGGGGCGCTCGCTCCACATGCATTTGTTATTGGCTAGCCAGCGGCTGGAGGAAGGACGGCTGCGGGGACTTGATTCGCACCTGTCTTATCGGATCGGGTTGAAGACATTTTCCGCGGCGGAATCGCGGCAAGTTCTTGGCGTGACGGATGCGTATCAACTACCGGCACAGCCGGGCGCAGGCTATGTGAAATCCGATCACGACGACGTGACGAGGTTCCAGGGATCGTACGTCTCGGGCCCGCTACCGGTGCCCGTCGATAAGCACAGCGAAACGGCGGAAGTGCGCCTATTCCAGGGATGGCACCGCGACGACGCTGGCGAGACTGAAATCGCCGAACATTCGGATTTGACTGTGCTCAGCGCCTTGGTTGAGTTGGCGGTTGCTGCGGGAAAACAGCGCCGACTGCAGGCGCACCAGCTGTGGTTGCCCCCGCTGCCCGAATCGATCCCGTTGGCCGGGGTTGCCGACGAAGTAGGGGAGTTGCGTGCGGTAGTTGGAGTAATTGACCGGCCGTACTTGCAGCGGCAGGATCCATGCACGGTGGACTTTAGTGGTGCCGGTGGGCATTTGGCGTTGTGTGGCGGGCCGCAAACCGGCAAGACCACTGCAATGCGATCAATCGTGTTGTCTCTGGCTGCGACACACCCCACGGAACGAATCAGGTTCTACATCTTGGACCTAGCAGGCACTGCGCTCGCTGGGCTTGCTGCAGTACCGCACGTTGCAGGCGTAGCCCACAAGGCCGACAAAGAAAAGGTGCGCAGGGTGGTTGATGAAGTCTTGGGGCTGATTGAAAATCCGGAACCTCGGGATACGTTTGTGGTGGTGGACGGCTGGCACGTCATTGCAAGTGACTATGAAGACCTGGGCGATAGCTTCGCGACGATCGCTGCGGAAGGCCTAGCTGCGCGTGTTCACTTGATCATCGCTACGCCTCGCTGGACAGCGGTTCGCCCAGCGATTAGAGACCTGATTGGCACCCGAATGGAGCTGCGCTTGGGGGAACCCATGGATTCAGTCATTGACCGCAAGAAACAGCAGAAACTGGTTTCCGCGCCGGGACGTGGGCTCACTCCGGCCGGGGAGGAACTGCTCTTTGCGTTATCGACTAACCAGGACGCAGGGCATGTGATTCTTGCTTCCCAAAAGCATGGATGGCAACCCGTGCCACGCTTAAAGATGCTCCCAGCTGCGCTTACCCTCGATAGCTTGCCGGTAAGCGAGGCGCCAGGGTTGGCTTTCGCCATCGGGGGACGGCAGCTCACCACGCTTACCTGGGATTACCTGACCTGTCCGAACTTGCTCATCATTGGCGCTGGATCCAGTGGGAAATCGACTGCGCTATCCACCATCGGTGCCCAGATTTCTCGGCTCGGGCGGGAATATGCCCGGCTCGTGGTCGTCGATACGCGGCGCACACATCTTGCCGAATTCGATCCACAGATGGTGGCCGCTTATGCCGCAACAGCAGAAGACATCTCCGCGACTATTGCCAACACGGTGACGACGCTGCGTGGCCGATTGCCCGGCGCAGACATCACCCCGCAGCAGCTTAAACAGCGCAATTGGTGGTCCGGTCCTGAGCTATTCGTGCTCATCGACGACGCGGACCTCCTGCCTGACGGCGCCCTGCAGCCACTCCGCGAACTCATTCCGCATGCCCGTGATATTGGCTTGCACGTGGTGTTGGCGCGTAAAGCTGGCGGGGTCAATCGCGCGATGTTTGATCCAGTGCTGTCTGCGCTCCGCGATAGCGGACCTGCGGTTTTGCTCCTCGATGCGGATAGTGAGGAAGGCAAAATCTTTGGTATTCGTCCTACTCAGCAACCGCCGGGACGGGGAACCTGGCAGGTCAGAGGCACCACATTGGGGGCATGCCAGGTGGCACAGGTTGGTTCAGGAAGCGAGTAAGAGTAAGCCGTGGAACCTATCAAAATTACTGTCCTTGAAGCCGCCACAGTATTCGACGGGCCTGAGCATATTTATCGATACGACCTCCCGGGAAGCGGAATCACCGCAGGTTGGGCAATATCCGCCGTGGTCGATCAAATCAAAACAATCGCAGGCGACCGGTGGCCCAACATCGACGTCGAGGTGTCCGGGGACGAGCGTGCCGTAGAGATGCTTACCCGAACGCTGCTGAATAAAGGGATCGGAGCCTACCCGTCGGAAGCGTTGGACAACCCGATGGCGGACGCGCCTGACATCGTGCGGCCAACCCGAGGGAAGGATCACTCCCGCACGTGGGAATTTTCCTGGTTCCACGTGGCCATAGCCGCCGTGATCTGCAGCGTCATTGCGGTGAGTTGGTGGGGGCTAGACAGCTCAGCACCTACCGAGACTCACGCTGTGCCGCCCCCAATATCGAGCGCACCGCCATCTTCTGCCATGGCCACCGTGCCAGCCGCACCGAGCCCCGCGCGTGACGACGCCACCGTGGTAGAACACGGACCTATCCGGATGAAAGTACCGCGAGACTTCACTCTGGCGCCTCGTCAGGATGGCAAACTCCAGGCCACTGGGAGAGATCCCAATTTTCGGATCCTCGTGGCAGCAGACCCCATCTACGATGTGGAACCAGCTGCCATCCGGCATGAAGTGGAGCTGATGGTTTCTCGGGACAACGCCCTTTCTCCACTAGCTGGTGAAAAACTACGTGGCGATACCCCAACCGTGGATTACCACGAAAACCCCGGAGACGGCTCCAACGTGCGTTGGGTGAGCTGGGTCGAGCATGGCCATCAGTTCAGCGTTGGCTGTCACTCTCGCTTTGAAATCACCGTCCCGCACCGGGCCGCCTGCCGTATGGCCGTCGAAAGCGTGCAGCTCAAAAATTAATTTTGGAAATTTGGGAACCGTTTGGGCGTTTTTGAAGTCTAAACATAATGAGGGGGAAAAATTTTCCCGCCTTCGCACTAGCAACTGACAGGGGGAGTCACGTGCTCTAGCGCGTGCACCACACACCATTCGTTCGAGGAGGGGCGAACAACAATGACTCAACTTTTTCGTACTGAAGCAGACGTGATGCTGGCAACCGCCGGCAAAGTAGACAACACCAACAACGAAGTACAGGGCGAACTCGGCCGTCTGCGTGGCGTCGTCGACGGCGTGCGCGGCACCTGGGCCGGCAGCGCGCAAACTTCTTTCGACAACCTGATGAACCGCTGGAACACCTCAGCTCGCGAGCTGCAGGATGCCCTGAACTCCATCAGTGAAAACATCCGTTCCAACGCCAAGAACTTTGAATCCATGGAAGCCGACAACGCTACGGCCTTCAACAACATCGGCGGCCAAGGCCTGGCCCTCTAACTCAACTACGCAAAGAAAAGGACATCAATCATGGACCAAATGATCAAGTACTCCTTCGGTGAGATCGAATCCGCTGCTGCTGACATCAACGCAACCTCCGGACGCATCAACTCGCTCCTCGACGAGCTCAAGTCTCAGCTGCAGCCAATGGTGGCAACGTGGGAAGGTACATCCTCCAGTGCTTATCAGGAAGCTCAGGCCAAGTGGGATCGTTCCGCAGCTGAGCTCAACACCATCTTGGCAACGATTGCGTCCACCGTCCGCCAGGGCAACGACCGGATGTCGGAAGTCAACCGCCTAGCCGCCGCTAGCTGGGGTTAACACCAACTGGTCACTGGAGCTTAGATAGGAGAAGTGTTCACGCAATTGCGGGCTTATTGGCGTTGTGGAAGGCGTCGATAAGCCCGTTTTTGTTTTGCTTGACCTGGAGATTTCCGCTTTGCTAGGGCGGTGGTCTAGGGTGGATAGGTCTATGTGTGCTCCCCCGCTGTTGGCGTGGAGCGTGACCTCGGGTCTCCACCGGCCGCCGAAGGAACTGCAAAACACATGGGTTGGCTGGCAGTCCTAGACAGACTTATAAGGAGTCATTTTGTCTACTTTCCACCCAAAGAGCGGTGACGTTACCCGTAAGTGGTACGTCATCGACGCCACTGACGTGGTGCTGGGTCGTCTCGCAGTGACCGCTGCAGACCTCCTCCGCGGCAAGCGTAAGCCATACTTCGCTCCTAACGTTGACTGCGGTGACTACGTCATCATCATCAACGCTGACAAGGTGCACATTTCTTCCAACAAGCGTGACCGTGAGTTCCGTTACCGTCACTCCGGCTACCCAGGTGGCCTGACCACGATGACCCTTGGTCGTTCCATGGAACTGCACCCAGAGCGCGTCGTCTTCGAAGCTATCGAGGGCATGATGCCGCACAACAAGCTGACCCGTGCTTCTGTGAAGAAGCTGCGCGTTTTCGCCGGCTCCGAGCACCCATACGCTGCTCAGAAGCCTGAAACCTTCGAAATCAAGCAGGTGGCACAGTAATGACCGAACAGAACATCAACGAAACCCAGGCTGCTGACGCTGCAGACATCGCTGCTGCTACCGCCGCAACCGAGGAGTTCACCAACACCATTGGTGACGCCATCAACGTTGAGACCGCTGCTGACGAGACCGTTGCAGCTCCAGTCATCAACGACGGCCCAATCCAGACCGTTGGCCGCCGTAAGCGCGCCATCGTTCGTGTTCGCATGGTGCCAGGCACCGGCGAGTTCAAGTGCAACGGCCGCACCCTGGAAGAGTACTTCCCTAACAAGCTGCACCAGCAGCTGATCAAGGCTCCACTGGTTCTCATCGACCGTGAAGGCCAGTTCGACATCCAGGCTAACCTGGTTGGCGGCGGCCCTACCGGCCAGGCTGGTGCATTCCGCCTCGCGATCGCTCGCGCGCTGAACGCTTACAACCCAGCTGACCGTGCAGCCCTGAAGAAGGCTGGCTTCCTCACTCGTGACGCTCGTGCAGTCGAGCGCAAGAAGGCCGGTCTCCACAAGGCACGTCGCGCTCCTCAGTACTCCAAGCGTTAATCGCTGCGGGTACTTGTGGTGGCCACGCCCGCGTGGCCACTGCGACTCGTTCCTTCTGGAACTCAACCGCCCCGTTTACTCCCTGTCTTTGTGGAGTAGGCGGGGCGGTTTTGTTGGATGTAGTGGGCGTCGACGGAGAAACACCCCTCCGTGGTGCATGAAATTTACAAAAATGGCACTACGGAAGGGTGTTTTTAGAAAAGCCGGTAACTAGTGCTCTCCCTCTGCAAACTCTTCGACAATCTTGGCGTTGAATGCCTCAAGATCCGCAGGAGTGCGGGAGGAAACGAGGCCATTATCTACGTGGACTTCCTCATCAACCCAGGTCGCACCGGCATTGACTAGGTCGGTCCTGATGGAGTGGTAGGACGTGAGGGTGCGGCCCTGGAGCACGTTTGCGTCGGTAAGGATAGAGCCTCCGTGGCAAATCACACCCGTAGGCTTACCCGCAGCGAAAATGTCCGCCACGAACTTCACGGCGTCCGCATCGGTGCGAATCGTGTCAGAGTTATTCACGCCGCCGGGGAGGATGAGGCCGTCGAAGTCCGCTGCGTTTGCGTTGGCAGTGGTCAGATCCACATTGATCTTAGAACCGTTCTTGCCCTCGATTTCTCCTGCCTCGGTGGAGATGATTGTGACGGCAGCTCCCGCGGTCTTTACTGCTTCGAGCGGGCCTGTCAGCTCGGAATCTTCGTAACCATTCGTGGCGAGGATTGCGACCTTCTTGTTGAGTAGCTTCGACATTATTCCTCCTTCTAGGTTATGAGTGTGTGGCCCAGGATAGAGGAAAACCTATCGTTTTGCCGTCGGGCCGGTTACCTGCTTGATAATCACTCCGAAGCGGTGCATCGTCTGTGAAATCGCTTGTTCCTTCAGGAACAGTTGGAGTTCAATCCGGCCGTCGGCAAGCAGGGGGCCTTCGACCAGGTAGGAGCCGTTTTCGGCGGCCTTTGTGCGCAAGGATGTTGGTGCGGTGCCGATCACCCGGATACGGGAGGACGCAGGGAAGTCCGCCGTCTTCAGCCGGATTAGTGGAACGCCGGTGAGTTCGCTGGCGATCTTTAGACGCAGTTCGTCTCGCTGGGAAAGATCTTCGGCGTAGTACAGATATGACTCCGCAGGAACATACCGGAACACGTTAGATTCACATTGCAACGCGGAACGGTCATGTTCCACGGAGAACTCGGTAGCCCAGGCATGGGCATCGAGCTCGGCAGCTCGAGTAACCCAGGTGAGATCGTCCTCGGACAACTCCGCATTCCGCAGCAGGCGAGTGACCTCAGGGGAGAGGGAAACGCCAAGCAATGGCTCTAAAACGTTATCGGACCAGGTGCCAAACTGCGCGACGTAGTTCGGTCCGCCTGCCTTCGCGCCCGGGCCAATCGCGGAATTCTTCCAACCGCCGAAAGACTGGCGCTGAACGATGGCGCCGGTGATGCCACGGTTGATGTAAGCGTTGCCAACTTCGACGTGCTCGCGCCAGTAAGCGATCTCGTCCTCGTCAAGGGAATGCAGTCCACCGGTAAGGCCGAAGCCGGTCGAATTCTGCCACTCGATTGCTTCTTCCAGAGACGATGCGTACATGATGCCCGTGACGGGACCGAAGCACTCGGTGGTGTGGAACCAGGAACCAGGTTGTACGTTGTCACGAATGCCTGGTGTCCACAGATTAGGCTCTATTTCTTGCGGCTTGACCAGCCAGGATTCACCTGGTTCGAGTTGGGTGAGTCCTCGCTTTAGTTTCTCCCCCGGGGCTTCTATCAGACCGTTCATGGTGGTGGAAATGTCAGTGCCGTGGCCTACTCGGAGCGTAGAGACGGCGTCGACAAGCTGGCTCTTGAACCGGCCGCAATCGCCGACCAAGATGAGTAGGGAAGCCGCTGAGCACTTCTGGCCGGAGTGACCAAAGGCGGACTTGTAGGCATCGGCAACCGCGAGGTCAGGGTCGGCGTGCGGAGTGACGATCATGGCGTTCTTACCGGAGGTCTCCGCAAGAAGCTTCATTTCTGGGCGCCAAGACCGGAATAGCTTGGCGGTGTCGGATGCGCCGGTGAGTACAACACAATCAACATCTTCGTGAGAAATGAGACGCTTTCCAGCTTCGGCTTCATCGGCATTGACCAGCTGGACCAGGTCCTCGCTAATTCCAGCTTCCCGAAGTGCCTCCATTGCGACCTCAGCACAACGTAACGTCTGCGGTGCCGGCTTCAGGATCACCCGCGCACCGGCAGCGAGTGCGGCGAACACACCGCCCATTGGAATTGCGACTGGGAAGTTCCACGGCGGTGTCACCACGACCACTTCGTGCGGTGTGAATCGCTCGTCGAGCTGATCGATGCAGGATGCGTAGTAGTTGGCGAAATCAATGGCTTCCGAGATTTCCGGGTCTGACTGATCGACTGTCTTGTCGGCCTCGTGGGCCATGACAGAGACTAAGTCGCCACGATGTCGAGCCAAAGCGTCGGCGGCTGCGTGTAGCAGTCGCTTGCGCTCGGCTGCATCAGGAGCTTGGGTGTTTCGGGCACGTTCGACGATTGCGTCGATGGCTGCTGGGTCCGACACCTGCGAAGAAGTGGCTGGACCAGGGGCGATCGCTAGATGGTGCAGAGCCCATTCGCGGTTCGCACGCAGCGCAGGGTCGGTGTCGGGCTCGTTGCGGAAAGCGCCGTCACCCGCGTAGCAGCGCTTTTCGACGCTGCGGTCTTGGCTTCGTCGCGGCTGATCAGTGACATCCCAACGCCGTGCAACAGCGGCGAGAAATGCCTCGCGTTGCCCTTCGAAATCGCCCACCGCTTGGGCATGGAGGAAGTTTTCTTTGGCGCTGTTTTCCTCAAGTCGGCGCACGAGGTAGGAGACCGCAACATCAAAATCCTCGGCACGAACCACTGGGGTGTAGAGAATTTCTTCGCCAATTGCGGGCGCCATGCCCTGCAGCATTTCCATGTCGACTTGATGCTCAACCCCGCGGCTTGCAGCCAGCTCTTTGGCAAAAGCGATGGTGAATAGGTTGTGGCTGGCTACGCCGATGCGGATGCAGTCGGCGTATTGAGGTTGGAGGATGAAATCGAGTAGACGGTAGTAGTTTGCGTCTACCTCTTGCTTTGTCAGGAATGGGGCTTGGGGCCAGTCGTGGAGCTCAGCTTCCACTCGTTCCATGGACAGGTTGGCGCCCTTGGCAATGCGAACCTTGATGTTTGCACCGCCGTCGGCAACTCGACGCTGGGCAAAATCGGCCACATCCTTAAGGGCTGCGAAGGTATCCGGTAGGTAGGCCTGCAAGACGATGCCCGCGTGGTAGTCCTTGAACTCGGGCTCAGACAGCAACTCAGTAAACAGCCGAATGGTGAGTCGAAGATCTTTGTATTCCTCCATGTCCAGGTTTACAAATACCTGGTTATCTCGCGCTGCTTGGTAGAGCGGCCGAAGGCGCTTCTTAAGGCGTGCGAGATTGCCCTCCATATCCCACGGGTTGAGTTGAGCTGCGACGGAGGATGCTTTGATAGATACATAGGACACCCGCGGATTCTTTACCAAGGCAATGGTGTCAGCGAGGCGCTTGTCTGATTCCTTTTCGCCGAGCACAGCCTCGCCGAGGAGATTGAGATTGAGTTGAATGCCCTGCTCTTGAGCTTCGTCGAGTAGCTTGTTGAGCGCGTCGCCGTCGGCATCCAGGATGAGGTCGCCAACTAGTTGCCGGAATCGATGCTTTGCTGCAGGAATCACAATGTGAGGTAGCGCCGGAGCCAGCTTGATTCCAGCCAGAAACAAAGCGCGGTCGATCCCGTTGATAAATGCTGGTGGCGATGAAATCTCGCTCAGTGCTTTTGCTGCTGATCGGTTGTCTGTCGGGCGGATTACACGGTCCACGAAACGCATGGTGAAGTCGATGCCTCCGTCGGCACGCACCATCTCTGCGAGCTGGTTTTCCTGCGCTGATTGCGTGTGTTCCGCAGATGGACCCATCTGCAAATCGGCTTTTTCTTGCCACTGAGTGGCTTGTGCGACGGCGGCCACGATGACCTGGTCCAGAGATTCTGGCATGAAAATCCTCCTGTTCAAAATAGTCGACGAAATGTGAGTGGTGCTAAACCGCGGGAACTGGGGAGTTAACCAGGCTGTAGAGGTCTTTGGGATCGTCTGGGTCGGCCACGAGATCGAGGTGAACCTGCAGATCGGTACCAGCGGTGGAATCGCGCAGGTAGCGTAGCGCCGAGAAATCCGAAATTGCGAAGCCGACCGAGTCGAAGATAGTGATCTGATCATCGGAAATACGGCCAGGTTTCGCGCCGGTGAGAACTTCCCAAAACTCGGTGACCGGAAAATCTTCTGGCATTTGCTGGATCTCACCTTCGATGCGAGTTTGCGGGGTGAACTCGACGAACACTTCGCCCATGGTGAGGATCTTCGCGTCGAGCTCGGTCTTCCCCGGGCAGTCCCCACCGATTGCGTTGAGGTGAACTCCAGGCTTTACGTCGTGCGCGTGCAGGATGGTGTTTTGTGCCTTATCGGCGGTGCAAACCGTGATGATATCTGCGCCTTCGACGGCCTCTGCCACGCTGCCTGCTCGGTGGATGCGGAAGCCCAGTGGGGCAAGGTTGCGTTCGAACTTGTCCATGGCTGCAGGGTCGATGTCATAGACTCGCAAATCTTCGATGCCGAAAATAGCCCGAAATGCCAGCGACTGGAACTCGGATTGGCAGCCGGAGCCAATGAGTGCCATCGTTTTTGAGTCCGGGCGTGCCAATTGCTTGGCAAACATTGCGGAGACTGCTGCGGTGCGTAGTGCAGTCAGGAGGGTCATCTCGGACTGAAAGGTTGGGTAGCCGTTGTCGACGTCGGCAAGCACACCGAACGCGGTCACAGTCTGGAATCCGCGCATCGGGTTGCTGGGGTGTCCGTTGACGTACTTGAAAGAGTACTCCTCGCCGTCCGACGTCGGCATGAGCTCGATCACGCCGAATGGAGTGTGGCTAGCTACGCGGGGGATCTTGTCAAACCGCTGCCACTTGGCGAAATCCTGTTCCAAGTAGGCGACCATTCCCGTGATGATCGATTCCACTCCTTCGCGCTGGATCCATTTTGCGGTGTTGGCAACATCTACGAACTGAGTCATGAAAATAGGTCCTCTCTTTTAGTTTTCTTCTGCTGGGTGAAGGGTGATGCTTTGCTTGTCGACGCCCAAGGCTTCCGCCTTGTTACTCAGATGTTCGTCATGGACTTCTGCGACGCGGTCTCGGACGAAGTACCAACCAATGAAAAGCGCTGGCCAGAACAGCAGCGACGCCACGAGGGTCCACGTGCCGACCGGGTAGTCGAAGCCCATCAGCACGATGACCGCGGCGAGGAAAGCAATGGTTAGCCAATTGGTGAGGGGCGTAAGCGGAGAGCGGTAGTGTGGACGTTCGTACAGCCCCTTCTTACATAGGCTGACAAATTTCATGTGGCTTAGCGTGATAGATGCCCAGCCGGCGATTGTGCCCAGGGCAGCCAGATTCAACACGATTTCGAATGCCTGGCTAGGCACCACGTAGTTCAGTACCACGCCGCCCAGAGCCACCACGGTTGTGAGTAACACGCCTCCGTAGGGAACGCCCTTGTTAGTCAGTCGCGCAGCAAATTTTGGTGCTGATCCAGCACACGCCATGGAGTGCATAATTCGACCAGTTGAATACATGCCTGCGTTCATTGAGGAAAAAGCAGCTGTGATGACAACAAGTTGGGTGATTGGGGCGGCTACATTCACGCCAATTGAGGCGAAGAATGTCACGAACGGCGATTCTTCCGCAGAGTAGGAGGTGTACGGCAGCAACATACAAAGCAGCAGGATGGAACCGAAGTAGAACACCGCGATGCGAAGCATCACTGCATTGATGGCGCGGGGGATCACGCGTTCCGCGTCCTGAGTCTCGCCGGAGGTAGTACCGACCAATTCGATACCTGCGTAAGCAAAGACGACGCCCTGGATCACGATCATTGCCGGCAGTAGGCCGTTAGGGAAAAACCCGCCGTTGCTGGAAATCAAAGTGAAGCCGGTTGGGCTCCCATTTGGCGCTCCGAAGATGACGAAGCAGACGCCGACACCGAGGAAGATAACCAGGGCACCTACCTTGACCAGGGAGAACCAGAATTCCAACTCGCCGAAGAGTTTGACAGAGACCAGGTTCAAAGCCAGTACGCTCAACACAATGATGAGTGCAGACAACCACTGAGGTACGTCGTTAATCCAATTGACGTATTGACCAAACCAACGGAAATAGATAGCGATGGCGGTGGCGTCAGCAACGGCTGTCATGGCCCAGTTAAACCAGTACAGCCACCCGGCAACGTACGCTGCTTTTTCGCCGAAAAACTCTCGACTGTATGAGACGAACGATCCTGATGATGGTCGATAAACGATGAGTTCACCAAGGCAACGCAGAATGAGATATCCGAAGAATCCGCAGACCAAATAGAGAATCGCGAGCGATGGGCCCGCTTGTTCAAGTCGAGCTCCGGATCCCAGAAACAGACCGGTTCCCATTGCGGAACCGATGGCAATCATCTTCAGCTGTCTAGGCGATAGGCCCTTCTCTAGCCCCTCTGTCTCAGCTGCAAATGGATCATAGGCTTCCTGCCGTGAACTAGTGGCGGGGGCGGGGTGCTGAGCCGGCTGAGGGGAATTATTTGTAATCTCTGGCGGAGATCCTGAAATTGTCATGCTTTCTCCTGATGGTGTTATGGATCGCACTTAAAGAGAAAATATGAGCTTCAACACATTCCGGCAAGGAGTTACTGAAAGCGGTTGTGAATTATTTGCAGCAGATCAGCTTTGGATTAGCAAACATTTTCACTGTCTAGTTGCAATGAGGTGCATTGTTGAGTTTGTGAAGTTCAATCCTTTGTTTTGGGGTATGTGCATAGCTTTATAACTTGCATGTCATTGTTATCTGATTGTTATTTGCAACTGCTTCACATGGATGTGTTTGAGGGCATCGTCCTGTCGGAAATTGGTGGAATAGAGGACCGTGTTCATCAATCAGAATGGCTAGGGGGAAACTTCAAAAACGAGAACCAGAATCCGAGTTGTCCGCCACGAGCTTCTTAAAAAATCGGTTAATCAATTGTGTAAACATGAGCGCTTAAAACCGAAAAATGTTTTCCTGGTAGGCGGCCGAACTAGTTAAACACGCAGCAGTCCGGGCCTATCGGGGACAGTGATATTTCGTCGACCAGCTAATCCCGGAACCTGAAGCCAGCCCAATTAAGATCACTTCGAAGCTACAGTTGCGACCACAAATAGGGGCGGCTGAGCGGGCTCGCTAGGACAAAATATTTGCCCAATTAAGCGAACAGATAAGTGATTCGAATTGTGCAAACGGCATAATGGAATCTATGACTCGACTATTTGGAACTGACGGTGTTCGTGGCCTTGCAAACCAAACTCTGACAGTGAACCTGGCGCTGCGGCTTGGTCAAGCCGCAGCAGAGGTACTCACCCGGGAGAATCGGACGTCGAAACGCCGCCCTACGGCGGTGGTCGGCCGGGACCCGCGTGTCTCCGGTGAGATGCTGGCGGCGGCGCTTTCGGCGGGCATGGCCTCGCGCGGGGTAGACGTGCTGCGCGTTGGTGTGCTGCCCACTCCGGCGGTAGCCTTCCTTACCGACGATTACGGCGCTGACATGGGCGTTATGGTTTCGGCGAGCCACAACCCGATGCCGGACAATGGAATCAAGTTCTTTGCAGCTGGCGGACACAAGCTGGCTGATGAGGTCGAGGACGAAATCGAGCGCGTGCTGAATGAGCGTATCGAAACTGGCCCAACCGGGCATGGAGTCGGTCGCGTTATTGAAGAAGCTCCTGACGCAATGGAGCGTTACCTGAACCACCTCAGTGAAGCAGTTCCTACTGAGCTGAAGGGCATCAAAGTAGTCGTGGACTGCGCTAACGGCGCTGCATCCGAAGTGGCCCCACTGGCCTACGGGGCAGCGGGCGCAGAGGTCGTGGCGATTCACAACAGCCCGAATGCTTACAACATCAACGAAAATTGCGGTTCCACGCACATCGAGCAGATCCAGAAAGCCGTGGTTGAGCATGGCGCGGACCTTGGTTTGTCGCATGATGGTGACGCGGATCGCTGCCTGGCAGTGGACGCCGACGGCAACGTTGTCGATGGCGACCAGATCATGGCAATTCTCGCAATCGCCATGAAGGAAAACGGCGAGCTACGCCGCCACACCCTGGTAGCTACCGTGATGTCTAACCTCGGATTGATGCTGGCGATGAAGGACGCAGGTATCGAGGTTAAGGCCACAAAGGTGGGCGACCGTTACGTGCTGGAAGAGCTCAAGGAAGGCAACTATTCCCTGGGTGGCGAGCAGTCCGGGCACATCGTCCTGCCGGACTTTGGCACCACCGGTGATGGCACCCTGACCGGCCTCGCCTTGATGGCTAGGATGGCGCAAACCGGTTTGTCGCTGAAGTCGCTAGCCGAGGCGATGAAGGTACTGCCACAGAAGCTCATCAACGTCCCTGTGACCGATAAGCGCGTGATCATGTCGAGCCCGAAGGTTCAAGAGGCTATCGAAATCGCCGAAACTGAACTGGGGGAGACCGGTCGCGTACTCATGCGTGCTTCGGGCACCGAGGAGATTTTCCGCGTCATGGTCGAAGCCTCCGATGCCGATACGGCAGTACGCATCGCAGGGCGGCTGGCAGCGGTCGTAGCTGAGGTATAGCAAAAACTTCGCTCCGCGACCTGCGGAAATAAAAAAGTTTCCAATTTTTGGGAACCGTTTACCCCCTTTGGACAGTCCAAGTAAGTAGAGACACTTTTACTTTCCAAGGGGGGAATTTTTATGCTCAGCATCGACACCGGCGCTTCCCGCGCCCTACTGACCAAGCTTATCGACGACACCCAGGCCGAACTCAACCGGCACCAAGCAACGCCACCAGCCTTCCCGGTAGCCGCGGCCGGCCAAGGTTTTTCCGCTCATGGCGCCGCGCTTGCGCGCGTCTACGCCGAAATGCATCACACTTTGGGCGAAAGAATTGCTCACACCTTGCAAGTAACCCAAGCTGCCCGCGCCGAAATTGCTCGGGTGTCTAGCGAGGATCGGCAGTTCGCCGATACGTTGGGAGGCACGTTCTAATGGGACGCGGTTCCGGGCGTAGTAAACCCGCAGCTAATGGGAAAACCAAGAAAAACGAGGACACGGAAGCAAAGAAGCGCTCCATCTTTGATTTGCTTACCGATGCCGTGGAATCGCTCAGCGCCGCCGCTGGCGGAGCGTGGGGTGGGCCGAAGGTGAGCCCGAAAGAAGTCGATGAGCATTTTCGCACCACCGATGGCATGTGTGGCGACGCCATGCGAGACGCCATGGGACGCGCAACCAAAGGTTCCGCATCGGCAGTAAACCCTACTGGGGTACTGGGCAAGATTGGCGTGCTTATCGCGAGCTTTGCTGGTGGCATGGTGGTTGACGAGGTTCAAGACCGGATCTGGGACTGGATCACGCGCAATGGCAGCGACGACGAAGCAAAACCCGACAATGACACGTCCGCAGACACCTGCGAGCACGCGGACCAGCTCGCGGTCGACACCGGAATGGAATTAGCGAAGGCTCTCGCCGAACATATTCGGGCGATTAGCACAGCCCTGTCCTCCATCGATCCGGCCGAGAATCCGGACGCCTTTGCGCAGTTGGTGGCGGCAGGTGACGGTCTAATCAATGAAGGAATGCTCGCGCTTATCGGGCTGGCCAACGACCGAGACCGGTGCATCGCAGATTCTTACAACGCGATTCTGGCCAGCTTAGGCGCAATCTGCGGCTGCCCAACGGAGCCTATTCCACCTGCGTGCGAAAAAACCGCTGACAACAGCGAAGACACCTGTGTGGCTCAGTCCGTCAAGAGCACCGAAAAGTGCACGGCCGAGGTGGAGACGGTACCTGCTGGCGTCGAAAAGCTGGCGGCACCAACTGTGGCGGAAGCTCCACGAGCACCAGAAAAACAACCGGAGCAGATCCCAACTGAACCTGCGTCGGCGGACAAAGTAGGGGAGAAAACACTAGAGAAACCTGCGGAAAAAGCAACGGAAAAGGCGTGCGGTTGCGCCACGAAGGCGGAAACGAAGGCGGAAACGGCGACGGAGAAAGTCGAGGTTAAGGAAACGTGTGGCTGTTCTTCCACGACGGAAGCAGCGAGCGTTGAGCAGCATGAGCCGACCGATTCTGCTGATCTCACTGCGGAAGCCGAAGCTGAATGCGAAGAAGATCGCGACTCTACAGGCTGCGGACTTGGCGTAGCGGTGGCTGTTGGGTTAGCAATCGCAGCCATTGGTGCGTTGATCGACTGCGCCATTGAGTTCTGTGCTGCGCAACCGGAGCCTGTTGCGGAACCGGAGCCTGCGCCACCCGTTGAGCCGGCCCCACAGGTGGAGCCAGCAGCACATCAACCACCGCCACCTCCAATCACCGATCCAGCCCAAGAGCCACCAGCGCCACCTAAGAAGCTGGTGCCGCCACCTGTGGACCATGAACCACCGCCGCCACCAAAACAGAGTGTTCCGGAACCAGCTCCCGCCCCTGCGGCGGAACCGGCGCTCGTGGGAGCCGGATCAAGTGTGGGATCTTCAGCGCAGCTGCACAAAGCGGGAGCGTGGTAGCCGATGAGTCAGCAGGATTTCGATGTCATTCTTGAGCAGTTTCGCACGCGAGCTGTCTCCAGGATCGCTGAGTTCGAGGCCGCGTTGGAAAAGTCGAAGCGCGGAATGGATGAAGCGTTGGCAACCACTCAGCAACGCCAACCACGGGTGGCGGTGAGCAGCCCGCTCGGTGCATCGGCTGGTGGGCCTACGCCTCGTGGACGAGCAAAAACGGGCTGGGGGAGCAGGGCTGTGCGGCCACAAGCAGCGGTACGAGGCGTACTACAGCGGGGCCGCTAGGAGCTACTTCGATGAGGCGCGCAGGGCCAACCCGCGGCCCGCGCCTTCCTCGGACAGCCGCAACGCGATGCCCGTGGAGTCATAGCTGGTTACTTTTTTAGCCACTGCGGTTGGATCCGAGAAAGCGTCGTACTTGTTCTGGCCGTCCACGCGGTGCAACAGGAATCCGGTGACCAAGCCACGGACCAGCTCTTGCTTTGCGGTCTGTGGCATGCCCAAACCGGAGGCTACGCGGGCCAGGGAGAATTCGGAGAAGCCACGCTGCGTCCCGCCGTCAATTTCACGGTACGCCACGGCGCCCGCCCAGCTACCAGCAAGTTTGAGCGGGTTTCCAGCTTCGATGAGCTCGGATTCACTAGATCCGATGATCAAACCCGGCGCTTTGACGTGCTCCGCGGCATTCAACGAAGAAGGGGTGGTTTCGGCAGGGTAAATGGCGGCCACAGCCTTGAGGCCTTCTCGGTTAGCCGATGCCAGCACTGCCGCACCGGCCCCCATGCCGTGGCCCACGAGCCCGATCTTTCCTGGTGCTACCGTGACGTTGCCGGAACCCAGCTTCACGCCAGTGAGGATTTGCAGGGAGGTTTCTAAATCGGCGGCTAGACCGCTGTGGTTGGGCAAAACGCCGGTTTCAGTAGCCGGCGCAGCCACGACGATTCCCCAGCTGGCTAGGTGACGCAGCGTCGCGTGATAGCGCTTAATATCCGTCATCCAGTCATGGCCAAACGCTACCGCCGGCAAACCGTTGCCTTCGGCAGGGGTGTAAATCCGCCCGGGGAGGCCGGCGTACTCTAAATCGCCGACCAGCACGCGGTGCGGGCCTCGCTTGGACAGTTTGCTCATCAGTTTGTTTAGGTTCTCAGCCACACAACCAGGATAGAGGAAACTACCGGCCTTGCGTATCGACGTTCGCTTCTTCCTGCCCTGGCAATGGGGCCGGTGGGGTGGGCGTCGAGAAGCAATGGCGAAAAACGTGCTGGTTATAACGACTTGACGCTTAGATTAAAAGGCAAATGTCGCACTGGGGAGCCGGGAACCTCTACAATTGCCTTTATGTGTGGAATCGTAGGATACGTAGGTGCTCAGCAAGGCCTTAATGTTGCAGTTGAGGCACTTCGTCGTATGGAATACCGAGGGTATGACTCCTCCGGTGTTGCAGTTGTTAACGGCGAAGGCGCAGTAAATATCGTTAAGCGGGCTGGCAAGCTGGCTAATCTGGAAGACAAGATCGCAGAGGTAGGGGCGGACAGCCTCGCTGGAACTACCGCGATCGGGCATACCCGTTGGGCTACCCACGGTCGCCCAACTGACCAGAATGCGCACCCACACCTTTCCTACGATGGCAAGGCTGCGATTGTTCACAACGGCATCATCGAAAACTTTGCTCCACTGCGTGCGCAGCTGGAGAAGGACGGCGTTGAGCTGAAGTCTGAAACTGACTCTGAAGTTGCCGCGCACCTGCTGGCTCAGGCCTACAACGAGGGCGACACTGCCGGTGACTTCCGTGCGTCCGCGCTGAAGGTGTTGAACGGCCTAGAGGGTGCGTTCACCCTGCTGTTCACCCACGCCGACCACCCAGGCACCGTGATCGCAGCACGCCGTTCCACCCCGCTGATCGTTGGTGTCGGCGAAGGCGAGATGTTCCTGGGCTCCGATGTTGCCGCATTTATCGAGCACACCAAGCAAGCCGTGGAGCTCGGCCAGGACAGCGTTGTGATTATCACCGCTGATTCCCACGAGATCCTCAACTTTGACGGCACCCCTGGTCAGGGCAAGGAATTCACCATCGACTGGGACCTCGCCGCCGCAGAAAAGGGTGGCTTTGACTCCTTCATGATGAAGGAAATTCACGAGCAGCCAGACGCTGTCCGCGACACCCTCGTCGGGCACTTTGTCGACGGTCGCATTATCCTGGACGAAGACAACCTTTCCGAAAACGACCTCAAGTCCGTGAACAAAGTCTTCGTGGTTGCCTGCGGCTCGGCGTACCACTCTGGTCTGCTGGCCAAGTACGCCATTGAGCACTGGGTCCGCATTCCAGTGGAGATCGAGGTCGCTTCCGAGTTCCGTTACCGCGATCCAGTTCTGGATTCCAACACTCTGGTTGTTGCAGTGTCTCAGTCCGGTGAAACCGCGGACACCCTCGAAGCTGTGCGCCACGCGAAGACCCAGGGCGCGAAGGTACTCGCCGTCTGCAACACCAACGGCTCCCAGATCCCACGTGAGTCCGACGCCGTGCTGTACACCCACGCAGGACCTGAAATCGGTGTGGCTTCTACCAAGGCGTTCCTTGCACAGGTAGCAGCAAACTACATCGTTGGCCTCGCGCTTGCCCAGGCCAAGGGCACCAAGTACCCGGATGAGATCAAGGAGATCTGGAATAACCTGGAAGAAATTCCAGCCAAGATCGCCGAGGTTTTGAACTGCGAGCAGCAAGTTCTGGAGATTGCCCGTACTCTCGGTGCAATCAAGACCATGCTCTTCCTCGGCCGCGGCGTTGGCTTCCCAGTCGCCTTGGAAGGCGCGCTGAAGCTCAAGGAGCTGGCCTACATCCACGCTGAGGGCTTCGCTGCTGGCGAGCTCAAGCACGGCCCAATCGCCCTCATCGAGGATGATCTGCCGGTCGTCGTTGTCGTTCCTTCCCCTCGCGGTGTGAAGGTGCTGCACTCCAAGATCGTGTCCAACATTCAGGAGATCCGCGCTCGTGGTGCCAAGACCATCGTCATCGCAGAAGAAGGCGACGACGCTGTGGAGCCATTCGCTAACTGGCTGATCCGCATTCCGCAGTCCTCCACGATCATGCAGCCACTGCTGGCCACGGTGCCACTGCAGTACCTGTCTGCAGAGATCGCGCGTCAGTGCGGCAATGAAGACATCGATAAGCCACGTAACTTGGCTAAGTCTGTGACTGTGGAGTAGTTGGTATTGCTCCGAAGACCCCGCCGCTTTCTGACATTTCGGAAAGCAGTGGGGTCTTTTGCTTGGGGTGACTGCGTGGCTCGCGGTGCAGACTGCGACCTGGAGGTGTCGTCATCGTGGTGTCGTCACCATGCACAATGGCGGAGGAGATTCCTGGGGTTTTGCTGCCGGCCTCGTAACGATGACGACACCACGATGACGACAGCCCCTGGAAAACCATCAGCCTCCACCGAACGAAAACGATAGGCTTGGGAACATGAACGCCCTGCCCTCACGCGACTTTTCTCCCGTGTACCTGCCCGATCAAATCCGCGCGGCAGAGGCCCCACTGCTAGCCGCAGTGGGAAGCAAACTCATGCACGAAGCCGCCTATGCGGTGGCATTAGAAGCTAAAAAGCTGCTGCGGCAACATCGGAAAATGCCGTATGGTGCTCGAATCCTGGTGCTAGCTGGCCGGGGCAACAACGCCGGAGATGCTTTGATTGCGGCGGCTGAACTGGAAAAGAGCGGAGCCACGGTATACGTGTGGCTAACTGCGGAAACAACGCATGAGCAAGCCCTTGCGATGATTAAGTATCCAAAGCTCGTGCAGGATGTGCCAAAGAACATCGATTTGGTGCTTGACGGAATCGTAGGCATTGGCGCCCGGGGTGGGCTGGACGGTGAGCCTGCACGCGCTGTCGCGGCTGTAGCTGGCTTGCCCGTGCTGGCCGTTGATTTGCCGAGCGGTGTGGATCCGGTGACGGGACATTGCCACGGGGCACATATTTCAGCGGAGCGCACTGTGACTTTCGGCGGTTTAAAGCCGGCGCACGTCCGCGGTTGGGAACATTGTGGCGAGGTAAAAGTGCACGGCTTGGGAATCGACAAACACCTCGGTAAGCCGTTCGCCTGGGAAGTTCGGAAACCCAGCGCGTGGCCGTATCCTGGCCCGAATGACAACAAATACACCACCGGAGTCGTGGGCATTCGCGCTGGCAGTGCCCAGTATCCGGGCGCTGCGGTGTTGGCTGTGCATGGAGCGGTGAATGCTACGAGCGCGATGGTAAGGTACGTAGGTCCCTGTGCCCGAGGCGTAACGACGGCGCATCCGGAGGTCGTGGCGTGCGAAAGTATGGCGGCTGCGGGGAAGGTGCAGGCGTGGGTTTATGGCCCGGGCGTGGGCGTCGATAAGCAAGAGCTCCTGGAGATGCTGGAGCGACCGGAACCACTGGTGCTGGATGCGGACGCGATCACGACGCTGGCGGCCTCGCAATCGTGTATCGCTGCGATGTGCGAGCGAGATGCCGTGACGGTGCTGACGCCGCATGGCGGTGAGTTTGCGCGGATCACGACGGCGCAGACGGCGCAGCAGCTGGCGCAAGAGCTGGGGATATGTGTGCTGCTCAAGGGGCGCGTGACCGAAGTTGCCTACGGCGACGAGTTGTACCTCATCGAGGCCGGTTCTAGTTGGGCAGCAACACCTGGCTCCGGCGATGTGCTGGCCGGCGTGATCGGGGCTGCGATCGCCTGGGAGCCGAGCGCAGAAATGGTCGCTAATGCCGTGCGGATGCATGCCGACGCCGCCACGCTTTGTGGCGGACCCGTACCGGCCAGTGACATTGCCCGGGCGTTGTCGCAAGTTGTGCGACCGTAGAGTGGCACAATAGTCTGCATGAGTCAGCTGCGCACCATCATTGATTTAGACGCCATCGCCCACAACACACGAGTGGTGAAGGCGGAAGCTGGTGGAGCGAAGCTGATGTGTGTGGTCAAGGCCGATGGTTACAACCATGGCATGCGGCACGTGGCCAAGGTAATGGCGTCGAACGGCGCGGACCAATTCGGCGTAGCCACCATCGAAGAAGCCGTTATGCTTCGCGACGCCGGCATCACCCAACCCATCCTCTTCTGGCTGTGGAACCCCTCAGTCGACCTCCACCCTGCGCTAGAGCGGGGGATTGAAATTGGTTTGACTGGCGTTGAGCAGGTCCGAGCGTTGGTCGCAACGGGTCAGCCTGCACGAGTCACCGTCGGGATTGATACAGGACTCAACCGAGCCGGGATCGACGAAGAAGACTGGGCGCGGGCATTTACCCTGTTAGCGCTCCAGCCACAGATCACGGTGACGGGCCTTTTTAGTCACCTGTCTAGCGCTGATGAGCTCGGCTCCACCGCGACGGAGGAACAGGTAGCGACGTTCAAGCGGGCATTGGACATCGCGCGCGCCTGCGGACTGGACCCGCGCTGCAATCACCTCGCGAACTCGCCCGGCCTACTCATGCACGACGACTTCGGCCTAGAAATGGTTCGCCCAGGCCTCGCGTGCTACGGGTATTCGCCGTTGCCAACCTCCTCCTACGGCTCTGAGCTGCGCCCTGCCATGACCTGGGAGGCCGATGTGGTGACGGTCAAGCGCATTCGCGCCGGGGAAGGGGCCTCCTACAACCTCACTTGGCAGGCTCCGGCCGATGGCTACACCGCCATCGTGCCCGTAGGCTACGCCGATGGCTTGCCACGAGAAGTACAGGGCTCCTTCGCGGTGACGATCAACGGCCGCAGGTACCCGCAGGTAGGACGCGTTTGTATGGACCAAATCGTGGTGTGGTTGGGTCCGACCACCGACGTTAAACCCGGCGACACTGCACTCTTGTTTGGTCCCGGCGATCGCGGCGAAATGACCGCCACCGAGGTTGCTGACGCAGCCGGTACCATCAATTACGAAATCTTGTGCACCCCGCGCGGGCGCACCAAGCGTGTGTATGTGGGAGGTTAGTGGTGGAATCTGTGCGCTGCGAAACTATGGAGGGTACCCAAGCTTGGGGGTTTGAGCTGGGGCAATCCTTGCGTGCCGGGGATGTCGTCATCCTCGACGGGCCACTTGGCGCCGGCAAAACTACCCTCACGCAGGGTATTGCCCGCGGCCTCGGTGTGAAAGGCCGCGTGACGTCCCCGACTTTTGTGATCGCCCGGGAGCACCGCTCGCTTAACGACGGCCCAACGCTCGTCCACGTCGATGCCTACCGGCTGCTAGATTCCGGAGTGGATCCACTCGGCGCGTTGGATTCCCTGGACCTGGATACTGACCTGCTCGACTCCGTGGTGGTCGCGGAATGGGGCGGCGGCCTCGTGGAGCAGATTGCAGATCGCTACCTTTTTGTGCAGCTCGACCGTGAGACCGCGGTAGCTGAAGATCCGGAGTCAGAAGCGCGCATTATTTCTTGGGAGTGGCGGGGCTAGGTTTTAGTTTGCTGTGGAGGACGTTCTCATCGCATCATGTGGTTAGCTTTCGCAAACTGAAGAATATCTTCTCCGTACACCTTCTGGATCTTTTCCATTTCCCACTTCAGTAAAAGCCGCCCACTACGCACCTGACCAATATAGTGGGCGAATCCCTCGTAACCGTCGATAATCAATTCGGTGTAGTTTCCCTCATTGATTGTGTGAGGTGCAATGACATTACCTCCAATGAAGTGCGCAAATCTTCTCTTCCCAATAGAGACTCGCGTTATCTCGAAACGTTCGTCTATGGCGGGCATCAACGAACCCCACATGTTGAGTCCTTGATATTTAAAATGAATCAAGGCTTCGGAATCAAACACTCGTTCCAGAGGTTCGTCTGATATTCGACCTTCAGAAGAGAATGGAAAACGTGAATCATAAAAGTCACCGTTTCTTTTGATGAGCCACGAGTCCAGGCGTGGGAAATAGTCCACCTCAAAATGGTCTTGCAGACCCGTTTCCCACGTTGCCGTAGTTTCATACCGATACCAGCCGGAACGCGGTCGAGCTACTAGGGCGCGCAAAGCCCCGCTGGTAACTGGGTCTACGTCGTTTTCTACGTCGGTCAGATTGTGTTTCCTGCAAAACGTTTGCCAATTTGCTTCCAAATTCAAAGCAAATCCTCCCTATAGGTGATCATCAATCAACTCCGGATAGTGGCAGGTGTCGCCATCCGGCTCGAAAGGTGGGCACACAAACCTGCCGGTTGTAAGTTTGGTAGGTGTGGTGCCGCGATAATTCCAGATTGGAATGTTGAGATCTATGAACGTCATTTCTACAAAATAGGTACCGCGAAGGGGAGGGATCTTGTAGCTTTCCTCAGTCACTTTTGTATTTGACACCGAAGTGTCTATGACGAGGGAAACCTCAGAATTTTCAACTGTATCGTCCGTGTGTACTGGAATATCACGCCTCAAGCGAAAATGGGATTCGAACATCAGATTCGGAAGATCGAGTGTGTTCACGGTCAATTGAATTTTCGAATGCTGACGCTGTGTGAGATTGTGCTCAAAACTGAAGGAAAATTCACGACTCCACCCGTTTGGGTCATCTGGATTGAAAATCGAGCGTTCGCCAATGCATGTGTCCACAGACTTGCGAGCCCCGTGATCGCTCAATCGTTTGGGTCTGCTGATATGAGTTGGCTCTGTTCTGTCACATTCGAACCCCAATGGTCCATTAGGCTGAATCCCAGCGGCTCTCAGTGCCACGTTGTCAGTAAACGTTCGAACTACACCGCCATCTGTAAGAGAATGTGTAACGTTCCAGGCGTTTACACCATTTGCGCTGCAGAAAAACTGATAAGGCTCTGAAATTCCTAAAGCTTTTGTGTACCGGGCTACTTCGTTGATACAAGAATAACTTGACGGATATTCCCAAAAGGTCGCCTTAATTTGACCTCGTTCAAAATTTTGCGATGGTGTTCCTGAGCTATCGTAGGTTGGATCTTCGGTTGGAAAGCCCCAAACGGATTTTTCGAATCCGTGAATGGACCATTTCGCGAGGATGGGGCCCAACACTGGGTGTGCGCCGTGGTTCGGGTGCCAGTAGATCATGCCGAGGGCGAAGCGGTTGTAGCGGCCTATGCCGTCTGGTGTGCCTTCTTCGTCGGTGGCGGGGTAGCCGAGTGGGCCTTTTTCTTCACCGGTCTCAATCCATTTTTCTAGGATTTTGCCTTCGATAGACACGACGCCGGACAGGGAGCCGTAGATGCGGCCACGCTGGAACATTTGCTTACGCCCCACACCGTCACCAGTACCGATCTCATCGGACGTGGGGTAGCCCAGGCGACCGAGTTCCCACCCGTTACGTTGCCAGACGATGGAGTTGTGGGAGGTGACTGACCAGGCCCCGGTGTCGGGGTGCCAGTAGATAAAGCCGTTGTCGAACTCGGTGCGTTTGCCCACACCATCCGGGTTCGTCAGCTCATTAGACTTCGGCAGCCCGAGGAAGGACACCGGAACCGGACCAGCCCAGCTGATGGCCATGGATTCGTATTTTTGGCGGATGGCGCCACAGACTTGGACGAAGCGTGGCCAGTAGGTGGTGCAGTTGTCTGCTGCGAAGGTGCGGATTATTGGTGGTTGGCCTGGTGCGGTGATGCCTTTTTCGCGTGCTTCTTGTACTTCGGCTTTGTCGGCTTCTTCTTTGGTGATCCCGGTGGGAAGTGGGATGCGGTCGGAGCGCATCTTGCCGGGGGTGATGACGGGTTGTGGGTCGCCGAGGTCTTTCGGGAGGGTGCGTTCTAGTTCGTGGTTGTCGATGTTGTTTTTGTTCATTCCGGGTTCGTTGAAGTCCCAGTCACTGGTGTCGACCTGGCGGTAGTGGTCTGGTTCGTACGGCGGGATGAAGGACGCATCGCCTGCCACCGAGGTTGTTTCGGCATTAACCGGTGCCGATGCGGTTTGCGCGTGAGCGGTCACAGGTAGGAACAGGCAGGTCGCTGCCACGGTTAAGGTAGCTCCGAGTTTTTTTAAGGTAGTCATCATGGCAGGTTTCCTCCACGGTTTTGTAGGCTCTTGCTCAGAATCTTAAACGAAACCTGTCTACATGTCTTGGTAACTAGCCCACCCACTACGATGGAACCCGTGCTTGTACTCACAATTGATTCTGCCACTCCTACTGTCGTCGCAGGCGTCGTTGATTCCGACACCCACGAAGTGCTGGGGGAGACCATCCTCGTAAACTGCCGCGACCACAATGAGCAGCTGGTTCCGGCCACGCAAGCCGCGTTGAACAAGGCTGGCAAGACGTTTCAGGACATCCACGCTATCGTCGTCGGCACAGGCCCGGGGCCGTTCACGGGCTTACGGGTAGGCATGGCAACTGCCGCGGCCTTCGGGGATGCCCTGGGGATTCCGGTCCACGGCGTGTGCTCCCTGGACGCTATCGCCGTGCAGATTCCGGCGGAACAGAAGGTTGTGGCCATTGACGCGCGGCGTCGAGAAGCATATTGGGCGAGGTATGCGGGGGAGCGGGTCGGCGAGCCACATGTGACCCCGTATGACCAGGTGCCGCGGGGCGGCGAGCTGAATGCGCCTGCGAACCTGGCGGAACACTTTCCCGAGGCCACCCATGATTTGTACCCGACTCCGCTGGCATTGGTGCAGGTTGCCTCGTTGGGCGAACAGCCCGGGCCTCTAATTCCGATGTACTTGCGGCGGCCGGACGCGAAGGAACCTAAACCGAAGCCGAAGAGCTCCGCGATTCCGGACGTGCAGCTGTGAACTGGGAAGTAAGGCAACTCGTACCTGCGGATGCGTTCCGGTGTGCAGAGCTTGAGAAGTTGCTATTCGAAGGGGATGACCCGTGGCCGGCCCGCGCTTTCGAAGCGGAACTCGCACAGCCGAACAACTTCTACCTAGGGATAGAAGTGGATGGAAAGCTCGTGGGTTATGCGGGGCTTACCCTGTTGGGCAGCGTTGAGGATCCGGAATTTGAGATTCACACGATCGGTGTGGATCCGGCGTTCCAGCGCCAAGGAATCGGAGCGGAGCTCATGGATCAGTTGATGCACGCAGCTGACCACTATGGGGGTCCGGTTTTCCTCGAAGTACGCACGGATAACGAACCTGCGATCACTATGTATGAGAAGTATGGCTTCTTGCGGTTGGGATTGCGCAAGAATTACTATCAGCCGTCGGGCGCAGACGCGTACACCATGAAGCGCGAGCCGCAGCCGGTTGCGCAGAACAAGGAGCAGCAATGATCATCCTCGGAATTGAATCCTCCTGCGATGAAACAGGTGTCGGAATCGTGCGCCTGAACCGAAAAACCGGCGACGTGGAAATTCTCGCTGACCAGGTCGCTTCCTCCATGGAGCAGCACGCGCGCTTCGGCGGTGTCGTGCCGGAGATCGCCTCCCGCGCGCACTTGGAGGCGATGCAGCCGGTGATGCGCGCAGCACTCGCGGAGGCTGGGATTGACAAGCCGGATGTGGTCGCTGCAACCGTGGGGCCAGGTCTCGCGGGTGCGCTACTGGTCGGGGCGTCGGCTGCCAAGGCGTATGCCGCCGCCTGGGGCGTGCCGTTCTACGGCGTGAATCACCTGGGCGGACACGTCGCGGTCGCAAATTTGGAAGGAGAGAAGCTGCCGCACTCGGTCGCGCTGCTGGTTTCCGGCGGGCATACGCAGCTGCTTGAGGTCGATTCCGTGGGCGCGCCGATGCGCGAGCTCGGAGCCACCCTTGACGATGCCGCCGGCGAAGCCTACGACAAGGTTGCTCGCCTGCTCGGGTTGGGCTACCCAGGCGGCCCAGTCATTGACCGCTTGGCCGCTCGTGGTGAGGCGAACATCGACTTCCCACGTGCCCTCCGCGGCTCCCTGGACTTTTCCTTCTCTGGCCTCAAGACCGCCGTCGCCCGTTACGTCGAGGCTGCCGAGCGCGAGGGGCGCCAGATCGTGGTCGAGGATGTCTGCGCGTCATTCCAAGAGGCCGTCTGTGATGCGCTGACCAAGAAAGCGGTCGCTGCCTGCAAGGAAGTCGGCGCGTCCGTACTACTGCTCGGCGGTGGCGTTGCGGCTAACTCGCGCCTGCGGGAGCTTGCTTCACGACGTTGCGCCTCGACCGGAATCGAATTGCGCGTACCGCGCTTCAAGCTGTGTACCGACAACGGTGTGATGATTGCAGCGCTTGCCGCGCAGCGCGTCTTCGAAGGCTTTTCGCCGTCGGAGTTGTCGGTAGGTTGCGACCCGTCCTTGGAAGTGGAGATCCCGCAGGTTTAGTGGAGTGGGCCGGTAATACTTCGTGACCCCGGGCCCTCGAACTCGGAGTTTGCAGGAACCCAGGGGAACGTCGACAAGCTGGGACATCGTCATCTTGGGACTTCCGAGGTCCAAGTTTCGAGGTGGGCTCGTTTCCACGTTAGCTGGCCCTCTACAGGCTCCACAGGCGTTGTCTGCTGGATAAGCTTCGTCGAGCGGAATACTCAGAGTGCAGGTACGCTAATGGGCGTATCTGTGTCTCCACTTCAAAGGAACAAAAATGACCGCTGGTTACCTTGTCAATCCGGACCTGACGAGCCGTAAGATCGAGTTCGAAATCGAGCACGCTTCCCAGCTCCTGGGTCGCCTGGACAACGAGCGTGTCTCGGTTGCTTTCCAGGAAGATGGTCGCACTCTTGCCGCCCTCTATTCTTCCGAAGCTAAGGCTGAGGGGGCGGAGCCAAATCCAGTGGCTTCTATGGCTAAGAACGAGGCAGCTACCGGAAACTCTGCTTTCTTCACCGACCCTACTTCCGCTATTTGCGGCCCAGTAATTTTCGTTGGTGCTGATGGCACTGATATCACCGAGGCGGAAATCGAGCACGTTAATGACGGCATTCGTGCGGCGCGTAATTACCGTGAAGACGAGCCAGAAGATTACAGCTTGTGGCGCGGTGCGGTGCTGAACCTGAACCGCTAGTTCCCTTGCAAAAGCCGGCCCTTTGGGGCCGGCTTTTGCGTTGCTGCCGAGGGGACGTCGCTAAGCACCCGCAATCGTTGCGTGCTGGCACTCGCGAGGGTAGAGTGCTAGCAGGTTGTAAAACACAGTTGTTCACCCGCGACGACGGCTGTGCAGGTATCACAACCGGCACATTCTGCAAGAGTTACTCATATCAAGGAGAACACAAGTGGCAAACATCAAGCCGTTGGAAGACAAGATCGTAGTTCAGATCAACGAAGCTGAGACCACCACCGCATCCGGCCTGGTCATCCCTGATTCCGCTAAGGAGAAGCCACAGGAGGCAACCGTCGTCGCTGTGGGTGAGGGGCGCTTCAATGACAAGGGCGAGCGTATCGCTATGGATGTAAAGGAAGGCGACGTCGTTATCTTCTCGAAGTACGGCGGAACCGAGATCAAGTACCAGGGCCAGGAGTACCTCATCCTGTCCCAGCGTGACGTCCTCGCTGTTATCGAGAAGTAGGCGCTTGTATGCCAAAGCTTATTGCATTTGACCAGGAGGCCCGTGTTGGCATCCAAGCTGGCGTTGACCAGCTTGCTGATGCTGTCAAGGTCACCCTTGGCCCACGCGGCCGCAATGTGGTCCTGGACAAGCCATTCGGTGGCCCGACCGTCACCAACGACGGCGTGACGATTGCTCGCGAGATCGACCTGGATGACCCATTCGAGAACCTTGGCGCACAGCTGGTGAAGTCCGTGGCTGTCAAGACCAACGACATTGCTGGCGATGGCACCACCACCGCAACCCTGCTCGCACAAGCAATGGTGCAGGAAGGCCTACGCAACGTCGCAGCTGGCGCGAACCCGGTGGAGCTAAACAAGGGTATTGCTGCTGGTGCGGAAAAGGTCGTTGAGCTGCTGCTCGAGCGTGCTGCTGAGGTGTCCTCTTCTGCGGAAATCGCCAACGTTGCCACCGTTTCTTCTCGCGACGCCGAGGTGGGCGAGATGGTTGCCGGCGCGATGGACAAGGTGGGCAAGGACGGCGTCGTGACCGTCGAGGAGTCTCAGTCCATGGAGACTGTTCTCGATGTCACTGAAGGCGTGTCCTTTGAAAAGGGCTTCCTGTCCCCATACTTCATCACTGATGTTGACTCTCAGCAGGCAGTGCTTGACGACGCCCTGGTGCTCCTCGTCCGCAACAAGATCTCCTCCTTGCCTGACTTCCTGCCAGTGCTGGAAAAGATCGTGGAGTCCGGCAAGCAGGTTCTCATCATCGCTGAGGACATCGAGGGCGAGCCACTGCAGATGCTGGTGGTTAACTCCATCCGCAAGACCCTGAAGGTCGTTGCTGTGAAGTCTCCGTACTTCGGTGACCGTCGCAAGGCCTTCATGGATGATCTAGCTGTGGTTACTGCTGGTACCGTCGTGGATCCTGAGGTGGGCATCAACCTCAAGGATGTTGACATGACCGTGTTCGGTGCAGCACGTCGCATCACTGTCACCAAGGACCAGACTGTCATCGTTGATGGCGCTGGTACCGCGGAGGCCGTGGAGGCTCGTCGCGAGCAGATCCGTCGCGAAATCGAGTCCACCGACTCCACCTGGGACAAGGAAAAGGCGGAAGAGCGCCTGGCCAAGATCTCCGGTGGCATTGCCGTGATCAAGGTCGGCGCAGCTACCGAGACCGAAGTCAACGAGCGCAAGCTCCGCGTCGAGGACGCCATCAACGCAGCCCGCGCAGCTGCTCAGGAAGGCGTTATCGCTGGCGGCGGCTCCGTATTGGTCCAGATCGCATCTGAGCTGCGCACCTTTGCCGAACAGTTCGACGGCGACGCCAAGATTGGTGTCCTCGCGCTGTCCCGCGCGCTGGTGAAGCCTGCCTACTGGATCGCAGCCAATGCTGGTCTCGACGGCGCCGTGGTGGTCTCCAAGATCGCCGAACTCGGCAACGGCGAGGGTTTCAACGCTGCCACCCTCGAGTACGGCAACCTGCTTGAGCAGGGCATCATCGACCCGGTGAAGGTGACCCACTCCGCAGTGGTCAACGCCGCATCGGTCGCCCGCATGGTGCTCACCACTGAGGCTAGCGTTGTGGAGAAGCCAGCTGAGCCGGAGCAGAACGACGCTCACGGCCACGGGCATCATCATCACCACCACTAGTTAAGAAAAGCGCCACGGAGCACGCTTATGTTTGATACATGAGCGTGCTCCGTTCTTGATTCACCTAGTTCTTGAACCTGGTTTGGCAATTGGTGAACTTGTCGATATTGGAAATCTGATGATTGCCAGTGATCAGCTCTCCATCCTTTAGCGCGAGAAGTTCCTCCCTTGTGGCATGAACTGAGCGGGTTCTGGTGTCTGCACTGGGCGCAACTGCGTAAATGTGGAATTCACCGATATTCCGCGTGAAAATGGGGAGGCTATCGGTGGCGTTCGGATCGATAGAGTAGGACAATTCAAATGGCGAGGTGTGTGGAGAATCGAGTGGAATCAGCTTTCCGAAGCGCTGAGACGGTGAGGTAGCGGTAAATCTAACATCCATCAAAGGGGCATCACATGGATTTATCAGGACAGCCACCCTATCGTTACTCACCTTTTTGATTGCCACTTGTCCGATCCATTTGGTTTGGACATCGTTTCCACAGCCAAAAAGAAACATGGATGTGAAGCAGGTAGCTACCATCAACGTTATTTTGCGTCGCACCTATTCTCCTACTATCCCGAAGTAGTTTTTGTGACGCTATTGGAGCCGTTGATGTTTCGTCAGCATCTGTCAAAAAGCTTAGGCCATCAGTTCGAGTCTTTTCGGGCACCTATGAAAAAGCTGGAGTCTGCCCGGGCTTGTCCGGTCAAAATCCAGCTTTAAGGTGAACCATCGATGGGGGCTAGACCACCATGCGGCGGCTGCGGTTGCCGCGGCGTGGGCGCAGGAGGACATCGCGCTCAGATTCGCTCAGGCCACCCCAGATGCCGTAGGGCTCGGCAACTTCCAGGGCGTGTGCCCGGCACTGCAGCATTACTGGGCATTCGCGGCAGATGGCCTTGGCGCGGGATTCGCGCTGCGCGCGAGCGCGGCCACGCTCACCGTCTGGGTGGAAGAAGACTGCAGAGTCTTCGCCTCGGCAAGAACCGTGGAGCTGCCAATCCCAAAAGTCTGCGTTCGGGCCGGGAAGCTGGCTTGGCTGCGGCAAGGGGTCCTCCTTGTAGTCGGTCATTCAAGCGAGACTCAGTGTTGAGGACGATGGTTAACATACGGTTGCGCAATTGTGGCCGAAATGTGGCATTGGGGTGATTGGGAATGTCGCTGGGGCCTGTCACCTGCGAGAACCATGGAAGATTAACTATTGATGAACTTTTTCTTTCGAAAAGGGTTGCTGTAACATTTGAGGGGATTGATAACGATTTGATGACGGCCTGCGCGCCGATTTCGTACTTTGAATGAAAATGAGCAACAATTGTTGCTTGTTTGTTCGGTTATAGGGTTGACCGGTTAAAATTGACAGATAGGCGCCTTGGCACCAGCTCCCAGCAGTTGTGGAAAAAGATTCGTTGGGGGTGGCACACCTGGGCCAAGGTTGATGAGAGGCATGTAGGTGAACGATTCTGAGCGCGAGCTGGCAGAGCTAGTTCCACAGGCTGCCGGTGGTGACCGGCGGGCGCTGCAGCGAATCATCGAAATCATTCATCCGCCAGTTCTTCGCTACACCCGTGCACGTGTCAGCGGTGGTCGGCACCCAACATCGGACGATGTCACTCAGGAAGTTCTGCTGGCAGTAGCTACGTCGATAAGCAATTATGTGGACCGAGGGCGCCCGTTCATGGCTTTTGTCTACGGCATCGCGTCAAATAAGGTCGCCGATGCGCATCGTAGCTTCGCGAGAGACTTGTCTAATCCTACCGATGATGTGCCAGATTCTCCGGTGGATCACGAATCTCCGGAAGAGTTTGCGCTGGTCAGCGATGGAAGTAACAGAGTCATAAAACTTCTCGATTCATTAGGTGAGAAGGCACGCGAAATTGTTACCCTCCGGGTGTTCGTGGGTCTTTCGGCGGAAGAAACCGCTGAAATTGTAGGCAGTACTCCAGGTGCCGTCCGAGTCGCTCAACACCGAGCTCTCGCGGCACTTCGGAAGCAAGTGAATGGGCAGGAAGAATCATGACCGATCGTCGTGACGGAAACGACAGCAACAAGCAGTTCAACGAGCTGTTTGGCGCTGACGCGTTTCTCGATGATCTCGCGCGAGGCGTAGACCCCTCCGAGGGCAAAGATCCCCTTGCGCAGCTCATCCTAGAGCTTCACCACGAGGTGAACGCTCCGATCCCGCCTGCCCCGAGCATCGACGAACTGATGCCAGCTGAGGTCGACGAGCTCGCTTCTCGACGCGCACGTAAGCGCCGTGGCGTCAGCCCGCTGATGTCTGGCCTGGTTGGTGCGGCAGCGGCCACGCTGGTAATCGCTGGAGGCGGCGGCGCTATTTACAACGCCGGGCCGGATTCCCCGCTGTGGAATGCAAAGACTGCCCTGTTTGGCGAGCACGCGGCGGTGGTTGACCTCGCCAGCGCCTTGCAAGAAGTAGACCAGCGACATGCCCAAGGTGATGTCGAAGGTGCGCTGCAGTTGCTCGACCGCGCGCGTGCCTTGGCAGATGCGGTAAACGCACGTGACCGCGCTTCCACTCAGCGCGCAATCGCGGAACTGGAGGCTCGCACGGTTCAGGTGCCAACCACAGTGGTAGAAAGCGCTGCACCACACACCACGACCAGCACGGTTACTCCTGAAAAGACCTCCGAGCCTACTACTTCTGCGCCATCGCCACGTGACTCAGTGACCCGAACTGTGGTTCAGACAGAGGTGTCCACAGTAACTGTCACGGTGATCAAGGAACCTGCTGTCACCCGAGTTCCTGCAGCTCCGGCTCCTGTTACCGCTACTCCAGAGCCGGCGGCGGAAACGGCAACGCCGAAGCCGACGGAATCCCCAGAACGCTCTAGCGGAAACCCGCAGTAGTTTCGGGGGCGGAGCCTACTTTCTTAAAAGCGCGGGGTGAAGGAGAAGATCCTTCGTTCCGCGCTTTCGTTCTACCTAGCTTCTAAGCCGTCCAGGTAGCCGAGGCAGTAATCCCACGGCACATAGCGGTTGGGGTCGGGGGATGCAGAAGGTTCGTGTACCGGAGTTTGGTCATTTGACAGCATGGAAAGCATGTTGTCGTGCATGATTGACCAATCGTAGAAGTGGTTTTCCGCGCAGTCTTCGCAAAAGAAGAATATTCCGTCGATACCGCGAGGCTCGAGAGCTGCACGAAATCTCTCCAAGAGGGTTAGATCTTCCAAGATCTGGGCGCGCTCTTCAACGGTGAGAGGCGGCATCGGCTCGTCGGGCTCCAAAAACGACGCTGGGTCGTTAGGGTCGTCCGCAAAAGGATCGCGAGGCATCATTCCATCGAAGTTCACCCCCCAAACTCTATTGGGCAAAGCGGTGGAGTAGCAACCTATGGTGGCAGACATTGACGCAGGCAGATTATCCGTCTGGCTTGAAAAGCACTACTGTAGGAAACAAACTGCGCAAATTTCGCAAAGCACCAAGCTCGTAGGAGGATGGAGTCCATGACTGAAAACCGCGTTTCCACAGGTGGCGATGACCCAAATAAGGTTGCCCTTGTCGGCCTGACCTTCGATGATGTCCTGCTGATTCCAGAGGAATCTAACGTCATTCCGAGCGAAGTTAACACCTCCAGCCAGCTGACACGAGAAATTCGTCTGAAGACCCCGATCCTGTCTGCAGCAATGGATACCGTCACCGAGGCACGGATGGCGATTGCCATGGCACGCCAGGGTGGCATGGGTGTGCTGCACCGCAACCTCTCCGTTGAGGACCAGGCGCAACAGGTTGAGATCGTTAAGCGCTCCGAATCCGGCATGGTCACCAACCCAATTACCTGTACCCCTGACATGACCATCGGTGACGTTGATGCGCTGTGCGCTCGCTACCGCATTTCGGGTCTGCCGGTAGTAGACAACGACGGCAAGCTCGTGGGTATTTGCACCAACCGCGACATGCGCTTCGAACACGACATGCAGCGTAAGGTCGCCGAAGTAATGACCCAGATGCCACTCGTTGTGGCTGAAGAGGGCGTATCCAAGGAAGAAGCACTCAGCCTGCTGTCCAGCAACAAGGTGGAGAAGCTGCCAATCGTGGCTAAGGACGGCAAGCTCGTTGGCCTGATCACGGTCAAGGACTTTGTGAAGACCGAGATGTACCCTGACTCCTCCAAGGACGCTTCTGGTCGCTTGCTGGTAGGCGCAGGCATCGGTACTGGTGAGGATTCCTGGAACCGAGCCGGAGCGCTTGTCGACGCCGGCGTGGACGTCCTCATCGTCGATACCGCTCACGCGCACAACAAGGGTGTGCTTGACATGGTCTCCCGCGTAAAGCAGGGCTTCGGTGATCGAGTCCAGATCATCGGCGGCAACCTGGCCACCCGCGGGGCAGCTCAGGCCATGATCGACGCTGGCGCGGACGCCATCAAGGTCGGTATCGGCCCAGGCTCCATCTGCACCACCCGCGTCGTGGCTGGCGTAGGCGCACCGCAGATCACCGCGATTATGGAAGCCGCAGCTGCCGCCAAAAAGGCTGGCGTGCCAATCATTGCCGACGGAGGCATGCAGTTCTCCGGTGACATCGCTAAGGCTCTGGCAGCCGGTGCATCCACCGTCATGCTCGGCTCCATGCTCGCAGGTACCGCCGAGGCCCCAGGTGAAATCACTGTGGTCAACGGCAAGCAGTACAAGATGTACCGTGGCATGGGATCCCTGGGCGCCATGCAGGGCCGTGGCCTGACCGGCGAAAAGCGATCCTACTCCAAGGACCGTTACTTCCAGGCAGATGTGAAGAGCGAAGAAAAGCTCGTTCCAGAAGGCATCGAAGGTCGCGTTCCATTCCGCGGTTCCATCGACACGATCCTGCACCAGCTCGTTGGTGGTCTGCGTGCAGCGATGGGTTACACCGGTTCGGCGACCATCGAAGATTTGCAAAACGCCCGTTTCGTTCAGATCACCGCTGCCGGCCTGCGTGAATCGCATCCGCACGACATCCAGATGACTGTCGAAGCTCCTAACTACTACATGCGCTAGAAGGTATTCTCCCATGCGAGACATCGTCGAAATCGGCATTGGCCGAGAAGCACGTCGCACCTACACGCTGGATGACGTAGCGATTATTCCGTCGCGACGCACTCGATCCTCCAAAGAAGTAGACACGACGTGGAACATTGACGCATACACGTTCAACATCCCCGTGATGTCCCACCCAACTGACGCGCTGGCCACCCCAGAATTCATCATTGAGATGGATAAACAGGGCGGTTTGGGCGTCATCAACGCTGAAGGGCTGTGGGGACGCCACGCAGACCTGGAAGGGGCGCTGGCTAAGGTCGTAGAAGCTGCCCAAGGGGAAGCGGCATCGGTGGATCTGCTGAATTCCAAAGCAATTTCGGTCCTGCAAGAGCTGCACGCTGCGCCACTTGACCTCGAGTTGCTTTCCGAGCGCATCGCAGAAGTCCGAGCTTCAGGCGCGACCGTAGCGGTGCGAGTATCGCCTCAGCGGGCCCGTGAGCTGGCCCCAGTAGTGATCAAGGCTGGCGCAGAGCTGCTGATCATTCAGGGCACCATGATTTCCGCTGAATACGTGCAATCCGATGGCGAGGCGCTGAACCTCAAGGAGTTCATCGGCTCGCTTGACGTGCCGGTTATCGCAGGTGGCGTAGCAGACTACACCACGGCAATCCACCTGATGCGCACCGGTGCGGCCGGCGTGATCGTCGGTGGCGGAACCAATACAAACTCTTATGCGCTGGGCATTGAATCGCCAATGGCCACCGCCATCGCCGATGCTGCCGCTGCTCGACGGGACTACCTCGATGAAACGGGTGGGCGCTACGTCCACATCATCGCAGACTCCGGGGAATTGCAGACCTCGGGTGACGTCGTTAAGGCAATTGCTTGTGGTGCGGATGCCGTCGCGCTTGGTAGCCCGCTAGCTTCCGCAGCTGAGGCTGGGGGACAGGGCTGCTATTGGCCATCCGTAGCAGCGCACCCGCGCTTCCCACGCGGTGTGTTTGAGACGCCATTGTTTGAAGCTGAACGGCCATCTCTGGAAGTTGTGCTGCACGGCCCATCGACGGACGCCTTCGGCAACCTCAACTTTGTTGGCGGCCTGAAGCGGGCGATGGCTAAGTGCGGCTACACCAACCTCAAGAGCTTCCAAAAAGTCGCATTGACCTTGCGTTCGAACTAGCAGTTGCGCTTAGGTGTGCGAGAGCCCGTCGAAGAATAATTCTCGGCGGGCTCTACGTGTTTTTCACCACGTGAATAATTCTCGTCAGGGCTTGGAATAACCTCAAAACCGAGAGTAAAAATGCTCTGGTGTCAATTAAGATCACGGAACCGAAATCGGTCCGAAAGTCCTCCCGCCACCCTTGGTGGAAGGTCATGTGTCTGTCCGGCGTCGATTACTACTCCACGCTCGGCTACCAGCCCGGCATCGCTCTGGCCGCAGCTGGTGTACTCGCGCCACTTGCGACGATTGTGCTGGTGGCGGTGACCATGCTGGGGGCTGTCCCAGTCTACCGGCGTATCGCCACCGAGTCCCCCGGTGGCCAGGGATCCATCGCGGTGCTGTCCCGATTTATTCCAGGCTGGAAGGGCAAAGTTGCCATCCTGATCCTCCTCGGCTTCGCAGCTACCGACTTCATGATCACGATGACGTTGTCCGCAGCTGACGCTTCAGCACACATCTTGCATTCCACCGAATCTGTTTGGTCCATACCGCTGACTGCCTTCATGCTGCTCTGCCTAGCTGCAGTGTTTTACAAGGGATTTTCCGAGGCCATTTCTATCTCCGTGCTACTGGTCAGCTCATACTTGTTGCTCAACGCGTTGGTGATCGGGCGCGGTCTGATGACAATCGCGATGAATCCAGAGCTCGTGCAACACTGGGCACATCGTTTGACTATGACGTATCCGGACCCCCGAGGCATGCTCCTACTCGCCTTGACTGTGTTCCCGAAGATTGCCCTCGGCCTGTCTGGTTTTGAAACCGGTGTTTCGGTTATCCCGCAAATTTCTGGAAATTCCCGCGCCGAGCAAGCCGCCGGTGGCAAAAAGTTACTACTCACTGCAGCAGCGATCATGAGTCTTTACCTGATTACGTCCTCCCTGGTAGTGACGCTGCTCATCCCTGCCGAAGCCGCGCAGCCAGGAGGCCTTGCCGACGGCCGCGCCCTAGCCTTCGTTGCCTACAACGAGCTTGGCTCGGCGTTTGGAGCCGTCTACGACGTAGTTACGGTGGCTATCCTTTGGTTCGCTGGTGCGTCCGCCATGGCTGGAATTCTCAATTTGATCCCCCGGTATCTCCCTCGGTTCGGCATGGCCCCGTCCTGGGTGGCTCGACCTCGCCCCATGGTGTTGATCGTGGCCGTTATCGCGATTTTTATCACCGTGGTGTTTCGCGCCAGCGTCGAAAAGCAATCTGGTGCGTACGCCACTGGCGTCTTGGTCTTACTGACGTCGGGTGCGCTGGCGGTTACCCTGTCTGCGCGTCACCAGAAGCAACACGGACGGATGCTTTTCTTTGCTGCAGTGACTGCGGTTTTTGTGGCAACGACGCTGACGAATATGGTCGAACGCCCAGAAGGCCTGCACGTAGCCGGCTACTTTATTGTGGGCATCCTGTTGGCTTCGTTGTTCTCTCGCGTCAGCCGGAGCTTTGAGATCCGGTCGGCATCCATACGGTTTGATAAGAATGCGCAGCACATGATCGATGCCGCAACTGCCGGCCGACGCCTCGCCATTGTCGCGCACTCCAACCTGACCACCACCGTCGAAGATTACGAATACAAAGAACGCGAGATTCGGACGCGCAATCGCATTCCGGAATCGCAGCCGCTGATCTTCCTGGAAGTATGTTTGCGTGACGCTAGTGAGTTTTACTCGCCGCTGGAAATTAAGGGCTGCGCGGTAGGGGATGCATCGGTGTTACGGGTTGAGGCATCGGCTATTCCCAATGCCATCGCCGCCGTGGCCTCAGACATTTACGATCACTCTGATGTGGAAATGGATTTGTACTTTGAGTGGTCCCCAGGAAATCCAATTTGGGATACCCTTCGCTACCTCGTCATCGGCAAAGGACGCACTGCAGTTGTGGTGCATGAGGTGTTGCGACGCCGTTATGCCGGGAAGAACCGCTTGCCACACGTGCACGTATCTTAAGGGACTTAAGGGGAAAATGGCCTGCTAAGATGTGGGGCGTGACTTCACAGACTCATCGCCCAGTACTCGTCGTGGACTTCGGCGCGCAATACGCACAGCTCATCGCGCGTCGCGTTCGCGAAGCGCGGATTTACTCCGAAGTAGTTCCACACACCGCCACCGTCGAAGAAATCAAGGCTAAAAACCCAGCTGCTCTGATCCTTTCCGGTGGCCCTTCGTCTGTTTACGCCGATGGCGCCCCCGCTCTTGACCCTGCAGTGCTTGAGCTGGGCTTGCCAGTTTTCGGCATTTGCTATGGCTTCCAGGCGATGACGCACGCCCTCGGCGGTACTGTTGCCAACACCGGTAACCGTGAATACGGCCGAACCGACATGTCTGTGAGCGGCGGCGTGCTGCACGCTGGCCTTGAGGAGACTCACAAGGTGTGGATGTCCCACGGCGATGCCGTTTCAGTTGCTCCGGAAGGCTTTACCGTTGTGGCTACCTCCGCGGGCGCACCGGTCGCGGCGTTTGAGTGCTTAGACAAGCGCATGGCTGGTGTCCAGTACCACCCAGAGGTGCTGCATAGCCCGCATGGCCAGCAGGTTCTCGAGCGATTCCTCACCGGGGTTGCCGGCCTGGAGCAGAACTGGACCGCTGCGAACATTGCCGAAGAACTCGTCGAAGCGGTGCGCGCACAGATCGGCCCTGAGGGCCGCGCCATTTGTGGCCTGTCCGGTGGCGTCGACTCCGCAGTCGCCGCTGCGTTGGTACAGCGCGCTATCGGCGACCGCCTGACCTGCGTCTTCGTTGACCACGGCCTGCTGCGCGCGGGTGAACGCGAGCAGGTAGAAAACGACTTCGTGGCAGCAACCGGTGCCCGCCTGGTGACCGTCGATGAGCGGGCCGCCTTCTTGGCAAAGCTTGCCGGCGTCACCGAGCCAGAAGCTAAGCGCAAGGCAATTGGTGCCGAATTCATTCGCTCCTTCGAGCGTGCCGTCGCTTCCGTCCTCGAGGGGCAAGAAGTCGGCTTCCTCGTCCAGGGCACGCTGTACCCAGACGTGGTCGAGTCCGGCGGTGGCGCAGGTACCGCGAACATTAAGTCCCACCACAACGTTGGTGGCCTGCCTGACGATGTCGAATTCGAACTCGTCGAGCCATTGCGCCTGCTGTTCAAGGACGAAGTCCGCGCTGTTGGTCGCGAGCTTGGCCTACCGGAAGAGATCGTGAACCGCCAGCCATTCCCAGGCCCGGGCCTTGGTATCCGCATCATCGGCGAGGTCACCGAGGAGCGCCTGGAGACCCTGCGCGCAGCTGACCTCATCGCGCGTACCGAACTGACTGCAGCTGGTCTGGACAGCGAGATCTGGCAGTGCCCAGTCGTGCTGCTTGCCGACGTCCGCTCTGTTGGCGTCCAAGGCGATGGCCGGACCTACGGTCACCCAATCGTGCTGCGTCCAGTGTCCTCCGAGGATGCTATGACCGCCGACTGGACCCGCCTGCCTTACGACGTCCTAGAGAAGATCTCCACCCGCATCACCAACGAGGTGCCTGATGTTAACCGCGTCGTGCTGGACTGCACTTCCAAGCCACCGGGAACCATCGAATGGGAGTAATCCCCGTTTGTTAGCTGATAAGCCGCCTTCCTTTTTCGCTTGTGCGAAGGGAAGGCGGCTTTGGTTTTCTAAGCGACGCTAAGACGCTGAAACCACAAAGTGTCGAGTAAAAGGAACTCAAAGTGTCGAGTGGAGGGAACAATAGGTGGATTCACCAGGGTATATACCGCGCCTTGCAGACGTTCTCGTTGCGGATGCGCTCAATCGAACCGGGGGCCTTCTTATTGAAGGCCCCAAAGGCTGTGGGAAAACAGAAACAGCACGTCAGCGAGCTGCTAGCGAAGTCAAGGTTGACGTGGATCCAAATGTGGAAATCTCCATGGGAATCGATCCCACTCAGGTGCTTCAAGGAGCAACGCCGCGACTGCTTGATGAATGGCAGGCTCAGCCGAGACTGTGGGATGTGGCTCGGCATGAGATTGATGTCAGAGGCAAGATGGGGGCAGTGTATTCTCACGGGATCGACTGCTCCGTCGGAAGCTGCTCAACGACACTCGGGAACTGGGCGTTTTTCCCGACTGATAATGCACACGATGACGCTTTCTGAGTCTGGGGAGTCCACTGGAGAAGTTTCCCTTTCTGAATTGGCAAAAGGACGACCGCCGCGTGCGGGAGTATCGGAGCTGTCAATGCCTGAGCTTGCGGAAAGAATGTGCCGAGGCGGTTGGCCTGCTTTCCGCAACTTAACGATCAAAGATGCGCAAGCTAACCTTCGTGATTACGTTCGGACGATTGCGGAATTGGACATAACGACGCCTGATGGCGTTCGTCGTGATCCAGCACGTGTGATGCGTATTATGAGGTCCTTGGCGCGTGGTGTTGGTACCGAAATGTCTACGACTGCTATCGCGAGCGACGCCGAACTTTCTCGGGACACTGTCCTGGATTTCCAGTCTGCGTTGCAACGAATTTTTATTAGCCAAGATCAGTTGGCGTGGTCTGAATCGATTCGCTCTCGGGCACCCCTTCGAAAAGCCCCGAAGAGGCATCTTGCTGACCCAGCTTTGGCGGTTGCAGCGATGCAGAAGCGGCCAGCAGACCTACTGAATGATTTGCCCTATTTCGGTCAACTATTTGAATCTTTTGTAGTGCACGAGCTGAATGCTCTTACCAACTCGCCGGTATATCACGCTCGATTGGGGAATGGTAACGAAGTAGATGCCATTGCGATTGTTGATAACCGACAGATCCTCATCGAAGTTAAACTCGGCCATCATCCCTCGGTTGTGGACCAGGCAGTAACAAGCTTGCAGAAATTCGCTTCAGTGATGGTGGAACCGCCAATACTTCTTGTCATCACGGGTGGGGGAATGTCCTATCGGCGACCCGATGGCGTGAATGTCATCGCAATTGGAGCATTGGGGCGCTAGTGAAAGAATCGGGGCGTTTTCTCTGCAGACATCAATTCAAACGGTGCTGTGGCAGCATAACTACACTCGGGAGCATGTCAACAATCCTCATTACCGGCGCCAGCTCCGGAATTGGTTTCGACGTCGCTAAGGCCCTCGCCTTGCGCGGGCATTTAGTGTTCGCCGCGGCGCGCAGCATGAACAAGCTGGAAACACTTCGAGATTTCGGCATTGTGCCAATTGAATTGGATGTGACCAGCGCTGAGTCTATCCAGCAGGCGGTGACATCCGTCCAGGAACAGGGTGGGCGCATCGATGTGCTCATCAATAATGCCGGGTATGGCGAGTTCGGCGCGCTCGAGGATGTATCCCTTGCAGCAGCTCGCAAGCAGTTCGATGTCAACGTCTTTGGCCTGGTGGAAATGACTAAAGCCGTATTGCCTGGGATGCGTGAGCAGGGTGCCGGTCGGATCATCAATGTCTCGTCGATGGGCGGAAAATTTGTCTCGTACTTCGGCAATTGGTATCACGCCTCGAAATACGCCGTCGAGGCGCTCAGCGATGGTCTGCGCATGGAAACCGCAGTGCACGGCATCGACGTAGTCCTTATCGAACCCAGCGCCATCAAGACACCGTGGGGGAGCATCGCGGCTGACAACCTGGAGAAATCCTCTGCCGCAGGCGCGTATGGATCGGAGGCGAAGCGGGCTGCGCGGGGCATGCGGAAGCTCTATGCGGGCTCTTTCATTTCGGGGCCGGAGGTCGTCGTTAAGGCGATTGTGCAGGCAGTGGAAGCGAAAAAGCCGCGCACTCGCTACCTGGTGGGTCGCGGTGCGCGGGCCTTGGTCGCGGCTCATGCAGTGCTGCCGGACAAGCTTTTCGACGCCCTCATGCGGCGGGCTGTCTAGCTTATTAGTTGTGGATCGTGACGTTTCCTACGCCGTGATCGACGTGGATGGTGAGTAGCTTGCCGTCCGCATCGGTGTGGTAGGTACCGGAGACGCAGTTGGAGTTGCCCACGCCGGTGTCGCATTCCAGCTTCACTGGGTTGTGTTTTGGCAGGTAGATATCCACATTGCCAACACCAGTGTCGATGTTGACGGTACGTTCATCGGTCAGCGGCGCAAGATTGGAAAAATCCAGGTCCGCGTTGCCGACGCCAAAGTCGTAGGTGTCTTGTAGTTCGGATTCCTTTGTGATGGTTTGTGCGAAGTCTCCGGCAGGGTGGATCGGTTCAGCATCCTGGTTGGTGGCCGCGAGGAATATTACTACCGCTGCGCCAGCACCAGCTAGGCCCAACACCCAGCGCCAGCCGTTAGATTGCTTCTTCGGTGCTGGCGCAGGCCCTGGCTCTGGCAGATGCCAAGCAAACGGGGCTACCCCGAGAGGATCCCAATCCGGCGGGGTAGTGCGGACGTAGGGGTGCGCGAATCCCGGCATCGGATGCAGGCTAGAGAAATCGGGGCCAGGCTCCCCGGCTTGGTTGACCAGCAATCCGGCCGGCGGGACCGGCTTGGACAAGTGGAGAAAATACCAAGCCACGCAGGCTAGCGCGGTCGCTACCAGGGAAGAACTGGAGATGTAGCTAGTGTCGTAAGAAAAGGAGGAGGACCAGAAGATCACGGTGCCTACCACGAGCCACCAGCCCAGTTCGCGTTCCTTTTTGTGTTGCTTGCCCTCCGGTTTGCTAATGGCTTCCAGGGGAGAAAGCGGGAGCGAATAGCGGGGCATAATCATCCAGGCAAGGAAATACACGGCGATGCCACCACCAAACAGACCGCTAATGACGAAGATAACGCGGAAGATCGTCGGGTCGAGTTGAAACCTAGCGCCGAGGCCTTCGCAAACACCGGCGACGTGGGAATCGCCACCTTGATCTTTCGGGATGCGCGGCGGGCGCGTATCCCACATATCCTTCAAAGTCTGTTGGAAATTGCTGGTGGAGGGCGTGTTCGTGGTCATAATTTCATTGTGTCGGCGCAGCGCAGTAAATACATCGGGGTTTGTCCTGATTTTTGGCAGCTTAGCAAAGATCAGGGTCAGCTCAGGGGTTGCCCTGATGCCGGCTAGCCCCTGTGCGTGACACTATTAGACGCATGAGTTCTTCTGCTTTGTACCCGGTGTTCTACCGGCCTAAGCCCCAGCGCGTGGTAGGCGGCGTGGCCTCAGGACTAGCGGTGCAGTTGCATACTAGCCCTTTCCTCGTGCGTATTGCGCTGTTGTTCAGCGCCATTCTTGGGGGAATGGGGCTGTGGTTCTACATGTTGATGTGGATTTTTACTAAAGCAGGAACGGATGCGCAAAATGAAGCAGCGGAACTGGTTTTTGCTGAGGTAGAAAGCCGGACGTCGAAAAGCGGGCGGCTGCCGAAGCTCTCCCGGCTGGGGAACTTCGGCCTGGTGGTGCTGGGCATTGTGGGTGCCTTCTTATCGATCGCTTTGGTCACCGGCTTCCGTGGGGCAGACCTGCTGTCGATCGTGGTGGTGGGGATTGGTGCGCTGGTCCTGTGGCGCGGCTATGACCAGGGCTTAGATTCGCTGACCCGGCCGCGGAGCTTGCTGGGGATTGCTACGGGCACCGCATTGGTGCTGACCGGCATCGTCTTTGTCACCGTGAATTGGACCTCTCCGGCGATGTTTGCCGCCACCCTCGCCTCCGTGCTGCTGACGTTGGCGGGAGCAGCGGTGCTGGCTGTGCCACTGGTGGTGCGTATGTGGCAGCGTTTGAATGAAGAACGCGAGGCTAAGGCCAAAGCGGATGAACGGGCGGAAATCGCTTCCCGCCTGCACGATTCGGTGCTGCAAACGCTCGCGCTGATTCAGAAGCGCTCGGAGAACTCCGCCGAGGTTGCTCGACTTGCTCGCGGGCAGGAGCGCGAACTTCGCCAGTGGCTTTTTGGCACCCAAGACAGCATGTCTGGTGGAGCCTCCACGGTATTTAAAGCCATTGAGCTTGCGTGCGGTGAAGTGGAGGACATGTTTGGCGTACGGATCTCTCCCGTGGTCGTCGGGGCCGATTGCCCGCTTGACGACGTAGCCCAGGCCGGAGTCATGGCGGCTCGCGAGGCGATGGTCAATGCCGCGAAACACTCGGGCCAGCAAACGGTTGACGTCTACGGGGAGGCGCTGGCCGGGCAGCTAGACATCTTTGTGCGCGATCGTGGCGTGGGCTTTGATCCGGCCGCTGTAGATCCGTCTCGGCACGGGCTGGCGGAATCGATCCACGGCCGGGTAGAACGCGCAGGTGGCTCTGTGCAGGTGAAAACTGCCCCTGGTGCTGGTACTGAAGTGCACATTAGTATGCCACTAAGCTTGGAAGCATGATCCGCGTCTTTCTTGTCGATGACCACTCCGTTTTCCGCTCTGGTGTCCGGGCGGAGATTTCTGACTCGGTGGACATCGTTGGCGAGGCAGGTGGCGTCGCTGATGCGATTGCCGGAATCAACGCCACCGCCCCCGATGTAGTCCTGCTTGATGTGCATATGCCGGACGGGGGAGGCCAAGCTGTTATCGCCGGGGTGGTCCCCGGGCCAAAATTCCTCGCACTGTCCGTGTCTGATGCCGCTGAGGATGTCATCTCCGTGATTCGTGCTGGTGCCCGCGGGTATGTGACTAAGACGATCTCTGGCCCGGAGCTGGTCGCTGCAGTGCAGCGGGTCGCTGATGACGACGCCGTCTTTTCGCCCCGGTTGGCTGGTTTTGTCCTTGACGCGTTTGCGCGCCCCGACGCTGCCGCGGGCGCGGGCGTGGTGGAAGATACGCCCGCGTCGCCTGCAGATCCGGCTATCGATGCGCTTACGCGCCGGGAGCTAGAGGTGTTGCGGTTGCTGGCCCGGGGCTATACCTATAAAGAAATCGCTGCGGAGCTGTTTATATCGGTCAAGACCGTTGAGACGCATTCCTCGAACATTTTGCGCAAGACTCAGCAGTCCAACCGGCATGCTCTAACCCGTTGGGCGCATGATCGGGACTTGGATTAGTCTCCAGAGCTTGCTTTTCTTTTTCGTATTGCTTTGCGCAACTTTTTAGGCTGTCAAGTTTAGGCCGTCAAGCATTTTTAGGGTCGAAGAGCTCCCGCTTTAGATTGTCTTGACGGCAGCGAGGGCGGTGCGGTTTACTAGAACACATGTCGGGAACTAGTGTTCGAAAAATGGCGGAGGTGGATCTGTCTACATTGGGTAGGCAGGATCGCATCGCTATGCTTCGAGCGCGCATGGAGCAGCTGGGTGCAACCGCACCAGAACCGGTGGTCACCGAGGATGTGATTCCGGTTCCAGGGCGGCTTGGTGCAGTATTGCAGGGTGGTGGCCTGCCTAAACGGTCTGTTATCCACGTTCAGGATTGCTCGGTGCTGGTGGTTGAGTTGTTGGCAACGCTTACACAGGAGGGTGGCTATGCTGCGGTGGTGGGCTGGCCAGATTTGCTGCTCGCCCAGGTGGCGGAATCCGGCGGAAAATTAGCACATTTGATCAGCGTGCCCTATCCGGGAATAGAGCCCCTGAACACTGCGGCTGTCCTGTGTGAAGGGATGGACCTGGTGCTATATCGCAGCGAAGACGCCCTCGAGCTATCGCCAGTGCGGGCTCGCCCCCTGCTGGCTAAGGTCCGTGCTGGCCGTGCTGGGCTGGTGTTGGTGAATGCCACGGTGGCGTCCCCCGCAGTGACGATAGGCGCGGAGGTGAAAAGATACCACGGTATTGGCAAGGGGAGTGGTCGGATACGCGGTGTGGAGCTGGATATTCGGGTGCAACAAAAGGGATTAGCTACGGCCCGAATAACACTGCCTGTGGGAGTGGTGCCGGAACGGGAGGCGTCGATAAGCGGTGGGCGCCCGCAGCTCAAGGTGGTCTAGATGCGTTTTATGGTGCTGTGGTTTCCGGATTGGCCCGTGCACGCGGTGCGACTGGAAGGAGATACCGCGCGGGAATTGGCAGTGGTGCATGCGCACCGCGTATGGGCCTGCTCGGCGCAAGCGCGGGCGCACGGGGTGAAGCGCGGTATGCGGGCTCGTCAGGCCCAAGCGTTGGCGGCTTCGTTGCGCTTGGTGGAACGCGACGAGGAGCGAGACGCCCGTGTCTTTGAATCGGTGGTGCAGGAGCTGGACAGTGTGGTAGCCAGCATCGAGGTCTTGCGCCCAGGATTGGCGGTAGTGGACGCGGGCGCGGCGGCGCGATTTCACGGTGGGGAAGAAAAGGCTGCGCAGCTGGTGCTGGATGCGGCATCCCTTAAGGGCGTGGACTGTGCGATAGGGATAGCAGACAACATTGAGACGGCAGTGTTAGCTGCACGCAGTGAACAGATCGTCCCGCCCGGTGGCAACACTGACTTTCTGGCGGGGCAGCCGACCAAGCTGCTGCTCGCGGAGGAATCGCTCGGGTGCGACCGCGATACGGTGGAAGCTCTCTTAGCGTTGGGTTTGTCTGAGCTAGGGGATATCGCCCAGCTGCCCACCAGCAGTGTTGTTACGCGCTTCGGGGCTGCCGGGGCGCGGATTATGCATATTGCACGGGGCTTGCGGGTACGGAAAGTTGCGCCTCCGTGGACTGGTCCTTCGCTGGAAGTGAGCATTGTTCCAGAGGAGCCAATTAATCGGGTGGACGCCGCAGCCTTCGTGGCGCGGGGCTTGGCGGCGAAGCTACATGCGACGCTGCACGCTGCGGGCGTGGTGTGCCAGCGTCTGCGAGTAAGCGCTGTTATTGAATCGGGCGGGAAAGAAATAACCCTGCAACGTACGTGGCGTACCCAGGAGCCGCTGTCGGAGGCTGCCACCGCGGATCGAGTGCGCTGGCAGTTGGATGGCTGGCTCACCGCCCGGGGGTTAGCTGGAGAGACAGCGGCCGAAGACCTCGAGGACGAGGGGCAAGGCGGCATTATTGAACTCATCCTCGATCCGTTGGAGGTCGGTGAACCTGATCGAACGGCCCTGTGGGGTGGTGTGGATGACCGGGCGGAGTCTGTGCGTAAGGTCGTGGCCCGCGTCCAGTCAATCTTGGGGATAGATGCGGTGCTCCAGCCGATTTCCGCAGGTGGGCGTGGAGTTGCAGAGCGGGTGGAGCTCATTCCGTATGGCGAGGATCGTGCCCCCACGCGTCCCGCAGCAGGAGCTTGGCACGGGGCATTGCCTGGGCCGCTGCCTGCTCGCGCCCGACACCCCGCTGCCACTTTTCAGCTTATCGACGCCCACGGGGCAGGCGTGTACGTCACCGCCGAAGTGGTGCTCAGTGGTACACCTGTTGCTTGCGCTTGGGGTAGCTATCGAGGCCGCGTGACAGCTTGGGCTGGGCCGTGGCCGGTGGCAGAACGCTGGTGGGAAGATGGTGCCGCCCCGGCGTGTGCGCGACTGCAGGTGGTGGCAGAACACGATGCCGCCCCGCGTGCCTTCTTAGTGGTGTGGCTCGCAGGGCGGTGGCGGGTGGAAGCAACGTATGACTAAGCGCTTCTAGTGGTGCATTACGTCAATGACCAGGCGTTTCGGATTGTCCAGGAACACGACAGAGTATGGGGCATCCTTGGTGTTGAGGCCGATGATGAACTGGGAGCGCCCTTCGAAAGTCCCGCTGGATACGACTTCAGCCACAGCTCGACCGGGTCCCTTAACCGGTTCGAGTTTTTGATCCTGTACGCCAATTTCAAAGGGGTAGGTGGTGCCGTCTACGTTCACATTGAGGAAACTCTGACCGGCAACCTTAACCGGCTGCCCACTTGCTTGCTGCGTGGCTGTATCGGTGTAGTTGGTGAACCAGCCCGGGGTGCCTTCGCCTTGGAGGTCGATGACAACGCGGTCGAACTGGTCATGGCTACCAACCCGGATCCCCGTAGGGACGAGCTTGCCACTAGCGCCGGGGGCTTGAGTTTTCTGGCTGGAATCAGCTTTGCCCAGCGGAGCCAATTTGTTGTCATTCTTCTGATCAGCGGTCAGTGACTGCTGCTGGATAGTGTTTCCACCTTGGGGTGAATCAGGTCCCCCGGCGCCACAAGCAACCAACGCTGCAGCGCTGACTGCAGTGGCGGCGAAAACAGCCAGGTTGCGTGAAACGGGTGTGAAAATTGTGGCGTTCATGATTCCAGGATAACTACTGGTGCACCACGGGCCAAGCGTTTTGAAGGCGATTTGACGGATCGTAAGCTAATCGTTGCAAAGCAAAGAGGAAGGCTAGACTAAGTTGCATGTCTGCTCAACCTGAATTGTGTTCCGACGCGCGCCAAGAACCATTGCCCGGCACCGCCAAACCGGGCCAGCTCTTTGTGGCGCTGGAGCACCCGACCGGTTGGGGACATGACATCCTCGATGGACACTGTTTTGGAGACGAACTAACCGCCCAGCTCAAGGCATATACCAAGCAGCACAACGTGCAGTTGCAACTCATCCGAAAGCCGGGCCGCGAAGGACAAGAAATCACCAGGCGTACTGTGTTTATCGCCGATGTCCACGGGCGCATCCGCACAACCAGCGTGTGTCGGCCGGAGGAACTGCTCGACATTGACCCGCGTTCAGAGGTAGGCCAGGTCGTCGATAAGCCCGTGCTCTTGGTGTGTACCCACGGTAAGCGGGATCAGTGCTGTGCCATCAAGGGGCGGCCGCTAGCTGCGTATTTGGCGGCGCAGTTCTCGGACGGAACGGTGTGGGAGTCCTCGCATACCAAGGGGCACCGGTTCGCGCCGTCGATCATTGTCCTGCCGTGGGGTTACTCCTTTGGGCGTCTCAATGAGTCAGCCGCCGCCGACCTCGTCCGGCACTTCCAGCGTGGTGAACTGTTCCTCCCCGGCAACCGCGGCCGCGCCTGCTGGAATCCCCGCGGGCAGGTCGCTGAACTCGCCGTCGCTGCCCAACTTCCGGGCGTGCGCGCCGGGCAATTGCTTATCGACGCCCCCGCCGAAGGGCCCGTCACTGTTCGAAGCGGCGAACGGGTATGGCGCGTTGATCTGGAACAACGCGCGGTAGAAGGAGTGATCTCCTCCTGTGGCGATGCGCCGAAGACAGGCAAGGCGTGGGTAGCGGTCGGGGTGACTCCGGTTGAGTAACGGTGGTTTACATCACCGGATGCCACCCGTTTAACTTCTCCCGCAGCACAAGGTCAGACTCCTGTTTAGCAGCCCGGTTACCTTCTACCGTGCCGCCGAACCTGCGCTGCCAACCTTTACCTAAGGTGGTGATGTCCTGGCTAAAGAGATGCCCCGCCTCAGAGTAGACATATGCATCAAGACGTGGGTTACGCTGGGAAAGTTCGCGAGCTGCTATATCACCTTGCCACATGGTGTCTTGATCTCCGGCAAAAAGTACACCATTGCCAGCGAAGTTCTCAATGGGGATCCGCGCGTCCTCACTGTTGTTAGTGCGGTCTGATGCGGATTCATAAAGTGGGCGATAAGAAACCGGTAGCCCAAGAACTGTATCAAAGAGCATTCTACCTAGGGCTGAGGGCGCCGAGTCTTGGAAATTCACAAACGGAACGGGGGATCCATTGTGGGTAAACGAAGACGAGGGCTGACCATCGAAAGATAAGCCTTGGTAAGTGTAGGAACTTGGGGTGTACAGCACAATGTTGTCGATTGCCGCGCCGCGGGCAGCGAGATTAGCTACTAGCTCTGCCCCCTTTGATTTGCCAATGACAGTTACGGGCTTTGGCTCAATGACGTTGCCATTGATGTACGCAGTGACCTCGTCGAAGAACTCCAATGGAACATCCACCAGCTCCTGTTGTTGGTTTGGCTGGCCGAAAAAGTACAGAGCTAAAACTTCGTAGCCTTGTTCAAAAAGAGCTTTCGCATGTTCATAGCTTGGCGAGCCTTCCGATCCACCAAAAACGACCACTGTGCCAAGATGTTTGCGCTCAACTGGCGAAAAATGGAAGCCGCTAAGGTAAGCGCCGCTAATCGACTTAACATGGTCGTTGGTCTCATAGGAATCGCTCAGCGATCTTATGTCAGGAAGCGCGTAGCGCTTGGCGTTGTAAACATGAACTCCGGCGAGTACTGCGACAAAAAGTAAGATGACCGCAATGATGAGACCGAGTATTTTGAGCGAAAATTTCATGAAAAAGATCCTAAGGAATTGACATAGCGTCAACGCTACTTGGCGCCTGCCCAACTAAACCGAAATTCCGGAAACGGCAAGTTGATCGTTTCTAGGTGATAGAACGCGTTTTTGCCGTGCTTGGCGTAGTGGTATTCGCGGGCACGAATGGTGGTCACCGACAGCAGATTGCCGAAACCCGGCAGGAATCCTGAGGCGTGTGCCCTGAGGAAAGGGGAGAGCGGAAAGACCCAGGCGTCCTCAAGTTCTTGCAGCTGAGCCGGGTAGGCATCCACGGTGGTGACATGCGACATCTTCGTGCGTTGCTCGTCGCCGTAGACCACTGGCGTATCGGAAAGTAGCTGCAGACGCAGCGCGTTGGAAGCGTCCGCGCCACCGTTGAGCGCCCAGTAGGACTTATCCACCACGAGGAAGCTCTCTTGATCAGCGCGCAGCTCAACTTGTAGGCACTTGCGGTAAAGATGGCTCGAATACAAGTCCAAAGCAGTACCGTTGACTACCAGTTTGATCGCGCCGGGCCGAAACATTTCCGCCAACACGGGGTCGCGCTGTATGAGCGCAGCGAGAGAATTCGCCGGGTCGAGCACTTCTGGGTTGAAATTCATCAGGCGCGGAACTCGTAGGTCATCTAACACCTGCGGTTGATTCTCCCGCAGGAATTGATCTACCAGCTGTCGGCTGCGCTCCGGTCGGGGCGGGAAGCGTTCTGGCTGCGCGCGATAGAGCTCTTTTTGTAGTGCGCAGGTGTAGGATTTGCTGCCCCGGGTGTTGTTGCGTTCGATGGGGCAGCCGGCCATGCACAGGTAGAACCATTCGCATTCTTGGCAGTCGGTGGAAAGTGGCTCGTTGGCGGCTTCGTAGGCCCGGATGGTTTCGACACCGGCGTCGATAAGCTGCGGCATCCCGAGCTGGGTGATGTTGCCGAACTTCAGCCCCTCCTCGGCTTGGCCGCGGTGACAAGGGTAAACGTCGCCATCCTTTTGGGCGAGGAAGTTATTGGCGCCGCAGTTGATTTGGTTAGTGCAGTAGTCGTGGGTGAACTCCTTGAACCATTCGTAGTAGATGGCCTGCTCGAATTTCGTGCCTTTGAAGTGGGTTTGTAGCCGATGCAGGAACTCAACCATCTCCCCCTGGCTGAGCTGCGACTTGAAATCAGCATTGGCGGAGTCGTAGGCAAACATGATGTAGAAATCCGTGCACATGTCAAAGCCCTGCGCATCCAGCCACTCGATGTCCGCGATGAATTCATCAATCCGCAGCAAATGCTGCTTGCCGACGACGCACGAGATCCCCTTAGGATACGGATAGCTGGCGAGTGCGAGCACGTTGGCCTTCGTGCGCTCCAGGGTGGACTTGCCTCGTTTAGTCACGCGTAGCTCGCGATGGAGGGAAAACGGCAGGTCGAAGCTGCCCGAGATGCTGACCTGAAATTCCTCGTACAACGGGCGCAGCACGTGGAAGTTGTAGAGGTTCGTCTTGATATGGATGGGGCTCTGCGTGCGTTTTCCCAGTGCCTTCAGTGCCTGCCGGTGCCGGGCTCGGTAATCGAAGTAATCCTGGAACAGCTCACGTAGCACCGGCTGGGGGAGCAGTGAGATTTCGGCGCCGTGCAGCAGGAGGGCGTCGATAAGGATGCCTTGGTGTTCGAGGTGGCCGGCGATGGCGTGAAACTGTGCGACCACGTCATCGTAGGTGTCTCGGTTCTCCGTGAGATCGCCAAGATAGCAGTACTTGCAGCCCAGGTTGCAGTACTGGTTGGGGACAAACGTCAGCTTGATTGCTTGATGGAAAAGCTGCAGGTCAGCCATTGTTATTGTTGTTGTTATTGTTGTTGTTATTGTTGTTCGATCCGCCCGGGCCGCTTGGGCCAGCGTCGCCACCGCCTGCGCTCCAAACCCCACCATGACGACGCAGTTCCATGCTCACTACATCCGCCCAGTCATTGTGAAAGCTACCGAATTGCGAATAGGCGGAGCCTTCAGAAACGGCCCGGTCAAGTTGTTGTTCCTTTAGCCAGGTATGGAAATCTTTCATTTTCCTACTCCCTTTCCGAGCTGCTTAGAATGCGCTGGAGTTCGCAGCACCACCACGCCAGGCGACTGCGGCACATACTTTACGTCTAACTCGGGTGACACTTGGAATAGTCGCTGCTCATAAGGTGTAACGAACTTCCGGGCGGTCGCCTCGAACGGTGCTCGATCTGTTGGATACACCGCGAGCTGAAACTGAAACTCCTGCGCAGGTCCTTGGTACCGTCCCGTCGGGGTGACCCGAATCATCCGGGCCTTGGCGGGAACTCCCCAGTAGTCCGCGTTCAATGTCTGCTGATCTACCAAACCGTCGCGCAAGCAGATGTAGTCGTAGAAGAACTGGGCAGGCTTGCTGTAGTGATAACTGGGCAACGCCAAGTCCAATTTGTATTGTGGCCGGTAGACCACCGGAATGAGCATGCCTACGTACAAGCCATCGAGACGCCGTCTACCGATCGGTACGGTAATTTGGCCCTGAAACCTTTCGCCGGTTTCGCCTTCTATATCCATCACCAGTGAATACGTGCGCGCGCCATCCTGCCCGACCCGTCGCCAGCTTTGCAGCCTACCGACACCCACCTGGCCATCGACCCAGCGCGAAACCCGGGTTTCACGGCGCTTTTGCTTGCGGTATGACCATAAAGACCAGACGATGAAAATTGAAATGCCGATCGCCCAGAACAACGGGGCTCCATCGCCGGTTTCCAGAAACTCCGTGAAGGCAAACGGCACCGCTATTAGAGCCACGATGATCATGATGGCCGCAAATACTTTGCCCATACTCAAAACATAGTTCACTTACACTGGGTAAGCATGACTAGCACGCTTGTCGACACCCTGCCCGAGCTCGCCATCCCTGCCGCCGGAGAGGACCAGCCGGACCTGCAGCTCTTGCTGCTCAATGAGCCCCTGGCTGCTTCGTTGGGACTCGACCCCGACTGGCTCCGCGCCCCTGCCGGAATTCGGTTCCTCGCAGGTCATGATGGTGGACACGCCTTGGCTTACGCTGGCCACCAGTTTGGCCAATACAACCCGATCATGGGCGATGGGCGCGCATTGTTGCTGGGTGCTTTTGGGGGCTTCGAAGTCCAAGCAAAAGGAACCGGTCGCACTCCCTTTTCCAAGAGCGGCGACGGCCGTGGCCCCCTCGACGCCATGCTTCGCGAATACCTCGTCTCCGAGTTCATGCACGCCTGCGGCATCCCGACCACCCGCGGTCTGGCCGTGCTGTCTACCGGACGCCATGTACAGCGCCAACTTGTAGTACCCGCAGGAATCTCCGTGCGCGTTGCCCAGTCCCACCTGCGTGTGGGCACGTTCGAGCTGGTACGACGCTCTGGCGCACCGGAGCTATTCGAGCGGCTGCAGGCCTACGTCTGGGAGCGCTTCCCCGGCGGCCTGGCTGGGGTGGTATCGCGCCAGTCTCGCACCGTCGCAGGATGGATGGGAGTGGGCTTCGTCCACGGCGTGATGAACACCGATAACTGCACGATCTCCGGCGAAACCATCGACTATGGCCCCTGCGCGTTCCTCGACGTGCATGACCCTGCCGCTTGTTTCAGTTCGATTGATTCCGGGCGACGCTACGCTTACGGACGTCAGCCTGCCATGCTGCAGTGGAACCTGATGCGGCTGGCGGAATGTCTTGGAGAATCCTTCGAGTTCGAGACCGTCTTTTCTGACGCACTACAGGAAGTATTTGCCACGAAATTGGGCACCGATGACCCGGCGCGAATCAACGAATGGCTGAGTAAGCTGCCCGGCCAGGATCACACCTTGGCACACGCGGAACTTCTCGGGCCGAATCCACAGGTTATTCCTAGGAACTACTGGTTGCAGAAGGCGCTCGATGAGGCATTGGGTGGGGATCTCGGTTTGTACCGAGAGTTACTGGCCGCGGTGCAGGCGCCCTTCTGCGAACCCACCGAAGATCGCTTCCGTGAACCGGGGCCGGTGGGGCCGGGGTTCGTTACCTACTGTGGCACGTAAGACTCCGGTGCTGCAGGAGTTCTACGCCGTAGTCTCGCGGAGGTAGTACCGCGCGAATGCCCCATTTTGTGGCTCGAAACGGCTTATCTAGGCAGTACTACCTCTGCGAGACTACTGCCTAGCAGACCTGCTGCCCGTTTCGTCGCCACATGCGGTGTAGATACGGCGACGTGGGACGTCGAAAAGCGGCATGCAAAAAGCTCCCCCGGAAGAAACCGAAGGAGCTTTCTTGCTAGCGACGCATAATCTTCTTGGACAAGTAGTTGCCCAGCAGCTGCGCGATCTGCACGATCACGATGATCACTGCGGTCGCAGCCAGCGTGACCTCGGTGTCGAAGGATCGGTAGCCGTAGACGATCGCGAAGTCGCCCAGGCCGCCGCCGCCGATGTAACCGGCCATCGCGGACATGTCGACCACCGCGATGAACACGAAGGTGTAACCCAAGATCAGCGGTCCGAGGGCCTCCGGGATGATCACGGTGCGGATGATGCGCCACGGGGACGCACCCATCGAACGGGCGGCTTCGATCATGCCAGGGTCGATGGAGACCAGGTTTTGCTCCACGATGCGAGCGATGCCGAAGGTGGCTGCCACACACATTACGAACGTGGCGGCGTCAATGCCGATGGTCCGGCCGATCACCAGCTTGGTCACTGGGCCCATAAAGGCGATCAGGATAATGAATGGAATCGGGCGCACGAAGTTCACGATCACGTTCAGCACTGTGTAGAGCGCCTTATTCTGCAGGATGCCGCGGGCGCGGGTGGTGTAAAGCAAAATGCCCAAGCCCAAGCCCAGGATGCCTGCCACGACCATGGTGATGGACACCATGTACAGCGTGTCGATGATGGACGTGACAAAGGACTCGCCCAAGCGGTCCCAGTCTGCTGCGAGTACGGTCTGGTTCATCGGATGATCTCCTGTACGTCAGCGTTAGCGGACACCGCCTGGTAGAACGCCTCGATGGCTTCAGCAGGGCCAGTGAGCTGCACCGTCACCTTGCCGAAAGAATGGTGCTGCAAGGTAGTAATGCCGCCGTGCACGATGTTGATGTTCACGCCTGCCTTCGTCGCATCCGCGGAGGCCGCGAAGAAGCCCGTTTCCTCGGTGAGGTCAATCGTGAAGATGCGGCCCTCGCGCAGGGAAAGCTCATCGGCTTCCACCATGTCTGGGGTGTTACGCAGGGACGTTGCGACGAATCGAGCCGCCACGTCGGTCTGCGGGTTGGAAAAGACCTCGTAGACGGAGCCATACTCCACCACGCGGCCGGCCTCCATGACGGCGACCTTATCTGCGATGGAGCGCACGACTTCCATCTCGTGCGTAATCACCACTATGGTAATGCCGAACTTCTTGTTTACTTCGCGTAGCAGGCGAAGCACGTCCTGGGTGGTTTCTGGGTCCAGGGCGGAGGTAGCTTCGTCGGCAAGCAACAAGCGTGGGTTAGTGGCCAGCGCACGGGCGATACCAACGCGCTGCTTCTGGCCCCCGGAGAGCTGCTCAGGGTAGTGCTTGGCCTTATCACCTAGGCCTACGAACTCGAGCAGTTCAGCGACGCGTTTTTCGCGCTCCGCCTTTGGCACGCCAGCCAGTTCCAGCGGGTACGCCACGTTGCCAGCCGCGGTGCGGGAGGTAAAGAGGTTGAACTGCTGGAAGATCATGCCGATGTCTCGGCGCACCGAACGCAGCTGGCGTTCGGAAAGGCCAACCACGTCAAGGTCGTCGAGAAGCAACTGCCCGCTGGTGGCGGTCTCGAGGCCGTTGATGAGGCGCACGAGGGTGGACTTGCCGGCGCCGGAGTACCCGATGATGCCGATGATCTCGCCGGGCTCGACGGTGAGGGTGACATCGTCGAGGGCCTTGGTGGTCTTCTTGGAATTGGTGAATACCTTGCCAACGCCGCGGAACTCAATGCGAGTGCCGCGGCGCTGGGATTCTTGGGTGGAAGATGTCAATGTTCTACTTCGTGTTTTGGAGGCGATCGAGGATCTGCTTCAAGTCTTCCTTGGAGCGCTTGACCTCTACGGACGTGCCCTTGGAGTCCTCGGCAAGCGCCTTCTGGACCTCAGGGGAGTGGTAAACCTCAACCAGCTTAGCGATCTTCTCGTTGTTGATGTCCTTCTCCTTCACCGCAATGACGTTGATGTACGGCTCCGCCTCCTTGGAGTTTGGATCATCCTTGAAGATCGCCGTCTTCGCATCAATCTTCGCGCGCTCCAGGAAGGTGTTGTTCACGATCGCAGGCTTGCCATCGTTGTACACCGTTGCGGTCTGCGCGGAGTCTACCGGCACAATCTTCACCTTAGAAGCCGCCGTATCGACGTCCGCAGGTGTTGGCGTGACCAAGTCCTCGGTCTTCAGCTTCACCAGGCCAGCCTGCTTCAGCACGTTGATGGCACGTCCCTGGTTGGAAGGGTCGTTTGGTAGGGCGACTTCCTGGCCTTCGATGCCGTTGAGATCAGAGTGTCCCTTCCAGTAGAGTGCCAGCGGCACAATCTGCGTGGATCCGATTGGCACGAGGTTGTCCTTTGCGCCCGTGTTGTGAGCTGCCAGGAACTTCAGGTGTTGGAAGAGGTTTGCGTCAACTTCGCCCTCGGACAGTGCACGGTTAGGCGTGTTGTAATCAGCAAACTGCGTGGTTTTGATCTTCACGCCCTGCTTCTCGGCCTCCTGCTCGAAGACCTTCCAGTAACCCATGTCGGCCTCAGTGGTGCCGAGCTTAATGGTGTCCTCATCTCCTGCTCCTCGGCCACAGGCAGTGAGGGAGGTGGCGGTTGCGATAGCGGCCAGCGCTAGCGCTGCTGTGCGGCGGAATTTCATTTTTGCTGCCTTTCTAGACTAAGCGTTCTGTTTGTTGGTTGGAACATTAGCAGTTCTGTAGGGCGATGTACAGCTTGGTCTAGAAAGCTTGGTCTGTTTGGAGGTGTATGGGGGTAGGGGTGGCAGCTTACCTGGGGGTTTGAGTGGAGTGTGATATGGGTCATGTCCCGGTCGGGAGTGCTGGGCTGGCTAGTCTGGTTTCTGAGGCGTGGGGAGAGCTTCGATATCCCCACCGCGCCGGATGATATGCGTCCGCATGCCTACCTGTGAACTTTTGTTTGTAAGGGGATATTAAAGTCGTTGCCGGGGTTAGGGAATTGCTTGCAAATGAGTGCTGTTGCGGCGGGCGATGGGATATGTGTGAGGGGAGCTGGCAGAGGTTGTGGTCGGAGGGGGTGTCTCCGGGGCGATGGGATGAACAGCTCGGCGGTGAAAGTTGGGAAGGGGTGTGACTAACGCGAATGGTTAACGGCCTTTGCTATCGAACATCCCTGGCACCTGGCGGCAACACCCTTGGGGCTCATGGAAACTGCAGGGCAAGTAAGCCATTCTGGGATCAGCGACTGTTCCCATTGTCGGGGATATCCACAAGATAACGGGGCAGATTTGCAGATATCTTTGCTAGCGATTGGGTAATGCGAAACAGTCTGCATCAATGTGTTATGAGACTCACTTCCATTTGTTGCCTATGTGACTTATCATTGTCAAAGAAAGTGGTCGTAATCCGAAGTTATCTAGGTGTAAAGGGAGAGGGACACTCTCATGAGGATCAAGAAATATGCTGCAGAGGTGCTCGTTGGTACGACAGTCTCGCTGTTGATCGGAGTCAACTGTGCGTATGCATCGGAATTTGAAGTCTATGCTGTTCCATCAAGAGCTGAAAACGTTGCAGAGAATCGAAGTCTAGAGGTTAACTCGAGAAAAACAGACGAATTGCGGTTGCGAACCGAAGCGGGCAAAGGATTTGGCCTTCAAAAGGAGACTCCTTCAGGAATGCAATTCGAGTGGGTTATTGAAACGCAAGGATCCGAGCACTCTAGAACTTTCGAGGTTCTTGTTGAAGGGGAAGCTAGGCTCGAACTCGATGAAACGAGCGGCGCTGTAATTGTGTATGAGGGTGCCTCGCCACTGGCGATGATTCAGGCTCCCTGGGCTCGAGATGCGCGGGGCACCCGGGTTCCCACTCGGTTTGAAATTTCAGGAACAAAGGTCACCCAAGTAGTAGAAGCCGGAACAGCCGATATTCAATATCCGATTACTGCGGATCCTCGCGTGGATTGGGGCATAGTCAGCGGACACGTGTACTTCTCTAAAGAAGAGACACGGGTAGTGGCTGCGAGTGCAGCCTCTGCTGCAGCTGTTTCGCCATTTTGGGTTTTGGTGCCACCGCCGTTCGGAGAGGCCATTGGGTATTGGTGGGCATCCAATACTAGCGATGTCACGGTATGGGCTACCGCCGCTCTGGCGCAAGATAAGTGTCTGGCATTGAAGATTGGCGCGACTGGGACTGTCGTTCCGCCATCTGTCGGGGTCAGTTCTGAGCATTACACTGATGGATGCGTCTAGATTGGTTAAGCCTTTGCGGAATAGGAGAGTTCTTGTTTTTCAGTTACTCTGGATCTTCACTTTTGCGGTTTCGGGACTGTCCGCCGCGTCGGGTTGTTTCGCACATACAAGCAAGCTCACCTCACACCTCATGGGTTTACTTTCTCTGACCCTGCTGGCGTGTGGGATTGGTCTTAGCTTGAAGGCGCTTTTATTGGATTCCTCGCGGGTCTTTGCCTCAAAGACCGCTCCCTGGCTTTCATTACCATTTATCCCATGTGTTTTCGGAGATTGGCGGGGTGGCATAGGTTTAACTGCGTTGATTTTGCCGATATGTGTCTACCTTTTCGTCGTGGACAATGAAAGGTTGCATCGGTGGATAGCCAATGCTGAGGAGAACCGACCCAACTAAAGAGCAGTTGAGGTGAGTGCTTTTTACTTGAGTATCCCTGTTCGACCGTTTAGATGCTCTCATCGAGCTGTTTCCTAATCTCGTTGACAGGACTCAGGAACGCCCGTGGCGGGAGGATTTTCGCACCGATAGTGATTGAAATTGCGCCATCAGTTCGTGGACTTAAAAAGCCTGAAACGATCGCACTTGCGCTATTTTATGGGGAGTTCGATAACGAAGTACTGAAGCGTCCTGGGTTTGGTTCCGTTTATTTTGCGCCCAGGATTTGAGTGTCTAACTGTTGATAATAAGCGTCTTCGGCTTCCTGTGGTGTGCGATAGTCCAGTGATTCGTGGAGTCGCTGGTTGTTCCACCAATGCACCCACCGCAAGGTAGCTATTTCAACTTCGCCGACCGATGCCCAGGGGCTGTGAGGATAAATCAACTCTGCTTTGTATAAACTGTTGACAGTTTCCGCCAACGCATTGTCGTACGAGTCGCCAACACCGCCCACAGATGCTTGTATCCCTGCTTCTGTGGGTGCCTGTCCATAACGGATCGATACGTACTGTGCCCCACGGTCACTGTGGTGGACTAACGCATCACTTTTCAGCTCACTGGCTTGATGTAGCGCATGTTCAAACGCTTCTAAGGGCAGCTGGTCCGTGCGCATACTTGCCCGTGTGGCTACACCGACGATCTTGCGGCTAAACACATCGGTGACAAACGCGGTGTAGGCAACCCCCGACAACGTACGCACATACGTGATGTCAGCAACCCACAGTCGGTGTGGCCGACCAGCATGGAACATACGGTTGACAAGATCCGGGCGGTGATCAGGGGTTTTCGCCGGCACCGTCGTGATCGGATTGTGGCTTCGCCGCCGACCATGCAGCCCGGTTATCTTCATCAACCTGGCCGTTTGATCCCGGCCGATGTCATATCCCGCGCGACGCATCGCATGCCACATCTTGCGTATGTCGTAGACAGAGTAGTTTTCCTGATAAATCTTGATCAGCTCAGGGATCAAGAGGCTATCTGTCAATGACCTTGCTGATGGGGCACGCTTTTTCGCTGCCCGGTAGCCTCTGGAGGTAATAAACCCTCAATCCAACGTATCCTTGAGTGTGCGGCAGATAGCCACTACCGCCGAAGCGATCGCGAAAAGAATCAATAAAGGCGATCATCAACGAGTGGGACGGTCGAGTTCCGCTGCGAAAAAAGCCGAGGCTGTCTTCAAGATCTCGTTTGCTCGACGCAGCTCCCGTACCTCTTTGCGTAGGCGTTTGAGCTCATCTTCCGGCGTCTCCACTGGTGCCTGAGAGGTCGGGCGTTGCTCAGGGCGCTTCAACCCACGTGTGTAACGTGTGCTCTGGGATATCGAGCTTCTCGCTGATCTCAGTCGCGGCCGCCCACATCGAGCAGCCCTCCAACTCCACAGTCTCCTGCGCAAGCCGAATAGCCTTCGCCTTGAACTCGCGCGAATACGAACGTGCCATAGTAACCATTCCTTCCCTAGAAAGAATCGGAACGAAACCCAGGACGCTTCACGGTAACGATGAGTGGGCGAATCTTTGCTGTGTCAACCACAGTAGAATCCTTTCAGCTGGAGAGTGGGGGTAGAAAATGGGAACCTCGTTGGAAGCGTGAGAAGTTCGGATGTTGGATGGCTGTCTTGCTTGTGGGCAGGGCCCGTATTAGACATCCCGTTTTGAAACTACGACTGTTGGCTGGGGGGTGATTAACGCGAATGGTTAACGGCCTTTGCGGCAGCGTTTGCCCTTTTCATCGCGAAAAGTAACCCCCCGAAGGCAATTGTGTATGTAATTAAACGTATCGCAAGGATGAAATTAGAATTCAGATTCGGCATAGCGAAGTCTAGGGCTACCAGCATCACAGCCATTGCGATGTCTAGGGATCCAAATGTGCGCAAAATGGGTGCCGCTGCTTGATGTCCTGCCGTCCAAGCGGCGTCACTTTTCATGGTTGCGTCGGAACGGATGCCGAAGCTCCCATTGCGTTTGATGGTTCCTTTGCGTATGGAGTGCCAAAGTGTCAGGCAGGTAAAGCCAAAAATGGCAAGGGCAATTGATGAGATAGTGAGGGCAAGTCTCATGGATGTCGCCTTTCAAAGACTTCGAATGGGTGTCTTGAGGAAAATCTTTGTCCCGCATGAAATGGGGCTAGTCGTTGTCTGCTTGTTCATTCGAGGCCTGTGCGCTGTGCCGCTTCTGCCAGCGTCGTTTCCGGATGATGAAGATGGGCAAGACGCATATGAAATAAAATGCTAGATATCCGCCGACGTATGTAATGATCCCATCAGAAGTGACTTCACTCCAAGGGACTTTTTCTGCGCGAGGGGACCCTACTCCGCGCCAGCCATCTACTTGCGACAGATAGAAGCTAGCGATGGTAAGGAGGGGAATGAGAATGAAGTTATTCCACCATGGGGGAACCCAAGGGGCACCGTCTTTATCTTTCTTTGCTAGTGCGCCACCGAAGCCCAACGCTTTTACCTCCTAGCCTAGCTGTTCGCTAAGTGCACAAGAACCTGCATACAGTGCGAGCTTACCGACCCACACCACAGGGCCTCCGGCCGCGCTGATCCCATAGTCAAGAAGCGCTGTTGCGCCATTTAGTGCAGCGGTAGCTACGATTTTGTCGGCAGCAGCCTTCCATTGCCGATCTTTCAATAGTTTTCCGATTGCAATTGCATCCTCAGGGGAAAGGGGGAGCTGGGCAATATTGTAAACTACGCACCGCGCGTAGCTTCCCAGGTCATATGTTGTAATGGCTGGCTGTTCTTCACTAGGAAGCGGAGCTTCCATGAAAGCAGCCAGACTATTTGCTTCTTCTCTAGAAATTCCTAACCTATCTGCGGCATCGTAATTGACCGTCCAGATTCCGGGAGATTCCTCGTGTACAACCTCAGTGAAGAGAGTTTCAAAACTTTGAGAGATTTGGTTGGAAAGATTTTCTTGTTCTGGGGAAAAACTCTGGAGGCGCTCTGGGGTGGTCCGCTTGGCGCTGGGTTCAAGAACTTGAGCAACGGCCGTTGGGGTTAGATTCAGTGCCATTCCGAGAATGGTCGCGGTAACGATGAGTGGGCGAATCTTTGCTCTGTCAATCACAGTAGAATCCTTTCAGTTGGAAAGTGGCTGTAGAAAAGGTGGGGAACCTCGTTGGAAGCGTGAGAAGTTCGGATGTTGGATGGCTGTCTTGCTTGTGGGCGGGGCCCGTATCAGACATCCCGTTTTGAAACTACGACTGTTTGCTGGGGGGCTATAGGGTCGTCGTTTTTGTGTACTTTAGTGCCAACCCGAATGCGGGGACGGGACTCTGATATAGTGCAATTCGGGTTGGAACACATGTTCTATTTTCTGTTATTCTATGCCTGTGCGATGGAACGGGGGAGATTTCAACGGTAAGCCGCTGAGCTGGTCGAAACTTGAGCGGATCCTTTCTGGAAAAGAAACGGTCACCCCTGTCTCGGTGTTGCATACCGAACAGGCGAATCCGGAGTTAGCGGAAGGCAAGCGAACCAATTTCGCAGAGCTGCACGCGCGGAGCAGTTACAACTTCTTGGTGGGAGCTTCGGAACCGGAATGTCTCGTAGCCAGGGCGAAAGAGCTCGGGATGCCGGCGCTTGGTGTGGTAGATCGGGACGGCTTCTATGGGGCAGTGAAATTTGCAGAAGCGGCAGCGGAAGCACAGATAAAAACTGTGTTCGGTGCAGAGCTATCCCTGGAACCGGACAAGCCACTTACCGTCCTAGCCAGGGGCCCAGAAGGGTATCGGCGGCTCTCCCGCGTAATCGCACAAGCAAGGATGGCCGGCGGAAACAAAGACGACACCAACTATCCGCCCCTGGAGCTGCTCGGGGAGCACAAGGAACACTGGCTTATCCTTGCAGATCACCAGTGGTTTCCGGCGCTCGATGCGCTGATCGCGACGTTCGGCAAAGACAACATCAGGCTGGAGCATCGTGTGACTATGGCGCCGCAGGATGCGGACGCTCTGGAAGAGCTTAGAAAGCAGCAGGAGAAATACCAGATCAAAGCCATAGTCAGTGGGGCACCCACGGCCGCCACTAGGAAAGACTCGCAGCTCGCCGCGGCGAAGAATGCGCTCCATCTCAAGCAGAGCCTGAAGGACGCAGAGCCGGAGCTGCATCCGATGGGTGGGACGTGGCTGCGGGACGCGGAGACGCTGAATAGGGCGTGTCCGGGTACTCAGGATCTCATTGCGGAAACGTTGGACGTCGCAAAGCAATGTGCTTTTACGCTGGACCTGGTGGCACCGAACTTGCCCAAGTGGAGCACGCCGGAGGGGCATACGGAGATGTCGTGGCTGCGGCAGCTCACGAAGGAGCGCGCGGTTGTACGGTATGAAGTCCGCCCTGAAACCGTCCGAAATCAAGCAAGCAAGCAGATCGAGTACGAGCTTGGGGTCATCGAGAAGCTGGGGTTTCCGGGTTACTTCCTCATCGTGATGGACCTAGTGGATTTCTGCCGTAACCACGACATTTTGTGCCAAGGGCGGGGGTCGGCGGCGAATTCAGCAGTGTGTTTTGCGCTAGGGATCACGGCAGTGGAGCCGATTCAGGCGGGGCTGCTGTTCGAGCGCTTCCTGAGCCCAGACCGAGACGGCCCGCCGGATATCGACATCGACATTGAATCCGGACGAAGAGAGGAGGTCATCCAGTACGTCTACGACAAGTACGGGCGGGAGAACGCCGCGCAGGTCGCGAACGTGATCACCTACCGCACCAAAGGCGCGATCCGCGATGCCGGGCGCGCGCTGGGCTACCCGCAGGGCAGTTGCGACGCCTGGGCCCGCGGCGTGGAAGACCCGCCGGAGCGGGTGCTTCAGTTGGCTGCGAAGTTCAAGGGACAGCCGCGTCACCTGGGTATTCACTCCGGCGGCATGGTGATTTGCGATCGCCCCATCGCGGACGTGGTACCCACCGAGTGGGCCCGCATGGAGAAGCGCTCCGTGGTGCAGTGGGATAAAGATGACTGCGCCAGCGCTGGCCTGGTGAAGTTCGACTTGCTGGGCCTTGGCATGCTCGAAGCGCTGCACCATATGGTTGACCTAGTCAAACAACATCATGGGCGGCAAGTAAACCTCTGGGAGCTCGACCTCGCCGACCCTAAGGTCTATGCGATGCTGGCCCGCGCCGATGCCGTGGGTGTGTTCCAAGTGGAATCCCGCGCGCAGCTGGCCACGCTGCCGCGCCTAAAGCCCAGGGAGTTCTTCGACCTCGTGGTGGAGGTCGCGCTGATTCGCCCGGGCCCCATCCAGGGCGGTTCGGTGCACCCGTACATTCGGCGTCGCAACGGCCTGGAGCCGGTCACGTTCGATCACCCCTGCCTGGAAAACGCGCTGGCTAAGACGCTTGGCATCCCGCTGTTTCAGGAGCAGCTGATGCAGATGGCCCGGGATGCCGCCGGGTTTTCCGGGGCCGAAGCCGATGCTTTGCGACGCGCCATGGGATCGAAGCGTTCCCCAGCAAAGATGGCGGCGCTCAAGGAGCGCTTCTACCAGGGACTGCGGGATACCAACGGCATCACCGGAGCCACCGCCGACAACCTCTGGAACAAGATGGTAGCCTTCGCAGCCTACGGCTTCCCCGAGTCTCACTCGCAGTCCTTCGCAGGCCTGGTGTACTTCTCGGCGTGGTTTAAGTACTACTACCCGGCGGAATTCTGTGTCGGCCTATTAAGGGCTCAGCCGATGGGTTTCTATTCGCCACAGTCCCTCATTCAGGATGCCCGCCGCCACGGGGTCACGATCCTGCCCGTTTCCGTCAATGATTCTGGCGTAGAAGCCGACTGTCCCAATGGGCAGATCCGCCTGGGGTTAAACCTAGTCAATGGGCTGGGGGAGAAGGCCGCCCAGCGGATCGAAGACGCTGCCCCGTTTCAAGATATCGCCGACCTCGCGCGCCGGGCGAAGTTGAATGTCGCGCAGACTGAGGCATTAGCTCGAGCTGGGGCGTTGGAGTGCTTCGGCGTGGGGCGTCGGCAAGCGCTATGGCAGGCGGGGATCGCCGCGACGGAACAGGAGAGCATGCTGCCGGGATTGTCGGCGATTGGCGCACCGAGCCTGCCGGGCATGAACGCGTTTGAGCTGCTGGTGGCCGATATTGCCACCACCGGGGTCACATACGATACACAGCCGATGGCCTTGCTACGGGGCGCGCTGGAACGCGAGGGCATCGTGCCCGCGAATCAGCTGCTGGCAGTGGCAGACGGCACGCGCATTCGGATCGCGGGCGTGGTCACACACCGACAGCGCCCGCAGACCGCATCCGGGGTGACGTTTCTCGGGATGGAGGATGAGACGGGTCTAATGAATGTGATGGTTTCGCCAGGGCTGTGGGCTCGACATAAGCGCGTGGCGCGGACCTCAAAAGCGCTGGTGGTGCGTGGAATCATCCAGAATGCCACAGGCGCGCCAACGCTAGTGGCTGATCGCCTGGAAGCGCTTCCAGTAGGCGAGTGGCTATCTCGCGGTTCGCGGGATTTTCGTTAGTCACGTTCTTGGTACTCAAACACTGGCAAGCGCCAGCTCTTCCAGATGGCAAGGATGCGGATTAAAAAGGCGATCAGCACAGAAACAGCGGCGTTGACCGGCTCGGATATGCCCAATTGTGCGAGCCCGCAATAGACGCAAGTCGCGAGAACGGCAACAGCCGCGTAGAGCTCTTTTCGGAACACCAGTGGGACCTGGTTGCAGAGCATATCCCGCAGCACGCCACCGAACACGCCGGTGACCACCGATGCGACGCAAGCGATGATGAAGCCGTGGCCTAAGCGCAGAGCTACTTCGGTGCCGATCACTGCGAAGGCGGAAAGCCCGATTGCGTCCAAGATGAGGAAGAGACGCCGGAAGTTTTCGAGCAAGAAAGGCCAGCTGACAGTAATCAGGCTCGCCATGAAAATGAGGACTAGATACTGCGGTTCTTTGACCCAGGTGAGGGGGTAATTGCCGAGGAGGACGTCGCGAAGCGTGCCTCCGCCGATCGCGGTGACGGCGCCGATCACCAGTACCCCAAAAAGGTCCATTTGCCGACGTCCCGCCGCCAGCGCCCCGGTCATCCCTTCGGCGGTGATTCCGATGATCCACAGGATCTTGAGCAAAGACAGCATGAATTTAATCTTTCGCGATTGGGGGTAGCTTAAGAATACGGCCAACGGCACATGGTAGTCGCCGCGCGACGATCTGCAGGGTTGGGGGTGCTGCGGAAGCTTTGTCGACGGCCCAAATGTGGTTTTATGTGGATACTCGACGGTTGTTATGTGGGATTGTGGGGAATTCTTTCCTGTCAACCGGAATAAATGTGGGAAATGTCAACCGCCTGTGGCTTTTTCTTGAAACGATTCAGTTTTAATCTAAAAACAATGTAATAAGTGAATTGTTTTGGAATGTGAAAACTGAAAGGGGAGATTCGTGCTCGCCTCGATTCTCGATCCTGCCTCTGCGGTAGCCATTGTTCTGCAAGTGGCAGTTGTGCTGTTCTGTCTGCTGCTGGGCACACGATTCGGCGGCATTGGCCTCGGCTTGATTTCCGGTTTTGGCCTGCTGCTGATGGTGTTCCTGTTTGGCCTTGAGCCAGGTAAACCACCGGTTGATGTGATGCTCACGATTATTGCGGTGATCGGCTGTGCCGCCACCCTACAGCAGGCCGGCGGCCTGGATGTGATGATGCAATATGCCGAAAAGCTGCTGCGCAAAAAGCCAGAGATGATTACGATTTTGGCGCCGCTGACCACCTGGTTCCTCACCATGCTGTGTGGTACCGGGCATGTGGTGTACACGATGTTTCCGATCATTGAGGATATTGCGATTAAGAAGGGGATTCGCCCGGAGCGGCCAATGGCGGTAGCCTCTACGTCCTCGCAGATGGGTATTACGGCCTCGCCGGTGTCTGTGGCAACGGTATCCCTAGCTTCTATTTTGGCTAAGGATGCAGGAGTTATCGATAAGGCCTACTCCATTCCGCAGATTCTGATGGTGGCCATTCCGGCATCGCTGGCGGGCGTGCTGCTGGCAGCGCTGTGGTCACTGCATCGCGGTAAGGACCTGGACAAGGACGAGGCATTCCAAGAACGCATGAAGGATCCCGAGTTCCGCGCTAACGTTTACGGATCCTCCGAAACGCTGATCGGCAAGGTCTTCCCCAAGGAGTCTTACCGTGCCATGTGGACCTTCTTCGTTGCCATCGCGGTCGTGGTCATTCTTGGCGCATTTGAGGGTTTGCGTCCCGCCTTCGAGGGCAAGAAGGGGATGGAGCCCCTGTCCATGAACTTGGTTATCCAGATGATTATGCTGGTAGCCGGTGCTTTTATTCTGATTTTCTGCCGAGTGGAATCTAACAAAATTGCGTCTACCGCCGTGTTTAAGGCAGGTATGACCGCAGTGTTCTCCGTGTTCGGTGTGGCCTGGATGGCGGACACCTTCTTCCAAACGCATATCGATGCCCTCAAGGGATCCTTAGGTGGCGTGGTGGAGTCCGCTCCGTGGGCCTACGCGCTTGTGCTGCTCATTGTGTCTAAGCTGGTAAATTCCCAGGCAGCCGCCCTGGTGGCTATTGCTCCGATTGGCCTGCAGTTGGGCGTAGCGCCCGAAATGATCGTGGGCTTTTATGGCGCCGCCTATGGCTACTTTATCTTGCCAACGTACCCGTCTGACCTGGCGTGCATCGGTTTTGATAAGACGGGAACCACGCGCATCGGCAAGTTTGTTATCAACCACTCTTTCATCATTCCGGGCTTCATCTCGGTAATTACCTCTTGTGTGGTGGGATCGTTGCTGGCCCAGGTGGTGCTGTAAGGCTCTGCGTAGGTAAAAAGACTACGCAGCGGGCAGCCAAGCCCCGTGGCGCCAACTGAAAATGGATGGCGCATAATGGGGTTATGAGTATGCCGCAATTGAATCCAGCAGATCCTGCCTACGTTAAGGTACGTTACCTTGGAGAACTCACCAGGATCGCGATCCTAGCCGTCGCTTTTGCGGTCGCCGCCGTGGCTTTTGTTCCGTGGCTGTACATCGGCACCGCGTTGTGCGTGGCCTGGCTGTTGTGGTGGCTGTGGCTCGTTCCGGCTCAGGTGAAAAACCTGGGCTGGCTGGAAACGGAAAACGAGTTGCTGCTTACTAAAGGCAAGTTGTGGCACACCTTTACTGTGGTGCCTTACGGGCGAATTCAGTTTGTTGATGTGAAGGCTGGGCCCATAGAGCGTGCTTTTGGTTTAAAGCATGTGGAGCTGCACACGGCGTCGTCGACAAGCGACTCTAAGGTGCGCGGACTTAAGGGGGACGTGGCGGACGCGTTGCGAGAGCGTCTGGCGGAGAAGGCGCGTGAGAGGATGAGCGGCCTGTGAGTGAGTTTCGTCGGGTGCATCGCGCAACGCCGTTGCTGCAGTTTTGGACCACGATCCTCGCGGTGTGTGCGTTGGTCATTGCCAATATCTCCGGCACGGTGCTTAAAGATATCGCTGCGGCGGTACAGCATGGGCACGTGAAATCGATGTGGTTTTTGCTCGGAATTGCTGGATTTTTAGCTTTATGTGGCGCGATCTGGCTGGTTTCGGGGTTGTGGTGGCGTGCGATGGGGTATCGGCTCGGTGCCGAGGAGATTTCCCTTAAGCATGGAGTGATTTCAAAGTCGCTACGAACGGCGCGTTATGACCGCATTCAAGCGGTCGATGTCGTCGAACCCGTGATTGCCCGGATTTTTGGGGTGGCAAAGGTGCGGGTAGAGACTGCCGGTGGCAACAACTCTGTGCTGCAGATTATGTACCTGCGCAAAGCCGAGGCCGAGCAAGTTCGTGCGGAGGTACTCGCGCGTCGTTCCGGAAAAGCAGGCGCGGAGCCGGTGGGGGAGCGCCCTAAGGCAGAGCTTTCGGACGCAGAATCTGACGCGCTGATTCCACCGATCCCTATTAAGCGTTCCCTGCTTGCGGCCGCATTGAGCTGGCACACGCTGGTTTTGGTGCTGTTGCTGTTGCCAGGTTTGGCGGGGAAAACATTCTTGGGAATTATGCTGCCGGTGATCGTGGGTGTGCTCCCTGCGTTGTGGCGCATCGTGGACAATTCCTGGGAATTTACTGCCCGAGTAGACGGCGATGTGCTGCATGTTTCCTATGGCTTGGCGGATCGGCGCCGGCAGTCAATTCCAGTTGGGCGGATTCACGGTGTAATAGTGAGCCAGCCGTGGATGTGGCGCTGGTTGGGGCTGTGGAGCGTGCAGGTGACCGTTGCGGGTTATGGCATGGAGAAAGCAAACGCGGGTACCTCGATGCTGCTGCCGGTGGGCACGTATAAACAGGCAATGGCGCTGCTGGAAATAATCACGCCGCTGACCCGCGCGGAGCTCGTCGACAAAGCAAACCCGCAGGGGCGGGGTGCGGCGCAGTTCACTAGCCCGGCGCGAGCTAAGTGGTTGAGTCCGGTCGACTTGCGGCAGCAGGGCACCACGCTTATCGACGATCGCGCGGTAGTCATTCATAGCGGTCGGTGGGGGCATGTCATGAAGGTGATTGCGCCATCACATATTCAAGAGCTGACTCTGCTGCAGGGGCCAATCGGACATGTGTTGCGTGTGGCCAGTGTCCGGTTGGATTTAGTGCAGGGGCCGGTGTTGATGCAGGCTTCCGAGTTGGATCGCGAGGATGCTCAGCGGCTGGTACAGCAACTAAGACAGCGTAAGTTCAATTCATTGAACATCTAATTTCATTCTTTCTTGTTCGGTGTTAAGGTGACGTTGGAAACGTTCACGCTTCGCACTTAGTGAGGGAAAGACATGAAAAGATTCACGGGCGCCGTCTTGGCACTCGCAGGTTTGGTTGGGCTCAGTGCCTGCTCGGCAAGCCACCAAGCTGCAGATCCCAATCACCTCAAGGTGGTAGCCACCACCACACAAATCTGTGACTACGTCAAGAACATCGAAAAGTCCGGTGGAGCTGACCTGGACTTGACCTGCCTGCTTGCGCCGAACGCCTCCGCCCACGATCACGAGATGACCAGCCAGCAGATGGCGGCCTTGGGAAAGGCGGACGTTCTGCTGGTCAACGGAGTGGACTTAGAGCACTTCCTAGACCAAGCCGTGGAATCCTCCGGATTTAAGGGCACAATGGCAGTCACCTCTGGCAAGCTCAGCTCCGCGCCCACCAAGACCACCGGCAAATTCCAGGTGGCAGAAGGCAGCCACAAAGTAGACGTGGCACCATGGCCGTTTGCGCCGGAACCAGGCGAGGAAGCCGAATTCGAGTTTGACCCGCACGTGTGGACCAGCCCACGGGGCGCCGCGCAGCAGGTTCGCAACATCGCCGAAGCGCTTGACAACGCTGCCGGGAAAGGCAAAGTCTGGCAGGAACGCACGGAAAACTACGCAACACAGCTCGAAGAGCTAGACAAATGGGTATCGGCCAGCGTGGGCTCCGTGCCACGCGAAAAGCGCGTGCTGTTCACCTCCCATGATGCCTTTGGCTACTTCGCCAGGGATTATGACGTGAAGTTTGTGGGTGCAGCGCTGTCCGATTTCAACGCACAACAAGATGCCACCGCGGAACACCTCAATGCTGGCGTGCAGCAAGTAAAGGATGCGAAAGCATCCGTCATCTTCGCGGAGAACTCCAACAACGCCAAGTCCATTGAAGCCATCGGCCGTGCTGCTGGAGTGCGCGTTATTACTGGTGAAGATGCCCTCTACGGCGATTCGCTGGGGCCTGCAGGAACTGACGGAGAAACCTACGTGGGATCCATCCTGCACAACGTCACCAACCTAGTGCGAGCCTGGGGCGGTACCACCGCAGACATCCCGAGCTCGCTGCAGGCTCATGCGCCTAAGGAAGTTGTTTCTTGAGCGCACCGTTAGCTGCCACGCCCGTCTTAGCGAACGCAGCGACGCTGGGCTACGGCACAGCCGCAGTGCTGCATGATGTCTCTTTCACGCTTTCGGCGGGCACGGCAACTGCCCTGTTGGGGGATAACGGTGCAGGAAAATCGACGATTTTGAAAGCGATCCTCGGCTTAAGCGACGTACTGGCGGGGCGAATTGAAGTGCTTGGCGCTACGCCCCGGCGGCGCCCGCGGGGCAGCGTAGGCTACGTGCCACAGCACATCGATGCAGAACTAAGTTTCCCCATTTCCGCGATAGACGTCGTGGCTCTCGGGCTGGTTCCAGAACTCGGGTGGTTTGGCCGGGTGCGTCGATCCGGCTATCAGCGCTGCGAAGCAGCCCTGGACCAGGTAGGACTCCTCGACCGCGCTCAGCAACGCTTCGGGGAGCTATCCGGAGGGCAACGCCAACGGGTGATGCTCGCACGAGCCCTGGTGGCAGAGCCCAAAGTACTGCTGTTGGATGAACCATTTAACGGGCTTGACCGCGCTAGCCGGGCACAACTGCTGAAGCATATTGAGCAGTTGAAGAAGCAAGGAATCGCGTTGCTCGCGGCCACTCATGACCTGCAGCTGTCTGAAGCAGTATGTGAACAGGTCCTGCACGTCGAAGACGGGACGGTTGTTTCATGATCGACCTGCTCACCGTGCCCTATCTCTACCGGCCCCTGCTCATGCTGCTGGCATTGAGCTGTGCGAGTGGCGTGGTTGGCGTGCTCATTCACCTGCGCCGGGCTGAATTCACCGCCGAAACCTTCTCTCATGCCGTGTTCCCCGGGGTAGTCATTGGGTTTATCACGGCAGGCACCTCCGGTGTGGTGTGGGGCGGTGCGGTAGCCGGTGCGGTGGCCGCCGCTCTGTTGACCGTGTGCGGGCGGCAGCAGCTTCACGACGACAACCTCTCCGCAATCCTGTTGTCGTCGCTCTATGCCCTGGGAATGCTGATCTCGCTGCGGCATTCGGACAAATCTGGGCAGCTAGAAGCCCTGATGTTCGGACGACTGCTCGAGCTAGGGCAGGATCGGCTGGTCCACGGGGTAGCCGCGTGTGCGATTGCCGTGGTGCTGCTTTGGGCAACCTGGCCAGCACAGCACGCGGTCGCTTTCGACCGGACGAGTGCCGCCGCAGGTGGCATCAGCTTGTTTCGCGTGGATGCGGTGTTTAATGCGGCGGTGGCCGCCACCGTCGTCGCGGGCGCTGCAGCCGTCGGAATTTTGCTCGTGGTGGGCTTTTTGTGCGTCCCGCCAGCGGCGGCACGCCTGTTAACAAATGGGCGCGCCTTGGTGTTTACCAGCGTGTCAATAGCAGTGCTCAGTTCAGTGCTCAGTATGTGGGTGGTATCCCTGCCGCACGAGCGACCAGTTTCTCCGCAGGCGCTGGTGGCCCTCACTGTCGTGCTCGGTTTAGTCGTGGGTTTATCCGCCAGCGGGCTGCGGAAACGGAGGAAACAATGAGTCAGTGGTGGGCACTGAACCACTTGAGTTTGGTTGAAGTGATCGTCGTCGGCCTGCTCGCTGGCGGCGTGGGCGTGCTAGCTACGCTGCACCGCCGGATTTTCTTTGCCGAAGCGATTTCACATGCCACCTTTCCTGGGGCTGTTCTAGGAGTGGTACTGGGGGCGGCGGTCGCGCCGGGCTATATGAGCCTGTGGTTGTTTGGTGGAGCATTGGTGGGCTGCCTCGTCCTTGCAGCTGCCATGCACTTCTTAGCACGAGTACCCGGTCTCAGCAGTCAATCGGCAGCCGGCATTGTGCTTTCCGTGGGGTTTGCCATGGGATATTTTTGGGCAACATGGTTTAAGCCGTTGCCGATTCGAGTGGAGTCTTTCCTTACTGGTTCTGTGCTCACGGTGAATGTGGTCGATGTGGTGGCGTCGTTAAGCGTGCTTGGGGCTGTGCTGGTGTTGTGGTGGGCCCTGGGGCCTGCGCTGGTGAGCGCTGGCTTTGATCGGGCATCATTCCGAGCCACGGGTCAGGGAACAAAGGTACTGGATGCGCTGTTACTCGGGCTGATTTCTGCCACGATGGTGGTGGTGATTCCGGCGATGGGCACGATTGTGGCTATCGCGCTGGTGGCGGCACCGGCGGCAACGCTACAGCCATTTATGCACCGCCCGGGACAGTGGCTGCTTTATTCGGCGCTACTCGGGGCACTATTGGGGCTTTGTGGGTTGATGCTTGCGCACGTGTGGGGGTTGAGCGCAGGCGGGCTTATCGCGGTGAGCTGCGGGATTTGCTACGTGGCTTCTAGCTTGTGGGCGCGTAGCCGTGGCCGCTGACTATTGTTGAGGCATGGATGTTGGTGCGCTGCCGGTGAAGACCCAGGACTATCTCAAGATCATTTTCGACTTGTGCGAACGAACCGGGCAATCTGCCAGCATGGGCGACGTGGCAGAGCGGATGCAGCAGAAACCGTCCACCACGACAGAAGGCGTCAAACGCCTGGCGGAAAAGGGGTTGGTGGAATACGAGCGTTATAGCGGCATCCAGTTGACCCCCGCCGGCCGGGGGATTGCCCTGGCGATGGCGCGTCGGCACCGATTGCTGGAAACCTACCTGGTTGAAAGCCTCGGCTACACCTGGGATGAAGTTCACGAAGAAGCCGACAGTCTGGAACATGCGGTCTCTGATCGATTCATTGAGCGCATCGATGCATTACTGGGGCATCCCAACCGTGACCCGCACGGTGACCCCATTCCCACTGCAACTGGGGAAGTAGAAACCGTGGCATCTACTCCGTTGGCTGAGCTACCCGAAGGGCAGGCAGCCGTGGTGGAACGAATTCGAGATAGTGATGCTGACCTGCTGCGATACCTTGCAGATAATGGGATCCGCCCGGGGGTGATCGTCTGCCTGGCTGGTACGCAGTTCGGCGGGATGCGCATGGTTGAGGCCGTAGGGCGAACCGTGGCGCTTGCCGACGCCGCCCTGGCTGCCATCGACGTGAACTACACTCCGCCGACGAACCCTAACTGACGCCACGCCTCATAGGCGCCGACCGCCGCGGCATTAGAAAGATTCATGGACCTGCGCCCCGGCAGCATTGGGATGCGCACCAGCTCGGTAATGCGCGGGTGACTGAGCGCGTATTCGTCCAGACCGGTGGGCTCGGTGCCAAACAGTAAGACGTCCCCGTGCTGGTAGGTGATGTCTGTGTGCCGGATCGAGGTTTTTGCGGTGAAAGCGAAAACGCGGGCGCTGGGGAGCGATGCGAAGACGGCATCAAGATTTTCGTGCACCTGGACGTCGGCGAGATCGTGATAGTCGAGCCCAGCCCGGCGTAAATTCTTTTCCTCCAGGTTGAACCCCAGTGGCCCTGCCAGATGTAAGCGAGCCCCGGTGCCAGCGCACATGCGGATCGCATTACCGGTGTTCGGCGGGATAACCGGCTGGTCGAAGACAACGTGGCAATAGGGGGAGGGGATGCGCATGGAGGTTAGGTTACTCGGCGACGTGTCACACCTCGAAATGATAGGAATGATTTGCCATACTGTTTTGGTGGCAAGATTCAACAAATGGTGGTCCTCGGCGGTGTCAACTGCGGCAACAGCAGTTGCAGTGTTGAGCTACCCGCTGCTCACCAATGCGTGGAATGCCTATTTTGATCCCTCTGCAGGCATGGGCGGCACGGACGCCGTCCCGGTCATCGTCGGGTTGGTTGTTTTCGTAGGAATCTGCAACGTCGCTGCAGTGGCTGGTTCAGTGGTGTCAGTGCGGCGGGCGATGTGGCAGCGGCAAAGCCCCGTTCTGGTGGCTAGCGCCATGATCGTAGCGGCAGCGTTGCTCGCTTATTTTGTCTCGTGGATGTACAGCATCAAATTGGGTTACCAGGATTGGGCGCTCACGCCAGAACTAGCAGCTGTGGGGCGCTTCAACCGGAATTGTTTCACGGTAGCCATGCTGGGGGCGGCTGGCACGTGGGTAGGTTGTCTGTTTGATCGCAAGGTCGTGGAATAATGGCCACTATGACTGCAACGAAGCTGGATGGAAACCTGTATCGCGACGAGATTTTTGCGGATCTCAAGGTGCGCGTGGACAAGCTGCGCGAACAAGGGATCACCCCGGGCTTGGCTACGGTGCTGGTTGGCGATGATCCGGCTAGCCACTCTTACGTGAAAATGAAGCACCGCGACTGCGAGCAAATCGGAGTGCGCTCCATCCGTAAGGATTTGCCTGGCGATATCAGCCAGGAAGACTTGCTGCAGGTTATCGAAGAGCTCAACAATGACCCAGAGTGCACGGGGTACATCGTGCAGCTGCCGCTGCCGAAGCACTTGGATGAAAACGCCGTGCTCGCTGCCATTGATCCTGCCAAGGACGCAGACGGTCTCCACCCAGTAAACCTGGGCAAACTGGTTCTTAATGAGCCAGCGCCGCTGCCTTGCACCCCAAACGGCGCCATTTCTCTGCTTGGTCGTTTCGGAGTGGAACTTAATGGAGCGAAGGTCGTAGTCATTGGTCGAGGAGTGACCGTGGGGCGCCCAATCGGATTGATGTTGACTCGCCGTTCTGAAAACGCCACCGTCACGCTGTGTCACACCGGTACCAAGGATCTAGCTGCGGAGACTCGCGAGGCGGATGTCATTATCGCAGCTGCCGGTCAGCCGCACATGCTTACTGCAGATATGGTCAAGCCGGGCGCGGCGGTGCTCGATGTCGGCGTGTCTCGCAAGGACGGAAAGCTGCTTGGGGACGTGCACCCTGATGTTTGGGAAACAGCCGGTTTTGTATCGCCAAACCCAGGCGGAGTTGGCCCGTTGACCCGTGCGTTCCTGGTCCGCAACGTCGTCGAGCGTGCCGAGCAGGCTGCGCGCTAAACCGCTCGTGGAGGCTACCGCGCGCGCCGTCGATAGGCTGGCTAACCCGCACGATGTCAACCTCGCTCCGTCGAAGTTGCCGCGAAAAGTGCAGCTAGCCAGCCTTGCCGTGTTCGCAGTGCTGCTCCTCATCACGCTGTTTTTCTTCCTTACTGAGCACTGGCGGCGCGGTGCATTCGCCTTCGGAGTCACGATGCTTGGCCTAGCGCTGCTCCGTCTGACCTGCGATTCTAAAGTGCTCGGGGTGCTGACCGTGCGGTCCAAGCGTTTCGACGCCACGTTCACGGCCCTCCTCGGCGTGGCGATGATTTTCCTGTCTATTTCCATCGATGCGCTCGGCAGCTAGCTGAACTTTACCTAATCGATTCCAATTCGTGGCTGAATCGCCATTGATTTCGTGACCTCGCTAGTCGAAACTGACAGTAAGTATCGCTTAGTTGTTGTGGGAAAGAAGGACGCAGAGATGTTAGCAACGATGAGCTTTTTTGGTCAGTTCACAGTTTTGCCAGCGCTGATCGCACTAGCGGTCGCCGAGTTTGCTGCGTTCTTGTTCCGGTCGCACACTCCGGCTGGCCGGTGGCGCGCCTGGGGTGCAGGTTTGCTAGCTGGTGCGCTATTCATCTGGGTGGATACGGAGTCCTGGTTGCTCTTTGGCGGCATTGCCGTTGCTTGTGCTGTGGCTCTCACGCTGCTGCTTCGGCTAAGTGCAGTCGGTTCCACCCACCTCGCAGTGGCGATGACGCTGGGCGCCACTATCGCGTGGGCAATTTACAGCCACTTCAACCCAGGCGATAACCCTTCTCAAGGGGCCGTCGCCTACGCATTGGTTTGGCTGCTAATTTTCCTCCCAGGGGTAATCGGTGGGCTCATTGCCAGCTTTGCTGCGAAGCTGATCCGTCGCCCAGCTGGTAGCACTGGGCGCGGAATTCGAGCACGTGCTTAGTCAGACTTCGTTTGACGCAGCAACCGGAAAAATCGACGCAATAGCTGATCTAGCTGTCGCGTTTCGGTCAGAAACGCATCGTGCCCCACTGGCGAGGTAATTTTTGCCATTCCGAGCAGTTCGCCGATGTTGCGGGAAATGTGTTCCTGCTGATGGTAGGGGTACAAAATGTCGGTATCCACGCCCACCACGAAAGTGGGCACGCTTATCGACGCCAACGCCTTGTTTAGTCCGCCCCGTCCACGGCCAATGTCGTGCCTGTTGAGAGCCTCGGTGATCGCAACGTAAGAACCAGCGTCAAATCGTGCAATGAGCTTGGCGGCTTGGTAGTCGAGGTAACTTTCGACAGCAAAGCGCTCGTCGCTGCTCCGGAACACTCCCAGCGGGTCTTCGCCTTCTTGCGGATCTGTGCCGAAGCGTTCGTCGATTTCTAGCTCCCCGCGGTAGGTAAGGTGCGCGAGTTTGCGAGCTGTGGCCATTCCAGCGTCGGGAGCAACGCCGGTGCCGTAGAAATCTCCGCCCAGCCAATCAGGGTCTTTTTCAATGCTGGCGATCTGCGCGCACTGAATGCCGATCTGCCAGGCGCTGGCTCGGGCAGATACCGCCAGCACGAAGGCGGCATCGATGAAATCGGGGTAAAGCAGGGTCCATTCTAAGGTGCGTGCACCACCCATGGATCCGCCGATAACGGCGTAGAGGTGCGGTACGCCTAGCGTATCCAGCAATGCGCGGTCGGCCGCTACCATGTCGCGGATGGAGATCGCAGGGAAGCGCGATCCCCAGAATCCGCCGTCGGGGTGTGGTGAGGAAGGCCCGGTAGAGCCTTGGCACCCACCTAAAACGTTAGTGCAGATGACGCAGAACTTATCCGTATCGATTGCCAGCCCTGGACCGATGAGACCGGGCCACCAGGTGGCGGCATCAGCGTCACCGGTCAGCGCGTGGTTGATCAGGATGACATTGGATTTTCCTTCTTCGACGCGCGGGGTGCCCCAGCGCCGATAGGCTAGCTCGACGCCGTTGATTAGGCCACCAGCCTCCGTCTTGAGATCTCCGATAGGCACGACATGCTGCGTTCCTTCGGCGCCGAGCTTAATCATTTAGATCGCGTCCAGGCCACGCTGCAGGTCGGCGAGGATGTCGTCGATATCCTCGATGCCGACAGATAGGCGGATGGTCGCTTGGGAGACACCGGCACGCGCGAGCCCAGCCTCATCCGACTGAGAGTGGGTGGTGGATGCGGGGTGGACGACGAGTGAGCGGACGTCACCGATGTTGGCCAGGTTGGAGTGTAGCTGGAGAGCATCGATGAACGCCCAAGCTTCTTCGCGGCCGCCCTTGATGTCGAAGGAGAGCACCGAGCCGGTGTACTTCAGGCCCAGCTTCTGCTTGGTTTCGTGCCACGGGGAGCTTGGCAGGCCGGCGAAGTTAACTTTCTCCACCTTGTCGCTCGCGTCCAAGAATTCTGCTACCTTCTGCGCATTTTCGTTGTGCTTTGCAACGCGCAGGCTCAACGTGTCCAAACCCTGCGCCGTCACCCATGCGTTAAATGGGGAAGGAGCAGCACCAGTGTCGCGGAGCACGCCGACGCGGGCCTTCAAACCGAATGCTGGAGCACCGAGGTCGGCGTACTTCAGGCCGTGGTATGCCGGGTCCGGGGTGACGAACTGCGGGAAGACCGGCTTGCCGTTTCGCTCCACGGTCCAGTCGAACTTGCCGCCATCCACCAGCACGCCGCCCAGGCCGGAGCCATTGCCGGTGTAGAACTTGGTCAGCGAGGCCACCACGATGTCCGCACCCAGTTCAAGTGGCTTCACCGCAGCGGCGGTGGCGATGGTGTTGTCGATGATCAGCGGCACATTATTGCGGTGCGCCACTTCAGCTACCGCCGGGATGTCCAATACGTCTGCCTGCGGATTGCCGAAAGTCTCGCCATAAAACGCCACGGTGTTGTCTTGGACGGCTGCCTGCCAGGACTCCGGGTCGTCCGGGTTTTCCACGAAGGTGGTTTCGATGCCCAGGCGCTTCAGGGTGACCTGGAATAGCGTCTCAGTGCCGCCGTAGAGGCGTGGCGACGTCACGATGTGGGAGCCAGCCTCCGCAAGGTTGAGGATCGCAGCAGTTTCAGCTGCCTGACCGGATGCGAAAAGAACTGCGTGCACGCCGCCTTCTAGGCTGGCAATACGGTTTTCCACCACCTCAACTGTTGGGTTGGTGAGACGGGAATACACCGGACCGGCATCCTCGAGCGCGAAGCGCTGCTTGGCATGCTCGGCAGAATCGAAAACATAAGAAGAAGTCAGGTAAATCGGCAGGTTACGAGCCTTGACGTCAGAATCGACCGTCTGGCCTGCGTGGATGGCGCGAGTGGAAAAGCCCCAGTCAGCTGCGTTTTCGTTGTTGTACTTGGTCATGTCTTGTCCTTTTGAATTAGTGGGGTCGCCGAAGCGGGTTGCCACGGTGGCATCGACGCGATTGCGTTGAAGGCCACTCTAGCGGACAGCTCGGTCTATGTAAACCGCTTTGTCTATTTTTCCTTGTTTGTGCAGTTTAATCAATGAAAATTTATGGACAACTTGGTATGTTTGTGTCATATTCTTTGCGGTCTTAGCTAAGTCACTCATGGGTGGGGTCCGGGATGGAATGTGACCCAAGATCGGGGGTAGTGTGATTAGTCCGCCTTTCAAAAACGATTGTGTGACACAGCGATAAATAGTTGAATTGTAATTAGTTGCGCTGCGCGCTAACTGTGCGAATTTTCGGGACGGGCGTAGCCGTCGAAAAGCAATGCAAGTGGCACAGTTCTGGCGCTGAGCTCGACATCCTCACTTAAAGGAAGCAGGGTGCTCGCTCGAGCGGGCCCCGCTATGAAAACGCGAAAGGGGAGTGCGCAGTGAGCAGCACTCTTGCGGTACCTGAACAAGTCGAACTCCTGCATTCGGAGGCAACGGACCTGCCTGTCGGCGTGGTCGATCGCCGCCCGATGACTCTCAAAAAGAAAGCTCTGCTGGCGCTCTTTGGCATCATGGCCGCAGCAGGCTGGGGCGCAATCGCGCTGTCACGCGGGGAAACAATCAACGCAGTATGGCTGGTATTTGCCGCTATCGGCTCGTACATCATTGCGTTTACTTTTTACGCGCGGCTAATTGAGTACAAAATCGTGCGACCGCGTGATGACCGCGCGACCCCGGCAGAATACCTTAATGACGGCAAAGACTACATGCCGACAGATCGTCGCGTACTCTTCGGCCACCACTTTGCCGCGATCGCCGGTGCCGGCCCACTGGTCGGTCCGGTCATGGCAGCCCAAATGGGCTACCTGCCAGGCACCATGTGGATCGTGATCGGCGTGATCTTGGCCGGAGCAGTACAGGACTACCTCGTGCTGTGGGTATCCACTCGCCGTGGCGGACGCTCCCTGGGGCAAATGGTGCGCGATGAGGTTGGCTCCTTTGGCGGTTTCGCTGGCATCGTGGCCGTTATTGCCATCATGATTATCATCATCGCCGTGCTGGCGCTCGTGGTGGTCAACGCCTTGGCCGAGTCCCCATGGGGCGTGTTCTCGATTGCCATGACGATCCCGATTGCCCTCTTCATGGGTATTTACCTGCGCTATCTCCGGCCAGGACGAGTGATGGAAGTGTCCCTCATTGGCGTGGTCCTTCTGCTGTTCTCCATCGTTGCCGGTGGCTGGGTAGCAGAGACCTCCTGGGGGCAGGACTGGTTCACCCTCTCCAAGCTGACCTTGGCGTGGTGCCTGATCATCTACGGCGTGGTAGCTGCGATCTTGCCAGTGTGGCTGTTGCTTGCGCCACGCGATTACCTGTCCACCTTCATGAAGATCGGCGTGATCGGCATGCTGGCCGTGGGTATTGTCATTGACCACCCTGAGGTCCATATGCCTGCTATCACTGAGTTTGCTAAGAACGGCCAAGGCCCAGTGTTCTCCGGCAACCTCTTCCCATTCTTGTTCATCACCATTGCCTGTGGTGCATTGTCCGGCTTCCACGCACTGATTTCCTCCGGTACCACGCCGAAGCTGGTGGAGAAGGAATCGCAGATGCGCATGATCGGCTATGGCGGCATGCTCATGGAATCCTTCGTGGCCATCATGGCGCTGATTACCGCAGTGGTCATTGACCGGCACATGTACTTCGCGATGAATGCCCCTGCAGCGGTGACCGGTGCGAATCCGGAAAAGGCCGCCGCGTTTGTCAACGGGCTCGGCCTCCCCGGCGCTGGTATTACCGCGGAGCAACTCACGATGGCAGCGCAAGCGGTTGGCGAGCACACCATCGTCTCCCGAACTGGTGGTGCGCCAACGCTCGCATTCGGCATGTCTCAAATCTTGACCAGCATCTTTGGGCACCCAGAGATGCAGGCGTTCTGGTATCACTTTGCCATCATGTTTGAGGCGCTATTCATCCTCACCACCGTCGACGCCGGCACCCGCGTGGCCCGCTTCATGATGGAGGACACCCTCGCCAACGTTCCTGGCCTTGGCAAATTCCGTGACCAGACCTGGACCGTGGGGCACTGGATCTCCACCGTTGCTGTGTGTGCTCTCTGGGGCGCCATCCTCATCATGGGCGTTACCGATCCATTGGGTGGCATCAACGTACTGTTCCCACTGTTCGGCATCGCAAACCAGCTGCTCGCAGCTATCGCGCTGTCCTTGGTGCTCGTGATCGTGGTGAAGAAGGGCTACACCAAGTGGGCCTGGATCCCAGGCGTCCCGATGGCTTGGGACTTGATCGTCACCATGTACGCCTCTTGGCAGAAGATCTTTTCCTCCGATCCAAAGGTGGGCTACTTTGCCCAGCACAACAACTTTGCTGATGCGAAAGCCCAGGGGCTGCAGTCCTTTGGCAGCGCCAAGACACCGGAAGCTATTGATGCCGTGGTCCGCAACACCATGATCCAAGGTATCCTGTCGGTATTGTTTGCGGTCCTTACTCTGGTGGTCGTGCTTGCCGCCCTGTGGGTATGCGCCAAGACGCTGTCTGCCCAAAAGCGGGGCGAAGCCACCCCGACCAGCGAGGACCCCGACGTTCCGTCGGCAATGTTCGCGCCAACCGGCATGGGCACCACGGATATCGAGAAGCAGATCGAAGCCGAATGGGCTAAGCGAGGACCGAAGGTACATGCGCATCATTAAGGCCGTGTGGTGGTGGCTCAGTGAGTTGATGGGCGAGCACGAGTACGAAAAGTACGTCGCGCACATCCGCGCCCATCACCCTGAGCGCCCGATCCCGACCGAGCGCGAATACTTCAAGCAACGCTATGCCGAAAAGGATGCCAATCCAGGCGCGCGCTGCTGCTAGCTTGTCGACGCCCAACGCTACCGCCCGGCCTCATCCAGTGTGAGGAAGGGTGGTAGTTTCATTTTCATGTGGCGCACGTGGTTCGTGATTTTGTCGTGGCTCGGTGTGGGCTTGGCTGCGCTGGAGTTGGTTTTTGGCGTGGTGAGCTTGTTGCTCACCGGCTTTGTCAACGTCGGCGGATCCGTGCTTTTCACCTTGTTAGTGGTGAACCCGATCCTGATTGGTGTTCCGCTGGCCGCCGTGATGGCGGTCTGGTCGCTGATCTTGCTGGCAATGCGCAGAGCCGAGTTGTCTGGGCTGGTTAGGATCTGCGTTGGTCATCTCGTGACGCTCGCCTTAGCCACAGCAGAAGCAACCTGGGCATTTACCGCTCCTAACCGCACCGGTTGGGAGCTGATGTTTCTTCCGGTCGCCGTCATTATTGGACAGTGCGTAGTAGCTGCGGGACTGGCCAGCAAGACAATTCGAGGTAATCGGAGCGCGGTTTAGCACGAGGGCGACACTCGCTGGTCAATTTGGGGAGCACGTCGATCCGCGATGTGGCGACAGCGATTCGACTCAAGAAGCAAGAAACGAGCAAGAAAGTGTTAGTTCAGGTAAATGCGGGTTTCGGGCGTCGAAAATGCCACATTTCGAAAGGATTTCGGCGTACGGAGCAAGAAACGAAGCATGCTGTGCTGCATGCGAAAAGCCGCCCTCACCAACGACGTGGTGAGTGGCGGCTATCGGCGCAAATAAGATGAAGTTTACTTCTTCAGTGCGTCGATGATCTCGTTGAACTTAGCGGACGGACGCATGACAGCGGAGAGCTTGTCCTCGTCCGGAGCGTAGTAGCCACCGATTTCAACTGGGGAACCCTGCACCTCGAGGAGGTCCTTCTCGATCTCTGCGGAAGCAGCTGCCAGAGAAGCAGCGATAGGCTGGAACAGGCCAGCCAATTCAGCGTCCTCAGACTGTGCAGCCAGCTCTTCTGCCCAGAACTTGGTCAGGAAGAAGTGGGAGCCGCGGTTGTCGATTTCGCCGGCCTTGCGGGATGGGGAGAGGTTCTCGTCGAGAAGCTTCTCGGTTGCCTTGTCCAGCGCGTCGGCAAGCACGGCAGCCTTGGAAATGCCGGCGGTGTTGGCGAAGTGGCGCAGGGACTCAGCCAGGGCCAGGAACTCGCCGAGGGAGTCCCAACGTAGGTGGTTCTCATTGACCAGCTGCTCGACGTGCTTAGGGGCGGATCCGCCTGCGCCGGTCTCGAAGAGGCCACCGCCAGCCATGAGCGGAACGATGGACAGCATCTTTGCGGACGTGCCGAGCTCGAGGATAGGGAAGAGGTCGGTGTTGTAGTCACGCAGGACGTTGCCGGTGACGGAGATGGTGTCCTCGCCGCGGCGGATGCGGTCGATGGAGAACTGGGTTGCCTCGACTGGGGACATGATGCGGATGTCGAGACCTTCGGTGTCGTGATCCTTCAGGTACTTCTCGACGAGGCCGATCAGGTTGCGGTCGTGGGCACGCTCGGTGTCCAGCCAGAACACTGCTGGCATGCCGGAGAGACGGGAGCGAGTAACTGCGAGCTTGACCCAGTCCTGGATTGGGGCATCCTTGGTCTGGCACGCACGCCAGATGTCGCCTGCGGAGACTTCGTGCTCCATGAGGACCTCGCCTGCGCCATTGACGACGACTACCTTGCCGTCGGCTGCAATCTTGAAGGTCTTGTCGTGGGAGCCGTATTCTTCAGCCTTCTGCGCCATCAGGCCGACGTTAGGTACGGTGCCCATGGTTGCTGGATCGAAGGCGCCATTCTTCTTGCAGTCGTCGATAACGACCTGGTAGATGCCAGCGTAGGAAGAATCAGGTAGCACAGCGAGGGTGTCCTGCTCCTCGCCAGCAGCGTTCCACATGTGGCCGGAGGTGCGGATCATGGCAGGCATGGAAGCATCGACGATGACGTCGGAAGGCACGTGCAGGTTGGTGATGCCCTTGTCGGAGTTCACCATGGCAACTGCTGGGCCTTCTGCCAGGCCCTTTTCAAAGGCAGCCTTGATCTCGGCACCGTTGTCGAGGGACTCGAGGCCGGAGTAGATGGCAGCCAGGCCGTTCTCGCCGTTCAGGCCCGCAGCTTCGAGCTGCTCGCCGTACTGTGCGAAGACATCGGCGAAGTAAGCGCGGACGACGTGGCCGAAGATGATTGGGTCGGAGACCTTCATCATGGTGGCCTTCAAGTGGGTGGAGAAGAGGACGCCATCTTCCTTAGCGCGCTTGATCTGCTCCTTAAGGAAAGCGTCCAGGGCGGCGACGCGCATAACGGTGCCGTCGATAACTTCACCTTCGAGGACCTTCAGGCCGTCCTTGAGTACGGTTTCTGAGCCGTCGTTAGCGATGAGCTTGATGGTCAGCGCATCGGCAGCTGGCATGATGACGGACTTTTCGTTGTGGCGGAAGTCGTCGGCATCCATGGTGGCAACGTTGGTCTTGGAATCAGCAGACCATGCGCCCATGCGGTGTGGGTTCTTCTTAGCGAAGTTCTTCACGGCGATTGGGGCGCGACGGTCGGAGTTGCCCTCACGCAGCACTGGGTTAACTGCAGAGCCCTTGACGGAGTCGTAGCGGTGGCGTACATCCTTCTCTTCGTCAGTCTCTGGTGCGTCTGGGTAATCCGGCAGCTTGTAGCCCTGAGCCTGCAATTCCTTGATGGCAGCCTTCAGCTGTGGAACGGAAGCCGAGATGTTAGGCAGCTTGATGATGTTTGCCTCAGGGGTCTTGGCCAGCTCGCCCAATTCGGCGAGAGCATCTGCGACCTTCTGGTCTTCCCCGAGGTAATCCGGGAACTGCGCCAAGATGCGGCCCGCGAGGGAGATGTCGCGAGTTTCCACGGAGATGCCGGCGGTGGAAGCGAAAGCCTCAACGACTGGCTTCAGTGAGTACGTCGCGAGCAGCGGGGCTTCGTCGGTACGGGTGTAGATAATCTTAGCCAAAGTAACTCCCTAAAAAAGTGTGCAGTACAACCACCTAGGATACTCGCAGTCGGCGGTGGGGCGAGGCATGAGGGGATGGTAGCCCCACCCGCCTGGAGAGTCATGAGATTATTAGTGCTTTCTTCCATGATTTTCACAGCAATTTTAGCTATGGTAAAGCCAAGGTTAATCAAATCGTTATCATCTAGATCTTGTGCTTAAAATAAAGGGCTGTTTAATAGCTTGCAACACTGGGGAGAGGAGGGGGGCACGTGTTTACACAATGGGAGCGAAAATGCGCATTGGTTGGTGGCGTTTTGCTGCTTCTGCATGCTCTTTTTGCTGTGGGCGCGCTGCTGTCACAGCTAGAACAGGATTTCTCGGCAATGCTGCGGCTGCTCTCCGCGCTCTGCTACCTGGTGGGATTTTTAAGCTTGGCAGCTACGATGTATCGGCGTAGCAAAGTGCTCATCGCGCTCTTTGGGGCATGTCTGTTGGTGGGAGACGGCTATGGCAACATCGTTAATGTCCTGTTGCGGCAATTGGTAGAGCCTGACTTTAGCCCAAGTAGTATGTCGGCAGCTTGGTATGACTTCGCCCTTCCATTGGGCTTTTTGATGCTCGGCGCCGGATTGATCCGGAACGGGGACTTTTTCCGCGTTGTTGGGGCGTTGTACCTGCTAGGCGGTGCCTGCTGGCTGCTTTCGTTGCTTGAAGTGCTGTCTTACCGGCTTGTGGTGTTGTGTCAATTCGGTGCAGAGTTGTTTGGAATGAACGCAACCATCGCCCTGCTGGTGTGGGGAATAGCGCAATCGCGATATCTCGGTGGGGTAAACAAATATGATGGTGTTTAGGCAGATTGATTGTGACAGGACACAGGTGAAGTCTTGCAAAAACTAACTGAGTTGGCCCGCGAGGGGACGCCCCGAAGTTGGGTGATTGCCTTGGTAGGCGGACTTTTCCTCTTTTCCCACCTCACGCTGCAGACACTGATCAATACCTCCCTCATTTCACCGTCGATGACGCTGGTTTGTCGGGGAATCTCTTCCACGCTTTACGTAGTGGCGATCGTGAGCTTCTTCTTGTTTTGGCGGATGCGTAAACCGGTGATTGCCCTGCTATTTCTGGCATTCGGAGTGATCGGCACGATCTGTTACCAGTTTGAGGTAGTCACCCAGTATCAAGACGTGCAAAACTTTGCCACGGCGGATCTGCCCCGCAGGTATTCTCAGGTAATTTTGCCTACCGCAGTGGCGCTGGAAGGCCTGCTGTGCTGGAAGGATCGCCGAATCCCAAGCTTGTTGGGTGTGTTCTTCTGGCTGTACGCAGCAAGTTGGTACCTGCTGTTTTGGTCTAATGGCGTAGTATTCCTCCAAATCAACTTCGCATTCCTTAGCGATGCCTTTGCCTTTTTGGCGGAGGGCGGCCTGTGTTTGTGGATGCTGTTGCTTGGCCTAAGTCGTATGCGCTAAGCCCTCGGTAGCCTGTGTTGAGCAACTGGCTAAAGTAGTGGGAATGACGCTTGGCATTTCTACGGTAAACGTAAACGGTATTCGCGCTGCAGTGAAGGTGCGCAGCGAGGCGAACCAGGGTTTTCTTGGCTGGCTACGGCAAACTGAATCGGACATTGTCCTGCTGCAAGAGGTGCGTGCCAGTGACAAACAAGCTCGCGAAGCGCTCGCACCAGCTTTAGATGAGGGCTGGCATTTCATCGGCGCCGAGGCAGCCGCGAAAGGGCGCGCCGGTGTGGGCATCCTGTCGCGCACCCCGCTTGTCGACGTCCACGTTGGCATCGAAGGCTTCAAAGATTCCGGGCGATACCTACAGGCCACCCTCGCCGAAAAGGACGTAGTAGTGGCGTCGCTTTACTTGCCTTCAGGCAGCGCTGATACGCCCAAGCAAGATGAAAAGTACCTGTTCCTGGACGTGTTTGCAGACACGTTGGCGAGGTTGGCGAATGAACATGACCGCATGGTTATCGGCGGAGACTGGAATATCTGCCACCGCCGTGAGGACCTAAAGAATTGGAAGTCAAATCAAAAGAAGTCGGGCTTTTTGCCCGATGAGCGCGCGTGGATGGATGCGGTGTTCGGGGTTTATCCCGATGAAGAATCGCAGGTGGTAACGCATGGTGAGTTCGCGGGAGCCGTGGATTATGTGCCGGGGCGCGAACGTCGAGAAGCTGCCACTGACCCTCAGTGGTTTGATGTCGCACGGCGCCTTGCCCCAGAGCAAACCGCGTACACGTGGTGGACGTATCGTGGCCAGGCTTTTGATACCAACGCGGGGTGGCGCATTGACTATCAGGCAGCGACCCGGGCGATGCTGGATGCTGCGACGATCGCAACAGTGGATAAGGCGGATGCGTACGACTTGAGGTGGTCGGACCACTCGCCCCTGAATGTGACTTATCAGATCTGACACGCAGGGCGGCCTAGTAGTTTGCTCAACCGGTGGCGATTCCACGCGATCAAACGATAGACCACCGCTGCCGGTGGCAGGCCAGCAAGAACTCCGAGTGCTCGTACCACCGGCGACCTGCCGTGGCGCTGCAGCGCGATGGAAATTCCGCGCGCGCCAAGGTAGACCCGCTCTTGCTGGTCAACGTAGTAGGCGTTGCGTTGAATGTAGAGTCCGCGGCCCGGGGCGCACTCGAGATCGATGGTGAGGCGGTGCAAGTGGGTGACCGCCCAAGTGCAAAAGCCACAATCGGCGTCATAATAAAACATTAGGATTCCCGGGGTTGGCCGGTGACTTCCTCAGAACCGAAGTCAATGCTGATGTTATCGAGCAGGCGGATGTTACCAACGCGGGCGGCTACGAGCAGGCGGTTTGCGCCGGTTGGGTCAACCTCACCCAGACCTGGGGACCGCAAAGTTAGATAATCCACCTCCACCTCCGGGGTGGCAACTAAGACGGCACGCGCGGCCGACAGCACGCCCTCCGGCCCCTGTCCGGCGTGGTAGGCGCCGGCGGTCAGGGCCGCGGATAAGGAGAGCGCTCGTTCGCGTTCCAGCTCGGTCAACTCGGCATTATGGGAAGACAGCGCCAGGCCGTCGGTCTCACGGACGACGGGGCCACCGACTACCGTGACTTCAAGGTTAAGATCGGTGACCATCTGCTGTACGAGTAACAGCAGCTGATAGTGTTGCTCGCTCAACAGCGCGTGCGTGCAATGAGAGATATGAAACAACTTGTTGATCGCCGTCAAAACCTCTGCGAATTGGCCTGGGAAAGCCGCACCCTCTAATTCGGCGCCGAGTGGGCCGGGGTGGATGGTAGTGCGATGTCCATTGGGATACAGCTGCGCAGTGCTTGGGGCAAATACTGCGTCTACGCCCAATTCGCGCAACCTGGCTTGGTCAAGATCTTCGTCTGCTTTTTCCAAGACGCTGATGATCACCAGTGCGTCGTGGTAGCGCCGGGCGTGCTGGACCAAGGACAGATGCCCCGCGTGTAGCTCGCCAAAAGCGGGAATGAGCACCACGGGTCGGGCTAGCTTGCGCCAAGCGCGAGCTAGCTGGGATAGCTCAGCTGTGGTGTGGAAAACAGTGGCCGAACCGGGTTGAAATGCGCTCATAGGCAAAAGTGTACTGCTTCAGCGCTTGCTAAACATGAGCGGGCTAGACTAAGAAACCATGAACGAACAGGCACCTGAAAAGAAGCAACGAGTCCTTTCCGGAATTCAACCAACCGCGGACTCCTACCACTTGGGCAACTACCTGGGTGCGCTGAAGCAGTGGATTGACCTGCAGGATTCTTACGAAGCGTTCTACTTCATCCCAGATCTTCACGCGATCACAGTGGATCAAGACCCTAAGGAGCTGCGTCAGCGCACGGTCGCGGGCGTCGCTCAGCTGCTGGCGCTCGGAATCGATCCGGAAAAGTCCACCCTGTTTGTTCAATCGCACGTGCATCAGCACGCCGAGCTGTCCTGGGTGCTCACCTGCCTCACCGGCTTTGGTGAGGCCTCGCGGATGACACAGTTTAAGGACAAGTCCGCCAAACAAGGGGCGGACCGCACCACCGCGGGACTGTTTACCTACCCGATGCTCATGGCAGCGGACATTTTGCTTTACCGTCCGCAGCTTGTACCAGTAGGAGAGGACCAGCGCCAGCACTTGGAGCTGACCCGAAATCTAGCGGAGCGCTTCAATTCTCGCTACAAAAAGACTTTCGTTGTGCCAGAGGGACTGATCCCAGAAGGCGCTGCCAAGATTTACGACCTGCAAGACCCCACCACCAAGATGAGCAAGTCGGGCGCCAACCCAAAGGGCCTGATCAATTTGCTTGATGATCCAAAGGTTTCCGCCAAGCGGATCAAATCTGCGGTGACGGACAACGACGGCGAAATCCGCTATGACAAGGCGGAAAAGCCAGGCGTTTCTAACCTCTTGGTGATTCAATCGGCGCTCACCGGCCGAGCAATCGACGACATCGTCGCAGGTTACGAGGGGCAAGGCTACGGTGCGCTGAAGACAGACACTGCTGATGCGCTGGAGGCGTTCACCACGCCGCTGCGGGCCAAGTTCGACATGTACATGTCCGATCGTGCGGAACTGGAACGCGTGCTGGCTGTGGGGGCTGAGCGGGCCAGCGAGATCGCCGCCCGCACGCTGAGCGATGTCTACGATCGGGTTGGCTTCCTCGCGCCAAAGCACGGCGCACGATAACAATACGGCCAAGATCTAGCCGGAGTTGCTGCAGGTCCGCTGAAAGAACCGGGAATCCTCTCTAAGGTGGGTAGGTACTGATTAGCGAAATGTAGTGGAAGGTAACCGCCAATTATGCCTGCAGTAACTCGACCAGAGAAGAGTCGTACCGACGAGTACGGTATTGAACGGGTGAATAAGGATAACCCCGGTTTCGTCGATAAGCTGCGCATGGATCATGAGTGGTTCGACCATGTTATGCGTATGAACGAGCGGTTCGGCAAGCAAGGCGGTAACCAGTACGCCGCCGGCATTACATACTTCTCCGTTTTGTCAATGTTTCCGATTTTGATGCTGGTTTTTGCCGGGGTCGGCTTCGCGCTGGCCAATAACCCTGACATGCTCGCCGAAGTACAGGCGAAGATCGCCGAATCGGCAAAGGGGGACATGGGCAAGACGGTTAACGATGTCCTTACTACCGCAATTGAACAGCGCGGTGCCATCGCAAGTATCGGTACCTTGACCGCACTGTGGTCTGGCCTGGGCTGGATGAATAACCTGCGTTATGGCGTATCCAAGATGTGGAAGGTGGATCCGACTGCAGAAGGCTTCTTGGCAACAAAGATTAAGGATCTGATCGGACTCATTGGCCTGCTGCTTGCCTTTGCCGTTGCTTTTGGTGTTACCGCCGTAGGGTCCTCGGGGCTGACGATGAAGGTACTGAAGATGATGGCACTGGATCATGTGCCGGGGATTAGCTACGTCGCCTTCGCGATCGCCTTGGTGGTAGGCCTAATCGCCAACTTCCTGGTGTTCTTGTGGCTGATTAAGTTCATGCCACGCACCAAGGTTCCGATGAAGTCGGCGGTGCATGCTGCGATGATCGGTGCGGTGGCGTTTGAAGTTTTCAAACAGCTGGCAGCACAGTTCTTCTCTAATGGTTTGTCTAATCCAGCAGGAGCCACCTTCGGCCCAATCATCGGTTTGATGATGCTGCTGTACTTCATTTGGCGCATCCTGCTCTACTGCTCCGCTTGGGCTGCCACCACCCGGGAATCCCTAGCGCAGGCCGTGGTAGAAGTGCCTGAACCAGCGGTGATCCGCGTACGCAATGAAGTTCGTAAAGATAACGCCACTCCTGCCGTGCTTGGTGTCGGTGCGCTGGCCGGTACGGTCGCTGCAGCGTTGGCGTTTCGTCGTAAGTAGGAAAAAGGGAGTTTCTTAACGCTGCCATGGCTACACTCGGTCAACAGGACAACCTCTACACCCAACTACACCTTGACCCGGCTGCCAGCACCAAGGAGCTCGCCTTAGCTTTAGCTCGGCGCGACGCCCAGCTCAGTGGCCAGGGCCTGCCTGATTCCGCGCCTGACCGGCAACGAACCCTGGTGGCGTACGGCATTCTAAGCAAGCCAGAAAGCCGAAAGCTTTACGACGACGCAATTGTGCAGCACCGAAAACTGCAGGATTTCGAACTTGAGCACCTCGCGAATTTCGGAGCCTGGCCAGTGATCGACCAACCATTTGAGCAACCAGCCACTGCGCCGGTTCCAGCGGTACCTGAGTCTGCACACGTCGTAGCGCCGAGCGCAGTTCGCCCGCCGATGTTTACCCGCTTGTGGGTAGCGTTCCTGGATACTTTCGCTGCACTGACGATCTCTGGGGTGGTGGTATCGCAATTGCCGTCTGAAGGCGCATTCCTCAACGTATTCCTCCTGACGTTAATTGCGGTACTGTACTTCGTCCTCGGTGATGTGCTCTTAGGGGCCAGCCCGTTTAAGTTCATGTTTGGCTACACCGTCCGCGATGTGCGCACTCATGAAAAGCTGTCCTTTGCGCAATCAGCGCAGCGGAATTGGTGGCGGATTTTGGCCCTGGTGCCAGCGGTAGGGCCGGTGCTATCGGTGGTTGCTGGGTTGACCTGCGGGGCATCTATTACCCCGAGCAATGAGCAGCGTGGTAGCCACGACCGGCTAAGTGGTGCGGAGGTGGTACGGCGAGACGGCTAGGCTGGACTGCATGCATGAAGATCTTCAGGTCAGTCCAAGTTTTAAGTCTCAGACCTCGCAGCTGGTACGCGAGCTCCCCAAAATCCAGCTATTTGAATACCTCGGAGGCCACCTGCGGCCAGAAACCGCAGCAGAGTTAGGCGACATCCGGGACGCGGCGGCATGGACCCGCATTGCCAAAGAGGCCGTGGAAGACCTCGCTGCGGATGGCGTGATCTATGCCGAGCTGCGCTTTGTCCTCGATCGACCCGACCATGATGTCCTCCACGCCGTTCTGGCTGGTTTGCAACAGGGCGAACAGAATTCTCAATGTGTGGCCCGGCTACTGCTGGGGCTTTCTGGCGAGCACGCCAGCCAAGTCGCAGAACTAGTTGTGGACCATGCTGGCGTGGTGGGGTGCTCGATTGAAGATGAGTCGGCGATGTCAGCGGTGGACTTTCTGCGCGCGAACTTCGTCCCCTTCACAGTGCGTTGCGGTGCCGTCGATATTGCTACCGCGGTGCGCGCCGGGGCAGACCGGTTGACGCAAGCCATCGAGATTTATGAAGACTTCCACGTGGATGTCGAGGGGATTCACCCAGGTGAGCTGTCTGCCCATGTGCGAGACCGGGAAATCCCTATGGAAATGTCATTGAGCTCCGTCGCGGGCGCTGAGCTCGTCGATGAGGTTGGTGACCACCCACTGCCGTTACTGCAACAGTTGGGGTTCACGTGCATCTTGGGTACTGAGCACCGCACAGCACAGCGCACGCTGTCTTCAGAAATGACGCTGCTGGTAGAGGGGTTTGACTATGGCTTAGAAGAACTCTTCGAGCTCACGCTTAATGCCGTTGAGCGTTGCTTCTTGCCTAAGGCGCAGCGCCAAGAACTCTTGCACAATCAGATCGTGCCGGCGTATCAAAAGTTTGCGGACCTAGAGGAATCCGCCAGCTCGAGCGCAGCAGATGAGCTCGCCGACGATGACGAAGACGAAGGCGAGCTCAACATTTCTGGGCTGGAGTAGGTCGGCGTCCTAGATCTTGGAAAAACGCTTGGTCAGCGATTCTTCCAGCTGCTTCCAGCCTTCTGCCTCGGCGGTGTATGGCGCCGAAGGTAGGTAGGAGGAGTGGGAGCCCAGCATGTAGGAGATGTAGTCCTGGAGGCCAGGGTTGGCCAGGAGGAGGGAATTGAGCGAGTCGTCGTCGGCCCAGTCGGCGGCGTCGGCAAGCAATTCATAGGCTTGACGCATCTGCTCGGTGTCCACCTCTTTCGGCCCCTTTGCGATATCGCTGGTCAGACCGGTAAACGAGTACACGTTGTCTGGGTGAACAGTGATCTCGGCGGTGCCGCCGTTGACTGCGTCCATGATGTCCGACCAGGTAGCTACCTTTGCAAGGTCGTGGTCGTCGTGCTCAATGAGCCAGCGCAGCAGGGACTTAGGGTTGGTGAACGTGCGGATTTCGCCAAACTTACCCAGGAAGACCGGCACGTTATTGACGTACGTGCGCAGGGTGTAGAGCACGCGGCCGTCGATAGCGATCTTGATTGGGTCGATACCGGCGGTGCCCCATAGTGATGCATCGTAAGGATCCACCGCTGCCGCAGCTTCGGCTTCTTCCTTTTCTCGGCGTTCCTTTTCCGCCTGCGCAGCTGCAGTCGCAGCATCGATCTCCGCCTGCGCCTTATCGACGTCCACCTCGTCGACCTCCGGTGTGTAGACCAGTTCATCCAGCTTGTCTACAACCGCATCCCAACGCTTGAGAACCGTGCGGCCGATGGCAGACCATTCGGCCTGACCGTTTTCACCGGCGAAGTGCTCGGAGCCACGCTCGACGTTGCCCAGCATGGAGTAGCTGGAGAAGAAACTGCTGACGTCTGTAAGAGCAGCTACGTCGCCGAGACCTCGAGCCACCGCGAATGCGCGCGCAACGCCCGAGACAGCCTCGTGGGATGGGCGCTCAGCAAGCAGACCTGGGGCGCCGATGATGTCGTAGAAGTCTCGCTTGCTTGGGACGACTCGTTCTGCGGACTCAGCCTCGAACGCGGACCACTTAGGGTGCGAAGTGAGGTCGTGCTGTGCATTGTTCTTCAGGTAAGCCAGCAGCTGGGCTGGACTGTCAAAGAAGAAAATGTGATCCCCCTTGCCAAGGAAGGCTTGCCATTCGGCACCGTGCTCTTTCCAGCGCGGTGCCCATAGGGTGTAGTAGTCGCCCTCAGTCAGGGCCAGCTTGATTGGGAGGATTCCATCGGTTTTCGCCATAGTCACACATATTAGCCGGTTGGGTTAGCCAGTAGGGCGGTAGTAGCCTTTGAAGGCCATTCCCATGTTGGTAGTGCGGATTGGGTTGACGCTGACTGGGTCGCCTGCTTCCACGATTGACCCGTGGCCGTCGTACATCGCAACATGTCCATCCCACACAAGAAGGTCGCCCGCTTGGAGGTCCTGATACGCAACAGGGGTGCCGATTGTTTGTTCCTGAGCCAGTCTTGGCAATTCCACCCCGGCTTGACGCCACGCCCACTGGGTAAGGCCGCTGCAGTCAAAACCTGAACCGGGCGTGGTGCCGCCCCACACATACGGCGTGCCAAGCTGACTCTTGGCAGCAGCGACGGCCATTTCGCCTGCGCTGCTGGAACCCGATGCACTTGATGAATGCGTGGCTGGCGTCGAACTAACCGCTGTTAGAACTGGCTCAGGGTGCGGTGGTGTCACTGGTTGAGGTGCTGCTGGCGGAATTTCGGCTGGGATTTCAGGCGAAGGAGCTGTGGCTACCCTTTGGAGTTTTCTTGCTGTTGGGCCAAGCTCACGGGCGAGCTCTTCCAATCTTGTTCGGGCCTGGGACAGCAGCATGGCAGGGAGTGCACTCAGCTCGGCTAAGGCGATCTGGGCATCGCCCAGCACTGGTGATAGCAGCCGTGGGAGGATTCGTCCCGCCTGTAGCAGGAAATCCTGGCCCAGATTCAGCAGATCATGGGTCGCTGCCGAGATGAACGGTGTAGCCTCTGCCACCGCTTGGCTAATGAGCGAGTGTGCAGCAAAAAGGGCATTCTCCGCTTCCGTCAGACTAGCCGGGTTGGCGCCGATGGCAGCTGCCAGATGGCCAGCTGCCTGTAGCTGCGGTGCCATACCGATCACTTCGGGGATCAGAGGCAACAAGTCGTCTAATTCTTTTAGGCAGCAAACGAGGTCAATCATGCGGATCCTCCAGTTGAATTGGGCAACGTGTGGTCAAAGGCCGAGGCGAAGGTGCCGTCGTGAAGCAGGGCGTGTTCCAGGACACGTAGGGAATTAATTCGCACGCGATCGGCAAAAGCACGTGTATGAGCAGCATGGGCATTGGTGCGCTCGACGGCGCCACGCAAGGCATCCCCGAAGGCTCCGGTGGGGCAGTTGCTTAGGGTTAATGGCTGAATACGGTCGGTTTGTTGGGCTAGTTGGTTGGCAAAGTGGACAATTCGGTCTGGTTCAAAATGTAAATCCCTCACACTTACTTGGACTGCTCCAGGACCCCAAACGGTTCCCATAAATTCAAAATTCATGCCTAGAATTGGGAAATATGGATATCCACGTCGTACAACACCCGCTTGCCGCTTCTCGCTTGACCATCATGCGTGATGAGCGCAGTGACAATTCCGTTTTCCGTGCAGCACTAGCGGACCTGGGTGCCATGCTCATCTACGAAGCATCCCGGGACCTTGAGGTGGAGCACTTCGACGTGAAAACCCCCGTCGCGATTGCGGAAGGGACGCGCCTGCTGGACCCACCGATCATCGTTCCTGTTATCCGCGCTGGTCTTGGCATGATTGACCCTGCGCTGTCGATGATTCCAGACGCTCAAGTGGGGTTCATCGGTCTGGCTCGGGATGAAGAGACTCACGAGCCGGTCCCTTACCTTGAGGCGCTGCCGGAGGATCTGACCGGGCGCACTGTTTTCGTGGTGGACCCGATGCTGGCTACTGGCGGTTCGCTGCTGCACGCGCTGCGGTTGCTGGCGGAACGCGGTGCCACCGACATCACCGCAGTGTGCATGGTGTCTGCGCAGGAAGGCGTGGATGCGCTGGCTAACTCCGGCCTTCCAGTTCGCTTGGTTACCGCCACCATCGATCCAGAGCTCAATGCCGATGCGTACATCGTGCCGGGGCTGGGCGACGCTGGCGATCGCCTCTACGGGCCACGCAACATCTACCTATAGGGCGGCGACTAGTTCTTCCACGCTCTCGCGCAGTTGTACGAGCAGCTCGTCTGCGCCGGTTTGGCCCCACGGCTGGCTTACTTCCAAGTAGAACTTCAGCTTGTTTTCGGTGCCTGAAGTGCGGGCAAGGGCGCGGATCGTCGAACCAGAGTCCGCGGTTCCGCGTAGCACGATGCCGTGCCCGGAAGCCAACGGAGTAGCCGCAACCTCGATACCAGCCAGTTCAGCGGGTGGGTGCGCCCGCAACGCAGCCAAAAGGCCGGCTGGGTCCGAGGTGCGCACAGCTACCTGATCGCCACGGAAGTGCCCGTATTGCTTATAGAGCGCGGTTAACTCGTCCAGCAAGGTCAGCCCTTGGGCTTTGAGTTCCGCAGCCCAGGCGCACGCGTAGAGAGCCGTAGCGATGCCGTCCTTATCCCCAACCAGGTGTGGCGCAGGGGACGTGCCGTTAGCTTCCTCATAAGCAAACACCAGCTCGCCCGGCCGGGAAGCGGCGGCGCGCATCAAATTCTTGAATCCGGTCGGAGACTCTTGATAGTCCCACCCCAGATCCGCGGCGATGACCGCGAGCAGACCAGAACTCACCTCAGACGTAACGACGACCGGCCGGTGGGTGCCGGGTGCCGGCTCGTAGCGGGGAACCAGGCGCGTAGCCAGCAGTGGGCCGAGCTCGTCTCCGCGCAGCATTACATGCTCGCCGTTTTGGTTACGAACGCCGATGGCACAGCGATCTGCATCGGGATCAAGCGCAATTAATACATCTGCGTCTACGTCGGCAGCGGTGCGCAGCAATAGATCCGTCACCCCGGGTTCCTCCGGATTCGGGAAGTCCACGGTGGGGAAGAGCGGGTCAGGATAGTGCTGTTCTAGCACAGGGAAGATTTGGGCAAAGCCAGCGGATTGCAAGGACTGGGTGATGGCTCGTCCGCCCACGCCGTGCAGGGCGGTGTAGGCCACTTTTAGGGCAGCACGCTCGTTGTTGACCCGAAGTAAGTCCGGTTGGGACGGGGCGATGAGCTCCGTGACGTCGTCAATGTAGCGGCGCAACTGGTCGGTGGTGGGCCGCACGACTACCCGGGGGACATCGACGGCCGCGGGAACGTCGCGAATCATTGCTTCGATCTCACGCTCTGCGTCGGCATCGAGTTGGGCGCCGTCAGCAAGGTAGACCTTGTAACCGTTATATGCGCTGGGGTTATGAGACGCGGTGATCTGCACACCGGCATCCAAACTCCGGAATCGAATCAGCCACGGAATCAACTGCGTGGGGGTGGGTGCGGGAAGCAAGGTAACCTCGAAACCAGCACCGGCAAACACCTCCGCCGCGGTGAATGCAAAGTTCGGTGAGCCATAGCGGGCGTCGTAGCCCACGACCACCCGCAACGGACCCTGACTGCTGAACACGGAATGCAACGGATGCTCGTTGCGCTCCATGCCCACCTTGTGCGCCAGCCAGGCAGCAAGACCTGCGGTCACGCGGGTAACTTGGGTGACGTTCATCTGGTCCGAGGCAGGACCGATCGGAGCACGCATGCCAGCAGTACCAAAGGTGAGCTCACGAGGTTGAGACATAGCCTCTACGGTAGTGCCAAATGCACCAACAAGTAGTGGGAACAGGGAAAGAGGAGTTGGGAGTCGCCTTGACAGAGCACAAGCCACCAAGCATCCGCGCGCACGTGGACGGCTGGCTCGCGGAGCACGAAGCCGACATGATCGAATGGCGCCGACACCTCCACCGCAACCCTGAGTTATCCCACATGGAGTACGAGACCACCGAGTTCCTGGTCCAGACTCTGGAACGCCACGGCTTGCAGCCACAGCGGTTCCCCGGCACTGGGCTGATGGTCGATCTTGGGCCGACAGATGCACCTCGAATCGCCTTCCGTGGCGATATTGATGCCCTGCCCATTGCCGAAACCACCGGGCTACCGTTCGCTTCCGAGCATCCAGGCGTGATGCACGCTTGTGGGCACGATGTGCACACCACCGTGGCGCTGGCTACCGCGATTGCGCTAAGCACCTATCCGCTGGAAACCGGAGTGCGAGTCATTTTCCAGCCCGCCGAAGAAGTGATGGACGGCGGCGCGAACCAGGTCATTTCCTGGGGCGGACTTGACGGCGTGGACCAGATCTACTCCATCCACTCCGAGCCAAAAGTGCGCGTGGGGCAGTTGGGTGTGCGCACCGGCGCTATCACCTCGGCCAGTGACATCCTCGAAATTAGAGTGGCGGGCCCCGGCGGACACACCTCCCGCCCGCAAGACTCCGTGGATGTGGTCTACGCTCTGTCTTTGCTAGCTACTCAATTACCTGGGTTGCTGTCGCGCCGGGTGGATCCCCGCACGGGAACTGTGCTGGTGTTTGGCGCGATCAACGCAGGATACGCTGCCAATGCGATTCCGGAGAATGGCTCGATTTCCGGCACGATTCGTACCGCCAGCATCACCGTATGGCGCAGCATCGAAGAGCTCCTGCGCGAGCTGATTGCCCAAGTGTTAGCCCCAACCGGCTGCAACTTTGAGATTCGCTACACCAAGGGCGTGCCGCCAGTGCTCAACGACGAGGTGGCCACCGCCATGCTTGTCGACGCCGCACGTTCTATCGATCCAAACTCCGTGGTCGAAGCCCCGCAGTCTTCGGGTGGCGAGGATTTCTCCTGGTACCTAGAGCACGTGCCGGGCTCCATGGCGCGACTCGGCTGCTGGGACGGTAAGTCCACCCGGCATGACCTGCACCAATCAGACCTGGTCATTGATGAGCGTGCTCTGGCCGTTGGAGTACGGTTGTTTGGGGCGCTGGCTGGACGCTTTGCTCAGGCAGCCCGCGCAGATCAGCTGGACTAAGCTGGTGGCTAATTGCATTGCAACCGGATTAATTAGTGGAGGAATTTTCAGTGACCACTCGAATCGTCATCATTGGTGGAGGCCCGGCCGGCTACGAAGCTGCACTTGCCGGTGCTAAGTATGGTGCTTCCGTCACCCTGGTGGAAGACCAGGGCATGGGCGGTTCTGCAGTCGTGTACGACTGTGTTCCTTCCAAGTCCTTCATCGCCGCTACCGGCATTTACACCGAAATCGACGGTGCGCGTGAGCTCATGCACATCGATGAGATCAACCGCCGCGTGAAGGAACTTGCCCAACAGCAGTCCACCGACATTCTGGGCCAGATGCAGCGCGCCGGCGTCCGCGTTATCAACGGCCGCGGCCGTTTCGACGACTACAACCCGAAGCAGGTGCTGCACTACGTCAAGGTCACCCATGCAGACGGGACCGAGGAAACCCTCGAGACTGACCTCGTTCTCGTGGCCACCGGTGCGTCGCCACGCGTGCTCAAGGGCGCGGAACCAGATGGCGAGCGCATCCTGAACTGGCGCCAGGTTTATGACCTCACCGAGGTTCCAGAGCACCTCATCGTGGTCGGCTCCGGCGTGACTGGCGCGGAGTTCGTGTCCGCATACGCGCAGCTTGGCGTGAAAGTCACGATGGTGGCTTCCCGTGACCGCATCCTCCCGCATGACGACGCCGACGCCGCCGACGTGCTGGAGACCGTGCTCGCCGAAAAAGGCGTGGCACTGGAGAAGCACGCCCGCGTGGACCGCGTGGAGCGTACCGACGACGGCGTGGTAGTCATCACCTCCGACGGCCGTGAAATCGCCGGTTCCCACGTTCTGATGACCGTTGGTTCCGTGCCAAATACGCAGGATCTGGGTCTGGAAACTGTAGGTGTGGAACTGGCGCCATCCGGCCACATCAAGGTAGACCGCGTCTCCCGCACCACTGTCGCGGGCATCTACGCAGCTGGCGACTGCACCGACCTGTTCCCATTGGCCTCCGTTGCCGCCATGCAGGGTCGCATCGCGATGTACCACGCCCTCGGCGAAGGAGTGTCTCCAATCCGCCTTAAGACTGTGGCCACCGCAGTGTTCACCCGCCCAGAGATCGCTACCGTGGGCGTCACCCACCAGGAGATTCTTGATGGCAAGGTCAATGCCCGCGTGATCACCCTGCCGCTAGAACGCAACGCTCGCGCCAAGATGCGCGGTCTGCGCCACGGCTTTGTGAAGCTGTTCTGCCGCACCGCCTCCGGCCAGATCATCGGTGGTGTTGTGGTTGCTCCAACCGCGTCCGAGCTGATCCTGCCGATCGCCATCGCAGTAAACAAGCAGTTGACTGTTTCCGATCTCGCAGAAACCTTCAACGTGTACCCATCTCTGTCCGGCTCCGTTGTGGAGGCAGCGCGCCAGCTCGTGGCGCATGACGATTTGGGCTAGTGTTACTCGCTTCTTTCTTGGGGTGCGATCCAATTGGATCGCACCCCAAGGTTTGCAATTGCTTTGTTTTCAGCAACACTCTTAGAGAATTGGACAATAAACACCAAAATTATGAGTGGTGCAGTTTCTGACCTTCTCAGAACTGATGCGTGATTTGTCCCTTTATGCCGGAAAATAGCGGTCGAGGATCGGGGAATTCTTGCAGATTAGATATGACTATGAGCCGGTGGTGCTCGTACTCAAGGGACGTATCGAGTCGGGCAAGTAGCACCTCTCTGAGATGCCTGCATACTAAGGATAGGTATCGCGGTGTGAATTCGCTTCGGGTCTTACTCAGGTCTATATCGAGACTGATGGTGTGGTCTTCGTCAATTAGAGTCTCGAGCTGTGTGACGATTTGACGGATATCCACAATGCATAACGCAGAAACCGAATGACTATCTGAAGTTGTCACATCGAATGTGTACGCAAAGAGTGAGTTCGTAATCTCCCATATGCGACCCGGCTGGAAAGCCCAAATCAGTTCTTGGAATAGGACTTGTTCAACCCAATCGCCTTTTTCCTTTTCATCTGAGAAAAACAGCGGTTCGATCTGTTCGACCTGAATGCGTATTGTTTCTAGAATTTCACCGACTTCATCGTTCGCAATGACATGGGGCGTGACCTGTCCGTAGGAAATCTTCAGCCAGCGAATAGCGTCAAGCGGAACGGGGGAATTGCGGACTGGCGAGATGGCAAATGCAACGTCGGGGGAAAGGAAAAGTGTTGCTACATCCGAAATATCCAGCAGTTCCGTTACGGTCGGCAATAGTTCAGATAACTTGTTCATGCCCTATTCCGGTCGAGTTGCTTCAATCCCGGTGAGCACCCAGCCGCGACCTTGTTTCTCGAAGGTCAGTAGTTCGCTTGCGGGTCGGACCTTGGGAGAGAAGTCGGAGCCATTGGGGCAGAGGTTGACCTCGTTGCGGGAGTAGCGCTGCGTCCAGGCGCTGCCGTCGTCAAGCGTGCTGACTAGGGAATTGAGCACGCTGTCGTAACCATCGGATGGAACTTTGACGGATTCTCCGCCCACTAGTTCTGAGATGGTGTCGGCGGGTACATATGGACAGACGATGACGAACTGTTGCGCGTCGTCGATAAGCAGTTCGCTCGCGGGGATGATGGCGTGTGTGCCTGGTTCCTTTTTGAGGCGCGCGACTGCGTCGTGAGGTTCAGTACTGCAGCCGGAGAGAGTGGCCCCAATGAGGGCAAGGGTGAGAGGGAAAACAGGCAACGCGCGCATAAATAGAAGCTTAGCTTGGGGGTATCCAGGGGTGGATTTACTGGTGGCTGGAAAATTTTGCAACGCTGTTAACTGCAGCTTTGTTGCGGATGAGAATTAGAGGTTCAGTCTGCGAAAACTTTCCGATACTATTAACTGGTTACGTGACTACCGTCACTAAATGCCTGTCAATGGAAGGAATACCATGCCCCACCAGAATGAGTTAGCAAGCTTTGCAAAAGTGCTTGTTGCTAACCGTGGCGAGATCGCAGTGCGTGCATTCCGCGCTGCCTACGAAATTGGCGCGGAAACTGTCGCGATTTTCCCGGTAGAGGATCGCAATTCCTTCCACCGCGCCTTCGCGTCCGAGGCGATCAAGATTGGTGCGGAAGGCTCGCCGGTCAAGGCGTACCTCAACATTGACGAAATCATCCGCGCAGCCAAGGAATCCGGGGCGGATGCTATTTACCCTGGCTACGGCTTCCTTTCGGAAAATGCGCAGCTCGCCCGCGAATGCGCGGAGAACGGCATTACGTTTATCGGTCCTACCCCTGAGGTGCTGGACTTGACCGGTGACAAGTCTGCTGCTGTCTCTGCGGCCCGCGCTGCGGGGCTACCCACCTTGGACGAGTCTGAGCCATCTGCCGACGTCGACGTGCTGGCCAAGCAGGCCGAAGGACAGCAGTACCCGCTCTTCGTGAAAGCTGTGGCCGGTGGCGGTGGTCGAGGCATGCGGTTCATCCCAAGCCCAGACCAGCTCCGCGAATTAGCGGCTGAGGCATCCCGCGAGGCGGAGTCCGCCTTCGGTGATCCACGAGTGTACATCGAGCGCGCGGTCATCAACCCGCAGCACATCGAGGTGCAGATTCTGGCCGACGCAACCGGCGATGTTATCCACCTCTACGAGCGCGATTGCTCCTTGCAGCGCCGGCACCAGAAGGTCGTGGAAATTGCGCCTGCGCAGCACCTGGCCCCTGAGCTGCGCGATCGCATCTGCGCCGACGCAGTGAAGTTCTGCAAGCACATCGGCTACCGGGGCGCCGGCACCGTCGAATTCCTGGTGGACGAAAACGGCAACCACGTCTTCATCGAGATGAACCCACGCATCCAGGTCGAGCACACCGTGACGGAAGAAGTTACCCAGGTGGACTTGGTGAAGTCTCAGATGCAGATCGCAGCGGGCGCCACGCTCAAGGAACTCGGCCTCGAACAGGGCAACATTCACACCACTGGAGCTGCGCTGCAGTGCCGCATCACCACCGAGGACCCGAACAACGGTTTCCGCCCAGACACCGGCACGATCACCGCCTACCGCAGCCCGGGTGGGGCTGGCGTGCGTCTCGACGGCGCCGCGATGCTCGGTGGCGAAATCACCGCGCACTTTGACTCGATGCTGGTCAAGATGACCTGCCGCGGCGCGGACTTCGCCACCGCCGTGGCCCGCGCACAGCGCGCCCTCAACGAATTCCACATCTCCGGCGTAGCCACCAACATCGGCTTCCTGCGCGCCCTACTGCGCGAAGAAGACTTCACCACCAAGCGCGTGGCCACCTCCTTCATTAACGAGCACCCGTGGCTGCTGTCCGCGCCTCCAGCTGATGACGAAGCTGGCCGGATCCTGGACTTCCTCGCCGACGTGACAGTAAACCGCCCAAACGGCAAACCGACCGTGACCGTGCGGGCCGTCGATAAGCTCCCTGCTTTGCCGGAGGAACGCCCGGCGGGTGCGCGCGACGAGCTGCTCGCAGTCGGCCCTGCAAAGTTCGCGGAAAACCTCCGTGCGCGCACAGGCTTAGCGGTTACCGACACCACCTTCCGCGATGCACACCAGTCCTTGCTGGCTACCCGTGTCCGGTCGAAGGCACTGGTAGATGCTGCGGAGGCGGTCTCCAAGCTCACCCCGCAGCTGCTTTCCGTTGAGGCGTGGGGCGGCGCGACCTACGATGTCGCGCTGCGCTTCCTGCATGAGGATCCGTGGGAGCGTCTCGACGCCCTACGCAAGGCTATGCCAAACGTGCCGATCCAGATGCTCCTGCGCGGTCGCAACACCGTCGGCTACACCCCATACCCGGATTCCGTGGCTCAGGCTTTTGTGTCCGAGGCCGCTTCCTCCGGAATCGACATCTTCCGCATTTTCGACGCTTTGAACGACGTTTCCCAGATGCGCCCGGCCATTGATGCTGTGCTGTCCACCGGTAGCTCCGTTGCCGAGGTAGCGATGGCGTATTCTGGCAACCTGCTCTCGCCGGCAGAGGACCTCTACACGCTGGATTACTACCTGCGCCTTGCCGAAGAAATCGTGGAGGCTGGTGCCCACATCCTCGCAATTAAGGACATGGCGGGCCTCATGCGTCCAGCTGCGGCTGCTCGCCTGGTGAGTGCGCTCCGGGAGCGCTTTGACCTGCCTATTCACGTACATACCCACGACACCGCGGGCGGGCAGCTTGCCACCTATCTGGCTGCTGCGAACGCGGGCGCGGACGCCGTGGACGTGGCGTCGGCACCGCTCTCCGGCACGACTTCCCAGCCGTCGATGTCCGCGCTGGTCGCGGCGTTCGCTGATACGGAGCGGGACACCGGTTTGTCGCTCCAGGCTGTTTCTGACCTCGAGCCGTACTGGGAGGCCGTGCGCCAGATGTACGCCCCATTCGAATCTGGCACGCCGGGGCCAACGGGACGTGTGTACCGCCATGAAATCCCAGGTGGCCAACTTTCCAACCTGCGTGCGCAGGCGGTGGCTCTTGGTCTGGCGGATCGCTTCGAGCTCATCGAGGATGCCTACGCGGGCGTGAACGATATTCTTGGTCGCCCAACCAAGGTGACTCCGTCCTCCAAGGTGGTCGGTGACCTCGCATTGCACCTGGTGGGTATGGGGATCTCGCCTCAAGAGTTTGCGGAGAATCCACAAAAGTACGACATCCCAGATTCCGTTATCGGCTTCCTCCGGGGCGAGCTGGGCACCCCTCCGGGCGGGTGGCCACTGCTGCGCGACGTCGCATTGGAAGGTCGCGCCGAGCCACGCCGAATGGTTGACGTTCCCGCTGAAGAAGCTGAAAAGCTGGCTGTGCCGGGAGCCGAGCGGCGCGGGGCGCTGGACCGGCTGCTGTTCCCGAAGCCAGCAGCCGAATTTGCCGAGCACCGTCGTCTCTTTGGCGACACCTCCATCCTTGAGGACCGTGAATTCATCTACGGCCTGGAAGAAGGCGTAGAAACCACCGTTCGACTGGCAGATAACCGAGTGTTGCTGGTGCGCCTCGACGCGATTTCCGAGCCAGACGCGAAGGGCATGCGCAAGGTCATGCTCACCGTCAACGGTCAGGTCCGCCCAATGGAGGTCCGTGACCGAAACGTTGAGTCTGTGGTCGCTGCGGCCGAAAAGGCTGACACTGCCAACCCGGGCCATGTCGCCGCGCCATTCGCTGGCGCCGTGACCGTGAATGTTGCAGAAGGCGACGAAGTGAAGGCAGGTGACCCGGTGGCCGTCATCGAAGCTATGAAGATGGAAGCCACGATTACCGCGCCTATCGACGGCCGCGTGTCCCGTGTTGTTCTCTTACAGCCAACCAAGGTTGAGGGCGGAGACCTATTAGTGGTGTTGCAGTAGTTATTCTTGTTTATTAAAGTTGCCTATGTGAAAAGGTGGGTAGCTTTGGTAGTGGTCTGCGCTGTAGCGAATTGTGCGCCAATGGCGCAGGCCTTTGCGCCTGATCCTCGTACGGAAATTGATGTTCGAGACGCGTCTGGGCAGCACTATGGCTGGAACCCGCGAACCGCCCCTGCTTTATCTCTCATCAAACTGCCACTTGGGTACTGGGTTTTATACCACGGCTCTGAAGAAGACAAAACCCTGGTGGAGCCGATGATTCAAAACAGCGACGATGGGATAGCTACCCGGCTGAACCAGAAATATCCGCAGGCCATCGGTGAAGTTGTTCGTGATCTGGGCATGGCGGAAACAGTGGTGGATCCGTATTGGGGCTTCTGCCAGACCTCGATGGCTGACATGACCCACTTCCTACACGTCACCGCTTCGGATCCCGTTGCAGAGCCTTTGCGACGAGGGATGCGTAACGCCAGTCCGGTTGCTGCCGACGGTATGGCTCAAAACTATGGCACCGCAACATTGCCTGGAGTTGAAGGGACCAAGTTTGGCTGGTCGGATGATCGTAAATCAATGAATGCATCCGCCTCTTTTGGCCCGGGATTCTATGTGGCAGCCCGAACTTTTGGGCCCCCGGAGCAGTTGACCGGGGATGTGCAAGGTGTGCCTTTGCCTGGCGCGGGGATGCCTGTTGTGCCTGGGGTTCCTGGTGTGCCTGCTCCTGGGGCTCCGGATTTGTTGGGCTCGGTGGAAATTCCGGGTGTTCAGCTGCCTTACGTGCCTATGCCAGTGTTGCCACAGCTGCCTGGTGTGCCACCGATGTCATAGCTGTTTCCCTTTTTGCTTTTCGCTTAGGTGTTCGTTTTTCTCTAGTGTCACTGCTGTTTCAACCTCTGTTTTAGCCCTTGTGTTCTAACTTCTGGCTGGTAAAATAGCAGGTAGCGCAACAGGGAGGTGAACCATGATCCACGCAGCACGCGACCTACTCGCACACGCACTCGATGAAGGCGTGGACTTCAACGACTTCACCTGCCTGCTCGACATCAAAGAACTTGTAGCCCGCATCGAAACTGACATGGCCCGCAACCATGACCGCCACGAACTCGAAGCACGCGGTGCCTCCACCCACACCGCCCGACGCATCACCCGCCGCGCCGCCCACCCCTGGGCTAACGACGTTAGCGTCGAACATCAAGACGCCATCCTGTCCGCACTAGAAAAACTCTCCAGTACCTCTAGACGACGCACAGAAATCTACGCCCTGGGTGCCGAGGCAGCACTCACCTCATCCGTGGCAGACACCCACGCCTATACGAAAAAGCTCGTGCGGGAAGAAAACCACGCCCTTGCCCGAGACCCGTTTGAAGCCCACCACCAACGACGCTTGAGCCTGCACACCCAAGACACCCACGGCGGCTGCCGCATCACCGGCTACCTACCCGCACACACCGCAGCACTACTTAAAGCACTGCTCGATCGCGCTTTCCATGCCCAAGGCGACGACACCAACCGCAGTATCCCGCAGCGCACTGCCGATGCTTTTGATCACGTCATCAAATGGGCGTCCTCGAACCGGGTCGCAGCCACCGGGCACGCCAGCTTGGTGGTCTCCGTAGTCGATACCGCAGAAGTATCCTGGCAGGCGAAGTTCGGCACCAACGTCGGTATCGATCTCAACCTGTTTGATATCGCGCATCTGGCTGGGGATCGGATTGCTGATTACATCGTGGTGCACGACCACGCAGGCGCGGTACTTTCCATGAGCACTGCTGCTAGGTCAGCGACTTTCTACCAACGCGTGGCGTTACTCGCCCGGGACTTTGTCTGCCAGCACCCCGGCTGCGGGGTACCGGTCAGTAGATGCGACGCCCACCACATCACCCCCTGGAGCAGAGGCGGGCCCACCGAGATCACCAACCTGGGATTACTGTGCCCCAAGCATCACCGCAGAAACGACGACACCCACCACACAGCCCACCTTGACATCCACGACGGCACACCCCACTGGATAGACCACCACGGCACCGCACACCGCAACAACTCCGCCAGCGCCAAACGCGCCGCCAGCAGACACCTCCAACCCATCTAGCAGGTCAGACGCCCAACTCGTCGAGAAGGGCGTCAAAGGCAGGCCCAACTCCGGTGCGCCAGACGACGTCGGCGCGGTCGTCGGCACGCCCCGGCCCACCGTTGATGACGCGCACGGGTTTGCCTTGCTTGCGGGCGTCGAGAATTAGGCGAAAACCGCTCATCACCGCAAGAGACGTGCCCACCGCGAGGACTGAGGAAGCCTCCGCAAGCATCGTCTGGGCCTGCGCTTTTCGGGCGGGTGGCACGGGTTCGCCGAAATACACCACGTCCGGCTTCAGCAGTTCAGACCCACAAGAAAGACAACCGACTAGGCGGAAACACGCAACGTCGGCAGGGGAGAGAGCGACATCACCATCGGGATTGACCTGGTCTTGGTCATAGGAAGGGGAAAAACTAGGATTCGCCGCAGCGAAACGAGCATCGAGAGCCCTACGGTCCTCCAAGAACCCGCAGTTCAGGCACACCACCTTAGCGAGCGAACCATGCAAGGCTAACACCCGTCGGGACCCCGCTGCGGAGTGCAAGCCGTCAACGTTTTGGGTAATCACCCCAGAAATGAACCCGGACTGCTCCAGCTCCGCGAGAGCGAAATGCGTGCGGTTCGGACGGGCTTCGTCCATATGACGCCACCCCACAAAAGACCGCGCCCAATAGCGCTGCAGCGCATCCGGATCGTATTTGAATTCCTGATAAGTCATCGGGCGGTGCCTGGTCAAGGAGCCATTCGGGCCTCGATAATCAGGAATGCCGGAGTCAGTAGACACACCAGCGCCGGTAATTACCAAAACGCGACCGGCCCGCAGCTGGTCCGCGATTCGGGCGAGCGCTTCGGAGGGGTCGGTCGGCTCAACGGTTTCTTCCACCACGCGGGCAATCGAGCGCAGCGCGGCTTGGTGAGCAAGAGAAATCATGAGGGGAAGCTCTTCCGAACCGCTAAACGCCATCCGTCGAAAAGCTCGGGCGAGCAGGGGCGCGGCTGGTACGTGACGTCCTCGCGCCACAACTCGCGGATTTCCGTGAGCGAGCTGTACACGCCCACCGCCAGCCCCGCAGCGTACGCAGCCCCCAAGGCGGTGGTTTCGGTGACTTTCGGAACCGATACCGGAACACCCAGCTGATCGGCCTGGAACTGCATGAGCAGCGCATTCCCTACCATTCCGCCGTCCGCCTTCAGTGCGGTCACCGGGACATCCGTATCCTGATTCATTGCTTCGACTACCTCGCGCGTCTGGTAGGCAGTCGCCTCCAGTGCCGCCCGCGCGAAGTGCGCCTTCGTGTGGAAACGCGTGAGTCCGCAAATGACGCCGCGCGCATCCTCCCGCCAATGTGGTGCCAGCAGACCAGAAAAGGCAGGCACGATGTAGCAGCCACCGTTGTCCGGCACACTCGCCGCCAGCTTTTCGACGTCCGGCGCAGTGGCAATAATCCCCAGGTTATCCCGCAACCACTGGACCAGTGACCCAGTCACCGCGATGGAACCCTCGAGGGCGTAGACGGTGGGCTCGTTGCCTAGCTTGTATGCCACCGTAGAGATCAGCCCGTGATGGGATTTCTTGATCTCCGTGCCCGTGTTGAGCAGCAAAAAGTTGCCAGTACCGTAAGTGCTCTTGACTTCGCCTGGCTCGAGGCAGGCTTGGCCGAACGCTGCCGCTTGCTGGTCTCCCAGCACACCCGCGATGGGCACGCCATTGAATTCGCCGGACCGCTTGATCTTGCCTATCACCTGCGAATTCGCCACGATCTTCGGCAGCATCTTGGTAGGGACTTGTAGTTTCTTCGCCAACTTGGAGTCCCACTTGCCGGTGCTGAGATCCATCAGCATCGTCCTCGACGCATTGGTGATGTCCGTGACGTGCTCGCCCTTGGTCAAGTTCCAGATGAGCCAGGACTCAATGGTGCCAAACAGCAGGTCGCCAGCCTCGGCGCGCTCCCGCGCACCCGGCACATTGTCGAGGATCCAGCGAATCTTGGGGCCCGAGAAATAGGTGGACACCGGCAGGCCGGTGCGCTCAAACTGCTTAGGATCTAGTTCCGCGCAGATCTCTGACGTGCGCGTATCCTGCCACACGATTGCGTTGTAAACCGGCTTGCCCGTGTTCTTATCCCACACCACCGTGGTTTCCCGCTGGTTCGTGATGCCCACCGCTGCGATATCGTCGCCAGCAAACTCCGACCGGGCCAGCACATCCGCCATCACGCGCCGCGTATTGGACCAAATCTCCAGCGGATCGTGCTCCACCCAGCCTGGACGCGGGAAAATCTGGCGATGCTCCAGCTGTGAGGAGGCGAGGACCTGGCCGTTGGCGTCGAAAAGCATGCAGCGTGTCGACGTCGTGCCTTGGTCAATAGCCGCCACGATCGAGCGTTTGTGAGGGATGCGAGACGGGAAACGCGGGGTCATGGGGGTCTATTTTAGTTGTATGACGCGGCGAGTTGGCATTTATGTTTGGAGTCATGTACCGCGCGGTGCGTCGCCAAGGGGCCGGGATGAGTCGTCTAACTGCGCTCGGTGCTCTCTGGGATTATTGTGCTCCAGGCAGCCTAATCCCTGTCCTCGTAGCACCAGACCTTGTCAAACTTCCCAGCCCGCAGGTCCTCCTCGGCGATATAAAGCCTGATCAGGGCGTCGTTCGCGGGAAGCAGAGGTCCCTCGGAGCCGAACTGCAGCAACAGCCGGTCGAGCTTATCGACGGGCCTCGGGTCCTCATTCCACAGGCTCGCACAACCGCCGAGGCGGTGCCCACCGTGGATCAAGCTGTCGTCGTTTTCATAGCTGTCGCGTAATTTGGCGGGTACTTCATGGTCCCAGGGGTGTGGCTGCATGGGTAGGCGCGAGGACGCAGAAATCCGCATCGGTAGTGGATATAGCGGGTATTCCAGCACGAGCGTTTCCCATTGTCGGTTTAACGTGTCATCTTCGGGGAGAAAAATCGTTTCGTCCCCGCGTCGTCCGCCGTTGACCGCCTGGACTGGTGGTTGGTGCGGGACGTCGAGGTTTGGCACGTATTCCACCACGTATTGATCCGAGTAGTGCATCCGGCCAAAGACTTGCAGCAGGCCGCGCTCCGGCAGGCCCGGTAGCAGCTCCGGAATGAAGTTGTCTAGGCAGAATGCTGCGACTTCCGCCAAATTTATTTGCAGTACGAATTGCGCGGGCTCGCCCTCGAACTCTGGCCAGGGCAGGCCGACCGGCCGAAACGGCGCGCCGCCGATTTTTGTTTCGGCGAGCTTGGCCGCCCGGGAAGGCGAGCGCGGGATGTCGAAATCTATATGTGGACGGGTTGGAATGTTCACTAGAAACAGGCCCAATTCATGAGAACTTTGCTGAAATCTCGACGCGCAAGATCGGCCGGGTCAATAAAGAACTGCATTGTTCCTGCGTCGCCAATCTGGACGGCGTGGGTGTTGCCGTCAAGTTGAAACAGGAGGCGGAGGTTAGAGCCTCCGGGACGCGGATCATCCTGAGTGAAATTCGGAACGCCCCCTACTTGGTGGAGAGCCTGTCCTACATAAGCCTTGGTGTATTCTTCTGAAACTGCATCTTTCGGCCAAGCTTGGTTTTGTTCGTCGGTAACTTCAACATGCCACCCAGGAAGTGGGCGCTGCAGCGCAGGCTGGAAAACTTTCGGAATGAGCGGACACGGAACATCTGGGTTGGCCAGGATGCATTCCTCGGATTCGAATTCAGAGTAAGCCAGCTCTTTTCGTTCCCTCTTGACGGCAGGATGACGGTTTTCATAGGCCCACTTCACGGGCTCCTTCCAGTTTGGTGAATAGCAGAAAACTGGATCGTCGGCCTCCGCGGAAAAGTCTTCAAGAAATGCAACAAAGCATTTTGTGCCCTCGGTGTAGAGGCCGAAGGTATCGTCGAAGCGGAGGAAAAATTGCAGGAGACCAGACGTAGGCATTGCACCGTCGAAAAGCGGTGGCACTCCAGCGGCAATGCGGTCGTGCTCAACTTGGGCGAGGTTTAGCTGCGCGACGAAACACATGTGGCGCCCATTCGAGTCGACAGGCCACCCTGCTCCCTTTGGACGATAAGGTGCGCCACCTAGTTTTGAATCGGTGAGGCCGGCGGTGTGAAAAGTGCCGTCTTCAACTACTTGGTCGGCATCGTAGGAAACGCGAGGGATGGTGGGCAGTCCGATGTCATTAGCAAGCTGAATGTAGTCCACGACACATTTCTACTTCATATGCTGAATTCGTGCCAGTGAACTTAAGCCGATGCATCATCCGCACGACCAATCGATGAGTACCTTGCTGAAGTCGCGACGCGCGAGGTCAGCCGGATCGATGAAAAACTGCATGGTTCCCATGTCACCAATCCATTGCATGTGGCCATCGCTGTCGATCTGAAATAGCAAGCGCAGTGGCGATCCCTTCGGGCGGGGCTCATTCTGGACGAAATCGGCGTAACCGCCAATTTGATGGCGAACTTTTCCAAGTAGGGTGCTCCGAGGTGGACGTTCGAGGAAAAAGGTGTTCCACTGGGCTTCTTGTTCAGTGGTGACTTCTGCATGAAGTCCAGGTACCGGGAGCTGGTACGTCGGTTCGAGGAGAACCGGTTCCAGTGCTTGAGCTACTTCGGGGTGACGCAGGATCGATTCCTCTGTGGACCACGGCGAACAAGAGAGGTGGTTCAGGCGCGGATCAAATTTCGGTTCAGGATCTTCGCGAAGCCACTGTATTGGTGCGTCGAACGCCTCTCGCCAAGCGAAAACCGGTTCATCTGCTGGAATATCCGCATCTTCGATATATGCCACGAAGCAATCAGGCTGTCCATAGCCCAGGCCGTAGACTTCATCGAAGGGCAAGAAAAATTGAATCAGGCCATGCGTCGGCAAAGCACCGCCGAGTAGCGGCGGAACCCCAAGTGTTTGACGATCCCGCTCCACCTGTGCCAGATTCAACTGCGCGACGAAGCTGTACGGTTCACCGTTGCCTTTGCATGGCCATCCCGCGCCTTGCGGGCGATACGGTGCGCCGCCCAACTTTGAATCGCGAAGTCCGGCTTGGCGGAAGGTTGGGTTGTTGCCGCAAAACGTTGATTCGTAGGATAACCTGGGCAGGGCTTCTAATCCGATCTGTTGCGCAATTTCAATATGATCCATGCCCTTTGGATGCGCGAACTAGCCGTTTTGTTCCCGGTAGCTCGGCAAAAACCCGTCGATCCAGCGCTGGATAAACACTTTCGCTTCCGCGACGCCATCGCGAACCTTCTTCGGTTCGAGGATTGGATCGTTCGGCAGGTCTCGCTCGGGATCACCCACCGGCACGACCTCAAGTTCCTGCTGGTCATAGCGAGCGATCGCCACTGCGTTGACGTTGGTCTGTTCGCACACCGCCCACGAGTAGGCCGCATCACTCAGCCATTCCTCGCGTGCCTTGCTTATCGACGCCACGCCGCTGGCCGCCTCCGCTAGGGCAGAGGCATCGTCGTCGCGAAGGGGACGGGCATAAAAGCGACCGCCGTTGACATCCATGGGTTCCATAGTTTCTCCGTTTTAGCTGCAGGAAAAGTACGTACGTGCTGCCGCGAAGTTTCGGGCAGAAAGGGCGGCGGGTTTGATGAAGATTTGTAGGCTGCCGCAGTCGCCGAGCCACATGACGTTTGGGTCGTAATCGATCTGGAACAGCAGGAGTTCTTCTTCGGCCGGGGCGTCAAAGTCCGTCTGCACAAGGTTGGCGAATCCACCCATTTGCACACCACCCTGCGCGGATTGCGCATGGATCGCTAGGTATTCTTCCCGCGCTGCATCCTCTAGGTATTCCAGGATTTCCGCGCGTCCAGGCACATTAGAATCGATGTCTTCGTTCAACTGGGGGAGCTGTTGTATCACCTGCCCCGGAGTGAGGCGCAGCCCGAAGCACGGATTGAGCAATGCGCACTTCTCGAGGGTAAAGGCTATTCCGGACTCGCCGTGTCTCATTGGGTAGCGCTCGGGCTGGACGTCCTCGGGGCGGAACGTGGTGCCGTCGAAAAGCAAGGGCTCGGCTGGGTTGTCGCAGGTGGGCCAGTAATCGATATGGCAGAACGGGGGTCCGTAGCTGCCATACCCCTCGGCGAAGGGCAGGAAGATTTGGAGCAGGCCGGTAGTGGGTAGGTCGAGGACCTGGGGAAGCTCACTCAGGTTGAGCTGGGCGAGCAGGTACATGTTGGTAGGCCACTGCGCACCGACGGGACGGTATGGTGCACCGCCGAGTTTGGTGTCGGTCAGGTCGGCGCGGGGAAGCTCAGGTTGGGAAAAGTCAGCTGCGATGCGGAAAGGAAGCGCGGGGCGGGTGAATTGTGCGAAATTCATGGCTAGGAGACGCAAAATGCCTTTGAGATGGCCCGGAATGTGAAGAAGTGGGTCATCTCAAAGGCAATTGGTGGAAGGATTACTTGATTTCCATCAGGACGGCACCCTTGGTGACGCCCGAGCCAGCTGTAGCAGACAGGCCGGTAACCACACCGGACTTATGCGCCTTGACTGGGTTTTCCATCTTCATGGCCTCGAGAACGACTACGGTGTCGCCTTCGGCAACTTCCTGGCCTTCCTCGACGTTGACCTTGATGACGGTGCCCTGCATTGGTGCTGCCACTGCGTCGCCGGACACGGCCGCCTTGGCGCCACCGGCACGACGCTTCTTGGCCTTCTTCTTAGGGGCACCCGCGCCACCGCCGAGAGATAGGTCGCCTGGCAGGGCGATCTCAACGCGGCGGCCATCGATCTCGACGACAACCTTCTGCGCAGGAAGGGATTCTTCTTCCTCAGCGGCGTCAGCTGGATCGACGTAAGGCTCGATTGGGTTATCCCACTCTTCTTCGATCCACTTGGTGTAGACATCGAACTTCTCGCCGTCACCCACGAATGCTGGGTTCTCCACGATGTGGCGGTGGAAAGGCAGGACAGTTGGCATGCCTTCGACAACGTACTCATCCAAGGCACGGGCTGCACGCTGCAGAGCTTCGTCGCGGGTTTCGCCGAAGACGATCAGCTTGGCGAGCATGGAGTCGAACTGGCCACCGATGGTGGTGCCTTCGACGATGCCGGAGTCCATGCGAACGCCTGGGCCGGATGGCTCTACGTACTTGGTGACCTTGCCAGGCGCAGGCATGAAGTTGTTACCTGCGTCTTCGCCGTTGATGCGGAATTCGAAGGCGTGACCGCGTGGGGTTGGGTCTTCCTTGATGTGGAGTTCCTTGCCTTCGGCGATGCGGAACTGCTCGCGAACCAGGTCGAGTCCGGTGGTGACTTCGGTGACTGGGTGTTCTACCTGCAGGCGGGTATTGACTTCGAGGAAGGAGATTAGTCCGTCAGAGCCGACGAGGTATTCCACAGTGCCGGCACCGTAGTAGCCAGCCTCGCGGCAGATGGCCTTTGCGGACTCGTGCAGGCGGGTGCGCTGGTCATCGGTGAGGAAGGGGGCTGGTGCTTCTTCTACCAGCTTCTGGAAGCGACGCTGCAGGGAGCAGTCGCGGGTGCCTGCGACCACCACGTTGCCGTGCTGATCGGCGATAACCTGGCACTCGACGTGGCGAGCCTTATCCAAGTAGCGCTCGACGAAGCATTCACCGCGGCCGAAAGCAGCGACGGCTTCGCGAGTTGCGGATTCGTAGAGGTCAGCGACCTCTTCCATCTTGTAAGCGACCTTCATGCCGCGGCCACCACCACCGAAGGCAGCCTTGATAGCGATAGGCAGGCCGTGTTCTTCGGCGAAGGCGACTACCTCGGAGGCATCCTTAACAGGCTCCTTGGTGCCCGGAGCCATTGGCGCGTTTGCCTTCAGTGCGATGTGGCGTGCGGTGACTTTGTCGCCGAGGTCGCGAATGGACTGCGGCGATGGGCCGATCCAGATCAGGCCGGCGTCGATAACGGCTTGTGCGAAGTCACCGTTTTCGGAGAGGAAGCCATAGCCAGGGTGGATAGCGTCGGCGCCCGACTTCTTCGCTGCGTCGAGAATCTTGTCAAAAACAAGGTAAGACTCGGCGGAGTTTTGGCCACCAAGAGCAAATGCTTCGTCTGCCATTGACACGAAAGGGGCATCAGCATCTGGCTCGGCGTAAACAGCTACGCTCTGAATGCCGGCGTCGCGAGCTGCGCGAATAACGCGGACAGCGATTTCACCACGGTTAGCAATCAACACCTTGGTGATCTTCTTGGTTTCGACGGTCACTTGGGGACCCCTCCTGATAGTTATTAAATCTCTCGCGTCAAAAATCTTGTGCTGCTCCCCACAACGAATTTGGGGTGCAGCGCACGACACTTATTGTTACATACATAACCCCGGTTAAACGCGGATTTTTCTGGAACAGTGCCTTACTGCACCCCCATGCGGGAGTGAAAAACACCTTAAACGATGTTCAATTTTCCGGGTTGATCACCCGCAGCTACAGGCATCCGCACCATGTTTCCCCATTCGGCCCAGGAGCCGTCGTAATTGCGGACATCAGTGAATCCCAGCAAGTACTTCAGCACAAACCACGTGTGTGCAGAGCGATCACCCTGCTGGCAATACACGGCGGTGGACTTGCCGGCATACAACATGGAAAACAGCTGGTTGAGCTCCGCACGATTCTTGAAGTAGCTGTTTGCAAGCACGGTGGTGTTCCACGGCAAATTCACGGCCCCTGGAATGTGGCCGGCGCGACGTACTTTGAGCTGGCCGGTTTCTACTTGGCCGGTGTATTCCTCCAAAGCGCGGACGTCGACGAGCTGAGCAGGCGTGTCTGCGGTGATCTCGTCGACGAAAATGCGTACGTCGGAGTCGGCGACTGGGACTGGATAGTTCGTCGCTGGGTATTGCGGAACATCGTAGGAAGTGTCGCGCTCTTCGGCCATCCAGGCGTCACGGCCGCCGTCGAGAAGGCGCACGTCCTGGTGTCCGTAGAGTTTGAATACCCAGAAGGTGTAGGCTGCCCACCAGTTGGATTTGTCGCCGTAGATCACCACAGTATCGTCCGGGGCGATGCCCTTTTCGCTCATGAGCTCGGCGAATGCTTCGGCGGAAATGAACTCACGCGTGACTGGATCACAGAGGTCTTTATGCCAGTCGATGCGCATGGCGGTAGGGATGTGGCCGATGTCGTACAGAAGGGAATCTTCGTCGGATTCGACTACTCGCAGTCCCTTGGTGCCGAGCTGGGCAGAGAGCCATTGTGCGGAAACGAGTCGCTCGGGGCGAGCGAAGTCCGCAAACTTTGGATTTGGATCGACTGGTACGCCCACAGTGCTTCCCTTCATTGACGTTAATTACCTTTTCCTTAACCACAATAGTTCGCTGGTGATTCTTGGGTGGTTCTCAGGGTAGTGTGCCGTTGCCCACCATAGGCTGGAATCGCACTGCGCGGTCACGTCAACATAGATATTGTTTTTAGTGTCAGACCGGCATAAATCGCCCCTTAAGGGCAGATGTAGGAGTTAACCATGAAAAAGGCAATCGTCGTATTCGAAGTTGAAGGCGGCAGCGACAAGCAGCTGAACGGCCACCGAAAGGACACCATGCCGATCGTCGAGGCGATTCGTGAACAAGGCTGGAAGTCTGAGGTTGTGTTCTACCGTCCAGAGTGGGCAGAAAAGATTTACGACTACGTCTCTGAGAACTTCGATGCGTACATCTCTCGCGTCAACCCAGGCAACATCCCGGGCGGCGAAAAGGGCTACTTTGACGTACTGACGAAGCTCAGCAAGGAAGCCGGTCTAGTGGGCATGTCCACCCCAGAAGAGATGATGGCTTACGGTGCGAAAGATGCCCTGGTTAAGCTCAACGACACCTCTCTGGTTCCAGCGGATACTGCGGCTTACTACGATGTCGAGTCCTTCCACAACACCTTCCCAACCTCTATTTCCTACGGCGAGCGCGTCCTGAAGCAGAACCGTGGGTCTACCGGTGAGGGCATCTGGCGTGTGCAGCTCGAAGACAAGTCCATCGAGGTCACCCCGGGCACCGCACTTCCGCTGGACACCAAGCTGCGCTGCACCGAAGCGGTGGACAACCACACGGAAATTCGCGAGCTCGGTGAGTTCATGGACTTCTGTGACCAGTACATCATCGGTGACAACGGCATGCTCGTAGACATGCGGTTCATGCCACGCATCGTTGAAGGTGAAATCCGCATTCTGTTGGTCGGCCCACACCCAATCTTCGTGGTGCACAAGAAGCCAGCCGCCGGTGGCGATAACTTCTCCGCTACCTTGTTCTCCGGTGCGAAGTACACCTACGACAAGCCTGAGGCCTGGCAGCCACTCATCGACATGTTCCATGAAGCACGCCCAGTGATCGCCGAAAAGCTGGGCGGCGACAACATTCCGCTTATCTGGACCGCCGACTTCATGCTTGCCGACGGCGAAAACGGGGAAGACACCTACGTGCTCGGCGAAATTAACTGCTCCTGCGTTGGCTTCACCTCTGAGCTGGACATGGGTATCCAGGAAATGGTGGCAAAGGAAGCCATCTCTCGCGTGGAGGCCAAGCACTCCTAATCGCGCTGGGGCGCAATTACTTCAACGTGAAGTAGTTATTATCGATGCCACACACCGTGCGCTGGTCCTCGGTTACTGCGCAGTGACCAGCGCCAACCGTGAGTTCCTGGCCCGGATTAAGCTGGGCCGGCGCGGACTTATCCAAGGTGGTGTAAGGCAAATCGGAGTATTCAGATGCGGTGGCTTGCTCGCCGGTGACCACACCTACCACTGAAGTAGGGTTTGGGCCGTAGTTGCAGACGACGAATTGCTTGCCATCGGCAGCAGCTTCGGAGATTCGGCAGTATTCGCTCTGTGGGGTGGAAAACTCGACTCCCTTGTCGCCCCAGGAGCTTGCAAAGTCTTGCGGATTGGCCTCGGCCGCCTGCGCGGTCGGGGCAATGAGGATGCCGAGGGCAAGAGCGAGTGGAGCGAATGCGGTACGCATCGGGACAACCTTCCAGGTAGCTAAATCGTGCAACACTGGAAGTCTATCGCCTAAGCAAATGAAAAAGAAGTACAGTAAAGCATCGTTTTGATAACGATCGTCTTGGGGTTAGAGGACTAACCCATTTTTAGAGATAGAAAAGCCATTCTTGCCCAGCGTGCAGGATACAGATTGGTCCAGGTTAACTTGGCACTCGGCATCTTTTAGTCGCAGGAGCTGGCCCACGTGTAACACTTCGACATCGCCGTGCTGAGCAGTGAGAGGCTGGGTGGCTTTTACCTGGTTGGCGTATTGTCCGGTGGTGAGCTGGACAGCATTGAATTCCCGTGAGTCGTAGCCGCACAGCACGGTTTGCTTATCCTCCGCAGGGGCCTCCATGTGACAATAAGTGCCCAGGGGAGTGTGGAATTCCACGCCCGCTGAATCCCAAGAACTTACATATTCCGACGGGTCCATTTCGATAAATTTGGGGATGGTCACCGGGCTTCGGGTGGCATTGGTTTGAGATGCCACGGTAGGAAGTTGTGAGGCTACCGCGCCCACAATGGCCACTACCCCAAGGGAAGCTGCCGCGAGCTTTTTCTGCATTACCGATCTTCTTTCGCCTAAGTTGAAACCCGAAAAACTTTAATGAGTATTAGCTTAGAGAAACTTGGCAAATATAAGAAATCAGGTAGAAAATTCTTATCCAAAACTAGAGGGAAAGTCTTGCTGCCTGGCGGTTTGACTAAAATAGTGCCCGCTCGGCGTGTGTGGAAAACCAAGCGGGCACTGAAAGTTGTAAGAAAAAGCTTAACTTACGCGCTGTTTCTTAACCCACTGGTACAAGCCCAGCACTGTTGCGGTAAACAGGGCCAATCCGATCCACGTTGCCACGCCCTCAAAGGACTCAGGCACCAACGCTAACGGAGCTTCTTTGCCGGAGCTGGCGATAATGCCCGCGTTCAACACGCCGAAGAGAGACTCGCCCACGATCAAGCCGGTAGCCAGTAGGGTGCCGGTGCGCTTGGCGGATTCGTTGGGAGCCCACCGGTTGTACAACATGCCAAGCAAAGCGCCGACCGGAATGATCAATGTCAGCGTCACTGGTAGGTACATGCCCATGCCGACGGCAATAGGCGGCAGGCTGAACCGAGTGGTGCGCGTGAGAACCTCATCGATGACAATCACTACAGCGCCGATGATCGCACCGAGGCCCACGAGGTTCCAGTCCAGTGAGTCGCCGAAAATACCTTGGGCAACCGACGAGAGCAATGCCGCCTGCGGAGCTGCCAGGGCGTTCTCACCCGCGCCTGGGGCGCCCTGGAAGTTAAAGCTGGTCAGCATCAGCTGCAAAATTGGTGGGATGACAAAGGAGCCAAAAAGTACACCGAGCATCAACGCTACCTGCTGTTTCCATGGCGTGGCGTCGACAAGCTGGCCAGTCTTAAGGTCCTGGAGGTTGTCATTGGAAATGGTCGCGATGCCGAAGACGACGGCGGCGGCGAACAACGTGTAGGCGACGAGCGCCTTCGGGTCTGCCTCCGCATCGTGGGAGGTCACCAGCTTGATCAGTAGCGCGGAGGAGATCACTACGATGATGCCCACGCCGGAAATCGGTGAGTTAGAGGCGCCGATGAGGCCAGCCATGTAGCCACACACGGCGGCGATGATGAGGCCCGCAGCCAGGATGAACACGATGCTCAGCGTGATCAGTGCAAAGGTGTGGTGGCCGATCGGAGAGTCTTTGACGAAGCTCCACAGCAAAAGGCCAATCGGCAGCATCGACGCGAGGGTGATACCTGCGACGAGGGAGAACGGGATGTCGCGTTCGGTGAGGGGAACTTCGCCACCGGACTTGCGAGTGCGTGAGGACGCTAGGGATTCACGAATGCCGTTGATGATTGGGCCGATGATCTTCAGTAGCGTCCAGATTGCGGCAACAGCCATAGCTCCGGCGCCGATGAAGCGGATATCGTGGGCAAACGTGCTGGAGACGTATTTGGCCAGCGTCATGCCTTCCGGCGCGCCACCAGCTGTAAACATCGGCAACAGCACGAGGTAAGAAATGATCAGCCCCACGATCATGGCGATGCCAACGCCGATGCCTACGAGGTGGCCAACACCAATCAAAGCAAGCGACAAGGATGAGCCCAACATGGTTGCACCTGGGCCAAACTTAAATACCGTGGAAATCTCCGCGGCCGCCACCTTAAAAGCGGTGAGCAAGGAGTAGCCTGCCGACGCCAACGCGCCAACCAAAATTACCCGCAGGCCAAGCTTGTTTTCTTCAGCATGATCGGCGGCTGCTGCGGAGCTTTCGCCCACTTTGAGTACTTCTGCAGCGGCCACACCTTCCGGAAACGGCAAATCTGAACCGGTCACCAACGCGCGGCGCAGTGGGATGGAGAATGTGACTCCGAGGAGACCGCCGAGCGCACACACTGCCAGAGTGGTCCAATAACTAAAACCGCTCCACCAGCCGACCATAACCAGGCCAGGCAGGACGAAGATGATAGCGGACAGCGTGCCTGCTGCGGAAGCGATGGTCTGCACGATGTTGTTTTCCTGCACTGTGTGGTCGGAAAACTTACGCAGGATCGCCATGGAAATCACGGCGGCGGGAATGGACGTGGCGAACGTGAGGCCTACTTTGAGGCCTAAGTAAACATTGGCTGCGGTAAATACCAGGGTGATGATGGCGCCAATGATGACGGCGCGCAGCGTCAGCTCCTTCGTACCCATGCGTTGATCGGGGTCGGACACGGCTCTCTTGGCCTTCTCTACTAGATTGTTAGGAACAAACGAGTAGCCTACAACACACTTTGCAAATTTTAGGAGTCCAGCTCACCCAATAGCAGATTTACTGCCTCTTGATCGCAGTCCGAGAGCAGCGCGCGACACCGGTCGTATTCCTTAGTTTCGCCAATTTCTTTGGCCGCTAAGGCCAATTGCGCGATGGAACGCAGCACCCCGCGGTTAGGCTCGTGCGCCCACGGAACTGGACCAAAGCCTTTCCACCCGTTGCCCCGTAGGGCATCCAAGCCACGGTGATAGCCGGTGCGGGCAAAGGCGTAGCGCACCAGCGGATCGGTGGCCTGCTCGGCCAGAACTGCCCAAGCCAGCGGGTTTTCGGGATGCTGGTATGCGTCCGGCTCCCCGAATTCGGGAAGGTGGACCGGGCGAGGGGTCATAAAGTCTTTGATGTCCATGGCAGCCAGCCTAGCCAGTTATCCCCAGAACGCGGAGGCGTCGTAGCCAAACGAATATAACGCCTTGCGCACTAGTGGCATGGACAGGCCAATAACTGAGGACGGATCCCCCTCGATCGCATCAATAAACCAGCTGCCCAACGCCTCAAGGGTGAATGCGCCAGCGCAGTGCAGCGGTTCGCCCGAGCGTGCATACGCCGCAATGTCTGTGTCGGACACCATGGCGAAGTGGACCTTCGTGCTCACGGCTTCTACACATTCCCCGGCGGGGGTGATGATGCAATGCCCAGTAATCAGCTCGGCCGTCTTGCCGCGCTGGGCCTGCCAACGCCGGATGGTTTCCTCGACCGTGTGAGGTTTGCCCTGGAGGTCGCCGTCGAGAAGCAGCATGGAATCGCAGCCGATGACTACGTCGTTGGGGAAAGATACAGCGTGTGCTTTTGCCTGAGCGAGCGCCTTGACGACGTCCCGCGGCTCGGCTCCCTGCATCTGGGCTTGGATGGCGTCTTCGTCGACATGCGCCGGCTGGATGATGGGTGTTACCCCGGCGTTTTCGAGCAGCATCTTGCGGGAAGGGGAACTGGAAGCCAAAACAATGCGCATGGTTTAAGAATAATGCCAAATTTTTATCCGGTTCACGTGGAAAAGTCTCCCGATATCAGTTTTGATATGTGCAAAACAACTGATAACGGTGGAGGTGTACTGCCTTGAAAAGGACTTTTGCGGCGTGGGTAGCTCTCGGGATTGCTGTGTTGCACACCCCGATCGCTGCAGCTGAAAGCGCGACACCAATCATGCTGGTGATCGACGCCTCGGGGTCTATGGAGGCTCAAGACGCAGGTGGCAAGACACGCATGGCGGCGGCCAAGGAAGCCGGGCGGGCCTTTGTCGACGAAGCCGGCAACAATGCCGAACTCGGGCTGGTGACTTACGGCAGCAAAGTGGGGAATGACCCCAGCCCCAAAGAGCAGGGCTGCAAAGACATTGACGTAGTTTCGAGCCCGAAAAAGGGCAATGGGCGAAGCTTAAGGGGGAAATCGACAAGCTTAAATCAAGCGGATATACCCCAATGGGTAACTCGCTTCGCCTAGCTTTGGAGCAATTTGGTGAAAAACCCGGCACCGTGATTTTGGTGTCAGACGGCATCGACACCTGCGCCCCGCCCCAGCATGTGAGGTGGCAAAAGAGCTAAAGGCCAAAGGCGTGGGCCTGGTCATCAATACGATCGGGTTCAACGTTGACGACGCGGCCCGGCAAGAACTGCAGTGCATCGCGCAAGTAGCCGGCGGAAAATACGCCGATGTTTCCGATACCAGCACCCTAACCAAAGCCTTGACCGACGCTAAAACCCGCACGGCCAATCGATACGAAAACAAGGCTCGGCAGCTTAACCCGACGCCGAAACCTGATTCGGCGCCGGTCGTGGACTTCCAAAGCGAAGAAACAGTAACCGTGCGCTCGGAGATCCGCGACGGGGAAAACTACTTCAAGCTGACGCTAAAGCCGGGGGAGCGCTGCACGGTGGCTCTCAACACCATCCCGAACTACGAGGGGAATGAAGGCCTTTCCGATTACCTCATCATGGATACCCAATTCGTGGATGCCCAAGGCGAGGAGGTGACCCGAAAATCCGGCGCGGGGTTCTTCAGCGAAGGGTTGACCTTTACGCGCGGAACCGGCGCGATTTCGAAAGACTACGATGCGAGCCAGATGGGCGATTCCCTGTTTGTGCGCGTTAAGCGCTCGGCGAATTACCAGGCGCCGGACAAGTATCCCGTGGAGATGACCTTTCGCAAGATAGCGCCACTGGCACCGGGTGCGGAGACCCCGACGGTTCGCCCATCGGCTTCGTCAAAGTCGGCTCCGTTGAATATTGCTGGCAAACCGCGTGAAGTTCCCAAACCGGGACTGTGGTTTGATGAGGCGACCGCATTGGAACCAAACCAGCCGGTAACCAGCACTGTTGTTTCCAACGAAATGCAGTTTTACAAGGTCCGGTTGACGGAAGGACAGTCACTTCACGGATTGCTGCGAGTAGATGAGTTCGATGACAAGATCGTCGAGGACTCCGGTAACCGACTGTCATTTAAGATCTACAGCCCTGACCGGATCCTTTCGGATCATAAGGTTCAAGCGCTAGATAGTTTGCAAAACGGGAAATCGGAATCGTTTACCTCCGTCTCCAAGGTAGATTATGCCAATACCTTCGATGCAGACGCCGGGCTCGATTTTGATGAAGCGGCCCTGTGGGCACCTGGCGAGTACTTTGTCGCCGTCCACTATGCCGTACTTGGATCCCGGGATGACTACGCCAAAAACAAAAAGCACCGCCAGTTGAAATACAGTCTGGTGGCACAGCCGGTTGGTCAACCGCAGCAGGGGCCGAAATTTGCGACGGATACTGCAGCCACCACGAAACCCGAAACAACGCAAGAGGCGAACGCCGACGAGGCGGAGGACGGGCCGAATCTGCTGCTCATGGGTGGCATTGCGGTGGCTGGCCTAGCGCTGCTAGGCATCATTGTGGCTAGCGTCGTGGCGTTGGTGCGTCGCTAAGCGCCAGCGCACAAGAAAAGCGCCCCGAGGGGCGCTTTTTCATTGAGTCTTTAGTAGAAGCTCACATTGTGGAACGCGTTTGGGTTGTACATCGTTGGGCGCTGCAGTCGCTCAGAGATGCTGCCCCAGCGATTCGTAGGCTTCGGCTTTTCCGGAGCCGGAACCGACAGGGAGGCAAACAGCATGGTTAACGCTGCTACCTCGGCCTCGCTAGGGTTGCCCTTGGTGACCTTGAGCAGGGGTTTGTTGTCTTCCATGAGGCTCCTTATAGCGGGATGTTGCCGTGCTTCTTGGCCGGGACGTTAACAACCTTGCGGTCGAGCAGGCGCAGTCCTTCGATGATCTGGCCACGGGTCTCAGAAGGTGGGATAACGGCGTCGACGTAGCCTCGCTCAGCGGCCATGTACGGGTTGACGAGGGTTTCCTCGTATTCCTTTTCGTACTGCTTCATCAACGCAGCCACGTCCTTGCCTTCCGCGGCAGCGGCCTTGAGTTCCTTGCGATAGATGAATCCCACCGCGCCAGAAGCGCCCATGACGGCGATCTGGGCAGTTGGCCACGCGAGTACCAGGTCAGCGCCCATATCCTTGGAGCCCATCACACAGTAAGCACCGCCGTAGGACTTACGGGTGATCACGGTGATCTTACCGACGGTCGCTTCGGAGTAGGCGTAGAGCAGCTTGGCGCCACGGCGGATGATGCCGTCGTACTCCTGGTTAGTACCTGGCAGGAAGCCTGGGACGTCTACGAACTCGATAATTGGGATGTTAAAGGCGTCGCAGGTGCGGACGAAGCGGGCAGCCTTCTCAGATGCCTTGATGTCCAGGCAGCCAGCGAACTGCATCGGCTGGTTGGCGACGATGCCAACCGAGCGGCCTTCCACGCGACCGAAGCCGATGAGGATGTTCTCGGCGTAGTGTTCCTGGATTTCGAAGAATTCGCCATCGTCGACGATGCGGGTGATGACATCCTTCATGTCGTACGGCTGGTTTGGCGAATCCGGAATCAGAGAGTCCAACTCGAGGTCGGTGTCGTTGATGTTTTCCTGGATGGAACCCACCATGATGTCGGCTTCAGCGCGAGGCGCTTCGTCCCGGTTGTTCAGCGGCAGGTAGGAGACGAGCTCGCGGACCCAGTCGAGGGCATCTGCGTCGTCTGCACCGGTGTAGTGCGACGTGCCGGAGGTGGACATGTGGGTGTGCGCACCGCCCAGCTCTTCCTGGGTAACTTCCTCGCCGGTGACGGTCTTGATCACGTCTGGGCCGGTAATGAACATCTTGGAGGTCTTGTCCACCATGATGATGAAGTCGGTGAGCGCAGGCGAGTAGACGTGGCCGCCAGCGCATGCACCCATGATCAGGGAAATCTGTGGGATAACGCCCGAGGCTTGGACGTTGCGGTAGAAGATCTTGGAGTACATGCCAAGGGAGACCACGCCCTCTTGGATGCGGGCGCCAGCGCCCTCGTTAATGCCGATCAGCGGTACGCCGGTCTTAATAGCCAGGTCCATGATCTTGACGATCTTTTCACCGTAGACCTCGCCCAGGGCCCCGCCGAAGACCGCGCCATCCTGGGAGAAGACGCAGACCTTGCGGCCGTCGATGGTGCCGTAGCCGGTAACAACGCCATCGGTGACTGGGCGCTTGGCGTCCAGACCGAAGTTCTTGGAACGGTGGCGCGCCAGGGCATCAATCTCCACGAAGGAGTCTTCGTCGAGGAGGTATTCAATGCGCTCACGGGCAGTCTTCTTGCCTGCGGCGTGCACCTTTTCTACAGAGGCTTCGCCCATTGGCGCTTGGGTCTCCGCGATTCGGGCACGGAGATCAGCGAGCTTTCCGGCAGTCGTGGTCAAATCTGGCGCTTGGGCGCCGGTGTTCATAGCGGCAGTCATGTGGCTTAGTTTAAGGGGTCAGGGTCGCTTTGGGGGCAAAGTGGGCACATCGGGGCAAATCCTGCCCGAATTTCGTGGTGATCTGCCCCGTTTATGGGGGTAAGGGTGGTGGCCACGCTTATCGACGTCCACGTGTGAGCCACACCTCACCTAGAGTGGGATATTGCCATGTTTGCGGGCCGGGCGGGACACGTTCTTTTCCTTGAGCAGCCGTAGGTTGCGGATAATCTGCCCGCGGGTTTCGCTCGGCAAAATAACTTGGTCGATGAGGCCTCGTTCGGCGGCCAAATAAGGCGTGAGCATGTGGTTTTCGTATTCGCGTTCAAAGGAGCGAACGAGTTCCACTACGTCTACCCCATTCTGGTGGGCGTCCTTAATTTCTTTGCGGTAAATAAAGCCGACTGCTCCGGCCGCACCCATGACCGCGATCTGTGCGGTGGGCCATGCGAGATTGACGTCGGCGCCGAGTCCCTTGGAGCCCATCACGCAGTATGCGCCGCCGTAGGCCTTGCGCATGGTGACGGTGATTTTGGGGACGGTCGCTTCACCGTAGGCGTACAGCAACTTGGCGCCGCGGCGCAGGATGCCATCATATTCTTGTCCGGCGCCGGGGAGGAAGCCCGGGACGTCGACAAGCATGATGATGGGGATATTAAAAGCGTCGCAGGTACGCACGAAGCGCGCTGCCTTTTCCGAGGCGTTGATGTCGAGGCACCCGGCGAAGTGCATGGGCTGGTTGGCGACGAAGCCGACGGATTGGCCGTCGACATGCCCGAAGGCGATCACGACGTTTTCGGAGCGCTCCGCTTGGATTTCGAAGAAGTCGCCGTCGTCGGTGAGGGTGGCGATAACATCGCGGACATCGTAAGGGACGGTGGGGGAGTCGGGGATAATGCTGTCGAGGGCTAGGTCGTCAGCGGTTTCCTCAAGGTCGGCGGCGGCATAACTTGGGGCAAAGGTGCGGTTGTTGGCCGGTAAGTAGCCGACGAGATCCTGTACCCACTCGAGCGCTTCTTCGTCGGTTTGTGCCACATAATGGCAGTTTCCTGCAGTGGCCATGTGGGTGGAGGCGCCACCGAGCTCTTCCTGGGTGATAACTTCCCCGGTGACCGTCTTGATGACATCGGGGCCGGTCACGAACATTTTGGAGGTCTTGTCCACCATGACTACGAAGTCGGTAAGCGCTGGTGAATAGGCGTTACCGCCTGCGCAGGCTCCCATGATGACCGAGATTTGTGGCACCACGCCAGAGGCTTGCACGTTGTGGAAGAAGGTCTGTGCGATCAGGTCAAGGGACACTGCGCCGTCTTGGATGCGAGCCCCTGCACCTTCATAAAGTCCAATCAAGGGCCGGCCAGTGGTGACGGCAAGCTCCATGATCTTGATCATTTTCTCGCCGTAGACTTCGCCGAGCGCTCCGCCCATGACGGTGCCGTCCTGGGAAAAGATGCACACTTCGCGGCCGTCGATAGTGCCCCAGCCGGTAACGATGCCATCGGTGACCGGGCGCTTGGCATGCATGCCGAAATCGTGCGTGCGGTGTCGCGCGAGTTGGTCGTATTCCACGAACGAGTCTTCGTCGAGGAGGAAGTCCAGCCGTTCCCGTGCGCTCAGGCGCCCTTCGCGGTCTTTGGAAACGGATAGCGCCTCGCGGCGACGTGCTTTGAGGTCGGCAATTTTCCCGGCAGTGGTGTGCGGGTCGGCAATGGTTGCTGCACGTTGAGCTTCTGCTCGAGTCAAAGGTGAGGAAAGCGTCATGTTTTGTGATCTTAAGTCACGCGCAAGTTAGTTTCCAGTAGGAAACTAAAATTGTTGAGTAAAGGCTCATGTTTTCCCAGATGGTGACCAAAAAGAAATCTGCGTCACAGCGTAAACTGGTTAGCCATGAGAGCTCCCCTGGATATTGAGGCCATTCGCGCCCGCGCCAGCTACGCACGCATTGATTACACCGAGGAAACCGGCTCCACTAACGCCGATTTGGTGCGCGCTGCGGGGGAGGGGGCGCCCGCCTGGACAGCTGCCGTGACTGAATATCAATCCGCCGGGCGTGGCCGCCACGGTCGCGTATGGACCGCTCCAAAGCACTCGCAAGTCACCTTATCTATCCTTATTCGTCCGCCTGCGTCGGCCGTCGACAAGCTGGGCACGATGCCACTGATCACCGGACTCGCACTTATCGACGCCCTCGGGCCCGACTACCCCGTCGCCCTAAAGTGGCCCAACGATGTCCTGCTCGGTGGCCGGAAGTTGTGCGGCATCCTCGCGGAAGCTGCTTCGCTTGGGCCATCGCCTGCGATCGTGATTGGGCTGGGCCTTAATGCATCGCTGACGGAGGAAGAATTGCCTGTTCCGCATGCGATTTCATTGGAGATGTACTCAGGCCAGCCGGTGGACCGTACTGAGTTAGTCATTAAGGTATTGGACTCGCTGAAATCCCGACTAGGTCAATGGATGAACGATACTGCAGGCCTGATGGATGACTACCGCGCTGTGTGTTCATCTATCGGCCAAGAGGTCCGAGTGATCCTGCCGGGCGATAACGAACTATTAGGCACCTGCGTCGGCGTCGCGGATACGGGCCTGCTGCGCGTCTCCTCGGGCGGTCAGATCCACGAGTTGGCCGCGGGCGATGTCACTCACCTGAGGCTGCAATGACGGAAGAAGTTAGATACGACCTCACGGCACCACTATCAACCATGACGTTTCCGGTGGTGGAGTCCCTCCTCATCACCGCCCTTTCCTGGATGGCAGTGGGCTTTGTTGACCGGTCTAGCAACCCGCAATTGCACAACCTCGTGGTGCTGGTGTGGGCGCTTCTGCTGCTGTGGCGCCTAATTATTCCGCTGCTCCGAAAGCGTCGGCAGCGTTTTGCCGTCACCACGCAGCGACTCATCGTGCGGGCCGGACGGTTCCGCGCGCGGGAAGACTCAATCCCCATGCAGCACATTATCGGTGCGTCCCGACGACGAGGCACCGTGTTGGTAGAAGTCGCAGGATACGATCGCGCGCTGGCGTTCCCGGATGTCCCGAAAGCCAAGCGGGTAGTTGCCGAGATCAATGAGCTTGCCCGTGGTCCTCGACCATATTGGTGAGGGCGCTATAGTAAGTAGCCGTGAATGCAACCCATGGAAATCCTGCAGCGCACGCACCAGACATGCCAATTCTGTGTGTGATCGGCGATGGTCAATTGGCACGCATGATGCAAACCGCCGCGATCGAACTCGGCCAGTCCGTTCGGGTTCTCGCTGGCGCGGCAGACTCCTCAACGTCGCAGGTCACCAGCGACGTTTTTATCGGCGACTACCGTTCGTTGGACGACCTTAGGGCTGTGACCAAGGGGGCCACCGCCGTCACCTTCGACCATGAGCATGTGCCCAACGAGCACCTAGAAACGCTTATCGACGAAGGCGTGAACGTCCAACCGCGTCCCGCAGCTCTAGTAAACGCTCAAGACAAACTCGTCATGCGCGAACGCTTGCAAGAACTCGGCGCGCCCGTGCCGCCGTTCGCTCCAATTGATTCGGTAGCAGACGCGCACGATTTTTGGGAGCGAACCCAAGGGCGCGTCTGCCTCAAGGCGCGCCGGGGTGGCTATGACGGCAAGGGCGTGTGGTTCCCGTCTAGCGAGGATGAGCTGAAGGAGCTGGTCGCATCGCTTCTCCACGACGGCACCCCGCTGATGGCGGAGGAAAAGGTGAACCTCGTGCGCGAGCTTTCCGCGATGGTGGCTCGGACGCCGTCTGGGGAAGTTCGTGCCTGGCCGGTGGTGGAGTCGATTCAAAAGGACGGCATTTGCTGGTTTGCGATCGCTCCTGCGCCGGAACTGCGGGAGGAGCTGCGCACGCAGGCGGAAGCGACGGCAATTAAGACCGCCGAGGCACTTGGCGTGACTGGTGTGCTTGCGGTGGAGCTCTTCGAGACCCCTGAGGGGATCTTTGTTAACGAGCTGGCCATGCGCCCGCACAACACGGGGCACTGGACGCAAAACGGCTGCGTCACCGACCAATTCGAGCAGCACATCCGCGCGGTTTTGGACCTGCCGCTGGGAGCTACGGACATGCTCGCGGAATATACGGTAATGGCCAATGTCCTTGGCGCGCCGGAAGATCCTGCGATGGGCATGGCCGAGCGCATGGTCGAGGTGTGGCAGCGCTACCCTGAGGTCAAGATCCACATGTACGGCAAGGGGCACCGCCCGGGACGTAAGATTGGGCACGTGAACGTGACCGGCTCAGATGTCGCTTACTTGCGTGAGGTCGGCGAACAGGCTGCACACTTCCTGGTGCATGCGGAATGGAAGGATCAGTAATGGAACCACTCGTAGGCCTCATCATGGGTTCTGATTCGGACTGGGACACGGTTGCTCCGGCTGCAGATGTCCTTGCCGAGTTCGATATTCCCTTCGAGGTGGGCGTCGTCAGTGCGCACCGTACTCCGGACCGCATGCTCGCTTACGCGCGCGAAGCGCACACCCGTGGCCTAAAGTGCATCATTGCCTGCGCTGGGGGAGCGGCCCACCTGCCGGGCATGGTGGCTGCGGCGACTCCGCTACCGGTGATCGGTATTCCCCGCGCGTTGAAAGACCTCGATGGCCTTGACTCCCTGCTGTCCATCGTGCAGATGCCGGGAGGCGTGCCAGTTGCCACGGTTTCTATCGGTGGTGCGAAGAACGCCGGTCTGCTGGCCGTGCGTATCCTGTCTGCGGGTGTGCCTGAGTTGGTGGACAAGATGGTCGCTTACCAGGACAACATGCGCGATGAGGTCTTGCGCAAGGATGCAGCACTCCGCGAGCGGCTGCTAGGTAACTAGTGCGGCCAGTTCTCATCCTGGGCTCGCGCCTTATCGACGGCCGACCTGGCGGTACCCTTACCCGTCGGCTCGAGGCGGCCTTGCCCCATGCTCTTTCTGCACTTCACGTGGTGGTCTCCGGGCACAACGGAGAGGCTGAAGCCATGGCGCAGTGGCTGGTGGAGCATGGAGTGTCGTCTGCTGTGATCTCCGTGGAGCCTCACGCCACCTCCACGAATGAAAACCTCGAACGGGCTTTTGATTTCCTGCAGGGATACCCCGAATGGATCGTGGTGACGAGCGATTTTCATGCAGTGCGCACGCGCATGTGGGCCTGGCATCATGGCTTGCGGGTCCAGATTGTTTCCGCGCGCACGCATCTTCGGGTCGCTCCCAAGATGTGGGTGCGCGAATTAGCGGCGTTGCCCCATTCAGCTGCGCGAGTGTTGTGGCGAAAGATTCGGGGCTAATTTTGCCCGCTATCTAGTGGGCAAGAATTTTTTCGAATAGCTCTTGTGGGCTTAGAACGGGTGGGCTGAAATGGGGGGTTAGTTGCCGGGGTGGCAACTTCGCCTATTGAGGACATCATGTTTTATGCCAACTGTGATCCCCATGAACCCATCTGCCAGCTAATAACAGCCAATAATCGCGAATTTATCCGTTTTATCGATGCTGTCCATGAGATGCATCCAGAAGTTGTGGACTGGGATGTGCCTATGGCGCGCCTTGCCGGTCTCACTGGAACTTCTGTCACTCAAACAGAACACGCGTTCGTGAACAAGCATGTCTTGGATGCGCTCCCGCAATTCAAGCAACTGTGCCTTAGCCTGGGGCACTTGGATAAACAACACCTCTACGCGGCATGCGGGGACCTTTTCTCCCTCGCCACGGAACTATACAGCGAGCTAGACCAGCGTCTTACCGCATTTCTCACGCCCCGGCGAGAGCATCAAGTGCTACCTTCGGTGCGAGTAATCAAGAAGCGAGTCAAGCAGTGGCTTGACGAACTCATCCCTCCAGCACCGGAACCGCCTGGACTCGAGGAAAAATTGACCTTTAGCCACGATGCGCACGGCACCACCTTGTTTGGGCAGTTCTCACCTGCGCTCGGCCAAGAGCTGCACGAGATTATCCGAACCGCGGCAGCAGCGAACAACATTACGTTTGCCGAAGCATTGGTCGGGTTGCTCCGCGGCGCCATCACTGCGAAAGTCGTGTTCCATCTCTATGAAACCGACGAGGGTGTCTTTCTCAACGACGAGCCACTACCCGCTGAAGACATTGCCCAGTGGCGAATGCGGGGCACACACTCTTACCGGCCAGATGCCCGGCTAAGAGCCTTCATACAAGGTAGGGACGGGACCTGCCGATTCCCCGGCTGCCATGTACCGGCCCGGAGGTGCGACATCGACTACGTTATTCCTTTTCCGAAAGGACCGACTTCCCCGGACAACTTGCACTGCTTGTGCCGACACCATCACAATCTCAAAACAGAGCAGCGGGTTCATCCCACTTTGTATCCAGATGGTTCAGTGATGTGGACGTTCCCCGCCGGTCCGCTGGCCGCCATGCAAGCAGCCTAACGGCGCCACCGCCAGACAATCACCAAGGCAATCACCATAATCAGCGCAAATACCGCGGGCCAGACTTCGGGTGAGGCTGACGCGGCGTTTAGTGCTGCCTGAATGACGGCCAGGAATGTAAAGAACGCCACGAAGCCGAGCAGGGCGTCGTCACGCAATTGCTTGCGCATTAAGACTTCACTCCACCCGCGGTAAGCCCAGCCACGATCCGACGTTGGAACACCAGCACCATGATGATCAGCGGGACGGTGACCAGCGCGCCAGCCGCCATCACGGACGCATAAGGGTATTCGAAGGAGTTTGGTCCGCTGAACCGAGCGATCGCAACGGTAACCGGCTCGGTGGCATTGGTCGAAAGTTGCTGCGCCAACATGAACTCGTTCCACGTGGCAATGAACGCTAAAATAGCAGTGGTAAACAACGCTGGAGCAGCGAGCGGGAGCAACACCAAGCGGAAGGCCTGACCCCGCGTGGCGCCATCAACGCGGGCAGCTTCTTCCAATTCCCAAGGAAGCTGACGGAAGAAAGACGTCAGCGTGTAGATGGTGAGTGGAAGAGCGAAGGAAATATTCGGGATGATCAACGCGCGGTAGGTGCCAATCCACTCCAGGTTGCCAAACAACTGGAAAAGCGGGGTAACCAGGGCGATTCCTGGGAACATAGAGGCGGCGAGAATGATCCCCGTGACAAAGCCCTTGCCTGGGAAATCCAGTCGGGCCAGCGCATAAGAGGTGAAAACACCAACGGCGACCGCCAGGACCGTGGTCACTGCGCCAACGAGGAGAGAGTTTCCAATCGCGCCGAGGAAATCATTACCGGCGTTTGTAGCAAGCGCTTCCGTGAAGTTGTCTAGCGTGACGTGGGTTGGGTACGGGGTGGTGTCAAAAGTATGCGACTTGTGGCGGAAGGCGGTGATCAGCATCCAATAGAACGGGGCGAGACCCCAGATCAGGATGAGGATAACGCCGGCATAGTTTCGGATTGTTTTCACTTCTCGCCCTTTCCGGAGATGTCAGCGCCTAGGAACTTGATCATGACAAACGCCACGAAGAAAATCAGCAAGAACACCAAGGTACTTAAAGCCGAGGCTGAGTTGAAATGGCCCTGGCGCATGTCTTCGACCACGAGCTGCGAAATCGTGGCAGTAGGGGAGTTGGACGAGGTGGAAATCAAGATTACTGGGAGGTCGTACATGCGAAGTGCGTCCAGCGTGCGGAATAGTACTGCCACCATGAGGGCAGGTTTAACCAGTGGGAGCGTAATCTTGGTGAAGATTTGCCAGCGGGAAGCGCCGTCGACACGCGCGGCCTCGTAGACATCTTGCGGAATCATCTGCAATCCGGCGAGGATGAGGAGCGCCATGAATGGCGTGGTTTTCCACACGTCGGCGATGATGACCGCGGTGCGGGCCGCCCACGGATCTGTGGTCCAGCCGATGTGCGTGCCTAGCAGCGAGTTGACGATGCCGTTATCGGCGAAGATGAATTGCCACAGTTTGGCAGTAACCGCAGTAGGAATGGCCCACGGGATCAGGACCGCGGCGCGCAGGAGGCCACGGCCACGGAAGTTTCGATTCATTACTGAGGCCATCCAGAGACCGAGCAAAGTCTCGATAGCCACCGTGACCACGGCGAAAAATAAAGTAATGCGGAGCGCCGGCCAGAAATCAGTTGAAATCACGCCTGGCGGGCACGTGGTCTCGCCGCATTGCTGCGTGAGCCAGTAAAGGTAGTGCTTCGCGCCCGCAAAGCCACCCTCGACGAACATGCCGGTGGTGGGGTCGAGCTCCGCATCAGATTGGAAGGACAGCCAAATCGCTCGGATGATGGGGTAGCCGATCACCACGGCCAGCACGAGAAGCGAGGGCGCAATGAGAACAATTGCGCTTTTCGACGTTCGGCGAGTACTCGTCACGATTGAGGTCCTTCCATTTGGTACCTCACAATACTAAAGCTACTTGGCGGCGTTGGTGATAGCGGCCTTCATATCCTTAGTAGCGTCGTTTACGCTCTTGCCCGCAGTCAGTGCTGCATAGGAGTTATCCTGCACCGCCTTGGAGATCGCTGGGTAGAACGGGGAGACCGGGCGAGGGGAAGCTGCTTCCAGGGACTGCTTCAGCGCTGGCAAGTATGGGTACTTCTCTACCAGAGCCGGGTCATCGTAGATCGAAGCGAGTACCGGTGGGAAGGAATTCTCCGCAAAGGACTTCTGGTTTTCCTCGCTCACGATGAACTGGATGAAGTCACGAGCCGTGGCCTTGTGCTTCGAGTTGATGTTGATGCCGTTGTTGTAGCCACCCAGGGTGGATACGCCCACGCCGTCCTTGCCAACCAGCGGCTGGACCTCGAACTTGCCCTTCAGGCCGGCCTTTTCGGCGTTCGAGTACATGTAAGGCCAGTTGATCGCGTATGCCGTCTTGCCTTCAGTGAAAGCGAGGTTGGTTTCTTCCTCGGTGGCGCTGATGGAGGACTTGGCAATGGTGCCGTCCTTGTAGGCGTCGACAAGCGCCTGCAGGCCGGCCTTGGACTGCTCGGAGTCAACCTTCGGGGTCTTGCCATCGGTGTCAACGACCTTGCCGCCCCAGCCTTCCATGAAGCCGACGGTGTTTACGGTGAGGCCTTCGTACTGCTTGAGCTGCAGTGTGAGGCAATCCGCGCCCTGGGCTTGCTTGCAGGAAGATTTGAGCTCATCGAAGGTCTTCGGGGATTCCTTGACCAGGTCCGTGTTGCGGTATAGCAGCTGACCATTGGTGTTTTGTGGCAGAGCATAGAGCTTGCCGGCATAAGTGGCTGATTCAACGGTGGACTTCAGTAGCTTGGTCGTGTCTACCTTGAGGTCGCCTTCGAGTGGGGCCAGCCACTTGTGCGCCGCGAAGTCTGCGGTCCAGATGACGTCGAGGGCCATCACATCGTAGTCTGCGTTGCCCGCCTGCAGGGATTGAACGAGGGTGTCGCGCTGAGCGTCTGCTTCACCAGCGAGCTCCTTCAGCTCAACCTTTTCGGTGGGGTGTGCAGCGTTCCACTTTTCGATCACTGGCTTGATCTTGTCGGTATCGTTTTTGCCCATAGCGAACGTGATGTTGCCGCGGGCGGTGTTGGAAGCTGGGTCAGCCTCCTTCTTGCCGGAGTCAGATGAGCAGCCGGTCAGCGCGATGGAAGCAACCAGGCCAGTGGTGGCTAGGATGCCCGCAGTGCGACGCGAAATGTTCATGGAGTTTTCACCTTCCGTTTAGGGGTCACCTCTGAAACTTAGTAAGGCGCGTCGCAAATATGTGCAGAATGTGATGTTTCGCAGCGTTGCGGGGGTAAGATGAGGGGGTGAAAACTGGGCAGTCTAAATGTTCTTGGTGACCTTTTCGATTTCTCGGATCCGATCGAGCCGCGCCAGGTCCGCCATGCCGCTGACCACGACTACGGAGCCACCGGCCGCCAGTGGCGCCAGCACAGTAGAAACCATGTCATCCCAGGTAGAGATGCCGGTAGTAAGTACGCGACTCGACGTGGGCGCCGGGGCGATGACGTCGGCAAGCGCAGGGCTGGCACCGAAATATTGATCGCCATAAAACCGCACTGTGGGGCCAAAATCCACGCAGCCCGATGGCAGATCCAAGCCCAGTTCGGACACGCCACGACCAAAAGGATCGTCCGTGACCAGCACGGTGTCCGCGGGGGCATCTTCCGGGATGCTGTCAACGCTGCAAAACAGCACATCTACGTCGGCGGAGCTGAACCTAACCTGCATGTGCGCCGCTAGCGCGCCAAGCGTGATAGCCACCGATTGCCACGATCCGGGCAGCACAATGCCTATCGACGCGCCGGGCTCGAGGTCAAACTCCTCTTCCAGCATGTTGGCGACTTTGGCGGCCCAGTTGTCCAAGGTAGTCGCCGAAAAATCCAAGCGGGAGCCGAGTTTTTCGTTGTAGACGGTCAGCCGTGGACTCGATGGGTCTTGGGCGAGCAGATGGCGCAGCAATTCCATGCCGTCCAGCGTAGCGAGTTTCTGGATTAGTTCACGCAGCGTGGACCGTCGCCACCGGCATCCAAGGAAGGGGAGACATCAACTTCTTGGCCGAAATCGCCACCTGGCTTGCCTACGACATTTGCTTCAGGTGCTGCGGTGCTGATTGGTTCGGAAGACTTAGGCCCAGCATAATCCTCGGCCACGACCACCACCAGCGACGTCGCGTCCAGGGATTGGGAAGCCTTGACTGGCACGCCACCCAACTTCTCGGCGAGAGCTTTTGCGCGTGGATCCTCTGGATTGGCTGCGAGCACCTGGGATTGGGTGTACATGCCGGTCGGGGCGTTGCCCACCTCGGCCACCTGATAACCGGCTTCCTTCAGCGGGGTAGCTACGGAGGCGCCGAAACCATTTGTGGTGGTTGCGTTCAGAATGTGTAGCTCAACACCAGCGACAGAAGGAGCAGACGGTGCGGGGGTGTTAGTCGTGGTCTGCTTAGCCTTCGTGCTGCCAGAGCCAAGCAGCGTATCGAAGAAATCATGCACCTGCTTCGGATCCACTGTAACCACCGATTCGCCGTAGTCGCCGGTGCCATCGATGCTGGTGACTGGAATAGTTTCAAACTTCACGTTGCCGCCAGCGAGGTTCTGCAGCTGGGTGGCAAAACTCATGACGTCCCAGTCCTCATCAATCACGACGGATCGGCGTACCGCATTAGACAGGCTGTTGAGCTTAGCCGGGTTTGCCAGCGTTCCGGTTTCCAAAACTTGGTTGACTAGGGAAGCCATGAAAGCTTGCTGGCGCACAATGCGGTCTAAGTCTCCGCGTGGCAGCCCGTGGCGCTGGCGGACGAAAGACAAGGCGTCTGGGCCGGTAAGCGTGTGGCGGCCTTTCTTGAAGTTTGCGCCGGAGTACTCGTCGGAGGTGTCCTCGTTGAGGCAGACTTCCACGCCGCCGACGGCGTCGGTGAATAGTACGAACCCGAGCAGACCGATTTCTGCGTAGTGGTCCACGGTGATTCCGGACAGCTTCGCAACGGCGTCGATAAGCGCCTTGCGGCCGGCCTCGGTGGCCTGCTGCTCGATCTTGGCCGAGTTGGTCATTCCGCTCTTGATGAGCTCTTCCCGACGCTGGTCCTTATATGCCCGGTACACGCCGTTAATCTTCATGTTGCCCATTTTGGCGTCGCGAATGTAAGTGTCGCGGGGCAGGGAGATCGCGGTGGCAGACGAGCCATCGTTAGGGACGCGGACCACCATGATCGTGTCGGTGTTGTCGTTTTCTTCGTCACCGGCGCGCAGCATGGCGATTTCGTCCTTAGACAGCGGATTGCCCTGCGCGTCCGAACGAGAGTCGGAGCCCACGAGCAAAATGTCGGTAGCGCCGTCTTTGGCTTCCTTCATGCCCTTTCCACCACCGCCGAGGCTGAGCCCGCCAGCGGAAGCAACATCGTTTCCTAAGCGTCCAACAGAGGCGTAGCCGGCTCCCGATACCACCAATACGGCGGCCGAAAGCAGTGCAAGCAGGGTTTTGGCCGGCTTCGAGCCAGTCTGCTTAACCGTGATAGCTGGCAGCGGAGCGGGCTGCAATTCACGGGCGCGACGGTGCTTATCGGTCATGGGTTCTCTTCCGTGCTGCGTTCGGTGATTTCTGTTGTAACTCTAGGGGAGGAAAGACCAGTTTCCTAAACTTCCCCGGACAATGTCGGTGGCGTGTCCCAATTTTTTCTGGCAACCCATTAGACTCTGGCAGTTGTGAATGCACCCATTTCGATTATTACTGTCACCTATTCGCCAGGTGAGTACCTCACAGCGTTTTTGGACTCTGTGCAGGCCGCAACGGCCGATTCAGCAATGGTCGTTATGGCTGACAACGGATCCGTCGATGGTGCACCCGAAGCAGCCGCGCGCGCGTATCCGTGGGCGGAATTTCTGCCTACCGGTGGCAACCTCGGCTACGGCACAGCGGTCAACGTAGCTGCTCGGGCACTGCAAGATCGGCTGCGCCGCGGGGAAATCAACACGGAGTACTTCGTGGTTTCCAATCCCGATGTGGTGTTTGAACCCGGTGCGATTGACGCGATGATCGAGTGCGCGCGCCGCTGGGAAGATGCCGGCGCAGTGGGGCCTTATATTAAGGAGCCTGATGGTTCGCCGTATCCATCGGCGCGAGCGATCCCTACCTTGGCAAACGGTATTGGCCACGCGCTGTTTTCTGCGATTTGGCCAGGAAATCCATGGTCCAAGGCTTACCGCCACGGCGAAGATATGAATGTCGAACGGCCGGCTGGCTGGCTGTCCGGTTCGTGCATCTTGCTGCGGTGGGACGCGTTCCGGCACGTCGGTGGCTTTGACGAAAACTACTTCATGTACATGGAAGACGTAGATTTGGGAGACCGGCTGGGCAAAGCGGGCTGGCAAAACATCTTCTGCCCTAGTGCCGTTATCACTCACGCCAAGGGACACGTGGCGGATGGAGTTCCGGAGAAAATGCTGCCGGTGCACCACCAGAGCGCGTATCGCTTCCAGGCGGATCGGCATCCGCACTTGTGGCAGGCCCCGATTCGGGCGTTGTTGTGGCTGGGGCTGAAGACTCGGGCAGAGCTGGCAGTGGCGCTGGCGGCCCGTCGTCGATAAGCAGCTGCCAAATTGTTATCTGATTTGCCGGGTGTCGCCAGGCTGGGGCACCGGCAAAGAGGGGAAGATGGGAAACATGACTCAACAAAATTCGACTGATGCAGTGATTCTGGTCGGCGGCAAAGGCACGCGGCTGCGTCCGCTGACGCTGTCGACGCCAAAGCCAATGCTGCCAACTGCGGGTGTGCCGTTCCTCAAGCACTTGCTGGCGCGGATTAAGGCTGCGGGGATCACGCACGTGGTCATGGGCACCTCGTATAAGGCAGAAGTCTTTGAGGAATATTTCGGCGACGGTTCCGAAATGGGCCTGGAGATTGAATACGTTGTGGAGGAGCAGGCGCTGGGGACCGGCGGCGGCATCCGCAATGTCTATGACAAGCTGCGCGCTGATACCGTGATGGTGTTCAACGGCGATGTGCTGGGTGGCACGGATCTGACCAAGGTGCTGGAAACTCACCGCACCAAGGACGCTGATCTGACGATGCATCTCGTTCGGGTCGCGGATCCTCGTGCCTTCGGCTGTGTGCCGACGGACAGCGAAGGCCGAGTGTCGGCTTTCCTGGAGAAGACCGAAGATCCACCAACAGACCAGATCAACGCGGGCATCTATGTGTTTAAGCGTGAGCTGATTGAGACAATTCCGTCCGGCCGCGCCGTTTCCGTCGAGCGCGAGACTTTCCCGCAATTGCTGGAAGAAGGACGCCGGGTATTCGGTCACGTAGATCAGTCCTACTGGCGCGATATGGGCACGCCGAATGACTTCGTACGTGGTTCATCTGACCTGGTTCGTGGCATTGCGCCGTCTCCGCTTCTCGACGGCCGAACCGGTGAGAGCCTGGTCGATGAGTCCGCCGGGGTGCAGGATGGTGCGCTGCTGCTGGGCGGCACCGTGGTGGGACGCGGATCGGAAATCGGCGCGGGGGCTCGGCTCGACGCCACCGTGGTGTTTGACGGCGTGCGCATTGAGCCAGGCGCCATTATCGAAAACTCGATTATCGGCGCAGGCGTAGTCATTGGCGCAAATGCTCGGATTTCCGACTGCGTGATTGGCGATGGCGCTCGTATTGGTGCTCGTTGCGAGCTTAAGGGCGGCATGCGCGTCTGGCCGGGAGTGGACATTCCGGATAACGGTGTTCGCTTCTCTTCGGACGCTTAAACTACGGTCGCTTGTTTTAGCTGCCGAACGTAGCCACTAGATGTAGTACCCCCACCCCTCACCCCCTCCGGGGGAGGGGTGTTATTTGTGTGACTGGTGTGAAACTTAACTTGGGAAAAGCCTGAAAAGGGGCGGATTTCACCGAAATCAGGTTGACGATATTTAGTGATGCGTGTGTAATCACAAATGTGTAAGTCAAGCCGCCACGCGGTACTGGCAACACCAAATTTTTCTGTACAGCACAACCGACGGTGAAGGAGGAGCGTCCATGGAACATGTAGCGAATGACGCTACTTCCCGCGGCGCGAGCACAGGCTTAGATCTAGGTGCAGATCTTCCGTTTGACGCTCTCTTTGGCGCGGTCGAACAAGAATGGCAAGATCAGGCGCTATGCGCGCAAACTGACCCTGAGGCATTCTTTCCAGAAAAAGGTGGCTCAACCCGCGAGGCTAAGCGGATTTGCCAAGCCTGCGAAGTGCGCGACGAATGTCTTGAGTTCGCGCTCGAACACGACGAACGGTTCGGAATCTGGGGTGGACTTTCGGAGCGTGAACGTCGGCGCCTAAAGAAGCAGATCGGCTAAGTTTCCTACCACTGGAAATCTGGGTCGATCGCCAGCGGATCAATATTGAGGAAATCCGCTACCAACGCAGTGAGGACGGTAGAGAGCAACTCATTGCGTTCCGCTGTGGTTACTACTCGTTGCTCAATCGGCTTGCGGAAGATGACAATGCGTGGCCGCGTTGGGCGCCCCTTACGGTCTACCCCCGCCGGGATTACGCGGCCGAGGGGAACAGGGCCGTCCGCAACGATTTCGTCCGGAAGCACGGTGGCATCAGCGCTCAGGCGCATTCGTGGCACCGTATCGACGGCCAAGTCAAGATTGCTCAACTCCGCACTAAATTTGGCTGCGATCGGCGCGTAGGCTTCCAGGACGGCCGAGTCGAATTTCTGGCTGCGCGTGGAAAAGCGTGGCGTCGCCTGCGGGTACAGTGCACCCCGGGGGCCACGAGCGTGTCGGTCACGCGCTACCGAAATATCCATGATTGCTACCTTAAGCGCTACTTGAGGGTTTGCCGGTTATGGCGCGCCGATTGTGGCGCGCCGAAGATGCCTGCACTACCAAACTGTCAATCTAAGGTCTAGACTTGCTCGAGTGAGTAATTTTCGACGCTGTAGCCGCCCGGGCTGTGGAAAGCCTGCCGTCGCCACTTTGACGTACGCTTACGCGGAGTCCACTGCAGTGATTGGTCCTCTCGCGCCCACTGCAGAACCGCACAGTTGGGATCTTTGCCAAGAGCATGCCGAGAAAATAACCGCACCGCTGGGCTGGGAACTGGTCCGCGTCACGGACATGGACACCGGCTGGGAGGACGACGAAGACCTCACCGCTTTGGCCGAGGCAGTCCGCGAAGCTGGGCGTCATTCATCCGGCTTGATCATGGATCCACCGCCGCCGGGGACGATCGAACCCCGACACGTGGATAATCGCAACCACCCAATTAACCGCTCGCAGCACAAGGCTTCGGAAAAGGGCCGCCGCCGGGCACATCTTTATGTAGTGACAGACGAAACCGAGTCTTAGATTATTAAGATTTGGCGCTAACCTGTCCGGTCTTCCCGCATCCAACTAGAATGTGGGAAGGCTTTATTTTTTGTCAATCCCTCCCAAAGGAGAGTTTTCCTGCCGATGCGCACCACAACCCCCCGTTCCCGAGAATCCGTCGAAGCTGTCATCAAGGCATATGACGTCCGAGGCATTGTCGGCGACGGCATCGATGTCGACTTCATGCACGACACCGGCGCAGCGTTCGGTCGCCTCATGCGTGCCGAGAACGCCGAAAAGGTCGCCGTCGGACACGACATGCGAGCATCGTCTCCAGAGCTCGCACGGGCATTTGCGGACGGCGTGACTGCTCAGGGTGTGGACGTACTCTACGTCGGGCTAAACTCCACCGACCAGCTGTACTACGCTTCCGGCGTACTGGATTGCCCGGGCGCGATGTTTACCGCCTCGCACAACCCAGCTGCCTACAACGGCATTAAGATGTGTCGCTCCGGTGCTCGCCCAGTGGGGCAGGAGTCTGGCCTGCGCAGCATTATCGACGACCTCGTGGCCGGCGTCCCTGCCTATGACGGCACCCCAGGTGCCGTGTACGAAAAGGACACCCTCGAAGGCTACGGAGAATTCCTGCGCAATCTGGTGGACCTGAAAGATATCCGCCCGCTGCGCGTGGCCGTCGATGCAGCGAACGGAATGGGCGGGCACACCGTGCCAGCTGTGCTGAAGAACCTTCCGCTCACGATTGAGCCCCTGTACTTCGAGCTGGACGGCACGTTCCCGAACCACGAAGCCAATCCACTGGATCCGGATAACCTGGTGGATCTGCAGAAGTTTGTGCTGGAGACCAAGGCGGATATCGGACTCGCTTTTGATGGCGACGCCGACCGCTGCTTTGTGGTGGATGAAAAGGGTCAGCCCGTTTCTCCGTCGGCAATCTGCGCGATCGTTGCGGAGCGCTACCTACAGCAGAAGCCTGGGGCCACGATTATTCACAACCTGATTACGTCAAAGTCGGTGCCGGAGATTATCGCGGAAAACGGCGGTAAGGCTGTCCGCACGCGCGTGGGCCACTCCTTTATTAAGAAGACGATGGCAGACGAGGGGGCAGTGTTCGGCGGCGAGCACTCCGCACACTACTACTTCACTGAGTTTTTCAACGCTGACTCAGGCATGCTGGCTGCGATGCACGTGCTGGCAGCACTCGGTTCCCAGGACAAGCCGCTGTCCGACATGATGGCGGAGTACAACCGCTACCAGGCGTCTGGCGAGATCAACTCCAAGCTGGCGTCGAAGCAGGCGCAAGCGGAGCGTACGCAGGCCGTGCTCGATGCCTTTGCAGATCGAATCGAATCGGTGGATCAGCTCGACGGCGTGACTGTTGAGCTAAAAGACACCAAGGCTTGGTTCAACGTGCGGGCCTCCAACACCGAACCGTTGCTGCGCCTGAATGTTGAAGCGCCGACCCAAGCTGAGGTGGACGCGCTGAGCGCGGAAATTCTTGCCGTTATTCGGGGCTAGCGATGTATGACGCGGCAGCAGTGCGCTTCTTCGATATCGCCCATGAGGGGGCGCGCTTAAGGGCAGTAGCAGGCGTCATCCCGGATCTCCGCGAGGAGACGGTGCGTAGCTTAGTGGTGGTCACCGGTGACCATATGTCTCGACGAGCCGCCGAGTTAGCCATCGCCGCGAGCGGTCCTGCGCGTTTTCCTATGTCGGTATGTGCCGAGCTGCCGCCGTTCGTTGGCCCCCTCGACCTCGTAGTCGTGGCCACGGCGCGGGGCGCTGATCCGGTGCTGGAACAGGCGTTGTCGCAAGCCGCTTCTCGAGGTGCTGCGGTGTTCTTGGTAGCGCCCGGAGGTTGTCCACTGGCCGAAGACGCCTCAACGAGAGTGCAGGTCCTGCCAGGCTTGCCGACGTCCACCGCTACGTCGCCAAGCCAAATCTTCGGCACCGTCTATGGGTTGGTTACAAGCACCGCCTGCGGTGCGCATTGTGCGGCAGAAGAACTCGAACTCATCGCCCACAACGTGGATGACGAATTGACTCGGGTGGCGCCGGACCGCGACGCAAGCGTGAACCTGGCCGCCAACCTCAACGAGTTTGTGCAGGGGGCGCGGATTATCCACACCGCAGCCCCTGGGTTTGGCGCGTTAGCTGACTTTATGGCTAGCTATTGGACGAGCGCCGGGCTCGTGTCCGCGTCCCTGAGCCTCACCGAGCTACAGGAAGCATATCCGCGACTCAACGACGGCGCCGCGGACATTTTCTATGACCCGTTCGAGGATGAAGCCCCGGCAGTGTTACCCTTGAAAATCGTTGTCTGGGGAGCTGCCGAGGCTGGATTGCCTGGCGCCATCGCGCAAGATTGCGCCCCATCCGCAGAAAGCGAAGCTATTCGTTTGCTGCGCCTGCTAGTCCGTGGGCTGGCAGTCACTGCGATTGTTTAATGACCGGAAAGGTGCACCATGGATTTACTCACAGGTAGTCTTCGCCACTACTCGTGGGGCTCCCGCGAGCTCATCGCGCAGCTGCGGGGCGAGGATGTCCCATCGGAGCGTCCAGAGGCGGAGCTGTGGTTTGGTGCGCACCCGGCGGGTTCCGCACTCGTCGGGGATGCGCGGCTGGTGGACCTCATCGAAGCTGACCTCGACGGGCAACTGGGCGCGCAGGTGCGGCAGAAGTTCGGTGACAGACTGCCGTTCTTGCTCAAACTTTTGGCAGCCGGCGAACCGCTGTCGCTGCAAGCCCACCCTTCCTTGGCGCAGGCTCAAGAAGGCTTTGCCCGCGAAAATGCGGAAGGGATTCCGCTGAGTGCTGATCATCGGAACTACAAAGACGACAATCACAAGCCAGAACTCATCGTCGCGCTGACGGAGTTTGAGGCAATGGCAGGGTTCCGCCCGCTCGCGGACACCGTGGCGCTGCTAGAGAAATTGGCCTGCCCAGAAATGGATCGCTACCTAGCGATGATCCAGCCAGACGCTGCCAACGAAGAAAACGATCTGCGCGCCTTGTTCACCACGTGGATCACTATCCCGGCAACCGTGCGCACTTCGTTGATTTCCGCACTGATTGACGCCACCGAGCGGGCCCTCAACACCGCGACGCTCACCGATTCGGAGCGAGACGCATTGCACAATATCGTGCAGCTGCACGAACGCTACCCCTTCGATGTGGGAATCTTGGGGGCGCTTTTGCTCAACAAGTTCACCTTGCAGCCAGGCGAGGCGCTCTACCTGGATGCCGGCCAGCTGCACGCTTACATCAAAGGTCTCGGGGTAGAGATCATGGCGAATTCCGATAACGTGCTGCGCGGTGGCTTGACCCCGAAGCATGTTGATGTCCCCGAACTCGTCCGGGTACTGACGTTTAATTCCTTGGGATCCCCGCAGGTCACCCCGCTTAACGACGGCCCGTGGCTGCGTTACCCGACCCCCATTGATGAGTTTTCGTTGGCTACCGCGCACATCAACGAGCCAGTGCACCTGGATTCGCCAGGGCCAGCCATTGTGCTCAATGTCGCGGGCACAGTGGAGGCCACCTGCGACGGGAAAACTGTCACGCTTCACCCAGGCATGGCACTGTGGATCGCGGCTCGGGACGGGGAAGTGACGCTGACATCAAAAAACTCGGCGCAGGTGTTTCTGGCCGAGGTGTGAGAAGGGATTGGCTAGCTGAGCGACGTGCTGCCGGTTGACGTAGCAGCAGGAACCTCGGCTGGCGCTGGTTCCGGCGACGTAGTCGGAGTAGCTGGCTGTGGTTCTTGAGCTGCGGTGGTGCTGGTTTGTTCCACCGACGTCTGCGGCTGTACCAAGGTAGACACCGGTGCTGTTTCGGTTACCACGGTGGTCGGCGCTGGCTCAGTAGGCGATGGGGCCTGGCCGCCAGGGGCCACCGTTGTAGTGCTCGTTGGCTCGGATGGAATCACCACTGGCGGGGTGGGCTGCGTCGACTGCTGCGTGGTCGAGTCCGCAGACTTCGACGACGTATCAGCTTCCCGTGGTTGAGCCATCGACGTAGGCGTAGCCGTCTGAGTGGTTGCCTGCGGATTCTGTGGACTAAACACGCGGGTGGGGGACACACGGCTGCTCTGTCCGTTCGGCGGAAGGTACGCAAACGGTGCTAGGAGCGGGTCGTCCTTGTAGCTTTCTGCCGGCGGAACCACGTTTCCAGCGTTAGCCTTTGGCATTGGCTGCGGTTCGGTGGTTGTCGCCGTGGTGGATTTCGTCTCCGGCATTGCGGAGGAGGCATCTACCTTGTCAATGCTCGGATTGCTGCGGGTGACACTCGTGTCAGCCGCGGAAACAATCTCTTCTGGGGTGGAAGCGCGCCACACACCCCAGCCAATTGCGCCCGCGGCAAGGCAGCCGGTAGCCACGAAGGCTACGAAACCGCGGGTGGTGGTCTTCACTGGTGGTGCTCCTCGGGAGGTTTGCGTGCTGTTGATAGGTAGATCGTCCGAGTTCACGGATTAGTTACGCACATCTGTCGCCAAAAATTCGGTAACAACTCGATAACGGAACTGACAATATCACGCTCGGGGCCAATGTAAAAGAGGAGTTTGACAATTTTTGCCAAATCTATTGATCGAGTGAGCTTGACCAAGTTTCTCGGTAGCAAGGTGTGCCGTGGTGAAGTTTTAGGCAAACGCGCTAGTATCGCGAGCGAAGGCATTCATTGCACGGAAAGTTAGGCAGGTACATCATGGGAGCCTGGGACGTCGCTATCTTCACTGACGAGCTCAACGCAGACTTCTTGGACGACATCACCGCACTCGACTCCGAAGATATCGTCGAGGCGATCGAAGACGCCGTCAACCTCGTGGCTAATCAAAGCGAGGTCAGCGACGAGGAATATGCGAACGGCTTGCTTGCGGCGACCATCGCCGCGATCTGGGCAGGTGCGCCATTTACCGCAGGTGAGATCGCGGAAAACTACCCGTTTGTCCGGGAATTGATCGGCGAAGGCTCTGATGCGCTGCGGGAGACCGCTTCTGGCATCTTGGAAGAAGCCGACACCGAAGAAGACCTTGAGGTTTACCTCGAAGCTCTGGCTTAGCCGATGATCATTGCTATCGAAGGTATCGACGGCGCTGGAAAAAACACCCTCACCACGGCGTTGGTCGAGCGGATTCAGGCAGCTGGCCGCAGCGTTGCCACCCTGGCTTTCCCGCGCTATGACGAATCCATTTTTGCCGAGCTGGCTTCCCGAGCACTGTACGGGAAAATGGGGGATCTCACCGACAGTGCTTATGGCATGGCCACGATGTTTGCCCTCGATCGTCGAGACGCGCTGCCCCAGCTGAACAACTATGTGGGCCAGGACTCGTGTCTACTGCTCGATAGGTATGTTGCATCAAACGCCGCGTATTCGGTGGCGCGTACTCGCGACGAGCACATGGCGCAGTGGATCGCCGACCTGGAATTTGGGACCTTCGGCCTGCCAAAACCAGACCTACAAGTGTTGTTGTCTACTCCCGTGGCGATGGCGGCCGAGCGCGCGCAGCGTCGAGAAGCAACCGATGCCGCCCGGTCCCGCGACGTTTACGAGTCTGACCAGGACCTCCAAGCCCGCACCGCCGCAGCTTATCGACGACTGGCAGACAACGAGTGGGGCAGCAGATGGCTCGTGGTAGATCCGGGACGTCCAGTCACCGAGGTTGCTGAAGAGATCTTGCAGTTTCTCTAGATTCATTAGCATTAATGAGGCATAGTGAATCTAGACAACTCTTATTTAGTGAAACGATGGGAACCATGACGAACGCGAAAATTCTAGTAGTTGACGATGATCCAGCAATCTCGGAGATGCTGACGATCGTCCTGCAAGCTGAGGGTTTTGACACCGTTGCGGTCATGGACGGCAGTGAAGCAGTAGCGACGTTCGAACGGGAACAGCCGGACCTGGTGCTGCTTGACCTGATGCTGCCTGGAATGAACGGCGTGGATATCTGCAAAGCTATCCGGCAGGATTCCATGGTTCCAGTGGTAATGCTCACCGCGAAGACCGACACCGTAGACGTGGTGCTCGGGCTGGAATCGGGAGCAGACGATTACGTGAACAAACCATTCAAGCCGAAGGAATTGGTAGCGCGTATTCGTGCCCGCCTGCGCCGTACCGACGATGAGCCAACCGAATTCATCGAGATCGGTGACCTCGTCATTGACGTGCCCGGCCACCAAGTGCGGCGCAATGGCGAAGAAATCCAGCTCACTCCACTCGAGTTTGACTTGCTGCTCGAGATGGCGCGTCGGCCACGCCAGGTCTTTACCCGCGAAGAACTGCTGGAAAAGGTGTGGGGCTACCGCCACGCTTCTGACACTCGTCTGGTGAACGTGCATGTGCAGCGTCTGCGCGCCAAGATCGAAAAGGACCCAGAGAACCCGCAGATCGTGCTGACGGTACGCGGCGTTGGCTACAAAACCGGAATGGGAGAGTAATCGCCGAAGTCGATTCCCATTATGGAGTTCATCCAAAAAACGGCACAACGCCTTACCGAAACCTGGCGCACCTCGTTGCAGGTGCGCGTCATTGGATCGATTTTGGTGTCCACCACGCTCGTGGTGCTGATCCTAGGGCTGACCCTGATCAGCATCGTCGCACAGCGATTGGTGGACAATAAGCTGGAGAGCGCAAATAACGAGATTGACCGAGCGCGTTCGGTCGTCGAAAAGCAAATTGCCTCATCGGATCCGTCCAATTCGCTGCAGCTGCGGCTGAACTCAGCGCGCGCCACCCTGACAAACTATTCCACCACCGGAAACGCAGAAACCATTTACGAGCCGGTGTTGGTGGTGGAAAATCCAGACGGGACCATGACCACGGCGCCGGAAGGCTACGAGATCCCCGAGCGGCTGCGCTACTTTGTCTCGCACGGCCAGGTGTCCTATCAATTTGCCACGCTAGCCAGGGCGGATGGCGGATCATTTAAAGCTTTGGTGATCGGCACACCGACTGAGGCAGATATCGTGGGCCTGCAGATTTATTTGGTCATGCCGCTCGTGTCCGAAGAATCGACATTGGCGCTGATCCGCGGCCTCTTTTCTGCCGGTGGCGTGGTGCTGTTGGTGCTGATCGTGGGCATCGCGTGGCTATTGACTCAGCAAGTGACTGCACCGGTGCGCTCCGCCAGTCGGATCGCGCAGCGGTTTGCTGCCGGCCACCGCAGGGAGCGCATGATCGTCGATGGCGAAGATGAAATGGCTCGACTAGCGATGAGCTTCAACGCAATGGCTGAATCGCTATCCAAACAAATCGACCAGCTCGAAGAATACGGAGACCTGCAGCGCCAGTTCACCTCCGATGTCTCGCACGAGCTGCGAACACCGCTCACCACCGTGCGAATGGCAGCCGACATGATCGCCGATAACGCGGATGATCTTGACCCGTACACCAAGCGCGCCTCGGAACTGATGGTGCGCGAACTCGACCGATTTGAGGCGTTGCTCGCGGACTTGCTGGAGATTTCGCGTCACGACGCGGGCGTGGCAGACCTCTCCGAGGAACGCGTGGACATCCGCACCTGTATCAACTCTGCCTGGTCCCAGGTCCAACACTTGGCTGAAAAACTTAACGTGGATGTCCGGTTTGATGTGTCCGATCAGCCCGTGCCCGTAGTCATTGACGCCCGCCGAATCGAGCGAATCCTGCGCAACCTGTTTGCCAACGCGATTGACCACTCCGAAGGTCGGCCGGTGGACGTCTTGCTGGCAGCCACCGATGAAGCCGTAGCTATCGCGGTGACAGACCATGGCGTGGGCCTTAAACCGGGGCAAGAAGAGCTGGTCTTCAACCGATTTTGGCGTGCGGATCCATCGCGCAAGCGCCACTCGGGCGGAACCGGACTGGGACTGGCCATCGCGTCCGAAGATGCCATCTTGCATGGCGGTACGTTGGAAGCCAGTGGCGAAATCGGCATCGGCTCGAGATTTAGGCTTACCCTGCCACTCAAACCAGGCGAGCCATATTCGGAAAGCCCGATCAGCCTCATGCATCCGGACGTACTGGCCACCCTCGCTGCTGAGGACGAGGGCATGATCTTGGTGCCGGTAGCAAAGCCTCAGGCGCTGGACCAGAAGGAAGAAGGGTAGAAGATGCGCATTAAGATTCGTGTGATGCTCACGCCCTGTATCGCAGCGTCCCTCGTGCTGTCCGCGTGTACGTCGCTGCCTAGCTCTTCCAATCCGCAGGCGCTGCGGTCTTTCGTGCCCAGCTCACCGCACGAAGATAACTCTGGCCCTATGCCTAATCAAGAGCCCGATCTGCTACTGCGCGATTTTTTCACTGCGTCCGTAAATCCAACGCAGCGCCACCAGCAGGCGCGCACTTATCTCACCGATTCGGCCGCCAAGTCCTGGGATTCACAAGCGAGCACGTTGATTCTGGATCGCATTGATATCAACTCCAAGCCTGGTGCAACAAAAGACAATATGGAATTCCTGGTGCGTGGCACCGTGGTGGGCTCGTTGGGGCCCGGTGGCGTCTACAGCCCCGAAAACGGCTCCTATGAGGCCACGATCTCTATGGTGAGCGTGGATGGGCAGTGGCGGATCAACAGCTTGCCACCAGGCGTTGCGATCGAAAGATCCGAGATGCGCAATAACTTCCAGCCGTACAATCTCTACTTCTTGGACGCCTCCGACCGGGGGCTGGTGGGAGATAGGCGTTGGGTCTTCAACGGCAATGTTTCCTTAGACACTGCGCTGTTGTCGCTGCTGGTGGAAGGCCCCCAAAAATCTTTGCAAGGTGGCGTTAAGTCCTACCTGCCTTCCGGCGCAACTTTTTCTGGGGTACGTCAAGGCGTATACAGTTTCTCCGGTTTTGGTGACTTGGGGCAGGAAGGCCGGTACCGCTTTGCCTCGCAGGTGGCGTGGACTCTCGCGCGCGCCGGTGTGCCGGGCCCATACAATATTCAAGTCGACGGCACCCCGGTGCTGGAGAATGCCCGACAGGTCTCGCTCGAAGATGTGGCGGAATTCAACCCAGGCGCAACTGCCGGAGCGGGATCTCCACTGTATGCCCTGGGTAACGGCCAGGTGATGAAGGTTGACTCCAACACCCTGGTACCGATCGCTGGAGATGCTGGCGCGGTGCGCGACATCGAGTCTGCTGACTTGGAGGCTGAGTCCAATTTGATTGCGGTTGTCCGGGCATCTGGCGAGGGGGATGGGAAGAAATCGCGGCTCTACGTCGGCGAATTAGGCAAGCAAATGAAGGAGTCGGTGGAAGCGAAAACGCTGTCCCGGCCGGCCTTTGAACCTAACGGGGCGGCGACCTGGACGGTGTTGGATGGGCGTAAGATTGCCCGCGTGGCTCGCTCTGCGTCTACCGGGGAGTTGTCCAACACGGAAGTGGACACGTCTGCGCTGGCGGGGGTGGACGGCCCTATTTCAGTGTTGCGGCTTTCGCATACCGGGGTGCGAGCGGCGTTCATCGTTAACGGCCGCGTGTACTTGGGGATTGTGGAGCGTCCGACCCCAGGCGAGTACAAGCTGACCCAAATTCGCGAATTGGCTCCAGCGTTGGCGGGGACGGCGCTTACCTTGGATTGGCAAATTGATGGGTCGTTGGTTGTGGGCACCTCCGAAAAAGAAAGCCCCGTTTGGCACCTGCAGTCGGATGGTTCCGCCCTTACGCCGCTGCCAGCAGCTAATTTGACGGCACCGGTAGTGGCTTTGTCGGTGTCTTCCTCGGCAATTTATGCCACCGATTCGCGCGCGGTGCTACAGCTTTCCACGAACTCGGGCAGCAGTTCCTTCTGGCGCGAAGTGCCAGCTCTCCAAGGCCAGCGCATGGCTCCCGTGGTGGCTAAGTGATCGAGTTGTTGCTGCCCAAAAGGTGCGCCGGGTGTGGCGCGCCGGGGCAGTCGCTTTGCGACGCCTGCCGCGTGGTGCTTAGCCACCCGCCGCAGCGTATCTTCACCCCGGTAGACCCGCTTGTGCCGGTATGGGCATTCGCTCCCTATTCCGGGGTGCATCGCCAGGTGGTGCTGGGCATGAAGGAACGGGGACGGCGCGATGTCCCCCGATTGCTTGGGGCGGTAGTGCTGGCTGGGCTTGAGTACTTGGCGGCACAAGGGGAGATCCCGGACCTGGAATCTGTGGAGTTGGTTCCGGCACCGACCCGGCGGTGTTCAGCCCGGTTACGTGGTGGAGACCCGGTGACGTTGGTGGCCCAGGCTTCGGGTTGTGCGGTGTGTTGCTGCGTGGAACACGCTGAAACGGTGGCGGATTCCGTGGGGCTTGATGCGAGTGCGCGCCGGCGCAACCTTGCTGGCGGGGTGGTGCTGCGAAGAAAACCGACCAGGCAAGTGGTGATCGTCGATGATGTTGTGACCACTGGCGCTACGATCTCGGCCACAGTTTCTACGCTGTTGGCGGCAAACGTGCAGGTAGTGGGGGCCATTGCTTTGGCTCATGCGTGATTGCGTGTAACTGGTAGTAAATTTTCTGGCGGAAAGGTTATGACCAGAGGTATTCTAAAAATGTAGTTGATGAACGTCACCGTGGACGTTGTGGGTAATCCCGCTCACATTGTGCGGTGACTCGACCCCGGGAGGTACACAGTGACTACCCCTGCTGAGAACAATGTCTTGAGCCCTGAAGCCCAGGTCAGCATCACCGGTCGAAATGTCGAGGTGCCAGAGCACTTCGCGGAGCGAGTCAAGAGCAAGCTTGCCAAGATTGAGCGCCTTGATCCAACCCTGACGTTCTTCCACGTTGAGCTGCAGCACGAGCCGAATCCTCGTCGAGAAGCTCATGCGGACCGCATCCAGATCACCGCAACCGGCAAGGGGCACATTGCCCGCGCGGAGGCTAAGGAAGATTCCTTCTACGCGGCGTTGGAAACGGCGCTGGGCAAGATGGAGCGGTCCCTGCGGAAGGTGAAGGCCCGTCGCAGCATCTCCCGTTCGGGGCACCGTGCTCCGCTAGGGGCTGGCGAAGTGGCAGCTGAGCTGGTCGCTGAGGCGAACAAGGTCCAGGAGCCGGTGGGCGAGTTTGATGTGGATCCATACGAGAACCTCGTCAAGGATGTCACCCCGGGGCAGATCGTGCGTACCAAGGAGCACGCTGCGGTACCGATGTCCGTAGACGATGCCCTCTCCGAGATGGAGCTGGTCGGCCACGACTTCTACCTCTTCATAAATGCGGAGAATAACCGCCCGTCCGTGGTGTACCGTCGCCACGCTTTTGACTACGGTTTGATTTCCTTGACTGAGTAGGCATAGCGGGTATCGCTTGCCATCTCGCTAACCGCCCGCAGCTTATCGCTGCGGGCGGTTATTTTCATTTGGTGGGCTTTCTTAACCCCTAGCAAATCTCCCTCTTACGTTAGGTGTGCGTAGAATAGGCGGAGATTGTAATTAGTGACCCCAATATAGTTGTTAGGATCCGTGCCCGTGTTTGGATTGTCCAAGATTCTTCGCCTTGGTGAAGGCCGCGCCATCAAAAATCTGCAGAATATCGCCGACAAGGTGATTGCGCTGGAGGATGAGTACGCCGCGCTGAGCGACGATGAGCTCAAGGGCAAGACCGCGGAGTTTAAAGAGCGCATCGAAAAGGGCGAAAAGCTCGATGACCTGTTGCTTGAAGCGTTTGCTACCGCCCGCGAGGCGTCTTGGCGCGTGCTGGGGCAAAAGCACTACCAAGTCCAGATTATGGGTGGCGCCGCCCTGCACTTCGGTAACGTCGCCGAAATGCGCACCGGTGAAGGTAAGACCCTGACCTGTGTGCTTCCGGCATACCTCAACGCGCTCGAAGGCAAGGGCGTGCACGTCGTTACGGTGAACGACTACCTGGCCAAGCGCGACGCCGAGTGGATGGGCCGTGTGCACCGCTTCCTGGGGTTGAAGACCGACGTTATTTTGTCCCACATGAATCCGGCCCAGCGTCGCGAAGCATACAACGCCGACATCACCTACGGCACCAACAATGAGCTGGGCTTTGACTACTTGCGCGACAACATGGCGCACTCGCTCGACGATCTCGTGCAGCGCGGCCACCACTACGCCATTGTCGACGAAGTGGACTCCATCCTCATCGACGAAGCTCGTACTCCTCTGATCATTTCGGGCCCTGCTGGCGGCTCCAACGAGTGGTACACCGCGTTCTCCACGATCGTGCCACGCATGTCCCGCGACATTCACTATGAAGTGGATGACCGCAAGCGCACCATTGCCGTGCGCGAAGAAGGCGTGGAGTTTGTAGAGGATCAGCTTGGCATCACCAATCTCTACGCTCCGGAATACTCCCAGCTGGTCAGCTACCTGAACAACGCGATCAAAGCCAAGGAGCTGTTCACCCGCGATAAGGACTACATCGTCCGCAACGGCGAGGTGCTGATCGTCGACGAGTTCACCGGCCGCGTGCTGGATGGTCGCCGCTACAACGAGGGCATGCACCAGGCCATCGAGGCCAAGGAAGGCGTGGAGATCAAGAACGAGAATCAGACCCTCGCTACGATCACCCTGCAGAATTATTTCCGTCTCTACGACAAGCTGGCCGGCATGACCGGTACTGCTGAAACCGAAGCATCCGAGCTGCACCAGATCTACAAGCTCAACGTGATGCCAATCCCAACGAACCGTCCTAACCAGCGCGAGGACTTGAACGACCTGATCTACAAGACTCAGGAAGCTAAGTTCGCGGCCGTGGTGGACGATATCGCTGAGCGCGTGGAAAACGGCCAGCCGGTGCTGGTGGGTACGGCTTCCGTTGAGCGCTCTGAGTACCTCTCTCAGCTGCTGCAGCGCCGTGGCATTAAGCATAACGTGCTGAATGCTAAGCACCACGAGAAGGAAGCCGAGATCGTCGCTCAGGCAGGTCTGCCGGGTGCCGTCACCGTGGCTACCAACATGGCCGGCCGCGGTACTGACATCGTGTTGGGTGGTAACCCAGACATTCTCGCGGACATCTACCTGCGCGAGCGTGGCTTGGACCCAGTGGAAACCCCGGAGGAGTACGAAGCAGCCTGGGACGAGGAGATCGTCCGAGTGAAGAAGCGCTCCGAGGAGCTTGCGGAAAAGGTCCGCGAGGCCGGTGGCCTGTACGTGCTCGGCACTGAGCGTCACGATTCCCGCCGCATCGATAACCAGCTGCGCGGTCGTTCTGGCCGTCAGGGAGACCCAGGCACCACCCGGTTCTACCTCTCCATGCGCGATGAGCTCATGCTTCGCTTCGTTGGCCCAATGCTGGAAAACATGATGAACCGCCTGGACATCCCAGACAACCAGCCGATCGACGCCAAGATGGTCACCAACTCCGTTCGTTCCGCGCAGACGCAGGTGGAAGCGCAGAACTTCGAGATGCGCAAGAACGTCCTCAAGTACGACGAAGTCATGAATGAGCAGCGCAAGGTGATCTACGCCGAGCGTCGTTCCGTCCTTGAAGGTGCGGACGTTTCCACGCAGATTCAGTCGATGATCGACGACACCATCTCCGATTACGTCGCTTCCGCCACCGCCACCGGCTACGTCGAAGACTGGGATCTAGAGAAGCTGTGGAACGCCCTGGAGTCTCTCTACGGTCCGTCCATGTCGGCGCAGTCGCTAATCGACGGTACCCAGTACGGCTCCGCAGGCGAGCTGTCCGCTAAGGACCTGCGCACGGCACTGCTTGACGACGCCCACGCGATTTACGCAAACATCGAGTCCAAGGTGTCGGAAATCGCAGGCGATGATCAGATGCGCAGCATCGAGCGCGCCGCGATCCTCAATGTGGTGGACCAGAAGTGGCGTGAGCACCTTTACGAAATGGACTACCTCAAAGAGGGCATTGGTCTGCGAGCTATGGCGCAGCGTGACCCACTGGTTGAATACCAGCGCGAGGGCGGCGACATGTTCAACGCCATGAAGGACGGCATCAAGGAAGAAACCGTCCGCCAGCTCTTCCTGCTGCGCCAGCAGTTCCTGCCACGGGTGGAGGAAGCCGGCACTGCGGATTTGAACCACGACGGCAAGATTGACGGCGCAGATTTTGGTACCCCATCCGGTCCGCGTCCAGAAGACATGCAGCTGCGCGGGCCAGAAGAGGTCTAAAAGACCCGCAGGCTCTGCATCACCCAAAGGCGTTTGCCCTCCGACATTTCCAGTCGAGCGGCAAACGCCTTTGTCGTGCGTGCACCTACCTGACAGGAGCCAAAGGCTTCCAACGCCGCGATACGCTTAACAGCCAAGGGATCGGACTGATTGTGCTTGGGGGTGGGCAACAAGCGGGCGTCGATACGCGTGATGCGAACGGGGCCGCGCACTCCGCTTGTTCTGAGCGTGGCAGCGACATGGTTGCGCACGCGCACATGAAAGCGATCTTTGGGCAGTGCGGTGGGGGAGCGCATGCCGAACGCGGCTTCCAAAGCGACATAGACGATGCCGTGGAAATCCGCTGGAGTGGCATCGGGCTGCGAGGGTAAAGCTGCCGGAGCTGTAGGCGCCAGGGCTTTGAGGTGACTGGTGCCTGGGATGACAGTAAGCATGGTGAACTCCTTAACGTAAAAAAGGGGCCACCGAGCTGAGCAAAGGGGAACACGCAAAAGTGAGGCTGTCGAACGCGCGCACATCGAAAATTGTGGAAGAATGTGGAAACGAGTGCGCATTCGCTGCTATAGATTGTGCCACGGGTGCGCGGTAGATGCTGAATGAACAATAAATTGTGGGAGTTTGAGAAATAGATGCGTGGATTAATTGTGGATTATGTCGGTGTGTTGGACGGCCCGGACGAGGATCGTCGCAGGTGGCGCAACCTGTTAGCTGCGGCTAAGCAAAACGGCGTAGCCACTGCCGTGCTGTCCAACGATCCAGGCGGCCCCGGCGCCGAGCCAATCCGCGAGCTGGAATACCGGGGCATCGTGGATGCCGTGCTGCTCTCCGGTGAGATCGGTGCAGAAAAACCCGAGGTTGCGGCCTTCCAAGCGGCAGCGGATGCCATCGAACTGCCGATGCGGGATTGTGTGATGGTGGATGACTCCATCTTGAACGTTCGCGCTGCCGTCGAGGCCGGCTTGGTGGGCGTGTTCTACCAGCAGTTTGACCGCGCTGTCGTGGAGATTACTGGCCTGTTTGACATCGAGGGCGAGTTCTAAATGCGGGTATACATACCAGCGACCTGGGCAATCCTGCGCGAGCTCAATGCTAATGGCATTTTTTCAGCCCGCTCCGGCTGGGGCTTTGCCGTCACTCCAGCACTGCTGTCTTCTTTTGAGGAAGGCGACGAAGAAGAGATTGCGCACTTCGCGTTTATCGACGCCGCGCGGGCGTCCCTGCGCCTGCTGGGGCTAGGCGAGACCGAGTTTCCGCATCGCCGCGTGGTGATCTCGGTGGATCTGCCAGATTCTCAAGTAACCCTGGCGGACGACCAAGGGGATACCGTGGTCAAGATCCAGCCCGCGCAAATCGCGATGTCCGAGGTAGCGGCCCTGCACGTGGACATTGAGTCTTCGGAAGAAGCCACCGCAAAAGCCATCGAGGCTATTCATGCTGCGGATCTTGGGGACGAAGATGCCGAGCTCGCCGTAGGGGATGCGGATGACAACTTCATGGCGTGGTATGACCCAGTAGAGCTGCCGTTTTTGGTGGAGTTGAGCTAACAGGGGAAAAGTTACTCTTGCGCTCTAACCTACGCTTCCGTAAGCTACGGAAGCGTAACTATTAGTTTTGTGAGCGAAAAGAGTTTCCTCTGTGCGGAACACCACTAAAGATCGCCTCAGCGGCGTGCGTTCTTTGCTACGCAGCTGGACCACGCCCCTGCTGCCAGATGACTATTCGTCGCTGATCAACCCGCTGTGGAGTACCCGCGAGCTACGGGGCATTATTCGAGCCGTCGATCGAAATGTCGCCGCAGAGACCGTCCTATTAGACATCAACCCCGGCTGGGGAGTGCCCGTAGCGTTTGCAGCAGGCCAGTACATCGGCATCGGAGTGCAAGTTGATGGCCGCTTCGTCTGGCGCAGCTATTCAATCGTCAACCCGCCGACCTCCTCCCGGCGCAGTTTCCAAATCTGCGTTCGGGCCGTCGACAACGGCAAGCTTTCGCAGCACTTGTTGCACGAGGCGCGACCTGGTCAACACGTCCGACTCGCCGCCCCCGCAGGCGATTTCCATCTCACTGATCCGCTGCCAGAAAAGCTGCTATTCCTCACCGCGGGTTCCGGGATCACCCCAGTTATTTCCATGCTGCGTTTCCTCGCCGATCGCGCCCAGCTTAACGACGTCACGCTCGTGCACTCCATCCGCGAACCAGAAGACTTAGTCTTCGGCGACACACTGCGGAAGCTGGGGGACGACCACCCCAACTTTAGGTTTATCCTGCGCGTGACCTCGCTTGAGGGGCGGATTACTCCACACGAAATCGAAGAACTCGTGCCGGACTGTGCCGAACGCGCTCCATACGCCTGTGGCCCGGCCGAAATGCTTGCCGAGTTGGAGACGTGGTGGGGGCGTGGCGTCGAAAAGCGCTATGCGCTGCGCACTGAACAGTTCACCTTGGATCGGATGAGCGATGCCCAAGGTGGGCGAATCCAATTCGGCGACCGCGGACAAGCATGCACCGACGGCGCGACCACCATTTTGGAAGCGGCGGAATCCGCAGGCGTGCAGCTGCCATTCGGCTGCCGGATGGGTATCTGCCAAACCTGCGTCCAGCCGCTCAAAGAGGGCCGCGCCCACAACTTGCGCACCGGTGAAACTCACGAGGCCGGGAGCCGGGTGCGCGTGTGCTGCACGGTGGCAAACGGCGACATCACCCTCGATATTTAGGAGTCCAGCATGGCAATTAAAAACATTCAAGCCTACGCGCATCTGACCGATGCCGATATCGCCGAGATCGGGCGTCGCCTCGATGCCATCAAAGCCGAGGTGGAGGCCTCGCTCGGGGAGCGCGATGTCGCCTATATCAAGAATCTGATCCGTGTCCAGCGCGGACTGGAGGTAGCAGGACGGGCGACGCTGCTGTTCTCCAACCGCAAGCCAGCTTTCTTTGCCGGTACCGCGATGCTGAGCTTGGCGAAAATCCTAGAAAACATGGAGATCGGCCACAACGTCATCCATGGCCAATGGGACTGGATGAACGATCCGACCATCCACTCCACCACCTGGGAATGGGACATGAACTGCCCCTCCAAGCAGTGGATGCACACCCACAACCACGTCCACCACACCTACACCAACATCCTCGGCATGGATCACGACGTCGGATACGGCGTGCTACGCGTGACCCGCGACCGGAAGTGGACCCCGCAGCACGCCTTCCAACCGCTGACTAACGCGGTGCTGGCGTCCTTTTTCCAGTGGGCGATCGCGTTTTACGATGTCGAGCTCGGACGACTCTTCGCCGGGAAACAAACGTGGGAGGAGACAGCTCCAAAGTTCTGGGAGACCGTAGGCAAGGTGCGCAACCAGGTGCTCAAGGACTACCTGCTGTACCCACTGCTCACCGGCCCTAATTTTAAGCACACCGCGTTGGCTAACATGTGGGCCAACCTCATCCGTAACTGGTGGTCCTATGCGGTCATTTTCTGCGGGCACTTCCCAGATGAAACCGAAACGTTTACCAAGGAGCAGTGGGCCAACGAGAACCGTGGCGAGTGGTACCTGCGTCAGATGCTAGGTTCGGCGAACTTTCGCGGTGGTCGGCTGCTGACGATTCTGTCCGGCAACCTGAACTATCAAATCGAACACCACCTGTTCCCAGATATGCCGTCTAACCGTTTGGCGGCTGTTGGCAAGCAGGTAGAAGCGCTGGCCCAGGAATTCGATCTGCCGTACAACACCGACTCTTTCCCCGTACAGCTGTACAAAGTTCAGCGCACCCTACTCAAGCTGACGTTGCCAAATTCCTTCCTGGCCGCGTCCCCAGACAACGCGCCGGAGGTGAGGTCAAACGCAGCGTTCACCCCAGATATAGAAACACAGCTGCGGGTAGGAGCCGACGAACACGGAGCGCGACGAGGCCTTACAGTGGGCCTGCGGTTGCTCGCCAAAGCTCGCCCAACGGCGAGGCAAGCGTTGAAGTACGCCTTGCTGCGTCCGGTGGCTACTACACGTTAGTCTCGGGTCCACAGCGCCGAGGTAAAAGGCTCCAGGCGCTGATCGCGGTGCACTACGATGCCCCAAATGCGCACCGCGATCGCTGCGCTAGCCACCGAAACAAACACTGGAAGATAGCCCTGCGCAGCCATGTCCGTGAACTCCACTGCGGCCACCAAGCCAAAAAGTGGGGCGGCCATGGCCGTAGAGAGAAATGCCGCAGCACCCAGCAACGCGAATACCCCCAGCGGCACCTCGGGGGCCAAGGGTGATACCAACACCCCGAGTAGCGCGCCGACGATGGCGCCCAAGCCAAATGCCGGAGTGAGGGTGCCGCCTACCACGCCCACCCGCAAACATAGGAGAGTAGCGCCAAAACGCAGGACACCAATCAGACAGAGGGTGGCCACGGGCAGGCCGTCGGTCAGCATCGTGTCGGCCATGTATCTTGCATTGGAACTCGTGCCGGGGACGGCGAGGGCGGCGAGGGCGAAAAGCGTGAACGCGAGGGGCATCTGCCACAGGATCCTGCCGTCTTGAGGGCTAGCCGCGACAGCTTTTCGGGCCAGCACGCCAAACCAGTGCCCGACCAGGCCTGCTACTAAACCGACGATCACCGCGCTGCTCAGCGTCGCCCAGTTTTCTGTGACATCCACCGAGTGATACACCGGGTGTGGCTCGACAAAAATCCCGGTTACTGCAGCTGCAGTGGCGGAGGTAAGCATGGTGGTGACCACCGAACGCGTGCTCATCTCTACCAGCAGCAGCTCAAGCGCGAACAACGCGCCCGCCAGTGGGAGATGAAAAGTGGCGCCCAGACCGGCACCCGCAGCCGAAGCCACGAGGAGCCTCCGGGCGTGAATATCGAGCCCGAGCTTGGTCGCCAGCCATGAGCCAGATAAGCCACCTGCGAGTCGGGGCGCGTTCTCTCGGCCCACGGGTGCGCCCGCCGCCACTGAGGCAACCTGCAGGAACGCCGAAAGGAGCGTCTCGACGACCGGCATTGGCCTGCCATTCATCGCGTTCGGCACGCCGACTTGCTTTCGGCCGAACTTCCGCAGCAGGAACCAGGCCCAGCTCAATACACAACCCACGCATACAAGAGTGAGGGCGGCGCGGACTGGGCTGACCTGTGAAGTGGGGTCAGGATTATGCAGATGGTCCACGCCGTAGATTGCTCGTTCGCACAGGATTACCGTCCAGTTCAAACCAGCCACAATCAAACCGGTGATGGCGCCGGTACACACCGCGAGGGCGGCCATCCGGTTCAGCGGAGTGGCTTCGATAGGCGTACGTTCGATGGGACTCGGTTGCTGCATCTGGGGATTTAGTCCTTTTCGATGCCCAAGTCCCAGTCGTCGTTGCTGCGCAGGGCCTCCAATAGCTTGCGAACCGCCAGCGCTCGACGCAACGACGTACCGGTGAGCTGATCGAGGGCACATTCCGGATCCGCTGGCGGTCCCATGTGGGTACAGCCACGGGGGCAGTCTTCAGTGGCAGTCGCGAGATCTTCAAAAACTCCGATGACGGTGTCGGCGTCCACGTGTGCGAGGCCAAAGGAACGAATGCCCGGGGTATCGATAATCCAACCGCCGTCGGGCAGGCGTAGTGCCACCGACTGGGTGGAAGTGTGGCGTCCTTTACCTACTCCAGACACTGCGCCGGTTGCTCGGTCGGCGTCGGGAACAAGCCGATTCACCAACGTGGATTTACCGACACCCGAATGCCCAATCAAAGCTGTGACATGACCGGTGACGACGTTTTTGACCGGTTCTAGGGCATCATGAACCCCAGAAATGACGACCGGAACGTTGAGGTCAGCGAACTCTGCGGCGAACTCGTTAGGGTCGGCCAGGTCCGATTTCGTGAGGCACAAAATGGGAGAAAGGTTGCCCACGAAAGCAGCCACCAATGCGCGTTCGACGAACCCCGCACGCGGTGGGGGATCGGCTACCGCGGAGACGATCAACAGCTGGTCTGCGTTGCCCACCACGATGCGCTCATAGGGGTCGGTGTCGTCTGCCGTACGGCGCAGGACACTGGTACGTTCCTCGAGCCGTACGATACGGGCCAGGCTGCCGGGGCGCCCTGAAGTATCGCCTACGACGCCCACACGGTCGCCCACTACGATGTTGGTCCGGCCAAGGTCCTTGGCCCGCATGCACACTACGGCGTCATCGCGGCCGTCGAGAACGACGCCCCAGCGGCCGCGATCTTTGGAGACGACCATGCCTAGTTCAGCATCGTCGTGTTTCGGACGGTCCTTAGTACGCGGCCTGGAACCTTTGCGGCCAGGCCGGATGCGTACGTCGGATTCGTCGAATTGGCGCTTAGCCACGCGGGTTGCCTGCCTCGTGGGTCATGTCCTCCCACATGGTTGCAAATCCTGGCATGGTCTTGGCGGTGGTCTCTACGTTTTCCACGCGGATTGGGGTGTTGAGGCCCAAAATAGCGCCTGCAGTGGCCATGCGGTGATCAAAGTAGGTGCGCCAATCGCCGCCGCGCATTGGGCAAGGAATGATGCGCAGGCCGTCTTCGAGCTCTTCGCAGTGGCCGCCAATTGCATTGATCTCGGCGGTAAGCGCTGCGAGCCGGTCAGTTTCATGTCCACGCAAGTGAGCGATACCCGTGAGCAGGCTGGACGTGCGAGCGCTGGCTGCCAAAGCAGCGACCGTAGGGGCAAGCTCGCCAATGTCGCGCATGTCCATTTCGATGCCGTTCAGTTCACCTGGGTGCGCGCCGTGCACTTCGAGATCGAAGCTATCGCCGACGGCGATGAGGTCTACGTAGCAGCCCATTTCTTCGAGAATGCCTCGGATGGCGTCGCCGGCCTGGTGTGTGGTTGCAGGCCAATTGTGGATGCGGATGCGGCCACCGGTGACCGCTGCGGCGGCGAGGAACGGTGTTGCGTTGGAAAGGTCTGGCTCGATCTGCCAGGTTTGTCCCTTAATCGGGCCTGGATGGACACGCCATTGTGCGTGGCCCAGCCGTTCCACCTTGACACCGGCGTGTTGCAGCATGTCGAGGGTCATGTCCACGTGAGGCATGCTTGGAAACGTCTTGCCGATGTGCGTAACCGTCAAGCCTTCGTCGTAGCGTGCACCCGCGAGGAGCAGGCCGGAGACGAACTGGGAAGACTCGGAGGCGTCGATACGAACCTCGCCTCCCTTGACCGAACCCGTGCCATGCACGGTGAAGGGCAGCGTGTCTCCTTCGACATTTACGCCGAGCGAACGCAAAGCATCCAGCGTAGGAGCCACCGGACGCCGCTGAGCCTCGATGTCGCCGTCGAAGAACACCGTGCCATCTGCCAGCGCAGCCAGCGCAGGAACAAAACGCATCAAGGTTCCCGCCAAGCCGACATCAACCGTGCCACCATGCAGCGGGCCCGGTTCGATCCGCAGCGTAGTAGACATCGAGCCCTGCGTCGTGGTCTCTCGCGAGACTTTCGCACCCAGCTGCGTGATTGCATTCATCATCAGCTCGGTATCGCGGCAGATCAGCGCGCCGTGGATGGTCGAAGGGCCATCCGCGAGTGCTGCCAGCACCAAGGCTCGGTTGGTCATGGATTTGGAACCCGGCACGTGTAGATCACGGCTGATTGGGCCCGGGGCAGGTGGGGCTGGCCACCAATTGTCAGTCACGTCGATTTCTCCCATGTGCTCCATAATAGAGGGCATGTGCGGACGATTCGTTCTCTTCACCACCGCCGAAGCCTTGATTCAGGCCACAGGCCAGCTTATCGACGCTCCGGGGCGGGCCCTTCACGCACCCGTCGGCACGCCTGGGCCTCGCTACAATATCGCGCCGACGCAGGTCATCCCCATTGTGCGGTTCAATTCACCGTCAGAGGCTGTATTGGAACCGGCTCGGTGGGGCTTGCTGCCGCACTGGAAGAAAGACCTAGACGGCCCGCCACTTTTCAACGCCCGCGCCGAGACCGTGCAGTCAAAGCCATCCTTCCGCGACGCATTCAAGCGCGGCCGCTGCCTCATTCCCCTAGATGGCTACTACGAGTGGAAAGACAAACAGCCCTACTTTGTCAGCCGTGACGACGCCGCCCTGCTGTGGGCCACGGGACTTGATCAACTGTCCTGCACCATGGTCACCACCGATGCCCCCGAGCCGATGGAACAGCTCCATCACCGGCTACCGCGGTTCTTGAGCGCAGACGAAGTGGAGCAATGGCTGCTGGGGGAGCCTGATGAGGCTGCGGAATTGCTCCATCCCTCGCAATCTTCACTGGTGGAACACTTGAGGATTCGACCGGCAGACAAGGCGGTAGGCAACGTCCGCAACGATTACCCAGAGTTAATCAGCCAGTAAGTCCGCGAACCGGGCACCGGTGACCTGAGCTAGATCTGCAGGCGTGAGCTCAATGTCTAGCCCGCGCTTGCCACCGGATACAAAAATAACGTCCCAGAGCTGGGCGGATTCATCGATTACCGTGGAGAGTCGGTGCTTTTGGCCAATCGGAGAAATCCCGCCAACCACATAGCCCGAGCTGCGCTCGGCATCTTTCGGGTCGGCCATGGTTGCCTTGCTCGCATCATGGGCCGCGGCAGCTTTCTTCAGACTCAGCTGCTGGGTTACTGGCAGGCAACATACCGCGAGTTCCCGCTTAGGCCCCTTGCCCGCAGTCAGATCTACCAGCAGAGTTTTGAACACTTGATCCGCTGCGATCCCCAGCCGTTGGTGTAGATGGTCAGCAGCCTCTGCTCCATAGGATTGGGTATGGGTGTCAAAGCTGTGCACCGTGTGATTCAATCCGGCGTCGACAAGCGCGGTGAGCGCCGCAGTGCCGGTGGTTTTCTTCTTAGCCATAACCCGCTTCATGCTACGCCGTACAATGAAGGGATGTGCCGACTGGTGCCGGCACCTAGGCAAGAACAGGAGTCCCATGGCCCCCACTGCGACGCTAGCTGAGCGCTTCGAAACCGAAGCGCTACCGCTACTCGACCAACTCTACGGCGGAGCCCTGCGCATGACGCGCAACCCAGCCGACGCCGAAGACCTCGTGCAAGAGACCTACATGAAGGCATTTCAGGCCTTCGATAGTTTTAAACCGGGCACGAACCTCAAGGCCTGGCTGTACCGGATCATGACGAATTTGTACATCAATTCCTATCGGAAAGCGCAGCGTCAGCCTTCGCAGCTGCCCACTGAGGAGATCACGGACTACCAGATCTACTCCAGCTCCTCCCACCATTCGACGGGGCTCGAATCCGCCGAGGTGGAGGCGCTCAAAGGGATGCCGGATTCAGAGATTTCGGCGGCCCTCAATGATTTGAGCGAGGACTACCGCATGGTGGTTTACTACGCCGATGTGGAAGGTCTCGCTTACAAGGAAATCGCCGAAATCCTTGACATCCCGCTCGGCACCGTCATGTCGCGACTGCACCGGGGAAGAAAACAGCTGCGAGGTGCGTTAAAGGAAGTAGCAGCAGGATACGGAATCGGATCGAAGGACGTTTCACAGCCATGAGCCAACACGAATGTCAATGTAACTGTTCGGCGGCCTACGAAAGCCTGCGGCGCATTCTCGACGACGCCTCCTGCAGCCCCGAAGCCCGTGCGGAATTGCGAGCCCAGGTGGAACAATGCCCGGAGTGCTTCCGGGCTCTTGGCCTGGAAGAAGAAGTACGCGCCCTGCTGCGTCGTTGTTGTGAAGCCCAGGCTCCGGTCTCGCTTTACGAGCGTATTTCGGTGTCTATCCGGGTGCAGCGGGGTTTGTAGCGGGCTCTAGGGGATTGCCCGGGGAATTTGCTGCGGGTTTTGCAAGATTTCTGGGTGGTTTTCTTGCAAATCTCTAGGCAAATTCGTCGGTACCCACGGTAACCCCTCGAATGCAAAGACCGCCCCGGGAACCAACGGTTGAATTGGTGCCCGGGGCGGTTTTGTGCTTTTGCGTCAGACTTAAGAGTTTGGACGACGGCCGTGGTTAGCCTTGCCCTTACGACGGTCCTTGCGCTTGCGGCCACGCTTGCTCATGGCTGCCTCCTTGATTGGGTTAGAGAAAAATTAGTCTCACTTACCTTAGCGGGCGAGTCTGGTTTCAGTGAAATTAGACGGTTGCGCGGGTACGGCCGCGTCCGCGGTTCTTGCGACGTCGCAGTGCGCGACGTTCATCTTCGCTCATGCCGCCCCAGACGCCGGCATCCTGGCCGGACTCGAGGGCCCATGCGAGGCACTGGGAGGTGACAGGGCAGCGGTTGCAGACAACCTTAGCTGCGGCGATCTGGGCGAGAGCAGGTCCGGAGTTGCCAACTGGGAAGAAGAGCTCTGGGTCTTCGTCGCGGCAAACAGCTTCGTGGCGCCAATCCATGGTGGTATCTCCTAAATAAAAAGCTTGTGAAAGTTCTCTTGGGGTGCAGTCTTTTCGTACCGTTGCTCGGGAACGCAGCACGGGCATGCAAGAAGCAGCCTGTCGGCATCCTGGGCGTGGGTGAGGCGGCGGTATCAGGTGCGCCGAGTTGGCTCGGCGGCGTCGCAAAAGTGGCGCTAGTTAACCTGAACTTAACCTGAAGTACTGCTAGTGTTCGACTCTGGTTTTACAACCCGTCGTTTTCGCTACCGGAGAATCATGACACGTCACCACGAATTTGGCTAGAGGTAAACGCTAAAAAGTGTCTAAGCTCACAATTTTCACGACGGTTCGGGGCTAATAACATCGATCGCATGGGGGACGAATTTTAGGCGTAATTCGGTTTCTTCCCCGCCAAATTCTCCGTCTAGCTGCCACTTTAGTGGCTCACGGCTATTGAGTGTGAGAGAAGTGATGCCGTCAACTCGCAATTCACGGAAATCTATCCGGTGCTGCGCCAAGGTGTGCACTGGCACACCTACCATGCGGGCGAGAGTAAGAAAACCAACAGTGCCCGACATGTCATTGACCGCGTAGAGCGCGAAGCCGTTGTCCAAATCGTGTTCGGGGTTTGGGGTAAGAGGCACCGGCCCGGCGTAAGTCCACGGGTTGGTATTCGACACAATCACGAAGGGCACGTCGCCAGAGAGTTCTTCGCCGGTGGACGTAGTTGCATGAAAGTGTGGATTGCCGGGGTGTACTTGCGAAGTCGATTCCAGACCCCGTAGGTCACCGCTGAGTAGCGCCACGGGGTAGCCAGCCCGCCAGATTCCCGGATGCGTTCCATTCGTCCAATGACCTCGGCATCAAGGCCGAAACCGGCGTTCACGCAGAACCAGCGGTCATTGATCCGTCCCACAGGCACGCGTCGATAAGCATCGGCCACGAGGAGCTCGGCCAGCATCGTTGCGGTGATGCCCGGGTTGTTCGGGAATCCTAGCGCGCGTGCGAAGACATTGGCGGAGCCGGTTGGGATGATGCCTAAGCGGGGTAGCTCGGCAGGGGCAGGGCGGCTGGCTACGTCGTCGCCGAGGAGTCCTTCCAGGACCTCGTTGACCGTGCCATCGCCACCAATAGCAATGACGGCATCGTAGTCGCTGCGCCGCAGCCCGCGGCAAATCTCGCGCGCGTGCCCAGGGTGCTGGGTGTACACAGCCTTGATCTCACTCACGGCATGCAGGGGCGGAATGACGGCCCGCAGCAGCTGTTGCGTGTGGCTGGTCGAATTAGGGTTGGAAAGCACGAGACAGCGCATAGACAACCACCTTAATGTGACCTAGAACATTTCGCGTGCGCTGTAGACAGTTCGGAACCGGAAGCTAGTAGGCTTATGCCCCGTGACCTCTACACATACCAATCAGCAGAAAATTGTTCCCGCTACCGTGACCTATGCCGGCTACCTCGCGATGGCGCAATCCGCGGTCGGCCTTGGCTACGCGGCGCTGCTCATTTTCCGCGAATTCACCGGGCATGGTGCCGATGGGGTAGTGAAAGAGGGCGGCGACGCAGGAATGGTCGGGCTGGGTACCGCGATTTTCTTCATCATTATCTTCGGCGTTGTCACCGCCGGCGCGCTCAACATGAATAAGGGGCGCCGTTGGGGACGCGGACCGGTGGTAATGCTGGAAATGTTCGCATTGGTCGTCGCCTACTACCTTTGGTCGGCAGATCAGATGGTGTGGGCAGCGATCGCCGCAGTTACCGGCGTAGCCGGGCTGGCGTTGCTGTTTAACTCCACCGCCCTAAGCTGGGCGACAGCGACCCACAACTCTTAGCCCGCGAGGCTTACCAGCTGGTCGCCTCGCTTTTCGACGAGCGAGTTTCCGGCCAGTGCTAAAGACACCGGACCTTGGTAGTTTCCTCGATCTACGGGGATCGTCCGGTCAATTGATCCGGTTTCCCAGTTGCCTATGGCAAGCCCGTCGGCTACGGGGAACACGATTCGGTTGCCGATTGCTACGCCAGTGCCCAGTGCCCCATCGAAAATCACCTCGGCGGCCAACGTCGCTGGATTCAGCAGGTACAGGCGTTGGCCATCAAACCAGGTCATGTGGTGGGGGAGATCGGCTGTCTGTGGGGCGAAGGCTTGTCCAGGTTTTGCGCTGGCGGCGTCGATGAGCGGACTTGGCTGGACATCGTTGCGGGAGATTTCCTTGCCGCTTTCGTTATATGCGATCAACCGCGGGGTAGGGCCGGGGACGTAGACGGATGCCGCGGTTTGCCCGATCGCGATCACCTGCGCATCGGTGCCAGGTATCGCCACATCAGCCTTTATCTTAGGCTTGCGGGAATCTTCTGGTGTGGTGGCCTGCAGGCGCAGCATGGAGTTGTTGGGCTGATCCGGGCAGGACTCCACTACCGCTAGCAGTTCTTTTCGCGTCAAAGCGGAAGAAATTCGGCACTCCTCGTGCGGTTGGAGTTCGGGTTCCTGCTTGGCGTCCTTGTCGCCATATTCGACGGTCCGGACCAGATCACTACGCCACAATTCCACCCGTTCAGCGGAGACGGTGCCTACGCGGTCATTGGAGGAAATCGGCAGTACAACATCAGGGGCGGTTGCGCTGCGGGTGGCGCGATACGTGCCCGTCTTGGCATCAATCTGGGTGACATCGCCGCATCCGGCAGAGGTTCGATAGGTGGCAACCACCGTGTTGAATCCAACGCCTAGCGAGCACAGTTCCTTGTCTCGTTCGTAGCGCCACACTGTGGTGCCGTCTGCTGGGTTAAGCGCTTCGACTTTGCCGCCAGTTCCTGTGACGAGTAAACCATCGATGATCAGCGGGCGAGAAAGGTGCAGCTCGTCGCTGAGCGGCACGCGGAATGTCTCACTTACCTGTTGCGGGGCTGCCGGCATGTTCGCCACCGGTGTAAACGCCGAGGCGGCGGGAGTGAGCTCCGAATGCCGCACCGGGGCATTAACAAACACCGCGCCTACTGCGATCGCGCACCCCGCGGTGATCGCACCGACAGCGAGGAGGTCTTTCTTGCTACGTTGAAGCGGCTTGATCACTGTGTTCTGCCCTTTCGGCGACGGTGGGCGACAGGTCCGTCAGCTTCTCGACGCCCACGAGCTCTACCTGCCCCTTTGTGTTCTTTCAATCGCTCAGTGGACCGAAAACCGCCGAATACTCGCTTGGCTGGCCCTACGGTGTTTTCGGCGTCCGCTGGGATGTCTAAGGCTTCGTACAACTCAGGTGACGTGGAAAACCAACGAGGAGGTTCTGGCTGATCTAGGCCCAATTCCGAGTTAATCATTTGCCATTTGTTCAGCTCATCGTATCCGACGAGGGTAATGGCCACGCCCGAGTGCCCGGCTCGGCCCGTGCGACCAATGCGGTGCACGTACGTCATGGGGTCATCTGGAGTTTGGAAGTTGATGACGTGCGTGACGTCATCAATGTCGATGCCACGGGCCGCCACGTCGGTGGCCACCAAGATCTCCACCGCGCCAGAACGGAAGGCGGCCAGAGAACGTTCACGTGCTTCCTGGTTGAGGTTGCCATGCACCGCGCCGACAGTGAACCCGGCACTGGCCAAGTCCTGGGCGGTTTCTGCTGCGGTGCGCTTGGTGCGAGTAAAAATAATCGTCCTGCCTCGCCCGGCAGCCTGAAGTGCGCGCACGGTGATGGCGATCTTGTCCATGCGGTGGGCTTGCAGCACGACTTGTTTGGTGCTGGAGTGCGTGTGAGATTCGGTGGAGGATTCGGCGCGAATGTGCATCGGCTTGTGCAAAAAGGACCTGGCCAGCGTGATGATTGGCCCCGGCATCGTGGCCGAAAACAGCATAGTCTGATGCTGGTGAGTAAGCGCCTTGAGAATCTTTTCGATGGCAGGCAGAAAGCCTAAATCGAGCATTTCATCCGCTTCATCGAGGACCAAGATGGCTACGCGGTCCAGCTGCAAGATCTCTTGTTGGTAGAGGTCAAGGATGCGGCCTGGGGTGCCCACCACGATGTCCACGCCGCGTCGTAACGCATCTTTCTGCTCCTCATAGGGGCGCCCACCGTAAATGGTCTGCACACGCACGGGAGTGTGCTTGGCGGCCTGCTCCAAGTCGGCGCTGACCTGAACTGCCAGCTCGCGAGTGGGGGTCAGCACCAGTGCGCGCGGGGTGCCGTCTAACTCTGCGACATCGGCGGCGTCAAAGACGCGGTCAATAAGAGGCACGCCGAAACCCAGGGTTTTCCCCATGCCGGTTCGTGCTTGGCCGATGATATCGGCGCCATCCAAGGCGATGGGCAATGTAAGTTCCTGGATCGCAAAAGTATGCGTGATGCCACGCTCCGCCAGTGCCGTGCAGATTTCCGCTGCGACGCCGAGTTCGGCAAATGTTGGAGTTGAAACCGAATCAATAGAAGACACGATTTCATACTAACGAGCATTAGTGTTCCTTGGATACTTACCAAGTCGGACCGGATTCTGTGGGCAACTAGGGAAGTTAAAGGAAGTTGCGCCTCCTCACCTAATCTCCGCGAACGCAAGCGCTATGCTAGTGGATACGTCAATTTCCGATCTAGCTCAAGGAGCATAATCATGGACATCAAGATTGGTTTTACCGATAGCCCTCGTGAGCTGGCGATTTCTACTTCTGAAACCCAGGAAGAAGTCCGTGCGAAGGTCGCGGCAAGCCTTGAGGCGGAAAGCGGGGTGCTTGAGCTTGCCGACGATCGTGGGCGCCAATTCCTCGTTCGCAACAGCCGAATCGCATATGTAGAAATCGGAGTGGCAACTTCCCGTACCGTCGGGTTCATCGCCTAATTTTTGATGACTCATTCGGCCCCAGAGAGCCCCTTAGTGCGGTTTGCCCGCGAGTATGGTTGGCGTGCTTATGCCATTCCCGTACTCGCGGTGATCACAGTGTGGATCCTCGTTGACGTCTTTTTTGGCGGGCCCGTAACCCACAAATCGGAAAACGCACAGGCCCCAACAACGGCAGCCACGAACGAAGCAGCGTCTCGAGGTAACGGTCCCGTGCCGTCCCCCGGAGACCGGCCGAAGCTGCCAACGGGAGAATTACCGCCCGGTGGCCCCTTTACCGCTAAAGGAAACGGCACTTTTCGGGTAGTGGGGCAGCCTGGTCCTAAAGTTGGTCAGGGTAAAGACAAGGTGTTTTCGTATGTCATTGAGGTGGAGGATGGCTTAAATACTGCCGCCTACGGTGGCGACGAAGCTGTGGCCACCATGGTCGATGCCACCTTGAACAACCCTAAAGGCTGGACGGCGGATCCCGCATTCGCGTTTCAGCACGTCGCGCCCGATCAACGCCCAGAATTTCGCATTCAGTTGGCGTCATTGGACACCACACACGAAAAATGCGGGCATGACCTGTCGATGGAAACTAGCTGCTTCACCAGTGATGGCAATCGTGTTATTCTCAACGAATCTCGCTGGGTGCGCGGGGCAACCACTGCGCAAGGAGACCTCGGCCTATACCGTCAGTACCTGATCAACCATGAGGTAGGGCATGGCTTGGGTTATGCAGATCACCAGCCGTGTGCAGCCAACGGACAGTTGGCTCCGATCATGATGCAGCAAACCTTGAGCTTGAACAATTCGGAACTGTTCGGCATTGACTCCACCGAGGTCTATGCAGATGACCACAAAGCCTGCTCCTTCAACCCGTGGCCGTTCCCGTACGGCAAACACTAGGCTAAACAACTATGGATACCCTTCCTGAGCACGTCAGGTCCGCCTTCCATGCCGAAAGCGGCGAGGCTCTCTCCCTCTCCACAGCCTGGGATAACGGCTGGCGAGTGGGCAAAATGGCGCTCATGCCTGTGGTGCAAACCGAAACGGCAAGTATTTCTGCCAAACTGCGGGACCACCTCAAACCCCAGCACGTACGTTTGGCGCGCCCCGTTCGCGCCACCGACGGGCGCTACGTGGTCTCTGGTTGGCGCGCAAGTTTATGGGAGCCCGGAGAATTGCAGGCCGGGCGTGTCGACGAAACGGCGGTGGCCGCTCTTCGCTTGGCTGATGCCCTAGCCACGGAAAAAATTCCGCCTGCCGTGCAGGCCCCGATCACGGGTCCGTGGCAAGACTCCCAGGTTTTCCTTGTCGCTGATCGCGCAGCTTGGGCGGCAGATCCTGCTGCCATCCTCTCATTGGGATTAGGGGGCCAGGCCAGCGAAAAAGTGGAATTTGCGCTTCGCCTTGCGGCGCGAATCGTGCCGCTGATCCCACCTATTGAGGCTCCAAACCAACTGGGGCATGCCGACATGCTAGCTACCACTATTTGGGCGGGATCCCAAGATCCAGTAGTTACCGATCTGGTCCCGGTGGCGCACCCACACGGTTATACCGCCGCACAAGTAATCGTTGACGGCCTGCTGGCAGATGCGGTGGACCGGGGAATCATAATGCGCTTCGGCAGCGTTCCAGACATCATCGGGTTGCTGCTTCGGGCCCTGCTTTATAGAACCTTTGTTCATGGGTTGTCGGACGGGGTAGATGTGCGTAATGAAGCCAGGTTGGAGCAAGTTTTAGACTGGATTATTCGCGGTTAAATTGGTGCGATAACACGTTCTAATGATCTGTTGTCTGATCACTTGTCGGGAGCAGATGACACAATAGAGCCATGTCAGACGCACAGACCGCATTTGTCCCCAGCCGGCGCTTTGCGCCACCGGAAAAACTTTCCGTATCTCTTGTAGCACCCGAGCATTTGAGCATTGATCGGACCTGGCACGGGGTGCCTGCCGAGGTTCTTTCCTTAGTCAAGACCGCTAAGCCGGGGCGGATCGCTATATCCGGGGACGCTGGAACCGGAGTTTCCTCATTAGTAGTGGACTGCGTCCTGGAGCGTATCAAAGCAGGCGTTTCCCCGGCCGAGATAGTAGTTCTCGGTGCATCGAAAGAGTCATCGGCTCAGCTGAGACGGGATATCACTGCGGCCTTGCCACAGCTTGGCTATGTGTCTGATTCGCCATTGGTGCGTTCCGTGCACTCTTTTGCTTTCGCGCTGGTGCGGTTGGCGTCGCAAAGCACGGGTGCGGCTGATGGCAGTGCGCCGCGGCTGATTACGGGTGCGGAACATGATGTTGCGATTCGTGAGCTGCTTGAGGTGCAAGCAGAATCTGGAGGACAGGACTGGCCGGAGTCAGTGCGCGAAGCATTAGGCATGGTCGGATTCGCGCGTCAACTGCGCGACTTCTTACTGCGAGCGCAAGAACGCGGGCAAAGTGCGGATGACTTGATCGAGCTGGGCCAAAGATTTGCTAGGCCGATGTGGACGGCGGCGGGGCGATTTCTGGCCGAGTACCAAGAGCTTTCGCGGCTCTCCGGGGCGCAACTGTATAACGCATCTGAGCTGGTGACTTCGGCTCTGCATGTTTTAGATACCAACCCGCAGTTTTTCGCCGAGCAAGCAGCGCGGGTAGACACCATCGTGGTCGATGACATGCAGCATCTTGACCCCAAATCGGCCGAGCTTGTGCAAAGGTTTGCAGACCAGGCTGGTTGCGCGATCATTGCCGGAAACCCGAATCACGCGGTGTTTCATTTCCGCGGGGCGACAGCAGCTTCGTTGACGAATTTCCAGGCCGACCACCGTTTTGAACTCACCCAACGGTTGCGACCTGTGCCGGAAACCTCGGTGTTGTGTTGTGACACACAGACCACCGAGTTGCTGCATATCGCAGATGTACTGCGCCGTAAGAACCTTATTGAGGGTGTGGCATGGAAAGACATGGCCGTCATCGTGCGGTCCAGCGCAGCGATTGCAACTGTGCGCCGCGCCCTGCTGAGCGCGGGCGTGCCGGTGACTATTCAACCCACTGACGTGGTGCTGGCAGAACAGCGCTTGGTCTCTAATCTCTTGCTCGCCTGCCAAGCAATTACTCAACCACTCAGCGTGGCTCAACTGGAAGAACTTATCCTCGGGCCAATTGGCGGTGCAGATAGCGTCACCTTGCGTCGCCTGCTGCGCGGGCTACGCCAAGCTGAGCTAAAAACCGGCGGTACGCGCCGAGCAATGGAGGTATTCTTCGAGCTCGCGCTTGCCGACGCAGAGCCAACGGATGAAACGCTGGAATTCCTTACCGAGCGCGAACAGGAGATTCTCACCAAGATCCGATCGGTCTTGCGCGCCGGAGTAGCTGCGCACCGTCGCGGAGAGTCGGTGGAGATGGTTCTCTGGGAAGTCTGGGACGCCACCGGGTTGTCCGATCGGCTCATGAATGCCTCCTTGCGCGGGGGAGCTCTCGGCTCGAGTGCCGACCTCGACCTCGATGCCGTTATGGCGCTATTTGACGCAGCCGGCGATTTTGTAGAGCGACGTCCCACCGCGGGGATCGCGCGCTTCGTACAGCACGTCACTGAGCAAGAGCTCCCGACAGGCGCCCGGGATCGTCGCGGGGAAGCGCGAGACGCAGTAGCACTGCTCACTGCGCACGCCACCGGAGGATCCGAATGGCGCGTAGTGCTGGTCGCGGGCGTTCAGGAAGGAACCTGGCCGTCACTCGGAGAAACCGGGACGTTATTTGGCCAGGAAGAGCTTGTGGACTGGCTGGACAACCACATCGAGCCAGACACCATCATCGCCCGCACGAGCGAGCGAGTGGCCGAAGAACGCCGACTATTCCGCCTGGCCACCTCACGTGCTACCGATACACTGATGGTGAGCGCGGTGCTGGACGCAGAGTCTGACGAGGTAGACGAACCTTCCCGTTTCCTCATCGAACTGGCTCGTGAGCATCACATTGACATCGCCATCATTGGTCAAGATCAAGCACCGGAAGATTCCGTCCTGCACAAGGAAAGTCTGGGGTACGAACCTCAGTTGCAGGACTATCCGCGGTTGCTTTCGCTGCCAAGCATCGTCGCCGAGCTGCGTCGCGTGCTCGAAAACCCCGAGGCATCGCCTCGAGCGATGGACGTGGCAGCCGGACAACTAGCTCGCCTTGCCGACGCCGGCGTTTACGGCGCCCACCCCGATCACTGGTGGGGTCTGGCTGGGCCATCTTCTACTGCGCCGGTTTTGGACATCTCCCAGGGGGCGCGGATCTCTCCCTCGAAGATCGAAAGCGGGATGCAATGCCCGCTGCGCGCCACGCTATCTGGCCTCAGCGAAGAGGACGAGACGCCTATTTACCTGCTCAAAGGAACCCTCGTGCACGCCGCCGCAGAGGCTTTTGCAAATGGGGTGTCCCGAGAAGTAGTGGAGCAAAAAGTCCGCGCGGCGTACGAGGTGTTGCTTAATTCGCCGCGTTGGCGCGAAGCAGCTGATCTAGCCGAATGGGATCGATTGATTGGTCGCACGCTAGATTTCGTGCAGAGCAGGGACCTGGTTGGAACGGAAGTCTCCGTGCGGGTTGAAGTGTCTGCTATGCCCGATGGCACCCCCATCTGGATTTCGGGACGCATGGACCGGTTGGAACGCAATGCTGACGGTGAGTTTGTCATTGTGGATCTGAAAACCGGAAAAACGGCTGTTGCGCAAAAAGACATGGCTGAGCATGCCCAACTCGCGGCCTACCAACTCGCGCTTTCCCGCGGTGAGCTCACCGAGTCCGGCGTGCGAACCGCGCCAGCTGATGCTCCAGGTATGGCCGTTGGCTTGGCTGAATTGGTGTACCCAGGCACGGAAACCGTCAAAATCACCCACCGATCGCAAGCGCCCAAAACCGTCGAAGAACTGCAAGAACTGGCTAACGCACTGCCACAGCTAGTAGCTGACTTACATGGGCCTGAACTGCAAGCTCGGGTGTGCTCCGCCTGCGATAACTGCCAGCTCAAACCGATTTGCCCAGCGCACAATGAAGGACGGCCACTTACTCATGTTTAATACCACTATTTCCCCCGAGCACTTGTCGCGCGTCCTCGGGCAAAAGCACGGACCAACGGCGCAACAAGCAGAGGTTATCGGCGCGGAGCCAGGGCCGATGCTTGTGGTCGCAGGTGCGGGTGCGGGTAAAACTGAGACGATGGCCAACCGTGTTGTGTGGCTCGTAGCCAACGGCTATGTGGCCCCCGAAGACGTTTTGGGGCTCACTTTTACTCGGAAAGCCGCGCAACAATTAGCCCAGCGAATTCGTGCCCGCCTGAGCACTTTCGCTGCAACGCCCAAAGTCTGGGAGCAAGATCCGACTGGGGATCTGGCGAAACGCCTGGAATCGATTAACCCGACGGTCTCCACCTATGACTCTTATGCCGGGCGGTTGGTCAAAGAATACGGCTTGCTGTTGCCGGTAGAGCCTACCGCACGCCTCATTACCCAAACGGAGCTCTTCCAAATCGCTTGGGAACTAGTAGAAAACTACCGTGGTGAGCTCATCGCCACCCAATCAACCAAGAATGTGGTTGCTACGCTGCTCAAACTCGCAAGCGAGATTGACAATCATATGGTGTCGGAACAAGACATCATTGATGAAACTCGTCCCTTCATCGAGCGTTTCCACGAGGTCCCCCGTGGCAAAGCCCGCCAGGAGTTTAATGCAACCATCACGAAATGGATGGACACACAAACGCTGCGTACGCAGTACCTACCGCTAGTTCGCGCCCTGAAAGAAGAACTGACCAGACGCCAAGTGATCACCTTCGGTGAACAGATGACGCTGGCAGCGCGATTGGCGGAACAATTCGAGCAAGTAGGCGCCAACGAGCGACGAAAGTTCCGTGTGGTCATGCTCGACGAATACCAAGACACTTCCCATGCACAGCGAGTGCTGCTGCGCTCGTTGTTCGGTGGCAAAGACCCGGAGCTATCGGTGACGGCTGTCGGTGATCCTATGCAGTCCATCTACGGGTGGCGAGGCGCGACCGCGGCGAATCTTGAGCGATTTAAGACAGATTTTCCGGAATTAACGTCGGACGGCACCATAAACGACGCCCCCAAGAAACAGCTGACCACCTCATTCCGAAATCCACAGCAAATCCTCGCCGGCGCTAACGATGTGTCCACCGAGGTATTTCAGCGCTACAACGCTGGGAAACGAACCGTAGAAAAGCTGGAAGCTCTGGAGCACAAAAACAACGGCGCTGTTCAGTTGGGCTGGTTTGCTCAAAGCTCGGAGGAAGAAGACTGGGTAGCAGACCAGCTAGCCGCAGCGTACCGCGCTCCACGGAGTGAAAATGAGAAGTTCACCGCAGCTGTCCTCGTGCGAAAAAAGAAGCATATCGACGGCATCGCGGCAGCCCTAACTGCCCGAGGAGTTCCCATTGAAATCGTGGGTCTTTCCGGGCTGCTGCGAATGCCGGAGGTAGCCGACCTCGTGGCGGTGGCACGGATGCTGATTAAACCACAGGACAACGCTGCTGCATTGCGAATCTTGACCGGACCCGCAGTTGGCCTTTCTGCAGCAGATATTCAGGGCTTATACCGCCGAACTGAAAATCTCTCGGGGCGCGCCCGGGTGAGCAATGGGGACTTGCCGGACGATCCAGAAGCTCGACTCGATGCGATTATCCAAGCCAATGGGCCTAGCGATGCCGACTCCGCCGTAGGGCTAGTGGATGCCATCGCCGACCTTGGCGAGCCTAGCTTCTACTCCGCCGAAGGGTATCGGCGCCTGCGGGAGCTATCGGCCATGCTGCGCCATTTGCGCACGTATAGCTTGAGCCGGAAACTCACTGACCTCTTCGCGGACATTGCCGAAGTGTTCGGGATCCGCACCGAAGTGCTAACGAGGCAAGACCCCAACGCCGATGGAGCTGTGGGGACTGCACACTTAGATCGATTCGCGGAAGAAGTGGCAGCTTTTGAAGCAGTCCCAGGCGCAACGCTGCGTAGCCTGCTGGACTACTTTGAAGTGGCATTGGAGGAAGAAGACGGCTTTGAACCAGGCGAGGTCACGGTCCGAAGCGAACGGGTACAAATCCTCACCGTACACAAGTCCAAGGGCCTGGAATGGCAGCATGTGGCAGTCATCCATGCAGATAACGGCACCTACGTGGACGAGAATTCTGACCGGCGCGGCCAAAAGCTCACCACGTGGGTGACCGACGTTTCCAAAGTACCTTCCACTCTTCGGGGCGACCGAAAAGCTGAAGACAACCCTAACGGGGCTCCCGAACTCGATTTATATTCCGCAGAGAATCGCGGTGAGCTACAAAAAGCCGTGGAAGCTCACATCGAAGACTTCCGAAAGACCTATCTCGAGGAAGTCGCGCGGCTGTTTTACGTAGCTATCACCCGCAGCGAGAAGCACCTCATTGTCTCCGGTTCCGCACGAAGCGGCGGTACAACGATTCGACAACCGTACGTTTTCCTGGAAAAGCTTCGTAGCCTCGAGTCAGCAGATGTCGTCCACTGGGCGGAGGAATCTACTGAAGCGGAAACAAATGAAGCCGAAGAACAGGTAGTAGCGAACTTTCCACCGGACGCTCTTGGCCAGCGTCGACAAGCCGTAGAACGCGCGGCTGCGGCAGTGCGGCGAGCCATTGATGCCCAGGACACAGCAGACCCGGACCTGATTGGCGAATTAGGCCTGCAATGGCAACGTGACGTCAACGCGCTGATTGACGAGCACCGGCGACTTAACTCTTCGCAGGTGCAAGTGACGTTGGGGCGCGAACTGACGGCAACTGACTTGGTTGGACTGCGACGAGACCCGGTATTTTTTGCCCGCCGTACCTTGCGGCCAGTGCCATTCAAACCCAATGCTTATGCCAAACGAGGAACCGCGTTTCACGAGTGGCTCGAGCGCAGGTTTGGTGCAACGACCTTGCTCGACGACACACAGCTGGAGACAGATCCTACCGATACCAGTGAAATTTCCGGCAGCGAAGCTATCCTGGCCCAGCTCAAGGAGAAGTTCCTTTCCAGTGAATGGGCCGAGCGGCAGCCACGATATGTGGAAGCCCCATTTGAAGTGGCTATTGGAGCACACATCGTTCGCGGACGCATGGACGCGGTGTTCCATGAAGGCAACGATCCCGCTGCTGGTTGGCATGTCGTGGACTGGAAAACTGGCCAACCGCCAACAGGTAAAGACCTGGAAATCGCGGCAATACAGTTGGCGGTTTACCGTTACGCGTGGGCCCGGCTTTTGTCCGAGGAATTGGGACACGAGGTGGATCCACAGCAGGTCCGTGCAGCGTTCTATTATGTTTCGGCCGGATGGACTTATGAGCCGGGTAAACTACCAGACGCAGCCGAATTGGCCGGCCTGCTCGATATCGAGCCAGGATCACAAAACTAAGAGCCCCAACCAGCATCGAAACCGGTGCCGAGGAGAACGACACGAATGCGAAAACGGATCGGAGATCGCTTCCGTGGACACACGGAACTAGACGACCTCCCAGACCACGCGCTGCTCAACATCATTAATTTGCCAGGCAAAGCCTTCGCTTCGCCTTGGGCGTTGATTTTGCGGCGATTCGCCTACGCGATGATCCTCCTGGCCATTGTGTCCATGCTGGCCTATTTTGACAAGGGTGGCTACACCGAACACCTCACCTTCATCGATGCGGTGTACTACGCGGCAGTCTCCATGTCCACCACGGGCTACGGCGATATCACCCCGGTCACCCAATCGGCTCGCTTGATCAATATCATCCTGATCACCCCGCTGCGTATCGCCTTCCTGATCCTCTTGGTCGGTACCACCCTGTCCGTTCTGACGGAAGAATCCCGTCGCACCCTGCAGATTCAACGTTGGAGGAAGTCCTTGCGTAACCACACAGTTGTCATCGGCTACGGCACGAAGGGACGTTCAGCCGTCGCCGCACTGCTTGGCGACGGCACGCCAGCCAGCCAAATTGTCGTCGTAGATTCGGATCCGCGGGCGCTGGAATTGGCCGCCAATCATGGGCTTGCCACGGTGCACGGCACTGCGACGAAATCAGATGTCTTAAAGCTTGCAGGTGTGACTCGTGCCCGGGCCGTGGTCGTGGCTCCAAACCTTGATGACACCGCCGTGCTGGTCACTCTTTCCGTGCGTGAGATTGCTCCGAGCGCGATGATCGTGGCCTCCGTTCGGGAATCGGAAAACATGCACTTGCTGCGCCAATCCGGGGCGGACTCGGTGGTAATTTCTTCGGAAACTGCAGGTCGACTGCTGGGACTAGCTACTGTCACTCCGTCAGTGGTGGAAATGATGGAAGACTTGCTCTCGCCAGATGAAGGCTTCTCCATCGCCGAACGCATCGTTGGCGAAGACGAAGTGGGTGCGAACCCGCGCCACCTGGCAGATATCGTGTTGGGTGTGGTGCGCTCCGGCGAGCTCTACCGTATTGACGCGCCAGAAGCAGAAATCGTTGAACCTGGTGACCGCCTACTCTACGTCCGTCGCGTTTTCGGTTAAGCAATGTCTATCCTGCTGGTCACCCCGGACTACCGCACGCTGGTCGACGACAACGGAAACGCGATTTGGCTCGCTATGCATGCCGTAGACTTCGATCCGTTCGAAACCGACCTCATGTACGTGCCCCTGACCAGCGCCCCAGCTGAACCCGCTGTTGCGCCACCGCAAGAACCGATGTTCGCGCTGCGTCGGAGTACAGAGCACATTGAAAACTGGGCCCGCGAGATTGGAGCCCGGGTGGCGTCGATACGCACGCTCAGCGGTGACCGCTTTGTCGCGCGCGCAGTGCACCTGCTCCACTTCCGCGAATCTCATAAATTTCACCCCGCCAGCGGAGAACCACTCATGCACGGAGGTGCTCAGGCGTGTGCTGCGGCGGGGACGGTTTTCCCGAGAATTGATCCAGCAGTAATCGGCATCGTTGAGCTGAACGGACAAGACAAAATTTTGCTGGCCCGCAATACTCGGCGAGCCGACTACTTTTCGCTTATCGCCGGCTATGCCGGGCCGGGGGAAACGCTGGAGCACTGCTTTGCTCGGGAAGTGCTCGAAGAAACCGGCAGGAGAATCAGCGACATTACTTACCGAGGATCGCAGCCTTGGCCGATATCAGGTTCGCTGATGATAGCTTTTCATGCGTTCACCGAGGATGAAGAACCGATCCAGAAAGCCGATGGCGAACTTGCGGAAATTCGGTGGGTAACTCGAGCGCAGCTGCACGATATTCCACTCGCCGCGCCCGGATCCATTGCGCGAAAACTGATTGATGAATGGGGGAGAAGCTGATGATAAACCTCAACGAGCTGGACGATGACCAGCGCGTCGCCGCCACCGCTCCCCGCGGACCTGTCTGTATTCTCGCCGGCGCCGGCACAGGCAAAACTCGGACGATCACTTATCGGATCGCCCACCTCATTGACCAGGGGATGGTCAACCAAAACCGCGTTCTGGCAGTGACGTTTACCAACCGGGCGGCCAGTGAAATGCGGCATCGCTTGCAGCTGATGGGAATCGGGGGCGTGCAGGCTCGCACTTTTCACGCAGCAGCCATGCGGCAGTTGAAGTATTTTTGGCCCCAAGTGGCCGGGAACTTGCCATGGAAACTGCAGCAAAACAAGTTCCCTTTGGTGGGTGGCGCCGCGCGATCGGTAGGGCTGGATTCCAATAAAGACACTGTTCGAGACCTGTTGAGTGAAATCGAGTGGGCCAAAGCTTCGCTGATTTCTGCTGATCAATACGCGGAAAAGATTGCAGAAGCGCACCGAACGCCTCCGGTACCAGCGGAAAAGGTCGCCGAGGTTTATCGTCGTTACGAGCGGGCTAAAACTACGCCCGACGGCCTCATTCTGGATTTTGATGACCTCCTGTTGCACACCGCAGGCGCATTGGAAAACTCTCCCGCAGTGGCGGAGGAATTCCGCGAACAGTACCGCAGCTTTGTCGTCGATGAGTACCAAGACGTCACGCCTTTGCAACAGCGCGTGTTGCAGGCGTGGCTGGGGGAGCGCGATGACCTCACGGTGGTAGGCGACGCCAACCAGACCATCTATTCGTTTACTGGCGCCACCCCAAACTACCTGCTTAACTTCTCGCGCACCTACCCCCATGCGACGGTTACCCGACTGCAGCGCGACTATCGCTCGACCCCGCAAATCACCAAGCTGGCCAATGAGATTATTGGGGAAGCCAAGGGGCGGGTCGCAGGCACGAGGCTTGAGCTGCACGGCATGCGACCCGCAGGCCCTGAACCCACGTTCACCTCCTACGACGACGAAACCGCAGAAGCCAGGGACGTAGCCCGCAAAATCCAGCAGCTTATCGACGACGGCGTGCAACCGGCGAAAATCGCCGTGCTCTATCGCATCAACGCGCAATCCGCCGTCTTTGAACAAGAACTTGCCGATGCCGGAATCGTGTATCAAGTGCGCGGTGGCGAAGGTTTCTTCCAACGCCCAGAGATTACCCAGGCAATTAGCCAGCTGGTTCGCACCGCACAGCGTGATGACCTGCCGGCCGAGGCCGTCGGCACGGGCTTGCCACGATTAGTCAGGGCGGCGCTGGCCCCGCTGGGATTAACGCCCACCGAACCAGAGGGTGCGCAAGCACGTGAACGATGGCAGTCGTTGAACGCGCTGGTGGAGCTCATCGAGGAGCTTGGCAACGCCACCCCGGACCTGGACTTGATAGAGGCCCTGAAGGAACTCCGGCGCCGGGCCGATGCGAAGAACCCACCGAATATGCAGGGCGTGACGCTGGCCTCCTTACACGCCGCGAAAGGCTTGGAATGGGACGCGGTGTTCCTGGTAGGCCTGGTAGAAAATACCCTCCCGATTTCTTATGCGATCAAAGCTGGCGATGAGCAGGTCGAGGAGGAACGCCGACTGTTCTATGTCGGCATCACTCGTGCACGAGAACACCTGCATTGTTCCTGGGCACTGGCGCGACAAGAAGGCGGGCGAAAGTCCCGTAAGCGGTCCCGCTTCCTCGATTCGCAGGTCCCGGACATTGCTGATGATCCGCCACGCAGCGTGCGTCCCAAGCGGTGCAAGGTGTGCGGTAGTCCACTGGATACCCCGCAGGCCAAAGTTTTGGCCAGGTGCGAAGATTGCCCCACGGAGCTGGACGAGACGTTGTGGCAGCGCTTGCGACAATGGCGGTTGGACTGGGCGCAAGAACTTAACCGGCCTGCATACACGGTGTTTTCCGATGCCACCTTGCTAGCCATTGCCGAGGCACACCCAAAGACACCAGAGGAATTGCTGGACATTTCTGGCGTCGGGCCGATGAAGTTGCAACAATTCGGCGAGTCTCTCCTAGACGTGTTGCGCAGCGAAGCATAGCGGGCACCGTTGATGTGGTGAGATTATGGATTCTTCGGCAGCCTCACCTAACGCTTGGGTCAGTTGCCAGCCCGGGGCATAGTCGCGCGGCGCATGCCCCGGCGCAGCAAGGGACATGCCCACCAGGTCGAGGACAACATTTGCCGCCAACGCACTGGCGAGTGCCAGCATGACGGATGCGTGCGAACCGGTAGCGGGAATCTGGGCGGAAATAGCGTTGAACTGCGGGTCTAGGTCAATACGATACAAGTCGAGGCACATCGGACACGGGCCCGAACGAGCAACGTCGAGCGGTCCGATGTGGGCGCGGCCGTCGATGATGGCAATGGGTAAATAGTGCCCGGTCCGGTACTGCACTAATGGGGCGAGTACCCGTCCTTGGGTAAAACGATCTGCGACCACAAGCGGAATATCGGGACTCAGCTGCCACAGGAAACGCTTGTCTGTTTCGCCCCGCAGCGGTCGCCGCACCACACAACCAGATTCGGTGAGCAGGTTGGCGGTGGCGGTGGCCAGCGCGTTTTGCCCCAGCATGGCGACGACCGGGGCGCGAACCGGGACGTCGATAAGCACTCGGTAGCTCCGCAAGTCGGCCAAGATGCTGTGGGTGGCTTCCATCGACAATCCGGCGAGCACGAGTGAGTCTACGAGCTCCGTGACCGGCACCGGGATCCGAGTCGCAGCAAGTGCTGCGGCGACTGGGCCGATGGAACGCGGATCGAGATCGCTGATAATGCCGCAGCTGCGGGCATCGATACCAAATTGCAGTGCTGGACCTGGGCGCACCACAATGCGCGCGGCAGGCGAAAGCCGAATTAATCCCCCCATGTGGCATAGAATAACCCGTCATGACGCACGAGGTGGAAGTAATCAGATCTGCGCGACGCAAAAAGACCGTGAGCGCACGACTGGTGGATGGAAAAATCCGCGTGTCTATTCCCGCGCGCTTAAGCAAAAGCGAGGAAGAACGAATCGTGCGCGAACTCGTAGCCAGCGTGGAAAAGAAAGTTACCGCCAGCGCGAAAACCGATGAAGACCTACTCAAACGCGCGCAGCTACTTAACCGAAAAGTGCTCGAGGGCCGCGCGGAGATAGGCAGCATTCGCTGGGTTAGCAACCAGAATCGCAGGTGGGGATCCTGTTCGCCGATCACGCGGGATATTCGGATTTCTCACCTGCTGCAAGACGTGCCGGATTATGTGCTGGACGCGGTGATCGTCCACGAACTCACCCACACCTTCATCCATTCGGGGCATTCCGCAGAGTTTTGGCAGTGGGCAGATCGCGCGCCTAAAGCTGAGCGCGCGAAAGGGTTCCTGGAGGCCTACTCTCGGTTCAGCACAGGTCCGAAGCAGGACTCCTAGTATTCGGTGCCGTCTTGGTCGCCGGGATCTTTGCCGTCGTCTTCCCGGCGCTGCGGTGGATTCTTCTTCAGTTCTTCCTCCAGTGCATTGATTTCCGCGATGGGGTCGAAGTCTGCGGAATCGGCGTCATCAAGCAGGGTGTCAATAAACCCTGCCGAGTTCCCTAGGTCTTCTGCCGCAGGCAGGAAGTCAGGGTGGTCCCAGACTGCGTCTCGACGCTCCAAGCCCACAGCGTTTTCCACGCGGCGCCACAATTCCTCAGCCTCGGCAACCTTCGGTGCGGCAAATTCAATGCCCACTACCTTGGCAAAAGCCTGTTCGGCGGAACCGCCGGTGGCGCGACGACGGCGCCACGCTTCATTCATAGCGGCCGTGGATGGAATCCGCTCGCCCATAGCTTGGGTAACCACAAGTTCCACCCAGCCTTCGACGAGCGCAAGCAGCGTTTCCAACCGGGCGACAGCACCCGCGTTTCTCGAGGTGATGCGAGGCGAAAGATCCATATTTTGCAGTCGTTGCATGGCTTCTTGGATCTGCGCTGGGTCGCCAGCCTCGAGGCCTAGGTCACGGGTCGCCTCCTCGATGTGGGAGGTATCAATAACCAGGCCCGCCGCGTACTCTTCGACGGAAGAAACCAGGCGCTCGACGAGCCACGGGACGTGCTTAAACAGACGCTGCCGTGCGACTTCACGTGCGCACAAGTACACCAGCGCCTCTTGCTGCGGAACACTGAGATCTTTAGACATCGCTGCCATGTGCTGCGGCAGAATGGCTGTGGTGCCAGCTGGAACGATCGGCAAGCCGAAATCGGATCCTGCCAGGGTTTGTTTGGCAAGGTCGCCGAGTGCGTGGCCCAGCTGCATACCGAAGTTCATGCCGGACATCGAGTTCATAATCTTCAGCATCGGGCCCACCATTTCCCGTGCTTCTTCTGGCAGCTGCTCAAGTTGGGCTTCGTTCATGCGTTCCGCGACAGGGCTAACAAAGCGCTTCCAGGTCGGCAACGTAGCCGTTAACCACTTCTCAGCATTCCACGCCTCTACTTTGCCGCCGGAGGTGGGCAGCACGGTGGCGTCGTCAAGCCACATATCTGCCAGGCGGACTGCGTCCTGCACCGCAGTGGTATCGGCGTCCGTGACGGGAGATTCCTTGCCAATCTGCTGGCGGGCGATGCGTTCGGCTAATTCATAGTTGACTGGCCCACTATCGGGGTTTGTTCCTCCACCGAACATGGCGCTGAGCTGGTTAAAGAAGTCCCCGAAGCCACCGGGGCCGTCGCCGTTTCCGCCACCCGGGTTGGAACCGAAGCCAAAGTTTCCACCGAAAAAGAAATTGTTGTTGTCGCTCATGGTTCCAACGTACCGCAGCAAGGTGGGGAAAATTTGTGGTCAGGCAACGCTGTCAGCGAACAATTCGGGGGAGGTGGGGATGGGCTTGCTCAACGGGTAAGGTATCAAGGCGTGAATCGTCGACTGCAAGCCCGAGCCCGCACCATCACCTGGGGCGCCATCCCAGTGTTGGCCATGACCTTTCTGGCCTCCTGCCCGACAGTGCCATTTACAAGCATCCCGCTCACCGTGCCGTACGCGGCCGAAGGGCCGGGGCCGACGTACAACACGCTTGCCGATTATGAAGGCAAGAAGATCGTCTCCATTTCTGGGGAAGAAGAAGATAAAACCACCGGTAACCTCAACATGACTACCGTGGTGGTGCGCACCCAACTCACGCTCACGCAGGCGTTAACTCGCTGGCTGCTGCATGACGATACGCTGGTGCCGATCGAGCAAATTTTCCCACCAAACATGAGCCAAGACGAGGTGCAGCAGCACAATCAGACCGAATTTACCCAGTCTGAGTCGGCGGCGACGCTCGCGGCCATGAGCTACCTGCACCGGCCGACGATGGTGGAGATCATTGGAGTGCTTGACGACGCCGCAGCGCATGGCATAGTTCGACCCGGGCAACGCATTGTTGCGGTGGATTCTGCCCCAATCTCCGCGCCGGGCCAGGTACGCGAACTGGTGCAAAATAAAAAGCCTGGTGACAGCATTGTCCTTGACCTAGTGGATGCCCACGGTGCGAAAGAATCCAAGACCGTGACTCTGGGAGAACACCCAGAGACGAAGAAAGCGCTCCTGGGGATCACGATGGGCGCAGTGCCAGCGGACAATCTCAAGGTGGAGTACAACCTGGAAGATATTGGTGGCCCGAGCGCCGGCCTGATGTTTACCCTGGCTGTGATTGACAAACTAAGTCCAGGAGAACTTACTGGCGGCAAGTTTATCGCTGGCACCGGCACCATCGCTGAAGATGGCACTGTTGGGCCAATCGGCGGCATTCAACATAAGGTGGCCGCCGCTGCCGAGGCGGGTGCCGAGGTGTTCCTCAGCCCCGCAGCTAACTGCAAGGAAGCAATGCTGAAGCAGCACGACGGCCTGACGGTGATTAAGGTCAACAACCTCGCGGACGCCGTGACACAGCTGGAAAACTACCAAGCAGGCAGAGAAGTTACTACCTGCCAGAAGTAGGTTCCGGGCTGGTCTCCGCTGTAGGCGACGGGCTCGTTGTTTCCGCGCTCTTGACCAGCCCTAGCTCTTTGATCCGCTTGAGCGGATCCTGCTTGTCGGAGGAGACCATTTGCTGCATGGTCAAGCCCTTTTTGTTGTCCACCACGGTAATTACCGCAGTGGTGCCCAACGTGGACCATCCGACAATTCGGTCGCCTGAGTCCTCAACTACGCGTGAGCTGCGAAGTTCGGTGAGCAGTTGGGTAGTGGAGGCAGCTTTCGCATCCCCGACAATGAACTGGAACTGGCCAACATCTGGCCCCGTGCAGGAATAAGAATCTGGGATGCCGTTGGAATCGCAGGAGGAGAACTTTTCAAAAAATTCCTTCGGCGCCAGCGAAGCAAAAGTTTCCGTGACCTTCTTTAAATCGCGTCCCTGCGTGGAATTTCCTAGCTCGATGCGTTCCGAAGGGTTGTGAGAAGACGAACTACGGGACGAAGGTGAGGAGGTCGTCGTCAGCGTGGGCTCTGCCGTGGCGACGGAAGACAGCGCGTTGGACGTCGATACGGCAGGCGGAGAAACCTGGGTATCGCAAGCCACCAGCGCACCGGCTGCTAGCGGTACTACTGCCACGGTGAGTACTCGATTCACGCTAAACCACACGGAAACAACCTTAACCTATCCGAGTTGCTCGTCTGCGCTCTCGAGGGTGTAGCGCAACGCCTCGATTACCTCCGGGGCAACTCCCGGGCCCCCGCGCAGCTCAATGTTGTCTTCCGCGAACGGCGCATCCAACTCGGATTCGTCTGGTCGAAGTTGCAATAAAGTGAGGTGAGATTCGTCCCGCAGCACGCCGGAAAACAGACGCGCCGGACGCGCACTCTCGGCACCTTCCTCGCGGAACTTGATTTCTTGCGCCAAGATGACACCTTCGACTTCCGCTGGCCATGACACGCGAGGCAGGAAGTCTTCGATGGCTTCTTCAATTGGATCTTGGACTACCAGGGCCAACGGGCCTTCTTCTTCAGGCAATCCCAGTAATTCCACAGGGACCAGCGCGAATAGCGTGGGGTTGGCATCCCAACCTTCCGCGTGGATGAAATCGACGGCTTCCAGCATCGCCTTGTTTAGCGCAGGGTTGGAGCTGGTGTTCTGGTCAGATGTCATGAACTTTGTCTTTTCTTTCCTTGATTGCGGAACTTTTGTAGATAGCTGTGAGTTTGCCTTATTAGGTAAGCCCGTAAAGTGTAGGGCACTGCCCCGAAAGTGAAAAGGAGTGGGAATTGGCGACCAGCCTGCGACCCCGATCAAAACGACCGCCACGATTGCTAGCGACCATTCTCACGGTTGCCACGATAATCATGGTACTGGCCCCCATCGTGGTGAATTTCTTCACCGATTGGATGTGGTTCGGTGAAGTCGACTACCGCGGGGTATTCACCAAGGTGTTGTTCACCCGCATTGCACTGTTTTTCGGATTCGGCTTGGTAGCCGCGTTTGTCGTCTGGCTCGCTGGTTTCATCGCATTCCGGTACCGGCCAGACACCCTTGACGCTTTTGAACTGGATAGCCCTATCCACGGCTATCGCCGACTGATCGAGCAAAGCCTTCGCAAACTCTTGGTGGGCATCCCGGTGATCGTGGGCATGCTGGCCGGCATGGCCGGACAAAATTCGTGGCGCACAGTCTCCCTGTTCCTTAACGGCGAGAAATTTGGCACCAAAGACCCCGAATTCGGCCTAGACTACGGGTTCTACGCCTTTAGCTTGCCGATGTTCCACCTGCTGGTGGACACCCTATCGTTGCTGCTCATCTTGGCGTTCTTTATCGCACTGATCGGCCATTACCTGCTTGGCAGCATCCGCGCAGGCAGCCCGACCCAAAAAGGTTTCGTTTCTCGTGCGGCGCGCACTCAGTTGGCGGTCACCGCAGGGCTTTGGATGCTGGTTAAGGTCGCTGATTACTGGCTAGACCGATACGACCTCCTCAGCGTGCAGCACAGCACCTTTACGGGTGGCTCCTACACTGACCTACACGCTTACTTGCCAGCGAAAATCGTCCTGATGATCATTGCAGCATGCGTGGCAGTAGCATTCTTCTCCGCGGTAGTCCTGCGCGACCTACGCATCCCTGCCCTCGCGACGGTGCTCATGCTTTTGTCCTCAGGCGTTATCGGCGTGGCCTGGCCACTTATGATGGAACAGTTCTCGGTTAATCCGAACCGCGCGCAGAAGGAAGCGGAATCCATCCGCCGCAACATCGAGGCCACCCGTTATGCCTACGGGCTTAGCGACGACAAGGTGACGTACGAAAAGGATTGGGGCGCGAAAGCCAACAATTCCAAAGCCGCTGAAGCTGTGGCAGCCGATGAAGCAACGGTATCCAACATCCGCTTGCTTGATCCGGAAATTCTGTCCGACACCTTTACCCAAATGCAGCAGCTGAAGAACTTCTACGGTTTCCCGGAAACCCTCGCCATTGACCGGTACACCGTCAATGGCGAGCTCCGCGACTACGTGGTTGCTGCTCGCGAATTGAACCCCAACGAACTTTCGGGCAACCAAAAAGACTGGATCAACCGCCACACCGTCTACACCCACGGCAACGGATTCATTGCCGCCCCGGCCAACCAGGTTGACGAAGTCGCGCGCGACGTCGGATCCACCCGCGGTGGTTACCCGATGTATTCCGTAGCTGACCTGCAGGCGAAGGAACGCGGAACCACAAACGACATGGGCATCAACGTTGACCAGCCCCGCATTTACTACGGGCCGGTGATCTCCAATACGCAGGCGAACCTAGACTACGCGATCGTTGGCACCAAGGGCACCCCGGTGGAATACGACGCTGACGGCGTGAACTTTAGCTACGACGGCAAGGGCGGTGTGGACATTTCCAACATGTTCAACCGCACCATGTACGCAGCGCGCTACCAGGAAATGAACCTCTTGCTGTCAGATCGCATCAACGACGGCTCCAAGATCATCTACGAACGCGACCCGCGCAGTCGCGTGCACAAGGTTGCCCCGTGGCTCACCACCGACTCCGCTACCTACCCAGCCGTTATCGACGGCCGGATCAAGTGGATCGTTGACGGCTACACCACGCTGAACAACCTGCCGTACGCGCAGCGCACCTCGCTCACGGAAGCAACCGAGGATACGCAAAACCCGACCGGCAACTCGCGAAACATGGTCAACGAGCAGGCCGGCTACATCCGAAACTCAGTGAAAGCTACCGTGGATGCCTACGACGGAACCGTCGAACTCTACGAATTCGACACTGAAGATCCGGTGCTTAAAGCTTGGAAGGGCGTGTTCCCGAATACCGTTAAACCAAAATCCTCGATTTCGGACGAGCTCAAGAGCCACCTGCGCTACCCAGAGGACATGTTCAAGGTGCAGCGCGAGTTAATTGCGAAGTACCACGTTGATGACCCGGGAGTCTTCTTCACCAACGACGCTTTCTGGTCTGTCCCGTCTGACCCAACTGCGCCAGAGGATCGGAAAGATCTGAAGCAGCCACCGTACTACGTTGTCGCTGCCGACCGGGAAACCGGCAAGCCGACTTTCCAGTTGATTACCCCGTTCCGCGGTCTCAACCGAGAATTCCTGGCCGCCCACATGTCGGTTTCGTCCAACCCAGAAAACTACGGCAAGATCACCGTCCGAGTCCTGCCAACCAACACCCAAACCCAGGGCCCTAAGCAGGCACAAGACACGATGATGTCTTCCGACCAGATTGCTCGCGACCGCGCGCTCTGGGAGCAAACGAACAAGCTGACCAATGGCAATCTCCTCACTCTGCCGGTGGGCAACGGCCAAATCTTGTATGTTGAACCGATTTACTCCCAGCGCAAGGATCAGGCATCCGCGTTCCCGAAGCTCCTCCGCGTGCTGCTGTCCTACGACGGCAAGGTGGGCTACGCCCCGACCATCGCCGAAGCCCTGACCCAAGTCGGCATTGATCCGCGCGCGGCGAACGACCTCAAGGACGCCGGCGACGTCGCTAAGGCAGCTGCAGGTGGCGAAAAGAAACCGGAAGACACCAAGCCAGCGGAAACCCCGGCGGCGCCAATGAGCGCGAACGATGCCATCAATAAGGTCAACGAAGCTATGGACAAGCTCAACAAGGCCAAGGGCGCCTCACACGAGGAGTACGGAAAGGCTCTTGACGAGCTCGACCGCGCCATGGCCGAGTTCCGCAAGGCGCAGGAGACTCCGAAGCCTTAGCCACCCACTACCACCGAAAGCGCCGGGTTGGTCCCAACGAACACAGTTGAGACCGGACCGGCGCTTTTGTTGTCCCCTCCGAACGGGGGTGGAAATGACGTGGGTGTTTAGCGATCGGGAACCGTTCGAGCGCCGCCGCAGTCTAATGCAAGTGAGGGGGTATGCACTTATGATGAGATCTGGCGCACAAAATCAGCCAATTCCACGAGGGGGGAAATCTTGCGTCGCCGATCCAAATCTGCAGTTCAGATCACCTCAAGTGCCATCGCAGTCACACTTTGTTCACTCACTCTTGCTGGATGCAGCCTCGGGGTAGCCTCCAGCGAATCTGCTAGTTCCGACGCCGCGAAGTCGGGAGCTCCGACGAGCTCTGCCTTGCCGACGGTCGACCTGTCTACTCCTGCATCCTTCAATCCTAAGGATCCGAACTTTAGACTCTTCGACCCCTGCTCAGAGATCCCGGAGGACGTGCTTCGCGACGCCGGTCTCGGCAAACGCTCCAGCATCACGCATGAGCCGGGTTCTCTTGCTCGATTTTGCGGATTCGAAGTTGAGTCCGCTGAAAGATTTTCTAATTCTGCACATTTGGCAATGAATTCGGGGACGCGAGAGCGGGCTGAAAGCGTCGGAGAGAGGGTTTCATTAGCCCTTACAACGTCTCTGCCTGGTGTTTATCAATATCGAGTGGCTAAAGGCGACCAATCACAATGTCAGTCGGTTGCTCAAACATCTGGTGGACAATTTGATGTTGGTTTTGCTGACAGAAATCGGAGAATGACTGAACAAGAAATCTGTGACCGTTCCTTGGCGCTATTGGAAAAGCTGTATCCAATTGTGGAAGGAAAAGCTAGGAATGGATCGTCTGGAAGTAAATAAAGAAGTTTTTCGAAAACAAGTTGCTGAAATCGAGGATTTTTCGAAAACCGCCGAGCAATTGCATGTTTTCGGAGGCATCGAAACCATCTCCGCCTCCTACTCCCAGGTGTCGGGGCTTGATCAGCTGGGGGAGTATCACGGCGCGGTGGTTGAGGGAGGTGTAGGTTCGGCCGTCGCTACGCTGCAAAAGTATGCTCAGCAGGTTTCGTGGCTGCGGGATGGGCTTTTGGCGACTGAGCAGGCGTTGACGGGCCAGGAGAATTTGGTGGACCGGGCGGTCCAGATCGCGGATCAGGGCGGGCATGTTGGTGAGGAGTTGTCGCTGTTTCCGGAGCGTCCAGATCAAAATTTTGAGGATTTTGATTTCCCGATGCCGGTGGTGCGGATGCCGAGCAGCTTGTCTGAGTTGAGCTCTGCATTTGCTTCCACGGATTCTGGGGCGGTTGGCGCGACGGCGGATTCGTGGCGTTCGATGGCGAAGAATGCGCATCAGTTGGCTGAAAATATTCGGATGACGGCGTGGGATATGGATGAGATCAATAAGGCGAAAGCCATTGAGGGAGCAGTCCAGCGCGCCCTGGAAATCGCAGATGCGGCCGACCGTTTTTCGACGAATGCTCAGGCCATGGCAGGTTCAGTGGAAGCGATGGGCGCGGTGGAAAAGGCCAGCTCGATTCAGGTTTCGCTGGCGGAGCTCTCTATTGCTTTCATCCAGGACCCAGCCGAGCGAGAAGCTGCGGAGCAGGCGTTCTTGGCCAACTTTATGGGGGCCACGTTCCCGTCAGCGGTGGCTGCGGTGGTGCCCACGATCCGCAATCTCATGGAAATCAACCCCGGCGGCACCGGCGGCGGCACTCTGCGCGCCGGGATGTCTGATGTAGCGGGCAAGGGCGGCCTGCCCATTATCGAGGAAATCGAAGCAGGTTCCGAACGGCTTCGCCAGCTTATCGACGACCCACGCAACATCTCATCTGCCGATTTCGGTGCCATTAACCCCCATGCTCAACTTCCTGGAGCTGGTGGTGCAGGCGCGCCGGGGCTGACTCTGGACGAAGCCGCGATCGGTACCCAGGCTGCGCAGCTCGCTAACGCGTTGCCGGACAACGTGGGCTCGGCAGGCATGCCAGGTTTGAGTGGCTTGGGTGCAGGCGGAACCGGGCTGGGCACGCCGCAGATGGTGAACTCCCTTGGTGGTCCCCTGAACGGGCGAGGTGCAAGTTCCGGTGCAAGCAATGGTGCCGGTTTCGGCGGACTGCCACCGCATCTGATGAACACCAACCCAGCTCAAGGGGCGCGGCATGCTGCCGGATTTGGTGGCGATAATCCTGCAGGCCAACCTGGCTTTTCGACGGCCAACGGCGGGCGCCGTAACTCCGACCGGAATGCGAGCCATGCCGCAGCCGGTTTGGCTGGCGCTGGTATAGGTGCAGGAGCTGGAGCAATGGGGGCACTTGGAGCGCTGGGTGCCGGTGCCCCGAATGCCGGTCTGGGTGGGTTCGTCCCGACTGCGGGAGGGTTACCGGCCACGGTGGCGTCGACAAGCGGCACGGGACGCGGAGTAGCGCCGTTTGGTGGGATGCCGATGGCTGGCGCAATGGGTGGCGATAACAAGCGCGCGAAAGTTAAGACAGTCACTAGTGCGATCGAAGCGGAAGGCAACATGAAGTCTTTGCTCGGCGATCTACCGCCGGTGGTGCCGGGAGCGATTGGAGCGTGGGCGAGAAATTAGCCGCTGACCTGGGGATTGGCCAGCGGGGCGGGTGATGTGTATAGTTGTTCCATGTCGCTGCAAGTGCTTGTTTAACAAGTGGTTACAGCGAGGTGAATTATCACCCGTCGCGGGGTGGAGCAGCTCGGTAGCTCGCTGGGCTCATAACCCAGAGGTCGTAGGTTCGAATCCTGCCCCCGCTACTAAATAGACTCCCTACCAGCAGAAATGTTGGTAGGGAGTTTTGTTATTCCTAATGTCGCGGTGCTGCCGGTGGTGGTCTATGGGGCTCGGCGGGAAATCTACTGTGTCATTTGGACGTTTTCTTGCCGGAATTGACCGAATCGCACAGCTTATTTTGGGTGGCGCTAGGGCGGCGCTAGGGCGGCGCTAGGCCGGCGCTAGGCAGGTGTGGCATTGAGCAGTATGTTCTTGCCCACATTGTTGGCCAAGCACAGAGAAAGTACAGGGGACTGGGCGTAATCGGACATATTGTTCGCGTAAGCTCTGCGTGGAAACTAGGTAAAGAATTGCCAGCTAAGCTGGCAATTTGAGAGCAAAAAGGTTTGACAAGTGAATTCAACGGTGAAGGCTGTATGTACGGTACTTTCGCTGACATTGGTGGTCGGTTACTGGGCGTACCTCAGCGTGTCTTTGCCGACGATTCATTGGGGGTATGAGGTCAAGGGGCTGTCCCTGGTGCTCTTGGTCCTGATTGTGATCGCCGCTGGTCTGGCGTTGCTGGGGCAGTGGGGGCAGTTAACTCCCATGAGGCTGCTGCTGATTGGGTTGCTTGCCGCGTTTGATGGGCTGTTTCCTGGCTTTTTCGTTCGTTTTGAACCGCCACTGTATATCGATACCTTGGGTGCGGTGATTATCGCGATTGTGGTGGGGCCTAATGCGGGTGCTGCCACAGCATTGATCGCGAGCGTGATTGCGCTGCCGTTTGGTACCGCATCCTTGTTGTTTGCTACGGGAAACGCTGTAGTGGCGTGGTGCGCTGGTCTTACGGCCAATATGGGTGGCTTCCAGCGTTGGTGGAAAGCGATCGTCACTGGCGTGCTTATTGGTGCGCTCTCGTCGCTATATTTTGCACCGCTGCAGTATGTTGCGGCTACCTCGTTTGAAGGTTTTGATCCCTACACATATTCCTTTGTTGCCCAGTTGCGCAACAATTTGTTCGGCGCTGCAGTGGGGAGTTCGGTGCCGAGCGATATTTTGGATAAGGCAGTGGTCTTCTTGGCTGTATACGTGATAATTTCTCACGCGCCAGTAGGATTACGACGGTTTTTCCAGGTGGGTCGCGCAAAGACTTTGCCACCAGAGCAGCTTGCGATGTGAAATTCTTTACAAGTTTAGGTCGGCAATAAGGCGGCTGGTAAGGTAAGCCTTACCGCTTTATTGATGCGGGGCCCGGCAGTCTGCCGTGGTCTCCAAGGCTGCCCCTATCGCATGTGGTTGGTGGGGCGAGCCTGCTTCTTCGACATTAAGGCTTAAACATGTCTCATCTGGCTACGAATGGCACTTCGGTTGCGCATGCACAATGCACTCGAAACGATTGTGTATCGGCAGATCAGGTTCCTGTCGGTTGCCTCGCTAGTCTGCCGGAGTGCTGCCTGGAACGAGCCACCGAAAACAATCCTGCGTTGGCTCATCGGCTGCGCGAACTTGGCATTCGGCCAGGTGTGAGTATGAAGATTGGTCAGAAAGTATCTGGCGGTGGGCGGATTGTAACCGTGGGGTCTGCTCGCTACGCAATCGACCGCAAGACCCTGCAGCAACTGGACGTTCAACTGTGAGCGCCGGCGTAAAGGCCGCCCCGAGCTGCCACGCAGCGCCATCAACCACGATCGCCCCAGAAGGCACTCCGATCGTTGCCTTGGTGGGTGCCCCGAACTCAGGTAAATCAACGGTGTTCAATGCGCTCACTGGTGCGCGAGTAAAAACCGGCAACTGGCCGGGTACATCGGTAGAAGTAAGCCGGGGACTGTGGCGTCATGCGGATCACGGGGACCTGGATGTCATTGACTTTCCTGGCACGTACTCTTTGGATCCATTGAGCCCCGATGAGGAACTTACTCGGGAAATGCTGATTGAGCGCCCGGTTGCGGAACGCCCTGATGTAGTGGTGGTCCTCGTGGATGCCACGGCGCCAGCGCGTGGGCTTAACCTGGCAATGCAGGTGGCAGAAGAGCCATACCGAGTTGTTGTGGCGCTGACTAAGCAAGACATTGCGAAGAACCAAGGGCTCGACGTCGACCCGGAAAAGCTTGCTGTGGCCCTCCGCATGCCCCTGGTGGAAGTCAATGCCCGCCGGGATCAGGGCTTGGTTGAGCTGCGCGCAGCAGTGGACCACGCGATGACGCAAGAGCCACGGCAGATCCGCCTAGACGCGGACGTCGATAAGCGTTTTGCGGATATTGATACCGCGATTAAACATGCGGTGGTCGAGCGTGAGGCGGGGGAGACGCTTTCGCAGCGCATCGACCGAATCGCATTGCATCCATTTTTTGGCCCGCTGATCTTCTTGGCAGTGATGTGGGCGGTATTCATGATCACCACGAAGGTCGCCGCGCCACTCCAGGACGGCCTAGAGGCCCTGATCACCGGCCCATTTTCTGACGCTGCCCGCGCGCTCCTCGAAGCAGTCCACTTGGACCACCCGCTGGTCACGGGCTTGCTTGTCGACGGCCTCATCGGCGGCGTGGGCATGGTCCTGACATTCGCACCGCTGCTGGCATTGATGTTCCTCTGCCTGGCCGTATTGGAAGACTCCGGGTACATGGCACGCGCAGCTGTGGTCACGGACCGCGTGATGCGCGCAATTGGTCTGCCCGGCAAGGCATTTATTCCCATCGTGGTGGGCTTTGGTTGCAACGTTCCCGCGGTTTCGGCGACCCGAGTGCTGGGCAGCGCGCATCACCGCATCATGACGTCGTTGCTGATTCCGTTTACTTCCTGTTCGGCACGCTTGATTGTGTTCCTCATGCTGGCCACGGTGTTCTTCCCTGAAAACGCTGGTACCGCAGTATTTGCAATGTACGTGCTGTCTATCGTCCTCGTTGTTGTCACCGGGCTGCTGCTGCGCAAGACGCTGTGGCGTGCGATGCCGGACGAGGCCCTTGTTATTGACCTGCCTACCTATCAATTCCCAACGGTCAAGCTTGCCCTGTCTGTGATGTGGACCCGCCTGCAGGCATTCTTGCGCACTGCCGGTGGCATTATCGTCACAACGGTCGTGGTGGTTTGGCTCATGATGGCGATTCCCGTGACCGGCCAGCACTCAATTGCTGAGGAGGGGCTAGATCCCGCTGATTCCGCTTACGGCGCGGTCTCTAAGGTGATTGCTCCGGCTTTTGCCCCTGCCGGCTTTGATTCCTGGTCGCTAGCTGGCCCGCTGATCACTGGCTTTGTTGCAAAGGAAGCACTGATTTCTACGTGGGCGCAGACCTACGCGGTTGAAGATGTTACCGATGCCGCCCCGGAAGAACAGGCCGAATCTCCGCTCGCGGTTAACATTAGACAGGACTTTGAAGAAGCCTCCGGCGGGCATGCTCTCGCTGCAGTGTGGGCGTACATGATCTTCCTACTTGCCTACACGCCATGCGTTGCGACGATCGCAGCGCAACGGCGCGAAATCGGCTGGAAGTGGACTCTGTTTGGCTTCGCTATCCAGTTGGTCGCCGCGTGGGTGCTTGCAATTGCTGCGTTCCAAATCTTGAAGGTTATTTTGTGACTCCGACCTTGCGAGTCCGAGAAGCGATCACCGCGGGCTGCACTGCCCGTGGTGATATTGCGCGACGCACCGGGTTGTCCCTGAGCACGGTAGACCTGGTGCTGGAACATCTGGAGCGTTCGGGGGAACTCGTTCGAGAATCGTTGAGCTCGTGTCCCAGCAGTGGATGTGGCTCGTGTGCTGCATCGAGTGGATGTAGCGGGGCTGCCGGATCGCGCGGCCCGGTACTTCTGCAACTGCGCAAACGTGGCGACCTTTAACCCCTGCCCCCCTCCTAAATATTGTGTGACTTGGGCCATTTGCCTTGGGGGTGAGTGTCAAATCACACTGTTGATTCGGGCTTAGCGCGCGCCTGAAGTTACCCCCAGAAACGGGCGAAAACGGTTAGGTGGTGTCCCATTGGCGATAGAACCCAGCCATAACGGGGTTAGATTGTTGAACACTTTCCGAACTTTTCAAAAATGCACCTTAGAGGCATTTTTCACATTCGCTTTCCCACGGGAAAATTAGGGCTGCGGGGCAGGGGCAATTCACATAACCTTAAGTGCATGAGCCCACGCAAAATTGGTGTCACAGAAGTTGCCCTGCGCGACGCCCATCAGTCCCTCATGGCCACCCGTATGGCGATGGAAGACATGATTGGCATCTGCGAAGAAGTTGACCAGGCCGGATTCTGGTCCGTCGAATGTTGGGGCGGTGCCACGTTTGACTCGTGCATCCGCTTCCTGAACGAAGATCCGTGGGAGCGCCTGCGGACCTTCCGCAAACTCATGCCGAACTCCCGCCTTCAAATGCTGCTGCGCGGTCAGAATCTGCTCGGCTACCGCCACTACGAAGACATGGTGGTGGATAAATTCGTTGAGAAATCCGCGGAAAACGGCATGGACGTCTTCCGCGTGTTTGATGCGCTCAATGACCCGCGTAACCTTGAGCGTGCGATGCGAGCCGTAACCAACGTCGGCAAGCATGCGCAGGGCACGATTTGCTACACCGTGTCCCCGCTGCACACCGTCGAAGGCTACATCGAACAAGCCGGTCGGCTGCTGGACATGGGTGCGGAATCGATCTGCATCAAGGACATGGCAGCGCTACTCAAGCCGCAGCCTGCTTATGACATCGTCAAGGGAATCAAGGAAACCTACGGCGAAGACACGCAGATCAACATGCACTGCCACTCCACGACTGGCGTTACGCTCGTGACCTTGATGAAGGCTATTGAGGCCGGAGCGGATGTCGTGGATACCGCGATTTCCTCCATGTCGCTTGGCCCAGGCCACAACCCGACTGAATCTTTCGTCGAAATGCTCGAAGGCACCGAGTTTGACACTGACCTGGACATGGATCGCCTCATCAAGATCCGCGACCACTTCAAGGCAATCCGGCCTAAGTATGCAGAGTTCGAGTCCAAGACCCTGGTGGATACCAACATCTTCCTCTCCCAAATCCCCGGCGGCATGCTCTCCAACATGGAATCTCAGCTGCGCGCACAGGGCGCTGGCGACCGCATCGACGAAGTGATGCGCGAAGTCCCAATTGTCCGTAAGGATGCGGGCTACCCACCGCTGGTTACCCCGTCCTCTCAGATCGTGGGCACGCAGGCTGTGTTTAACGTCCTCATGGGGCGCTACAAGGTCATGACCGCTGAGTTCGCTGACCTCATGCTGGGCTACTACGGCGAATGTATCGGCGAGCGCAATCCAGAACTCATCAAGCAGGCCGCGGAGCAGACCAAGAAGGAAGCCATCACCGGCCGTCCAGCCGACCTGCTCGAGCCAGAGTGGGACAAGCTTGTCGCCGAAGCACAGGCCCTCGAAGGTTTCGACGGCTCCGACGAAGACGTGCTCACCAATGCACTCTTCCCAGGTGTCGCACCGGGCTTCTTCAAGACCCGCAAGGACGGACCGAAGAACGTGGGCAAGACCCCTGAGCAGCTAGAGCGCGAAAAGGCGGCCGCATCGGGTGCTTCCAACGCCGTGCGCGAACCAATCCAGTACAAGGTCACCGTTGGTGGTCGTAGCCAGACCGTCAAGGTCGAACCAGCGTAGAAGGATAGACATGACGACTCACGAACCAACCATGCAAGAACGCCTCGAGCAGCTTGCTGAGGCCAAGCGCCGCGTCGCCCTAGGCGGCGGGGAAGAAAAACTGGAAAAGCAGCACGAGCGAGGCAAGCTCACCGCCCGCGAGCGTGTCGATCTGCTTCTCGACGAAGGCACGTTCCACGAAACCGGCATGTTTGCCAAGCACCGCACGGTTCACTTCGGGATGGACAAAGCCGAAGCCCCAGCCGATGGCGTGGTCACCGGCGTAGGTGCAGTATTTGGCCGGCCGGTCCACGTAGCATCGCAGGACTTCACGGTCATGGGTGGCTCTGCCGGTGAAACGCAATCCAACAAGGTAGCAGCGATGATGGAAGCATCCGCTACCACCGGAACTCCATTCGTGTTCATTAACGACTCTGGCGGAGCGCGCGTCCAGGAAGGCATCGATTCGCTTTCCGGCTACGGCAAAGTTTTCTACCAAAACGTGTTGCTTTCGGGTCTTGTTCCGCAGGTCTCCATCATTGCCGGTCCCTGTGCCGGTGGTGCCGCATACTCGCCAGCTTTGACCGACTTCATCATTCAAACCCGTCAGGCCAACATGTTCATCACTGGCCCAGGCGTGATTAAGTCCGTGACGGGTGAAGTTGTCACCGCGGAGCAGCTGGGCGGCCCAGACGCACACATGACCAAGGCTGGCAACATTCACTTCATCGCAGAAGACGATGAGCAAGCCATCCTGATCGCGCAGAAACTGTTGAGCTTCCTGCCACAGAACAACACGGAAGAACCACCCGTTGTTGACCCTGACTTCGTGGTAGAACCAGACGAATCCCTGCGCGATATCGTCCCGGTAGAAGGCAAGAAGGGCTATGACGTCCGCGAAGTTATCGCGCGCATCGTGGACCGCGGTGACTTCCTGGAATCCCAGGCCGGATTCGCACCAAACCTCGTTGTGGGCTTCGCGCGCGTGGTGGGCCGCACCGTAGGCATCATCGCGAACCAGCCAAACGTCATGTCCGGCGTGCTGGACATTGATTCCTCGGACAAGGGCTCCCAGTTCATCCGCTTCTGCAATGCCTTTAACATTCCGCTGCTCACGCTTGTCGACGTCCCGGGCTTCATGCCGGGTGTTGCACAAGAGCACGGCGGCATTATCCGCCACGGCGCCAAGATGCTCTACGCATACTCTTCCGCCACCGTTCCAAAGATCACCGTGGTACTACGCAAGTCCTACGGTGGTGCTCACCTGGCGATGTGCTCTAAGGACCTCGGCGCGGACCGCGTATTTGCCTGGCCAACCGCAGAGATTGCCGTCATGGGCGCGGATGGTGCGGTCAATGTGGTCTTCCGCAGGGAAATCGAGAATGCCGAAGACCCAGCGGCGAAGCGCGAAGAACTCATCAAGCTGTACAAGGAGACCTTCTCCACGCCATTCATGGCTGCATCCCGTGGCCTGGTCGATGACATCATCGATCCGGCGGAAACCCGCGCAGAAGTGGCAATGGCTCTGGAAGTCCTCGCTAACAAGCGCACAACTCGCCCCGCCAAGAAGCACGGCCTCGGCCCGGCCTAGGAGATGCGATCATGACCGAACTAAGCAATGCCGAGCTCAAGGCGCTCGTCGAAAAGCTTTCGCAGCGGCTCGACGACGTCGAGAGTCAACTGGCGGAGTTGAAGAAGCGTTCCGACGTGGAAATCTCCGAAGATGTCTTGCTCGCTATTTCCGCCGCGGTTTCCGCCTACCTAGGCAACCGCGGCAAGATAAAGGCTGTCAAACTTGCACGCCACAGCACGTGGGCATCGCAAGGGCGTCAGCATGTCCAGACTCATCACAACCCACACTTGTAACCTGTAATTAGGGGATTTAAGCCATGAAACTGAAAGTAACCGTGAACGGCATCGCCTACAGCGTTGAAGTCGAGGTTGAGGAAGAGCAGCGCACGCTCGCCCCGATCGTCTTCGGCGGCGGAACCGGCGTGCATACCGAGCCGTCTAACGCGAAGGTCTCCGGCGCCTCGCTCAATGCAGTCACTGCGCCGCTGGCAGGTTCTGTATTTAAGGTGCTGGTCAACGAAGGCGATCAGATTGAAGCCGGCCAGGTCGTCCTCATTCTGGAAGCAATGAAGATGGAGACCGAAATTACGGCGCCGTCCGCGGGCACCGTGACTCGTCTTCACGTCAGCCCCGGTGACCCCGTTCAAGGTGGCCAAGCATTGCTGGAAATTGAGTAAATCGGCTGTTTAGCGCCCTAACGAGTCCCGCCTAAGAAGTAGTTTCTTGGGCGGGGTTTCCATTTGGGGGTAGTGGGTGTCCGTGTAGGGGAAACCGTGGCAAGATAGTCGAGACAGTAATTAACATTCGTCACATCCGTAACAGTTTTGATCGGAAACCATGCGTATTTTTCGTCGACTTCAATCACTTGCCGCCGCGACTATTCTCCTCAGCGGAGCAGTATTTGGTGTCCCCACGGCTTCCGCACAGGACATCGCAGGTTCCTCCGTCAACGAAATCGGCATGGACGCCCCGATGGCTGGGGCCAACTACCACTGGCGCAATGACATCCCGGCCCAGTTCATGGCACAGCACATCGGTCCAGTGCTGCACCGTGTCGACGGATCCTGGTTCCACGCCCCTGATGTCCCCGGTGAGGCACATGCAGCTGCCGGCGCGGGCCAAGCCCTCATGGGGCCGGGCACACCGGTGTTTATCGGTTCTAAGATTTGCACTCTCGGCGTAGCTGGTCATGACGCTGCCGGAAGAAAAGTCGGCATTACCGCAGGCCACTGCGCGGGCATGGGACAACAGGTTTATAGCGCTGACACGCCAGGGGTTGGCCCAGTCGGCGTGGTAACTCAATCGGTGCCACAGCTTGACTACGCCCTGGTGGTTTTCAATGACAAAGCTCAGGTAACCCGCTCCTACAACGGGGTGACCATCAACAGCATTGGTGGCGGCACTGCTTTGGGACAAAACCTTTGCAAGCAAGGCGTGGCTACTGGCCTGACCTGCGGACCGGCTTGGGATAAGTACCAATCTCAGGTGTGCGCTATGCAGGGAGATTCCGGTGGTCCGATGTTGGCCGGGGACCGGCTGGTTGGGGTGGTTTCCGGTGGTAGCCCGCTTATCCCTAACGGCGTGTGTAGCACCCCTTGGCAGGGGCCACTGCACAATCCGACCGTGATGGCGCCGATTGATTCCATCATGGCGCACCTCGATTCGGTAGGCGGGCCGGGCTCCGGGTTCCGCTTGCCATAACTTCAGCGTTTTTTGCTTTTGAGGTGGCCCGCAATTTGCGTTTTTGGGTCACTTCAAAGGCATTTTGTGTCTTGCGCCTAACTTAGGCGGGTCAACACTTCCTCATGCAGCAGGCCGTTGGTGGCAACAGCGCTTCCGCCGTGGGGGCCGGCTTCTCCGGTGAGCGACGTGAATCGCCCGCCAGCTTCGGTCACCAACACGGTCAGGGGAGCAAGGTCCCACAAGCTCACCTCAGGTTCGGCGGCAATGTCTACTGCCCCTTCTGCCACCAGGCAATAGGAGAAGAAATCACCGAAGCCGCGTAGCCGCCACGTGTCGTCGGTGAGCTGGATGAAGTTGTCGCGGAGCCCTTTATCGCGCCAGCCAGACAAACTGGAAAAGGAGATTGAGGCGTCTCCCAGATCGCCTACGGCAGATACCGAGAGCTTCCGTGGCGAGCCGCCGCCAAAAACTCGCCACGCACCGGAGCCCTCGGATGCCCACCAGCGTCGCGCCAGAGCAGGGGCGGAGACCACGCCAACCACGGGTTTGCCGTCAACGAGCAGCGCGATCAGAGTGGCCCATACCGGCACATTGCGCACAAAGTTCTTGGTGCCGTCAATCGGATCTATCACCCATTGACGCCCAGCAAAAGCTGCTGAACCGCCGAATTCTTCGCCAATGATGGCATCTGCAGGGCGAGCTTTCGCTAGTTGTTCGCGCAACGCGGTTTCCACCGCCACGTCAGCGTCCGAGACCGGCGTCATGTCGGGTTTCGTATCGATGCGCAGGTCAGCGGCCTCGAATCGCTCCAGCGTGATGCTATCGGCGAGTTCAGCTAGTTCCAGAGCAAGGGCGAGATCATCGGCATACATGCTGCCACTTTAGAACAGAGCAGTGATCTCCGAGACGGTTTTCGCGTTTCCAGCGATGCACCAAGTCACCCCGCCAGCCTCGAACTTTTGCGCCACGCCACCTGCACCCTCGACAAGCGCACGACCAGGAAGCCAGTCCCAATCTGCGACGCTGTGTTGCATCCATGCCCCGAGCGTCCCGTCGGCTACGCTGCCTAGGTCCACCGATCCCGCGCCCAGCATGCGAAGCGCGGCGAATTTGCTGGCTGCGGTCTGCCAGGCGGTGCGTACGGCGTCGTCAAGCAAGTAAGTGGGGTGCAGGTAAGTGCCCAGGCTCACCTCCGCTACTGCCTTATCGACGATTCCTGCTACGGCCTTGCCATCCCGAGTGGTCGGGATATTTGGACCACCGAACCAGGTGTAGCCCATCGCCGGACGGTGCACTGCGCCAAAGTGCAATTCTTCTGGGTTGCTCGGGTCGCCGGTGACCAGAGCCAGTGCGGAGCACCAGTAATCGGAGCCGGAAGCGAAGTTGTAAGTGCCATCAACTGGGTCGATCACCCAGGTTTTGCCGGACTTCGACTCTCGGGCGGCCCCTTCTTCGCCTAGCACGCCGTCCTCGGGGCGCAACTGCTCCAAAACGGTAGCGACGAATTTTTCGGCAGCGCGATCCGCCTCCGTCACGACATCCGACACGCTCGTTTTCTGCTCTGTAGAAATACCGGTCTCGCGCATGCGCCACGCGAGGCGGCCAGCGTTGAAGACGAGCGCCTGCGCGAGGTGCTCGTCAGAATCTTGGGTGTGGGCGATCACGAAGGTTTTCGCCAGGGCATCGAGCATGTCAGGAGTAATCGAAGTCATGGCTCTATTGTGCCTTCTTAACTATGCGGGAGTGCAGCCCGGTGCGGGGAGCGTCGAAAAGCTGCAGTAAAGTAGGGGACTATGCGACCGGACACATCTGCTGAAATCTCGACCCTCGACGCGACCCTGACCAGCATCGAAAAGGTGATGGATCCCGCTGAGATGGCCGACCGCGTCCGCGAGCTCGAGGCGAAGGCCTCCGACCCGTCGCTGTGGGACGATCCAGAGGTGGCCCAGCAGGTCACGTCGTCGCTTTCTGCAGTGCAAGCTTCCCTGCGCAAGGTTACCGAGCTGCGCCAGCGACTCGATGACCTGCCGATCATGTACGACCTCGCCGAAGAGGAGGGCGAAGGCACTGAGCTTGCCGACGAAGAACTGGACTCGCTACGCGCTGAGATTGCCTCTTTGGAAGTCAAGACCATGCTCTCCGGGGAGTACGACGCCCGCGAGGCCGTCATCAACATCCGTTCCGGTGCCGGCGGTGTCGACGCCGCCGACTGGGCCGAAATGCTCATGCGCATGTACGTCCGCTGGGCGGAAAAGAACGACCACAAGGTCGATGTCTACGACATCTCCTATGCTGAAGAAGCGGGCATTAAGTCCGCTACCTTCGTGGTGCATGGCGAGTACATGTACGGCACGTTGTCCGTCGAACAGGGCGCGCACCGGTTGGTGCGCATCTCGCCGTTTGATAACCAGGGGCGCCGCCAGACCTCGTTTGCCGAGGTGGAGGTGCTGCCGGTGGTGGAGCAGACCGACTCGATCGATGTCCCGGACTCCGAAATCCGCGTCGACGTCTACCGCTCATCCGGCCCGGGTGGACAGTCGGTGAACACTACCGACTCTGCGGTGCGCATCACGCACATCCCGACCGGCATCGTCGTGACCTGCCAGAACGAAAAGTCACAGATCCAGAACCGTGCCTCGGCGATGCGGGTGCTGCAGGCCAAGCTGCTGGAGCGCAAGCGTCAAGAAGAGCGTGCTGAGATGGATGCCCTCGGCGCGGGCGGCAACGCGTCGTGGGGTAATCAGATGCGCTCCTACGTGCTGCATCCGTACCAGATGGTCAAGGACTTGCGGATGGGATATGAGGAAAATGACCCTGCGCGTGTGTTGGGCGGGGATATTGACGGTTTCCTTGAAGCTGGTATTCGCTGGCGGATGTCGGAACAAAATTCGGGGGAGTAGATCGCGGGCTGCGCTGTGCGCCCTTTTGGTTGCGCCCTGCTCTCTGCGCCGAACTCGAAACCTCGACCTCGGTAATTCCTAGTGAGTGATAGTGCGGTTTGAAGCTAGCGCTGTGGTTTGCTGGGACCTTCGAGGTTGAGGTTCCGAGTTTGGTGCGCGGCTAGCGGAAAACTACCCCAACCTAGTAGCAATTCAGCTGCGAACCCCCTGAAAAATAAGAGGCCAGGGTTTTCACTGGGACAAAAGTAAACTACTGTTGTTTGAGTGATCACTTTCGACCAGGTAACTAAGTCCTACAAGACCTCGACCCGGCCGGCGCTGGATAACATCTCGCTGCAGATCGATAAGGGAGAATTCGTCTTTCTTATTGGCCCATCTGGCTCGGGCAAGTCCACCTTCTTGCAGCTGATGCTAAAAGAAGAAGCACCGACCTCGGGTGATATCTACGTAGCTGACTTCCATGTCAACAAGCTGCGGGGCGGTCAGGTCAACAAGCTGCGGCAAAAAATTGGCTACGTCTTCCAGGACTTCCGACTGCTGCAAAAGAAGAACGTCTACGAAAACGTGGCGTTTGCTTTGGAGGTGATCGGTAAGCCGAAGTCGCAGATTGAAAAGCAAGTCATGGACACCCTCGAGATGGTCGGCCTCGACGCCAAAGCCAACCGCATGCCCAACGAACTCTCGGGCGGCGAGCAGCAGCGTGTGGCCATTGCCCGCGCCTTCGTGAACCGGCCACTGGTGTTGCTTGCCGACGAACCAACGGGCAATCTCGATCCCGACACGGCCCAGGACATCATGGTGTTGCTCAATCGCATCAACAAGTTGGGCACCACTGTGGTGATGTCCACGCACAACGCGCAGGCGGTTAACAATATGCGCCGTCGCGTGATCGAGCTGCACATGGGCAAACTAGTACGCGATGACGCCCACGGCGTTTATGGAGAGGGGCGTTAAGAGATGCGACTGGGATTTGTTATTCGCGAGGCGTTCAACGGCCTTGGTAAAAATTTGACCATGACGATCGCGCTGATCATCACCACGGCGATTTCGCTAGCCTTGTTGGCTACTGGCTTCCTGGTCACCGGTATGACGGAACGAACTAAGGAAATCTACCTGGACCGAGTGGAAGTGATGATCCAGCTGGATGGCGACATTTCAGCGCAGGATCCAGACTGCACGAGCCCGAAGTGTAAGGAAGTTCGGGAAAAGCTGGAGCAGGCAGAAGGTGTTGAGTCGGTAACGTTTCGAAACCGCGAGCAGTCTTACCAGCGCTTCGTGGAGATCTTTGAGCACACCGACCCGCAGTTGGTGAAGGAAACCTCGCCGGATGCGCTGCCAGCTGCATTCCATGTTCGGTTGGAGGATCCGTTAGATGCTAGCCCGCTGGATCCGATTCGGAACCTGCCACAGGTGGTGGAGGTTGCGGACCAGGTCGATGATCTGCGTGGTGCCACTGACAACCTGGACGCGATCCGAAACGCCACCTTCCTCGTCGCTGCAATTCAGGCGATCGCTGCGATCTTCCTGATCGCGAACATGGTGCAGATTGCAGCATTCTCGCGCCGGGATGAGATTTCTATCATGCGCATGGTGGGTGCTTCGCGGTGGTTTACTCAAGCGCCGTTCGTGCTGGAGGCGATCATCGCTACTGCAATCGGCGCAGTTGGTGCTGTTGCAGGACTGTTCTTGGGCAAGCAGTTTGTCATTGACAAGGCGCTGTCGGGCATTTACTCCAAGCAGCTGATCGCGCCAGTGACAAATAATGACATCTGGGTTATTGCCCCCGTCGTCGCCGTCATTGGTTTGGTGTTTGCAGCCATCACTGCGCAGGTCACGCTGCGGATGTATGTCCGAAAGTAGTGGCAATGTAGGCTAAAGAGCGTTATGGCCAAGAAGAAGAAATCGTCGACAAGCAATGTAGTTGCCACGAACCGCAAGGCTCGGCACGACTACAATATTTTGGAAACCCTCGAGTGTGGCATCGTGCTCGTGGGTACTGAAATCAAGTCCTTGCGGGAGGGCAAGGCCTCGCTTGTCGACGCTTTCGCGACTATCGACGACGGCGAAGTGTGGCTGCGCGCCCTCTACATTCCCGAATACTCGATGGGGCACTGGACCAACCACACGCCGCATCGCAATCGAAAGTTGCTGCTGCATCGTCGCGAAATCGATTCGCTGATGGGCAAGGTGCGCGACGGCAACAAAACGCTGGTCCCGCTGTCGCTGTACTTCAAGGAAGGCCGCCTGAAGGTTGAGCTCGGCCTGGCCGCCGGTAAGCAGGACTACGACAAGCGACAGGCGATTAAGAAGCGCACTGAGGAGCGCGAAATTACCCGTGAGCTGGGCCGTCGTGTGAAGGGTATCCACGCTTGATTCACCTGGCCAAGGTGCACGACCTGCCGTCTTCGGGGACATTTGTGCTGGTCGATCGCCTGTGGCCGCGGGGCGTGGCTAAGTCAGACTTCACGCCAGACTTATGGCCGAAAGGAGCTGCGCCATCTTCGGCGTTGCGGAAAGCGTTTCACAGCGGTGAGCTGGACTTCCCGAAGTTTGCGTCGGCGTATCGGGTGGAGCTCGATGCTGCGCTTTCCAACGGGGACAAGGAAGTACAAGCGTTGCTTTCACTCTGCGAAGCTCAAGACGTGATCCTGGTATTCGCATCGAAGAACCTTCAGAAAAATCATGCGCACGTGCTCCGTGATTGGTTGCTTGACCAGCTAAGTTAGCCCGCTCCGGCTAAATTGAAAGCGTGAAGCAAAAGTATTGGTTTTTGCTGGTCAACGCGCTCGCGGTGGTATGCGTGCCGATCCTGCATATCGTCACCCGGTTTGTGTTGGGCCTCGCAGGTTGGATGCTCATCATTTACGCGTTCATGTTGGTGATCCCGATTGCCTGCGTATACCTGCTGCGAGCGCTGTTTGCCCTGTTCATCCCTAAAGACTTGCCACGACCAAACACCGTGTTGATTGCGACCCAAACTCTCCAATTCGTCGCCTTATGGCTCGCGGTCGCACTCGAACCAGATTTCGGGGACACTGCGGATTCGGGCGTTGTATCTCCATTGCTAGGTTTCCTGTCCATGGACACGGCCCAGGCATTCGGGCATTCTGCAGCAGTAGGACTGATCGTTCTGGCAGCCGCCTGCGCGCTTGTGTACCTGGCGTGGTGCGTTGTGCTGTGGAAGCGGGGCCTTGCCGACGCGCCTAACGACGTGGTATCGTAAGGCCTTCACCTGCGATTTGATCGCAATTCCCATCGCAAGTGAGACGGGGTCGATTTTGGTTTCGACTGCGTTAATTGAGCCAGGGGAAGCGTGCCGGTGCAGGCTAGAGACCACCGTTAAGCGTCGTAGCAAACTGATAAGCGCCGAGAACACTCAGCGCGACTACGCTCTCGCTGCCTAATCAGCGACTAGCGTGTCTGTCGGCCCAGGTTCGCCTCTGACCTGGTAGCCGGCACCGACTAAGAGGCTTGCTCATCCGCTGCGTTGGCAGGGCGGATGGGGACTTTAACTGCTAACTGGGCTCATCATCCGGACGTGTTCGACCGAGCCGGAGAGCCGAGCAGAGATGACGTGCGAACTGCGCACGGAGAAGCCCTGGCGAGGTGACGTAGGACCCGGGTTCAATTCCCGGCGGCTCCACGGAATAAGCCCCTGACCTGGTAAAACAGGTTGGGGGCTTTGGTGTTGAAAGGGCTAATTATAAACCGAACTGCAATGGTCAATTGGAGATGACTTGATGGTGATTATTAGGTAACTTCGGTCTTTTTCAGTATCGTGTTGCGGGCAAAGTTGGGATGGTCATGCCTACTTACCGTAGTGATATTTGCAGCTAGCGAGCCAAACTTCGTCGCCAACTACTTTGTAGACGAGGCGGTGTTCGTCGGTAATGCGGCGGGACCAGTAGCTTGAGAGGCTGTGTTTCAGAGCTTCAGGCTTGCCGATCCCTTCGTTGCCGTTGCGCATAATGTCCTTGATGAGCAAGTTGATTCGTTTCAGGGTTCGACGATCCTCAGCTTGCCACCACAGGTAGTCTTCCCAGGCTGATTCGTCCCAGACCAGCGTCAAGGCTTAATCCTCAATGAGGTCGTGGCGTTGTCCGCGACCCTGCTCAAGGTTGTCGATTGCGTCGAGCAGGCGGCGGGCGTTGGCAGGGGAACGGAGCAAATAAGCGGTCTCGCGGAGTGACTCATATTCCGCGAGAGACACAATGACGACGGGTTCGTGGCCTGCGCGGGTGATAATCGTTTCCTCACGATCGTTGATCACATCGTCAAGAACTTGCGCGTAGTTGGCGCGTGATTCGGTGTAGCTCATCGTTTTCATGGGATCCTCCTGTACAGGAAACTGTACAGCGAAAAGAGGAGGGTGACAAGCCCCAATTTCGCTCCTCTAGAATTGTCATCGAGCGCCCCGAACCAATACTCTGGTGGGGACAAAATATCCTAGAAGGAGGCACGATGGTTCAGCGCGTGTACGTGGAAAATCGCGAGGGTGGGCACGCAGCTGCCCTGTCGAAAGAGTATGGCGTAGGCGTGCGCGTGCTCAACCGTTACGACGTTGAAGGTACGAGCAACGAAGAGTTCGACACCGCCGTTAAGCTCGTACTTTCCGAGCCCCAGGTAGACAACACGTTCACGACGCTCGAAGAAGCCGGCGTCACCGGCAATGTTCTGGCCGTTGAGCCACTGCCAGGCCAGTTCGATCAGCGCGCCGATTCCGCCGCGCAGTGCATCCAGTTTCTCTTTGAAAAAGAGCGCCCGCAGGTCCGCACTGCAGTTCTCTACGCCGTGGACGGCGAAATCCCAGAAGCTATGCGCAAGGACCTCATCAACCCGGTGGAGGCGCGCGAGGCATCCCTGGAGCTGCCGGAGACTCTGACGTTGGCAGCGCCGACACCTGCGGACGTCGAAACGCTTACCGGCTTCACCAAGCTTTCCGACGAAGAGTTGCCGGGAATCGTCGCAGGTCACGGCCTCGCAATGGATGCCGACGATGCCATCCTCATCCGGGACTACTTCGCGTCCGAAGATCGCGACCCGACGATCACCGAGCTGAAGGTCATCGATACTTACTGGTCCGATCATTGCCGCCACACCACTTTTGAGACGGTGTTGGACAGCATCACCTTCAACGAGCCAGCCGCTGAGGCCGCCTACCAGGATTACCTTGCTGCACGCGAGTCCATCGGCCGCACCAAGCCGGTCACGCTCATGGATATGGGCACGATTGCTGCCAAGGTGCTACGTGCTACCGGCAAGCTCGACGCGCTGGATGTCTCCGAGGAAATTAACGCCTGCACCGTTCATGTCACCATTAATGTTGACGGCAAGGACGAGCCGTGGCTGCTGCTGTTCAAGAACGAAACGCACAATCACCCAACCGAAATTGAGCCATTCGGTGGTGCTGCTACTTGTATCGGCGGCGCCATCCGCGACCCACTTTCCGGCCGTGGCTATGTCTTCGGTGCCATGCGTATCTCCGGTTCCGGCAACCCGCTGGAGACCACCACCCGCAAGGGCAAGCTGCCTCAAAAGACCATCGCGCGCGTGGCGCAAGCCGGTAACTCCTCTTACGGCAACCAAATTGGTTTGGCTACCGGCATCGTTGACGAGGTATACCACCCGGGTTATGTAGCAAAACACCTGGAGATGGGTGCGGTCGTCGCAGGTGTGCCGGCAGCGCACGTGCGTCGAGAAGTGCCTGCGGCTGGGGACCTCGTGGTCTTTGTTGGCGGCGCGACCGGCCGTGACGGCATTGGTGGTGCCACCGGTTCCTCCAAGAAGCACACCGTGGAGTCCCTGTCCACAGCGGGCGCTGAGGTCCAGAAGGGTAACGCGCCAGAGGAACGCAAGCTGCAGCGCTTGTTCCGCAACCCAGAATTCACCAAGCTCATCAAGCGATGCAATGACTTCGGTGCGGGTGGCGTTTCCGTGGCCGTCGGCGAGCTGGCCGACTCCCTCGAGATCAACCTCGACGAGGTGCCAAAGAAATACGACGGCCTGGACGGCACCGAACTGGCGCTGTCCGAGTCCCAGGAGCGTATGGCAATTGTGGTCGAAGCTCAGGATGCCGCGAAGCTAATTGAGCTGGCCAACGAGGAAAACCTCAATGCCGTCGTTATCGCCGAGGTCACCGACTCTGGCCGCATGCGCATGAACTGGCGGGGTACCACCATCGTTGACCTTTCTCGCGAGTTCCTCAACACCAATGGCGCAAAGAAGCACGTCACCGCCGAAATTGCCTCAGCTGGGGACTGGCGTGGTGCGGCCCGCGAGTGGGCTCGATCTTCCGATTTCAGGGAATCCTTCCTCGGCATGGCTGCCGATCTGAACGTGGCCTCCAAGCAGGGGCTTTCTGAGCGTTTTGACTCCACCGTCGGCGCAGGCACCGTCCTCATGCCGTTCGGCGGCTCCCGCCAGGCCACCCCGATCCAGGCGATGGCAAACACCATGCCAGTACTGGGGGAGACCACGAACTGCTCCGTTATGTCGTGGGGCTACAACCCATACATCACCGAGGCTAGCCCTTACCACGGCGCATACCTCGCAGTTGTGGAATCGGTGTCCAAGTTGATCGCTACCGGCGCTTCTTTCGATGAGACCTACCTGTCCTTCCAGGAATACTTCCAGCGTATGGACTCCGCCGAGGCGTGGGGTAAGCCAGCCGCTGCGTTGCTCGGTACGATCAAAGCCCAGCTCGGCCTCGGTGTTGCGGCCATTGGCGGCAAAGACTCGATGTCTGGCACCTTCGAGGAACTGCACGTTCCACCAACAGTGATTTCGATTGCTGTCAGCCACGACGACGCCCGCAATATCGTGCCGAACCACTTCAAGGCCGCTGGACACAAAGTAACTTTGTTGGCTCCAGAGCTGGCGGGCACCGAGAACACCGCATTGGCTGGGCTGCCGACCCCTGAATCCCTGCTGGCGAACTTCCGCACCGTCACTGAACTACTGCGCTCCGGCCAGGTCGTCTCCGCCTACACCCCGGGCTTCGGTGGCGTGGCCGAGGCCGTGCTGAAGATGGGACTAGGCGAAGCTATTGGCTTCGACTTCGCAGATGAAGCTGATCTGTACGGCTACAACTACGGTGCCTTCATCCTCGAATGGGCAGGCGAGCCATCCGTCGGCACCCTGCTCGGTGAGACCGCTGATGGTGGATTTACTTTCCGCGGTGAGACCGTTGCATTCGCAGATGTCGAAGCTGCCTACATGGGTACCCTGGAGCCGGTGTACCCAACGGCTGCTGAGCAGCCTGGTGCTACTTCGCTTGGGTTGACTCTAGAAAAAAAGCCAGTGTCTACTCCAACCTTCGGCGGCGCCACCCCAAAGGCGCTCATCCCAGTGTTCCCGGGCACGAACTGCGAATATGATTCAGCTCGCGCTCTGCAGCGGGCCGGCATCGAGCCGGAAATTCTCGTGGTGCGTAACCGCACGCCGGAAGACATCGCACAGTCCGTTGACCGGATGGCAAAGGCGTTGGACAACTCCCAAATGCTGTTCCTGCCAGGCGGTTTCTCCGGTGGCGATGAGCCAGACGGCTCCGCTAAGTTCATCACCTCCTTCCTGCGCAACCCGGCACTGACCGCTGGCGTGCAGGGGCTTCTCGACGACCGCGGTGGCCTCATCCTCGGCATCTGCAACGGTTTCCAAGCCTTGATCAAACTGGGTCTCGTACCGTTTGGGGCCATCTCCGAGCCAGGCACGGATACTCCAACCTTGACGTTTAACCGCATTGGCCGCCATCAGTCGCGCATTTCGCGCGTGCGCGTAGTGAATAACAATTCGCCGTGGCTGTCGAAGGTCAACGTGGGCGATGTGTTTGCTGTGCCAATCTCGCACGGCGAGGGTCGTATTACGGCAGGGGAGTCTGAACTGGTCCGGCTGCAGGCCGCAGCTGCCACGCAGTACGTCGATATGGCTGGAAAGCCATCGATGGATATCGCCGATAATCCGAACGGTGCACTTTTCGCGCTGGAAGGCATCATGTCTGACGATGGTCGCGTGTTGGGCAAGATGGGGCACGCGGAGCGCATTTCAGCCTCCACGTACAAGAATGTCCCAGGTGAATACGACATGAAGCTGTTCGAATCTGCTGCGGAGTTCTTCCGGAAGTAGCAGTCACCATCGGTTTCATCCTGGCGAACAAAGCTCAGCTTCCTCGCTGCTTTATTGCAGAAAGGAGGCTGAGCTTTTGTCACTTTACCTTCGTAGTTGGGGTGGCTGGGGTGGCAAACCTGTCAGGAGAAGTTAACGAGACTCGGTGTTATTAGGTATCCAAAAATATTACCCCTGTTACCCCCATTTACGTCATATAGGTATTGCGAAAATGGCCAGTGGTTATGTTAACCTAACTTTACTTAGGCTTGGCTTGCAAAACTTTTTGTGGGCCTAGCGCAACCGATCGCCGTCCACGACCTGCGTAGCGCAGTAAGACCTGCAGTAATACCTACGGGGAGAACTTGGGCGGCCCTGACTTTGTAAAGGTGCATGTTCGCCATGATTTCCCGTACTTCTCGCGTAGCAAAGGTGGCCGCTGCTCTAACCGCAGCCTCAGTAATCCTGGTTGGCTGTGGTCAGCAGCCAGAAGAGAAGAAAGATCAGAACGCAACCGCTTCTCAGGCACAGCAGGAAGTAAAGATCCAGGACAAGCGCGGAGAGGTCACAGTAAAGACCCCGGTGAAGGCCGCCGTGGTCACAGACAACCGAACTTTTGAAACGTTGTCTCAGTGGGGCGTAGAAATCAAGGCCGCGCCAAAGGCGATCATTCCGGAAACTGTTGCTTACAAAAAGAACGACAAGGTCATTGACCTAGGCATGCACACCGAGCCAAACCTGGAGGCTGTGGTCGCAGCACAACCAGACGTGGTGATTAATGGTCAGCGCTTCACAAAGTTCTATGACGATATGAAGAAGTTGGCCCCGAACGCTACCCTGATCGACTCTGATCCCAAGGACGGCGAAGCGCTTGATGCGTACCTGAAGCGCACCACCTCTAACCTGGGCAAGATCTTTGGCAAGGACAAAGAAGCCGAAAAGCTCAATGGTGAATTTGACCAGGCCATCAAGGATGCCAAGGCTGCCTACAAGCCAGGCGAGAAGGTGCTGGCAATCAACGTTTCCGGCGGTAAGGTCGGCTACATTGCGCCAGGTAAAGGCCGTGTGTTGGGGCCAATTTATGACATGCTCGGCCTGACTCCTGCGCTAGAGGTAAAGGATTCCTCGGATAACCACAAGGGCGATGAAATCTCCGTGGAGGCTATTGCAGACTCCAACCCGGACTGGATCTTGGTGATGGACCGCGACGCTGGAACGTCGGCACGCACGAAGCCAGAGTTCAAGCCTGCAGAGACCGTCATCAAGGAGTCCGAGGCGCTCAAGAATGTGAAGGCGGTACAGGAAGGCCGCGTGATTTACATGCCTGCCGATTCTTACACCAACGACGGCATCCAGACGTACACCGAGTTTCTGCAGCAGATGGCGAAAGCCTTCAAGAAGTAAAAGCTAGGGATTGATCATGACCACAGCCACACTCACCCGCGCGAACGCACCGCTTCGCGCAGAGACGCGCACGCACACCAGAGCCAAGCTTTTCGACGCAAAACTCGTGGTAGGCCTGCTGCTGGTGGCCGCTTTAGTAACAGGCAGTTTGTTCGTCGGGGTGTACGACATCTTCGGTAACCCGGACGGTGCGCGAATGTTTGCGATCACCCGCGTGCCGCGCACGATTGCACTCGTCCTCGCTGGGGCCGCTATGGCGATGTGTGGTTTGGTCATGCAGCTGCTCACCCAGAATCGATTCGTGGAGCCAACGACCACTGGCACCACGGAATGGGCTGGCTTGGGCTTGCTTTTTGTCATGTTGGCGTTCCCTGGGGCGGGAATTTTGCCTCGAATGATCGGCGCAGTTGCTTTCGCTTTTATTGGCACGATGGTGTTCTTCGCGTTTCTGCAAAAAGTGGCGTTGCGCTCGTCGCTCATCGTGCCGATCGTCGGCATTATGCTCGGCGCAGTAGTGAGCGCACTGTCGACCTTTGTAGCGATCAAATTCAATATGCTGCAATCACTCAGTTCGTGGTTCGCTGGCAGCTTTACTGCGGTGCTCAAGGGGCAGTATGAGGTCCTGTGGATCGTCGCGCTGGTAGTGCTCGGGGTGTTTGTCCTGGCAGATCGGCTGACCGTGGCTGGGCTGGGGCAAGACATTTGCACCAATGTGGGCGTCAATTACCAGCGCATTGTGCTGATTGGCACCATGCTGGTGGCAATCGCCGCAGGTGTCGTCACCGTAGTAGTGGGCAACCTGCCTTTCCTTGGGCTCATTGTGCCTAATTTGGTGAGCATGCTCCGCGGCGATGACCTCCGTTCTAATCTGCCGTGGGTGTGCCTGCTGGGGATCGGGCTGATTACGTTGTGCGACATCATCGGTCGGGTGCTCATCATGCCGTTTGAGGTGCCGGTGTCCTTGGTGCTGGGCGTGCTGGGTGCCGCTGTTTTCATCTTCCTCGTGTTGAAGCAGCAGCGTCGTGGTTAGTTTGTTATCGGCGGATAGGGCCGAGCGGCGGGCGTCGATAAGCTTTGGCTCGGCGGCGGGGCAGCGTCGTTATTGGGTGGTCCTGGGCGCGCTGATCGTTTTGGCTGGGGCGTGCGCTTTTGGTTTGTTGGCGTGGAAGAATCCGATGCCCTTTGGTACACCCGGGTTTTGGTTGATCGCTGAGCGGCGCGCAACCGCGGTGATCGTGATGGCGATCGTCGCGATCGCCCAGGCCAGCGCGACGGTGACTTTCCAAACGGTGACGAACAATCGCATCATTACTCCATCGATCATGGGGTTTGAAGCGCTGTATATGGTCATCCAAACCGCGACCGTCTACTTCTTTGGCATTTCTGGCTTACTGAACTTCACCGGCGTGCCACAATTTGTTACCCAAGTTGTGCTCATGGTGGGTTTTTCGTTGGTACTTTATGGCTGGCTGCTGACCGGCCGGCACGCGAATATGCAGGTCATGCTCCTTATTGGCATCATTTTGGGCGGAGGCATGGCAAGCTTGTCGACGTTCATGCGGCGGCTGCTTTCGCCCAGCGAATTCGACTTGCTCACGGCGAAGATGTTCGGCTCGGTGACTAATGCAGATTCCGAAATTATTGCGCCGGCGGCAATCCTGGTTGCCTGCAGCGTTGCAATTATCCTGATTCGTTCGCGAGCATTGAACGTGGTGGCGCTCGGTTCGGATGTGGCGACGAACCTTGGGGTTCACCATCGGCGCAACTCGATTTTCTTCCTCATTATGGTGTCCATCCTGGTCTCCACCTCCACCGCTTTGGTTGGACCGATGACGTTTTTGGGTTTCCTGGTGGCCACCTTGGCGTACCAGGTCGCCGATACCTTTGATCATCGGTTGATCCTTCCGATGGCTGCGCTGATAGCTTTTGCGGTGTTGACCAGCGCCTACTTTGTAATGAACCACATCTTTTACGCCCAGGGCGTTGTGTCGATCATCATTGAACTCGTTGGCGGTTCGGTGTTCTTGGTCGTACTGATGAAGAAAGGCCGATTGTGATTACTCTTAGTGACGTCGTTAAGGACTACTCAGCGGAAACCACTATTGGGCCGGTGTCGCTAGACATCCCGGCCTCGGGTGTTACCGCGTTGGTTGGCCCGAATGGGGCCGGCAAGTCTACGTTGCTGACCATGATTGGTCGGCTGCTCGACCTGGATGCCGGCGTGATCGAGGTCGCCGGTTTTGATGTGTCGTCCACCAAGTCCAAGGATTTGGCCCGCGTCGTCTCAATCCTGCGCCAGGAAAACCACTTCATCACTCGTCTTACTGTGCGACAGCTAGTTGGGTTTGGCCGATTCCCGCATTCTGGCGGCCGTTTGACCACGGTGGATGAAGAAATCATCTCCCGCTACATCGATTTCCTAGGGCTTTCCGATCTCGAAGGACGCTACCTAGACGAGCTTTCCGGTGGCCAGCGCCAGCGTGCCTACGTAGCAATGGTGCTTGCACAAGAAACCGACTACGTCCTTTTAGACGAACCACTCAACAATCTGGACATGGCGCATTCCGTCCAAATGATGCAGCATCTGCGCCGGGCCGCCGATGAATTCGGCCGCACTATCGTCGTCGTACTTCATGACATCAACTTCGCCGCACGCTACGCCGACTACATCTGCGCGGTGAAAGGCGGCAAGGTAGTCCGCTTCGGGCTTGTCGACGACATCTTGCAGTCGGACATCCTCACCGAGATCTTCGAAACCCCTGTGCAAGTAATCGACGGCCCCTTCGGCAAGCTAGCTTGCTACCACTAAAACCCTTCTTTACCAGCAGATTTGCTTTTGTTTTAGTGAATGCGTAACTTATTCCAAGTCAGCGAGACAGCAACCGCTCAGGTTGCCGGTCATGCTGGTAGCCACAGGGGTTGACACTTCAAACGTCAATCACTATGGTTAAACAAGTCGCTTCGAGGAAGTTAACTTCAGGTTAATTTCGGGTGAGCGTACACATGTTGTTTGAGAACTCAATAGCGTATCAAGTACTTATTTTTTGCATTTGCCCTGTTTTTGTGGGGTGGGTGTGGTTTTTTATGGTTGTGTGTTGGTGCCGGCAGGCCAGGAGTGGTCTGTGTAAGCATTAGTACTCAATTTTTTGTGGTGGCGGGTTTTTCCTCGT